>NZ_JWLC01000015.1 GCF_000813745.1 Leisingera sp. ANG-M1 | reverse complement strand
CACCCCCGGCCTGGCGGTGGTTCTGGTGGGCGAGGATCCGGCCTCCCAGGTCTATGTGCGCTCCAAGGGCAAGCAGACCGTCGAGGTCGGCATGAACTCCTATGAGCACAAGCTGGACGCGGACACCTCGGAAGCGGATCTGCTGGCGCTGATTGATCAGCTGAACAACGACGCATCGGTGCATGGCATCCTGGTGCAGCTGCCGCTGCCGGGGCACCTGGACGAGGATCTGGTGATCAACTCGATCGCGCCGGAAAAGGACGTGGACGGCTTCCACATCTCCAACGTTGGCCTGCTGGGCACCGGCCAGAAGTCAATGGTGCCCTGCACCCCGCTGGGCTGCCTGATGATGCTGCGCGACCACCATGGCTCGATCTCGGGCATGGACGCGGTTGTGATCGGCCGCTCCAACATCGTCGGCAAGCCGATGGCGCAGCTCCTCTTGGGCGACAGCTGCACCGTGACCATCGCGCATTCGCGCACCAAGGACCTGCCCGACGTGGTCCGCCGCGCCGACATCGTGGTGGCGGCCGTGGGCCGTCCGGAAATGGTGCCGGGCGACTGGATCAAGGAAGGCGCCACCGTGATTGACGTGGGCATCAACCGGATCGAGCGCGACGGCAAGAACGTGCTGGTGGGCGACGTCGACTTCAACTCGGCGGCCGAGCGCGCCGGCGCCATCACCCCGGTCCCCGGCGGCGTCGGCCCGATGACCATCGCCTGCCTGCTCGCGAACACCGTCACCGCCTGCTGCCGCGCAAACAACCTCGCAGAGCCAGAAGGCCTCACCGCGTAAGCTGCGCCGCAGAATGGTAGTTTACTAAAGGCGCCCCTTCGGGGCGCCTTTTTCAGTCTGACCGCATGGAACAAATGCCCCTTGGGAAGGGGCGAAAGATGCCATCCTTTTAACAAGCTTTGTCCAAAAGGCAGCCCGGAACGCGCTCCACTGATGCAGGGTAAATTTTGTCTAAAGGAGTTTTGGAATGGGGAGTTTCCTGATGATGGGTGCGGGATTGGTTTGGGGTGTTTGCACTTGGTGCATACACGCGCGGTGTTCATAGCGGCGCTTTCTAGCCTCAGGCTTAAAGGGGCTCCACAGCTTTGACGGGCACCATAAAACAGGCGGGGGACTGAGGGCTCAAACCGGGAGACGAACCGGAACCATTGTGCCTTGCAGGATTGCCGTCAGTTTTTCCTGGCCGTCTTTCACTGCATGAACTTCGGCCGTCACAATCACCAGGCGGCGGCCGGGCTTGATCACTTTTCCGGTGGCGCGCAGGAGATCTCCGTCGCCGGGAGCGAGCAGGTTGATCTTCATCTCTGCCGTCATCACTTCGCTGCCCTCGGGCATTACAGTCAGCGCTGCATAGCCTGCTGCGGTGTCGCCGATCGCAAAGCTGAGAGCAGCATGGGCCACATTGTGCTGCTGGCGGCTGCCGGGCAGGATGGGTGCGATGATGACAACTTCGCCGCCGGACACGCTTTCGATCCCGGCGCCTAGCGTTTGCATCATGCTTTGCTTTGCGAAGCTTTGGCGGATTTTGTCGTCGATAGCGCTCATCTCTGTCTCTCCCAGCGTTTGCTGGCAGCATAGACTGGCAAATGCGCTTGGGGTGAATGACGCTGCGCTATCTAGCGGGGCATCGGAACCGGTGTCGGGCGGGGGCCGGTCAGGATGGCCAATGCCTCTGAGCCCATCAGGTCCGCAAAAACGGGATCTGTACTGCGCAACCCGCCAGTATACGTGCCGAAGGCGGGCATGATCAGGCGCTGCGAGTCCAGCAGAAAGGCTGGGCGGGACGTGCCGCGCACCCGAGCCTTGGGGTGGTAGTGGCCAGAGACCTCTGCGGCGGCTTGAGAGGCTGCTATGTGGCGGAAAGTCAGCGGTCCGATGGCAATTTCCTGAGCATGTTCGCCACCAAACAGGGCCGGGGCCGGGTCATGGTTGCCCTCCACCCAGATCCAGCGGCGGTGTCGCATGAGGCTGGACAGTTGCGCCATTTCTGCCGCTGGCAATGAACGGGAGGCGGCGTCATCGTCAAAACTGTCGCCAAGGCACACCAAGGTTTGAGCGCCGGTCTCCTTGAGCGCAGCTTCGAGCCGCTGGAGAGTGTCCCGCGTTTCATAAGGCGGCAGAGCACTGCCGCCGCGCCGGGCGTGGCGTTCGGATTTGCCCAGATGCAGGTCCGAGACGCAGAGGGTTTGGTGTTCAGCCCACCAGAGCGCGCCGGAGCCAAGGGCAGTGAGGCTCGCGCCGGCCAGAGTGAAATCAAATCCGTTCATACCGCTGTCTTTAGCGGGTGGCACGGTCTATGCAAGCAGGGCAAGGCACAGTGTTTCGAAACAAGGCAGCAGGGAAAATTGGTTGGAGGTGCTATTGTCCTGATTTTTGCGGTTTCATTTCTGCTGTACCGCCGCCATTTGCAAAACCCTGTTTATGGCCCACTGCACGAGGAAGGGCTGATTTGGAAGCGGACCGGGTTTCATTTGTTTCAGGCTGTTTTCCGAGACAAGTCTGACCCCCTGAAACCGCTGCAGATGCGCTTAGGCCTTACGGGTTTGATCCTGGGGGCTGCTGCAATTGCCGCTGCCGCTACGGTCATCTTTCTGAATGCTTGAATCGCTGCGGGCGTGGATCTGAACCTGCGAGGGCGTCACTGCAGCCGGTCCAGGCCGGATTGCCGCATCAGCGCCTCTGCCTCGCGCTGCAGAAGCTTCTCCTCGGCGGCGCCTTTTACCGGTACCTTGCCAACCTCCAAAAGCAACGGCGCGGCGAGCGGAGAAATCTGTTCCAGCCGCTTCAAGGTGATGCGGCCGTTGATTCGCGCTATCATCTCTTCGATGCGGCCGAAGTCGACCAGCCCGCGCAGGGCCTCCTCGCGGGTGATATCCAGCAGCAGGTGGCCGGGGTCGTATTTCCTCAGCGTGTCATAGAGGATGTCGGAGGAGAAGGTTGCCTGGCGGCCGTTCTTGCGGGTGCCTGGTGTATTGCGTTCGATCAGCCCGGCAATGGTGGCGGCGCCGCGGAAGGCGCGCTTCATCACCGCATTGCCCGCCAGCCAGCCCTCCAGCCCGTTGCGCAGGGCGTCGATTTCGAACAGCGAGGCGGGGTCGGTCAGCTCTTCCAGTCCCCAGATCAGCGTGGCGTAATCGGTGGAGACAAAGCCCAAGGGGTCGAGGCCGAGCTCTTCCATCCGCTTGGTGAGCAGGAGACCCAGCGTCTGCTGAGCGTTGCGGCCGGCAAAACCGTAGATACAGGCGTGCTCGCGGCCTTCATGCGGGAAGCTTTCGATCAGCAGGGATCCGGCACGGGGAAGTTCCGATACCTGGCGCTGCAGCTCCAGCCAATCGGCCGTGTGGCGGGGCAGGGAGGGCCAGCTCTCCTGTTTGAACATCTCCAGGATACGGGCGCTGAGCTGAGTGGAAGTGGCGAATTTGGTGCCGGAGAAGACCGCGATCTTGGGTTTCCTGCCGGAGTTTCGGGTAACTTCCACAGTCATTTCGCGCAGGCCTTCATAACGTACGGTCTGGCCGCCGATCAGGAAGGTGTCGCCAGGGGTGAGGGTGGCGGCAAAGGCCTCTTCGATCTCACCCAGCGGCTTGCCGCCGCGGCTGCGCTTCAGGCGGACCTTCATCAGGTCGGCGTCCTGGATCGTTCCCAGGTTCATACGGATGCGCTGTGCGGCGCGCGGGTCGCGCAGCTGCCATCGGCCGTCGGGGCGCTGCAGCAGGCGCTGCCACTGGTCATAGGCTTTCAGCGCATAGCCGCCGGTGGCGCAGAACTCCAGGCAAGCGTCAAATTCATCGCGGGGCAGGCCTGCATAGGCGCCGGCCTGGGTCATCTCGGCATAAAGTTCATCAGGGCTGAAAGGGCCTGAGCAGGCGGTGATCAGAATGTGCTGGCACAAAACGTCACGGGGGCCCGGACCGCGCGCGTCACCGTCCAGATCGCCAGCACGCACGGCTTCCAGTGCGGCGCGGCATTCGACCACTTCAAAGCGGTTGGCCGGCACCAGCAGCGCCTTGGAGGGCGCGTTGTAACGGTGGTTGGCACGGCCGATACGCTGCACCAGGCGTTTCACGTTCTTTGGGGCGCCGATCTGGATCACCAGATCCACATCGCCCCAGTCGATCCCAAGATCCAGCGAGCCAGTACAGACGATGGCGCGCAGTTCGCCGCGGACCATTGCCGCTTCGACCCTTTCGCGCTGCGTCCGGTCGAGCGAGCCGTGGTGGATGCCGATGGGCAGCGCGTCCTCGTTGGCGAGCCAGAGGTTGCGGAAGAAGATCTCGGCCTGGGCGCGGGTATTGTGGAAGATCAGAGTGGTCTTGTGGGCCTTGATCTGCGCCATCACAGCGGGGATTGCATAAGCAGCACTGCCGCCTGCCCAGGGCGGCGCTTCTGCTGTTTCCAGCATGTGGATGTCCGGAGCAGGGCCGGGGTCGGCCAATATGATTGCACAGGGATCCGGATGGCGGGCGAGATAGCTGGCGATGGCCTGCGGGTCGTCGACAGTGGCCGACAGCCCGACCCGGCGCAGCTCGGGGCAAAGGGTTTGCAACCTGGCCAGGGCCAGCATCAATTGGTCGCCGCGCTTGCTTTCGGCCAAGGCGTGGATTTCATCGACCACGATACGCTTCAGGCCTCTGAAGGTACGGCTGGCATCCTCGTAGGAGGTGAGAAGCGCGAGGCTTTCCGGTGTGGTCAGCAGAATATGCGGCGGGTCAGCGCGCTGGCGTCTTTTGCGGCTGGCAGGCGTGTCGCCGGTTCGGTCGTCGATACGGATAGGCAGGCCCATCTCTTCGACAGGCGTGCGCAGGTTGCGTTTGATGTCTGAGGCCAGCGCCTTGAGCGGCGAGACATAGAGTGTGTGAAGCCCTTCGTGATTGCTGTCTGCCAGCTCCGCCAGGGTCGGCAGAAAGCCGGCCATGGTCTTGCCGCCGCCGGTCGGAGCGATCAGCAGGGTGGCGGGATCCTCTGCCTGCTCCAGCATGGCTTGCTGATGCGGGTGGATGGACCAGCCTTTTGATGCAAACCAGTCTGGAATGATGCGGGGCAGAAAAGACATGCCTACTGTCTAGTGCAGCCGCGCCGTTCTGCCAATCGCGGGCCGGGTTGCTCCCGCCCCCGCACAAGCCCCGGCAGCGCCGGAGCTTGCAGGCGGCGTTGGGCGTGGCACCGCGCAAAGCGCGGTGCCACGCCCAACGGGAGGAAACCTGTTCGCAGAACAGGCTGACGACGGGCGGGAGAATCTCCGGCTCGCAAAGAAAACCGGTTTTACAGGCTTTGGAAACTGCCGGCCGGCAGCTCCAGGATTCAACTCATTTAACGATCTTCTCGTTCTTCACGAACATGTTGGCCCAGGCGCGGTCGATCAGTTCCGGAGACATCTGGTAGGGAATGCCTTCGAACTCGCAGATCGCAATCATCTGGTCGATCAGGAACACCGGCTGGTAGTTCGCGTAGACATTGCCGATCGTCGGGTATTTCCGCTTCAGGAGGTGCACAAGGGCGCCTTCATCCAGCGGCATGCCCTTCTTGCGCGCGACCATGGCAAAGATTTTGAGGTAGTTTTCCTGGTCCGGCCCGTCGATCTTGATCTTGAAGAAAATCCGCCGCAGCGCCGCGTTGTCGAAGATTTCGTTCGGGTGGAAGTTGGTGGAAAAGATCACCAGCGTGTCAAAAGGCACCTCGAACTTCTCGCCCGACTGCAGCGCCAGGATGTCCTTGCTTTCCTCCAGCGGCACGATCCAGCGGTTGACCAGTGCCTGGGGCGGTTCTGCCTGGCGGCCAAGGTCGTCGACGATGAAGATGCCGCCGGTTGACTTCAGCTGCAGCGGCGCCTGGTAGGTGCGCGCGGTCGGGTTATAGACCAGGTCCAGCATATCCAGCGACAGCTCGCCGCCGGTGATAACGGTGGGGCGCTGGCACATCACATAGCGTGTGTCGAACCGCTTGCGGCGGCGCAGCGCATTAGGATCTTCCGGTTCCTGCTCGACCTCGGTGTGCACGATCGGGTCATAAACGGTGATCACCTGGCCTGAGTATTCGATGGCGCGCGGCACATAGACATGATCCCCCAGCGCATCGCGGATGCCGTTGGAGATCGAGGACTTACCATTGCCGGGCGGGCCGTACATCAGGATCGAGCGGCCGGCGCTGACGGCGGGCCCAAGGTGGTCCAGCAGGCTGTCGGGCAGGATCAGGTGCCCCATCGCATTGGTCAGCTGGTCGCGGGTCACCTGAATGTTGCGGATCGACTGGCGCTTGACCTGCTCGCGGTAGATATCGAGCGGCACAGGCATGGCGCCGAAATACTCGGACTGGCTGAGGGCATCCAAGGCCCGCGCCTTGCCGGCATCGGTCAGCTGATAGCCCATCTCGTTGCCGCTGTTGGCGTTGAGCGTGCCGGTGGCCTCCAGCAGTTTCTGCTCGCGGGCAATATCCACCAGCTCCTGGGTCACGGAAGCGGGCAAGCAGATCGCCTCGGCAATCTCGGTCACGTTCTCCACGTTCTTGCGGAAAATGGTCTTGAGCAGGATGTCCCGCATCATCACCAGCGGCAGCTGCATCTGCGCCAGCCCTCGGGGGGCGGGAGGGGCCATCACGGTGAGGTTCTGCATGTTCATGGCGGTGCCTGCTCCTGAAGTCCGGATCTGTGCCCCGTCTGATGCGGGGCGCTGCTTGGAAACAGACTATTCAGGACTGTGGCAACAGCGGGGCAGAGCTGCAGCATTTCCGCGGTGGCAACGGCAATTCCGGGACAGTTTTACAGGCCCCTTGCCAGTGCCGGGCAGTCAGGTGCCAAAATTTGCCGCCAGCACCAGGTAGAGCGCCAGCGTGGCGCCCAGGCACAGGCCCATGGGGAAGCTCTTGCCGGTTTCCCAGCTCTGCCATTGCGGGGCGAGGCGGCGCAGCGGTGTGTATTTCGCGATCCGGTGGGCAGTGAAGCCGGCCAGCAGAGTGGCGGCAAAAATGATCATCAGGAGACGCAGGTCGCCAAGCGCAAAAAAAGGCGCTGCGGCACCGGCAAATTTGGCATCTCCGGCGCCCACGGCACCGGCGGAGTAAAACAGGAAGCCAAGGCCGATGCCCACAGGCAGATGCAGCAGATGCCAGCCGTAGTCGGACCAGCTGGGCATCACCAGAGCGCCGATCACCACATAAACCACCGCCAGCACATCAACCGCCCAGTTGGGGATACGCATGCCGCGCAGATCCGTCAGCGCAACCGTGTAGCAGAGCGGCAGCACAAACGGCAGAAACCACAAGGCAGCATGGGCCGGGAATTGCATGGATCAGCCGTTCTCCAGGGCCGCCAGCGCGCGGGAGGCTTCCTCGAAGTGCTGAGGATGGGTGTCGATGGCTTCCCGCAGCAGGCCTTCGCCGGTTTTCACATCGCCCTGCTTCACCGCGGACAGCGCCAGTGTGTGCAGCAGCAGGGCGCGTTCGGTCTGATCCATCGGAATCACAGGCAGGGTGTAGTTGCGCTGCGCTCCGCGGGCCAGCACCAGGTTATTTTTGGCGGTGAACAGCGTCTGGTCCTGGCGGATCGACTCGCCGAACAGCCGCTCGGCGCCGGAAAAGTCGCCCCGGGTGAGCTTGGAGTAGCCCCAGTTGTTCATCACCTTGGCGGGTGTCGTGGTCAGACCGGCCGCGATTTCATAGAAGCTGTCGGCGCGCTTCCAGTCCTTGCTGGCGTCAGCCACAACGGCTTCAAGGCGGTAGCGTTCGTACGTCTCATGGGTCGGCGGCACTTGGTCCAGTTCTGCTTTGGCTTCATCCCATTGGCCGCTGCGCACCAGGGCACCGGCCAGCTGCACCCGGTCGGCGCTGGTGGAGCCCTTCATCGACACGGCCTTTTTCCAGGCCGCGGTGCCTTCGGTGGTGCGTTTGGCACGGATCAGCGAATGCGCCAGGCCGCGCTGCAGTTCGATCCGGTCCGGATTGTTCTTGAGGGTGCGCTGGAAATGGGTCACCGCTTCATTGGGGTCTGCGACGGTCAGCATGACGTCGTTGAGGTTGGCCTCATCGACGACATTCACCTCCTGAAAGGCCCGTTCCACGGTTTCATCGGCTTTTTCCGCACAGGCCGACAGGACCAGCGCCCCTGCCAGAGAAGCGGATAGGAAAAACTGCTGGCGCATTGGTGCGTCCTTTTTACTGCTCTGCCTCTGTCATGGTGCGTTGCGAATCAGGTAGCTGCCGCCGCCTTGCCGCACCAATTTGTATTCTTGGTTTTGAGGGGCAGTATGCGCAGGATTTTCCAGTTTTGCGAGTGCCAGCCGCAAATTATCGCGGATTGCGTCACTTTCGCCATTGTCAAGCGCGTAGGCGCGCTGGAACACCTGCACCGCTTCCGCGGTCTTGCCGCGTTCCATCAGCACCACGCCGAGGTTGTTCATCGGTTCGGGCCAGGAGGGATCCGTCTCCACCGCCTGACGCAGCAGCTCTTCGGCCTGTCCGAGCCGCCGCAACCCCAGTTTGGCAGAGCCCATGCCGGACAGAACCTCCGGCGTCAGCCCCTGGTCCAGCGCAGCCCGGGTAAAGGCCTCGAGCGCCAGCTCATGCTCGCCTGCAGCCATCAGGCGGTTGCCCACCAGCAGCCCGTCCTCAGCTGATTTGCGGTGATCCGCGCCCGGCGCCCAAGGGCTGCCCTTGTCCTGCTTAAGGCCGCCCGGTGCGCAAGCCACCGCCAGCGCAAGCGCGCTGGCGGTGGCGGCCGCTGGCAGCAAACGGGCAGCCAGTGCCCGTGGCGTGTTTCTCATTACTGGGGTCCTGCGTTGCCCATGTTCATAATGCCCTGAACCGACGGGCCGACCAGAATGATCAGCAAGGGCGGAACAGTCAGCCCCATTGTGGCAAGGGTCATCTTCACGGGCAACTTGTTTGCGGCCTCTTCCGCACGCATCACACGCTTGTCACGCATTTCCCCCGCATAGACCCGCAGGGCATCGGCAATTGAGGTGCCGAAGCTGGCGGATTGGATCATCACGGTGACAAAGGAGGAGATATCCTGCACCCCGCAGCGGGTGCCCATATCGCGCAGCACCTTGTCCTTTTCCTTGCCCGCTTTCATTTCGTGGGCAACGACTTCGAATTCTTCGGCCAGTTCCGGGAAGGAGGCATGCAGTTCCTTGGCAACGCGGACAATTGCCTGATCCAGCGACTGGCCGGCTTCGACGCAGACCAGCATCATATCAAGCGCGTCCGGGAAACCTTCGGTGATCTTCTGCTTCCGCTCCTCGATCCGGCGGGTGACCCAGTATTTGGGCAGCATATAGCCGGCCACGCCGGGGCCGACGATGCGAAGCGCCATCTGCTGGCTGTCATAGTCCATGTCGGCATTCAGCACGTAAACGAAGAACAGCCCGCAGCCGAGGCCGATCAGGCCAAGGGCAAACTGGGCAAAGTGAAACAGCCGGACCGAATCCTTGGAATGGTAGCCGGCCTGGCGCAGCTTGAGCTCCATTGCGGACAGCTCTTCTGCATCCTGCGGTTCCAGGAAGCCGGCGAATTTCTGCAGCTGCTCGTTACGGTCGGACTGGCGCAGCCGCTCCTTTTGCGGCTTGGCCCGGGTTTCCGGCGCCATGTTCTTTTGCAGCTTTTTCAGCGGGTCCTCGGGCTGGTTCAGCAGCAGCGGGACCGCGAGCAGGATCATGAACAGCCCGGCGATACCCAGCACCAGAAGCGGGCCGAATTCACCAAGCTGCGACGTGAGCATGTCGTTTATTCCGGTCAGAAAATCCACGGTCCCCTCCTTAGACTTTGATGTTGGTCAGCATGCGCATGACAAAGAGGTTTGCGGTCAGCATCACGCCCACAGCGAAACAGGCGGGGATGAACCAGGGGTGGTCCAGCACGTTGTCATAGTAATTCGGGTCCTTGACCAGAATGCCGACCAGGCAGAACAGCGGGAAACCCGACAAGAACTTGCCAGACCATTGCGCCTCGGCAGTGATCGCCTTGACGCGGCGGAACAGGCGGAAACGTGCGCGGATCACCTTGGCCAGGCCTGCCAGCACCTCGGCGAGGTTGCCGCCCGACTGCTGCTGGATGGTCACCGCCACTGCCAGGAAGCGCATGTCCTGCATGTCCAGCCTTTGCGCCATCTCTTTCAGCGCCTCGCCGACATCGCGGCCATAGGCGCACTCATCGGCGATGATGCCGAATTCGGTGGCCAGCGGATCTTCGACCTCATTGGCGACAATCTGGACTGCCGAGGAGAACGGGTGGCCGACGCGCAGGCTGCGCACCATAAGCTCCACCGCATCAGGCAGCTGTTCTTCGATCAGCGCCATCCGCTTGGTGGCCTTTTTGTTGACCCAGAAGAACACCGCGCCGACACCGATGATGACGGATCCAAGGACCCGGACGGGCAGGGGGGCAGATGTGCCGATGCTGAGGCCGACAAAGGCGACACCGGCCAGCCCGGCCATGATCAGAATCAGCTGCCGGGGCGAAAAGGCGATGGCTGCTTTCTGGGCCCGCTCCGACAGCAGCGAGTAAAGCGGGATCGACTGCGATTTGGCGTGCTGCCCCAGCTCCTTGCGCAGCTGTTCCAGCACCTGCTCGCGGTTGCTGCCCTTCTCCATCATTTCCAGCCGGCGGTTGACCCGGCTGTTCAGGCTGATCGACTTGCCGAAAGTGAACAGATAGAGGCCTTCGACCAGCGCCAGGACGCCAAAGAAGATCAGGCCGTAAATAAGCGGTTCTGCACTCAGTTGCATCAGCGCGCCTCCATCACGGTGGGCTCATAGATCGATGGCGGCAGGTCAAAACCCCAGAGGCGGAAGCGTTCGGAGTAATGGCTGCGCACGCCCGTGGCGGTGAAATGGCCGATGATCTTGTTGTCCGGCGTCAGCCCGACGCGCTGGAAGCGGAAGATTTCCTGCATTGAGATCACGTCGCCTTCCATGCCGGTGATTTCGGTAATCGAGGTCATCCGGCGCGAACCGTCCTGCAAGCGCGAGGCCTGCACGATCAGGTTCACCGCCGAGGAGATTTGGCTGCGCACCGCTTTGATCGGCATTTCGATGCCGGCCATTGCGATCATGTTTTCCAGACGCGAAATGCCGTCGCGGGCCGAGTTGGCGTGAATCGTGGTCATCGAGCCGTCATGGCCGGTGTTCATCGCCTGCAGCATGTCGATCACTTCCTCGCCGCGGGTCTCGCCGACGATGATGCGGTCGGGGCGCATCCGCAGAGCGTTTTTCAGACAGTCGCGCGGGGAAACCTCGCCCTTGCCTTCGACGTTGGGCGGGCGGCTTTCCATCCGGCCCACATGAGTCTGCTGCAGCTGCAGTTCCGCGGTGTCCTCGATCGTCAGGATCCGTTCGGCGTTGTCGATGAATGAGGACAGCGCGTTCAGCGTGGTGGTTTTACCTGAACCGGTGCCGCCGGAGACGATCACGTTGAGACGCGTCGACACCGCGGCTTGCAGATATGCAGCCATTTCTTCGGTGAAGGCGCCGAATTGCACCAGGTCATCAATGCCTAGCTTGTCTTTTTTGAACTTCCGGATGGAAACCAGCGATCCGTCCACCGCGATTGGCGGCACCATCGCATTGAAGCGCGAGCCGTCAGCCAAGCGGGCGTCAACGTAAGGGTTGCTTTCATCGACACGGCGTCCCACGGCGGAGACGATTTTGTCGATGATCCGCATCAGGTGCTTCTCATCCTTAAAGGTGATGTCGGAGAGCTGCAGCTTGCCGCTGCGCTCAACAAAGATCTGCTGCGGCCCGTTCACCAGGATATCGCTGACCGTATCGTCCTGCAGCAGCGTCTCCAGAGGGCCAAGGCCTGTGACCTCGTCATACAGTTCTTTGTTCAGCTGCTGCCGGTCCTCCCGGTTCAGCACGATGCTTTTCTCGGCTAGGATCTCAGTAGCGATCGAGGCGATCTCGGTGCGCAGTTCAGCCTCGCTGGCGTTTTCCAGCGCGGCCAGGTTCAAGTTCTCCAGCAACTCGCGGTGCAGCTGGATCTTGATCTCGCCCAGACGTTCCTTGCGCTTGCGCTCCTTGTCCATCGGCTGCGCTTCGGCAGCCTTGGGCTGGACCGGGCGGCGCAGGGATGCGGCCGGTTTGGCCGCTGCAGCCGGCTCCGCCGCCGCTTGAGGTGCGGGCGTGACCGGTTTGGCCCCTTGCTTCTTGAACTTTGAAAACATCAACTCACCCCCAGATTAAGCCGCTCAGGCGGCTTCGGCTTCAGTCCGGCCCAGCTCATGCAGCGAGGCTGCCAGCTTGGCAATTTCCTTGCGCAAGGGATTCTTTGCGGCCGAAACAGCCAGCGGCAGCCCATGGTCGCAGCTCTGCAGTACCTGCTTGCCGCCGTCGGGCAGTTGCAGGTCGATCGAGATGCTGAGGCTTTCCGCCATCCGCTTGACCCGGCTTTTGCCGGTGAGATCTGTAAATTTCGGGGCCCGGTTCAGGGCAAAGCGTAGCTTTTCGAAGGGAAGATCCTCGGATTGCAGCGCCCGTTTCATGCGCAGCGCGTTCTGGGCTGAACGCATGTCCAGCTCGATCATCGCAAAATACACATGCGCCATGTTCAGCACGGTTTCGGACCATTGCACCAGCGTGTGCGGCATGTCGATGACAACAAAGTCAAAGTGGCTGCGTGCCATTTCCACCACACGGGTGATGTCTTCGGGCGAGACCAGATCCAGCGGCACCATTTCCGCAGGCGCAGTCAGAACTTGCAGCTTTTCCTGGAACGGCAGCAGCGACTGCCCGAACAGGTCTTCGTCCATGCTGTCCGTTTCGCTGAGCATCTCCATCACCACCTCGCGGCGGGGCAGGTCCAGGTAGGTCGAGACCGAGCCATACTGCAGATCCAGGTCCAGCAGGCAGACGCTGGGCTCTTCGTGCTCGCTGAGCGCGGCGAGCTCCCAGGCCAGGTTAACTGCCATTGTGCTGGCACCGGTGCCGCCAGCCAGGCCGTGGCAGACGATGACAGCGCCTTCGCGCTGACTTCCGGATTGCAGCTGATGCGGGTTCGGGACGGTTTCAGGCTCAGGTGCCTGAAGTCGGTCGATGGCCGCCTGCAGCTCCTGCTCCGGCAACGGGTAGGGGACAAATTCATCCGCGCCCTGGCGCAGCAGCGTGTGCAGCGCGGCCGGGGTCACGTCTTCGGCAATCAGGATCACCTTGATGCCGCGCGCCTTGGCCTGGGTGATGATCTCGCCCATCAGCGGCAGGTCGCCTTCGTCCGAGCTGTCGATGGCCAGAGCAACAAACTGCAGCGGTTCCGCCTCGGGCTGGCCGAAGAAGGCCAGTGCTTCGGTAAAGCCCAGATCTCCCCAGGCTTCGCCCAATGCGGTTTCCATGTCCTCGATCAGGAGGTCGAAGTTCTGCACGTCACGGCTGATCGTGCAGGCAACAATCGCAGGTGTCTCTGTTTGCGGCATTCCGCTGCTCATCGCCATCATCCTTGTTCACATGGACGGACAGCGCTTTGGGCACAGTCCGCCTCTTGGAAACAATGTCGATGGCAATCTGGGCGACATTGGGGCCAAAAAGCCCCAAATATAGGGAATTGTTAATACCTTGGCCGCGCTAGGGCCGCAGAACCAGTTACTCCAGCTCGCGGCGCAGCGACTTCTGCTCGGTGAGGGTGGTTTCCGGCACTGCGCTTTCCAGATACTCACGATAGATGATCTGGGCGTATTTGCCATCCAGCACCGAAGGGTGGCGCTTGAGGAAGCCGCTCACCTCGGTGACGGTGCGCCGGTTGCGGCGCTCCCGGTCCTGAGTCGGGATCAGCGGCTGGGTCTCGCCATGCGAAACAACGGCTTCGAGGCGGCGGCGGCTGATGCCGCGCGAAACCAGGTAGTTCACCGCCGACCGGGCCCGGCGCAGGCCAAGCGCCTTGTTGTAGGCGTTGCTGCCCACTGCGTCGGTGTGGCCAAAGACACGGAAGCGGACTTCCGGGAACTGTTTGATCCACAGGGCCTGACGGTCCAGCACCGCGCGCGCCTCCGCATCCAAACGGGAGCTGTCGAAGTCGAAGTTGATGGTTGTCGGCACTTCCTTGGCGAACCGGCTTGCCAGCTGGATGGCATAGTTGCGCTCACCGCTCATCACCGCTGCATTATTGAGGGTTGCCTCGCCGAACTCCCCTTTCCGGTTCAGTTCGCGCCCGGCTTCCCGCTCGCAGGCGGCAGCGGTCAGGACAAGGCCGAGAATTGCAGCGGTTCTGATCATCGGTGCCTCTCCTCTATCAGTCCAGCACGTAGCCGTAAGAGCCGTTGAAGTCCTGCTTGGCCACTTCGGCGGCGGGGCCGTTCTTGGTGCGGGCGGTGCGCCCGAACAGGAACAGGTCGCGCTCGCTTGGCGGTGCCACCCGGTCGGTTGGCAGGGTCAGCGCCTCGCCGCGGGTCGGGGTTACCAGATGAGCGCTGACAATAATGACCAGTTCGGTCTGCTCACGCTGGTAATCGGCGCTGCGGAACAAGGCACCCAGTACCGGGACGTCGCCCAGCCAAGGCAGCTGCGCGGAATTGTCGAGGAATTCGTCGCTGATCAGCCCGGCAATGGCAAAGCTTTCGCCATCGCGCAGCTCAACCGTGGTCGAGGTCTCGCGGCGCGAGAACGCATCGATGGTAAAGTTGTTCAATGTCAGAGAGTTGGCCGGATCAATGGCCGAGACTGCAGCATTCAGTTCCAGATTGATCAGGTCACCGTCGACCACCCGGGGAATGAAATTCAGCTCAATACCGAAAGGCTTGAATTCAATCGTGATCAACCCGTCAACCTGCGCAACCGGCACCGGGTATTCGCCGCCGGCCAGGAATTTCGCCTCCTGCCCTGACAGGGCCGAGAGGTTGGGCTCAGCCAGAGTGCGGACAACGCCCTTTTGCTCCAGCGCTTCCAGCAGCAGGCTGACCTGGACGGAGCCCGCGTTAAAGCCGAACAGGAAGGCGCCGGTGTTTTCGTTGGCGGCCGGAAGATTGCCGGCCAGAGAGTTGGCCAGCGCACCGGAGTTGTTCAGTGTGTTGACGCCGCCGGTGCGGCCGTTGCCTGTGCCGCCGTTGAAGCCCAGAGAGGCGCTCAGCGATTTCGAGACCGAGCGCTGCATTTCGGCAAACCGGACCTTCAGCATCACCTGCTGAACACCGCCTACAGCCATCAGGTTGCTGACCCGTTCCGGCGCATAGCGCTCGGCCAGGTCCAGCGCCCGCTGCAGCCGTGCCGCGCTCGAGACGGTGCCGGAAAGTACGATGCCGTCATTGGCGGTGCGCACTTCGATCTTCTCGTTGGGCAGGATCTGGCGCAGGCGCTGCTTGAACTCGGTGACATCTGCTGCCACCCGCACGTCCACATTGGTGATCAGCCGGCCGGAGCCGTCAAGCAGCGTCAGCGTGGTCAGGCCCGGGGATTTGCCCAGCACGTAGATGGTACGGTCGGACAGCGAAGAAATATCTGCGATCCCGGGGTTGGCGATGCTGAGCTCAGCAAAGGGGGTTTCGCTTTCCACTACAACCGCGCGGTTCATCGGCACGTCCAGCGTCGCCGACGTGCCTTTTTTCACTACCCGCAAGGATTGCGCCGATGCCCCATCCGCCTGCGGCATGCCAATAAGCGATAGCCCCATCAGGGCCGCCGCCACGAACCGTCGAATTGCCATGTGACCTGCCTTTCCGATCACGCCTCAAAATCCGGGTCTTTTTGCCCGCTCTTTCGGCCACTGTGGTTCAGATCCCGAATTTTTGCAAGAATCAATGGCTTCGCAGCCTTTCCTAAGCGGAATCCATTGTGGGGCAAGGGCAACAGGCAAATCAGCCGCGCTTCCGGTAGAAGTGCGGCTGATCTTGCTAACAGCTTGCGCTGAAATAGATTTCTTAGTCGGCACAGCGGATCGGGATTTCCACAACTTCGGCGCCGCGGCGGTTGCGGATGGTGCAGACCCTTTCCTTTTCTACCTGCTGCGGCGCTTCCAATGCACCCAGACCAAGCAGTTTGCGCTGATCCACTTCCACAACTGCGGCGATGGTGTCATCCCCCGCGCCGACCAGGGCCAGCGACAGCCGCCCGGTGGATTGGGCGTGGGTCAGCGTGGCGACCTGCTCGGGGAGGGCCGCTACAGTGACCGTCCGTGCAATAATCGCCTCGTTGATGTCGCCGCCTGCGCTTTGGTCGACTGCGACCAGCTCCACGTTGGTCTGGATCAGACGGGTTACTTCACCGCGGCTGATGGAGGCGTCCGGCATCATGCCGGTCCAGTAGACGTCCACTTTGTCGCCCGGGCGCAAAAAGCCCGAAACGCCGGAGGATACGTCCACTTTGATTGCGAAGGCGCGCATGCCGCGAGCCAGCCGCGAGGTGATGCCGGCATCCTCGCCGGGACGGGTGACCTTGACGGCCATAACCGCCTCATCTTTCTCCATCGCCCGCAACACCACCCGCTGTTTGTCTCCGCTTTCCGGCGGAAACAGAGCTTCGATGCTGGTAAAGGCGCCCTCAGGAATTGCATCCTCGGGCCAGCGCACCGCACGGACCGCTTCCTTGGACAGGCGTTCGCCGTATTTCAGCGGCTTGGTGGCGACGAACACATCCACGGTCGGCACGGTTTCCGCTCTGGCGGCGCGTTCCCGTGCCAGCTCGTTCTGGTATGCCGAAATGTACTTCTTGGCCATCATGACGGCGCCGCCGGCGAGGGCGACACCGACAATCAGTACAAGCCCGAAAACTGCACGCATTGTGTTACCTCTCATCAACATGAGCCGGAGTTCCGCAAGCAGAACCGGCTGTGTGGAAATTTTAACTTCGGCGAAAACTGCCGGCTTCTGCCGGGCCGCAACGACGGCGGGCGGGGAGGCGGAGGCGCGATTCGCGCGCCGTCAGCCGAAATCCCAGTTGGTCATATAAGACGCAATCAAATTGGCCAGCCCAAGGGCGCCGTCTTCCATCGAGGCTGCAATCAAGGCAGCCAGCCCGACCGCTGCAGCGCATAGAATGACCCAATCGACAGTTACCGCGCCGTCATCGCTTGCCAGGTAGGACCATAGCGTTTTCATGATCTGGGCCTCACTGTGTAAACCGAAAGGTTAAAGGAAGCTGTGCCTTGAACCAGTCAAGGCACAGCCTAGGCAGCTTTGATTAGCTGGTGGTCGCGGTGTTCGGGTCCTGCTTGCCCAAGAAGGTGCTGGTTTTGTCGGTCAGGTCGTCAGCACCGTCTTCGATGGCGGTGTAGACCACACCGCCCAGAGCGGCGACAGCTGCGGTCAGAACAACCCAGTCCACGGTCACGGCGCCGGATTCTTCTTTGCGGAAGTTTTTGAAAAATTTGATCATGCCTTAGTCCCTCCAAAGGAAAATTGGTTCTGAGATCAGCCCTGCCAGGGAAGTTTGCCCGCTCTCTCTCATTGGGCGCCCCGTCAGGTGATGAAGTCATTAAGCTTTATGAATGGGGCGTTAATTTGGCGTAATCCTGGACATTTCGCCCCATAGCCGGAAATTGCGAAAATAAAATTGTCAGGCCTGTGGCGTGACCGGCTGCTGCCAGAAACCCGTTCCGGTATTGACCGGACACCTCAAGAACAAGAAGGGCCGCCCTGCGAGCAGGGCGGCCTGATTTTCGATAGAATTCCGTAATCCGGATTAGCTGGTGGTCGCGGTGTTCGGGTCCTGCTTGCCCAGGAAGGTGCTGGTTTTGTCGGTCAGGTCGTCAGCACCGTCTTCGATGGCGGTGTAGACCACGCCGCCCAGAGCGGCGACAGCTGCGGTCAGAACAACCCAGTCCACGGTCACGGCGCCGGATTCTTCTTTGCGGAAGTTTTTGAAGAATTTGATCATGTCTTGGTCCCTCCAAAGGATCTCAGAATTTACGTTATCCCGCCATCTCGCCAGGGTCTGCTCTCTCACCTGCTCGACCACTGTCCGGCTTGGATGAGTACATATAGCCAGTGCAGCGTGGCAGGATTTGGGCTGAAAGCCGGAAAATGCCGCCCAATTTTTACTTTTCGGAAAGAACTTGGGTAGCGTATTGATTTTGCTAAATTAATTTTTCGTTACCGCCTGCCGCCCCGTGATATTTTCGTGCCAGGCCGGGGCAAATATGGCGAATACGCCAGATTCCGGCGCGGATTTTCTGGCATTTGCAGGTCAAGTCTCCGAGTCTGGCGCAAAGAGAAACCATTGGCAGGCAAAGCAATGTGCTATCGCAACGCAGTTTTGGCGCTGGCAGCCTGTGCCATGCCCTTTGCAGCCAAAGGGCAGGAGCAGCAGCCCAAACCCTTTCCTGAATTCGAGGCGAAACGGATCAAGCCGCCGGGGCCCGGAACGGGCAAGCGCATCACGATCCAGATTGAACCGGGGCCCGGCCATCAGCAGTCTTCGGAGGCAGCCCAGCCGGCAGAGGCCTCCGCGGGGGATCCATCCGCGCCTGCCGGGCGCTACGGTTGGTTCTGGGACAAGATTGCACCGGGGATCGAGGCTTCGGGACCTGGCCGCCTGGATCAGGCCTTGCATACGCTGAGCGGCGCCAAGGACCTGGCGGCTCCGCGTCTGCAACTGATGCAGGAGATCGCGCAGGAACGCGGCGTGCAGATTCTAATGGAAAGCGCCGGCACAAAGGTGTCGCCGGCGCTGGTGCTGGCAGTGATCGCAGTCGAATCCGCCGGCAAGGCAGATGCCGTCAGTTCCGCGGGGGCACAGGGCCTGATGCAGCTGATGCCGGATACGGCCGTCCGCTTCGGAGTCGGCGATGCCCTGGAGGCGCAGCAGAACATTGCTGGCGGCATCCGCTACCTGGATTGGCTGATGGACGAGTTCGGCGGCGACCCGATTCTGGTGCTGGCAGGTTATAACGCAGGCGAAGGCGCGGTGCGCAGCCATCAGGGAGTGCCGCCCTTTGCCGAAACGAGGGATTATGTGCCCAAGGTCCTGGTGGCCTATCAGGTGGCCCGCGGGTTGTGCCTGACACCGCCGGAACTGATCTCTGACGGTTGCGTCTTCCGTGTCATGCAGTAGCCGGCTGCTGGCTGCCTGCAGCTCAATGGAGGCAGGTTTTTCGGAAATTTTCCGGTGTTGAAGCTTGGCGATCATTTTTCTGCCTGAATCGCCTGCTTTCAGTGCGGTTGTTTGAAACCGAGTCATTGGAGGCCAAATTTGGAACTAGGCATTGATCCGGCGGCTATTGCTGCCGGTTCCAAGGAATTGAGCAGCACATTCACACTGATTGCGGTCATCGCTTTTGTCGGGTTCTTCGGGCGGCTGGTGTTTGTGGCTTTCGCTCCTGGGATTGCAAAGGCAAACCCGTTCCGGAATTTTTCGGCCGCTGGCTTTATTCTGCTGGCCGCGGTGCTGTTTGGCGGCGGGCTTTATGTCTCTGGCAAGGCAGTCAAGGCCGAGGTTCTGCTCAAGCGGCATCTGGTCGATCCGGTTCTGGTCAGCTGGCTGGGCCGGGACAGCTGCGACCCTGGTGACGGCAGCTATTGCGTCGTGGTGTTTGAAAAAGGTCAGGAAAAGATCGTGAACTGGTACGACAAGCGGGTCTATATGTGGGAAATTGTAAATCCTGCCGAGGGTGCTGTTTGGCACACATTACGGCCCCGGCCCCGGCCGGGCGGAGCAGCCGAAGCTTGAAACGGACAAAGGCCCGCCGGAAACCCGGCGGGCCTTTCCACGTGAGCGGCTGTCAGGCAGGCAGTTCTTGATGGCCGGCTTGCAGCCCTAGCGATCGGCGCCTATGCCCGCGGGCCGCGGTGAAAGCCGCATCGGACGCCAAAAGAAAGCCCGGCTGCTGGTGCAGCCGGGCCAATGCTGTCAGCAATGAATGGCGGGTCAGCCGACGATGGCTGCCTGCGTGGCGTTCCGCAGTTCGTCCTCGCTGACACCCTCGGCCAGCTCGACGATCTTCAGCCCGCCTTCGACGACGTCCAGAACCCCCAGGTTGGTAATGATGCGGTCGACAACGCCTTTGCCGGTCAGCGGCAGGGTGCATTCCTTCAGCACCTTGCTGTCGCCGTGCTTGTTGGTGTGGTCCATCACCACCACCACGCGGCCAACGCCGGCCACCAGGTCCATGGCGCCGCCCATGCCCTTGACGAGCTTGCCGGGGATCATCCAGTTGGCCAGGTCGCCATTTTCGGCCACTTCCATCGCGCCCAGGATCGCCATGGCGATCTTGCCGCCGCGGATCATGGCGAAGGATTGCGACGAGTCGAAATAGGCGGTCTGCGGCAGTTCGGTGATGGTCTGCTTGCCGGCGTTGATCAGGTCCGGGTCCTCTTCGCCCTCATAGGGGAAAGGGCCCATGCCAAGCATGCCGTTTTCCGACTGCAGGGTCACTTCGACGCCTTCGGGGATGTAATTGGAGACCAGGGTCGGAATGCCGATGCCGAGGTTCACATACCAGCCGTCCTGCAGCTCCTGCGCGGCGCGTGCCGCCATCTGATTGCGGTCCCAAGGCATTATGCTTGCTCCTTCTGACGGACGGTGCGCTGTTCGATGCGTTTCTCGTGATCACCCTGAATCAGGCGGTTCACATAGATTCCGGGCAGGTGGATCGAGTCGGGGTCCAGCGAGCCGGTCGGCACGATCTCTTCCACTTCGGCAACGCAGATCCTGCCGCAGGTGGCGGCCGGTGCGTTGAAGTTGCGGGCGGTCTTGCGGAACACCAGGTTGCCGGTCTCATCCGCCTTCCAGGCCTTGACGATCGCGAGGTCGGCAAAAATGCCTTCCTCCATGATGTAGTCCTCCATGGCGCCCTCCGGCCCGGTGGGGAACTGTTTTTCAAGCTTGCCCTCGGCAATCACGGTGCCAACGCCGGTTTTGGTGAAGAAGCCGGGGATGCCTGCGCCGCCGGCGCGCATGCGCTCGGCCAATGTGCCTTGAGGATTGAACTCCAGTTCCAGTTCGCCGCTCAGGTACTGGCGCATGAATTCCGCGTTCTCGCCCACGTAGGAGGAGATCATCTTTTTCACCTGGCGGGTTTGCAGCAGGATGCCGATGCCGAAGTCATCGACGCCCGCGTTGTTGGAGGCAAAGGTCAGGTCCTTGGTGCCCGCGTCCTTGATCGCCTGCAGCAGAAGCTCAGGAATGCCGCAGAGGCCAAAGCCGCCTGCGGCGATGAACATGCCGTCGTGAAGCAGCCCGTCGAGTGCTTCAGCGGCGCTGGAATATACCTTTTTCATGGAGTTCTCCCAATATGCCGGTTGCAGGATTTCTGGCCCTGGCCCGTGGGAGAGTCAATGAATACGGAGACGGGCAGGTATTTCTACGGAGAGGCTTGCGGCGCAGGGGAGGGAGGGCTCCCGCGCCTTCCTGGCGGACTTGCCTCCGGCAATTCAGCCATCAGGCTTGGGCGTGGCGCCGCTGCGCGGCGCAAGAGCTTCAGCTGAGAAGCTCTCTAAGGGCAAATGCGCCCTTAGAGAGCAAGTACAAGTGTGTCTTTGTTTCTCAACGCGTCAAGGGCAAGCCGCTTGCGCGGCGGCTGCGCCGCCCTTGACCCGCTGTGAAACAGTTGCGGTCTGCGGCCGCGCCGCGTCAGCGGCGCCGGGCCCAACGGCGAGGGCGCATGAAATGCGCCTGGAGCCGGCGGGAGTGCATCTGTTGCGGCTGGGCGGAAGGTCAGCTTTTAGCCGCAGCCTTTTTCTTCGGAGCGGCTTTCTTCTTGGTGCCCTTCTTGCCGGACTTCTCCGCAATCAGCTGCACGGCCATCTCCATGGTCACATCCTTAGGTTCCACGTCCTTGGGCAGGGTGGCGTTCACCTTCTCCCATTTGACATAAGGCCCGTAACGCCCGTCCATGATGTTGACTGCGCCGCCGCTTTCCGGATGCTCGCCCAGTTCCTTCAGCGGTTTTGCCGCTGCCCGGCTGCCGCGGCGCCCGGGGTTGGCGCGCTTCTCTGCCAGCATCTCCACTGCCCGGTTCATGCCGATCTCGAAGACGTCCAATGTCTCTTTGAGGTTGACGTAGACGGGTTTCTCCTCGTCCGGAAGCTGGTGCGCGATATAAGGTCCGAACCGGCCCAGGTTGGACTGGATGGCGCCGCCGTCCGGGTGCTGGCCGATCTCGCGCGGCAGAGTCAGCAGCGTCAGCGCCTGCTCCAGCGTGACGTCATTGGGCCCCCAGCCGGGCAGGAAGTCCTTGCCTTGTTTGGGCAGCGAGGAACGCGGCGGCTTCTTATTCTCCGGCGTGGCTTCGCCGCGCTGCACATAGGGTCCGAACCGCCCGGATTTCAGGTGGATCTCGTCGCCGTTGTCTTCGCCGAGGATGCGTTCATAGCCTTCGGCCCCTTCGCCTGAAATCGGGCGGGTGTAATTGCATTCCGGATAATTGCCGCAGCCGACAAAGCCGCCGGTGCGCGAAGTCTTCAGGTGCAGCTGGCCCGCGCCGCATTTCGGGCAGCTGCGGGGGTCGGTGCCATCCTCGCGCGGAGGGTACAGCTGCGGCGCCAGCGCGTCGTCCAGCACATCCAGCACTTCGGTGATGCGCAGGTCGGAAGTCTCCGAAATTGCCGCCGAGAAATCACGCCAGAACCGGCCCAGGAGATCCTTGTAGTTGCGGTCACCCGCGCTCACGTCATCCAGCTCTTCCTCCAGGTTTGCGGTGAACTCGTAACCGACGTATTTGCGGAAGAAGTTCAGCAGGAAGATGGTGACGATCCGGCCCTTGTCCTCGGGGAACAGGCGGTTTTTCTCCTTGCGGACGTATTCGCGGTCCTGGATGGTGGTGATGACGGATGCATAGGTCGAGGGGCGGCCGATGCCCAGCTCTTCCATCCGTTTGACCAATGTGGCTTCGGTGTAGCGCGGCGGCGGCTGGGTGTGGTGCTGCAGCGCCAGCACGGCGCCGTCTTCGGAGATCACCGAAGCGTCCTTGCCAGCCTTGTCAGCCTGCGCCGCCAAAGAGGAAGCGAATTTCAGCGCCTCGCCCTGCATGATCTGGGGAAGACGCTTGTCGTCCTCATCCGAGACATCGTCGCGGCCTTCCTCGTAGACACGCATGAAGCCGTCGAACAGCACCACCTGGCCGGTCGCGCGCAGCACCACCTGGCGGTCGTCCGAGCCGATGTCGACGGTGGTGCGCTCCAGCCGGGCGCCTTCCATCTGGCACGACAGGGTTCGCTTCCAGATCAGGTCATAAAGCTTGCGCTGATCGTCGTCGCTAACTTTCAGGCTTGCGGCATCACGGCTCATATCCGTCGGGCGGATACACTCGTGCGCTTCCTGGGCGTTCTTTGCCTTGTTTTTGTAGATCCGCGGAGAGGACGGCACGTATTCGGCGCCGTAGCGCTTCTCGATCTCGGCGCGGGCCTCCTGCACGGCCTCCGGCGCCATGTCGATGCCGTCAGTCCGCATATAGGTGATCAGGCCAGCTTCATATAGCCGCTGCGCCGCGTTCATTGTCTGGCGCGCACCCATGCCGAACTTGCGGCTGGCTTCCTGCTGCAGGGTCGAGGTCATGAAAGGCGCAGAGGGGTTGCGCGCGGCCGGTTTGGCCTCGACCGACAGCACCGACAGGCTGCGCGAGGCAACCGCCTGCACTGCCAGCTCGGCAGCAGTAGAATTTTTCAGCGAATACTTGTCGAGCTTTTCGCCGCCCAGCACCGTCAGGCGTGCCTCGAATTCCTGGCCGCGCGGGGTCCCCAGCTGGGCGCGCACTGACCAGTACTCCAGCGGGTTGAAGGCTTCGATCTCCATCTCGCGTTCGACGATCAGGCGCAGGCAGACCGACTGCACCCGGCCCGCTGAGCGTGCGCCAGGCAGCTTGCGCCACAGCACCGGCGACAGGTTGAAGCCCACCAAGTAGTCCAGCGCCCGGCGCGCCAGATAGGCCTCGACCAGCGGCATGTCGACCTGACGCGGATTCTGCATCGCCTCGGTCACGGCTTCCTTGGTGATCGCATTGAAGGTGACCCGGCTGACCGGCGTGTCCTTCTTGATCGAGCGGCGCTTGGTCAGCGCCTCTTGCAGGTGCCAGCTGATCGCTTCGCCTTCGCGGTCGGGGTCGGTGGCGAGAATCAGCGCATTGTCCTCTTTCAGCGCGTCGGCAATGGCCTTCACATGCTTGCGGGAATCATTGCCGACCTCCCAGGTCATGCCGAAATCGTTGTCGGTGTCGACCGAGCCATCCTTGGCCGGCAGGTCGCGCACATGCCCGTAAGACGCCAGAACCGTATAGCCGGAGCCCAGGTATTTATTGATTGTTTTCGCTTTGGCCGGGGATTCGACAACAACAACTGGCATTAATTCTGATACCTCTTCGGACCGCTTCTGCGGGTTCTATGGCGGGGCAAGATGTGGGGCGCAAGGGGAGATTGTCAATCCGGGCGTAATGGACGCGGTGGTAAAATCGCTGTTTGCGCTGGTGTTGCGGCGGCTGCGGGGAGGGGCATTCCGGATCCGGTCCAGAGCTTTGCCGGTACAGCTGAAGCAGGGCAATCGGCGTCAGTCCTTCTCCTCCGGCAGAGCCCTGGACAGGAGGCCGCCGGGCTGACGGGTAATTGCGCCTTCCAGTTCCAGATCCGTCAGCGCGGGCGCCAGCTCCTGCGGCGGCAGCGCCAGATCGCGCAGCAGCTCTGCCTCCGGGGTGGGGGAGGGGCCCAGACGGCCGAGGATCTGCTGGTGCAAGGCGTGGGTATCGGCCAGGCTGCGTTTTTCGGGCGGCGGCGCAGGCAGCGCCGCCAGCACGTCCTGCAGGCTGTCTTGCGGCGCCGGGGCCGCGTCGGCGGCCGGTTCCATTGGCGGCAGCGCTTCCAGCACGTCCGCAGCATCGCGGATCAGAACAGCGCCGTCGCGGATCAGCCGGTTACAGCCGGACGAGCGGGCGTCAAACGGATGGCCTGGCACCGCCAGCACTTCGCGGCCATAGTCCAAGGCATCCCTGGCGGTGATCAAACTGCCGGATTTTGCCGCGGCCTCCACCACCACAACAGCGCGGGCCATGCCGGCGATTATCCGGTTGCGCTTGGGGAAGTCGCGGGCCTGGGGTGTTTTGCCCATTGGCTGCTCGGACAGGCGCAGGCCGGTTTCACTGATCTGCGCCGCAAGAGCAGTGTTTTCCGCCGGGTAGATCACGTCAGCGCCCCCGGCGAGGACTGCAATGGTGCCGGTCTCAAGCGCGGCCTGATGGGCTGCGGTATCGACGCCGCGGGCCATGCCCGAAACCACGGTGTAGCCGGCCTCTCCCAGGTTCTGCGCCAGTGCGCGGGCCATGCGCAGTCCCAGCGATGAGGCATTGCGTGCCCCGACGAGGGAGATCATCGGCTTATCCAGCACTGAAAGGGTGCCAATGGCCCAAAGCAAGGGTGGTGCGTCTTTGAGACCGCGAAGAAGCCGGGGGTATTCAGGGTCCGAAAAGCACAAAAGCCGCGCTTTGGCGGCTTTTGCGGCCTTAATTTCGGCGTCCACCGCACTGGCAGGGCATGTTTCATACCCCTTGATACCTGCGGAGCGTGCCATTTCAGGCAGCGCATCCAGCGCGTTCTGCGCTGAACCATGTTCGGCGAGCAGCCGGTGGAACATCACCGGGCCGACCCGCTTGGAGCGCAACAGACGAAGCCAGGAATACTGCGTATCTTCCGTGGTGGGTGGGAGTGGGGGGTGAGTGGAAGAAAATGCTTCTTCAGTCATCCGCAGCTCCGCCTGTTTGCAGAACAAGAATTAACCCTAGGCTGGTTAACAGGTGGTGAACGCGGGGCGGTTTTTTAGAAATACGCCGAAAATTTTTCTAAGTAACCAAGATGAATGGGAAATTATGCTTCCTCTGCGGGCCGCACCTACCCGTCTGCAAAGGGCATTCTGGCCCGGAAACAGTAAGAATCCGGGCCGGAGGCTTAGATTTTTAACTCGGTTGCATCTTGCCGTGCGCGGCTATGCTGCCGAGCCGCCCACCGTCAGCCCGCCCATCAGCACCGAGGGCTGGCCAACGCCCACCGGCACCCATTGGCCGGCCTTGCCGCAATTGCCCATGCCTGGGTCCAAGGCCATATCATTGCCGAGGCCGCGAATCTGTTTCAGCGCGGTGGCGCCGTCACCGATCAGCGTCGCGCCTTTGACCGGGGCACCGACCTTGCCGTCTTTCACACGGTAGGCTTCGGTGCAGGAAAACACGAACTTGCCGTTGGTAATGTCCACCTGGCCGCCTCCAAAGCCGACTGCCCAGATCCCGTCCTTGATGCCCGCAACCAGGTCGCCGGGATCGGCCTCGCCGCCCAGCATATAGGTGTTGGTCATCCGCGGCATCGGCGCGTGGGCATAGCTTTGCCGCCGCCCGTTGCCGGTGGGCGAGACACCCATCAGCCGCGCGTTCTGGCGGTCCTGCATGAAGCCGACCAGCACGCCGTCCTCGATCAGCGTGGTCTTCTGGCTCGGCGTGCCTTCGTCATCCACGGTGATTGACCCGCGCCGGTCCGGGATGGTGCCGTCGTCCAGCACTGTGACGCCTTTGGCGGCAATCTGCTGCCCCATCAACCCGGCAAAAGCAGACGAGCCCTTGCGGTTGAAGTCGCCCTCCAGCCCGTGGCCGATCGCCTCGTGCAGCAGGATGCCCGGCCAGCCTGGGCCAAGCACCACGTCCATTTCGCCGGCGGGTGCCGGAACCGCATCCAGGTTTACCAATGCGATCCGCAGCGCTTCCTGCACCTGCGCCTGCCAGTGCTTGGGATCGACCAGGCCATCCAGGCCCAGCCGTCCGCCGCCGCCCGCCGAGCCGCTCTCGCGGCGGCCGTCCTTCTCGACGATCACCGACACGTTCAGCCGCGCCATCGGGCGGATGTCGCTGACGCGGGCTCCGTCGGCGCGCAGGATCTCCACCTCCTGCAGCGAGGCGGCCAGGGACGCGGAGACCTGCACCACTCGTTTGTCCACGCCGCGCGCATAGGAATCGATCTCGCGCAGGGTCTCCACCTTGACCGGGAACGGCATGGCGCTGATCGGGTCGGCATCGGTGTAGAGCTTGGTGTTAGTGGCCTGCGGCGCATCCGAATAGGTGCCGCCGCCGGTCCCCACTGCCAGCTTGGCGGTTTCTGCCGCCCGCTTCAGCGACGCAATCGAGACATCGGTGGAATGGGCATATCCCGCAACATCGCCGTTTACCGCCCGCAGGCCAAAACCTTCGGACGCATCATAGCTGGCGCTGCGCAGCCGCCCGTCGTCAAAGGACAAGGCCTCGGATTTGCGGCGCTCGGCAAAGATCTCTCCGTCCTCCGCCCCGTTCAGCGCATCACGCAGCGTGGCCAGGGCCTCATCTTCGGGAAGCGCAGTTTCAAAAGGGCGGAAGGCTGGGTTTTCCATGGCACGGTCCTCAGATTTTTTTGATCTAAATCAAGAAAGCGACGGTTTGACGCTTGGCTGCCTCTTTATCTGTGTCCCCGAATATGATTTTAAGCGGCGTCAAAGACAACGGGGCAGGTGCGTTTTGTGGAATCATTGATTCCCCGATTTCGTGCTGCTGCCAGAACATGCGATCAAACGATCAGGACAGAACATGAAAAACGCTTTGATGCTTTCGGGCCTTTTCGCCGGCCTTTCGAGCCTTCCAGCAATGGCGCAAGAAGGCCTGAAAACCATTGGTAAGCCGGTTGACGGCGGCCTGAACTTCCAGCCGGCGGCAACCTCGCTGATGGACGGGATCGTTCGGCTGGACTGGATGATCCTGGTGATCATTACCGTGATCTGCGTTTTCGTGGCCGGACTGCTGCTGTGGGCGATCCTGCGTTTCAACCGCCGCGCCAACCCGACCCCGGCCAAGTTCACCCACCACACCCCGATCGAGATCGCCTGGACCATCATCCCGATCCTGGTACTGGTGTTCATCGGCTCCTTCTCGCTGCCGCAGCTGTTTGCCCAGCAGGAAATCCCGGAAGGCGACATCAACATCAAGGTGACCGGCTACCAGTGGTACTGGGGCTATGAATACGAGGACCACGAGTTCGGCTTTGAAAGCTTCCTGCTGCCGAAAGACCAGCTGGCCGAAAACGGCTATGCCGAGGACGAGTACCTGCTGGCCACCGACACCGCGGTTGTTGTGCCCTCGGGCAAGACCATCGTGATGAATGTGACTGCGGCTGACGTGATCCACTCCTGGACCATTCCGGCCTTCGGCGTGAAGCAGGACGGCGTTCCGGGCCGCCTGGCACAGCTGTGGTTCAAAGTCGACGAAGGCAAAGAAGGCATCTACTTCGGCCAGTGCTCCGAGCTGTGCGGCAAGGACCACGCCTACATGCCGATCACCGTCAAGGTCGTGACCCAGGAAGAGTATGACGCCTGGCTGAAAGGCGCGATCGACGAATACGCGGGCACCCCGCAGGCCTATCAGGTCGCCTCGAACTGATAGCCGGCTATATGGAGCTCTAGGGAGCTCCATATGACACAGCAAAAAGACCAGGGTGCGCAGCGATGCGCACCTGTTGCCGCCAAAGGACGCAAGATGACCGACGCAAGCATCAACGCCAGCCGTGCATATGAAGACGAGGCCAGCTTCGGCGATTATTTCGCCCTGCTGAAGCCGCGCGTCATGTCGCTGGTCGTGTTCACCGCGCTGGTCGGCCTGCTGGCGGCTCCGGTTGGCGTGCACCCCGTTGTCGGCTTCTGCGCCATCCTGTTCATCGCCATCGGCGGCGGCGCCTCCGGCGCGCTCAATATGTGGTGGGATGCCGATATCGATAAGGTGATGAAGCGCACCAAGGGCCGCCCGATCCCGGCTGGCAAGGTCGAGCCGGGCGAGGCGCTGGCACTGGGCCTGGCGCTGTCCGGCCTGTCGGTGATCATGCTGGCCCTGGCCGCCAACGTTTTTGCAGGCGCTTTCCTGGCCTTTACCATCTTCTTCTACGTAGTGATCTACACCATGTGGCTCAAGCGGGCGACGCCGCAGAACATTGTGATCGGCGGCGCCGCGGGTGCCTTCCCGCCGGTGAT
Source organism: Leisingera sp. ANG-M1 (assembly GCF_000813745.1). Classification (GTDB taxonomy): domain Bacteria; phylum Pseudomonadota; class Alphaproteobacteria; order Rhodobacterales; family Rhodobacteraceae; genus Leisingera. The sequence continues at coordinate 167,017 of NZ_JWLC01000015.1, read as the reverse complement.
CGGCTGGATCGCCGCCACCGGCACCATGTCGGTTGAGCCCTGGCTGATGTTCCTTCTGACCTTCATGTGGACGCCGCCGCATTTCTGGGCGCTGGCGCTGTTCATGCGCTCGGACTACGACGATGCAGGCGTGCCGATGCTGACCGTGACCCACGGCCGCCGCTCCACCCGCATCCACATCCTCGCCTACACCGTGCTGCTGGCTCTGCTGGCCGTTGGCACCGCTTTCTCCGGCATCGGCGGCCCGCTGTATCTGGCCGTGGCCCTGGTGCTGAACGCGCTGTTTCTGCACGGTGCTTGGAAGATCACCCGCCGGGATGAGGACGACTCCGAGGCGGACAACTTCAAGGTGGAGCGCAGCTTCTTCAAACTGTCGCTGCTCTATCTCTTCCTGCACTTCGGCGCGATTCTGGCCGAGGCCCTGCTGAAGCCCTACGGGCTGGGAGGCTGGTAACATGGCATTGCGCAAGGACCATGAACTCCACAAGCGCCGCTCGGGCTTGAACCTGGGCGTCGGCATCCTGCTGGCTGCCTTTGTGGTCCTGATCATGGCGCTGACTATGGTCAAGGTGACCTCGGCGAGCTTCAAGTTCCCAGGTGCACAGGAGGAACAGAACTGATGGCACTGAAGGGTCCCCAGAAAACCGTGGTCCAGCTGGTCGGCGTGGTTGTCCTGATGGGCGGCCTCTCCTGGGCTTCGGTGCCGTTCTATGACTGGTTCTGCCGGGTCACCGGCTTTGGCGGCGTCACCCAGGTGGCCAATGGCGGCTCCGACACGGTTCTGGATCAGACCATCAAGGTGCGTTTCGACGGTTCCAAACAGCGCGGCATGCCGTGGGAGTTCAAGCCGGTCGTGCGCGAGATGGAGATCAAGCTGGGTGAAACTGGGCTTGCCTTCTACGAGGCCTATAACCCGACCGACCGCCCGGTTGCGGGCCAGGCGTCCTATAATGTGGCGCCGTATCAAGCCGGCTATTTCTTCGAAAAAATCGACTGCTTCTGCTTTACCGAGCAGGTGCTTCAGCCAGGGGAGCGGGTGCAGATGCCCGTGACCTTCTATGTTGACCCGGAAATCATCGAGGACCGGGACGCGAAATACGTGCATACGATCACACTGTCGTACACGTTCCATGAAATCGATCTGCCCGAGGGATACGCAGCCCTCGACACCGGGGAAAACACCGGGGCAGGCACAACCACGAACTAGGCCGCTAGGTGAGGGACACTTAAATGGCGCACGCTAAAAATCACGATTTTCATATTCTGCCGCCGTCGATCTGGCCGCTGGCTGCTTCGGTCGGCACCTTCGTCATGCTGGTTGGCGCGGTTCTCTGGATGAAGGGCATCACTGCCTGGCCGTTCTGGATCGGCTTTGTGGCAGTTCTCTACACCGCCTTCGCCTGGTGGTCCGAAGTTGTTGCTGAAAGCAAGATCGGCGATCACACCCCGGTCGTGCGCATCGGCCTGCGCTACGGCTTCATCCTGTTTGTGATGTCCGAGGTGATGTTCTTCTTCGCCTGGTTCTGGTCGTTCTTCAAACACGCCATGTACCCGATGGAGACTTATGTCGGCACCGAATATGTGGCGCCGGAAATCTATGCAGTTGATCCGTTCCACCTGCCGCTGATCAACACCCTGATCCTGCTGCTGTCCGGCTGTGCCGTGACCTGGGCGCACCATGCTCTAGTCCACAACAACGACCGCAAGGCGCTGATCCAGGGCCTGGCCATCGGTATCGCCTTCGGCATCGCCTTCACCTTCCTGCAGGGCTACGAGTACGCCCACCTGCTGCACGAAGGCTGGAAGTTCGGCGAAGACGAGTTCTACTCGAACTTCTTCATGGCAACCGGTTTCCACGGCTTCCACGTTGTGATCGGCACCATCTTCCTGACCGTTTGCCTGATCCGCGCAATGAAGGGCGACTTCACCCCCGAACAGCACGTCGGCTTTGAAGCTGCAGCTTGGTACTGGCACTTCGTGGACGTCGTCTGGCTGTTCCTGTTTGTGGCTGTCTACATCTGGGGCACTTCCGGCCTGTAACGGGCGGTTTGTAATGGTTACATGTTTGCGGTTGATTATCCGCAGGCATGAAGTCACACACGGGGCGCGCAAGGGGACACCTTGCGCGCCCTGAACTTTGAAGCGGAGCAGCGTCGATGCGGCGTGTCATCTTCCTGTTGATCATCAGCGGCGCCGGCCTGGCGATACTGATCGGCCTTGGCACCTGGCAGCTGCAGCGCAAGGCCTGGAAAGAAGACCTGCTGCACACGATTGAGAGCAATATTGCAGCTGTTCCTGCAGGTTTGCCCCAATCCCCGGTCGAAAAGCGCGACCGTTACCTGGCCGTCACCGCTGAAGGTGAGATCGAGGGCAACGAACTGCACGTGTTCTGGGTCACTAAGGACGCCGAGACGGGCTACCGGGTCATAGCGCCCTTTGTTACCTCCGATGGCCGGCGTGTCCTCGTAGACCGCGGTTTCATTTCCGCAGCCAAAAAGAATATGCCACTGAACTACGGAGCGGCTTCGGTAACAGGCAATCTTCTCTGGCCGGATGAGGGCGACTGGACCACGCCTGCGCCGGCAGTGGACACCAATATCCTCTATGCCCGGGACGTGGCCTATATGGCAGAGCGCCTGAACACCGAACCCGTTTTGATTGTCGCCCGCAGCGCAACGCCTGAGGCCGCGGTCACTCCGCATGCCGTGACAACGGCGGGCATCCCCAACAACCACTTGCAATATGCGATCACCTGGTTTTCGCTGGCCGTTATCTGGGCGGCGATGACCCTCTACTTCCTGCGGCGCAGCCGCCCCTGAACTGAAAAGAGCTGAAGGCGATGAAATATATCTCGACCCGGGGCCAAGCGCCCGAGCTGACCTTTGAAGACGCAATGCTGACCGGCCTGGCCCGCGACGGCGGCCTCTATGTGCCGGCCGAAATCCCGCAGATGTCCCAGGATGAGATCGCTGCGCTGGCTGGTCTGTCGTACGAAGAAACCGCCTTCCGCGTCATGCGTCCTTTCATCGGCGACTGCTTCACCGACGAGGAATTCCGCGGCATCATCGCCCGCGCTTACGAGGGCTTCGGCCATGCCGCCCGCGCACCGCTGAAACAGCTGGCCCCCAACCACTTCCTGCTGGAGCTGTTCCACGGGCCGACGCTGGCCTTCAAGGACTTCGCCATGCAGCTGATCGGCCAGCTGTTCCAGGCCGCACTTGAGCGCCGCGGCGACCGGGTGACCATCGCAGGCGCCACCTCCGGCGATACCGGCTCTGCAGCCATGGAAGCCTTCCGGGGCCTGAACAATGTGGATGTCTTTATCCTCTATCCGCACGGCCGTGTGTCTGAGGTGCAGCGCCGCCAGATGACCACCCCGCAGGACGCCAATGTCCACGCCTTGGCCGTCGATGGCGACTTCGACGACTGCCAGGCGCGCGTGAAGGACATGTTCAACGACTTCGACTTCCGTGACGGTGTGAAACTGGCGGGCGTCAATTCGATCAACATCGCCCGCGTGCTGGCGCAGGTGGTCTATTACTTCTCCGCCGCTGTCTCGGTGGGGGCACCGCAGCGCAAGGTGAGCTTCACCGTGCCCACCGGCAACTTCGGCGATATTTTTGCGGGCTTCATTGCCAAGCAGATGGGCCTGCCGATCGACCAGCTGGTGGTTGCCACCAACCAGAACGACATCCTGCACCGCTGCTTGTCCGGGCAGGGCTACTACAAGGGCGACACCCAGCCCTCGATCTCGCCTTCGATGGACATTCAGGTGTCCTCCAACTTCGAACGCGCCCTGTTCTACGCCTATGGCAAGGACAGCAAGGCCATCGCCCAGCTGATGGATGAGCTGAAGAACGGCGGCTTTGACGTCTCCCAAGGTGCGATGCAGGCGCTGTCTGAAACCTATGCCTCGGGCCGCACCTCCGAGGAGGAGACCCTGGCCACCATCAAATCCGAACTGGCTGCCTCAGGCGAGCTGCTGTGCCCGCATGGTGCGGTTGGCGTGAAGGTGGCGAACGAGCACCGTAACGCAGACGTGCCGATGATCACCCTGGCCACCGCGCATCCGGCGAAGTTCCCGGCAGCCGTGGAAGATGCAAGCGGTATCCATCCGCCCTTGCCGCAGCGCATGTCCGACCTGTATGAGAGATCGGAACGGGTGACCCGGATCGCCAATGATCTGGCTGCCCTTGAGGATCACATCAGAAAGAACATCGCGCATTGACCGTACAGCAACACACACTCGCCAACGGGTTCCGCATCGTCTCCGAGCACATGCCGGGTCTGGAATCCGCGGCGATCGGGATTTGGGTAAGCGCCGGCGGCCGCCACGAGCGGATTGAACAGAACGGTATTGCCCATTTCCTGGAGCACATGGCCTTCAAGGGCACCAAGACCCGCTCGGCCTTGCAGATCGCCGAGGAGATCGAGGACGTAGGCGGCTATATCAACGCTTACACCTCGCGCGAGGTAACGGCCTACTACGCTCGTGTGCTGAAGGACGACGTGCCGTTGGCGGTGGACGTGATCGGGGATATCCTGCTGAACCCGGTGTTCGACCAGCGCGAGATCGAGGTCGAGCGCGGGGTGATCCTGCAGGAAATCGGCCAGTCGCTGGATACGCCCGATGATGTGATCTTTGACTGGCTGCAGGAGGAAAGCTACCGCGGCCAGCCCTTGGGCCGCACTATCCTGGGCCCGGCCGAGCGTGTCAGCAGCTTCTCCCGCGAGGATCTGCAAGGCTTTGTCGGCGAGCACTACGGCCCCGGCCAGATGATCCTCGCAGCCGCTGGCGGTGTGGATCACGAAGAGCTGGTGAAACTAGCAGAGCGCCTGTTCGGCCACATGGAGCCGAAAGCCGATTTCACCGCCGAAGGTGCCACATTTACCGGTGGTGAAGCACGGCAAGTGAAAGATCTGGAGCAGGCGCATTTTGCGCTGGCCTTTGAGGCGCCCAGCTACCGCGACCAGTCCATGTACACCGCGCAGATCTATGCCAGCGCCCTTGGCGGGGGCATGTCTTCGCGGCTGTTCCAGGAGGTGCGCGAAAAACGCGGCCTTTGCTACACGATCTTCTCGCAGGCCGGGTCTTATGCAGATACCGGCTCGATGACCGTCTACGCGGGCACCTCGGGCGAGCAGCTGGCGGAGCTGGCAGGCATCACCATCGACGAGATGAAACGCGCTGCGGATGATATGAACGATGCCGAGGTTGAGCGCGCCCGCGCCCAGATGAAGGCAGGCATGCTGATGGGGCTGGAAAGCCCCTCGAACCGGGCCGAGCGTCTGGCGAGGCTGGTGCAGATCTGGGGCAAGGTGCCGTCGCTGGAGCGCACGGTGGAGCGCATCAATGCGGTCAAAACAAAGGACGTGCGTGAGCTGGCCGAGACTATGGCTGTAACAGCACCTGCAGCACTCGCGCTTTATGGCCCGGTGGACGGCGCCCCCGCATTGGAGAGGCTGCAGGAGAGGCGCGCCGCCTGATGCTGCTCAACCGCCGCAAGGTCCGTATTGAAACCGAGCGCCTGACTCTCAGGCCGCCGGTGCATGCGGATTTTCACGGCTGGGCGGCGCTGCGCCTTCAGAGCCAGGCGTATCTCACGCCTTGGGAGCCAAGCTGGGCGGCCGACCACCTCAGCCGCAAGAGCTTTACCAACCGGGTTTACTGGGCCCGCCGTTCAGTCTCCGGTGGCACTGCGCTGCCGTTGTTCCTGGTGCGCCGGTCGGACAATCAGCTGGTTGGGGCGATCACGCTCGATAACATCCGCCGCGGCCCGGCCCAGGCGGGGACGCTGGGGTACTGGACCGGCCAATCCTTTGCCCGCCAAGGCTACATGCGCGAGGCCATCGGCGCCGTGGTGCATTATGCATTCAGTAAGCTGGATCTCTCCAGGATCGAGGCCGCCTGTTTGCCGGAAAACCAGGCCTCCCGCGGGCTGCTGGAGAAATCCGGTTTCAAATACGAAGGCGTCGCCCAGTCCTATCTGCAGATCAACGGCCGCTGGCGCACCCATGTGCTTTATGCCTCGTTGCGCCATGACCGCCGCGGTAAGACCCTTGCAGGGCAGGCCTGACCGCAAACACACCGTCCAGCCGCAGCCGGAGAGCTCCCGTCCGTCGCAGCCGCATTGAAAATGCGCCGCTCCCGTTGGGCATAGCGCCGCGCCTGAGGCGCGGCGCTGTCCGGCCTGGCGGCCGGAAGAACCGGCTGCGCAAGCGAACCGTCTGCGCCGGGCCGCCGGCCCGGCGCTATGCCCAACTGCGAGGCAGAATTTCAAATTCTGCAGGAGCGGGCGGGAGGGCCTCTGGGAGGAATTTCCGCCCAAAGGGCTGACAGCGGGAAAATACGCCCTAGAACCTGCGTCATGCGCGCTCTTCTTTGGTTTCTCTGCCTGACCCTCTGTGCCGGTGCTCTGCAAGCTCAGGAGCGGCGGGCGAGCCATTGCATCGCCCTGGCCGAAAGCACAGACGGGCTGGAGTATCTGCAGAAGGCCAGCTGGCAGGATCCTGTTTCCCGGGACAGCGTCCATATCCGCTATATTGCCCATGCCTCCTTCCTGCTCAGGACTGAAGGGGGGCTCAATGTGGTGACTGATTTCACCGGCTTCACTGGCTCCGCGCCGCTGATCCCGGATGTCGTCACCATGAACCACGCCCATGAAACCCATTGGACCGCACATCCGGACCCGGCGATCCCGCATGTGCTGCAGGGGTGGGGGCCTGCCGGAACGGGGGCTCAGCACCACCTGGACCTTGGAGAAATGCTGATCCGTAACGTTCCGACCGACATCCGCAACATGTTCGGCGGGGTAGAGCCGCACGGCAACTCCATCTTCGTGTTCGAAGCCGCGGGCCTTTGTATCGGCCATCTCGGCCATTTGCATCATGTGCCAACGCCGGAGCAATATGCAGCGCTTGGGCGGCTGGATGTGGTGATGGCGGCGGTGGATGGGGGGATCACCCTGCCGCTGGATCAGATGCTGGAGGTGCTCGGACGGCTGCGTTCCTCCGTTATCATCCCAATGCACTGGTTCACCGAGTATTCGCTCGAGCGCTTCCTGGCCCGCATTGGCCCGGAGTTCGAAGTTATGAACGACGGAAGCAGCGAGATCACCGTCTCTTTGCGCACCCTGCCCAGCCGCCCGACAATTCACGTTCTGCAGCCCAGGTACCTGCAAAGCGGTGAATGACCTGGCTTGCCAGGCCGCAGGGCTTGCGCCATGGATAAGCCATGACCCTGAATCCTGCCGATCCCGCCTTTGCCGCCCGCCTGTCCGTACTGTTGCCGCAAGGTGTTCTCCGCGCGCCTGAACCGCGCTACCTGGAAGAGCCGCGCGGCCGCTATCAGGGGCAGGCCGGGATTCTGGCGCTGCCGCGGACGGTGGAGCAGGTCTCCATCCTGGTGCGCGAGGCAAATGGCGCCCGTGTGCCTGTGGTGCCATACGGCGGCGGCACTGGTTTGGTTGGCGGCCAAGTGATGCCCGAAGGGCCTGCGCCAATGGTTCTGTCGCTTGAGAGAATGCCGGCTATCCGCGCGGTCTACCCGCAGGAAAATGTCATCATCGCCGAGGCCGGCGCCATCCTGGCCGATATTCAGGCTGCGGCGCAAGACGCAGGCCGTCTGTTCCCTCTGTCGCTGGCCGCCGAAGGCTCGGCCCGGATCGGCGGCAATCTTTCGACCAATGCCGGCGGCGTCAACGTGCTGCGCTACGGCAATGCACGCGACCTCTGCCTCGGTCTGGAAGCGGTCCTGCCGTCGGGAGAGATCTGGCACGGGCTGTCGCGGCTGCGCAAAGACAACACCGGCTATGACCTGAAGAACCTTCTGATCGGCGCAGAAGGCACGCTGGGCGTCATCACCGCGGCTTCGCTGAAGCTGTCTCCGGTACCGGCCGGGGCCGGGACGGCTGTTTTCTCGGTCAGGGATCCGGAAGCGGCGATCGCACTGCTGGCACTGGCGCGGGACCGGACCGGCGAGTCGGTAAGCGCTTTTGAGCTGATCCACCGGCAAGGGCTGGAGTTCCTTGCGGAAGCCCTGCCGCAAGTCCGCCAGCCCTTTGCCGAGGCGCCGGAGTGGTCGGTTCTGATTGAGCTGGGCCTGCCGCGGGGCCTGGATCCGGCGGACACGCTGACCGGGCTCTTTGCGGCTGCGCAGGATGCCGGGCTGTCGGCGGATGGGGTGATCGCGCAATCGGACGCCCAGCGGCAGATGCTCTGGTCAGTGCGAGAGCATATCCCGGTTGCCAACAAGGCGATTGGCGCTGTGTCCAGCCATGATGTTTCGGTGCCGGTATCGGAAATTCCAGCCTTTATAGAGCAGGGCCGGAAGGCTGTGGCCGCCCTCGGGGATTTCCGGATCAACTGCTTCGGCCATTTGGGGGATGGCAACCTGCACTATAATGTCTTCCCGCCCCGCGGCCGGACCCGTGATGCGTATAAAGCTGTGCGTGACGCGGTACAGGAAACTGTGCACGGCCTGGTCCATGCCTTTGGCGGCTCATTCAGCGCTGAGCACGGGGTCGGGCGGATGAAAACCGGCGATCTGGAGCGCTATGGCGACCCCGTTCGCCTCGCGGCGATGAGCGCTGTCAAAAACGCGCTGGACCCCAACGGGATCATGAATCCAGGTGCCGTGCTGAAACTCAACTGATCCTTCCCAGCCGGGAAGGCTCCCGCGCCCGCAGCAGCCCGGCTGCGCCGGACGGTCTGGCGGTCTTGGGCCCGGCGCCGCGCATCCGCGCGGCGCGCCTTTCAGGCTCCTTGAGGAGCCTGAAAGGCCATGCCCAACTGGGGACGCCTGTTCTTTGAATAGGCGGAGACGGGCGGGAGAGTCTCCCTGCCGCAGTCTTGAGCCAAGCTAGGTTACAGCCCGTCGAACTCGCAAAGGACATGCACATCCATGCCCATGCTTTCCAGCAGCTTGCGGCCGCCCAGTTCCGGTAAATCGACAATGAAGGAGCAGGACACAATCTCGCCGCCCAGCCGTTCGATCAGCTTGATGCCGGCACCTGCGGTGCCGCCGGTGGCCAGCAGATCGTCCACCACCAGGATCTTCTCGCCGGGCTTGATGGCATCGTCGTGGATTTCGACAATCGCCTCGCCATATTCCAGCTTGTATTCCTCGCTGATGGTGGTGCCGGGCAGCTTGCCTTTCTTGCGGATGGGCACAAATCCCACGCTCAGTTGATGGGCTATCGCCCCGCCCAGGATGAAGCCGCGGGCTTCGAGCCCGACCACCTTGTCGATCTGCTCTCCCGCATAGGGATGAAGCATCTGGTCGATCGCCATGCGGAAGCCGCGGGGGTCGGCAAACAGGGTGGTCACGTCGCGGAACATGATCCCCTCGTGGGGGAAATCGACGATGGTGCGGATGTAGTCCTTGACGTCGGGCTTTTTGGGCATGGGCTGTCTCCCCCTGGGCAAATGGAACGGTCGCCCGGCGCCTGCGCCCGGGTCAGCGGGGGTTTGGCCGAAGCGGCCGCTTCATGCAAGAGGCAACGGCGGTTGGAGCCTGCCGATGCTACCGGCCGTGCCGGATTTTACGGCGCGTCAGGTAACTGCGGTAGAGGCTGGGCGGCAGCCAGGCCAGATGCGCTCCGCGCCAGTCGCGGCGGCGGCGGATCAGCAGGTTGCAGGCGGTATGGAGGTTCATGGTCATGGGACGGCACTGATTACATTACAAGGGATCACCCGGAGCCGGCTGGCGGATGATCCCAAAACACTAGCCTTTGCAGGCAGCGAAATCAAATTTCTGCGGCGTGGTGCAGCCCTTTGCTCAGGCGGGGCGGCGCAGCAGCGCGGTGGCGGCTCCCATGCCGATCAGCGCCAGCCCGCCGGTGCGTGTCACTGCCGCTGCGGCTGCAGGTTTGGCAATCCAGCGCCGCAGTTTGTCTGCCAACAAGGCGTAAGCCAAAGCGTTCAGCGCGCCGAGGCCGACAAAGGTTGCAATAAGGATGGCAAATTGAGGAGCGAGGCTGTTCTCCGGCCGGATGAACTGCGGCACGAAGGCGATGAAGAATGCAATCGACTTGGGATTCAGCGCTGTTACCGCCGCCGCATGGCTGAAAACGCCCCGTGCCTCAGCGCTGCTGTCCGGCCGGAACCGGTCCACTGCCGCATCGGGTGCACTGCGCCACAACTTCACACCCAGCCAGACCAGATAAGCTGCGCCCAGCCATTTCAGCACCGAAAACAGCGTTGCCGAGGCCAGCACCAGCGCACCCAGCCCGGCCAGAGAAGCGCTCATGGCGATGAAATCCCCCAGTGCTACGCCAAGCGCCGAAGCCACTGCCACCTGCCGCCCTTTGGAGAGCGCGTAGCTCAGTACCAGCAGCACCGTTGGCCCCGGGATCATTAGCAAAGCGATGGAAGCGGCGCTGAAGGCCAGCCAAAGGTTCAGGTCCATGATGGGTCTCCAGGCAAAGGGTTGCCTGCAGCAAGCCTCGGAAACGCCGGCGCGTCAACGGGGAAAACTTGTACTCCAGTGCATCAGGGCTTCAAGCGGGCCGCGTTTGAAAAATATGCTCCAGATCCAGGTCAGCAGCATCGACAGGGCGCAGAACCCCAAAGAAAACCCGAAGATCCGGCTGGTGGTAAGCGAACCGTCGAGCAGCCCCATGGCTTCCAGCGTTCCCATGCCAAGCAGGATATGCGCCGCATAAAGGCTGAGCGCCTGCCGTCCCGGCGCCGCCAGCCATTCCGCAAGCCCGGCCTTGTCCAGTGCCGGAGCGATCGCCAGCACCAGCCCGGTCACCGCCAGCGCACTGCCGGCTGCGGCGATGATATAAAACGGTCCCGGCGGGATGGCGGAAGTGGCCGCCAGATCAATCAATTCCGGGTCCTGCACAAACAGCTGCGGCAGTGCACCCAGCACCGCAGCCGCTATGCCCCAGATGACCAGATGGACTTGCACCCTGCGGCTGGCCAGATCCAGACGGCCCACCCGCATGCCCAGAAACAGGAAGGCCGCCCAGGGGAACACCGGATGCCAGCCGTTGAAGAAGGAATGGCGCAGGAAGCCTTCGATTGTCCAGAAGTCCGCATAGGTCAGGGTCTCCCAGTTCCAATGCGCTTCGTAGTCCAGCACCAGGAGCCCGGTCAGCCCGGCCAGGAGAGTGCCGCAGGCCGCCCATAGAAGAACCCGGCCAGAGGCGGTCAGGAACGGCAGGGCGGCCAGGAAGTAGAGCGCATAGAAATGCAGGATGTCAGCTTCGAATATGGTCAGGTTCAGCAGCCCGGCCAGAAAGAGGAACAGTGCGCGGCGGGCAATCGCCGCCCGGTCCGGCCTGCCCAGAGAGAGCCCGATCCCTGCCAGCACCACAAACAGGGCTGCAGCCCGGCCCTCCAGGGCGTTGGTGAACAGCGAAATGGCGTCTGCGCCGGGCGCCACCTGTGCAGCGATACGGAAATTGACAAGGACCATGCCGCAGAAAGCGAGGAAACGGGCAATGTCCAATCCGTGAAGGCGCATGGGAACGGTCCTGAAAACAGCGGGCTGACTACTGCGGCTTGATAAAGGAGCGATGCCAGGCAAAGAAAAGGGGCGGTGCCTGGCAGCCCGCCCCGAAATCTACCGGATGTTGCAGATTGGGATCAGCCCAGCACCCGGCCCGCCACTGCGTCCAGCTTGGCCAGCAGTGCCGGGTCGCGCTTCTCCGGCGCGGTCATGATCGCGTATTCCAGCGCCTTGTCGCAGCCATGCGGGCAGTCGGCGCGGGTCTTGCCCAGCAGGCCGGGCAGGCGGCGCACCAGTTCGCGGGCGTTGGCGGAGTTTCCTTGCAAAGTCGCAATGATGTCAGTGATGTCCACTGCACCATGCTCGGGGTGCCAGCTGTCGTAGTCGGTGACCATGGCCACCGAGGCATAGCACAGCTCTGCCTCGCGGGCGAGCTTGGCTTCGGGCATGTTGGTCATGCCAATGACGTCGCAGCCCCATTGCTCGCGGTACATCCTGCTTTCCGCCATCGAGGAGAACTGCGGCCCCTCCATGCACAGGTAAGTGCCGCCGCGATGAACATTGACGCCCGCATCCCGCGCTGCCGCCTCTGCCGCGTCCGACAGCCGCTCGCAGGTCGGGTGCGCGACGCTCACATGAGCAACGCAGCCGGTGCCGAAGAAGCTTTTTTCACGCGCGAAAGTGCGGTCAATGAACTGATCCACAACCACAAAATCGCCCGGTGCCATCTCCTCGCGGAACGAGCCGCAGGCGGAGACGGAAAACACATCCGTCACCCCCAGCCGCTTCAGCGCGTCGATATTGGCGCGGTAGGGGACCTCAGTGGGGGAATGCACATGGCCGCGGCCGTGGCGGGGCAGGAAGGCCATTCTGACGCCGTCCAGCGAGCCGGTCAGGATCTGATCCGACGGCGCCCCCCAAGGGGTGTCTACAGTGGCCCACTCGGCGCCTTCCAGCCCGTCGATCTCATAAATGCCGGAGCCGCCAATCACGGCGATCATGGTTTCCTTGGTCAAGCTCTGCCCTCCTGATGCTGCTGTTCGGGATATGCGCAAGGGAGGGCGGTTTTGGCAAGAGCAAGGTGATAAACTGGGGGTGACAGGCGTGCAGCATCTGTGCACCCCCTGTGCACCGGGCGGATGCTGCGAGTTCGGATTTTGCCTTCGGCAAGAGTATTTGGGGAAAGATGAAGGGGCGGGGCCTATTCGCGCCGGATGATCCCGGTCAGCGCCGCCGCGCCGAGGGCGGTGACGATCCAGCCCATGGTGGTGAAGACCCAGCGCAGCCACCAAAGGTGATACCCCCACCAGCCGCGCTCGGTCGAGGGCGCCCAGGCGTCAGTCTGGCCGAGGTCGATGATGGGAACTACAAGATCCGCTGCATAGGCGTAACGATTGAAGGTCTCCCAATCTTTGCCGGGCACGGTGCTGCTCCATTCCTTGGACGGGTTGTCCGAATCCCTCGCAAGGTGTTGCCATTCTGGTGAAGTGAGCATTGGCCCGGAGTTTGGAGCGAAACTGCCTTCTTTCCAGGCTTTGTGTGCAGGATAGATGGCTACCGCCCAAAGAAAGACGAGAGCGGCTAAGCTTTTGCCCGGGCGATAGCCATAATCCGTGAGAAAGTTCAGGGCCATGTGCCAGAACCAGATTATTGGGAGGGGCAGCAGGACTCTGAGAAACTCAAACTCAGTTCCAGTAAACCAAATACGTTCCGCACGGGCGTTTCGAGCAAGTTTTTGTGCCAAGGAAATGCGGACCTCTTTAGCATCCGCCTCATGCCCCATTTCATGCAGCACCTTGGCGAGCTGTTTGTACGGTTGGGGGTAGAACTCTCCCTCCCAGTGATCCCCCCGCGCCAGCCAGTTGAGCCGGGTGCGGGCATCGGTTGATCCAGCAATGCGGCGATAGGTGAATCCGTCAAGGATGAGGTGCCCGCTGTCCGGCCAGCAGTCAGGATCATCCACCAAGTCACCGCAGTGTGCAGTGGTCAGGTCAATGGACCCCTGTACAGTGACCTGATCGCGAAAGAAAAAGCCTTGGCCAATCTCAGCGTCCTGGAGGTTTAGTGCCGTTCTGCCCCGGTTCTGGAACTCTGCGCCATTGCATTCCAGCGCCCCGCCGGTTTTGAGGCCGTTCAGATCCGCCGCGCCGAAGATTTTTACGGAGCGGAGGAAAAGGGTCTGGCCAATCTCAGCGTCCTGGAGGTTCAGCGCCGTCCCGCCCTTGTTCTGGAACTCTGCGCCGTCGCAACCTAGCTGCCCGCCGACCTTAAGTCCGGCAGCGTCAAGAAATGGCAGTTTGCAGGCGTGCAGCCGAAAGTCTTTCAAGGCGTTGCAGCGGGAGGCATCAATGCCATGCTGGAAACAGCAGTTATGCAGCAGCATGTTGCCGAGGATTTCGCAATCCGCCAGATCCAATTCACCACTGATCAGCGCTCCTGTCAGCATAACGCCGACTTCGGTGACTTGACTGCTTTCGCAGCCGCCGCGCAGGAAGAAACGCAGCACATCGGCGCGGATGTGGCGGTCAGCGGGCAGCGACGACCAGTCCGCTGGCTCGGGCGGGGTTTGACTCTCGGGACCGCAGTTGCAGAATTCACCGGCCATTGCCATCTGCATCAGCTTTTCCTCGGCCTCGGTGGGGTCAATCTCTGCCCAGCTTTTGAATCGCTGCATCTCAAATCCTTCAAACCGAATAGGGGGATCATCAGCGGCTTGGGGCGCGTTTTCAAGGCGGGGCGAGCGGTGTAGGTGCAACAAGCGCTAAAGTTTTATCCCTGTCCATCTGAGCAGATACCTCGCGTGCGGAAGGTAGCGGCAGGGAGGGTGGCCTCGTTGCGTCCCGCAGATGCGGTATTCCCTGCGGAAGGCCCGCGCCCTTGCCCCAAAGGCGCATTTCCGCTAGGGGCGGGCGCAACAGCTTTCCTCCCGAGCACAGGTAGACCTTATGAGACGCGCAGCCATGGCTTTGCTGGCCAAGCAGATTTCCCCGCCCAATCTTTCGATCATGCAGGACGAGGGCTTTACCGTGGGCCGCGTGCGCACTGAATTGCTGTCCGGCCTGACCGTGGCGCTGGCGCTGGTGCCTGAAGCCGTCGCCTTTGCATTCGTTGCTGGGGTGCATCCGCTGGTCGGCCTCTATGCGGCTTTCATGGTGGGGCTGATCACCGCGGTGTTCGGCGGCCGGCCCGGGATGATCTCGGGTGCGACCGGCGCGCTGGCGGTGGTGATGGTGGCGCTGGTGGCGCAGCACGGGGTTGAGTACCTCTTTGCCACCGTGGTGCTGATGGGGATTTTGCAGATCATCGCGGGCGTCATGCATTGGGGCAAGTTCATCCGCCTGGTGCCGCATCCGGTGATGCTGGGCTTTGTGAACGGGCTGGCCATCGTGATCTTCCTGGCGCAGCTGACGCAGTTCAAGGTGCCGGGTTCGGGCGGTGCGGAATGGCTGAGCGGGATGCAGCTGTACATGATGCTGGGGCTGGTTGGCCTTACAATGCTGATCATCTGGGGGATGCCGAAGATCACATCCGTTATCCCGGCGCCGCTGGCAGGGATCGGCGTTGTTGCGGTTCTGGTCATTGCGCTGAATATCGATGTGCCGACCGTGGGCGACATGGCCTCGATCAAAGGCGGGTTCCCGAGCTTCCACAATCCGTTTGGCACCGGTGAAGGTCTTTATGGCACAGCCCTGGCGCCGTTCACGCTGGAGGCACTGTGGATCATCCTGCCCTATGCGGTGATCCTGGCGGCGATTGGCCTGATTGAGAGCCTCCTGACGCTGAACCTGGTGGGCGAGATCACCGGCAAGCGCGGCGGCGCGAGCCAGGAGTGCATTGCGCAGGGTGCCTCCAACGTGGTGACCGGTTTCTTTGGCGGCATGGGCGGCTGTGCGATGATCGGCCAGTCGATGATTAATGTGAAATCGGGCGGCCGGACGCGGATTGCGGGCATTGCCGCGGCGCTGTTCCTGCTTCTGTTCATCGTGGTGGCCTCGCCGCTGATCGAGCAGATCCCGCTGGCGGCCCTGGTGGGTGTGATGTTCATGGTGGTGATCGGCACCTTTGCCTGGAACAGCCTCAAGATCATGCGGAAGGTGCCGATGATGGACGCCTTTGTGATCGTTCTGGTGACGGTTGTGACGGTAATGTCGGATCTGGCAGTTGCGGTGGTTGTGGGCGTGATCGTCTCGGCGCTGGCCTATGCCTGGAACAATGCGCGCCGCATCCACGCCTATACCCGCGAGTCGGAAAGCGATAAGGGCGCGAAGGTCTATGAGATTGAAGGGCCGCTGTTCTTTGGCTCCACTGACGGGTTCATCGAGCTGTTCGACGTGGCAGGCGACCCGGAGCATGTGATCGTCGACTTCGCTCGCAGCCGGGTGGTGGACCAGTCTGCGCTGCAGGCAGTTGAGGCAGTGGCAGGCAAGTATGAAGCCGAGGGCAAGAAGCTGGTGCTGCGGCACTTGAGCCGGGATTGCCACCAGCTGCTGACCAAGGCAGGACACCTGATGGTCGATAGCGACGATGACCCCGAATATGAGGTCGCGGTCGATTACTCGGTCAAGACCGGGATTCTGGGCGGCCACTGAAGCCTGGCTGGTGTTAGAAAATTGTCCGCGGTTCTGGCGAACCGCGGGCTTTTTTTGTTTTGGGAAGGGGCTTCAGGCTCACCATACCAGCAAACGCTGGTCCGGATCCTCCGTCCCCTGATCCGTGCCTGCCACAGCGCCTCGGGCCGCGCCAGCACAATGGCCGCATCCACGCCTGGCGGCGCGGAGCCTCGGCAATTCTGCTGGCCCGTCCCTGCGGGCGGTGCCTGTCCTGTCTCAGGCGACGGCGGCTCCGGACCAGCAGATGCCAGGCTCTGGGGTCAGTCGGGCGCGAGGGTTTCCAGCATGTCGAGGTCGCCCGCGAGGAGGGCGGGTTCGGCGCGGGTCAGCAGCTCGGCTGGCCAGTCCCACCATTTGAGGCTGAGGAGCCGGGCGATCTGCGGTTTGGGGAAGCGGAAGCTTTGCACCGCGCCCGGGTTGCCGGTGACGATAGCATAAGGCGGGATGGTGCCGCGCACCACTGCGCCTGCGCCGATAATGGCGCCGTCGCCAACCCGGGCGCCGGGCAGGATCAGGACACCGTAGCCGATCCAGACGTCATTACCGATCACCGTGTCGCGGGTGTCGGGCTGGTAGCCTGCCATCTGGCCCGGATCGAACACCGGGAAGGGATAGCAGCTGAGCCCGTCCTGGGCATGGTTGGCCGAGGAGGTGATGAAGCGCACCCCGTGAGCGATCTGGCAGAAACGGCCTATGATCAAGCGTTCCCGCGCACCAGGGAACAAATAGGGGGCCAGGTGCTGGGCCCAGTTCTCCGGCGGGCCGAAATCTGAGGCATAGGAGTAGTCACCGGCCTGGATGTTGGGATGATCCAGCACTTGGGACAGCATGACGGTGCCTTCATGCTGGCTGCCATCGGGCAGGGTGACCGGGTTCTTGAGAGACGGATCAGGCAGCGGCATCCTAGGGCCTCACTCGCCGGGGCGGGACAGGGAAAACAGGTCGCGCACCACCGAGTAGTCGCGGTAGCCGAGGCGGGCCAGCGGCTGGAAAGTTGTGACATCAAAGGCGCCGTCGCGCAGGCAGTCGTCGCGCAGGTGCACGCCGGTGACTTCGCCGAACACAACTTTGTTAGCCTCACCCGGCAGGGTGACGATGCGGGTAAGCTTGCATTCCAGTGCAGCCGGAGCCGCTGCGACGCGGGCGCAGTTTATGGTCTCGCATTCGGTGGCGCCGAGGCCTGCGTGGGCGAACTCATCAGTCTCCTTGGGCAGGGCGCCGGAGCTGGCGTTCATCGCGTCCCGCAGCGCGTAGGAAACAACGTTGACGCAGAACACGCCGGTCGCCTCGATATTGGCGACCGAGTCCTTGGTGCCTTCCTGGTCCGGCTTGGCGCTGGTGGAGGCAAACATCACTTGCGGCGGGGTGTAGGCCACTGCATTGAAAAAGGAATAGGGCGCCAGATTGTTCACCCCGTCTGCGGAGCGCGAGGAAATCCAGCCGATGGGGCGGGGCGTGACAATGGCGTTGAACGGATTGTGGGGGAGGCCATGGCCGTCTTCGGGGCGGTAGAACATGCGGGGGTCCTGCTCTGGTCTATAGGTGTTTGCCCAAGGCTTACGCCCGTGCTAGGCCAAACGCCAGCCTGCAGGGGAAATTGGCGGAGACAGGGCGGAGACTGGGCGGCGTGATCGAGTTGACAGCGGAAACTGCGGACGACCGGTGGGAGGTCGAGGCGCTGTATGACCTGTGCTTTGCACCGGGCCGCGAGGCGTTGTCGTCCTACCGCCTGCGCGACGGGGTGCCGCCAGTTCCGGGTCTCAGCCAGGTGGCCCGCGACAGCGACGGCATTCTGGCCGCGGCAATCCGCTTCTGGCCGGTGCTGATCGGGGATGCGCCTGCTTTGCTGCTGGGGCCGGTGGCGGTGCACCCGACCCGCCAGGGGGAAGGTTTGGGCGGTTCCTTGATTCGCGACAGCCTGGCCAAGGGTGAAGAAACCGGCTGGGCGCGGGTGATGCTGGTGGGGGATGCGCCCTATTACCAGCGTTTTGGTTTTACCAAGCTTTCCGGCGTGGAAATGCCGCCGCCGACCAACCCGGAGCGGGTGCTGGGGCTGGCGCTGCAAGATGGCGCCTGGGAAGGCATTCAAGGCCAGGTTGCCCGCTGGCAGGGTTGAAATCGGGCCTCATGCTGCCGATCTTTGAAAGGGCAGAGGAGGCGCGTGTGGCAGATATTGTGACGAAAGCGCGGGAGGTAAGCCCGCAGGATGTGGAAGCCGAGCTGGACGCCTTGGCCAAGCGGTACCGCGCGGCCGGAGGCTTTGGCGTGGATCTGCTGAACCGGCTGGGCGGCAGCGGCGAGAGCCTGCTGGAACGTTTGCCCGCACCTGTGCGGGAGGGGCTAACAGGAGCCACGGAATCCGCATTGCGGTTTGCTATGAAGGGCGCCAGCCAATCGCGCCGCCTGGTGCCGGACCAGAAGCCGGGTGTCGACCGGGTGGTGAGCGCTGCCATGGGCGCGGCAGGCGGTGCTGCGGGGCTGCCGGGAGCGCTGGTGGAGCTGCCTGCGACCACGGCCTTTCTGCTGCGGAGCATTCAGGGCGCCGCTGCTGCCGAAGGGTTTGACCCCGAGGCCGAGAGCGTAACCTTCGATTGCATTCAGGTGTTTGCGTCGGCTGGCCCTCTTGCCGAGGATGACGGGGCAGACTTTGGGTTCGTCTCGGTTCGGCTGGGCCTGCCGGGAGGATTGCACAAGCTGATTGCCCAGGTGGCGCCGAAGCTGGGTGCAGTGCTGGGGCAGAAGCTGGCCGCTCAGGCTGTGCCGGTTGCAGGCGCTGTGGCCGGGGCGACCATCAACTATGTCTTTGCAGGCTATTACCGGGAAATGGCGCATGTGCATTTCGGACTGCGGCGGCTCGCGGTGGAGGCCGATGTGCCGCATGACGCGCTTGCCGCCCGGCTGCGGATGCGGCTGCAAAGCGATGGCGCAAAGCGTTGAGTGGTAAGAGGTCTTGCGCTCGCTGGAAATGGAGATTTAATCAGCCTTTCCTGCTAAGAGGGAAAGCATGATTCAATACAGCCTCAAATGTGCGGACGGCCATGCGTTCGACAGCTGGTTCCAGTCGGCGGCGGCTTTTGACAAGCTGGCTGCGGCCGGGATGGTGACTTGCGCAGTCTGCGGCGGCACCAGCGTTGAAAAAGCCATCATGGCGCCGCGGGTGCGTCCCGGGCGCAAGGCAGTCTCTGGCGTGGGCGAGCCTGAGCGGCAGACGGCCCCTGCCGTAGCACCGGCCAATGTGCCCGCTCAAGTTCCCGTGCCCGCTCCAGCGTCGGCAGGTCCCGGCATGCTCAGCCGTCCGTCCGGCGAGGTCGAGCAGGCAATTGCCGATCTGCGTAAAAAAGTTGAGGAAAACTCCGACTATGTCGGGGACGGCTTTGTGCAGGAAGCCCGCGCCATGCATCTGGGCGAGGCGCCGGAACGGGCCATCCATGGCGAGGCCAGGCTGGAAGACGCGCGCGAGCTGATCGAGGAAGGCGTGCCGGTGATGCCGCTGCCGTTCCGCCCGGGCCGCAAATCAAACTGACGTAACTCGAACTGAAGGGCCTGAGGCATGCATGCAGTTGTGACGGGAACCAGCCGCGGGATTGGCAAGGCGCTGGTGCAGCGGCTGCAGGAGGCGGGCTATGAGGTGACCGGCACCTCGCGCGACCATTCCTCGGGCGTGCGGCTGGATGTCTCGGACCCCGGCCAGCAGGCGCGGTTTGCAGCCCAGATCAAGAACCGGCCGGTGGACCTGCTGGTTTGCAACGCGGGTGTTTATATCGACAAGGCGATGGCGCTGGAGGATTACTCGGCCGAGGTCTGGGCCAAGACACTGGCGGCCAATGTGACCGGTGTGTTCCTGACAGTGCAGGCGATGCTGCCGAACTTGCGGCTGGCGGAAGAGCCAAAGATCGCCATTCTGTCATCGCAAATGGCCAGCCAAGCGCGGGCGCCGGGCGGCAGCTATGCCTACCGCGCGTCAAAAGCGGCAGCGCTGAATATCGGGCGGAACCTGGCCACGGATCTGCAGCCTGAGGGAATCGCTGTTGGGATCTACCACCCGGGCTGGGTGCGCACCGATATGGGCGGCGATGAAGGCGACATCACGGTCGAAGAGTCGGTGGCCGGTCTGATCAATGAATTCGACGTCCTGGCTGTGGAAACCACCGGCTGCTTCCACACCTGGGACGGCCGTATTCACCCCTATTGAACCGAACTGGCCGACCTAGGGCAGGAGGCTCCCGCGCCCGCAGGTGCCTGGCTGCGCCAGCCCCCTTGGCGGCCTTGGGCCGGGCGCCGCGCGAATGCGCGGCGCAGCACCGCACAAGCGTGCGGTGCCATGCCCAACGGGATGAGGGCCTGCCCAGGCCCGGAGCCGGGCGGGAGCACTCCGCCGATCTGTTTGAAATCGCTCTGGCCGGTACTAAAAAAGCCGGTGCGGAGCGCGCACCGGCTGATTTTTTGAAGCAGATGGCCCCGTAGGGCCCTGGCCTTATTCCCAGCAGCTGACCAGCACCGTCATGCCGGAGGCAAGCCGGGTGATCGCCGCATTGGGCAGGCTGCCTGCGGAGGTGTTCTGTTCAGCGGCGCTGAGGCCCGCTGCGCTCAGGGCGCCGCGGATGGCTTCGGCGTTGACTGCAAAGCTGACGCCTTCGGGCAGTTGCTTGCCCTCAATCTGACGCGGCAGCAGCATGCCCAGCACCGCGCCGGTGCTGTCCAGAACCGGGCCGCCGGCATCGCCGGGCTGTGCCGCCAGCTCGAGGCGGGCGACGCCGGTGTTGCCGTCCAGGCTCTTCAAATCGGCGATCTTGCCCCAGGTGAGGCTGGGCGCGCCGAGCACGCCCTCATAGGAGAAACCGGAAACGGCGACTTCGGACTGCAGCCGCGGCGAGGCGGTGCTGAGGCCGGCCACTGCGGCAGGCGCCAGTGCCTGTGCGGGTTTCAGGATGGCGATGCCGTCAGCGGTGTTATTGGCTGCAACCTCGGCCTGGTAGCCGTGATCCAGGGTGATCCTGGTGCAGCCTGCCACCACGTCAGAGGTGGTCAGCACGCTGCCTTCGCCGTCCACGAAGAACCCCGAACGCGACAGTTTCGGCTTGCGGATATCAAGACCGGAGACCAGGTCGATGCTTTGCACCGCATCGCCGCCCTCGGCCGGGTCCAGCACACCGTCCAGGCGGGTGAAGCTTGCCTGCATTGCGGCCAGGATACGGGCGCGGCGGTCTTCATCGCCTGCGGGCCAGATCAAGGTGAAGCCTTTGACTTCGCCGTTCTTCAGGCTGGCCTGGGTGAAGGAGACGATCTTGCTGTTGCGGCCTTCAATGGTGAAGCTGTCGGTGCCGCGCTGGCGCGGGCCCTCCAGCGGCACGATTTCCAGCGTCTGCAGGATGTCGTAGAGGCCAAACAGGGTGCGCTTGTCGCCGGGCTGGCTGATCAGCAGCAGCTGCGCGCCCAGATCGCCTGTGCTGGCGTAATGGGCAAAGGGCGATTCATAACGGTCAAAACCCACCTCGCCCGCGGGGATCTGCAGGGCGATGCCGGCCTTGACGTCTTCAACCCGGGCCATGCCAGCCGAGATCAGCGGTGCGTTGTACTCATCCATCAGCACCTGGCGCTGGGCGGTTGTCAGCACGCCGGTCGGCTCAAAGCCGCGGGCGGTCTGCCAGTCGCTCATCGAGCGGCGGGTGCCGCGGCCGAAGGCGCCGTCGATCGAGGAATTGTAGAAACCGGCCGCCTGCAGGGCCACTTGCAGTTCCATCCGCTGTTCGCGCGTCAGCGAGCGCTCGCTGCGCCGGGCCTGGGCCGGGGTTTCATCGGGCAGGGTGGTTTGAATGGCGGCCTGCTGCTCCGGCCCCGAGGCTGCGGGGGCTGCCGGCGCAGGGGCCGGCTCCACGGGCTGGCTGGCATCTGCTGCCACCGGGTAGAACTGGCTGCGCAGATTGCGGCGGAAGGCGATGAAGCTGTCGCGCGGGATCTGGCCCTCAGCCCGATAGACCTGCAGCACCCGTTCAGCGTCTTCGCGGGCGTAGGGGCCGATCACCACCCCGTACCAGCCGCCGCCAAGCGCATAGCCCGAGACATCGGGCAGCTGGGCGGCGAAGGCGCGGGCTTCATTTTCGGCCTCGCGCAGCGACGGCCGGGCGGCGATCTGGATCCAGACCGCATCGCGGCTGCTTTGCGCGGAAACCGGCGCAGCGAACGCAATGGCCAGCGCAATCAGCGGCAGGGCCAGAGCGGCAAACAGTTTTTTCATTTTCAGGGCCTCGTATCCCAGCGAACTCTTATTCTTTGCTGCGGAGATTAAGCATTTTGCGGCGGCAAATGGAACTCCTGATCGCAGGGGGAATTCCCGACCTGTTGCCGCATTTGTGCAATTTTGTTGCCCATAGTGAGCAGCGCGCGGGCAGGATCGCCGGGTGCAGGGCCGGACAGGGCGTTGACCCTGCCCATAGCCTTGCATAGGAAGATCCCCGCAATTGCTGCGCCGGCTGCCTGCAAAGGCCGGCACCCCAAAAGGGATATGAGATGACCCAGACCAACGGCGCGCCGCGCTCCTTCCAAGAGATTATTTTGAGGCTTCAGAACTACTGGGCCGCTAAAGGCTGCGCGGTGATGCAGCCCTATGACATGGAAGTCGGCGCCGGTACCTTCCACCCGGCGACCACGCTGCGCTCGCTGGGATCCAAGGCCTGGGCCGCAGCCTATGTGCAGCCCTCGCGCCGTCCGACCGACGGGCGCTATGGCGAGAACCCGAACCGGCTGCAGCATTACTACCAGTACCAGGTGCTGATCAAACCTTCGCCGCCCAATTTGCAGGAACTGTATCTGGGCTCGCTGGAGGCGATCGGCGTCGACATGGCGCTGCATGACATCCGTTTTGTCGAGGATGACTGGGAGAGCCCGACCCTGGGCGCCTGGGGCTTGGGCTGGGAAGTGTGGTGCGACGGTATGGAAGTCAGCCAGTTCACCTATTTCCAGCAGGTGGGCGGCCATGACTGCCATCCTGTTTCGGGCGAGCTGACCTATGGTCTGGAGCGTCTGGCAATGTATGTGCTGGGTGTCGACCACGTGATGGACATGCCCTTCAACGACCCGGATGCGCTGATCCCGCTGACCTACGGCGACGTGTTCAAGCAGACCGAAGAAGAATACGCCCGCTGGAACTTTGACGTGGCCAACACCGAGGTGCTGCTGCGCCATTTCGAGGAGGCCGAGGCCGAATGCGCCGCTATCCTGGCGCAGGAGCATCAGGACCCGAAGACCGGCAAGCGCATCATCATGGCGCATCCGGCTTACGACCAGTGCATCAAGGCGTCCCACATCTTCAACCTGTTGGACGCGCGCGGGGTGATTTCGGTCACTGAGCGCCAGGCCTACATCGGCCGCGTCCGCGCCCTGGCCAAGCAGTGCGCCGACGCCTTTGTGCTGACCGAGGCCGGCGGCCACGCAGCTGACAGCGCAGCCTGAGCAAGGGACAGCACGTTATGGGGAAGTTCCTCGCTCTGATCCTGATCGTCTCCGGCCTCGCGGCCGGCGGGGCGATGTATTATCTGCAGGTCTATGGCTTCTACGACGAGGTTGAATTGCAGCCGGGCCGCGACGTGATGCTGGTGCCTTTGGGCGGCGGCGAAGCGCAGCCGGTGGCCTATGCGGACTTTGAGGCGATTGACGCCGGCAGTTCGCCGATCCGTTACCGCGCCTGCTTCTCCACCAAGGTATCGCCGGATGAACTGGCGCAGGTCTTCACCCTGTCGGACAAGGTCGAGCCGCGCAATGCGCCGCCCTGGTTCGACTGTTTTGATGCCGCCGCCATTGGTGCCAGGCTGGCCGACGGCTCGGCCAAGTCGTTCCTGTCGGTCAAGAATATCTCTTACGGCGTCGACCGGATTGTCGCGGTCACCGACGACGGCCGCGGCTATGTCTGGCATGAGCTGAACAAATGCGGCCAGAAAGCCTACGACGGCACCGTGGTGGGCGAGGAATGCCCGCCCCGGCCTGAGGCAGGCGGAGGGAATTGATGACCCTGTTCGCCGCGCCCGATCTTTCCAATTATTCTGCTGCGCTCCTTTGCGCGGCCATCCGTGAGGATATCTGATGCCTGATCTGCTGATTGAACTGTTTTCCGAGGAAATCCCTGCCCGCATGCAGGCGCGTGCGGCAGAGGACCTTAAAAAGCGCGTGACAGACGGTCTGGTTGAGGCGGGCCTCACTTATGCCGGTGCAGCGGCGCTGTCGACTCCGCGCCGCCTGACACTGGCAGTCGACGGCCTGCTGGCAGAAAGCCCCACCATCCGCGAAGAGCGCAAAGGCCCAAAGGTCGGCGCGCCGGATAAGGCGATCGAGGGCTTTCTGCGCGGTGCAGGCCTGACCCGCGATCAGCTGGAAGAGCGCGACACCCCAAAGGGCGCGGTTTATTTCGCGATGATCGAAAGGCCGGGCCGACCGGCGGCGGAGATCATCGCCGAAGTGCTGGAAGCCACCATCCGCAACTTCCCCTGGCCCAAGTCCATGCGCTGGGGCGCGGGTTCCTTGCGCTGGGTACGGCCGCTGCACTCGATCCTTTGCATTCTGTCGGATGAGGCAGGCGCTTCAATTGTCGATATGGACATCGAGGGCATCAAGTCGGGCAACACTACCCGCGGCCACCGTTTCATGGCGCCGGATGAGATTACGGTTACTGGCTTTGACGACTACTCTGCTAAGCTGAAGCGCGCCTATGTGGTGCTGGACGCCCGCGAACGGGCCGAGGCGATCTGGCAGGAAGCCACCAACCAGGCTTTTGCCAATGGCTTGGATGTGGTCGAGGACAAGGGCCTCTTGGCCGAGGTCGCAGGGCTGGTCGAATGGCCGGTGGTGCTGATGGGCGCCATCGGCGAGGAGTTCCTGGAGCTGCCGCCGGAGGTGCTGCAGACGTCGATGAAGGAGCACCAGAAGTTCTTCTCGGTGAGGAACCCCAAGACAGGGCGCATCGAGCGCTTCATCACTGTCGCCAACCGCGAGACTGCGGACAACGGTGCGACCATCTTGGCGGGCAATCAGAAGGTGCTTTCGGCGCGTCTGGCCGACGCAAAATTCTTCTGGGAGAACGACCTGCGCACGGTGAGGGAGCAGGGTTTTGAACCGTGGGTGGAAAAACTGGAGAGTGTGACCTTCCACGCGCAACTGGGCTCTGTCGGCGGTCAGGTCAACCGCATCGCGGCTCTGGCGCAGGCACTGGCGTCCAAGGTGGACGCCGATCCTGCGCTGGCACTGATGGCGGCGCAAGCCTGCAAGGGCGACCTCTGCTCCGAGATGGTGTTCGAGTTCCCGGAACTGCAAGGGCTGATGGGCCGCTATTATGCGGATGCGGCAGAGCTGCCGGCTGAAATCGGCAAGGCGAGCGAGGAGCATTACTCGCCGCTGGGCCCGTCGGATGATGTGCCGTCAGAACCGGTTTCGGTTGCGGTGGCGCTGGCCGAGAAGCTGGATAAACTGACGGGTTTCTGGGCGATTGATGAAAAGCCGACGGGCTCCAAGGATCCTTATGCGCTCCGCCGCGCCGCGCTGGGGGTGATCCGGCTGGTATTGGAGAATGATCTGCGGCTGAACCTGAAGGAAAGTTTCGAGGCGGCACTGCAGACCCTGCTGAAACTTGCTGAATGGCAGGGCGCACTGCTGGAAGCCAAGGCTGCGGAGAAAGGCGCAACAGGCGAGGAGCTGGAGGCCGCCAAGAAACGTGTGCATGACATGGCGCATCAAGTGGAGGCCGCCATCGCAGTGACTGCGTCTGCCTCTTCTGATCTTCTGTCGTTCTTCCACGACCGCCTGAAGGTCTTCCTGCGCGATCAGGGCATCCGTCACGACGTGATCGACGCCTGCATCGCGATGGACGGCAGCGACGATCTGACCCTGCTGGTCAAACGCGCCCGTGCGCTGGAGGATTTCCTGAAGACCGGTGATGGCGAAAACCTGCTGCAGGGCTTCAAGCGCGCCAGCAACATCCTCAGCCAGGCCGAGGAGAAGGACGGGGTCGAATACTCCTTTGGTGCCGACCGCAAATTTGCCGAGGACGACAGCGAAAAGGCCCTGTTCGATGCGCTTGCAGCGGGCGGGGATGCGATCTCTCCGGCCATCGAGGCCGAAGATTTCGCGGCAGCCATGCGGGGCATGGCCGCCCTGCGTGCGCCCATCGATGCGTTTTTTGAGGCGGTGCAGGTGAATGCGGAGAACGAGATTGTCCGCCGCAACCGCCTGAACCTGCTGAGCCAGATCCGCCAGGTCTGCGGCCAGGTCGCGGATCTCACCAAGGTGGAAGGGTAAGCAGAGACCCTGCTGCTTCTTTCTGGTCTTAAATACTCCCGCCGGAGGCACCGGCCTTTCCGCCAGGAAAGGCCGGTATTCTTTTGCCGGCCCGCGAACAAGCGTCAGCAACTTGTTACAAGACCCTTGCGCGAACTCCCCATCCCCTTATGGTGACAGGCAAAGGAGACGTGCTGCAGTGCAGAAAGATTTCGTACAGACCCCGCCGGCCTCGCTGATCACTTCGACCGCGCCGATTGCCACAGCCTCTCATGGCGGCCGGGCGAAATGCCTGCAGCGGCTGGTGCGGCTGGACCTGCCGGTACCGCGCACGGTGGCGCTGTCCTTTGATGCGGTGCATGCGATTGCCGAAGGGCAGATGCCGGACCTGTCCGCGGTGCTGGGCGAATTCGACACGGATGCGCTGCTGTGCGTGCGGCCGTCTTCGGAAGATCCTGATTGGGGCGGGCCGGGGGCAATCCTGAACATCGGTATGAACGACGCCCGGTATGTGGACCTGTGCGACAGCCTGGGGCGTGATGCGGCAGCGGCGCTGTACCTGCGGTTTGTGCAATCTTATGCGGTGCATGTGGCGCGGCTGGATCCGGATGTGTTCGACGATGTCGAGGATGGCGGGCCGGATGCGCTGACCGAGATCCTGCACGCCTACGAGGCGGAAACGGATGAGCATTTCCCGCAGGACCCGGGCGAGCAGCTGGCGGCGGTGCTGCGCTCGATGGCGCGGGCCTGGGAGGGGACCTCGGCACGGTTGTTGCGCCAGGCCAAGGGCGCGCCGGCAGATGCCGGCCTCGGGCTGGTGGTGCAGGAGATGATCCCCGGTGTCGGCCAGGGCGAATGCGGGTCCGGCGTGCTGCAGCTGGTGAACTCCGCCACCGGCAGCCCGCAGCTGACCGGGCGCTATCTGAGCCAGAGCCAGGGCCGCGATGCGCTGGGGGCGGGCACTAAGGCGCTCTACCTGGGGAAGGACGACCGGGGACCGTCGCTGGAGGATGTGGCGCCGGAGGCTTTTGCCGATCTGAAAACCCACGCGGCGCTGATGCGGCAGCGGCTGCGCGAGGAGATGCAGGTCGAGTTTGTCATCGAAAACGGCCGGGTTCATATCCTGGACGGGGTGCGGGTGGCGCGGTCGGCGCGGGCAGCGGTGCGGATTGCGGTGGCGCTGGCCGAGGATGGCATCATCCCGCAGGAAGAAGCGCTGATGCGGCTTGATGCGCATATGCTGAACGAGCTTTTGCACCGGCAGGTGGCGCCGGATGCGGATCGCGATGTCATCGGCTGCGGCATTGCCGCAAGCCCCGGTGCGGCCACCGGCAAACTGGTCTTCACTGCCGCCGAAGCGCAGGCCAGTGCCGCGCGCGGCGAGGCTTGCATCCTGGTGCGCCGGGAGACCTCGCCGGAAGATGTGCGCGGCATGCACGCGGCGGCAGGTGTGCTGACCGAGAAGGGCGGCATGACCAGCCACGCGGCGGTGATCGGCCGCGGGCTGGGTCTTCCCTGCATTGTTGGCGCCTCGAACCTGAAATTCCACAGCAAGCGCAAGATGCTGGGCGCCGAGGACGGCCGGATATTCAAGGCAGGCGATACCATCACCATTGATGGCAGCAGCGGCGAGGTGCTGGCGGGCCAGCCGGAGATGCTGGAGGCGGCGCAGGATGGCGCCTTGCAGACCATTCTGACCTGGGCGGACGAAGTGCGCGACATTGATATCCGCGCCAATGCCGACACTCCGGAAGATGCTGAAACCGCGCGGAAATTCAACGCCAAGGGCATCGGCTTGTGCCGCACCGAGCATATGTTCTTTGAACCCGGCCGTCTGACGGTGATGCGGGAGATGATCTTTGCCGAGACGCCGTCAGGGCGGGAAGCGGTGCTGGAACGCCTGCTGCCGATGCAGCGCGACGATTTCCGGGAGCTGTTCCGGATTATGGAAGGCATGCCGGTCTGCATCCGCCTGTTTGACCCGCCATTGCACGAATTCCTGCCCGCCACCAAGACCGGCCAGCGTGAGCTGTCAGAGGCGCTGGGCATTCCGGTCAGCGATGTGACCCGCCGGGTCGAGGAGATGGGCGAGTACAACCCGATGCTGGGCCTGCGCGGCGTGCGGCTGGGAGTCACGGTGCCGGAAATCTACGACATGCAGGCTCGGGCGATTTTCGAGGCGACGCTGGAGGCCTCGCAGGAGGGCGAGCCAGTGGTGCCCGAGATCATGATTCCGCTCGTCTCGGCCAAACGCGAAGTGGAACTGGTGAAGGCCCGCATCGATGCAGTGGCCGCGGCGGTAAAGTCGGAACGCGGCGAGGAGTTCACCTACCGGCTGGGCGTCATGGTGGAAACACCGCGGGCGGCACTGCGGGCGGGAGAGATTTCCCCGCATACGGCCTTCCTCAGCTTTGGTACCAACGACCTCACCCAGATGGCTTATGGGTTGTCGCGCGACGATGCCGGCCGGTTCATGTCGCAGTACGTGAACCAGGGGGTTTTCCCCGAGGATCCGTTTCATGTGCTGGATACCGACGGGGTTGGCGAGTTATTGAAGCTGGGTGTGCAGCGCGGCCGGGCAGAGAACAGCGACATCACCCTGTCGATCTGCGGCGAGCACGGCGGCAACCCCGAATCGATTGCTTTCTGCCGGGATGCAGGGTTTGATTACGTCTCTTGCTCGCCTTTCCGGGTTCCGGTGGCGCGGCTTGCTGCCGCACAGCTTGCAATCGCTGGCAAAACGGGGCAGATCGCTCCAACCTATACTAAATATTAAGAAAATTCGGAGCATCCAGCCGCGGCCGGGGTAACACCGGCCGCCTAGGTGGTGTCGCCTGATTTGCGGATCCGGCTGGAAAGCTGGACGTTTCGTACCATTTCCATTATGGGGTGCGATCGCATGTGCCAGGGGAACTAGGCGCAAGCTGCTAGGACGGGGGAACCCTGAATGAAATTGTTGACTATGATTGCCGTGATGGCTGCCACCATCACGATGGGTAAGAGTGTTGCTGCCGAAACCGGTCTGGATGCGCTGATCGAGCGCGAGCAGGCCAGTTTGAGTGCAGTGCCAGCGCGGAAATTCAGCGGATTCTTCGGGTTCCGCTCCAATCCTTTCAAAAACCGCAAGACACAGGCGCAAGTGGAATACAGCAACGCCTGGCTGGATGCCCAGCCGGAAGCCAAAGGCGACGAGCAATTCGCTTGCCTGGCCGAGGCGCTGTATTTCGAGGCGCGCGGTGAGACGGTGAAGGGCCAGTTCGCGGTGGCGGAAGTGATCCTGAACCGGGTCAGGAGCGCGCAGTTCCCGAACACGCTGTGCGGCGTGATCAAGCAGGGGACCGGTCGCAAGTACCAGTGCCAGTTCACCTACACCTGTGACGGCCACAAGGAAGTGGTGCACGAGAAAAAGGCGTATCAGCGCGTGGCAAAGGTGGCCCGGGCGGCGCTGGACGGGCTCAAGACCGAGCTGACAGAAGGTGCAACCTACTACCACACCACGGCGGTGAAGCCGCGCTGGAGCCGGACCTTCACAAACACCACGCGCATCGGTGTGCATCTGTTCTACCGGGACGATCGCTACCAGACGGCGCTCAGCAACTGATTGCCTGAAGGCGGCACCCGGGTGCCGCTTTCGGATACTGGCGTGGCGTTTGCGGCCCTGTTATGAAGGCGCCGAAAGTCTATCGTTGGGTCCCATCACCCGACCAGCCAGCCAAAGGCCCGTTTTCCCATGCCCTCTGAAATCCGCCTTGCCTTTGCGCATCCCTCCGAGCGTTCGATGGCCACTGCTGCACCGGGCCCGCTGGACCGTATCTCCCTGCGTGACCACACGGTCGAGGTTGAGATCGGCGCCTTCCAGGCTGAGCGCGGCTCCACCCAGCGGATCAGTTTCAATGTGGTGGTTGAAATCGCACCTCTGCCCAAGGACCTGGACGACGACGTTGACCGGATTCTGTCCTACGACAAGCTGACCGAGGCGATTGCTCATGAGCTGGCCGCCGAGAGGCTGAACCTCTTGGAGACCCTGGCCGAACGCGTGGCTGAGCGGATTCTGCTGGAGCATCAGGCAGTACGCGCCTTTGTTCGGATCGAGAAGCTGGACCGCGGCCCCGGCGCGCTGGGCGTCGAAGTGGTGCGCTCCAAGGATCAGCTGACTCATTCGGTGGACGAGGAAGAGCGCCCGCATCCGCGGCTGATGTATCTGTCCAACGCGGCGATCGACAGCGGCAACCTGGCGGGCTGGATCGACCAGATGCAGTGCCGTCAGCGGCCCTTGATCCTGTGCACCGAGGCGCATCCGCTGCAGGTGCCGCAAACCGGGCACAAATGGACTCAGCGCCGCATTGATCTGTTGGCGATCGAACAGAACGCCTGGCGCCTGGCTGCCAAGGACGACCGCTGTGTGGTGGTCTCGACCCGGACCGAGCTGGACTGGGCGATGAAGAACGGCCAGATTTGCGTCTGGGCGCCCTCCAAGATCGTGCTGGACGCGGTCGACGGGCCCTCGGCGCCGCCGTCGGATACGGTTGCCCTCGCGGCCTGGTTTGCGGCGACCTTTGAAGCAGGTGAAATGATTGTGCTTGGCGGGGATTTGCCTGATAATCCCGGTGTCCCCTTGCGGGCCGTCAGCGTGGAGCAAGCACAACTGTGACATATTACCGGCCGTTGGTTCGACATGGCGAGGCGCGCCCCGAAGGCGCCGTCTCTCTGGCGGGCAGTGCCCTGTGGTTCACTGAAGTCGAGATTTTAAGCCGCGAGGCGCCGCCGCGGGTGGCTCCGGTCGGCTTTGTGCCCGAGGCCGAACGCCGCCGCCTGAGCGCACGCCGCGCTTCGATTGCCGGGCTGGACATGACCCAGCCGCAGATCATGGGCATTCTGAACGTGACGCCGGACAGCTTCTCGGATGGCGGCAAGTATGCGGGCGCCGAGGCCGGCAAGGCCGCGGCGCTGCAGATGGTATCTGAGGGCGCCACGATCATTGATGTGGGCGGTGAATCCACCCGTCCCGGTGCCGAGGAAGTGGACGAAGCCGAGGAAATCACCCGCACGGCTCCGGTGATTGCAGCGATCCGCGCAGCCAGCCCGGTTCCGGTCTCCATCGACACCCGTAAGGCCAATGTCGGGATGGAGGCGCTGGAGGCCGGGGCAAACCTGCTCAACGACGTATCGGGCTTTACCTTTGATCCGGCACTGGCACCGCTGGCGGCGCAGGCCAGCGTGCCGGTCTGCATCATGCATGCACAGGGCGATCCCGCGACCATGCAGGATGACCCGCACTACGCCAATGTGCTGCTGGACGTTTTTGACTTCCTGAGCGAGCAGATCGACCGGCTGGAGGCCATCGGCGTGATCCGCGAGCAGATCGTGATCGACCCCGGCATCGGCTTTGGCAAGACCCAGGAGCACAACCTGACGCTTCTGCGCAATCTCAGCCTGTTCCATGGGCTGGGCTGCCCTATCTTGCTGGGGGTGTCCCGCAAGGGGTTCATCGGCAAGATCGGCAATGAGCCGCGCGCTGATGCAAGGGCGCCGGGTTCGATTGCAGTAGGGCTTGCGGCGCTGGCGCAAGGCGTGCAATTCCTGCGGGTGCATGACGTCGCCGAGACGGTTCAGGCGCTGCGCCTTTGGCAGGCTGTCCGCTGAGGCTTTTGGCAGGAAAACTATAATGCGTAAACTTTTTGGTACCGATGGCGTGCGCGGCACCGCCAATATTCATCCTATGACCGCGGAGATGGCGTTGCGCATCGGCGCGGCTGTGGGCCGCTATTTCCGGCGTGATGCCACCGGTGTGCACCGAGTGGTGATCGGCAAGGATACCCGGCTGTCCGGCTATATGTTTGAAAACGCCCTGACGGCGGGGCTGACCTCGACCGGCATGAACGTGCTGCTGATGGGACCGGTGCCGACTCCGGCGGTGGGACTGATGACCCGCTCGATGCGGGCGGATCTCGGTGTGATGATCTCGGCCAGCCACAACCCCTCCGAGGACAACGGCATCAAGTTCTTCGGTCCCGATGGTTTTAAACTGTCGGACAGCGCCGAGATGGAGATCGAGGCGCTGATCGACGCGGGCGTGGAGCCCGCGCAATCTGCCAACATCGGCCGCGCCAAGCGGATCGACGATGCCCGCTTCCGTTATGGCGAGCGGGTCAAAAGCTCGCTGCCGCGCAACCTGCGCCTCAACGGGCTGAAAGTGGTGATCGACTGCGCCAACGGTGCGGCACACCGGACCGCTCCGGAGATCCTGTGGGAGCTGGGCGCCGATGTGATCCCGATCGGGGTAGCGCCGGACGGTTTGAATATCAACCGCGGCTGCGGCTCCACCCAGCCGCAGACGGCAGCAGAGGCCGTAGTGGCGCATGGCGCCCATGTGGGCATCTGCCTGGATGGCGATGCTGATCGTGTGATCCTGATCGACGAGACCGGCACCGTGGCCGATGGCGACCAGCTGATGGCGCTGCTGGCGAGCCGCTGGGCCGAGCAGGGCCAGCTGGCCGGTGGCGCACTGGTGGCGACGGTGATGTCGAACCTGGGGCTGGAGCGTTTTCTGGAGAGCAAGGGGCTGGGGCTGGAGCGCACTTCGGTCGGCGACCGTTATGTGGTCGAGCGGATGCGCGAGGGCGGTTTCAACCTGGGCGGCGAACAATCCGGCCATATCGTGATGAGCGACTACGCCACCACCGGCGACGGGCTGATGGCGGGGCTGCATTTCCTGGCTGAGATGGTGCAGACCGGCAAAAAGGCCTCGGACCTGGCGCATCAGTTCGAAACCGTGCCGCAGCGGCTGCGCAATGTGCGCTTTCAAGCGGGCCAGGTGCCGCTGGAAGATGCCGGCGTGCAGGAGGCGATTGCCGCGGCTGAAAAGATGCTGGACGGCCAGGGGCGGCTTTTGATCCGCAAATCCGGAACCGAGCCTTTGGTGCGGGTGATGGCGGAATGCGAAGACGCCGGGCTGATGACCCTGGCAGTCGACAGCGTTGTGGCCGCGGTTGAGGCTGCCGTCGCGGAATAAAAACCGGGGGCTCAGCCCCCTTTGCCAAACAGGCGCCTCAGCTTGCCGAACTGGCTGAGGCCGAGGCCGCCCAGGATCATCACCATCGCCAGCAGCATCGAAGGCGGCAGCTCTTCGCCGAGGAAGACGGCGCCCAGCACCACCGCCCAGACCGGCACCTGGTAATTGGTGAGGGTCATAAAAGTGGGGCCGGCCTCGCGCACCACGATGACGCGCAACAGGTTGGCGGCGGCGGTCGGGATCAGCCCGAGGATGGCAGCTATCAGCAATGTTTTAGTATCCGGCATCACCGGCGGGCCTTCGGTGAGCCAGGCGGCCGGGAAGATGATGAAGCAGCCGATCACTAGGAAGGTGGCCGCCAGCCCCACCGGGTCCGCCGGCGGCAGGCGCCGGGTCAGGATTGAGCTGATGGAATAGCAGGCCGCTGCCGATAGGCAGGCGGCGCGGCCGTAGGCTTCCAGCTCCGCGCCGCTGCTCTCAAACGCCTTGCCGCCGATCAGCAGCGCAACGCCTGCAAAGCCGATGCAAAAGCCAATCAAGCGGCGCAGGGTTATCTGCTCGCCAGGCACGAAAAAATGCGCTAAGGGCAGTACCATCAGCGGGATCGCCGCCATGCTGACACCGGTAAAGCCCGAGGAGACATGCTGCTGGCCCCAGGAGATCAGCATGAAGGGCAGGGCGGTGCTCATGATGCCTACCAGGATCAGCGGCGTCCAGCTGGCCTCACCCTTGAACAGCTTGAATCCGCGCCAGCCCCAGACCGCGTACAAGAGCAGCGCGGCGAAGCCGATCCGCCCGGCCGCCAGCCAGAACGGGGTGAAGCCGTCCAGTGCCAGCTTGATCAGCAGAAAGGTGGCGCCCCAGACAAAGCCCAGGGTGGCAATCATCAGCCAGTAGCGCGGAGCGATATCAGGCATGGGTCCCTCGTGCCGGTTCACCGCGCGACAAGACCCCGCTGGGCGGGCGGGGTCAATGGCAATTGCTTTGTTACCGACCGAAGTGTTTGCTCTCAGGCAGTGCGCGGGCGGCGGCTGCGGCTGAGGAGGAGGCCGCCGAGGATCAGCGCCAGGGCGGCAAACAGCTGCGGCGGCAGGGTTTCTCCGAGCAGGGCTGCGCCGAACACCACCGACCAGACCGGCACCTGGTAGTTCACGGTAGACAGGAATGCAGGGCCGGCGCTGCGGGCGACTTGGACCAGCAGCACTTGGGCGAGAGCTGTTGGCAGCAGGCCGAGGTAAATCACGGCGCCCAGCGGCAGGACGGCGGGCAGTTCCGGCACGCCTTCGGCCCAGAGTGCAACGGGCGTCATCATGGCAGCTCCGCACAGGAGGGCTGCGGCGGAAAGCGATAGCATGTTCACCTGCGGGCAGAGCCGGGTGATGATCGAGCCGATGGCGTAGCAGAGCGAGGCGCCAAGGCAGGCGAGGCGGGCCAGCGATTCAAAGTCGGTTCCGGCCGAGCGGAAGGCATCCAGCCCGATCAGCACCATAACGCCGGCAAAGCCGATCAGGAAACTGATGGAGCGGCGCAGGGTCATGTTCTCACCCGGCACCAGCACATGCGCCAGCGGCAGCACAAACAGCGGCACGACGGCCATGCAGACCCCGGCAAAGCCGCTGGCCACGTAAGTCTGGCCCCAGCTGAGCAGAGTGAAGGGCAGGGCGTTGGAGAATAACCCCATTCCGGCCGCGCAAGCCCAGATGATCCGGCCCTCGCGGGAACCCAGGGAAGGCAGGGCGATGCCCATGGTCTTGACCACACCCAGGAGGCACAGCGCACCGATGGAAATCCGCAGCGCGGCGATGGTCATCGGAGGAAAGCCCCGCAGTGCCAGCGATACCGCCATGAAGGAAGCGCCCCAGATCACACCGAGGAACAGAAGCTTGGCCCAATTGGCGGCGCCGGGGGTGTCTGGCATGGGGTCACCTCATTCTCTGGCAGCACTCCATGCTTGGCTGGGTTAACTGCATCGTTTCTGTCAAATGCGGAGGGCGGCGCCTGACCCTGGCAGGGGGTGAAGCGCCCTCCCGTGGGGAGGGTCGGGCGCGGCCCGGCCTGTCGGCCGGGCGGCAGGGTCATTGAATGGCTTTCTGAAGAAAAAGGGCGCTCCAATATGGAGCGCCCTGCAGAGGAAAAGGCTGCGGAAAACTCCACGGGCGCCTTAGTTCTTCTCTTTGTCGACCATCTTGCCGGCCGAGATCCAGGGCATCATGCCGCGCAGCTTGGCGCCGGTCTCTTCGATCAGGTGCTCGTCGTTGGCGCGGCGGGAGGCTTTCAGGGTCGGCTGGCCAACCTGGTTCTCCAGCATGAAGTCGCGCACGAATTTGCCCTGCTGGATGTCTTCCAGAACCGCCTTCATGCGGGCTTTGGTTTCGTCGTACTTCAGGATGCGCGGGCCGGTGACGTACTGGCCGTACTCGGCAGTGTTGGAGATCGAGTAGTCCATGTTGGCGATGCCGCCTTCATAGATCAGGTCAACGATCAGCTTCACTTCGTGCAGGCACTCGAAGTAGGCCATTTCCGGTGCGTAGCCGGCTTCGACCAGGGTCTCGAACCCGCAGCGGATCAGCTCAACCAGGCCTCCGCAGAGAACTGCCTGCTCGCCGAACAGGTCGGTTTCGCATTCTTCGCGGAAG
Source organism: Leisingera sp. ANG-M1 (assembly GCF_000813745.1). Taxonomy (GTDB): domain Bacteria; phylum Pseudomonadota; class Alphaproteobacteria; order Rhodobacterales; family Rhodobacteraceae; genus Leisingera. The sequence continues at coordinate 131,041 of NZ_JWLC01000015.1, read as the reverse complement.
TTGGTTTCGATGATGCCCGAGCGGCCGCCGCCGATGGCGGAGCAGTAGGACAGGCCGGTTTCCAGCGCTTTGCCGGTGGCGTCGGTGTGAACCGCAACCAGGCAGGGCACGCCGCCGCCTTTGGTGTATTCGCCGCGCACGGTGTGGCCCGGGCCCTTGGGCGCCATCATGATGACGTCGACGCCTTCTTTCGGCTCGATCAGGCCGAAGTGCACGTTCAGGCCGTGGGCGAATGCGATGGCTGCGCCCGGACGGATGTTGTCGTGGACGTATTTCTTGTAGGTCTCTGCCTGCAGTTCGTCGGGCATGGTGAACATGATCACGTCGCACCAGGCTGCCGCTTCTGCGATGCCCATGACCTGCAGGCCTTCGCCTTCGGCTTTCTTGGCGGAGGGGGAGCCTTCGCGCAGAGCAACGACAAGGTTCTTGGCACCGGAGTCGCGCAGGTTCAGCGCGTGGGCGTGGCCCTGGGAGCCATAGCCCAGGATGGCCACTTTCTTGTCCTTGATCAGGTTCACATCGCAATCGCGGTCGTAATAAACGCGCATGATCCACGTCCTTTCGTTTGGTGTTTGAAGGCATCATAGGGATGCGGGGCAGGAAAGCGATTGCCGTTTTGCATAATTGAGGCGATTTCTTTGCGATGGTCATTCGTGAATTTGCGTGATAGTGATTAAATCATGCTTGATGACCTCGACCGGCGCATTCTGCGCCACCTGCAAAGTGATCCGGAGCAATCGATTCCGGATCTGGCTGAACGGCTGGGCATGACGGCCTCGCGCCTGTCGCGGCGGCTGGAGAAGCTGCGCGAGGGCGGCGTGATCCTGGGCCAGCGCGCGGTGATCGACTGGCGCGCCTTGGGGTATGAGGTCGAGGTCTCCTTGCGGGTGACGCTGGACAAGACCAACCCGCGCGCCTTTGACGAGTTCATCGAGGCTGCCCGCACCATTGCCGAAGTGATCGAGATCCAGACCTTTCTGGGGCAGGTCGATGTGCGGCTCTCAGTCATTGCGAGGGATATGCCGCATTACCAGCAGATCTACCGCGCCGCCATTCTGAACCTGCCGCATATCACTGACATCGAAGCGCTGATGCATGTGGCGCGGATCAAGTCGGACGAGGTGCTGCCGGTATGATTGGGGAAAGCTTTCGCGGCGATTGGAAGATGATATATCCAGAAGTCCCTCCGCTTGGCCATATGCTTCGCGCCTTTCGCTCGGAGTTGTGGACACGGTTTCACGCGCTTCCTGAGTCCAAGCGCTATGCCGAGACGCAAGCCGAAGGCCAGACCATCCTGGACCGAGCAAATGCAATCGCCGGGTTTCTGTTTGAACCGGGACAGGAAGTTTGGTTGGCGGATTGCGACATACACTATGTGGATGAGCTAAGGCGCGCCTCGAAAGCTCTGCCGGGAGTGTCCTCCCCATTGCGTTTTGAGTTCTCCAGTGACGAAAGCGAATACTTCGAAGAGCAAACACGAGTCGAAGTATTCGCTGCTAAAACAGTATGGGGGCCTGGCCGCTTTGATGAGCTCCTGAGCGAAATTGCAGAAGACAGGGAAAGGGCGGTTTGGTTCGACCCCGTTTCCGGGCGCGTATTTGCGCCCTACGACGGCGGCTTTGACATTGTTTTGGAAGACAGCCGTATGGTGCCTGAAGTCGAAACAGAGTTCAGGCAATGGATGTCGGCATCGGACAGTAAGTTATGAGCGCGCTGGATGATCTGGATTTTGCCATTCTTCGCGCCCTGTCCGAGGATGCGGCTCTGTCGGCAGGCGCTTTGGGGCGGCAGCTGGGGCTGAGCCAGCCCGCCACCTGGCGGCGGATAAAGCGGTTGCAGGAGGCGGGCATCATCGCGGGCCGCAGGCTGGATCTCGACAAGGAAAAGCTGGGCTTTGGCGTGACCGTCTTTCTGGGGGTGAAACTGGCCACCAAGGGGCGGGTCTCGCTGGAGGATTTCGAACGCGCGGTGTCGGCTATCCCCGAAGTACAGACGGTGGAGCATGTGCTGGGCATGTATGACTACCGCCTGCGGGTGACCGCACGGGACATTTCCGATTTCGAACGTGTGCTGCGCCGCCGGGTGATGACTCTGCCTGGGGTAGGGAACGTTGAGGCGAATGTGCTGCTGAGCGAGGAGCGCCGGCCGGGGCCATTGGGCTGACGCTTGTTTCCGATGCGAAACACCCTTGGCGCAAAATCACCTGCTTTCTGTCGCCCATGGGCTGTCTTTTATCCGTGCCTTCGCCAGTATCGCCCTTCGGAAGGCAGCTGCCGAATGTATGCCACGGTAGGCTTTGCCAAACCGCGCGGCACCGGCTAGCCGTTTGATGAGGAATTTAAGGGAGGCCAAGATGGCACTGCTCGAGACCGTCGACCCGCAGGGTCTGGATGAATTTTCGGTGGTTTTCACCGACCGCTCGCTGAACCACATGTCCAAGACCTTCCAGCAGGTGATGCTGGACATCAATGGGATGCTGAAAGAGGTCTACAATGCTGAGGCCGTGGCGTTGGTGCCCGGTGGCGGGACCTATGCGATGGAAGCCGTGGCGCGCCAGTTTGCGCGCGGCGCCAATGCGCTGGTGGTGCGCAACGGCTGGTTCTCCTACCGCTGGAGCCAGATTTTCGAGGCCGGCGGCTTCACGGCCTCCTCGACCGTGATGAAGGCGCGCCGCACCGGCAACGAAAGCGCCTCGCCGTTTGAGCCTGCGCCGATTGCCGACGTGGTTGCCGCGATCAAGGAGCAGAAGCCGGACATCGTCTTTGCCCCGCATGTGGAAACCGCGGCCGGCGTGTTCCTGCCGGACGATTATGTGACCGCGATGGCCGCAGCGGCACATGAAGTCGGCGCACTGATGGTGCTGGACTGCATTGCCTCGGGCTGCGCCTGGATCGACATGAAGGCCACCGGCGTCGACGTGCTGATCTCCGCCCCGCAGAAGGGCTGGAGCGCCTCGCCGTCCGCGGGCCTGGTTATGTTCTCGGAGCGTGCGCTGGCGCAGTTGGAAGAGACCACTTCCGACAGCTTTGCCATCAACCTGAAACAGTGGCGCACCATTATGAAGGCCTATGAGGACGGCGGCCATGCCTATCACGCCACCATGCCGACCGATGCGCTGAAGGCCTTCCGCGACACCATGCTGGAAACCAAGGAATACGGGTTCGATAAGCTGCGCGATGCGCAATGGGCGCTGGGCAACGGCGTGCGGGCGATGCTGAAAGAGAAAGGCATCACTTCGGTTGCGGCGGACGGTTTTGGCGCGCCGGGCGTGGTGGTCAGCTACACTTCTGATCCGGACGTGCAGAACGGCAAGAAGTTCCTGGCGCTGGGCACCCAGATTGCAGCGGGCGTGCCGCTGCAGTGCGACGAGCCTGCGGATTTCCGCACCTTCCGCCTGGGCCTCTTTGGCCTCGACAAGCTCTACGACGTGGATGCCACCATCGCGCGTCTGAAGGGCGTTGTGGATCAGGTGCTTTAACGCAAAAACCGGATTGGGCTGCGCAAGGGGATATTGCTTGTGCGGCCCAGCCCATGGCGCAGGGTGAGCCAGATCACCCCGAGGCTGACCGCCAGCCAGATACCTCCCCACAGCATTGTTGCACCGCCGAACTCTTCGGCCATCATCCGTGCGTCCGAGCGCAGGTGGGAGCGCGCAATGGTATCGTCCCAGATGTCGAGCGGCGCGTATATCATGCTGCTGATGCCGATCACCCGCAGGATCATGTCGTTGATGTTGAGGCTGAGGTAGCGTGATGCGGCCAGCATCAGGGCGCCCGCCGCGAGCGTGAAGCCAAGTGCGAAAAGGTCCCGGATGTAAAAGGCGGCGACTGCCAGGGTAAGGGCGCCGAACAAGGCTAGCACCTTTCGGTCCCAATCAGTGCGCAGGGCAATGACAAAGAGCGCGGCGCCAATCAGCAGTGACCCGGTGTAGCCTGCGGTGAGTCCCAGAAATCGGCTGCCGCCGCGGGACACCACCATGCCGCCTTCGCGCGGGTCGATGGTGAGGCTGACGACTTCGCCGCCAGTGAGCAGGGTGGCAGCTGCGTGGGACAGCTCGTGCAGGAACACGGTCAGAATGCGCAGCGGCAGGAGCGCCTGGGTTTGCCAGAGGGCGGCAATCGCCAGTGTCAGGCAGAGGAGCTGCCAGTGGCCTTTGACGAAGCGTCCGGCTGCCTGCATGTTATTTCACGCCCAGGCCCATTTGCATCAGCGTCTTGCGCACCGGGGCCAGCGAGTAAAGCGCGTTGAGGCCAAAGGCGCGCAGGTCGCGCAGGGGACGCGGGGCCAGCATGGAGGTGCGGTTTAGCAGGTCGATGCCCTTCACCCGCAGCATGATCTCGTTGTGGCGGGCCTTGTGATAGGCCGCCAGCATCTGCCTGTCGCCCAGGCCTTCGGGGTGGGCTTCGGCCAGTTCCAGCAGGCTGCGCAGATCACCCAATGACATGTTGAGGCCTTGGGCGCCGATCGGCGGCACCACATGGGCGGCTTCTGCCATCAGCGCCAGGCGTTCGCCATTCAGGCGCTGGGCAGACTGGCTGATGATCGGCCAGATGGTGCGGCGCGAGGCCAGTTTCAGATCGCCGAACAGCCCGCAGCTGCGCCGGGTCATGGCGGCCTCAAAGGCCTCAGGTGCAAGGTTCAGCAGCTCCTGTGCCTTAGGGCCGCGCTCCATCCAGACAATCGCCGAGGACGGCTGGCCCTGGTAGTCCGGCAGCGGCACGAGGGTGAAGGGGCCGCCGGAGCGGTGGATCTCGGTCGAGACGTTTTCATGCGGTACCGGATGGGTGACGGCAAAGGCCAGCGCCTTCTGGCCGTAACGGGTGGTCTTGACCGGGATCCCCGCAGCCTCGCGCATTGGCGAGTTGCGGCCGTCGCAGGCCACTACCAGTTTTGCCGTCACCTGGCTGCCGTCGCTGAGAGAGACGCGTGCCTCATCGGTGCGGGTGAACAGGGCCGCGGTGCCGGTGCCAAAGCGCAGGTCGACATTGGGCAGCTCTGCCAGCCGGGCAATCATCTCGCGCCGCAAAAGCCAGTTGGGCAGGTTCCAGCCAAAGGGCTGGTCCGAGATATCGGCGGCGTTGAAGTCCTTGACCACGCGCGGCTCGGGGCGGACGCCGCCGGCGTCGACAATGCGCATGATCTGCAAGGGGGCGGCGTGGTCCGCCAGCCGGGCCCAGATGCCGCAGCGCTCCAGCAGGGCCTGTGCAGGCTGCAGAAAGGCAGTCGTGCGCAGGTCGGAGCCTTCGGCGTCGCGCTCGGTCACCGGCGGGGCCGGGTCAGCGCAGATTACGCTGAAGCCTTGGGACGCAAAAGCGGCGGCTGCGGTCAGTCCCGCAATGCCGCCGCCGGAAATCAGGATGTCGCAGGTTTCGGCCATATCTCAGCCCTCCGTCTCTTGGCCCAGAGATAGGCCTGCGAGCGGGGGGAAGACAAGCCGATACCGGCAGATACGGCCTTTAGCCGCGGGTGATGGTGATCAGCAGGATGAACATCACCGGCACCAGGCAGAGCGCCGGGATGTAAAGGCCGGGAATGCCGAACAGCAGGATCGAACAACCCCAGGCGCTGACCAAGGTGGCCAGCGCGTAATAGAGGTTCTCCTCGGGGCCGTAGGCGACCTCTTTCATGACCCGGCCCAGGACGGGGATGGCAAAGAGGATGCGCTGCCAGATCGTCAGCTGTGCGGGGAGGGCATATGCGGCCATGTCGAGGCTCCAATTCGTCGGTTTCCGCGGCGCATATAGGGAGGAAAAGATGCAGCAAACAGGTGCATTTCGCCGCAGGTGCGAAGAAATGCCGGCATGCCTTTGTGCACAATCCGGAATGCGGCAACCGGCATCGGAATGCGGCCCGGGAAGGCGGATTGATCAGATCAGTTTTGCCAGGAAACCGGCCAGATCATCTGAGTGATGGTGGATGTGCTCCGCGGCCACAGGCTCAGGCGCCACATGCACTGTGCGCATGCCCATTTCATGGGGCGCGGCCAGGTTGCGGGGGTCGTCCTCGAACATCGCCGCCTGGCTTGGCACCACACCGGCCAGGGCAAACACCTTGTCAAAGGCGCGGCGCTCCGGCTTGGGGTGGTAGTCCGCGTTTTCGACACCAAAGACGCCGTCAAACAGGCCGGACAGCCCGCGGGCGGCCAGCACCCGCTCGGCATAAGGCGCGGAGCCGTTGGTGTAGACGATCTTCTTGCCCGGCAGGTTGCGGATAGCATCGGCCAGGGGCGCATCCTTTTCCAGGTGGTCCATCGAGATGTCGTGCACTGCGACCAGATAGGGATCGGGATCCAGATCATGCTCTCGCATCAGCCCTGCGAGAGTGGTGCCGTGCTCGCGCCAGTAATGGCCGCGCAGGCGGTCGGCTTCGGCCTTTTCCACCCCCAGGGCGTCCATCACGTAGGCCGTCATCTTGACCTCTATCTGGTCGAACAGCCGCGCCGACGGGTGGTACAGCGTGTTGTCGAGGTCGAACACCCATTGGGTGACATGGGAGAAGGATTGCTTGGGCATGTGCCCGCAGTAGGGCGCAGGCGGCGGATTCGCAATCAAAAGCGCATTTTGCCTGCGGGTTTTCAGCACGTTGGCGCCATCAGGGTTGAATGCCGCCGCGCGGGCTGTAGAGATGGTCTGATCCAGCAAGACAGGAAAGACCATGAGCCGCAGCAACCAGAAAGATGCCTATGCGCTGATCCTCGAGGCGATTGACGTCGGCGTGTACAAGCCCGGCGACAGGCTGGTGGAAAGCGATCTGGCGGAGCGCTTTGGCGTCTCGCGTACGCCGATCCGCGAGGCGCTGCAGCGGCTGGAGACGCAATCGCTATTGGAGCGGGACGGACGTTCCTTGATTGTGGCCTCGCTGGACCACAACCAGATGGCTGAACTCTATGTGGTGCGGCGCGAGCTGGAGGGGCTGGCGGCACGGCTGGCGGCGCGCCATGCCACCGAGGAAGAGATCAAGGTGCTGAAAGATATGGTTGAGGCGGATGACGCGCTCATCGATAATCCGACAGAACTGTCCAAGGCCAACCGCCGCTTTCACGAGCAGATCCATCTGGCCTCGCACAACCGCTACCTGGTGCAGCAGCTGGACCTGGTGCACCGGACCATGGCGCTGATGGCCACTACCTCGCTGGCGGCCGAGGGGCGCAGCGAAATCGCCCAGTCCGAGCATAAGGGCATTGTCGATGCGATCAGCCGCCGCGACGAGGATGCAGCGGGTGCAGCCCTGAAAGAGCATATCTCGGTGGCGTTCATGACCCGCCTGAAAGAGGACGCCAGCGGCCGGGGATAAGCCGCCGGCACTTGCGGCCTGTGCGGGTGCTCTTGGCGGCGGTTTTGACGCCATGCGCGGTCTTGTCCCAGAAAAACGGGCGGGCAAGCAGCTCATGCGCGGCCTTGGCAACCGCCAGCGCTCCCATCGGGAAATAAAGGATCATTGCAGGCGCCCAGGCGGCCAGCCAGGGACGGCCCATGGCAAAGGCCGCGGTGGCGCTTATCACCAGGCCCAGGCCTTCAAAAAACACCAGCGCCGCAGCCGCCAGGTTCAGCAGCTGCGGCGTCACCATTCCGGTGCTGGGATGCGGCAGCCCAAGGGCGACGAGCCAGAAGCTCCACAAGAGCGGGGCGAACAGAAACTGTCCGATCGTGCCTAGAAAGAAGGCCTGGTAGCCCAGAAAGCGCTTCCAGCCAAGATCCCCCAGCAGCCGCAGCGGCTGACGCATATGCACCAGATAGGTCACCATGAAGCCCTTGAGCCAGCGCGAACGCTGCTTGACCCAGGGCCAAGGGCGGCAATTGGCCTCCTCGAAGGTGGTGCTGGGCAGCATCGTGGTGCGGTAGCCCGCGCGGTAAAGGCGGACACCTAGATCGGCGTCTTCGGTCACGTTGTGGGCGTCCCAGCCGCCCAGTTCCTCCAGTACCTGGCGCCGGATGAACATCGTGGTGCCGCCTAGTGGCACCACCAGGCCCAGCCGGGCAATGCCCTGCAGCACGATGCGGAACCAGCTGCCGTATTCCAGGGTGAAACAGCGGGAAATCCAGTTGGTGCGCGGGTTGTAATAGTCGAGCACGCCTTGGAAACAGGCGGTCTTGGGTCCGGCGCGTGCAAAGGCTTGCGCAACCCTGTCCAGCTGGTCTTCCTGCGGCGCGTCCTCAGCGTCCCAGACCCCGATGATCTCGCCGCGGCAGAAGTTCAGCGCATAGTTCATTGCCCGTGGCTTGGTGGTCAGCCCGCCAAAGGCCGGCACTTCCACCACGCGGATCCAGGCTGGCAGTTTGGCGGCGGCCAATGCGGTACGGGTGACGCTGTCATGTTCTTCCAGCACAAGGATCACGTCGGTCAGCGCGCGCGGGTAGCTGAGTTTGCGGATGCGCGCCAGCAGCGCCCGGCTGATTTCGGCTTCCTTGTAAAGCGGCACCAGCACAGAGATGACGGGCCGTTTAAGCAGTGCGGGCGCGCATGGCGGCGGAGCGGGACGGCGCCTGGCGCGGACAGACCAATACGCCGCCAGGCCGCAGAGCTTCAGCATTGTGAAGAGCAGCACAGAAAGCAGCGCCAGCAGGCACAGGCCCGTGAAGATAGCAGCCGGAGCGCTCCACGTGAGCCAAAGCGCGGGCAGGGCGCAGGCCGTTAGCAAGGCCCGGGCCCTTGCCGGCTGCAGCGTGCGGCAGCTCAGCCGCGGGATAACGCTGCTGCTGGCCTGGCGGACCAGGGCCGGGCTGAAATGCGCGGTGAGCAAAGACGTGATCTGCTCTTCGCTGGCCAGCACCGGGGTGATGCCGGGAAACGTGCCCTCCAGTTCCTGCTGCAGCTCGCTGAAGCGGTCGGGGTGGGCGATGGCAACCGTGACTGTCTGGCCCAGCTGCATCCACGGCAGCGCGCAATGGCGGAGCCAGAACTGTGCTGGCTTACGCGCCAGCAGCCGGGGGGCTGCAACCTGGCCGGTCAAATCGGCCCGCGGCATCTGGTATTGCTGGGCAAGCGTGTCCTGCACTTGGTCTTCGCTGGCCAATCCCTCGGCCACCAGAATCCGTCCCAGCGCGGCTTTCTGGTGCTGACGCAGGACAAGCGCCTTCATCATGCCGCTGCCGTCCACTGGCGGTGGCGTCAGAGGTGAGCTGCCTCGGGGCGGCCTCCGCCTGAGGCCGTGCAGATTTTGAAACGCAGGAAGCATCGCCGTCCCGCCAGATTGAGCTATGAGGATCTCAGGCTGGCGGAGGCGGCTTAAGAATAGGTAAACGTCGCGTTAACCATGCCGCCGGGCGGCATGGTTAACAGCTTTTTTACGCAGATTTGCGCTCAGCCATCGCATCGGCGAAACGTTCGAACAGATAGAAGCTGTCCTGCGGGCCGGGGCTGGCTTCGGGGTGGTGCTGTACCGAGAACACCGGTTTGCCGGCAATGCGGATGCCGCAGTTGGAGCCGTCAAACAGCGACACATGCGACTCTTCGACACCTTCGGGCAGGGTCTGTGCGTCGACGGCAAAGCCGTGGTTCATCGAAGTGATCTCAACCTTGCCGGTGGAGTGCTCCTTGACCGGGTGGTTGGCGCCGTGGTGGCCGTGGTTCATTTTGACGGTGTTGGCGCCAAGCGCCAGCGCCAGCATTTGATGGCCCAGGCAGATGCCAAAGACCGGCAGATCTGCCTTCAGCACTTCCTGGATCATCGGCACCGCGTATTCACCGGTGGCGGCCGGGTCGCCGGGGCCGTTGGACAGGAACACGCCATCGGGGTTATGGGCCAGCACTTCCTCTGCGGTGGCGGTGGCGGGCAGCACGGTGACGTCGCAGCCGGCCGAAGCCAGGCAGCGCAGGATGTTGCGCTTGGCGCCATAGTCGACGGCGACAACCTTGTGCTTGGGTGCCTCCTGGCGGGAATAGCCATCCGGCCAGGCCCAGCGCATCTCGTCCCAGCGGTAGCTTTGGGCGCAGGTCACGTCCTTCGCGAGATCCAGGCCAACCAGACCCTGCCACTCACGCGCCTTGGCAACCAGTGCCTCAACGTCGAAGTTGCCTTCAGGGTCATGGGCCAGCGCAACATGCGGCGCGCCTTGCTGGCGGATCGCACGGGTCAGTCGGCGGGTGTCGATGCCGCCGATGGCGATACGGCCGGTGCGGGTGAGCCAGTCTTTCAGCTCTTCGGTGGCGCGCCAGTTGGAGGCAAGGGTTGGATCCCATTTCACCACCATGCCGGCGGCGACGGGGTCGCCGGTCTCGTCATCCTCAGGGGTGACGCCGGTGTTGCCGATATGGGGGAAGGTGAAGGTGACGATTTGGCCGGCATAGGAGGGGTCGGTCATGATCTCCTGATAGCCGGTCATCGCGGTATTGAAGCAGAGCTCGGCCACGGTGTCGCCGGTGGCGCCGAAACCGGTGCCGTAAAAGACGGTGCCATCGGCGAGCGCCAGGCAGGCTGTGGGCTTGGTCGGGGCGGAAGCGGCCATTGCGCGAGTCTCCATGCGGGATAAATTCATGGGCTTGTAAGGGGCTCGCCCATGCGGGTCAAGCCTGCAAGGGTGCGGCGGAGCGCTGCCGGGCCGGGTTCCGGAAAATTACAGTAAACTTGCGCTAGGGCCCCGGATTGGATAACCATCGGTGTCCGGCAACCACGAGGATGCTTTTGCACATGGATACGCGCACCCGGGTCAACCAGGCCCTGAAGCAAGCGATGAAAGACAAGGCGGCCGATCGGCTGGCCACATTGCGGCTGATCAATGCCGCCATCAAGGACCGCGAGATTGCAGCCCGCGCCGATGGCGAGGAAAGCAGCATCGGGGACGGTGAAATCCTCGCCATTCTTGGCAAGATGACCAAGCAGCGCAACGAAAGCGCCCGCGCCTATGAGGAAGGCGGGCGGCTGGATCTGGCGGAGCGGGAACTGGGCGAGATCGCCGTCATCGAGGAATTCCTGCCGCAGCAGCTGAGCAGTGAAGAGGTGGCCGAGGCGATCAAGGCAGCGGTGGCGGAAACCGGCGCCGAATCGATTCGCGACATGGGCAAGGTGATGGGCGCGCTGAAGGCGAAATACACCGGCCAGATGGATTTCGGCAAAGCCGGGCCGATGGTAAAGGATCAGCTCTGCAACAAAGGCGATTGCTGATCTGCCGCTGCCGCGGCTGATACCGCGCTGAAGGACGATGCCTGCGGCGCGGGTATTTGTGACCAGAAAGAAGCTTGGAGGTCCGCACTGCGGGCCTTTTTCTTTGCCGTTCAGCGGGCGAAAGCGGTTTTGAGGTCGCCGTAGAGCGCCACCCGTTCATCCTCGGACAGGAAGGCGCCGATTTCCACTTCGCGGCCGCCGCCCTGCAGGGTGACGTAATGGGGGACTGGACCGTCCTGGTCGTGCATCTCGACGCGGGTCCAGTAACGGTTGCAGCGCCAGCTTTGGCGGTGGCCGTCGGGATTGATCCGCTCCAGCCTGGCGTCTTCGGGCCCGATGGTCAGGACCTCCAGGATCTGGTGGTCGCGGCGGCTTCGGTCCAGTGCCCATTTCATGCCGAACAGGGCGAGCAGCAGGAAGGGCAGCAGCCCCCAGAGCAGGAACGAACCCAGCAGCGGCACTAGCGGCACGCAGATCAAAGCCGCGGTCAGTCCGAGGAAACGCGCATAGCCTTTGGCCGGCAGCGATTGATGCGGCCAGAGGTGCAGTTCGCGCTCGGCGCCATTGTGCGGACGGATCCAGTTGTAGGGCATGGCGTGGGGCCTGTTGCGGTCAAGAGTATACATTAAAAGATGTGCCGGAACGGCAGAATTTCCACTGCGGGGGATTATCGCAGGAGCATGAAAAAGGCCCCGGAGCATCTGCGCCGGGGCCTTTTCTTGTTCAGGAACTCAGCCGCTTAGTGCGAGTGCGAGCGATCCCACTCTTCCTGCTTGGGCAGGATTTCGAAGGTGTGCTCGGGCGGCGGAGAGGGCAGGGTCCACTCCAGGGTGTCTGCGTATTCGTTCCAGTAGTTGTTCTGGGTGACGCGGGCGCCGCGCAGCAGCGAATAGATCACTACGCCGAAGAACAGCAGGAACGAGGCAAAGGAGATGAACGCGCCGTAGGAGGAGATCTTGTTCCAGTAGGCGAAGCCTTCCGGATAGTCGATGTAACGGCGCGGCATGCCCTGGCGGCCCAGGAAGTGCTGCGGGAAGAAGGTGAGGTTGGCGCCGATGAAGAACAGCCAGAAGTGGATCTGTGCGCCCAGCTCGTTGTACTGGCGGCCGGTCATCTTGCCGAAGTAGAAGTAGATGCCTGCGAAGATCGCGAAGACGGCGCCCAGCGACATCACGTAGTGGAAGTGGGCAACCACATAGTAAGTGTCGTGATAGGCACGGTCCACGGAGGCCTGCGACAGAACCACGCCGGTCACACCGCCGACGGTGAACAGGAACAGGAAGCCGAAGGCAAACATCATCGGAGCTTTGAACTCGATGGAGCCGCCCCACATGGTGGCGATCCAGGAGAACACCTTAACCCCGGTCGGAACCGCGATCACCATGGTGGCCAGCATGAAGTAGGCCTGCTGGTTCAGCGACATGCCGACAGTGTACATGTGGTGCGCCCACACGACGAAGCCCAGAACACCAATCGCGATGATCGCCCAGACCATCGGCAGGTAGCCGAAGACCGGCTTGCGCGCGAAAGTCGCGATGACGTGCGAGATGATGCCGAAGCCGGGAAGGATCACGATGTAGACTTCCGGGTGGCCGAAGAACCACAGGATGTGCTGGTACAGGATCGGGTCGCCGCCGCCGGCTGCATCAAAGAAAGTGAAGCCGAAGTTGCGGTCCATCAGCAGCATGGTGATGGCGCCGGCCAGAACCGGCAGGGACAGCAGGATCAGCCAGGAGGTGACGAAGATCGACCAGGAGAACAGCGGCACCTTGAACAGGGTCATGCCCGGGGCGCGCATGTTCAGGAAGGTGGTGATCATGTTGATCGCACCCAGGATCGACGACGCGCCCGAGACGTGCACGGCAAAGATTGCCAGGTCCATCGAGTAGCCGCCTTCGTTCACAGACAGCGGCGGGTACAGAACCCAGCCAACGCCGGAGCCCAGCTGGTCATTGCCGCCCGGGGAGACAACCGAGAGAACTGCCAGCGAGGTGCCTGCGACATACATCCAGAACGACAGGTTGTTCATCCGCGGGAACGCCATGTCCGGCGCACCGATCTGCAGCGGCATGAAGTAGTTGCCGAAACCGCCGAACAGCGCCGGAATCACCACGAAGAACATCATCAGGATGCCGTGGGCGGTGATCATCACGTTCCACAGGTGGCCGTTCGGAGTACATTCCGCAGCGGCGTCTGCGAACAGGCGCGCGCCTTCCAGGCACATGTACTGAACGCCCGGATCCATCAGCTCCAGCCGCATATAGACGGTGAAGATGACGGAGATGAGACCTGCAATCGCCGAAACGATCAGGTAAAGAATGCCGATATCCTTATGGTTCGTGCTCATGAACCAGCGGGTGAAAAAGCTCCGCTCGTCCTCGTGGCCGTGACCATGAATGGCTGCGTCTGCCATTTAGGTGCCTCCTGCTGCATAACGAAAGGCCCCCGGAGACGGACTCCGGGCGGCCTGGATTCCTTCGGAGTATTAGAGTGGCCCGCCGGGGCCTTCAATGGCGGAGTTTGATCTGAATCAAGATTTATTGCCGCAGGGGCTTGAATGCCATCCGCCGGCGCCGGCCGAGGGCGCTTGACCTGGCTAAATGGCAGGCGCAAAACCGGGAAAACACCTTGAGAGGAGGCCAGAAGCATGCCCGCTTACGATCCAGACAATATCTTTGCCAAACTGTTGCGTGGCGAGATTCCCTCAACCCGGGTCTATGAAGATGATGACACCCTGGCCTTCATGGACATCATGCCGCGCGCCGACGGGCATCTGCTGGTGATTCCCAAGACCCCCTGCCGCAATCTGCTGGATGCCACCCCGGCGCAGCTGGCTGTGGTGATGCAGACCGTGCAGAGGCTGTCGCAGGCTGCAATCAAAGCGTTTGGCGCCGATGGCGTCACTGTGCAGCAGTTCAACGAGGCTGCAGGCGGCCAGGAGGTGTTCCATTTGCATTTCCACGTGCTGCCGCGACGCGAGGGGGACCGGCTGCGCCCGCCCGGCCAAATGGGGGACCAGGAGCTGATTCAGGAGCAGGCCGCACAGATCCGCGCCGCACTGGGCGACGGCTGACCTGCCGGGGCTGCGCCGGGGCTGATCTGGCGCCGTCTGGCCCGAAGACATGGTGCCGCCTGGAAAGGCGGCGCATTTTTACTGTAAAATTGCGCCTTTGAATTAGATGTTGAATTTTAGTTGAATTTGAGAATAGCTGGTTCTCAAATTGGTTGTAGTTCGGAGAGGGCGTGCGCGCCCAAGCGTATGGGAGCCCAAGAAGTGGGCTGGTCCGGGATGGAACAGCAGCTCTGACGGGGGCTGAACCAGCCGGGTTTTTTCAGTTGACGGGCTGATTGCCTGAAACGGGCGGGCTTAAGGGCCCGCTCCTGTACCTATGCTTGCAAGGCGTGCGGTCTTCCTGATGTCGGAAGCAATATTGGGGGGGCAGGAGTGACGCTCTTGTGCCGTGCGCAGGCCTTGTCGCAAGACCAGGTCGTTGCTGCAATATACGAGACGATGATCCGGGCGGAGCAGTTCGACCGGTTTTCCGCCGGGGAGGAGCCGGGGCAAGGGTTCGCGGAAGCGCCGGACAGCCGCTGGCCGATGGGGCAGGTCAGGGCTGCGCCGGTGCTGAAGGCGCATTTTGCCCGGGCGGCGGAGATTCATGAGCAGGAGTGGCAGCGGGCGGGGCGCCCGCATCCCTGCGGTTATTCCGGAGATTGCCCGCGGTTCTGGCTGCTGGCCGCAGCTGTGCCAGAGGAAGGCCTGCTGAATGCGTCGCAGCGGGCCGCGCGGCAGCTGAGCGCGGGCGCAGACCTGGCTGCAGGTATGGGGCTGACGGCTGCCGCAGCCGGGCGCTGGCGCAATTTCCTGGAGCAGGTGCGCCAGGGCCTTGTTTCTCGGCAGGATGTCTTGGTGCTGGACACATGCTGGCCGGGCGAAAAAATCCTCTGCCGTCCGGTTTGGACGGGCCGGGCAGAGGGGGCGGCAGCGGCGGTGATGGCGGAACGGCTGGAGGTGGAGTGGAGCTGCGCCGCCGCCAGGCCGCTGGCTGCGGCCCTGGGGCTGCAAACTGCGGATATGGAACCGCTGAAGGCCATCCTGACCGGAACCGGCCGCGGTGCGGCGGCTGCGCTGGGGCCGATTGCGGCCAGGGCTGGTGCGCCAGGTGCAGCAGAGCTGATCCGGCTTGCAGCCTTTTTGATGGAGGAACGGACCAGGGACTTGAAGATTGCGCAAGGCGCGATGCTGCCGCCTTCGGAGGAGTTTCAGGACAGCAGCGGCCAGCGGATCCAGTTCTTCCGGCTCGGGGCCGACACTGGCCAGCCGGTGATCTATCTGCATGGCCTGTTGGACGGGATCGCACCGCTGCAGCGCTTGCAGCCGCAGCTCAGGACTTTGGGGTTCCGGATATATGCGCCGATGCGGGCGGGGTATGGCGGCACTTCACCGCTGCGGCGCGGCCAGGATCCGGCGGATGCCTTTGTGCAGCAGCTGGACGCGCTGATCACCCGGGAAAATCTGCTGCGGCCGGTGCTGCTCAGCCATCGCGGCGGTGCGCTTTATGGCTGTCTGGCTGCGAACCGGCTGCACAGCCGGGTGGCAGGGCTGGTGGCGGTGGCGTCGAACTGCGCGATCACTTCGACCAGGCAGTTTTCCAGCCTCAGCGGCTATGCTTGGCTGGTTGCTTTTTGCGCTTCCCATGCCAGGTGGATGCTGCCCGCACTGATGAAAGGCTGGTCGGCAGCGCTGCGGTGGTACGGTCACGAGAAACTGCTTAAAATCCAGTCAGCACGCGGCGGCAGAGAGCGGGAAATGCTGCAGGGGCTGGATCTGCTGCCGCTTTTGAAGCACAGCCAGAGCGTGTTTCTGCAGCAGGGCGGGGCCGGCTTTGTCGCGGATGTGCAGATGCTGCGCCAGGGTTTTCAGAAGATCGCTTTGGCCCGGGAAACGCGGGCGGTGTTCGTGCATGGCGGAGAAGACCATGTGGCGCCGCTGGCGGTGGTGCGCGAGGCACTGAACGGCATCCGCAACGCCCAGCTTTGCGTCAGCCAGGAGGCCGGCGCGCTGTTGTTTTACACTTTCCCGGAACTGGTGCTGACGGCGCTGCAGGATTGCGCAGCCGCTTCGCAGCGCTGAGCTAGCCCTCGAACACCTGTTCAAAGCTGCGCTTCAAGGCCACATCCACATCCGGCATGGCCACCGGCAAGCCCAGATCTACAAGGCTGGTGACCCCGTGCTCAGTGATGCCGCAGGGAACAATGCCGGTGAAATGATCCAGCTCCGGCTCGACGTTGATCGAAATGCCGTGGAAGCTCACCCATTTGCGCAGGCGGATGCCGATGGCGGCAATCTTATCCTCGGCAGTCCCGCCTGAGACGGTGCGCGGCTTGTCCGGGCGTTCGACCCAGACACCGACGCGGCCGTCGCGGATATGGCCCTGCACGTTGAACTCCTCCAGGGCTGCGATCACCCAGGCTTCCAGCTGCTGCACGAACCGGCGTACATCATGGCCGCGCTGGCCCACATTCAGCATCACATAGACCACCCGCTGGCCCGGACCGTGATAGGTGTACTGGCCGCCGCGCTTGCTCTCGTAAACCGGAAACCGGTCCGGATCCGTCAGGTCTTCGCGCTTGGCGGAGGTTCCGGCGGTGTACAGCGGCGGATGTTCGCACAGCCAGATACACTCCTCTGCGGTGCCCGCTGCAATTGCCGCCGCGCGCTCTTCCATGAAAGCAACCGCTTGATCATACTCAACAAGACCGTCCGATGTGATCCACTCAACCATGGCCATTGTTGTCCTTTTCAATCCTTTTGCGGGGTCTTTGCGGGGAAAACTTCCGCAAATTCCCTAGGTGCCAGCGCTGCCTGTGGAGTATCCTGATTCCGTAGCGAGTATCCATAGGGGGCGAGTATCATGTTTACTAAGCCGCTCAAACCAGCCTTCACGGCTGTATTCCTGGCCACCTCGGCCACCGGTCCAGCCATCGCGGATGAACTGGGAGCAGCAATCGCAGGCGCCGTGATCGGCGGCGTCATTGTCAACGAAGTCCACAAGAACAAGCAGCGCCAGCGCGCAGGCACCACCTACCGCCGCGCGCCGGTCTATTCCGCCACCCGGGCGGAAAACCGCGAGACTCAGGTGGCGCTGAATTATTTCGGGTTCAATGCCGGCTCGCCGGACGGGGTTCTGGGGCGGCGGTCGCGCGCCGCGATCACCCAGTATCAGATCCACATGGGTTACCCGGCCACCGGCCATCTGGCGCCTTACGAGCGCAATTTTCTGGTCTCGTCCTACAACAGGGCGCAGATCGGCGGTCCGCAAGTGATCAAGGCGATGCAGGGCCCGCACGGGGTGCGCGGCCTGCTGCACACCTGGCGGGATGAGGCCGCGGGTGTCCGGACGGCCGGCGGCGGCTATCTTGGCGGAGGCTATGGCGGGCTGCCGCCCGAGGTCAGCCACGCGGTGGACGAAATCGCCGCCAGTTCCGAACCCACCGGCGAGCAGCTGCTGCAGCGCACCGGTTTCATGCAGCTGGCGGATCTGAACGGTGACGGCCGCAACGATTATGTGCTGGATACCTCGGTTTCCGGCAGCTCGTTCTGGTGCGGGGCGTCGAACTGCTCGGTAATGGTTTTTGCCTCCACCCCGCAGGGCTATCAGCGCAATGATTTTCTGGCGCACGGCGTGACACCTGCCAGCTTTGCCTGCCATCAGGGCACCTGCCGGATGGTGGACACTGGCACTGCGCCGGTGCAGGCCGCGCAGCAGAACCGCAGCACGGTGACGGCCTTTGCCGGGCAGGAAAGCGCCGGGCTTGGCGGTATCACCCTGTTCGACCAGCCCGCGCAGAACGCGTCGCTCACCAGTTACTGCAGCAAGGTGAGCCTGCTAACCAGCTCTAACGGCGGCTATATGACTGCCGAGAACATGACCGATCCCGAACTGGCCCTGGGTGAACAGTTCTGCCTGGCGCGCAGCTATGCAATCAATTCAGGCGAGACCCGGGCCGGCAGGATCCAAGGAGTCTCCCAGGCGCAGATCGACAGCCAGTGCGATGCCTTCGGACCGGCCGTGCAGCCCTTCCTGGCCAAGCTCAGCACTGCGGGCAGCGGCGAAGTCATGGGCGATGTGCAGAAGTTCGTGCTGCAATCCGGCATGTCGCTGGAGCAGCTCTCCAACACTGCCGGGATCTGCCTGTTCTCCGGCTACCGCCGCGATGACATGGATGTGGCGCTGGGCGCGGCGTTGATCCTGACCGGCACCGGCAAGCGCCCCTATGCCGAGCTGATCGGCCATCACCTGGCGCTCGGCTACGGGGTGCCGGTTACGGCTGAAAAGGCGCAGGACTGGTACGGCATGGCGATGATCTCGCTAGACAGCGGCACGCCGCCCGTCTTTGCTCCCGGTCAGCCCGGGCGTGCACAGCTGATCAAGGCCGCTTCTGCCAAACTGGCGGGCGGCCGGGTGCAGCCGGTGCAAGCTTCCGGCGGCGGCTTTGCGCTGCCTTCCTTCGGGTCAGACTGAGGCTTGATCTTTAACTTGAACCAAGGGGTATGGCCGGCAGCGTTGCCGGCCATTTCTTTGTCCGCCTTCGTCCCTAGCCCGGAGAAGTCGTTAAAATTGTGATGCAGGCTGGCAGCTTTGGCTGATTTTTTACGTTTTGGTGCTGGATTCCGGTATTTGACGGGATGTTTTCCTGGCTACACTCAATGCAATCAAGAAGTGCATTTTTAGGGGGTTCATATGCGGTTCAAGCTGCTTTCAACATTCGCCATCAGCCTATCTGTGGCGCTGACGCCGGCTTCCCGCGTTGCAGCGGATGCGGGCGATTTCGCTGCGGGCGCTATCATTGGCGGGATTATCGGCGGGGCCATCGGCAAGAACCAGCAGCGTCGCTCAGGAAAAAAATCGACCCGCCGGTCCCGGCTGCCCTCCACTCAGGAAGGCCGCCAGATCCAGCAGTCCCTGAATTATTTCGGGTTCCCGGCAGGAACGGTGGATGGCCAGTTGGGCCGCAAATCGCGCCAGGCGATTTCCGGCTATCAGGCCTATTTGGGGTATCCGGTGACCGGCCAGCTCAATGACTTCGAACGGGATCTGCTGATCGGTTCTTTCCAGCGGGCCCAGGCCAGCGGCTATCTGGCTACCCAGCAGGCGATGGCGCATCCCGACGGACCGCGGGGGCTGTTGAAGATCTACCTGGCCGAACGGCTGGCGCCCCAGCCGCAGCAGCCGCAGTATCCGCTGCCCAATACAACGATGGCCGGTGCCAACGCCGGCACCTACGGCGTGCCGCAGCAATACGGGCAAAACGTTCAGCAGCCGCAGTACGGCCAGCAGCAGCTGGGTTTTGCCGCGACTACCCAGACCTATGGCATTCCGCAGCAGCCGCAGTATCAGGGCCAGTATGTGCAGCAGGGCCAGCAAGGGCAGTACCTGCCGCAAGGCCAGTATGGGCAGCAGGTTCAGGTGCCGCAGCAAGGGCAATTCGTTCCGCAAGGCCAGGTGATGGCGTCCGTGCAGGGGCAGGGGCAAATGCAAAACGGGGCGGTTATCTTGCAAAACGGCACGGCCGCGGCCGCCACACCGGTACTGCTGCAGCAGAATGATGCCGCTGCGCCGCTGATCAGCCGCCGGGCGCTGGTGATCGGGGTGGACGGCTACCAGAACCTTGCAGCGCTGCAAAAGGCCCGCAATGATGCACAGGCCGTCAGCAATACCCTGGCGGGGCTGGGTTTCGAGGTGACCACTCTCTATGACGCCAGCCGCCGCGACATCAACGGCGCGGTTTCAACCTTTGCCAACCAGATCAAGCCGGGCGATGAGGTGCTGTTTTACTTCGCCGGCCACGGGGTCGAGGTTGACGGACGCAATTACCTGCTGCCCTCGGATGTGCCGATGGTGAACTTCGGCGACGAGAGCTATCTGACCGGCGAGAGCATACCGGCAGCGCGGGTGCTGGACACCTTCCAGCGCAAGGGCGCGCGCTCCACCATCATGATCCTGGACGCCTGCCGCAACAACCCCTTCCCGCAGGACGGCCAGCGCTCGGTCGGCGGCACCCGCGGCCTGGTGCGGATGGAGCCGCCAGAAGGCGCTTTCATCCTCTATTCGGCGGGTGCCGGCCAGACGGCGCTGGACCGGTTGTCGGATGTGGACGCCAATCCGAACTCGGTTTTCACCCGGGCGCTGCTGTCGCGGCTGCAGGAGCCGGGCATGACCTTGCATCAGCTGGCCAAGCAAGTGCGCCGCGACGTCCAGGACCTGGCGGCCTCGGTGAACCACGATCAGTTCCCTGCCTATTACGACCAGATGTCGGGTGACATGGTCTTGCGCCGCCAGGTCGCAGCTCAAGGCAACTGAGCGGCACGGCTGCAGTAGAGTACGTATTGGAAAACAGCTGGACTATCCGGCTGTTTTTTTACGCTTCGGCGGCCCGTGCCAAGGCTGCAAACATTCTGTTCAAAAAAGGTGATTTTCGGCTTCACATCACATCCGGGCTGGTCTATACGCCCCTACACCAAGCCTAAGACAGTGCGGTCGTGGCGGAATTGGTAGACGCGCAGCGTTGAGGTCGCTGTTCCTTAACCGGAGTGGAAGTTCGAGTCTTCTCGACCGCACCAACTTTCCCGAATATCATATGATTTTCAGCGCTTGCTGGAAGTGCGGTGCGGATATTACCCCGATGGGTACACTCTTTCGCATGTAATGTGTTTGCGTGCTGAAAGCACTTTGTTCAGCAAGAAGGCAGTAATCCGCTTCCGGTTCCGTCAGGGCGTTCGGTCCAAACAAACTATTCGCCATCCTTCAGCGCATTGAGAATCTTTTACCGCTGCTTGCGCTCCTGCGCAGCGGGGAAAAGGCGCTGAGAGAGGGCCATCAAAGGCGGTTATCTGACGCCCAGGATTCGGGTTGCACTCTGCATGATTGGCAGGGCTTGCCGGATGTTCACTGCCGATTCACCGGTGGTCAGGCCTTCATAGCCAAAGGCGCGATCAAACGATTTGACCTTTTCCACGATCTGATACGCGCTGGAAAACTGGCCGAGATGCGCATAAGCCGCAAACAGGTATTTCCGTGCGGCATTGAAGTTCGGGTTGCGGGCTAGGGCCCGGTTGCCCGTTTCAATCGCATGGGCGAAATTCCCGGCTATCACTTGGCAGGCGCAGGAAACAGCATCCAGGAAGGCGGCATATTTGCCCCGGCCGCCCAGGGAGCGCGCCTGCTCGGCGCTGCGGACGGCATTGGAGGTCTGGCCGGCCCGCAGCAGGGCAAGGGCCAGGAAGGCGTGGTAGATCTCGTTGGACGGGAAACGGGCAACTGACCAGGCAGCGTGCTCGATGGCGCGGTTGTCATCGCCCAGGAACAGGCTGAAGGCATGCGATGCCACGCAATGCGCAAGGCCGCTGTGCGGTGCCCGCTCCAGCGACTTCCTGAGGTCATGGCGCACCAGTTCCTCGGTGACGCAGTCATAGCCGTTCAGCCGCTCCCCGAATTGCAGCATGCGGACACAGTTCCGGATCGCTATATGCGCGCCGGAGCTGTCGTATTCTATGGCGCGGCCGATGCTGCTGCTCATTTCCGAAATGCTGAGCGATCCCGGGATGTAAAGCCCGTCCAGCACCTTGCCGACATCCAGCGGATCCTTGCGGGGATGGTGGTTGTGCGGCCCATCGGCATAGGTGATCAGAAATTCGAACAGCCGGGTGCATATTCTTTCAATTCCCGAAAAGATTTCCCGCGAGGTCACAGTTTCGGCTGTTGCCCGCGATGACCAAAGAATGGTTCCATCCGGGCTTTTGAAGTCGGCGGTAATGTCGATCGTTTCACCGATCAGGAACCCTCTGATCGCGACCGCGTGGTTTTGCACCTGTTCCGTGTTTGGAATATCTGCGCGCAATTCCCGCAGGTCGACGACCTCATACCGGCGGTTCGGGTAGATTGTCTTGATAAGCTGGTCGGCCAGATAGCTGAGGCTGAAGGACGCAAAGTCGCAGCTGATTGCAGAGGGATCCTGTGCGGCAAGCTGCGGCGCGAGAATGCTGACCGGTATCCTGTCAGCTGCCAGCCCGCGGCTGCCTGGCAAGCCGGGCTGTTCCAGCGGCGGCAGCAGCTCCGGCTCTGCAGCCGGAGGCTGGCTGGCAGCTTCGGGCGCTTGCACCGGCAGAGTTGTTGCGGAAGCAGGCTGGGCGGTGGCGGCTCTAAGCTCAGACAGCCAAGCGTCAAATCCTGCTGCGTCGAACAGGGTCATCCCGTCCAGCAGCTGGCCATTGGCATCGCTTGCGGCCTCGGTCCCGACCACTTTGATGCGCGTCAGGTCAAGTTCAACGTTGATCCGGTCGATGGTGAAAAGGCCGCTGCCGGCATCGCCCAGCGCAGCTTTCAGGCCATGCAGCTCGCGGCGGAGGCTGTTTTGCGCCTGCTGTTTGGAGCGCGACGTCCACAGCAGGGTCTCCAGTTTTCGGCGCGTGGTAATCCCGTCCGGGGACAGAAGGAGGATGGCCAGAATGGCCTGGGATTTCTGGCTTTTAATTTGAATGCGGGCGCCGCTGCCGTCCCACGTGCAAAAGCCGCCGGTCATCCGGACTTGCAAAGTCGGCGCAATGTCGGAGCGGGTCATTGGAACATCCTGCGTTTCCAGCGATTCGGCGGCAATTACGCAGCAAACATTAACTGGCGCAGGCCGATTAACGAACAGTTAATGGAAGAGTAATGGGGCTCCAGTTGTGCCGTGCCCGGCTTTTTACTCCCATTGTGGGCATAACTCTTACCGGGGAGGCGGGGTGCAAATGAATATGGAGAGACTGCCGCAGGCTTATGAAGCAGACGCGGAAATGCGCTGCGGGGAGGAAGCCGGTGTTCTGGGATACAGCCTGACCGGCGGGGCTGAAGGCGGGCACAGAGAGCCTGCAGCTCACATTGACGCGGTCAGCGGCGAAGGGGCTCTGCGCCACGGGCGTTACTCCGGCGGCGACCGGTTCGCTGACCTTGATCTGCGGGCTGACCTCGAACTTAGCGTGGTCAGCGGCGATCTGTTCCGCAGGGATCAGGGCCAGCGCACCTGGGTGGCCTCGTTCCGGACTGTTAAGGGGGATGCGCCCGCAACCGGGCGCCCGTTGAAAATCATGGGCGAGGACCGGCATGGCAAGGCAGCACTGGGACGGCTGTCACTGTCTGCCGGCGCCGGCAGCCTGACGGCGGCCTTGCAGTTCGAGAGTCCGCTGGACGGGCTGCCGTTCAATCGCGAATTTGGCTTCTTTGTTGATTTCGAAGGCGCGCAGATGCGCCGGCTGGGCATCGAGTTTGAGATCGAATACGGGGTGGAGCCGCCGCAGCCCGCCACCATTGACGGTGTAGAATACACTTTTGCCAGCGTCATGACCGACGCCGGCTTCGAGGTCCGTCAGACCGGCAGCCTGTCGGTGCTGCCGCCCGCCCTGGACAATGGCTGGAGCGAAAAAGAGCTCGAGGCGGCCATGCACCATTTTGCGCAAAGCGACACCGGCCAGCCTGGTTTTGATCTGCGGATGCTGTGGATCTCCCGGACCAACCGCGCAGGGGTTCTGGGGGTGATGTTTGACATCAAGGGAGAAATGCAGCGCCAGGGCTTTGCGGTTTGCGATACCGTTCTGCGCAACCGCGAGGACATCCCGGATGCGCGCCGCCCCGCAAAATCCCTGCAGACCGCGGTTCATGAGGCCGGGCATGCGCTCAATCTGGCGCACCGCTTCGAAAGAGAGGTCGGGCGGGCCGACAGCCTGTCTCCGATGTCCTATGACTGGAAATACAAGGGCGGCGGCCATGCCGAAAGTTTCTGGCGCGATTTCCGTTTCAAGTTCGACCCGGACGAGCTGCACTTCCTGCGGCACGGCGCCTTTGGCGATGTGGCGCCGGGCGGTTCGGCCTTTCATTCGGTCCGCTATTGGGCGGATGGCGACGGTGGCTATGCGCCCTATGTGCCGCAATTCCCGCTTCCGGGCTGGAAGCTTGAGCTGCTGCTGCCGGACGACCCGGTCTACCTGTTCGGCCAGCCCGTTGTGGTAGGGGTGAAGCTGACCAACCTGACGGGCCGGAAGTTCATCGTTCCCAAGTTCCTGCTGGATCAGAAGTCGGGTTTCCTTGAGATCACCATCGAACGGGAAGGCGGCAAACCGCAGCATTTCCACCCCTTGGTGCACCGGTGCTGCGACCTGGCGCAGGAGAGCACGCTGATGCAGCTGCTGCATGGCGAGGCCATGGTAGACAATGCCAGCCTGGTATTCGGCTCCAGCGGCTTCCCCTTTGCCGAACCGGGCAACTACCGCATCCGGGCGGTGCTGTCGCTTGGCGGCGAAAGCGGTGAAACGGATTTCCAGCGGGTCACCTTCTCAAACGATGTCCGCATCCGCGTCTCAGCCCCGCATAGCCGTGCCGAAGAGCGGCATGCCTACGATCTGTTCGATCCCCGGGCCGGGCAGTACCTGGCGCTGGGCGGTACCGACCGGCTGGAAGATTTCGAGCCGGTGCTGCTCAAGATCGCGGAAGAGCGCAGCGGGATCAGCGGCGGCGATGTCCTTGACCCTGTTGCCGCACATATCCACCGCAGCATGGGCTTCAACGCCAACCGCCCGTTCCTGCGCTTCCGAGATGGCGGCTTCCGCCGCCGGGAAGCGGACCGCGAGCGTGCAGCAGAGCATTTCAAACACTTGGATGAGACTGCGCTGCGTTGCCTGGACAGTGTCACGCGCCAGAAAACCCTGAATTTCAAAAATACCGCTTTTGCGGACAGGACCTGAGGGAGGAGAAAGAAAATGCGTCTTCAGCCATGGGGAAATATTTCCGTTGAACGCGAAGCTTCGGCCGGACCGGAGGTGATGACAGACTGGCCGGACGGCCTGGCAGCCTGGTCAGACTATTTCGATACCAAAGTGCAGGAGTTTGCCGACAACCTCTGGCCCCGTTTCGACTGGGAGACCGGCAACTGGGCCGGCAAGACGGCTGCATTTGCGGATGAGGCCACCAAGGCCGAATTGCAGATCTGCCTCGAGCGGTTCCAGCGCGGTAACATTCTGGACCAGTATCCCGACACGCCCCGGTTCGATGCGATGGTCTCCATGCGCCGCACCCATATGTGGCACTACCGGGTCGAAGACTTTGCCGGCGAGAGCCACGGCGACAATGCGTTTGAGAAAGCCGCCTCGCGGTTCCCGTTCAGCAACATCGTCTACTACGACCCGGCGCAGAACAACGAAACGATCTGGACCCGCTTTGTCGACCTGTCCAAGCGCAAGGCTGACGGCACCTTCCGGTTCAAGCTGCAGTTCCTGCGGCCCCGCCCTTATGCCGATGCCACTCTGTTCGGCATGAAGGATTTCAAACACCACACCGCCACGCGCTATACCCACACCGGCATGCATCCGGCCTTCCCAAGCGGGCATTGCGTGCAGGGGCTGCTGATTTGCGGCGGCATCATCGACGACCTGCTGGATACCTGCGATCCCGGTCAGATCGATATGGATGCGCTGATGCAATATGCGGTGGATTTCGGCGACCGGCGGGTGTTTGGCGGGGTCCACTACCCGACTGACAACATCGCTTCCTGGGTCAACGCGGTGCATCTGGGCGGCAAACTGTTCAAGCGCCCGGAGATCGTCCAGCCGCTGATCATTGATGCGATCACCTCCAAGAGCACGCTGTACAAGGTCATCTGCGACGAGTTCGGCAAGTATGAGGCCCTGCAGACCGCCAAGAGCTACCTGGACGCTCAGCTGGCTCTGGCGGCAGAGGGCAGGCCGGCCCCGACGGAAGGCTGAAGCTGAGACTGCGGTGCCGGGCCGCCGGGGCAGGCGGGAGAGGCAGGTTTAAGAGTGCTTCTGCGTCGCGCCTGCCTGCTCCGGCCCGGCGGCAAAGGCCGCGGAGAGGCCTGCAACTGGCCGCGGCCTGGCTGTCCGCCGCACACGACAAACTAAGAGCCCGGACCGTTCCGCAGGGCGTCAGCCCTGCACGCCGCCCCCGGGAGAGCCTGGAGTTAAAGGCCATGCACAGAGTCATCGACACCCCTTGGAACACCACACGGCACCTGAAGGCGCTGCGCCGCGGCGGTGTGGAGACAATTATCCGCTACTACAACCATCAGAACTCCTCATCGCTGAATGAGAAACGGGTGGAGAAAAGTGAAGCTAAAGCCATCGCAGAGGCGGGCCTCTCCCTGGCTGTTGTGTTTCAGCAGCGCGGCGGCGCCAAGGGCAACATTGCCGATCTGGATGCCGCCAGCGGCCGGGCGGATGCGATGCGGGCTTTGGAACTGGCAGAGCGCATTGGCCAACCCGAGGGCTCCGCGATTTACTTCGCCGTGGATCACGATTTTTACAAATCCTCGCACTTGGCTTCGATCCGCGATTACTTTGCGGCCGTAGCGGCACAGACAGGCGGGGCATACCGCATCGGAGTCTATGGCTCCGGCCTGGTTGGAAAAACCGTGCGGGATGCCGGCTATGCCGATCTGATCTGGCTCGCAGCGGCAACCGGCTGGGCCGGCACCCGGGCCATGCTGCAGACCGGTGGCTGGGCGTTGCGGCAGATCTGGCCGGCTAAATCCGCACCGCTGCCGCACGACGGCAACATCCTGTCGCCAGCCTGGCAGAACTTCGGACAGTTCACTCCCGGCGGGGAGGCCGGACCTGCAGAGGCCGCTGGTTTCGGCCCGTGGGGGCAGCCGTTTGCGATGATGCAGGTGATCGCCCGCAACGGATTGAACCTGCGGCGCGGGCCGGGATCTGGCTATGCAGTGGAAAAAGCGCTGGTGCAGGGCGCAATCGTTCAGGCGCTGGGCCGCCACGGCGATTGGGTGAATGTCGATTTGGATGGTGACGGCTATTCAGACGGCTTCATGCATGGCGCCTATCTGCAGACGGTTTCCGGCGGTTTCCCGGCCTCGGTTGCCCATATCGCGGCAGGCGTGCCGCCCAAACCGGAGGCGCTGGCAGAACATCGGGCTGCGGCGCAGCCGGCCTCTGCCATGTACAGCATGGATGCGGCCAATTGGGATCCGCAGTCGCCTTATGACATCGCCCGGGCGGAACTGGCGCTGGACGTGCGCGAAGTGCCCGGGCCGGGCAGCAATCCGCGGATCGTCATGTACCACTCCACCACCAATGCCTGGTCCGGCACCGACGATTCCGTGGCCTGGTGTTCCTCCTTCGTGAACTACTGCGTGGAGCAGGGCGGTTATTCCGGCACCGGAAGCCAGCGCGCTTTGAACTGGGCAGATTGGGGGATTGACGCCTTTGATGCCCCGCGCGAGGGCGACATTGTGGTGTTCGAACGGGTTGGCAAAGGCGGCCATGTCGGGTTCCTGATCGAAGACCAGGGTGACTATATCTCGGTTCTGGGCGGCAACCAGAACAACCGGGTGCGAATTTCTTCCTATCCGAAAGACGGCCGGATGGGCGGCACCGAATACAAACTGCGCGCCATACGGCGCGCCTGATCAGTCTCTGCCCGCAGGTGTGCCTTCCGCCCGCCTGCGGCCCTTAATGCAAGAGCACTCCACACGCGCTTGCATATCCCGCCCCTTGTGTTCTGTTCTCCCGCCGCTGGTATGGCGGGCAGGGGGCGGGGGTTTTTTTTTATGTGCTGTTGCGGGAATATCAGCGGCGCCCGGCTTTCCCGCCCTGCGTTTGCTTTCACCGTTCCAGCGTCTATGGGGTTCGGCTATAAAAGCACCTGCTTCTGGTGCGCGGCATCCGGGGCCAACAACGCCACCAAATGATGCAGCAGTATGTCCAATCCAGCCACCGGAGCCAGCGCCGGCAAGATTCTTGAACGCGAGCTAAGCGCACTCTCCCTGGCCGGGGAAACTCTGCTGGATGCGGTCGCGATGCACGGCGGCCGCACAGCCCGCTTGTTCTTCAAAACACAGACGCCGCGCGATGCCGTGGCGGTTCCGTCCGCTTCGGACTTGGCAACCCTGCACAATTTCGGCGGCGCGCCTGTGTTGGAGACGCCGTCTGCTGCTGGAGAGGCTGCAGTTTCTGTCCATGGCGAACATTACAATGTGCCCCTGCATCCCGAGGAAACGGATCTGTTTGCCGGGCTCAATGTGTTGGCTGCCGTCCGCAACGGCGAAACCGCAGAAACGGCGGTGGCATGGCTGCGCTATCATGTCTCGCAGCACGGCCTGCAGGGCGCTGTCATCCTTGACCGGGCGCAGCCGCAGGACAGCCGCCGTTTTACCGCTGAACTCCGCAGCCTGGCCGAGGGCATTGAAGGGCTTGAGCGGCTGGTGGTGGTGCATTCCAAACTGCCGCTGGGCAAGGAAGGGCTGCCGGAGGAAGCGCATCCCTTTAACGTTCCGGGCGCACCCGGAAAGGACCGGATGGAGATACCGCCCGTCGATCCTTGGCGGGCACCGCTGGGCGAGTTTCTGATCTACGAAATCCTGCGCGCCCGGTTTCTGGCCCGCGCCCGCGCGGTTGCCAATATTGATTTGTTCGATCTGCTGGCTCCTTCCGGCGGCCCGATTGTTTTTGACCAGGCCGCGGCAGCGCCGTCGGGGTGTGTCCGGCTGGGCGGGGTGCAAGCCTACCCCTGGCGGGTGCGCAAGGGGGACGACGCTTCCTTTGGCGATCACATCTGCACCCAATTCGACGCCGCCGGGGTGCGGCCGCGCTGGTGCCTGGCCCCGGCTGTGTCTGGGGAGGCCTGCATCTGGCGGCTGATCCGGGTTGTGGGGGCAGAGCCTGCGCCGGATGCCGATGGCCGCTTCTACCGCTGCATGGCGCTGCGGCATCCGACTGATACAGTGTCCAAGATCGTGCCGAAAACCAGCCTGGTCGAAACCCCGGAGCTGCTGGACCTAGCCACCCGCTGTTTTGCAGCCAAGCCGGTGCGCATCCCGCCCGAAGACGCCATTCGCAAAGGCAGCGGCAAGCCCAAGACCACCATCGTCACCACGATGAAGAACGAAGGCCCCTTTATCCTTGAATGGCTGGCCTATCACCGGGCAATCGGGGTGGATGACTTTCTGGTCTACACCAATGACTGCTCCGACGGCACCGACACTATGCTGCAGATGCTGCAGGAGAAGGGCATCGTGCAGCACCGTGAAAACCCGTTCCGCGGCACCGATCTGAAGCCGCAGCACGCGGCGCTTCAGGCCGCCGAAGAGGAGCCGGTGATCACCGGGGCCGACTGGCTGATCTGCATGGATGTGGACGAGTTCATCAACATCAAATGCGGTGGGGGGCGGCTGCCGGATCTGTTCGAGGCAGTGGGGGAGGCCAATATGATCTCCATCACCTGGCGGCTGTTCGGCAACAATGACGTGCGCGACTTCACCGGTGATCTGATCACTCGCGAATTCACCCGCTGCGCCTTTGAGGTTACCCGCAAGCCGCATCAGGCCTGGGGCTTCAAGACCCTGTTCCGCAACACCGGCATCTTCAAGAAGCTGGGCGTGCACCGGCCCAAGGGGCTGAAGCCGCAGCTGTGGGAGGATATCCGCTGGGTCAACGGCTCAGGCCAGGACATGCCGCGCGAGATGTTCCGCAACGGCTGGCGGTCGTCGATGAGCACCTATGGCTATGACCTGGTGCAGCTGAACCACTACGCCGTGCGCAGCGCCGAAAGTTTCCTGGTAAAGCGCGACCGCGGCCGGGTGAACCATGTCGACCGCGATCAGGGCCTGTCCTACTGGTTCCGGATGAACAACAACGCCGAGGAGGAGCGCTCGATCCAGCGGATGATCCCGGCGCTGGAGGCAGAGATGGCACGGCTGCTGGCGGATCCGGATATTGCTGCTGCGCATGAGTATTCCTGCCGCAAGCACCGGGAGAAGATCGAGGAGCTGAAGCTGCGGCACGACATGATCGAGCTGTTCCGCGAACTGACCGGCGGCAAGCTGTGCAAGCTGTCGCGGATGCACGCGCATTTCGGCGCCAACGTCTTCCTGAGCGGCCCCGGCGTGATCCCGGACGAGATCGCGGAAAACGAGCCGGGCAGCGACTTCTGGTTCACGGTGGAGCGCGGCGAGACCACGCACTGACCCAGGCCGCCCGGCACATTGACAGGAATCCGGGCTGCGGGTTAAATTTGGTTAATAATAACGCAGATAAACAGCTGCATTGATTGGGTATTTGAGGGGCAGAAATCATGGCACTTCCAGCCATTGCGTCACTTTGGGTAGGCCCGGAGCTCAGCTGGCTTGAGCAGCTTTGCCTGCAGTCCTTTGTGGACAACGGGCACGAAACAGTCCTGTTCACCTATGATGAGGTCAAGGGGGTGCCCGATGGGGTGCGCTTGGCCGATGCCAATGAGATCCTGCCCGCAGAGCACATCATCCGCCATGCCCGCACCGGCAGTCCGGCCTATCATGCCGACGTCTTCCGGCTGCATCTGCTGCGCCAGACCGATTACATCTGGGCCGATACCGATGCCTATTGCTGCCAGCCCTGGGATATCAAGGGCAAGCATTTCCACGGCTGGATCTCGGACGACAAGCCGATGGTCAACAATGGCGTGCTGCGTCTGCCCAAGACTTCCAAGACGCTGAAGGAAATGCTGCGCTTCACCAGCGACGAATACCCCATTCCGCCCTGGTACAGCGCTGAGAAACAGGCCGAGCTGCAGGCGCTCAAGGACCGCGGCGAAGGCGTGCATGTCTCGCTGCTGCCTTGGGGCGTCTGGGGGCCCGACGCGCTGACCTGGTTCCTGCAGGAAACCGGCGAGGTCTCCAATTCCCGCCCCGGCCATGTGATCTATCCGGTGCCGTTCAAGCGGGCAGGGGTCGTGCTTAACCCGAACCGCCCCGATCAGGCTCGAAGCTATATCCGCAGCGATACGCTTTCGATCCACTTCTGGGGCCGCCGCTTCCGCAATATCGCGGGAAAATACGGCGGTGTTCCGGCCAAGGGCTGCTATGTGCATGATCTGTTGGCCAAGCACGGGATCAACCCGGATCAGACCCGCCACCTGCTGCCAGCGCCCGTAACGGAAGAGGATACACCGGTGCAAATTGACCCAGCCACGCTGGATTTCTCCATGTTCAGTGACGAGGATGTCGCCAATATCCTGCTGCAGCGGTCCGAGCTGGCCAGCTCCGGCCAGGTTATCAAGGCCTGGACCGATGGCGATGCGGAACCTTTGATGGAAGACGCCCGGGCACAGCGGGACCGCATTTTGCACGAGTCGATCCGGATTGCCGGGCGGGAGTGCGATTTCTTCCTGCAGTCCACCGACACCATTGCTCCGAAGCGGGCCGCCGATATCGGCTGTGGCTATGCGTTTGCCAGCCTGCTGCTGCACCGCCGCTATGGCTGCGGTATCGTGCTGATCGATATCGAAGAGGGCAACGGGCGCCACTTTGGCTTTCAAGGGGAGGGGGCGGGCTACACCAGTCTCGAAACCGCCCGGGCCTTCCTGGAGAAAAACGGCGTGCCGCCGGAGAAGATCACCACCGTGAACCCCAAGACGGAAGACACCGCGGCGCTGGGCGATTTCGACCTTGTCATCAGCTTGGCCTCCTGCGGTTTCCACTATCCTGTCGGCACATACGAGCATCTGTTCCGCAACCAGATCAGCACCGGCGGCGGCATTGTTCTGGATATCCGCAAAGGGTCAGGCGGGATCGGCGCCATGAAAAGCTTCGGGGCTGTCGAGGTGCTGGCCAAGCACGGAAAATACTCCACGGTCCTGACCCGCGCCGGCCAGCAGGCGTGACCGGCGCCGGAACAATTGGGGGTAATCAGATCCTTAACCCTTTTCGGATAGTACAGAGGAAAGGGCGGGGCGCCAGCGGACAGCCTGAATGGGGCTGGCCGGGCTCTGGCGCATCCCCAGGGGGTGTTGAAGACCTATGCTGAGTGAAGCTTTTTTTGCCGCAATGGTGCTTCCGGCGCTGGACGTGGACGACGTTGCCAGGGCCGCGGACATCAACGGCCAGGCTCCGGAACTGTCGGTTCTGCTGCACCAGCGTTTTGGCTGCAGCATTGATTTTGTCAGTGTGAACCGCAAGGGGCAGCTGGTGCCAGCCGATGCCCAACAGCTGCGGGACTGGCTGGCTATGCTGGACCGCAGCGGCGTAGACCGGGACGCAATCCGGGTTGTGGACAGCGGCGCTGCCGGCAGCAGCTACGACGTGATCCTGGCGCTCAACAGCTTTGGCGTCCGCCACAAGATTCAGAATTTCAAACCGGTGCTGGACCAGTCCCTGCATCCGCTGAGCCGGGTGGTGATCGAGATCCGCAAGGGATCGGGCAGCTATCCGTTCCTTAAATCCTACGGCAGCTGCAATACGCTGGTGCAGCCGGGGGCGGACAGCAATGGCCTTGCTGTGCTCTCGGTAGAGCCCCAGGAAGAGCCTCAGCCGTCCGGTGAGTGGTCCAAGGTCGCCCGCCAGCTGGCCGGAAAGGAAGGGTTCTTCGACGAGTTGGAAGAGCATTCCTTCCTGTTCATGCCGCGCGGCGATACGCTGGTGGTGACCTTCGACAATCTCGACATCGCGATGACCAAGCGGGATGACCGCCGTCCCTGGGGGTTCAGCTTTATCGAGGCGCAGGGCTGGTCGATGCTGGGGGTGATGGCCAACGGCTGGACCTGGTTCCGCCATGCCGAGGTGGCCGCCAAGTTCGAAGCGCTGCGCGACAGCGGCTTTTTTGCGCAGTTCAAGCGGGTGGTGTTCTACGGCGCATCGATGGGCGGCTATGCGGCGGCGGCCTTTGCCGCAGCGGCGCCGGGCTCGACGGTGTTTGCAATCAGCCCGCAGTCAACGCTCGACAAAACCCTGGTGCCCTGGGAGATGCGGTACAAGAAAGTCTGGGGCCGCGATTTCTCCGGCTCCTTCGGCGATGCCGCACTGGCCAGCCAGGGGGCAGGCGATGTGCATATCATGTATGACCCCTATGTGGCGCCGGATGCGGCGCATGCCGCCCGGTTCACCGGGCCGAACGTGACCCTGTGGCGCTGCCCGCTGCTGGGGCACAGGCTGGGCTCGTCCCTGCAGCAGATGGGAGTGCTGCAGGAGATTGCCCGCGGCGCCATTTCGGGCGGGCTGACACCGCATCAGTTCCATCAGTTGCTGCGCAAGCGGCATAGCTTTCCCCGGTTTCAGCGGGAGCTCGCCAACCTGGCGCTCGACCGAGGCCATCCGCGCCTTGCGAAACAAGTCTGCAGCTATATTCTGCGGCAGCGCGACGACCGGTTTTTCCGCCGTATGAGGGACCGGCTGTGAGACGGGCAGGCACCATCCGCATCAGCAACGCAGCGCGCAGCCGGGGGAGAGGCCGGGCAAGACGATGAGCGAAGCAGACACCAGCATGCAGGAGATAACCCTGGCCCTGCACCTTGGGGCGCCCAATACCGACAATGGCCAGTTGACCTGGTCGCTGCGCAAGGACGCGCAGCGGCTGCTCGAACGCGGAGTCATGGTCCGCCGGCCCGGCACCTATATGAAGGCGATCGGCCAGATGCTGCGCAAGCAGGACCAGGACTTCGTGACCAGCCAGGAGCGCGAGGCGCTGCTGGCGGGCATCGTCAAGGATCAAGAGGTGTCGCGGGTTATCCTGACCAGCTCCGGTTTTCTTGGGGTGCCCGGCTGGATGCTGAGCCAGGGGCAGCTCTACCGCAATGCCGGCAAGAACGCGGCTGCGCTGCGCAGCGTGTTCCCGGGCAACCCCTGCGCGTTTTTTCTGGGCCTGCGCAATCCGGCAACCTTGATCGGACCGGTGTACAACTCCCAGTCCAGCAGGAGCTGGGGGCAATTCTCCGCGGGCGCGGATTTTCTCAGCCTGCGCTGGTCGCATGTGGTGGAGGATATCCTGTACCGCAACCCAGGCTGTCCTGTGACGGTGTGGTGCAATGAGGAAACACCGGTGATCTGGCCCAATATCCTGGGCCAGGTAACCGGGCTTGGGAGCGGTTTCCGGTTCAGCGGCGAGCTGGACATCACCCGCGGCATCATTTCGGAATCGGGATATGAGCGGCTGGAGGCTTATCTGGAAGGGCGGTCGGGGCTGTCGGAAGATCAACGGGAGCGGGTGCGCTCGCTTTTCCTGAGCTACTTTCATTCGGAAGAGGCGGTGGAAGAAGAGATCGACCTGCCAGGCTGGTCGCAGGATCTGGTGGATGAGATGACTGAGGTCTACCAGCAGGACACCAACCTGATCCGGCACATGCCCGGGGTGACGTTCCTGTCCTAGGGCGCAGCTGCGGGACCGGGGCCTGCGGGCCTGCCGTAAAACCGCTGCATCAGGATGGCGGTCAGATACATCGGGATCTGGTAGCAGCCGAGAAAGATCAGGAGCGGATCGGTGGTGGCTGCGGGCAGGGCGATCAGAAAGAGAGCGAAGTTCCGGTTGCCGGCCACAACGGAGACTGGCACGGCGCCGCTGCTCGCGCGGCGGCGCATCACTGCAAAGGTCAGCACTTGCAGGCCCAGATTGGCAGCCAGGGCAAAGCCGAGCCATCGCAGCACCAGCAGCGGATCTGCGTGCAGCGCAGGGCCAAGGGCGGCCATCAATCCCACCACGATCACTGCCAGGGCGATCACGGTCAGCCCGTCGATCGCCTTGCCCTGAGCATCGCTCAGGCGGAACAGGGTGAGCCGCCGCAGCAAGAAAGCCGCTGCAACGGTGAGGCCGATCACTCCGATCAGCCGCCCTGCAGCACGCAGTACTTCCGCAAGATCGCCAAGGCTGGGCGCCAGCAGGAACACCGGTATCACCGTCAATGGCATCAGGGCGGTGCCGAGGATCAGCAAGCGGAACGCCGACTCCGGCGCGTGGCCCATCAGCGCGGTGATATTGGGGCTGCCGGTCACGGACGGGGCGCTCAGCATCAGGATCAGCGCCACGGCGGCTGGCGTCTGCGCGACGCCGAACAGCGCGGCCAACCCCAGCGCCAGCAGCGGCAGTGCGACCTGCAACAGGGCAATGGCCTTGAGGGTGCTGATACCATCGGCCAGCCCGCCTGCCGCCTTGCGGAAACCGATCCGGTAGGCATTCAAAAACAAAAGCCCGGCCACCATTTCCGGCAGCCAGGGCTGAAGGGAGGCGGCGAGGCCGGGCAGCAACAGCCCGGCCAGCAGCCCCAGGACCAAAGCGGCCCGCCCGTGCCGGGCGGCAAAGGCGAGCGCGCGCATCATCTGTCTAGACTGGTCCCGGCCTGAGGTTGTTGGGCAGGTAGGTCGCCAGCTCCGGGAAGGCGATCAGCACAAAAACCATCAGCACCATGATCAGGAACATCGGGATCGCAGCACGGGCGATATAGCTCATCTCGTGGTGGGTCATGCCCTGCATCACAAACAGGTTGAAGCCGATCGGCGGAGTGATCTGCGCCATTTCCACAACCACCACGATGAAGATGCCGAACCAAATGAGGTCAATGCCCGCCTGGCGGATCATCGGCTCCACCACGGCCATAGTCAGCACCACAGATGAAATGCCATCGAGGAAGCAACCCAGGATGATGTAGAAGACCAGAAGCACCATCAGGAGTTCCAGGCGGGTAAGCTCCCAGCCGGCAATCAGGTCGGCCAGCCCGCGAGGCAGTCCGGTAAAGCCCATCGACAGCGACAGGAAGGCTGCACCTGCCAGGATCAGCGCAATCATCGCGCTGGTGCGGGTGGCGCCCATCAGGCTCTCGGTGAAGGTCTTCCAGTTCAGCGAGCCCTGACCCAGCGCCAGCAGCAGCGAGCCGATGACGCCGAACGCCGCCGCCTCGGTTGCGGTGGCAAAGCCCAGGTACATCGACCCAATCACCACCACGATCAGCGCAATCACCGGCGCCAAGAAACGGGAGTTGTGAATCTTCTGGGCGAAGGTCAGCTTGCTTTCCTGATCCGGGTTCCAGTCCTTGCCGACCTTGGAATAGATCGCCACGTAGCCCATGAACATCGCCGCCAGCACCAGGCCGGGCAGGATGCCGGCAAAGAACAGCTTGGTGATCGATTCATTGATGGTGACACCATAGACGATCAGCGTCAGCGACGGCGGGATCATCAGGCCCAGGGTTGCCGCGCCGGTCAGGGTGCCGATCACCATGCGCTCCGGGTAGTTGCGCTTGCGGAGTTCCGGGATCGACATCTTGCCCACGGTGGTCAGCGTCGCGGCGGAGGAGCCGGATACCGCAGCAAACACCGTGCAGCCGACGATATTGGTATGCACCAGCCCTCCCGGCAGGGGCGCCATCCAGGGGGAGAGCCCCTTGAACATGTCCTCCGATAATCGCGTCCGGTAGAGGATTTCGCCCATCCAGATGAACATCGGCAGCGCCGTCAGCGTCCAGCTCGACGACGCTGACCAGATGGTGGTCAGCATGACGTCTCCCACCGGCCTTGTGGTGAACAGCTCCATGCCGACCCAGGCCACGCCCATCAGCGCAAGGCCGACCCAGACGCCGGTGCCCAGCAGGGTGAACAGCACGAAGAGAAACAGAATGATGACAGAGATATTTTCCATGTGGTTTACTCCGCGTGGCTCTGGTCAGCCAGATCCTGGGTGATGCGGTGATCGCCGCGGAAAATCACATGGATCAGATGGTCGGTGAGGGCGATGGCGAGGATGACGGCGCCGATCAGCATCGCACTTTGCGGCATCCACAGCGGTGTGCGGTCCTGGCCCTGGCTCACATCGTGGAACTTCCAGCTCCAGTAGACAAAGCGGTAGGCGTAATAGCAGAAGTACCACATCACTGCGGTGCCGATGCCGAAACACCAGATTTCCAGCACCCGGCGGAAGCTTTCGGGCACCGCATTCAGCAGGATCGACACCCGGATATGGCTGCCGCGGTTCAGCGCATTGGCAAAGGCCAGGAAGGAGGCCGCGGCCATCGCGTAGCCTGCGTAATCCGGTGCGCCGGGGAAGACCTCACCGGTCCAGCGGGCCAGCATCTGGACCACGATCAGTCCCAGAATTGCAATCAGGCAGAGGGCGGCCAGCACCCCCGCCGCAAGGTAGAGAAAATCCAGTCCGGAGCGCAGTCCCCTGAGCACAGTCATATCATCCCCATCGGCATATTTTTTATGAGAATACGGGCGGCACCTGCCGTGCCGCCCGTATCATTCAAGGTGATTATTCGGCGTGGAACGCGTCGACGATGGCCTTGCCTTCGTCACCTGCGGCTTCCAGCCATTCGTTGGTCATGGTGACGCCGATTTCCTTCAGCTCGGCCGTCATCTGATCCGATGCCGGGCCCACAGTCATGCCGCCGTCGCGCAGCCCCTGCAGGGTGAAGCCGGTGTATTCCTTGGCGCGCCAGTTGCCCGCGTATTCGGCCAGCTTGGCGCAGCCCTGGATCACGTTCTTATTGGCGTCCGAGGTGCCGTTCCAGACGTCCGAGTTCACCATCACATAGTTGCGCGGCAGCCAGGCGTCCACTTCGTAGAAGTAGTTCAGGCTTTCCCAGACCTTGCGATCATAGCCGGTGGAGCCCGACGACACCATCGAGTCCGCCACGCCGGTGGCAAAGGCCTGGCTGATTTCAGCTGCTTCAATGGTCACCGGCAGCATGCCGGTCAGCTCGGCCAGGCGCGAGGTGGCGTTGTTGTAAGAGCGGAACTTGATGCCCTTCATCTCGGCGACCGAGTTCACCTCGTTCTTGAAGTAGAGGCCCTGCGGCGGCCACGGCACAGCATAAAGCAGGGTCAGGTTCTGCTCGGCCAGCAGTTTTTCCAGCGCCGGTTTGGCGGCTTTCCACAGCTTGTCACTGTCATCGAACGAGGTCGCCAGGAACGGGATTGAGTCAAAGCCGAACAGAGCGTTTTCGTTCTGGTGGCCGGACAGCAGCCGCTCGCCGATGGGGGCCTGGCCGGTCTGGATTGCGCGCTTGATGTCAGCGCCCTTGAACAGCGAGCCTGACGGGTGGGTCTTGATCTCGATCTCGCCGCCGGTGCCGGTGGTCACGCATTCGGCAAACTCGGCGCCGGTGGCCGAGTGGAAGTTGGACGCCGAATAGGCCATCGGCATGTCCCAGACCTCGGCCGCAGCGGGCAGGGCGGCAGCCGCGGTCAGCGCGGTGGCGGCCAGCAGTTTGGTCAGTTTCTTCATGGTCTTCTCCCTGTGTTATTCACGGCCCCTTATGGGGCACTGGTTCAAGTTCAAATCGCATAGCGCGCCGGGTCGTAGGCGCTCATATCCATGTTCGGGGTGCGGCCCGAAATCATCTGCGCCAGCAGGCGCCCGGTCTTCGGCCCGCCAGTGAGGCCGATGTGATGGTGGCCAAAGCCGACAAAGGCACCTGAAAGCCCCGGCACCTCGCCGATCACCGGAATGGAATCCGCAGGCGCGGGCCGGAACCCCAGCCATTCCTCTTCGTGCTTCCAGGTGACACCCGGCAGGATGCGCCGCGCGTTCTTGCGCAACAGCTCCAGCGGGCCTTTGGAGGGCCCGGCCTCCAGCCCGCCGAATTCCACAACGCCCGCAATCCGGATCCGTCCCTCCATCGGGGTCACCACGCATTTGGCTGCTGCCACCATGACGGGGGCCTTGGGCATCGCCGAAGGCTCCCACAATTCAAGATGATAGCCGCGTTCTGCTTCCAGTGGTACGGAAATTCCAAGTTTCTCTGCCAGCGGTTTGGACCAGACGCCGGTGGCCACCACGACGGCGTCGCAAGCGATGGTCTCGCCGCCCGCGCGGACGCCTGTCACCTTGCCGTTCTCTCGGGCCACATCCTCGACAAAGGCCTGGATCAGCTGGCCGCCGTTCGCAGTGACATGCGCGGCCAAGTCTTTCACGTATTGGCCGGGATCGGAGATGATCCCGTGATCCTTCAGCCTGGCGGCAAAGCCAAACTCTTCGGAATAGATACCGTCATAGGCGCGGAAATCCGCGCCCTCCAGCTCATCCCAGCGGAAGCCGTGTTTCTTGCGCAGCCCCCAGCCAAAGGCGTCCTCGCCGAAATGCGCCCGGTCGTTGTAGATGAAGAGATAGTCCGAGGGCTTCAGATGCCGCTCTGCTGCGGTGCCCGCCGCCAGCGCCTGGTGATCGGCCAGCGAATCCCCGACAACCGGCGCCAGGGCCGAGGCTATACGCGTGGTATCCTCGGCATTGGCGTGGCTCATGTACTTCATCAGCCAGGGTGCCAGCTTGGGCAGGTAGCCCCAGCGCATGAACAGCGGCTGGCTCGGGTCCAGCAGCATCTTCGGCGCCTTCTTCCACAGCCCCGGCCCGGTGACCGGCACGATGGAGCAGGAAGCCAGAATGCCGCCGTTGCCATGGCTGGTGCCTTCACCCGGCCCCTTGCCGTCGATCAGGATCACCTGATGCCCGTCGCGCTGCAGCTCAATCGCCGCCGAGACGCCGACAATGCCGGCGCCGATAATGGCAACGGTTTTCTTGGCTTCGCTCATGCCGCAACCTTCTTGGACACCGCATAGCGGTCCAGCTTTTCAACATCCGGCTTGACGCCCAGGCCGGGCCCATCCGGCACCACAACCTGGCCGTCCACCACCTGGAAAGGCGTCTCCAGAATGTCTTCTTTCAGGAAATAGCTCGCCTGGTAGAACTCGCAGCCCAGCTTGATCTCTGGCGTGGCGGCAATCATGTGGGTGCCCGCCAGATGCGCCAGCCCCGCTTCGAACATGTCGCCGCCATAGGCCGACAGCCCGTTTGCCGCGGCAATCCGCGCCACCGTCTGACCGCGGGTAAGGCCGCCCGACTTCATGATCTTCACCGAGACACCGTCGCAGATGCCCTCACGCGCCGCCCGCACCATGTCCTCAGGGCCAAAGACGCTTTCGTCCGCCAACAGCGGCACATCAATCATCTCCCGCAGTTTGGCCATCATGGCAAAGTGATGGAACCGCACCGGCTGCTCGATGAAATCCGGCTTGAACTCAGCCACATCGCGCACCTGCGCAGGCGCGTCTTCAATGCTGAGACCCTGATTATAGTCCACCCGCACCCGGAACTCGGGGAAATCCTTGGCAATCCGCTCCAGCCGCATGACGTCAAAGGCGTGATCCTTGAAGCCGGTCTTCAGCTTGATCAGCCCCACCTTGTCGGCGCGCAGCCGGTGCAGCAGGTCGATGTCCTTCTCAAAATCTGGATCGGCAATCGAGCAGCTGAGCGGGATGGTATCGCGGCACTTGCCGCCAAGCAGAGCCCAGACCGGCGCCCCGGTGATCTGCCCGGTCAGGTCCAGCAGGGCGCTTTCCAGCGCCGCCTTGGCCTCGGTGCAATGGGCGACGGCCTTGGCGGCATCTTCCATGATCGCGGCGCGGTCCGCCACCCGGCGGCCTTCCACCAGTGGGCGGATGTAGCGGTCGAGCGCGGCCAGGCTTGCTTCCGGCGTGCCGGTGAACACCGACCAGGTCGAGGCCTCGCCGTATCCTTCCGCCCCGCTTTCGCTGCGCAGGCGCACAATGATGACCTCACAGGAGCCCTCAACAGACCCGATCCCATGGTCGCGGCGCGACATCACGGGCAGCGCGAGATGCCACAAATCCATCCCGGCAATCTTTTCTTCCAGCACTTTCAACGTCCTCCCAGGTGCGAGCTGAAGGGTGCCTTGACTTAGTTATCATTACAAATACAAAGAATTCGATAGAGTATCATAAAAAGTGATGTCCTGCCGATGTCCCTCCGCTTCCGCCAGCTGCAGGCGTTCCATGCGATTGTCGAAACCGGCACCGTCACCGGCGCGGCGGAACAGCTGGGCATCTCCCAGCCCGGCATATCCAATCTACTCTACCAGCTGGAGCGCCAGACCCGCCTCAAGCTGTTCGAACGCAGCAAGGGCCGCCTGATCCCGACGCCTGAGGCAGGCGTGCTGTTCCAGGAGGTCGATACCGTGGTGCGCGGCCTTGACCATGTTGCGCAGGCGGTGACAGACCTGCAGAACAAGCAGGCAGGACAGCTGCAGGTGGCCTCGCAGCACTCCATGTCCTTCGGCTTCATGCCCGCGCTGATCGCCCGCTTTGCCCGCACCCGGCCGGATCTGTCGATCTCCTTTCAGGCGCAGTATTCGCTGAAGATCCAGGAGTGGGTGATCTCCGGCCTGTTCGAGATCGGTATCTGCGAGATGCCCCTGATTCATGACGGGCTGGAAGTGCATCCGATCAACGTCGAAACCCGCCTGGCAATCCCGGCTGACAGCCCCTTGGCCGAACATGCGGTGCTGACTCCCGAATTGCTGGAAGGTGTGCCCTTCATCGTCATGGGCCCGGAGCACATGACCCACCGCCGCACCCGCGAGGTGTTTCAGCAGGCGGGCATTCCGCTGAAAACCCGGGTGCATTCGCATCTGTTCAAGAACCTCCT
Source organism: Leisingera sp. ANG-M1 (assembly GCF_000813745.1). Taxonomy (GTDB): domain Bacteria; phylum Pseudomonadota; class Alphaproteobacteria; order Rhodobacterales; family Rhodobacteraceae; genus Leisingera. The sequence goes on along the minus strand of NZ_JWLC01000015.1, from coordinate 89,702 downwards.
CAGCTTTGTGCAGGAGGGGATGGGGGTCTCGATCCTTGATCCCTTTGTGCTGGATTTTGAGGCCGGAGGCGGCTTTGTCTCCCGCCCGTTCCAGCCGCGGATTATGATGGAGATGGCGGTGATCACCTCTAAGTCGCGGCCGCTGTCGGCGGTAGGGCAGGAGTTCCTGGCGCTGCTGAAGCACGAATTGGCGCCGTACTCGGCGGGAGACGTTTGACCTGCGGACAGGTCACGCCCGGCCGAGAGACCGGGCAGCGCCCGACCCTCCCCACGGGAGGGCGCTCATGCGCCCACCCAGGCTCGGGCGCAGCCTTTAGTGCTTGTCAAAATTGTATTCAGTTTAGAATTCAACATTGCGCAAGCCCGGCGGCTCCCCTAGTCTGCACCACGGAATGAACAAATGGCGGAACCATGGCCAAACGCGAAAGCAATGTGGATAGGGTCTATGAGGCGCTGCGCCGGATGGCGGCGGATTTTGCCTTCAAGCCCGACCAGCGGATCAACGAAAGCGCTTTGTCCGAGGTGCTGGGGGCCAGCCGCACGCCGTTGCGAGAGGCATTGAACCGGCTGGTGGCCGAGGGCTTCCTGACCTTCCAGAACAACCGCGGCTTCTTCTGCCGCCCGCTGACGCCCAGCTACATCATGGACCTTTACGAGGCCCGGGTGGCGGTGGAATGCGAAGCCACACGGCTGGCCTGCACCCGCGCCTCGGACGAGGATATCGCCGCACTAGCGGATTACCTCAACCGGATGGAGCCGGAATATCAAAGCGCCACCGACCCGGAAGCACTGCTGGCGATGGACGAGAGCTTCCACGCCCGTCTCGCCCAGCTCTCCGGCAACAGCGAGCTGCAGCGGATCCTGAACAACCTCAACGGCCGAATCCGCTATATCCGGCTGATTGACCTCAAGCGTATGCGCGACCGGGCAGGGGGCAAGGCGCCGGGCGATATCTCGGCCCACCGCCAGATCGTCGAGGGCATCGCCGCCCGCAACGCGGAGGCCGCGACCGCAGCCATGCGCAGCCATATCGAAAAACGCCGGGAGGAGGCGACGGAAGCCGTCCGCATCGCCTTTTCCCAGCTCTACGTGCCAGACGAATAGCCCGATAATTGGAAGGACAAGCCGATGGAAAGAGGCGGAAAAACGGTCTTTGGGGCCGCAGTTGGCATCCTGATGCTGGAAACGCGCTTCCCTCGCATTTATGGCGATATGGGCAATGCGATGACCTGGGACTTCCCGGTGCATTACAAAGTGGTGCGCGGCGCCAACCCCGAGAATGTGGTGCGCGGCAATCCCAAGGAACTGATTGATCTCTTCGTCGAGGCGGGCCGCGATCTGGTGGCCATGGGGGCTGATGGCATCACAACCAACTGCGGTTTCCTTGCGCTGATCCAGGAGGATGTGAAACAGGCGCTGGGGGTGCCGGTGGCGACTTCGTCGCTAATGCAGGTGCCGATGGTGCAGAACCTGCTGCCCGCGGGCAAGCGCTGCGGCATCCTGACGATCTCAAAGGAGACGCTGACGCCTGCGCATCTGGAGGCCGCAGGTGTTGCGCCAGACACGCCCATCGCCGGCACTGACGGCGGCCGGGCCTTTACCCGGGACATCCTGGGCGATGCGGTAGAGATCGATTTCGAAGCCTGCCGTCTCGACATGATCGACGCTGCTAGGGCGATGGTCGCGGATATCCCGGACCTCGGCGCCATTGTGCTGGAATGCACCAATATGGTGCCCTACGCCCGCGACGTGCGCAAAGCCACGGGCCTGCCGGTGTTTTCGATACATTCCTTTGTGAACTGGTTCCAGGCCGGCCTGCTGCCCAAGGGCTTCCCGCTGGAACTGGACGATCCCCTGTGGTGAGAAAGAGCTGAGGGCTGTGCCCGCCCATAGGGGCGGTCGGGCGCTGCCCGGCTTTCAGCCGGGCAGTTGACGCCGGTATCGTTAACTCAGCAGCAGCAGCCAGAACCAGACGGTGAAGATACTGGCTCCGGTGGCGATCAGTACCGAAGAGGCCGCCACTCGCTTGGCCCGTCCGTACATGTTTGCGAAAATGTAGCCATTGAACCCGGTCGCCATTGCCGCGTTCAGTACACCCGACCGGAACAGGTCCTGCGGCAGCGACAGCGAAGACCCCAGCACCCAGACGATCGCGGGGTGGATCATCAGCGAGGTGAAGCAGACAAACAGGATGGCGCGCAGGTCGCCTTCGGGCCGGTACTTCACCAGCACGCCGCCAAGCGCAAACAGTGCGCCGGGCAGGGCAGCGCGGATGATCAGCGACAGCGCCTCATCCACCACCAGTGGGATCGGTACACCGGAAAGGTTGACGGCAAATCCCAGCGCAATCCCCAGGATCAGCACATTTCGGAACATCGCGTTCAGCACCGAGACCGCGGTCTTGACCCGGCCGGCGCCACGGTTGCGCACAAATTCCATCACGGTGATGCCGACGCCGTAGCAAAACGGCGAATGGAAGGCGATGATCGCATAGTTGCCGGTCAGGTTCTCCGGCCCAAAGGCGCGTTCGGTGATCGGCAGGCCCAGCAGCACCGAGTTGGAAAACAGGCAGCAAAAGCCGATTGCAACGCAATCCTCCCACTCCCGTTTGAACAGGATACGGGCGCCAAAGACGCCGATCAGGAAACAGGTGAATGCACCGGTATAGAAACTTGCCAGCAGCCGAGGGTCAAAGCTGGCGGAAAGGTCCAGCTCCGCCATCGCCTTGAAAAGCAGGCAGGGGATGGCAAAGCCTTGCGCGAACTTCATCACCCCTTCGATATGCGCCTGGCTTAGCACGCCTCTCGCGGTCGCGGCATAGCCTGCACCCACAACAAGGAAGACTGGCAGGATGACGTCAATCAGGCTCTGAAACACTGTGCCGCCTCAAATTGCGCAATTGAAAAAGGGCGCTGAACCGCGCCCCTTCAGATTTCCACCCGAATAACCATGCCGTCATAGGCTGGAGTGATGTGCTCCGGCGTCTCAGCCTCGACCGTCGCATAGTCCATGTCGATATGCATGTTGGTGATGATGCCGCGTTTGGGCGCAAGTTTTTCAAACCATTCCAGCGCTTCCTGATAGCTGAAGTGGGTCGGGTGCGGAGTGCGGCGCAACCCGTCCAGGATCCAGATGTCGAGATCCTGCAGTTCCGGCAAGGCGCTGTCGGGGATCCTGGCGACATCCGGCAGGTAAGCCAGCCCGTCAATGCGGAAGCCAAGCGCGTCGATGGCGCCGTGGTTGACCTGGAACGGGCGGAAGGTGATCCCGCCACCGGGGCCATCAATGCTGAAGGGGCCTTCGATGGTTTTCAGCTCCAGGATTGGCGGGTAGGGCGAGCCCTCAGGCTGGGCAAAGGCATAGCCGAAGCGGTTCAGCAGGTCATTCTGGGTCGCCCCGTCGGCATAAACCGGGATCCGCTGGCGCATGTTGAAATAGACCATGCGCAGGTCGTCGATGCCGTGCAGGTGATCGGCATGGGAATGGGTGTAGACCACCGCGTCCAGGCGGCTGACCTCCGCATCCAAGAGCTGGCTGCGCATGTCCGGCGTGGTATCGATCAGCACCGAGGTGGTGCCGTCCGGCCCGTCGCGCTCCACCAGCATCGAGCAGCGGCGGCGGCGGTTCTTAGGGTTCTTGGGGTCGCAATCGCCCCAATGGCCGCCGATCCGCGGCACCCCGCCGGAGGACCCCGAGCCGAGAATGGTAAAGCGCATTTCTCCCATCAGGCGGCGGCCTCATATGCTGCGGCCTTCCAGAACAGCCGGTCGAAATTGGCCTGGGTCCGGGCGGCAAAGGCTGCGTAATCCATGCCAAACACCTCTGCGCCCACTTTGGCGGTGAAGGCAGTATAAGCGGGCTCGTTGCGCTTGCCGCGGTAGGGCGGCGGTGCCAGGTAGGGGGCGTCGGTCTCGACCAAAATGCGTTCCACCGGAGCGGCGGCAAAGATGTCGCGCAGCTCCTGGCTCTTGGGGAAGGCGGCAATGCCGGACATCGACAGGTAAAAGCCCAGATCCAGCGCAGCCTTGGCAAGTTCCGCTGAGGAGGAGAAGCAGTGCATGACGCAGGAGTACGCGCCGTTCTTCATCTCCTCGCCCAGAATACGCGCCATGTCGTCGTCCGCGGCACGGGAGTGGATGATCAGCGGCAGGCCGGTTTCGCGGGCGGCAGCGATATGGATGCGCAGGCTCTCCTGCTGCACGGCGGCGCTGTCCGCGGTGTAGTGATAGTCCAGCCCGGTCTCACCAATGCCGACAAACTTGGGGTGCTTGGCCAAAGCAATCAGCTCGTCGGCTGAAATCATGGGCTCGTCTGCCGCGCTCATTGGGTGGGTGCCTGCAGCGTAGAACACCGGAGCATGGGCTTCGGCAATGGTGCGCACGGCGGGCTCGTTCTTCATCTTGGTGCAGATGGTCACCATCCGGGTAACGCCGGCCTCGGCTGCACTGGCCATCACTTCGTCCAGCCGCCCCTCGAAATCGGGGAAGTCCAGGTGGCAATGGCTGTCCGTGATTTGGGGAGTCGTCTCGGTCATATATCCTCTGGCGCCACATGTGCCGCGGGGCCAAAGGGGCCTCAGCGCGACGCGGTTTCCTGCATCTTGAAAACCGTATCTAGGACAAGCGCGGCGGGGTCAAGGTTCACCGCCTGGCCGTGGCGCGCACGCGCCGTCACTTCCGCCGCCAGGTCCGCCCAGGCCCGGGCCTTGCGGGGATCGGGCGACAGGCGCTGGAGCATCGCAGCCTCCTGCGGTGCCGCTTCCCGCGCTGGCGGCGCGCCGGTGGCGCCTGTGCGGGCCAGCCGGGCCAGCGCCATCTCGGTCAGCGACAGGAGCAGTTCAAACCGTTCCGCGGCACCGCGCTGGGCGGCGGCTTCGGCCAAGGCCATGGCACGCTGCCGGTCCAGCCGCGGCATCGAATCGAGGATCTGCACCAGTTCAGCATAGATTTTGAGCCCGCCCAGATTGATCAGCCGCAGCGCCGCGCCGACCGAGCCGCCTGCGAGGGCTGCGAGGTTCTCCATGTTCGAAGGCAGCTCCACCCCGGACTGCGCCAGAGCCGCCTCCATGTCCGGTGCGGACAGCGGCCCCAGCCGCAGAGTACGGCAGCGGGAGCGGATGGTCGGCAAAAGCCGCGAGGGCTGATGCGAGATCAAAAAGATCGTGGTGCGCGCGGGCGGCTCCTCCAGCATCTTCAGGAGCGCATTGGCCGCACTCACATTCATGTCGTCGGCAGCATCCACAATCACCACCCGGCGGCCGCCGTCAGTGGCCGACAGCCCAAAGAAACGGTTCAGCTTGCGGACGTCGTCAACCACGATCTGGCTGCGCAGCTTGCCCTTGTCGTCATAAGACCGGGTGATCGGCGCAAGCCCTGGCTCTGCCAGCGCCTGAATGCGATGGGAAACGGGGTGCTCCGGATCAATGTCCAGCGACTGCGGCGGCGGCGGGGCGCCGAACAGCCCGTCCTCAGCCGGCGGCGTGGCCAGCAGAAACCGCGCGATCCGCCAGGCAAGCGTTGCCTTGCCGACCCCTTGCGGGCCGGTCAGCAGCCAGCCATGGTGCAGCCGGTCGGAGTTAAAGGCGGTCAGGAAGTCCTGTTCTGCCGCCTCCTGGCCGATCAGCCGCAGGGTCTCGCGCGGGTGCGGGGCACCCTCGGCCTGGTCGGCGCGCGGCAACTCGTCGTCAGCGCTCATGCCCCCGGTCCTTTCAGGGCTTCATCTGCCAGCTTGCGCACGTCGGCGGCCACGTCCTCCAGCGGCCTGGCGCCGTCGACCACGCGGAAACGGAAGGAAAACTCCTGTGCCAGCGCCAGAAAGCCTGCGCGCATCTTCTCTTGCAGACCGACACCGAAATCCTCGAACCGTTCTTCCTTGCCCTGGCGCCCCTTCGCACGGGCCAGCCCCTCGGCCGGGTCCATGTCGATGAGCAGGGTCAGATCCGGCTCACGCCCGATCATCAGCTTGTGCATCTGGTCAACGGCGGCACGCAGGTCGCCGCGCGACAGGCCCTGATACATCCGGGTGCTGTCGGCAAAGCGGTCGCAGATCACCACCTTGCCCGCCGCCAAGGAGGGCTCAATGGTGCGCTCCAGGTGATCGCGCCGCGCCGCCATGAACAGCAAAAGCTCAGTCTCTGCCGACCAGCGGTCCGGGTCGCCCTCCAGCACCAGGCGGCGGATTTCCTCGGCGCCGGGCGAGCCGCCGGGCTCGCGCGTCAGGACCACGTCGCGGCCCGCATCGCGCAAGGCTTCCGCCAGCAGGCGGCATTGCGTTGATTTTCCGGAGCCGTCGATACCTTCAAAGGTGATGAACAGGCCGCGCTTTTCGTCTGTCGTCACAGCGCCCCCTCGGGCCCTTGCAGAAATTGCTTGATCAGCACCTGCGCCGCGGTCTGCACCCGCACCACAAAACCGCCCGCGGGAACGTCGCTCTCAGCCACCAGAGGCAGCCGCACCTCGGGCAGTTCCTCGGGCTGCAGCACCAGTTCCGCAAGGCGCTGGCCTTTTTTCACCGGCGCCTCGATCGGGCCGCTATAGACAACCTCGCCCTGGATGGTCTTGGCCGACAGCGAAGGCAGCAGGATCTCCAGATCCTTGGCAGGCACCAGCCCTACCGATCGCTCGGCCCCCCGCCAGATCTCCGCTTGCGCGATGGCGACGCCTTCTTTGGCAACGGTTTTCTTGGTAAATTGGCGAAACGACCAGTTAACGAGGGCTTCTGCCTCCTCTGCGCGGCTGCGCTCGCTGGCCAGGCCGGAAACCACAAAAATCACCCGCCGGTCGCCCTGTTGGGCCGAGCCGACAAGGCCGTAACCCGCTTCCTCGGTATGGCCGGTTTTCAGACCGTCTGCGCCAATCCCCAGCTTCAAGAGCGGGTTGCGGTTGCGGGTATTCGAGGGCGCACGGCCATCGAATGCGAATTCGGTTTCCGCAAACAGCGGATAGTATTCGGGGAAGTCCTCGATCAGCCGTTCTGCCAGGATCGCCAGGTCATGCACCGACATCCGGTGGCCGGCGGCAGGCCAGCCGTTGGAATTGGCGAAGGTCGAGGCAGTCATGCCCAGTTCCTGGCCGCGCTTGGTCATGTAGCGGGCAAAGCCTGCCTCGGTGCCGTCCGGGCTTAGCGCCTCGGCGATCACTGCGCAGGCGTCATTGCCGGACAGCACGATGATGCCGCGCAGCAAATCCTCGACCCTCACCCGGTCCTGAGTGTCCAGGAACATGGTGGAGCCCTTGTAACTCATCGCATGTTCGCTCACCGGCAGCCGCTCGTCCAGGGTCAGCCGCCCGTCGCGCAGCGCCTCAAACGCCACATAGAGCGTCATCAGCTTGGACATCGAGGCGGGCGGCAGAGGCACGTCGGCGTTCTTCGACAGCAGAACCGTGTCAGTGCCCGCGTCCAGCACATAGGCCGCGCGCGCCTTGGTATCAAACGCGGCGGCCGACAGAGCCGAAAGGCTGACCATCAGGCCTGCAGCCAATGCCAGCCGCAGCGAAGCTTTCAGGGCGGCAGGATCAATTGGTGACAGCATAGGCATCCGCAAATCCGGTTTCCTTCACGCTTTTCAACAGTTCACCGCGTTCGGTCTTGTTCTGCGCCGGCCCGACCAGCACCCGCCAGAATGTTTTGCCGCTGGAGGATTGCTCCCGCACCGTCGGCACCATGCCTGCACTGCGCATCATGCCTGCAGTGCGCTTGGCATTGGCTTCGACGCTGAAAATGCCGATCTGAATAAAGGGTTTGGACAATGCGGATTTCTGCGGTTTCGGAGCAGGGGCAGCGGCTGGCTCAGGCTTGGCTGGAGCTTCGGCCGCGGTGCCGGACGGGGCCGAGGCATCAATGGCAGCGGCGGCGCCGACAATCGGGTCCAGCGCGGTTTCGGAGATCTCCGGGCCGACTGCGGAGGCCAGCAGCTGGGCTGCATCCGTATCAGCCTCATCCGCGGCGGGCTCAGCCGTCTGCTCTTCTGCCGCCGGCAGTTCGTTTTGCACTTCCTCGCGGCGCAGCGCAGTGACATTCAGCTCCACCGGCGCGCCGGCCAGCATGCCAAGGGCTGCTGATGCGTCCGAAGAGACCTGCAGCCGCGGTCCCGGAATCTCGCGCTCGCGCCGGAACAGGGCACCGATCACGAACTGGCCGTTGGCATTGTTGCGGATGATCACCCGCTCCGGTTCGTTGGTGTCAGGATGCGCCACCCAAACGCCGCCGATCGAAGGGCGGCCGTCCCACAGGCCCGCTTCGGTCACCTGGAACACTTCGGGCGCTTCCACGTCGCGTTCGACCAGCTTGGTTCTGCTGGAGGTTTGCACTTCGCCTTCAGCCTTGGCCTTGGGTTGCAGAAAGGCCAGTTTGGGGCCTTCCGCACAGCCGGCCAGAACCAGCAGCGCTGCGGCCGCCGCGGCGATCCGCGGGGCCGTTATTGCTCTCGACATGGTGTTCTTCATGCTCTCATCCTTGCCTGTGCCCGCAGCGCTTGTGCGCCCCCGCCGGAGTGCCCGGTCTTCTTGATTTGGCGGCATGATAGCCTGCACTTCCGAACATGAAAACCCTGACACGCCGCGGCATTCCGGAATGCGGCAGGGACGGCAGAATTCCGCGCGGCGGGCTGCTGGCCGCGGTTTTCTCTTGCACCACTGATTTCCTCTTGCCTCGCCCGGTTTTGCGTCCTAAACCGCAAAACGGACCGGGGAGGTGGCAGAGTGGTCGAATGCGGCGGTCTTGAAAACCGTTGAACGTGAGAGCGTTCCCAGGGTTCGAATCCCTGTCTCCCCGCCACTAAATCAAATACTTAGCTGCCACCTGATGAAGCCGCCCCGAAGGGGTGATTTTTGGTTTCCCAAAATTTTTCCCAGGTTCATGATCCGTTTTTGTTCTGTTCCCTGAGGCTTTGAGCCTCCTTCGCCAGGCGTTTTTGACTCGCGCCTTTCGAATATTTCTGGACCATAGAAAGGCTCTTGTGGCCGGTGATAGCTGCGATTTGCTGATCAGTGCAGCCTGCCTCTGCCAGCTCACCGGCAGCGCTGTAGCGCAGGCCGTGCAGCGAATATGCTGTGAGCCCGGCAGTCTTACGCACTGCCATCACTTTCTTTTGAAGCTGGTCATAGTTCAGCGCCCGGCCGAACTCATCGGCCAGGATATAGCGCAGGCTGGTCCGTTTGGTCGCTGCCAGGACTGCGGCGAGGCGAGCAGTGAAGGGTATCCAGAGGCGGGCTTTTGTTTTGCCCTGGGTGACCCAGATGCCGCCGTCCTCGATGTGTTCCCATTCCATCCGGGTCAGGTCTGAGGCGCGCTGTCCCGTTCCGAGGGCCAGCTCGAAAATCAGCAGGGCCAGCCCGTCCGCATGCTTGCGAAACACGGTGACTGCAGAGGCGGGCCAAGGCTTGTGGCCCTCACCTGTTTTGATCTTAGGGATCCCCTTGGCCGGGTTGTCCCTTTGCCAGTCCAAGTCAATTGCGTGCTCGAACAGGATGGACAGCATGTGGGGGAGGTAGTTGGCAAAGCGCGCCCGGTGGCGGTTTGCCATTTGCGCCTCGATGATTGTGGAGCGGCGCATCTTGGTCGGATCTTTACTGCCCAGCTTGTCGGAAATGTATTCCAGAACCTTCGAATAGTCGGCCTTGGTCCGCGGGGCCAAGCGGTCCCACTTGGGCGACTGCTTGTAGCTCTTGATCAGCTTCTCGAAGGTGAAGCGCTGAGACAGCGCACCGCCGCCGCGCATCAGCCGCCAATATTCCCGATCATACTCTTCGCTGTTTGGGTCGTCGGGCAGTCGCACATAGCGGCCGTCCTTGCGGAAGTACTGATAAAGCCGCCCTTTGACCTTCTTTGTCGTTGTGAATTTCTTCTTCACCATTTCACGTCCTCGAAGCCATCGACAAAATCGCCGCGCATCACTGCCCGCAGTTCTTCCGCGTCCCAGCGTTCGAAGGGGCCAACCTTACGCGGCCGCGGGAGCACGCCTTGAGCGACCAGCTCGCGGAACTCCGCTGGCTTCATATCAAGAAGCTGCGCCGCGCCTTTCTCCGCCACAGCAATAGGTGTCATGCGGCCCATGATTGGTCTCCTTAGGGCGGGGTGCTTCAAGGGGCAGGGGGCTGGCCATTGTAGGGACAGTCGGTCCGTCCGTCTGTCGCCCGCCGGGCTGCGTCGAACTTGTGATGCAGCTCCGCCCACCAGATCCAGTTGTCGAGCATTTCTTTCAAGCTCCAACCGTCACCGGTGATGCCGAGCATGGTGATGTGCCAACGCTGAGCGTCTAAGTCGAGCTTGTCACCGTCCAGATTGCTGCCCTTGGTGATCTTTGCGCCGTTGATACGAAGCAGCGCGGCGCGCCAAACAGGGCTGGCATGCTTCAGGCGCTGGGCGACGGCGTAGATTTCCTGTTTCGTTGCCGTCGTTTGGGCATTTGCCATGGTTATCTCCGGGAAGGGGCGCGGGCGGAAGGAATTTGGAGGATTGCACCGCCCGCGCTGGTTCACGCCAAAGGTCAAAGGCGCGAAACTGGAAATCAAAGGGCGCGCCAATCCTCCGCCGCGCGCCGCTTTTCAGGTCAGGCTGCCTGGTGGGGCTGATAGCCCTTGGCCGTCATGATTTCCCGGGTCTTCTGTGAAATGCGGTCTAGCGTTTGTGCTGTCGGTTCCGGCGCGGGTGCCGGGCGGTCGATCAAATGCTGTGGGTGCAAGCGTGCGGGGTCAAACCGCTGACCGCGCGCGGCCTTCAGTAGTGCCCAGGCGGCGGTAAAGGCGGCGGGATCTTCCAGGTAATCTTCAGGGGATCCGGCGATGCGCTGGGCGGCTTTAGCAATATCTTTCATTCAATCCTCCATCGGTTGATGGGGGAGTTGTAGTCCGAAAAAAGCGTACCAGTCAATCCTGAAGTTCAAAAATATCGGACTGACAGTTCCGGCCTCTTGCAAGTGCGTACGAAAAAATGAGAACAGAAGGGGAACATTTGAGAATCGAGAGAGAATGATCGTATGGATTGCAGCTCGCTTGAGGCGAGCTGGACTGGACTTAAACTGGGTGTTCGATCCGGTTGGAGCTATTCGCTTTGCAAGGCAGCGAAGAGGCGATCCTGAACGTCTTGAGGGAGTTGCGCGAAATCGCCGTGTAAGATGAAGTTAAAGTCTATGCGGTGTTGTCGATAATAATAGCGCATAGTCTTCAGTCCCGGAGCACCTCTACTCTCTTGTGAGTGGAAGGTTGTTTTCTTCAGCCCGAGTTCCTTGGCTACATCGAGTTGCTGCATGCCTATCGATTTTCGAGCTGCCAGAAGGCGAGTTCGAATTGCGTCCGGGCTAATGTCGCCCGTCTGTGCCAGGCGTTCTTTTGCATCGATGTCCATAATTTCTGCCTAACTCAAATCCGAATAAAGTGAACTTTCTGACTGTCGGATCTTGCGGGTTCAAATTTTTCGGACTAACGCTAAGGCATGACCATACGTGATTTGATCCTAGCTCTGGGCGGCTACCGATCCGTAGCGAAGCGCCTGGGTAAGAAGCCAACAACGGTACACACGCATATGCAGGCCGGGGCTTTGCCCGCAGCTTGGTATGACGCGATTTGTACCCTGGCGCGTGAGAAGGGGATGGCTGAACCATCCCGGACCCTTTTCTCCTTCCTCTCGGTCGAGCGGGAAGACAGCGACACTGGAGGGGCTGAATGAACCGGCCCAGCCTGACTCTGATAGTGAACAATGATGCGCCATGCCCTGAGCATGGCGTCTCTGCCAGCCAAAAGTCTTGGTCAAATAAGTTTGACCCATACGCACTTAAGGCTGGGGCGCCTGACCTTTGGTCTAGCTATTTCCGTGCGCGGTTTCATAGCCCGCGGGAGGTGGCTCTTTTCTGTGATGTGAGCTTCCAGACCGCGTTGAACTGGTGGGGCGCAGTAACCGCCCCGGCCAGCCATATCGCCTTGCTGGTCATGCTGACCGATCCAGAAGCGCCGGAATTCTTCGGCCAGGCGTTGGGGCAGGCGGCATGACCGGAAAGGCGCCACAGCCCCGGAAAGAGCCGCCCAGCGCTGGGCGGGAATATCGAGCAGAGGGAACACAGCATGAGTAACCATGTGACGTCACTACTGCGCCGCAGGCGGTTGGGCGTTGGCCTAACCGGCAAAGCTCTGATCCTGCTTATGGGCGATCTCGCAAGCGATGACGGCTCGGGCATCTGGGCGTCCAAGCCCACGATGGCGAGCGAGCTGGAGACGTCAGAGCGTACAGTTCAGCGGACAATCAAAGATCTGATCGACGCAGGATTTGTGTCCGAAGTAGGCAAGCGGAAGCACCGCAACGGCTACACCTATGAATACCGGATCATCGTTGAGCGTATCGAATTGTGCGAAGATCTGCGGCCTGTACCCCCGACACAGCGTCACCACTCGGCACAGGATGTAGGGCAGGGGACACAACATCTAGCCCCCGACACAGTGTCACCCCTGACAGAGTGTCACCCAACCCCCGACACAGTGTCAGGGGAACCCCCGACAGAGTGTCACCCAAACCAAAATAAACCAAATAGAACCTATTGCGCGGCTGACGCCCCGCAACAGACAGGTTTTGATTTTGGAGGGTTCTTTGGTGAATTTGTCTCTGCCTATCCCCGGATAGGCGACCTTGAGGCAACTGAGGAATCGCTGAGAGAAGCGCTGGGCGCCGGTGCGGATCCGCGGGAGATCCTGGCAGGAGCCCGTGCCTATGCAGTCGAGCAGGTCGGCAACAGTCCGCGGTACATCAAGTATTCCGAGAACTGGGTCGACGAGAAACGCTGGCGCCAGCATGTGACCGCGCCTCTGGCAAGTGCTGATCCGCGTAAGGTGCTCGAAACGCGGGCCCAAGATATCCGGGCTCGCAAGCCCTGGGCGCGGACCATCAAGCCCAGCCAGGCGGGCGAGTGCATCGCGGCCGGGCTGATCACTGCGGCAGAATGCGAAGCTGCGGGGATCCACGTATGAGCAGCCCTCACCTCGACCCGGATACACACGGCACCAACTTCGGAAAGGTCATCGTAACCGTCGATCTGGAGCGCGGCGATTGCATCATCATCGCCCCGGGCAAAGGTCTGGTCGGCCAGGAGATACCCAGCCGGAAGCGGTTCAACAGCCTCGACGAGATCGTCGGCGCATACCGCACACAGTGCCAGCTTGCAGCCTGTTCGGGCAAACACCCGAATGCCCGGGACATGGCTAACGCGCTCAAGTTTGCAGGCCAACAATTGAAGCAAAATCAGGAGGCAGTGTGATGACAGTGGAAATGACAGACAGCGAGAAGAGTGAAAATTACCGTGTTACTGCTGGCGAACTGCGTCAGTTCATTGAGCGCTTCGAACGCCTGGACGAGGAAAAGAAGACCATCGCCGAACAGCAGAAAGAGGTGAAGGCAGAGGCAAAGGCACGCGGATACGACACAAAGGTGATGCGCAAGATCATCGCCCTGCGGAAACGCGATCAGGACGATATCTCCGAGGAAGAGGCTGTCCTCGAGATGTACAAAGAAGCGCTGGGCATGTGAGGGCGCCATGACAGAACGATTGACGGCAAAGCAGTACCGCAATGAACTGGAAGGCACACAGGGGCAGGATAAGCGTCGTGTGCGGGGAACCAAGCGCACTACTACCCCAGACGGTATCACCCATGACAGCAAGACAGAGGCCCAGCGCTGGGCGGAATTGCTTCTCCTGCAGGAAGCGGGTGAAATTTGTGGTTTGCGTCGCCAGGTGGAAATCCCGCTGCATGGTAGGGATGGTCCCATAATGACCGACGGAGGGAACCAACAGCGCGTTTACCGTGCGGACTTCACCTACGTCGACAAGCGCCTCGGTTGCGCGGTGATCGAGGACCGAAAGGGGCATGAAACCGATGTGTTCAAGCTCAAGCGCGCCATCCTGCTCGCCCAGGGCATGGAGATCCTTGTCACAAAGGCGAAGGGCTGATCTGTGGGGGTGCTCGAGGATCTAAAGGAAGAGAACCGGCAGCTGCGCAGTCTTCTGGATCAGGCAAAACGCGCTGGGCGTTCAGCGCCGTCACGTCCAGCGCCAGCAGCGATAGCCAGGCAGCTCGAAATGCCTGAGGTGGTGCGATACCCCTTGGCGGAATTTGCAGTTGGCAGGGGGCAACGGGTGCCACTGCCGGAGAGTGTCGAGGAAATCGCCGAGGTGGTCGGTCGAGAAAAGGCAGTGCGGCTGGTTGAGGGGACACGTCCTAGCGGGCGCCGCCGCTGGCGGCGCCAGCTCTATGTGCCAGCGGAGATGACCGAAGAGCACCGTATCGTCGCCCTAATCGGCATCAAGGCAGCCCGCAGACTGAGTTTCAGTCACGCGAACTGCATCCTTGAGCTTCCATCCTGTCATGCGCTGAAAAAAGCTTATCTGGCTGATCATGTGCTGCGATTGCACTTTCAGGGCGCCAACGAGGCAGAGATCGCTAGGGAGATCTGCGTGGAGAAAAAGACCGTGACCACCCTGCTAGAGGCTGCGGATTATTGGCTCTCTCGCTTGATTACTCCTAAGTAGCGTTTGGCGCGTGGGGAGGGCGTACGGTACCACCAGACTGAGCCCCTCCCCATAGTGACTTGAAGCTCCACGCTTAAGTTGTTTAATGTGAGCGGGACATAAGTGAATAGATTATTGCAGCGCATGAGTTAACAAGGATCTTGTCGACTCCATACAGTGCAGAGACATAGATCATCGCGATAAGCGCGTAACCGTGGATTTGTGCGAACTTCAACATTAGGCATGTCCTTTTTTGAAGCTCACTGGCCAGAAGAGCAATTCGATCGTGCCTACAACTATGGGGCTCCGCCTGAAGGAGATCATCGAGGCGAGGTAGCAAATTGGTGGTAAAAATAGAAGAATGGCAAGAGCTCTACATGGAGCTTGTCGCCGAGCGGCGCAAGGCTCGCGGTTGGTCTCAGGAGAAACTAGCCGAGGAAGCCGGTATCGGTGGTGGAAAGAGTGTAATTTCAAAATTTTCCAAACTAAAACAGTCGGTTAGTCCAAACAATCTCTCCAAGATTAATCGTGCCTTAGGCATTTCAAAGCTGGAAATGGATAGGGTTCGCGGCATACGGCCGGAAGTTTATGACCTAACCCCTGAGCGCTGGCAGGAGTATCGAGAGCAAAGGCGACAGCACTTGCATCCCCACGCAATTGACAGCGAAAAGCTGCAACCTTTGGTGGAGCATCCTGGCTATGAGAGTGCCAAGGAAGCACTGTTTTCTAAGTCACACCGACATGTTCTTTTGACAGGACCTATCGCGAGTGGAAAGAGCTCGACAGTAGAGCTTCTCATTGCAGATTGGAAACATGAAAACCCTGGGACGTGGGAGGTAACACTTCTCCCTCTCTCCGGCGAATTTTCTACTGGTGAAGACTGGATTAGATCTGAGGCATATAGAGAGTTTCTCGACAAAGTCGAGATACGCTCACAACAACTAAAGAGAAACAACCTTTTCATCATCGAAGACATTCATGAGTATGTGTTCGAAAATCGAGCGATGTTCACCTTTGAGGCTCTGCGGAGCATTGATCTGGAGAATTCCGCTATCATCGTTACCACACGCCCAGATCAACTAGAAGAGGTGCGAACCCTTATATCTGGATGGAGAGGTGCTAAATTTACAGAAGTCCAAGTTCACGGCAACGAGATTGCAACGCGCCTGATAGCGCAAAATACAACAAGCATCGAACAGCTCTCGGAATTTGAACATCTCTTCCATCAGTGCGGCAAAAGCTTAGTTGCGTTGGCCGCAGCTTTAGCGACCGCAATCAAGGAAAGCTCCAACGTGATCAATATTGACTTAGCATATCAAGCAGTAAGCGCTGAGATCGACCGTATCTTCGATCAAAGAGGCGCAAACTCCTCCCATGACACTAAAGACACTGACAAAGTTTCCTTGTTGTTAGTCTGGATGCTGGGGGGGATGGAAGTAGAGTTCAGCGCGGCGGAGCTTGCCATACTTCTAGACGAAATCGACGCCAAAACGACCCTCCCTAAACTGGTTGCGCTGCAAGAAGTCGCGCAGACGGCAACAGACAGGTACCGCTGCCTCCGCCATCCAGCTTGGGGCCAGCTGGTAATGGCTGCACTGCAAAACTATGATATTCGATATTTCGAAAATATACGAAATCGAATTGTTCGACGTTCCATTTCAAGCCTTAAGGCCGCAAATGCACCAGTCGAGGATATTGAGGCCGAGATCCGCAAAGACGTGCTCACAACATTTTTTTATAGTCTTCTGTATCACGAAATTTCAACAACTGAGCGCCTTTCGTTCATGGCTACCGGTCGACACATGCACGAAGAATTTGCACTCGCTGGGCGCTTCTTCATTGAAGGCGGAGTTTCCTACAAAGGGCCGATTGAAAACCGTTCAGAATTAATGCTGGAAATTGCTACAAGTATTCGTCGCGCGCAGAATGATGACCATGAACAACGACAGGATTTGCTCCAACAATGTCAAATTATGTTGGACGAGGTGGTGAAACTAGAAAAGTCGCGCTTAGACACGAATGAAATTACGGAACTTGGGGGGAGAGTTTTATATGAAGTTGGGTACCTTGAAATGTTGTCGGGAGATATCCCGGCAGCTACCTCATACTTGAAGCAGAGCAAGATTGTCGACCTTTCTACAAAGGGACGCGAACTGTTTGGGGCTATGTCAGCGGTAGTTGAAAGCATAACTCACGTTTATTTGAACGACCTGCAAACAGCGCAGACAACGCTTAAGGAAATTGAAAGCGTATTTGATAGGTTAAAATCTGATCCATCTGTTAACAAAACTCGCCTTAACAGATTTTTTGCAAGCTTCATCCATGCAAAATTCGAAATCGCGATGGCGAAAAAACTACCCAGCGAGGCGAGAAAGTTGGCTGGAGAATATGAGGCTCTTTGCAGAGACCTTGGTATCAGTACTGACATCAATTGTTACCTGGCAAGAGCCGCCATACTTGATACGGACTATTCTGCTGCCTTGGAGTTCGCCCACAAGGCCATAGCGTTGGGCGCTTCAACTACAACAGCGGAAGGATATAGTAGCACTTACCGCACTCTAGGTGACGCTTATCTGGGTATGGGGAAACTGGAAGAGGCTCGCGTGGCTTACAGTAAGGTCGTTTCGGAAGAGGCGAATTTACAGTCTTTCTTGGATCATGAAATGGCAACTGTAATTTCGAGGCGAAAAATGATCGATGATGGTGTTGTAATGGAAAAAATCGCCTTGACTCAATTTGTGTAGCCAGCCCCTTCACTGATTTGTGCTCATTGTAAATGAGGAGGCAAGTGTGAAGAAACTTTTGACAGATGAAGAGTATCCGCTTAATTCGCGGTTAAGCGGAGGGAGGGATGAAGTGACAGAGAGATCTAAGGTTGCAAGGCCGAAAACTGACCACGGTGCTAAGGAGCCAAGTGTTGTCGATGCTGCTAGCTTTGATATAGATGATGAAGAGCTTGCCGAGGCGAAGAAAAAAACATACGATAGTATGAAGCGTACTTCTGATTTTGTAGGCGCCTTGGTTAGATTGGGTCTCCTGGCGACACTTGCAGCATTCATATACTCGCGTAGTCAAGAGTATTCCAACGGCTCCTTCTATGGCGGAGTGTTGTTGGTTTTTTCGGGTTTTTTGTCTCTGTTTTGGGTTCTCTTGGCTTTCAAGGCGATAGCATATACTTTTGTTTCATTGGTCGAAAAGAAGCTTTGCGTCTATCGGTTTATTGGGGTGGTGCTCGATAAAATTCCAGAAGAGAAGTCGGGTGAGAAGCTTCACAACATTAAAGTGGAGTTGTTGAGAGGCACGATTGTTGGATTGGCTATTACTTTTGCTATTTTCGCACTTGGTGGCATTTTTTCGATAATTCTGGGTATTGCATTAAGTGCGTACTACGAAATTCCGGATTATCTCAACTCAGGGCGGATTCTTTTGGATGAGCCGCCGATCGTGAGGTGAAGATAATCCAATTCCACTGCAGATGAGGCTAGTCGTAAATACTGGAGTTTGCTTTGCTTTCTTCACAAGAATTGAGAGCTGTACTTGACAAAGCTCTCACTCATGAGCCTTGCGGATGTTAGAGGCAAGAAGCATTTGACAAAAACATTTCATCTGTTTTTGCACCTCGAGCGGCCGTCTGAGCCCTTAGCGGCCACAACCGTCATCGTAGAATGATGCGGGCGCACAAGGCAGCTCACCGACCGATGTGCTGATCGGCCATGACACCTCAAGGCGGATACGAACCTTTGCAACACTTTTATGAAGCTCGGGGCAGCCTGTTCGTTCGAGTGGAAAAAATGCTCAGATAGCGATCTTGAAAAGGTCGGCCTACTTTGCGCACGGGGTTGTGCTGGATGCGCCTTTTCGAACGTTCTCCAGGGCAGGATGGTGCCTCACCACGTTCCCAGAAGTTGCGCTCCCTTTTGCCCCGAGCTATGGACGCGAATGCAAAGGCAGATTTAGAATTAATGGATATTTCTTGTCTCGCAACAGGACACTGGAAGGGGCAGCGTTATCGAAATGCTCAATGAAGGAAAATGGTTTGAATTTTTGACAGACGTGGTGAAGCGCCTTCTGTTCGGAAATCCAATTCGGAAAGCGGGCTTCTGGATCTTGAGCGCTGGGTTGGGCATACTGGCGGTCCCCGCTTGGCTTCTGGCACTGTTTCAATGGCTTGGCATCTCCGATCCTGCTTTGGGCCCCCTCGAAATCTATACTGGGCTTTTTTTGGTTGTGTTCGGCACCAGCCTGATCATCGGTCAGTACATCTGGCCAAAAAGGTCGCCATCTCCCGATCAGCTCATGTTCAATCGACTTCGTCAAAGACTTCCACGAGACACGGTCGACTTCATTCGAGATCATCAATTTGCAAATGGCTTCCGTCTCGAGCGAATCAGTGGAGCGATTGAGTTGGCGGATGAATGGCGGAGCGCGGAAACGCGCTTTCATGATCCTGACTTGCAGTTTGCGCTTAAATCCTTGGTCAGCGCCGCGCAGCGCCTGGTTTCAATAATCCGTCTCGAAATGCGAGCTATCGAACCTGGAAGCGATTTTATGCTGATTCGCCGCCGCGAAAATGGTTATGGTGATGAGCGGCCATACGAAGAAGTAGCTCGGGATCTGCAGATTAATGCTCGCCAGATTAGTGAAGCCTATGAGGCGATCACCATGCGTGCGCAAGACCTCAAACTTGAGCCTGCTGCCAACAACGAAGACCCAAGTCCTTAATAAAAGCGGACGGCTCGGACTACCCTACCAATTTTCAATGCGTGTTGGGGGGGGGAACCGATGGAATAGGGCCGCAAATGGCTGAAAGCGCGAAACAGTCTGGTTTCCTCATTGGGCGGCTCAGAGCCCACAGCTGCCATCGGCCCCTGGTTGCCTCTCGCATGCGCAGTACGTCGTTACCGGTGCTAAGCAGCGCCAAGAAAGACGGCTGACTGGACGAAGCAGGCGCTCGCTCTAGCACCCCAACAGCCGCTTTGCGAAAGTGGCATATCCTGCGGACAAGCTTACTTGATGACCATAGTTTATCCTGTTTTACGGCGGATCGGCTGCCTCCCAAATCGTTTCCGCATTGTTTGTTACTGAATTTACCGAGTTCTGAACGATCCAACTCGGACACAAGAAATCCGTCCATATGCGGCACATCATGTGATCTCCAATAATGAAGTAGGCTTCTTGGTCGTCTGCGAATAAATTCGAGAAATGGATACTGCACTGGATATGGTTTTCATCAGCGTCAAGGGATAGCCTCGTCCCCTCTGGCGCCAAGTTGTCCTCAAACGCATCCAAGTCGAGAAGCGTAAATATATGAATCTCACCCCGAACAAATCTTTCAAAATGCATTGGTTCTGAAAGCGTTAAGGGGAACGGGTAGTAGCATCCCCATAACTTGTTGGTTTTGATCTGATTAACAGCATTCACCAAAACCCTGGATGAGCCAAATCCACCGAAGAGCGCATCATAGTCTGGATCTTCTTCCATTATGACTGCGACCTTCAGGCAGCCATCGACCTCAAAACTCGAAGAGCCGATTGAGTTAGCTCGCGCAATAGCCTCTTGCAGTTGGTCCGAGTACGATCTTGGAGGAACAGAAAATGCGGTCCTGAACGTTGTGCCCGGAAGTCCCCGAAATCCATCACCGCGGTCCGACGTAAGAAAGCTATTGAGGGTCTTCAGTTTCGATTTTTGGCGCTTTCCTCGACGGTCTGTCGTCTTGGACGACTTAATTTCGATAGGAACAGGATCGCTATCTCCCAGAAGGCAAATATCGCCGTAGCGCAGTACATTAGTAATGTCGCACAGCACAGCGGGTACGTTGTGCGATAGCGCATCTTCCAGAAATGATACCTCGTTGGCGTGCCCAACCTTATCTGTGATAAAACCACCACTTTGCTTTGGATTTTCCGTATCGACATCGAAGTAGGTTAGTTTCAGCGCAAACCTGTCCATGTAAAGAAATGCTATGGAGTCCCCAAGACACAGGAAGTTGTACCGCACGTATTGCCAACCTCGGGGATCATCGTTGGACAATTTTGCCGCTCTAATCTCTCTCTCGGCCTCTGAAATCGCTTTAATCAATCGCCTCTGGATATTCAGGAGGCGTGGGAAATCGTCCAAACTTCGAGACAACCCATGAATCTCACGATGAAGCACGAACAGTTCAGGGTAGAGGCAGCTCTCCTTCGGAGGATTGAAACTGGCAGGTGGAGAAAAAGTTGCTGATGACATCAAAATCCTAAATCTCTGAGCTATACATTACCCAAGCTCTTTCAATCGCTTCAGACAACCTATGTCGATATGACTTAGATAACGAGCGTCAGAACAGGTCTACTTTGCGAGTAGCCGACAAACGCACTGGTCTGTGCCCCAAACAGACATTGATCTCCTGCACCTGAAACCGAAAAGCGGAATCTCACTGCTGTGGCATGGAAAGTTGGACGGAATGCCAAAGCTGACATTCGTCGAAATAGCGGAGAAGACAGAGAGCAATGACGCAACGACGGGTTATTCACTGGCCTGTGTATTTCTGCATCTCATCAAGATAAACCGTTTCGCTCTCGTCCTTAAATCTGCTCTTTTCGCCTGCGAGCTGTGACAACTTATCGAAAATCCCCCGGTAAATAATGGCGTGTGCCTGATTGCTGACGCTATGCCCGTCTGGGCAATCCATCTCAACATCGCTTTCAAGATACAGATCCAAGAGCTTAATCAATGCAGTTTTGTCAATTGCATCAATAGGCTGCCACTCGCCGCCTTGTTCAAGACAGAAGTATCCGTTTTCGTTTTCAATCTTTAAGATTTTCATAGCTCTGCCTTCTTTCTTCATATGCTTCTGAACCAGCTTCGAGGCTTCCAAGCACTACACCCAGAGTATCTACTTCCGCGCCGTCCGGAGATGTAAGCTTCTTACTGGTAGGATAACCAGAGTATGTACGCCATACGATTTCTCCATCCTCAATAGCTTTCTGAGTAAACAGCATATAGTCTGGTTTAATAGTCATGCCGACTGTATTGTTATGAGTGACAACGACGACCGGCATCTTCTTTGCCATCTCCTTGATAAGCGCGTTTACGTCATCTTTTAGGAATGAGTTGTCAAATGATGATTCCGGTTCATCGATCAATAGCATTTCGTGTTCCGAAGCACCTTCGATCTCGTCGAGCAGGAAAAACTCGGACCTTTCGCCGCCCGAAGCATCAAACCCATCCTTATTCAGGATGCGATAGTCGATTTTCACGAAATATTTCGAGAAATCTGGAGGCTTCACATCACCACCAATTGCTTTCAATTCCTTCAAGAACTTATATGGCTCATCATATACCTTGAAAGCATTTGCGAATGACGCCGAGCGCCGCCTCAATACGTTCCACATCTCCTGTGTGCCGTTGTAAGGGCCAACTTCGGCAACAACAGAGAAACCACGCATGCTCTTGCGCAGAGGTGTCTTTGGCAATCGAGCCAGCTTCGAGATTTCTTCGAACCGGGCGATTTTCTTTTTGTTCAACGCGACATCATACAAGTCGACGTCAGATATCCTCGGTGCTGCTGATCGTAGTTGAAGCTTAGACTTTATGTTTTGGACAAGGTCGTTGACCCAAACCCTTTTCAGTCGCAGCTCCTCTTGGCGCGCGTATTGTTGCATTAGATCAACGTAGAGAGCGATTAGGGCGTCGCGAGCGAGATGCTTGGTAATGGTCTCCTTGAACTCGACATTGCTGATAAGGTTCTTGGTTGAAGCGATCAGGTCTTGGAGACCCTTTAGGTTCCGATCTGGAAATGGATCTTCACTGTAGATTCTGGCCTTCGAAAATGAATCGTGTCTTTCCCGCTCGCGGGCAAAGCTCATCAGCGAAGAGAGATATCCATCGACCTGACGCTCATCTTCTTCCAGGTCAATTTCAAGCACGTCCTCAATGACCTGTTGCAGGGCAGTGAGATATTCCTTCGAAAAGAGACCTTGCTTGCGGGTCAGGTATGAGTTGAACTTCTTCTCATCTTCGTCAGGATCTCTAGCAACCAAAGCAAACTGTCGGATATGATGCGCTGCGGGAAAGCGTTTCTTTAGCGCCTCAAGCGTATATGACTTTCCAGATGACCTTTCTCCTAAGACCACGTTCAGACCTGTGGAAAGTTGTTGCCCGTTCTCAAACACTTGAAACAGTCGGTTGCCATCTGCTTTTGAAAGCGCAACCTTGGTTTTGTCTCGAAGGCACTCTTTGATCGCGCTAAAGGTCGGTTCGCTGCAATCTAGATAGGTTTGACGCGTGGGCAACGGATCAAGTTCGTCCCGAATACGACAATCACTAAAGTACACTGGGACTAATCTCTCAGCACTATTCATGCAGTACATGAACTTCTTTGCGCTGCTTACTTCTCCTGACGTCACATGGGGAGCAAGTTGGGCAAGCGTAGCCTCATCTATGGCAGGCTTTTTGTCATAGTGAGGAATCAATATATACTTGCCCAAATCTCCAAAAATTTCTTTGAAATCTTCAATGGAGACCGATGCTCCTACCTCTGCACAAATAGACGAGATTTGGCTGCACTGGGATTCAAATCCATCGAGGTCTTGCCCGTCGCTAAACACAAGAATTTGAGCCTTGCAAAGATCAACTTCAATGCCCGGAAATACTGGCACCGATACAGAGTCTCTAATCATAATAAACTGCTCTCTGTCGAACAGGTTGTGATTAGTAATCGCAATACAATTTAGGTTTGCGCTCGCAATGTATTCGTTTAGTTTCGCGAGGGAGAAGTCGAATTCTGCATCTAGGATGCTCTTTTTTGTATGGATGTGAAAATCTATCTTGATCAAGGGTAATAACCTGCATTAGACGATTCTACTTCAGCATATACCCGTTTAAGTGTGTTTCCGTAACCCCTGCCGAGTACTTGCTTACAGTGAACGTCGGCGTTCTGCGGGCTGCAGTGCTGCCACAAACTTCTTTGTCAATGTCCACAATGAGCTGTCCTCCAGACTTTGCGAAGTTTGGTTTATGCGCAAAGCAGACGCGTGGAACTGGCCATGCTGCGCCTGTAGCGAAAGTCCGGTTGGTCCCGGTCTGGTCCTTTGCCCCCTAGGCTCAGGACCCATTGATTTCCGTTTTATGGCGTGATTCAGCACGCCCAAAACAAGCGGTGACGATGTCTGATCTTTTCTGGTTGAGCGACGAGCAAATGGCCCGTCTAGCGCCCTATTTTCCGAAGTCCCATGGCAAGCCTCGCGTTGATGACAGGCGTGTCCTTAGCGGCATAATATTCATCAATCGTAACGGGTTACGGTGGCGTGATGCGCCCAAAGAGTACGGGCCGCACAAGACCTTGTACAACCGTTGGAAGCGATGGAGTGATAAGGGCATCTTCGCTGAAATGATGATCGGACTGTCCGCCGATCACGGCGAGGTAAAGACCATTATGATCGACGCGACCTATCTGAAGGCGCACCGCACGGCGTCTAGCCTTGGGGTCAAAAAGGGGGGCGAGGACGCCTGATTGGCCGGACCAAGGGCGGCATGAACACGAAGCTACATGCAATCTGTGATAGCCAGGGGCGCCCGTTGAACTTCTTTGTGACTGCCGGTCAGGTCAGTGATTATATCGGTGCGAAGGCCCTGCTGAACAGCCTGCCGGACGTGGATTGGCTGCTTGGAGATCGTGGATACGATGCAGATTGGTTCAGAGAAGCGTTGCAAGACAAAGGGATAAAGGCCTGCATCCCTGGCCGAAGGCAGCGAAAGAAGCCCATCCGATACGACAAGCGACGCTACAAACGCCGCAACCGCATTGAGATCATGTTCGGCAGGCTCAAGGATTGGCGACGAGTTGCAACGCGATACGACAGATGCCCGAAGGCTTTCCTGTCAGCAATCGCAATCGCCGCTATCGTCATCTACTGGTTATGAGTCCTGAGCCTAGGGCAGGTCGACAAGATGCGCCGTTCTGCCTCCCTTGGGTTCCCTCTGCCGCTGATGGCCGGCACAGGCAAGGTAATGGGCCTTTGGGTGATCGAGCGCGTGGGGGAGGGGCAGCGCACCTTTGCCGGGAATGGCGCCCCGCTGCGGCAGGATTTTACGATCAGCATCAGGAGGTATGATGGCGGGCTCCGCAGTCTCTTACCGTTCTAAGGAAGGCGACACGGTCGACGAGATCGTCTGGCGCCACTATGGCAGCCACGTGGCCGGAGCATTGGAAACCGTGCTCGAGGCAAACCCGGGGCTGGCGGATCATGGTCCGTTCCTGCCGCTGGGTACGCTTGTTCAGCTGCCTGAGATCGAAGTGCCGAAAGAAGCGGAGACCGTGAGCCTATGGGATTGATTGATTTCCTTCCCATGATGCGCGTCGAGGTGGATGGCCAGGATATCAGCGGCATCCTTGCTCCGCGCCTTTCCAGCCTGACTGTAACCGATGCGGCCGGGGTGCAGTCGGATCAGGTCCAGATTGTCTTGGCGGATACCGCGCTGCTTGGAAAGATCCAAGAACCGCGCCAGGGGGCAGAAATCAAAGTCTGGATGGGCCACCCCTTCGAGATGAAGTACATGGGGCTGTTTATTGCGGACAGCTTCGAATTGCAGGGGCCGCCTGACCAGGCAGTGATCACCGGCAGCGCGTCGGTGAACGGGGAGACAATCAGCGGCAAGACCGCCCTTACGGACCAGAAAAAACGCAGCTGGCCGCAGGGAACCACGGTTGCCGCAATGGTCGGTAAGATCGCCGGAGAGCACGGCTTGCAGCACGCTGTCGCGGACAGCCTCAAAGAGATCGCGCTGCCGCATATCGACCAGATCGACGAGAGCGACATTAACCTCCTGTCCCGGGTGGCCCGCGACCTCGATGCCATCGCCAAACCCGGAAACGGCCGCCTGATCATGGCCAAGCGCGGGGAAAGCCTCACAGCTTCGGGCAAGCCGATGCCGGTGCTGCCTGTCACAGAGCGGGGCGTCAGCCGGTGGAGCTATCGCAATACATTGCGCGAAAAAGTGGGGTCTGTTGTGGCGTCCTATCAGGACTTGGGGCGGGGCAGCCAGCAGGAGTGCAAGGCCGGTGATGGGGCGCCGATCCATCGCGTAAAGCGTCGCTTTCCAGACCAGGCGTCGGCACAGCGGGCAGCCGAAACCGAGCTGCGCCGGTTGCACCGCGCTGGCCGCTCTTTGTCGATCGATATGAAGGGCGACCCGGATGCCAAGGCAGAGGCGGTGCTGCAGGCCGCGGGCTTCCGGTCATTCATTGACGGGCCCTGGCTGATAACCAGGGCCACGCATTCGCTAGACAGCGGGGGTTACCGCACGTCGGTCGAATTGGAGCCGCTAGAATGAGATCGGGGCAGAAAAGTGCCGTTTCCCACGTTCTATGGCTGTTTTCGCTTTGTTTTGGAAAATTTTTTCCCTAAGTGACTGAAAACATGCAATTCCCGACGTCCTCCAAACCCGTAGGTTTTTCAGAAACGTTCGGTTGTTTGGAACGGTCAATCACTACATAGAACTGGTGCTATTCAGACGCGCTTGTAGGCGAAGACGGGACTAAGCCGTCGTTTGCTCACGCAGCTATTGCAGACGCAGAAAACACCTGCAGCCGCAGCGATAGTTGCTCGGCAATGCTATCCTTCCTCCAAACCAGTCATTGAAATAACTATCCGAAAGCAGGCAATTTGGTTGCGAGAAGGTGGAAATCTTCAATATCATGTTGTCGCGTAACGCGAACAATATCTCGACTGCAGTAACCAGTCATTTTTATTATGGGCGAAAGTGGAAAATTTCCCAGCGAATTCATCAGAATCAATACGGAAACCGCATTGGTGTCCGGTGAAACGAGGCAGTGTTCGGTATGTGTTGAATTTATTCTCTTGGTTCAATCCAAGTCAGAACGTACCCTAAACCACCAAAAGTGTTAAAATCTATATTGCTTACCCATTCCGTCGAGCCAGATTTGCCGCAAGTCATACCTGTGCGCCTCGAAGCACTATTCTCCAAAAGGTACTCCATCCTAGAAGGCAAATGAGACGACCTTCCGTCGAACCCACCTTTGGGTCTAACATCTTTGATTAACACGACATGTGAAGATTTGTACGGTAGACCATTAACCCCAGTTATGCTCGCGATCAATGGCCGGGGAGGCGCACCCTCTGTATTGCCACGTCTCGTAATTGGGCATTCGTCATCCCTCGTGCATTTGCTGGCAAAATGCTTCAGAAGGGCATTCTGAAATTGTGGGAGCGTTTGAGCTGCTGATGATATGTTCTCTCTAACTTGGTACTTCGGCTGCCCATTGACCCCGGAATACTCTCTGATCGCCTGCTTCCAATGACCGCGATGCGATACATGCTCTTCCCCTTTGGCAAACGCGACAAGAGTTCGTATCTTTGCCTCTGCTCCTCTTATATCGTCAAAAAACTGTTCTTCAGACGTCTGGTCGAAGGAAAAAAAACCGCCACGGTCCTCATAGTGCACAGCGAGACCAAGCGCGTATGATTGACAGGAAGAGTCGTTCATTTGACGGGGAAGATGGCGGAAACCATCTTCCTCTTGTGCTATAGTAGTGCCCGTCACAGACACGCCGAGTGCGAATGCAATCCAAATGACTTGACTTGCGCCGCTGTTTCGTCCTTTAGCCACGGTACTCACCTAGTACTCAATCAGTGACGGTTCAAAGTCGGCTCTGCTATCGAAACCATTCATGTTGAAACGCCATTTATTTGGATCGTCATCAACCTCAGGCATTTTATAGTAGAACTCTCTTGTTTCACCGTCATTGAGCCACTTTTCGTACGCATCGTTCAACATCTGTGGGGAAAGTCTGATACCTACTAAGCTCCTCAGTTTAGCGTCATTGCCTCGAAGTAGGGCTATGAACTCTTCACCCGCATCCTTACGCTGGCGAGCTAGATCTCTAAACTCTCTCATGAAATTGTACTCATTATCGCCTGCCTTGCGTTCCAAAGTGCCATTCTCAAGGAGGCTTACTCGAGAACCTATCTTGACCACTTCAGCTTCCAGTTTAGCTAAGTAAGCGCGGTCACGCTCTAAGCGATTAGCAGGCACAAAAACATCGACTATCGCCAACCTTTCCCCGCTCATTATTCTCTCGGAACAAGTCGGATCCTCACCACCCTCGTCGTCTGCTGCATCCACTGGCGTATATTGTTCCAACAAACAACTCTTGAGTAGATCCAACTGCTCATTGGAAAGATACCCGTTTATATCACCGTTTGCCGTGCGCGCTCGCGATGCATCCACAATCCAACGGCCAAACCTCGTGTCGATGTCCTTAATATGATTTAGTTGGTCTTTAAGGATGGAAAGTCGGCTTTCAGCATTTCTTCGCTTCGCAACGAAATCCCTACATGTTGGATTGCCTGGTTCATCCGAGCACCTCACTACTATATATCTCTTGGTGCAGGATCTTCCAAATATATTGCAATCTGAATAGTTCCAAAACGCTCTGATAGTATGGTTGTTATAGCTTGATTTTAGTGTCGCAATTTCGTTGGAAATCTTCGATACCTCGGAAATTTCATCAGTGTATAGTTCACGATGAAGATCCTTATGTACGGGCATTTCCAAGCGGAAAAGCCAGTCGCTGTATAATGGTGTTGGATCTGCTAGGCACTCCTTCGACAGTTTGGAAGATCCAAAAGATTCACTTTGGAAACAGGCGCGCAGCTCATTGGAAACAGTGTGTATCTCTTCATAAATTCTGTCCTGCAATTTTTTGTAGTAATCAATGCTCTTGCCTCTCAGGTTAAGATTATACGGGTCAGTGGTGCCGGAGGACCGCGTTATATCAATTACCTGATTGAGGTAACCTGCCATCCCTAATAATCGTTGACGGTAAGATTCCCTCTGTTCATCAATCGAAACACCAAAGGGAATCTCGGTGCCGAACTCAGGTAGACTATCATAGCGTCGAAGCAAAATTCGCAATGGGTACGCTTCATCCGGGTCCTGCGCATTGCCTAAGTACTGTAGAGCATCTGAAATTTGCTCCTCCCTGTACGGCAACGGAAGACCACGATGCGCCGAGTGGTAATAAGTAATCGAATCTGTGTGATAATTGCTTATTTGCTTATTTATTTGCCTGGATGAGTAATCACCACCCGCCGAAAAGCCAATATATGACCCCTTCCCTTGTAGCTGAATTCCTGCTTCGGTCGAAGCATCTCTGTTTTCTGCAGACATATTATAAAGAGCATATAATTCTGCACCACGAATGATGCCTGCAACAAAACTATCACCACACTTTTCAAAAAACTCCTCTCGGCGGGTCTTCAAGCCTTCTTCAGGGTGTAGAATTGAAGACCCATATTCGTTAAGCGTCACGGCTCCAGAAACGCCAGCTCCCGTATCATCCTCATGTGGAGCGACAAAAGAAACGCCATTAACTACTTTCGACTTCACGAGAATATTCAGGACATGATTTTCTATCGAGCTTTTTTCGATAAAATCTCGCTTTGTACTGAAAGATGCGGAGCCTGCTCCAAAGGATGCAGAAGCGCTTGCCCCATATGATATCCCCACCTCCCTCATAAGAGAATCTTTCTCATCAATGCGAACGATTGAGACTTCGGATTCTTGCCCGTTACTCGAGACCTTTGAAAAATTCAGGCAAACACTGTCCATTGGTCGATCTGTGATGCTATTCCAACCTGACCCTAAAACCACCCCGCCTTGTGGATAGTCAACTTCGCGAGCGCCTGGAAATATCTTCTCGCCTTTGTCGTTTAATGCAAGCGAATCGATTTGGTGAACATTTTGAGCGTATGATGTTTCTGGAGAAATAGTTAGAAGGGCGAGCGCAGCAAGTTTTGCGGCCCGTGGTTGAATTGACATAATGGCAAACCTTTTTCTAAAGTAACATCCACGCAGCATGTGTTGAAGCATATGTTGTTTGCAAGAATTTTTTTACCTTGGCGGAGGCAAGCGTTCATCGATCTACGGGTTACCCTTTGAGCACAATGGTGATTTTCCACTATTGCCAAAAGAGGAAAATCCGCAGCCATCCACTGCAAAACCTTCCCATACCGCCCGGAATGGAAGCACGGTTCTACCCCTGCGTTGCACCACATTGTTTTTCAAGTGCGGCAATTTCCATGCCTCAAGCGCTCGCAGCACGAAGGCAAGTTCACACTTTGGGCTCTTCGTCTCTCGCTGGCCTGTAGGTCCACCAATCGCTCTAGCCTTCGCTGGCAGTGCATCTTAGGTTTCTAGTCTAGCAGACGGAACTTAGATCGGATGATTGATTGATCAAATGAGCAAGACGAGATTTAGATGGGCACTTGTTGCTGCCGCTGTTTCAGCAACTTTATTCCTTGGTGCGTCAAACTTCGAACGGCCGCTCATCCAGTTGATTATTTTCTTTGTCTTAATCGCAGCGCTGATGTGGATGTTTGCATCCTTGGCTGTTTGGGGAAGTAATTGGTACGAAAGTAGCCAAGAAACCTCATCGATTTACGGGAAATCGGGTAACCCAAAGTAAAGGCAGCAAGCAAGGGAAGGCAACCTCTCGCTTAACGCTCATCTCCTCCTGCCGAGTGCTGAATGTCGGCTTGGCGTGATCTGCGCCGTACTGCACATGTGAAGAGCTGCCGGACAGCCAAGGACAGCAATGGGCTCGAAGTGCAACTTTTTGGGAGCTGCAGCGAACTGGTGAGTATTCACAAAGCTTCCACGCATAGTGTGAGATTCGTCCAAAGTTGAAGAATAGGAGTTTCCCATGTTCTTCATATGTTTACGCTTTGTCTTGGGAAATTTTTAGGCCAAGTGACTGAAAAGGCCTGACTTCCGCCAGCCTTGAAAACCGTTGAACGTGAGAGCGTTCCCAGGGTTCGAATCCCTGTCTCCCCGCCACCCACAATCGTCTCTATTTCTTATGTCCTTATTTCGTCGAATTACGGCGTGTTTCCCGCCGGTTATGCGGCGTATCCGACGGCGGAGACGCACCGTTCTCCACGGTTTCCCAACCTAAAACACAGGTGTCTCAGTTCGCCAGAAACGCGGGTCCGCTTTCAGGTGCGTTTCCCTGTTCCGGCTCGATTTACAGCGTATTTTTTTAATTTGCAGAGATTTCGTCCGTCGCACCGGCTGTTTATGCGAGCAATAACAGTGAGTTGGGGCCGATTTCCCTGGGTGGCGGAACAGGGAATTTTCAGAGGAGAACAGGGAATGCCCTTGTGCGAAACAGGGAAGCCATCCGAGCGAGCAGGGAACAGATCAGGAGCGGAACCCGAGGGCCCGTTCCTGAGCGTGCCATTCCAATGGCAAGGCGCTGCGCAGGAGACGCTTCAAGGTCAGATCCACAGGCTGGGAGCCGTCGATGATTGCGGTCTGGATTTTCGGCGAGAGGCCTGCGAGTGCAATGATGCGGGCGGCGTAGCGTTCTGAAACGTTCACGTCGGTGGCGAGTCGTTTCAGAGGCGTGCCGGATCTCAGGGCGTCCGACCAGCGGTGGGCGTTGCGCAGCGCCCGGATCATCGCGGCGTCCGGCGCCGGGGCAAAGCTGCCGGCAACGATCTTCATCCCGGCACCGCGGCGGCGGCAGGTGAACGGCTGGTCGATCTTCAGAATGCAGGGGTTCAGTTCGTCTGCAGGCAGGTTTGTGGCAAGGGCAAGGGCACCGGCGTCGAGGTCGATCGCAATGCGGCCGTTTCCAAGAACTCCGCCGGTGATCAGTGGTGCAGCACTGCGAACACCGCCAGCCCGTATCTGGCTCGCAAGTTTGTTCACGGTCTCCGATGCACCGGCGGACTGGAGAGCGTCATTGCTGCTGAGAACGGTGTGGCGGCCGGCATGTTCCGCGAAGTGATCGGCCACGAGGGACGCGACGGCGGCCTCGAAGGCCGGTGCCGGCAGGCGCCAGCCGGTCGGATCGGCACCGCCGGAGATCAGGCGGTTGGAGATGTAGTAGCGCAGCCGTTTGCCGTTCTTCCGGGTATGAGTCGGAGTGAGCAGACCCCCGGTGTCATCCCGGAACCTGCCCTTCAGCGGTGCAGCATCGGTGACCGGTGCGCCGGCCGCCGCGCCCCGCCGCCGCGCGCTGGCGGCCTGCAGCATATCCTGAACTTTGTCCCACAGGGCCTGGTCAATGATGGCTGGATGCTTGCCGGGAAAGCTCTTCTCTTTGTGCCGGATCAGCCCGAGATAGACTGGGTTGGTGAGGATCTTGTGGATCTGGCCCCGGCTAAGCCTGTTGCCACCCTGCTCCCTGCCGGTCGAGAAGACATGGAATTTCGAGCGCAGGCCGAGGGTCTCGGCCTCGCGGGTGACGGCATTGAGGCAACGATGGGCGGCATAAAGGCCGAACAACTGGCGGACGACGCCGGCCTCTGTCGTGTTCATGACGAGTTCCCGCCGCACCGGGTCGGGATGCGGATCATAGCCGAGTGGCGTGACACCGCCCATCCATAGCCCCTTCTTCTTCGACGCGGCGATCTTGTCACGGATCCGTTCTGCAGTGACCTCGCGCTCGAACTGGGCAAAAGACAGAAGCACGTTCAGGGTAAGCCTGCCCATCGATGAGGATGTGTTGAACGCCTGGGTGACCGAGACGAAGGAGCAGTCTTTCGCTTCAAGCCGCTCGACGAGTTTGGCGAAGTCGGCGAGCGAGCGGGTCAGACGGTCGATCTTGTAGACCACGACCATATTGACCCGGCTGGCATCAATATCGGCAAGCAGTTGCTGCAAGCCGGGGCGATCGAGGGTTCCGCCGGAGATGCCGCCATCATCGTAGCGGGCGGGCAACATCTTCCAGCCTTCGTGGCGCTGGCTGGCGATATAGGCGGCACAGGCCTCGTGCTGAGCGTCGAGCGAGTTGAAGTCCTGGTCAAGCCCTTCTTCGGAGGACTTGCGGGTGTAGATCGCGCAGCGGATCCGGGGCTTGCTCATGATCCTGCCTTTCCGGTCAGGCCGAAGAACCGCGGCCCCGACCAATGGGCACCGGTGATCTCCCGCGCGATCGCCGAAAGAGAGCGCCAGGTCCGGCCGTTCCAGAGGAACCCGTTCTTTCTGACTTCGACCACGTGAGTGACGCCGTTCCACTCGCGCAGCAGGCGGCTGCCCGGCTCAAGGGCGGCTGTCCTGGACCGTTGCCTTCGGCCGTCATCCTGCGTCAACACCTTCCGGACCCGGGCAGACAAGCCACCTGAACTGCGGGTCTGGATCTCGGTGGCCAGGAACCGGCGCAGGAAGGACTGGCTCAGCCCTTTCGGAACCGGCGTGCAGAATATCCCGGTCCAGGCCGCGATCAACGCGGCCCGGTCCATGGTCTCGAGATCTGCGACCCGGATCATTCGGCCGTCTCGGGTTCGGCAGTGATCCGATACAAAGATTCCCCGCCGTTCCCGGCGGCCGCCTGCCGCTCGACCGTATAACCGGCTTTCCGCAATCCGCTTAGGATTGCCCGGGTGGAATGCGGTTGCCAGCCGATGGCCTTGCAGATCGCCTCGACGCTCGCACCTTGCGGGCGGGCAAGCATCACACGCACTTTCTCTGTCTTGGTCTGTTTCGGTTTGGGCATTGATCTTCTCCTCGATCCTAAGGGCCGGCGGGATGCCAGCCCCGGTACCGAGGAGAGCCCGGCGATCGCGGGCACAGGTCCAGTGACGCTCTGTTCGGGACGGCAGTCCAGTCCTTTCTGCAGCGTCTCATCGCGTACCAAGTTGCCGATTCTTCGTCGCTAACGATCTGTTATAAATGTGTTTTTCCACATCATCTCTTGATACTTCGCGGTGGCTCACGTATCTAAGGTGTGATCGCTGGCGACGGCGGTCACGATAAACCCTGAAGTCTCGCGCCATTGGGCGTTAAACAAGTCGAGCATCTAGGGCAACGAGCTGGATCAGGAGATCCGGTGGTTGCTGGATGCTCCGCCACTCTCCCGATCTTTAACACAGCAGGCTGAAACGCCTTTAAAGTTAGGAGACCGAGATGGGTGAACAATCCAAATCCATCGTGAAAACCAGGGTGCCTGATGGCGGCGCGCTGAAACCCGATGCGCCTGCGCCGCACAAACCGCTCTGGATGGCTCACAAGGTGGTCCAGACGCCCATTGCTGACCTGAAGCCCTACGCCAACAACAACCGGACACATACCGCCAAGAACATCGCCAAGCTGAAGGCTTCAGTCGAGAAGTTCGGGTTCGTCACCCCTATCCTCGTGGATGGGAAGTGCGCCATCATCGCCGGCCACGGCCGCTATGAGGCCGCCATGGCCTTGGGGCTCAAATCGGTTCCGGTCGTGGTGGCCGATCACCTGTCCGAGGCCGAAGTACGGGCCCTGCGCATTGCTGACAACAGGCTGGCGGAACTCTCCGACTGGAACCAGGAAACGCTGCAGATCGAGTTTGCCGAGCTGATGGATATCGGCCTGGACGGGGAGCTCGACTTCGATCTCGATATCACTGGTTTCGAGGTGCCGGAGATCGACATCATTATTGACGGGGCAGGGGCGTCCGAGACCGCCCCGCCGGAAACCGTCGTGTCCCCCGATCCCGCGAAGCTGCCCGTGGCGCAGTCCGGTGATCTCTGGATCCTCGGAGACCACCGCATTCTTTGTGGCAATTCCCTCGACGCAGACAGCTACACCCGAGTGCTGGGCGGCGAGGCCGCGCGCATGGTGTTCACCGATCCGCCCTATAATGTCCGGGTGCAGGGCCACGTGCGTTCCGGCAACGGCGGTGATCACCGCGAGTTCGCCATGGCCTCGGGCGAGATGTCGGATGCTGAATTCCGGGCCTTTCTGGATAAGACCCTGACGCATCTTGTGACAAACCTGCCCATGGGCGGCATGGCCATGATCTGCATGGACTGGCGCCACATCGATGTGTTGATCGAGGTTGGTAAGGCCTGCGGGCTCGAGCTTAACAACCTCTGCGTCTGGAATAAGACCAATGGCGGGATGGGCAGCCTCTACCGCTCCAAGCACGAGATGGTCTGCATCTTCAAGAAGCCGGGGGCACCTCACATCAACAATGTTGAACTCGGCAAGCATGGCCGCAACCGCACCAATGTCTGGGACTATGCCGGGGTGAACAGCTTCGGCAAGGGACGGGAGGCCAATCTGGCCGATCATCCCACAGTCAAGCCGACCGCGCTGGTGGCCGATGCAATCATGGATGTGAGCCACCGCGGCGATGTGGTGCTTGATGCCTTTGGCGGCTCCGGTGCCACCTTGCTGGCCGCCGAGAAAACCGGCCGCAAGGCGCGTCTGATCGAATTGGATCCCCTTTATGTCGATGTCGCCATTCGCCGCTGGCAAGAGATGACCGGCCTGAAGGCGGTGCATGCGGCTTCCGAAGAGGCCTTCGGCCAGCGAGCGGCGGCCCTGGCCGCTGCCGAGGAGAAGGAGGCGGAGCATGTCTGATTTGGAGAGCGAATACGAGGTCGGCTACGCCAAACCACCGAAACGCACGCAGTTCAAAAAGGGCCAGTCGGGTAATCCGAAAGGGCGCCCCAAGGGAGCCAAGGGCTTCAACGCCAGCTTGAAACGGGAAATGGAAAGTGAGGTGATCATCCGGGAGGGCGGTCGCGAAGTGAAGGTCTCCAAGGCGGAAGCGGCGGCCAAGCGCTTTCTCGCCAAAGCGCTGCATGGCGACATGGGAGCGTTGAAAACACTGATGCAGTTCGATGCGGACCTGCAGGCAAAGGTGGAGAAGGAGGCGGGCCAGGTCGCGCAGGTCACTGCCCCTGACCAGACCGATGAGGACGTGCTGGCGCATTTTGCCATGCAAGTCCGCGAAGGCGGTTTTGATCCTGGTGGCGGGAGCGAACCGGGCCACGCCGGTGACAAGGAGGTAGATCCATGACCCTGCACGATCCTCAACTGGCGCTGCGGACGACTTCTGCCCTCTATCGCACCAACTTCTTTGCGTTTGTCTGGAAAACCTTTGCCACCCTGCATCCGGGTAAGGAGTGTTCATTTGTGCCCGCCTGGCATGTCGAAGCGATGTGTCACGAGCTGGACAATATCCAGTCCGGAGAGAACACGCGCCTGATCATCAACGTGCCGCCCCGCCATCTCAAGTCGGTCACGGTGGCGGTGGCGTTTGTGGCCTATCTGTTGGGTCATTACCCGAACGCCAAGATCATCGTGGCCAGCTATGGCCTGGACCTCGCCCGCTTGCATTCCGAGGCAACCCGCAAGGTGATGACCTCCGCCTGGTACCAGAAACTGTTTCCCCGAACGCGCCTGGCAAAGAAAGGCAACACCCAGGACGAGATTAAGACCACCGAAGGGGGCGGCCGCAAGGCCGTTTCCATCGGCGGTGCCGTGACCGGGCATGGGGCTGACTACATCATCATCGATGACCTGATGAAGGCGGCGGACGCCAACTCCGAGGCCGAGTTGACACGGGCGCAGGAGTTCATCGAAGGCTCCCTCCTGTCCCGGTTTGACAACCCGTCCGAGGGCCGGGTGGTGATGATTGCCCAGCGTTTGCATGAGGTGGATCCTGCAGGCTACCTGCTCGACAAGGGCACCTACCGCCATCTGAACCTGCCTGCCATCGCCGAGGAGGAAGCCCGGATCCCGATCGGCCAGGGACGGGTTCATAACCGCCGGCCAGGCGATGTCCTGTTTCCAGAGAATGTTGACCGGGAAACCCTGGACCGGATGCGCAAGGAGATGGGTGCGGCCACGTTCAACTGCCAGTACCAGCAGAACCCGATTGCCCCGGATGGGTCAGTTTTGCGTTGGGAATGGTTCGGTACCTATGATGAGGTATTGCCGCGCACCTCCTACCAGATGATCGTTCAGAGCTGGGACACCGGTATGTCGGCCGATCCGCGGTCTGACTTCTCGGTGTGCACCACCTGGGGTTTTTACGGCAACAAATGGCACTTGCTGGACGTCTACCGCGGCCAGCTCGACTTTCCTGATCTCGAAGCAAAGGCCAAGGGCCTTGTCCAGAAGTGGGATCCGGAAGTTGTCCTGATCGAAGATGCCGCAAGTGGCAAACCCCTCCTGCAGACACTGAACAATGATGACCGCGGCCGCTATCGGTCCATCAAGCCGGACAAGGACAAGGAAATCCGCTTTAACGCCGCCTGCTCTCCGGTCGAGGCCGGCAAGGTTCTTCTGCCTCGCGAGGCCACCTGGCTCTCGGCCTTCAAGCGCGAGTTGCAGGGATTTCCCCGTGGCCGCAACGACGACCAGGTCGACAGCTTCAGCCAGTTCCTGAACTGGTCGACGGGCAATGGCTTCTATCGAACTTTGGGACGGGAGCACCCGATCAACCAGGAACGCCGGGAACGCAGCCGGGAACGCGTGAGGAGGAGGTAGGGGGCATGCATCAGTCTCATAACCTGAAGGTCGCAGGTTCAAATCCTGTTCCCACAACCAAAATCTCTCAGTTAAAACAACACGATAGCGCCCCGTGGGGCGCTTCTCGCTTTTGCACCTCATAACTGCCGGAAGCACCGTGGAAGCATCTGGTGACAAGTCTGGCTGTGGCGAAGCGGCCACAGCGCCGGAGCTGCAGCTGACACAGAAGGGCAGTTGTCAGTTTCCCTCACGGTCATTGACCTTTGGACAGGCCTTCACGCTCTCATTGCTGTTTGCAACAGACCGACAGGTTGATCTCGCCGTGCCAGTAAGGTGCCGAAGCATTGCCTCCACCATTGTTGTGCCAAGTGAAATTGGAGTTTCCAAAGTCTTTCGGAGTGTAGTAACCGCCATCTTTTCGATACATCCAGATTGCCGCCATACGGCCGTCGATCTGGGAAAAGCCTGCGGGACAGGCCCCGGAGCGAAAGACGCAATACTTTCCTTTGGGCCACGCGGGTCGGGACTCCAGCGCTTGCACCCTCGTTCGCAAGGCATCAAGGTCATCCACCCTCTCGCGCAAGGCATCAAGGTCGTTCGTCAATCTTTGTTCCGACTGGACAAGGCCCTCCTCGGCTTGTGCCGCAAAGGCGAGCGCAATCATAAACCACACGGCCAGGTACCATTTGTTGTTGTACATGTCTCGATCCTTCATATGGGGCAATGCGCAGTCTCAACACCCGTCGACGAAATCTGCGAACAGGCCGTCGCGATTTGACACAGCAATTTTGATCTGGCTGCTGTCGACCATCGGCGAAGTGACGGCCGCGCGCAGCCGGGCAATCGCGGACTCGCCGTTTTCAACTTTGCAATACGGGCCGGACAGATCATTAAGCGTCGGAACATCGACAAGGTGGTCGCCAACGATGAAGCAGCCCTCCGACCATTTCTCGTCCTTGCCGTAATGGAACTGGATGTGGGTGCGGCCACCGGGCACCGCTTCGAGCTCAAGCCGCCAGCGCTTGTCAAGTGTGTCCATCCAAGACTTGCTGGCATCGTCGCGGACAAAGGCGCGGTACTCTCCGGCGGGAACGGCGCTGACGTTCGGCGCATTGCCAGCCCAAGGGCGTTCGATCACGTCGCAAATGGGTTCCTGTCCGAGTGGATTGGCCCATGTGTCAAGAGAGAAGAGACCCTCATTGCTGACATCGTAAATCGATCCTCGAATACACGGAGCGTTGCAGTTATCGGATCCGAGTACGGCTGGACGGCGCAGAACCAAAAGGCGGACCTGCGGCAGAGCCTGTCCTTGGAGAACTGCAGGCACACACATTGCACTTGTGCCAATTGCGAGGAATGCGCGCTTGGAAATCCGGCTCATTGCGATGCCCTCCCGTGTGCTACCCAGACGGCTCGCCCTGAATGCACGACAGTATTGCACCAAGTGTAGAATTGAAAATTAAAACCCGTTTCGTCCTTCGATTGCACTCGTGCAGCAAGACGATGCGTGTCGTTTGGAGCCCCTACTTGGATATCGAATTCATGTATGGCAAGGACCACTTGCGGTTGCTCTGCAAAGTGCTTTGGGAAATCCACCCGACCATTTTTGATACCACGCAAATTGTCAGCGCCCGGGTTACAGCGGCTGTTATCGGTCAACGGTCTTGTGCCATCGGCTCTGATCGCGATTTCACCACTTTGCACAGTGATCGCCGTGCTCCTCACGTCCTTGATCTGCTGGTCTAACTCTTCTATGCGTCTCTCTAGCTTTTTAAGAATTTGAACAAGTCCCTCGGCGTCAGATGACTCGGCCCAGACGGGCGATGTGAGCAGCAACAATAGCGATGTAGCGAAAGCAAATCGGAAAGCGTTGCGATCAAAACCACTCATTCCATCTCTCCTTTGAACAGGCGCATTCGTGCGTAGACCGGTCCTTCGGTCGTACACCCATTGCCACTCGAAATTTTTACTGTTCCGTCGAAAAATCGATAGTAGTAGTGTCTGGCGGTGTTTCCTTTACAGTCAGCGTCGCCGGGATCTTGAGTCCCGATAACCCAAAAGCTACCCCCCAAAGAAAAGTCTGGAGGTGTGTCCCCGCGCCAGTAAGGCTCTGTCATAAAGCGATGCCCTCCATTCCAATCTGATACATGCAAAATGCGAAACCCGCTATTTCGCATGATGGCGAATTCATACCGGCGGAGGCGTTCATCGGATCGCATCCAGTTGTCGAATTCACGAACTGTTGTGGCGACCGGCTCCCAAGGCTGGACGGAGAGTTCTAGTAATCGTTCCATTCGATCAAGCTGCGTCTCGAGTGTCTCCACGCGCTCCACGAGCCCACTTTTGGAATCGCTGGATGCGGGCGTGGCGAGTGCAGTTGCGAGGACGACTGCAAGGGCTTTAGTCTTAAAACTTGGCGGGCGGCGATATGTGTTCAGCATAAATCAATCCGACTTCGTGCAGAAACTGACTTCAACAAAGGGCGGGATAATCGAAAACTCTTTAGCTTCACCGACGAAGTTTGTCTCGAGTCTGTTCCCGTTTACTGGAGATCCACCGACCCAGTTGCGCCCACTGTTCTGAAAGGCCCAACCTGGTTGGAAACCATCCGCCGGCTGATGCTCGTCGATAACTCGCCGCATCGTGGGCAGATGATGATTGTGCGGCGGTAAATTGGGAACCTCCAGTTTCACACTCGGCCTTCCTCCAGTCTCTCTAACTTCTTCGTCACTATCGTCGCCCATCAGGAAGCGACCCGTTGCTCCCTCGAACCGGGTCCAGCCAGGGCCAAGTGTGTCACAGGCGGCCGGGCTCGCGATGATCTGACGCTCAAGAAGGGCCAGGCGGCTCTCCAGCTGTTCCAAGCACTCGATAACGCCGTCTGCCAAGAGTGGTGCCGGATGACAGATCACCATCAGTGCAATAATCAACTTCATCTGTTACCTCCGATCGATGGGACGTGCCGGCCCTGCAACTTTGTGGCCAGCCCGCCGTCCGGCGTAGATTGGGCGGCCAATTGCTGGGCAAGTGCCAGAAATAGTCGCGCAGGGCACATGTCTTGACCCTCTCATGCTCCCCACCTTCCCCGCAGGTCTGCGACCCAGCCCTGTCCGTCAAGTCACAATGACATCATCGCGCCACCTGGGCCGCAACGAAAGTCATTTGGCGCATTGTTGCTCGACCGCGAGGCAAAACCCGTTCACGAAATCGAAGTAGGCGCTGCGCATCGAGGTATACCCGGCTTCGGTGGCCAGCGCCTTGCGGTCGTCCTGGCGTCTGTCGAGTTCGCTAAGAGCAAGATCAAAGGACACGGAGTCGTCCGCCTCCGTCCAGCTGTAAACGGTCGGCCCTGCAGCGGAAACGACGCCCGCGGCACACAGCGTGCCCACCGAGCCCACGCAGCCGATGGCCGTTGCGATGCCCCCGATGAGGGTAAAGCCCGCCTCGACCCAAAGCGCACGCACATCGGCATCAAGCTCGCCCTGCAATCTTGCAATCGCGGCTTGATAGTCCGTGTCCATCTTTTGGATCTTTTCTTGATAGACGGAAAACGTCTCCAGGTCCTCAAGAGACAGAAAGTGGTCGTTTTCAAAGACAAACCGCCGCATCATTTCGTCAGCAGCGGTGCAACTCATGGAGCTGATTTCAAAACCTTCTCCGGGCACCCAGCCAAATTGCTGAAAGGTCTTGCCGGGGTCGATGTTGATAGATTTGTTGCAATTCGCCTGTGCGCTGGTTGCAATCAAGGCCGCCACGAGGCCCGAAAAAAGGGTTTTTGGGGAAAACATGATCAGGGCTCCTTGGACGTCAGACTGAATAAAAAGGATCAATTATAGGGGCTGCGACAGGATCTTTGTCGCAGCCGCGCAAGTCAATGCACAAACGGTGCAGCCCCCGTCTGGCGCGGGTGCGCTGTGCCGGCGCGTGGGGTAAAGGCTTGGGGTTCGAGCCTTTCTCCATGGGTTCGGGAGTGTTCGGTCAAGCGGGCGCAAAGCGCTGTTGCCGAGCATCGATCAAGGGTGCAGGATGCTCCACGTGCGATATGTCCGGTCAAAGCCGAGCGAAAAACAGGGGTGGCGACATGGGAGTTCGCGGAAACATTGTGTGTCTATTGGCAGGGCTGGGCGTCTTTGCCTTGCCGAAGGCTTCTTTTGCGCAGCAAGAGCGATCCATCATCGAACGCCTCGAGTGTCTGGAAGCGCAATTGCAGGGATATCGTGACGTCTCGAGGCAGCCATACGACATAGTCGAAACGACTTTGGATAGGTTGCCGGTTTTGGAAGAAGGAACAGCGACCAGACCGCTGCCCGGAGCGGTCGTTACTCTGGACCGCACCCTGGCGCGCACTCAGGTGATCATCGGCTACAGTCTGACGCTACAAGTGGCGAGCACGCAAAAAAAGTACTCCGTAAATCTCAACGCCAATGTAGCGGACAAATTTACCAGACATGCGACAGCATCTGGCGGTGGTATGATCGCGGGCCCGGTCATATTGCACCACGGTACTGAAACGCGAACGGTCAACGGAAACGGTTCAGTAACCATAAGCAGCTTTGACCAATCGTATTTCGTCACGCAACTTTTGATGAACGGCGAAGAGATCCGGCAGTTCCGGGGTATTCAAGGCGGCAGGTGGCAGGGACTATCGCCTAGCGGGTTTCTTATGCTAAAAGCGCCCGACGGCGATGGACCCATCGAAATATCTCTCAACTACCGGACAAGGATGCCTTTGACCGTTGAAAACGATCTGGTGGGGTCGGATTGGCAAAACGTTCATTTGTTTGTCGCAGTCCCCAGAACGCCTGTATGGCCAGTCGAGGCCTGCGGGGCAGACCCATGGAATTGACACGTTTACACATCTACTCTGCGCCGTTTTGCCACGGGCTTGCCGCCAAACCTTTAAAAGCACCGTGGGACAGTCGCGGACGCTGTCCCAATGCGGTCGGTCCGCCAGGATGGGCGTTCTTTTTAGGAGTTGAAAACAAGCGATGAAACAGACGTTGATTGTGATACTGATCGGGTTGCTGGTTCAGGCCGGGATGGCGCGGGCGGAGGAGAGCGCTCCGCTGATCGACCGGCTGATCGAGCTTGAGACCGGCTGGTCAGGGACTGACCTAGACCCGGCGAACCCCAGAATGCCGTGGTTGGTCCACAAGAGGGCCCTGCGGCTTGGCGTGTCCCATCGGTTCTCCGAGCAACGCGAGGAGGTCCGCACTTGTGACCGTCTGGAACTGCGCTTTTGGAATTCGAACAGACTGTCCTGTTGGATTGTGGTTCGCGACCCGCAGGATGCCGAGCTGTTTACGTTTTACTGGTTCGGCATTCAGGGGGGGCCTAACCCCGATGCGCCGGCGTTTGATCATGTAGTCTGCAAACGGGTCGCACGGCTCGGGCGCAGGGGCTGGATCGAAAACACCTGCGCTGGCGACCAAAAGATCAGGTGGCGCGTAGCCAATAGAGTTGCCCGCGCCGAAAGCGATGCATTGATCGCGCGGGTCGAGGCGTTGGACGCGCAGATTAGGACCGTCGCGGACCTCGCAGGCGCGCGAGACATTACGCCGGTTACGGGACAGGACGACGGGTTTGATCAGGGCCTTTTGGGTCGGTTGAACCGTTTTGAGGATTTGCGCGCGCGGGATATCTTTTGGAATACCCTTCTAGAGATATATCGAGAAGACTTTGACGCCTTATGGACTTGCGACGGTTGGGTCTTGAGTATGACCTTGTCGACTTTGGATAACGACGGCGCGATCGATGCCGACGAGCAGCTGGAACGGAATTGCCTGTCGCGCCTGCATCGCTACCTGGAAGCCGGAGGCGGTCTGG
The DNA here is from genome assembly GCF_000813745.1 of Leisingera sp. ANG-M1. GTDB lineage: Bacteria > Pseudomonadota > Alphaproteobacteria > Rhodobacterales > Rhodobacteraceae > Leisingera. Next base: position 47,140 of record NZ_JWLC01000015.1, on the reverse strand, counting down.
ATGTTCTGCACCGGATGCGCAGCCGCCGGGTCTGCGCCCGGGTAGTGCTGGACAGCGACGGGCCGGCAGACTTTGCCGTATCCTGCGACTTGATCATCCTCGACACCGATCGGCTTGATCAGCCGCACTACGAGCCCTGGACCTATACCCTGCGCGTCGTCAATGGCTACGTCGAAGAGCAGTGTTGGCATTGGAAGCCGATCCAGATGGGCACCGGGCAGGTGGCCGAGACCGCGACCCCTCTGACCCGGTGCGGAGGATTGTTCACCTTCGTCTGGTAGGTTATTGCCGGGATAATAGCGCGGCGGCGTCCACAAAGATCCCCTGACACTCGGCAAAGGGAAAGGACGTCAGATCCACCGCGGGCGGGCCGTCTTCAGCTAGAAAATCCTCGAGCCTGGGTTCCATCGCGTCGATCATCCGTGCCGCGGCACCCAGGGCCAGGTCCTTCGGGTCGCCATTGTCCGCACCTGCCGCATGGGCTGCCAGAAACCAGGCCTCAGCGCAGTGAAAGGCCCGCAGACGCGTCTCCAGATCCGCACGCAGGCGTTCGACCTCGGCCTCGGCCTCTTCGTGGACGGCTGTGTTCACGTCGCTGGTGTCCGACAGGGCACGCGTGAATTGTTCGACAAAATCGATCTGTGTGCGGGCGATCTCGTAGGCGCCGACCCAGTACCGTGCCATTTGCAGGGGGCCGGCAATGTGATCGTGCAGCCTGTCCATCTGCGCCCCGACCAGGGCCAGGTTCTGCGCGGCGGAGCGGGTTTCGCCGAGCAGGGTTTGACCGGCGCGTCCGGAGCGCGGGTCGGACTGGCCGTCAGGATCGACCGATCCAAACAGCCGTTCGACGCTGCGCCAGACGCGCACCAACTCAAGCGGGCCGACCGGGGCGGCCTGGGTCTCGGGCCAAGCCAGCATTTCGTCCCGGACGATCTGGGTGGTCAGGTCGGCATAGCTGGGCGGGCCGATCGCCCCGCGCGCGTCGCAGGACCGCCCGCTGGCCTGGGCACCGTCGAGGCAAAAGCTCTGCGCAAAGGCGTTCTGCACGGGATGTGAGCCGTCCGGCTGCACCGTCCAATGCGCCAGGACCGGCATCTGTGGCCGCTCCGCTGGCGCGGCGTCGATCAAACCCGATCCCGCAGGCAGGCTGCGGGACATTTCCGACAGTGCCGAAACCCGCAGGTGCACCGCCGCCGGGCTTTGGGCAAAATGGGAGCCGCCGCGGAAATCACCACGTTGGGCGCCTCCGGTTTCGGTGTTGGCGGACGTGAACCGCCTGTTCTGCGCGATGGCCCGCACGTTCGAGCGTTGAAGGTCCCGCAGATCGCACAGCCAACGCGTCTCCAGCGGCGCGCAACGGCGCGTAGCCCGTGGCGCGGGGGCGGGCTGTTGCAACTGGGCGATCACCGCCCTGGGGCCCGTCGTCGGCCCATCGCGGCGTTCCGGCGCAATCAGATAGCCAAAGACGATGTCGATGCTCTCAAGTGCGTCGAACCCAGGCGACTGCGTGGTCAGGTCGGACCATTGCGCAGGGGCCGTGAGTTCCCAACTGTTGCCGAGGCCACGCCCAAGCAGGCTGCGGTAATTCATGCCGGGCAGTTTGCCGTCGATGAGGCTGCGTTCGGGGCCCGCAGTGATAAAGCGCAACGCCAGATTATGCTGTGCGCGCAAACGGTCGTAGGAAAAGCTGGTGGCGGTGTAGTTGGCAACGCGGCTGCGCAAGACCGGGTGACCCTGAACCTGATTGCCGATGCGATAGAAGGTCGGGCCGACGGGGCGCAGTCCCACCATGCTGAGTTCCGCGGGTGCGCCGTCCCGCCACCTGGGCACCACCCAGGCGTCCCACAGCAGATGATGGGCGCCGTTCTCACTTTCGACGAAGGGCGCAAAGACCACTTCGGCCTGACCGGGGGCCGGGCCAAAGCTGTCGCTTTCGAGAAAGGTCGCCAGCGGGCTGTAGACCGAAATCGGATGAGTTCCGACGCCCTCGCGCCCGGCGGGGTTGCTGAACTGCGGAGACTTCCGCGCCAACGGCGCAAGCGCCGGGTTTACAGAGAACCGCAGAGTTTCGGGCAGTGTGCCGTCTTCCCGGCGATAAACGCTGTTCAGAACCTCCTGTTCGAGCCGCACGACGAAGTAGCGCGGAGTGGCCAGACCAGTGGTGCGCTTCAACGTGTCGTAAAGCTCTTGCAAGCGGGACATTGCCAGTTTCAGCTCAAACGGGCTTTGGGCCGAGATCGCCCATTCCAGAGCAACAGGATCTCGGGTCATCAGATACAGCCAGTTGGCGTACTGAAAGAGCAACTCGTTGGCCTCGTCCATCAGCGCCAGACGTTCGCGTGCCAAGGCGTCGGCGGTGGGGCCGAGGCTGCGCTGGGTCATGCGGCTGATCGACAGATCCAGCGGCCGCGCTTCGCCGCCGGCGGCCAGAGTGTCGGCCATCTCGCGCAGCAGGGTGATCCGACGCACAAGCGGCTGGGTCAACTGGTCAAACTGCTCAGCCTCCAGATCGGCGGCCGCTTGCAGCGCGGCAACATCCGCGTCGGTCCGTTCAGCGGCGCGGGTCATGGCGGTCTCGATGCCCTGTTTCTCCAAGGTCAGTCGGCCCAGGTCGCCCCGCAGGACCGCAATCTCTTCGACCAGCGCACGGGCCCGGCGCTGATCGGCAGCGATGCGCGCCTCAAAACCCTTTATCTCGGCCTCGATGGACTGGATCTGGGCTTGGAACTCGGCCTTTTCCGCGGAAAGCTTGGCCGTGCTTTGCTCAAAGCGCGCGACGATCCGGCTTTCCGAGGCTTTCAACGCCTGGGTTATCTGGGTCTCGGCGGTCTTGATCCTGCTTTGCAGATCCGCCTCCAGCTGCTTGCCCGCAGCCTGCGCGTCCCGGATGTCTTGTTCAAGACGCGCCTGCATCTCGCCTAGCTCCACGCCGTCCAGGGCATAACGGAAGTCGTCGACCAGACCGCGCAGGTCGTCGATGATGTCTTGGGCGTTGCGGATGTCCATCTCGACCTTCTGGGCGGTGTCGACGATCTTGAGCCCCAGCTCTTGCACCGTCATCAGGGCCTGAGGTTTCTGGTTGAACGTCCCGGAGGCGGTCCCCGCGATGATCCCCGACGGAATGGCCGCCGCGGCCTCGACGGCCAACTGCGCCGCTGCCACGGCTTCTTCCATTCTAGCTTTGTTGGTCTTGTAGAGTTCGATCAGCTCTCCGGCCGACTGGATCTTGGCCTTGGTCGCGTCAATCCGCCCCTGGATCCGCTCCTTTTCACGCTCGAAGGCTTCGAAGGTAAGTTTCGAGATTCTGGTGGCAAAGACCTCCACGTCCTCGGCAATATTCAGATCCACTTGGCTGATTTCGGTCTGCAGAGTGTCGACCTCGCTTTCCAGGCCGGCGACATTGAGGCGGAACTGCTCTTCAAGATAGTCCGAGCGCGCCAGTTCGATCGCCGACTCGACGCTGTCGATGGCGGCCTCGACGCTGGCGCGAACGTTTTGCAATCGCTCGATCTCAAAGCGTAGAATGTCGACGCTGCGGTCCCCGGCCGCCATCGAGCTGTCAAAGCTCGTCTTCAGTGCCCGGGCGCGATCCTGCAAGCTTTTGACGTCGAACTGTCCAACCGCGTCTACCAGAGCTTCGGTGTCCTGCATCACCTGTTTGGCGGTGGTAGCAAAGGCATTGAACTTGCCTGGGTCGTACAAATCGCCCTGGCTGGTCAGTTGCGCCAAAGCGTCCAGAGCCGCGCGCAATTCGTCGGCCTTTTCGCCGATGTCCTTGTCCAGCGTGGCGCTACGGGCCTCGAAATCCGCGCGCGTCGTCTCGGATTGCACCAGACGGTCGCGGATCACCTGCGCATTGGCTTCCAGCGCCGAAGTGGCGGCAAGGTTCGACTGCTGAATGCGGAATTGCAGGTCCGCAATCTCGCGAGACAGCTGAGTGATCTGATCCTGGCGCCTTTGGCGGCTTTGGCGCAACCGGTCGGTGAAAGCCTTGACCGCAGTTTCAAGAGCTTCGGGGTCCGGCGCGCCTGCGCCCGCGTCCAAGGCGTCCAGGCGTCCGACGACCGCCCGCATGCGGGCCAGAGGGGTCCATTCCTCCTGGTCGAACTGGCCCATGACCGGCTCGACCTCAAAGAACCGCGCGCCGCCAAAGGCCCGGCCCGTGCGCAGCCAATCCAGACGGTCCTCAATCTCGGCGGCCAGGTATTTGGCGCGCACATTGTCGGGGTCCAGAAGCAGCGCCTCAAAGACCGCCTGACGGGCGGCGCCATAGCTGGCCGAGCTGTTGGTCTGCGCGGTGCCTTCGGTCAGATCCGTCAGGATCGCCGCTGCCCGCAGGCGAAAGCCCGCGTCGGCGATGTTCATGTGCACTTCGGCCGCCGAGATTAAAAGCGCGGCGCTGATTTGGCGATAGCGGTCCGCACCGACGCTGCGACGGCGGTCGAACAGACTGTCCCTGGCCAGGGCGATCTTGTCGAGTATCCCGGTCAGCTGGTCGCGGCGCTCCTTCAAAAGCTCCGCGGGCGAGGTCAGATCGCCCTTTGGTGTAATCAGCGCGTAGGTGTAGCTGAGCAGATCCGCGCGAATGCTGAGGTATTGCAGGCTGTTGCTGGTGGTCAGAAACTTGTCCGCTTCACCCATACGGGACCAGACCAAAGCGCCTTCGGTTTCGGCACCTTCTACGGGATCGGGATAAAGCGCGCCATAGAACGCTGCGACGAACTCCTCCAACCCGGCGACATTTCCGCTGTCCAGCAAGGCCTGGCCGGCTTCTGCGGCGATGCGTTCGGCATCGGCGCGCGATTGCGGTGTGGGGGACTGCCCGGCCAGGGTGTTGCGCACGATCTCAAAGGCGAGCCGTTCGATGGGGCTGCGCGGTTCGAGGTCGGTGGGGTCGATGGTGGTGGACACATCGGTCAAGGAACCCTCGACCTGTGCGGCGGGGGCTGCGGGATCGGGCGTTTGTGCCCAGACGCCGCCCGTCATGGCGTAGCACAAAGCAAGGCTCGCTAGCGCTCGGGTCACGGAGCCGTGGCGCAGATAATTGCCGTCAATCCGTTGGGTCAAAGACAACCTCCATCTGCGCGGCGGTCACGGGATCGATCTCCCACATCCAGTCCAGAAAACAGGTCTTTGCCTCGGCCTCGCGCACGGCGGGGGAGGCCGCGGCGGGTATCGCGCGCAGGCAGTCTTGCCAGACAAATCCCGTGCCCGTCACGGTGATCCGGGCCGGGTTCAGGGCAGCATTGCGGGCTGCCTGGGCCTGGGGCAGGCCGATGGCTTGAAAGCAGACCAGGTGGTCTTCTAGGTTTTCCGCGGACAGCGGATCGGTCAGCTGACAATAGCTGCAGGCCTCGTCCTGCAGGCAGGCCTGGACGGTAATATTGTCTGGGTTCAGGCGGAGCATGTCGCCATCGGGAATCCAGAGGTCGTCGGTTGCGCCCAAAAGCTTGCGCTGGGCCAAAACGCTTTCCAAGGCGCCCATGGCCCGGTCAAAACGGTCGTCAAAAGCGTCTTGACCGCGGTCTGCAAAGACCTGCGTATAGCTGCGCAAGTTGCGGTCTGCCGCCATCAACTCCGCGTTCAGCCGGTTGATGCGGTCGTGTTGCACCTCGATCTTCGAGGCCTCGGCGCTGAAGGCCTGAACCAACATGCGAACCTGCGACAGGATGCGTTGCTCGATCAGCCCCTTGGACGTGGCGACCTCTTTGTTCAGTTGTGTGTTGACTAGTTGCTGCCAGTTCTCCGAGTCGCCCGGAGGCGCTTTGGTCTCAGGCCTGGTCACGGCCGCAACCTCGGCCTCGAGTGCCCGGGCCAGATGGTCAACCGCGTCCGCCGCATCCCGCATGAGCGCCGCCTGCGGGCCATCCCGGTCGTCGATCGTGGCCCAGGCCGCCTGCATGAAGGGCAGACCGCGGCAACTGTTGGCCTTGCGGGCGCCTAGAAAATCGGCGGCGGTCTCGGGGATCGGTCCCAGCGTCCCGGTTGCGGTCATCTGTGCGTCCATCAGACCGACCAGATCGCGCGTGGTCTTGCGCGCCAGATCGTAGCCCAGCCAGAAACGCGTGGCCCGCAGCGCCGCCGGATCGGGCGCATCCGCCACGGCCAGGTCCGGCAGTACAAAATCGCTCAGCCCGATGGGGAGCGTCTCGACCGAGGCCAGACTGCACCACAGCACGCTTTCGAGGGGCATGTCGGTCTTGCCCTCCAGCCAGGGAAAACTTGCCGCCAGATCCGCGGCGGTTGTCGTGCCGAACAGCATGTCGTCGATCGCCTGAATATTGCCGACGTGCCATTCTTCGAACACCCAGGCCAGAAAGTAATCCCTGTCGTAGCGGTCTTCGGGGGTCAGAGGCTGACCTTGGAGCGTCGCACAGACCGCTGGTGTCGGCGGCGTCCAGGGTGTGCAGACCTCAGCCAGAGCCTGCACTGCGCAAAGGCCCAGCGCCAGCGCCGCGCACAATCGTCTGGCGAGGTGGATCACTGACATAGGCGGGCTCCTCCTTTAGAACGAGGCGACGGCACAAGACGCACGTCCCGAAGGCCTGCGGCTTTCATTGCGGCAAAGATCGCCGAGGATTCTTGGCAAAGGTAGCCGACAAAACTGCCCGCTCCGGGGGCGCCTCCCTCGGACAACCGCAATGTCCCGTCCGCGATCAGGGCTTCGCCGGCCATTTCAGCCAGCAATTTGTCCAGCCCCAGCCGTTTGGCGGCAAAACGCGAAGGCGGCGTGGTCTCGTTGATCAGCCGGCGCAATTGGTCGCTGAGCGGGCCGGACCGGATTTCCGTCCCGGCACCGGGGCAAAAATTGGCCTGAAAAACGGCACCCGGGTTGCTGGTGCATAGCGCGTCTGAGTAGCCGGCCAGATAGGGCGGCTGAGGCGCCAAGAGATACGGCAAGACGAAATCCGGGCCCGACACCAGACCGTTCCCGTCGAACACCGCGCCTGTTTCGGCCATCAGATCCTCGATTAGCGACCGCAAGGCCTTGTCACCGCTGTTCGCGTGGACCCGCTCTAGAAGGCCAAGCAGCGCAGCCTCCCGCGCTTTCAGCCCGAAGACATCGACCGCAGCGTCGGTGGGCAGCGCCCGCGCGATCAAGGCGCGGAACGGACAGGGGGCGCCCGCGTCTTCGATCTGCTCTGCCCAGGCCGCGCAGGCGCCGGCAAGCGTGGCGCTTGTGCCCGGCGGCAGGTTGATCACCTCAGCCTCGCGCCTCAGCGCTTCCAGCGACAACGGTACCCCATCCCAGCGCACTGCGAGCCGTCCGGCATAGGCCTTGGCGGCGTCACCGGGTGCGCCGAAATAAAGCTCGGCTTTCATTCGCCCGTAACGTTCGGCAAGACCAACGGCGTTGGGGCGATCGAGAACCGCGTCGCGGACAAAACTGTAGAGCTGGCGAAGATCCCGGTCCTTGGCCAATTCCGACAGGCTGAGCACCGCCCGTTCCGATCCGGGCGCACAGAGGCCTGTGCCGTCGGCGTCTCCGCATTGCAGATAGTTCCTTGGATTGATGCCGGTTTCGGCGCGGCCCTGCCCGTAAACCAGCACGGCAAGCGCCTTGGCGTCAAGTTCTGCCTCGACCGCCTCGAGATAGGTCGCCATGGCGTCCCGGGTCAGGGCCTGGATCGGTCCGACGATGTCTTGCAGGACGTTGTGGTCCAGCCCGAGGCTGCCGGACCCGTCCAGCGCCAGCTGCCGGTTGATCTCGTCCCGGACCTGCAGCCGCCGCGCGGTGCCCGACGCCTCCGGCCCGCCCAGACTGGCGGTGATCTCGGCCTCGTAACCGCGGATGACGCGCAACCGTTTGAGCGAGGTCGACTGCGCCTCGACGCTGCGCTGTTCTGCGCCTGAGACAAGGGTCTTGTACTCCATGATCGCCTGGTCTAGCCGCCAGGCCGCCGCCCGTTTGTGCGCCGGATCGGCGCTGCCCTGAAAATCTGCCCATTCGTGGCGCACCAGAACCCAGGCGATGTCATGCATGCGGGTGGGCAATTTGGCACCGGCATCGAAACAGGTGTAGGTGCGTTCACCGGGACCGTCTTGCGGTGAAAACGCACGGTCCCAGCAGTCGTAGACCGCCTGGCGCAGGCTTGCACGCCAGCCGTCGGGCGCAATGAGGGGCACGGCGGGATCCAGGTTCTGCTCCACATGTTCGAGCAAAGGCTTCACCCAAGTCGTTTCGGTCCAGTCGGCCTCCAGCATCCGATCCAGCGCGTCGATAACTATCACGTCTTGGGCCTGCGCAGGAGCTGCAACCAATCCCCAGGCCACCAGCAAAAGCGCCTTGGCCGAGAAGGACCCTTGTCGCGTCATCGCTGTTCCAGCCATGCCAGAACATTGCGATAGTCGTTGCGGCAGCCAGCCTGAAAGCGCTCTTGCCAACTCGGGGTTGACAGAAGGGTCAGATCCAGAGCGCCGATGGCAGGGCCTTGGGACCATTCGTTGGGCTCCGCCCGCAGGCTGGCGAGAAGGCAGCGCTCTTCGCCCAGCAGAATCGCGGTGAAATGGCCCACGTAATAAGGCTCATCAAGGCTGTTGCCGCCAATACCCGAGACCGCACGGTCCAACCCGCACTCGCCCTCCGGACGCGCATCCTCGCAAAAATCATCAAGCGCGCCGTAATAGGTCCTTAGCAGGAATTGCAGCATCTGGTTGGTGCTCATGTCCGGGTGGATCAGGTTGGGGACGTCCCTAAGCCCGCACGTGACCAGCAGACCGGCGTCCTTGTCATTGTCGTAGGCCAAAAGTCCGCCGCAAAAACAGGTGTCGACCACGGGCGTCTGGGGCTTGCCGCAGGTTGCGTAGACCACCTGGCGGGTAAAGCCGTTTTCACTTGGCCAAGACTGCGCGTGCGCTGCCACGGCGTCGAGGCACAGGGCGAGGAGGGTCAGGCCAACCCAATTCACAACCCGGACGCCGTGTCTGGTAAATTGCGTCATCGATCAGTCCTCTAGGGTGGGCACCAGCATCATGCGGGCAGAAAACCTGTCCAGGGTGCCGTCTGTTCTTGCCTTGTCGATCAGGCTTTGTTTGCCGAAGGGGTCGGAATTGCCGTCGGCGTCGGTCACGTTCAGAAACGGGCCGGCAAAGAGGTTGTGGATACCAAAGACCACTCTCTCGGACGCGGCGCGTCCCATATGGGGGCGGTGGGCCAGTACGTAGTTGAGGCCAGGGTCGCCAAAGCGCGCCACGGCCGGGTCCGAGTCCGACTGCGTGGTGCGGCCCGTGTCATTGCCGTAGGCATCGAAAATGGTCCAATTGTCCCGGATCAGAAGCGTCATGGCGTCCTCGGACACCGGTTGCAGGGTCCAGGTAATGTCCTGAAAGACGACCTCGCCAAGGCTGCGGCCCAAGGCATCGTTGGGAAACCCCATGACACCCTGAACCAGTTTTTCCGCCTGGCCGTGGTTGACCAGCATCAAGGGGTATTCATGCTCGTCCGCCAGTTGCCGGGCAAAGTTCCGGATGTTCCGCATGAACCTTTGGCGGATGTCGAGCTGTTGCCTTTCTTGCGCCGTTGCGGTGTTTGTTCTGTCGCGGATTTCGTTCCACCTCTGCAGCGCATCGCTGGGTTTGGCGTCGAAAGCGATCCTGACCGACTCGTCTAGACCGGTGACATCGCCGCCGGTGAACTCCAGAAAACTGAGTGTTTTTTGCTTGTGGCATGCGACGTCGTCTTCTTGAGCCATAAAGTCCCAGGCATCGCTGGCCGCGTGGTTGGCCAGTTCCTCGGCCAAGTTGTGCATAGTCAGGATCCATAACAGCTGTTTTTCGCGCTCCTCAGAGACGTCGATGCCAGGCGCAAAAAGCGCGAGGTCAAAGAACTGAAGGTAACATTTGCCGCTGAAGGAATTGCCCCCCAGAAGCTCGCGCACCAGACGGTTAAAGTCTTGGCGCCCGTTCCGGAAATAGGCCAGCGCGGTGAGGGTCGAGACGGAAAAATCCTGAATGTAAAATGGTTTGCCCGCCTCGTCGTCCACCAATACAAAACGTGCCGGGTGACGCGTAGCCGTGCCGTCGTCAAAGCCCGGATGCGACACCTGAGTTTGCTCGAGGCTGGACCAGATCACTTCAGGCAGGGTGACCGTTTCGCCCGAGGTCAGGCGTACATCGCGCAGCGCGTCAGTCGAAAACGCCACATGTCGCATGCCGGGGCGCGTCGCCTTTGTGGTCCAGCCCGGCGCGCCGAGCGGGCCATTGACCGGCTGCGCGCCATCGGCGGCTAGATGGTCCAGCCGGTGGCAATGACCGTTTACGTAGGTGACCATGTTGGCCTTTTTGCCGTCCATGCGCAACCGGTACAGCACATCATCGCCAAACGGCACAAACGGGGAGGTCGCGCGGACAACCATGCGGCTCAGGTCGTCGATGCACCGCTGTTCGGTGGCCGACGGATCCGCGGCGCTCGCATCCAACGCGGTGTTGGCCATAGCGGCAAAAGTCACGGGATCTGTCGTTTCGACCCTGAGGGATGGGCCCTGTTGCGGTGTCAGCCCGGCAAGCGTTTGCGCCACCCGTTCTGTCACAAGATCGCGGCGGGCCGAGACGTTGTTGAAAGGCAACACGATACGGCGATGCGCGAAATCCGAGTCGCTCCGCGGCGCGCGGTTGCGGGCCAGGACCTGCGGATACTGCAAAACGACCCGCCCGACGTCGTCGGGTGTTCGCGTTGTGACGGCCATCGGCGTCGCGCCTGCCGTGTCCAGAGTGCGGAGCCAAAAGGGTTGCTCGGGCACCAGAATGCCGCTTAGACTGTCGCCCTGCGGCGACCACTGGTATTTGTACAGCCGGTTCGACCAGGTCACGGGGCCTGTCTCGCGGGTTTTCCTGTTCAGTTGCAGCAGGGGTGCCGCCGTCTCCGGAGCGCTGCTTTCGCGAAAGAACAGCTGAACCGGCGTATTCAGGTCGTCGAACAGGAAACTGCCTCGCGCGGGGGCCTGAGGATCGAAGACTAGGAACTTGTCATGCGCCAGAGCCGCCAGACGCGGATCCAGTTCGGCGTTCGGGCGGCCTTCGCAGATCCGGGCGGTGCGCAAAACCGCCCTGCGTGCCTCGAGATTGGTGCCGACGCTGGCAAACGGCAAGCGCATCAGCAGGTAGCTGGTTTGCACGTTCTGCTGCCGGTGGTCATACATCCGATAAGGTGCCCTGAACCGCGGGTCGGCCAGCGCGCTGTCTTGTCTAGGAGGCTCGAACAGATCCGCCCAGCGCAACGTTCTGGTTTCGGCGTCTGTGCCGTCCCCGGTAAGGGGCATGCTGGACAGGAATTTGTTGTCCCGACGCGCGGGTTCATGACGGCAGCCCTGTCCAAAGCCGCCGAACATCTGCACCCGCTGGGCCGCACGGCCGCCTGCGTTGCAACCGGTCACGCTGGCGTCGTCGATCTGGGCAAAGGCGGGAACGCCGGTGTCGCGGAACAAAAGCGCGTCGCATAGGGTGGTGTAGCTCCGCGCCTTGACGACAGGCAAATAGACAGGCGCGGACGAGGTCCTGAACAACAACATCTGAGCGGGATTGTCATGCCCGTCCTGTGCCTGCGCGATTGAACTCAAAAAACACAAAGCAAAGGTTGTCGTCAAAAACTTGCGTATTTGTGGCAACGTCCATCCCCAAGCAAAACACTTAGGGCTGCAGCCTAGGATAAGAAGCAATTGTTAGGCAAGACATGGTAACTGCACGATTGGCGCCGAGATAACTGATGTCTGCTGTTCCGCAAGAAGCTATCAAAGTGGAGGTTCATCTGTTTCGCTACTAGCCGCGACTGAAACGAATGACGATTCAGGACTTGTCAGAGGGATGACCTTGAGGAGGGCAGGGCGGTTTCGTAGCGTTGCCTCATGACCAAACGCAGCCCATTTCGCTACTTTCGAACGTCACCTGAAGTCATCCGCTTGGCGGTGATGATGTACATCCGGTTTCCTCTGTCGCTCAGGAATGTCGAAGACCTTTTGCACGAACGCGGCATCGATGTGAGCTATGAATCCGTTCGTTTCTGGTGGCAGCGGTTCGGGCCGAAGTTTGCTTCGGAAATCCGCAGGAAGCGGGTCCAGCATATGCGGTCCCACTCGAATTGGCGCTGGCACTTGGATGAGATGTTCGTGAAGATCAACGGTGAACGGCACTATCTGTGGCGGGCCGTTGACCACGAAGGCGAAGTGCTAGAAAGCTACGTGACGAAGACGCGGGATAAGAAAGCAGCATCGAAATTCCTCAAGAAATCAATGCGTAGGTTCGGACGACCCGAAGTTATCGTTACGGATAGACTTCGGTCCTACGGCGCTGCAATGAAGGAAATCGGTAACGCAGACCGACAGAAAACAGGTCGCTGGCTGAACAATCGTGCCGAGAATTCGCACTTGCCGTTTCGACGAAGGGAGAGGGCGATGCAGCGCTTTCGGCGATTGCGAAGCCTGCAGAAATTTGCATCCGTCCACGCCTCTGTTTTTAACCTCTTCAATTCGGAACGCAGCTTTTACTCTAGATCAAATTTCAGGGTGAATCGTGCTGCCGCTCTCGCAGAGTGGCGCGGTCTCTGCGCGGAATAAGGGGCAGTATCACTGTCCAAGCTGAGACGAGTTCGAATCCGTCTGACAGCACCGCCACTCTCAAACAATTGCTGGAAGTGCTGAGCGTTCGACGGTGTAAGCGATTTCAGTCTTTCCAATGCGAGCTCAGCGCACCCGCATTCGTATTATGTCTTCGCCGGCTTCTATGCCGTCAATCCAGGACCGGAGAGAGCTCCGCATCTTGCCCTGGCGCATGGAAAGGGCTGCCTGCGCGGCCGTGGCAGAACAACTGGCCGCGCGGGAGGGGCCGGGTAGAGGCTCCGCGTTGCAGGCCGCCAGAAAACGCAGCTGCGCTTTTTGGCTCTGTTTCAGATCGCGCCGCTTAGCCCCGGCGCAGCAGGTAGATGTCCATCAGCCAGCCATGCTCGGCCCGCGCCTGGGCCCGGGTTTCGATGATCCGGCCGGTGACCTCGGACAAAGCACCCGAGATGCAAATCTGGTTCTCCATGCCTGCATAAGCCGTCCAGTAAATCTGCACGCCCTGCGGGTCGATGGACTGAAACGAGCATTCGCCGTCCAGCATGATCACCAGCGTGTCGGCACTGTCCGGCCAGCCGTTTTCGCGCAGCTGGCGGCCGGTGGTGATGGTGAAGGGGGCGCCGATCTCGTTGATCGGGATGGCATGGGCTGCAGTCAGCGCCTGTACCGAGGTGATACCGGGGATCACTGCCAGCTTGATTTCCGCCAGTCTCTGCAGCCGCTCGGCGATCCGCATGGTGCTGTCATAAAGCGACGGGTCGCCCCAAACCAGGAAGCCCGCCTTGCCGCCCCCGTGCAAATGAGCGGTGATGTTCTGCCACCAGATCTCTGCAATGGCATCGTGCCAGTCATCCACGCGTTTGCGGTAGCTCCTGGTGGCCTCATCGCGCACCGGCAGGGCAAACTCGACGATCTTCGGCCCGTCGCCGCGGATTGCCCGGCTGCAGATCTCTCGGCGCAGGCCCGCCAGATCGTCCTTGCCCGCCCCTTTGTTGGGGATCAGGATCAGATCCTGTGCATTCAGCGCCTCAATCGCCTGCAGCGTCATGTGCTGCGGGTTGCCGGTGCCGATGCCGATCAGGGAAAGCTCAATCATGGCGGGGTCTTTCTCAGTTTCCGGGTTCATTCCGGATCGGCCAGCGGGCCATAAAGGATGAGCACCGGAGCGGTGGTCTCCATCTCACGCAGCAGTGCGGGCAGCTCGCCCACCGTATGGCGGTGCAGCGACTGCTCCGGAGTCGAAACTCCCAGCGCGACCAGTGCAGGCGTGCTTCTAGGCAGCCCGGCTTCCATCAGCTTTTCCGACAGGCCTGCGAAGGTGCGCTTGCCCATATAGACCACGGTCGTGGCCTCCGCATCGGCCAGCGCCGCCATGTTGAGGTTGTCAGGCAGGCCGCCGGTCACGTCATGACCGGTGATATACTGCAGCCGCCGTGCCGTCATACGCCGGGTGAGTGGAATGTTTGCTGCTGCTGCCGCTGCCGAGGCCGCGGTGACGCCGGGCACGATCTCGAAACCGATACCCGCTTCGCGCAGCGCGGTCATTTCCTCCTCAAGCCGCCCGAAAACACCCGAGTCCCCGGATTTCAGGCGTACGACATTGAGGCCTGATGAGGCGTAATCCACCAGCAACCGGCTCACATGATCCTGCTTTGGCGAGGGACGCCCCGCGCGCTTGCCTACGCCCACCAGATCGGCGTCATCGCGGGCGTGGCTCAGGATCGGGCCGGAGGACAGGTCGTCAAACAGCACCGCATCGGCTGCTTCCAGCCGCTTCACCGCCTTGACGGTCAGCAGTTCCGGGTCGCCGGGGCCGGAGGAGACAAAGGAGACAAAACCGCTCATGCGCTTTCTCCGGTGATCAAGTGGAAGAAGGTGCCGGTCACATGGCCCTTGATCGAGCCGGTTTCCGGCACCGGATTGCCGTCGGCGTCCATGACATTGGCCAGGGGTGCGTCGGGTTCTTCCAGGATGGTGGAATAGTGGAACTCATGCCCGCGCAGCGCCATGCCCGCGCCAAAGCCCGGCATCCCGGCTTCCAGAATGGCGCGGCGGTAGCCGAGGTGGAACTTGCGCTTCTCATATGAGGTCACCAGGCCCAGCAGCCCCAGCATCCGGTGCCTGTTGCCTTCCTTGTCGATAAGCGCCTCGCCCAGGGCCATATAGCCGCCGCATTCACCATGCACGGGCTTGGTTTCTGCGTGTTTGCGGACACCTGCACGGAAGGTTTCCGCTGCCGCCAGGGTGCCGCCATGCAGCTCCGGGTAGCCTCCGGGCAGCCAGACCAGATCGGCGTCCGCTGCCGGAGCTTCATCTGCCAGCGGCGAAAAGGGCAGGATTTCTGCGCCGGCCGCGCGCCAGCCGCTCAGCAGGTGCGGATAGGTAAAGGAAAAAGCCGCATCGCGCGCCAGCGCGATCCGCTGGGCAGGCGGCGTGGGCAGGCCGGCCGGGGCAGGTGCAGCACCCGCCATGGCGGCGGATTTGATCGCCTCCAGATCCACATGCTCGCGCAAAAACGCGGCATAGCCGGCAATGGCAGCCTCCAGGTCCGGGTGCTCGACGGCTTGGATCAGGCCCAGGTGGCGCTCCGGCAGGGCCAGGTCGCCGCGCCGGGGCAGGGAGCCTAGCACCTTGATGCCGGCTTTTTCCATCCCCAGCCGGGTCAGCCGTTCATGGCGCGGGCTGGCAACCCGGTTCAGGATGACGCCGGCAAAGGGCAGCTCGGGGTCGTAATTCTTGAATCCCAGCGCCGTGGCTGCCGCCGACTGCGCCTGGCCGCCCACATCAACAACCAGCACCACCGGCCAGCCCATGCGTTTGGCGGTCTCCGCCGAGGAGCCAAAGCCCGACTGCCCGCGCGTTGCCACGCCGTCATAAAGGCCCATGGACCCTTCGCCGACGCAGATCTCTGCGCCTGCCGACTGGCCGGTCACCGCATCCAGCAGCCCGCCGTCCATGGCCCAGGTGTCCAGGTTGAAGCTTGGCCGCTTGGCGGCTGCCAGGTGAAAGGCCGGGTCGATGTAATCCGGGCCGCTTTTATAAGGCTGCACGGTCAGGCCGTCTTCGGCCAGCGCCCGCAACAGGCCCAGCATTACGGTGGTCTTGCCGGTGCCCGAGGAGGGCGCCGAGATCATCAGCCCGGGAGGGTTCATATTGGTCATTGTCGTGGTTCCCTCAGTCGTCGCCGTGGCTCCAGCTCGACCACGGGCTGTCAGCTGTTTGCGGCCGGTAGCGGCGGTCGTAGTCGGTGGAGTAGAGGCAGCTTTCGTCAAAACCTTCGCCCTTCAGCACTGGCCCCACCAGGATCAGCGCGGTACGGGAGATTTTCTCGTCCAGCGTCTCTTTCAGCGTGTCCAGCGTGGCGCGGTGGATCTGCTGATCCGGCCAGCTGGCGCGGTAGACCACCGCCACCGGGCAATCACCGCCGTAATGCGGCGTCAGGCTGTCCACCACATGGTCCAGGTTGCCAATCGACAGGTGGATCGCCAGCGTAGTGCCGGTACGCGCGAAGTTTTCCAGCGACTCGCCCTCGGGCATCGAGGACGCGCGGCCCGGGGTGCGGGTCAGCACCACCGACTGGCCGAGGCCGGGCAGGGTCAGCTCGGTGCCAAGCGCGGCAGCAGCAGCGGCAAAGGAAGGCACGCCGGGGGTAACGCTCACTGGGATGCCTTCGGCCTTCAGGCGGCGCAGCTGCTCGCCCATTGCCGACCAGACCGACAGGTCGCCGGAGTGCAGCCGGGCGACATCCTGGCCTGCTTCATGCGCTGCTTTGATCTCAGCCACGATGGCATCCAGATCCATCGCCGCGGTGTTCACGATCTTTGCGTCGGCCGGGCAGTGGCTCAGGATTTCCTCCGGCACCAGCGAGCCCGCATAAAGGCACACCGGGCAGGACGCGATGATGTCGCGCCCGCGCAAGGTCAGAAGGTCGGCAGCGCCCGGTCCGGCGCCAATGAAGTGAACGGTCATGGCTCAAGTCTTTCTGCTATGGCCGCGGTGGCAAGCCCATCCGCGGTGACAACTCTGGGGGCCAAGAGACGCGCCCGCGCCCCCGCTGCCCCATGGCGCGCGCCCGCCAGCGCCGCGGCTTCCGCCAGCGAACCGGTGCCGAACCGCGCCTTGATCCTGGGCGAGCAGGTCAATGTCTGCTCCCCGGCAATATCCTGTTCCTGCAACGAAATCACTGGCAGGCCTACGCTGCGCGCAAACTCCTGCATCGCAGGTGCTGCAGCCTTCTCCGCGACCGACGCGACAGCATCGACCTGCGTACCGGCCAGCGCCAGTGCCGCTTGCAAATCCGCCGCTGTTGCCGTGCTGCGAAACCCGATCCCTGCCACTTTCATCGCGTGACGCTCCACTGAATGACAGGCCGCGCCCGCCGCCAGTCGCGCATCGACCCCAGCGGTCCAGCTTCGGCGATCTCAGCCTTCAACAGGTGCCCGCCGCGCGCCGCATGGGCCTGCATCAGAAGCGTCTCGGTCTCCAGCGTCACGCCATTGGCAACCAGCCGCGTGCCTTCGGGCAGGATCTCCCACAGGTGGTCCAGCAAGGCCTGTGAGCCGCCGCCGCCAATGAACACGCAATCGGGCAAAGGCTGGCCTTCCAGTACATCCGGCGCCTTGCCCAGCACTGCCTTCATCCGGTGATCCAGGCCAAAGCGGGAGGCATTAGCGCGGATGTTTTCCAAGCGGCTCTCGCGCAGCTCAAATGTGACCGCCTGCGCCCCGCGTGCTGCCAAACACCACTCGACCGAGACCGATCCGGAGCCGCCGCCGATATCCCACAGCAGCTCACCCGCCCGCGGTGCCAGTGCCGACAGCGTCAGCGCCCGCACTGGCCGCTTGGTGATCTGCCCGTCGCTGGCGAAATGCGCATCCGCCAGCCCCGAAGCCTGCGGCAGCCCGGGCCGCAGGGTCTCGATGGCCATAAGGACCGGAGCCCCGCCTGGTGCCAAATCCCAGCCCTCCGCGGTGGTGCGGTGCAGGCGTTCCTTGGGGCCGCCAAGCCGCTCCATCACGCAAAGCTGCGCATCCGGCTGGCCGTTCTTAACCAGCCAGGCCGCCAGCTCTGCCGGTGCCTCGCCATCCCGCAGGGTGCAGATCACCCGCACGCCACGGCCCAGCAGCGGCCGCAGCCGCGCAAAAGGCGCCGCATGCAAGCCGAGGCACAGCACCTCTTCCAGCTTCCAGCCCAGCCGGTTGGCGGCCAGCGCAAAACACGAGGGCACCGGGTGCGAGACCCATTCCTCCGCTCCGAGATCCCGCATCAGCGAGCCGCCAGCCCCGTGCCAAAAGGGGTCGCCCGAAGCCAGAACAGCCACCTTGCGCCCGCGCATTGCCAGCACTGGTTCAGTCGAAAACGGCACCGGCCAGGGCTGGCCCTTGCTGCCCGCGTCCGCCAGCTCCAGATGCCGCGGGCCGCCGAAAATCGTCTCTGCTTCAACAAGCGCCTTCCGGCTTGCATCCGCCAAGCCTTCCAGTCCATTTTCGCCCAGACCAATGATTGTAAGCCAAGGGTTCGAGAGGCCATCAGACATGACACGCATCCTTCTTCTTGGCGGCACCACCGAGGCCTCGGCCTTGGCCAAAACTCTGGCCGGGGCAGGGACGGACGCGGTGTTCTCCTATGCGGGCCGCACCGCCAAGCCGGTCAGCCAGCCGCTGCCGACCCGTGTCGGCGGCTTTGGCGGCGCCGAAGGGCTGGCGGCCTATATGCAGGCTGAAGCCATCACCCATGTGGTCGACGCCACCCATCCCTTCGCGGCGCAGATGAGCACCAACGCGGTGCAGGCCTGTGAGATGGCCGGCGTGCCGCTCTGCGCCTTCGAACGCCCGGCCTGGCAGGCGGGAGAAAGCGACACTTGGGTTCATGCGGACAGCATCGAAGCTGCGGTAGAGGCCCTGCCTGAAACGCCCGCGCGGGTGTTCCTGGCGATCGGCAAGCAGAACCTGAGCCAGTTCGCCGCCAAGCCCCAGCATCACTACCTGCTGCGGCTGGTGGACGAACCCGAGGCGCCTCTGCCTTTGCCGCACACCATGGTTGAGATCGCCCGCGGGCCGTTTGATGCAGCGGACGACACGGCGCTGATGCAGCACCATGGCATCACCCATGTGGTGGCCAAGAACGCAGGCGGCACCGGTGCCGCGGCCAAGCTCACTGCCGCGCGGGGCCTTGGCCTGCCGGTCGTCATGATCGGCAGACCCAAGGTGCCCGAGCGCCCGGTAAAGGGCAGCGTGGCAGAGGTTATGGCCTGGCTGTCGCATCCCGCGGGCTGACCTTTAACCTTCGGCCGCGTAGCGGGGGGTGTAGACGTAGTTGCCAACCCGGCGGGTGTCGCGGTTGCCGACAATCACCACAGTGCGCATGTCGGCCATCTCGGGCGTCGCGTCCTTCAACGGCACCGTCAGCAGCTCCTGTCCCGGCTTGGTCACGTCACGCGCAAAGGTAATGAGCGTGTCCTGACCGCAGGCCTCGCGCAGGATTTCCAGCGCCCGGGCAAACTGATGCGGCCGCGACTTGGAGCGCGGGTTGTAAAACGCCATCGCCAGCCCGGCCTCGCCGACCAGCTGCAGGCGCTTTTCGATCAGGCTCCAGGGTTTCAGGTTGTCGCTGAGGTTGATGGCCGCGAAGTCATGCCCCAGAGGCGCGCCAATTGCGGCGGCCGCGGCCAGCATGGCGGTGATGCCGGGCAGCACCTTGATTTCCAGATCCAGCCACTTGGGGTGGGCGCCGGCATTATTTTCCAGTGCCTCAAACACCGCAGAGGCCATGGCAAACACGCCCGGATCACCGGAGGAGACCACAACCACGCGCTTGCCTTCGGCGGCCATCTCCAGCGCATGGGTGGCGCGGTCAACCTCGACCCGGTTGTCGGTGGCATGCAGGGTCAGCCCCTCGCGCGGCTCGACACGCTTGACGTAGGGGATATAGCCAACGATATCAGTGGCTTCGTCAATGGCGTCACGCACTTCCTGTGTCACCAGTGACTCGTTGCCGGGGCCGAGGCCCGCAATCACCACCCAGCCGTTTTGCGATAATTTCATGGCCGGCGCCCCTGTCCGTGAACCAATACGATGGAGAAATAAGGCACTTCGCCGGTGATCTCCGAGAGCTTCTGCACGGTCTGCCCGGGCATGGTGCCGCGCTCGACCAGCCAGGCATCATCTGCGCGGCCAGCACGCTCCAGTGCGCGGCGCAGCTTGGGCAGGTTGCGGCCGATCTTCATCACCACCAGGGCGTCCGTCTCCGCGGCGCGCTTGGCCAGTTCGTCCTCGCTGAGGGTGGCCATGGCCACGGTCAGCACATCGTCGCCCCAGGTGATCGGCTGGCCCGACGCGGTCCAGCAGCCGGACATGCCGGTGATGCCAGGCACGATCTCCTGCGCTGCGCGGCCCTGCAGCCGGGTGTAAAGATGCATGTAGGAGCCATAGAGGAACGGGTCGCCCTCGCAGAGCACCACCACGTCTTCGCCTTCTGCGATCTCGGCCAGGGTATCAGCCCACTGGTCGTAAAACGCGCCCAGCACCCGATTGTATTCGGGGTCGGAGAAATGGATTTCGGTGGTGACCGGGTATTCCATCGCGTGCTCGGTGACGCCCTCGGAGAGCATGCCCTCGACGATTGCGCGGGCCTGGCCTTGGCGGCCTGCCTTGCGGAAGTAAGCGATGTGGCGCGCGTTTGAAATCAGCCGGTGCGAGCGGACACTCATCAGGTCTGGATCACCGGGCCCGAGCCCTGCGCAGAAAACTGTACCCATGGGTTACTCTTTCCAGCTCGCCAGCGCGTTGACGGCCGCGACGGTGATTGCGGAGCCGCCAAGGCGGCCTTTGACGATCATCGAAGGCACCGGCAGGTCTTCCATCAGAGCGTCCTTGGATTCCATCGCGCCGACAAAGCCCACCGGGCAGCCGATGATGGCGGCAGGGCGGGGGCAGGACGGGTCCTTCAGCATGTTCAGCAGGTGGAACAGGGCGGTTGGAGCGTTGCCGATGGCGACGACCGAGCCTTCCAGTTTCGGACGCCACAGTTCCAGCGCGGCGGCGGAACGGGTGTTGGACATTTCCTTGGCCATCTCGGGCACCTTCGGGTCGCGCAGGGTGCAGATCACTTCGTTGTCGGCGGGCAGGCGCGGGCGGGTGATGCCTTCGGAAACCATATAGGCGTCGCAGAGGATCGGCGCGCCCTTGGCCAGCGCTGCACGGGCGGTCTCGGCCATGCCTTCGGAGAAGCGCACATGCTCTTCCAGCCCCACCATGCCGGCGGCGTGAATCATGCGGACGACAACGCTTTCCTCGTCCTTGTTGAAGCGCGCCAGATCGGCTTCGCGGCGGATGGTGGCAAAGCTTTCGGCGTAGATCGCAGCGCCATTGGTTTCATAGGTGTGGAGCATGTCAGCTGCCCTCTTTCAGAAGTTCGGGAGCGGCGCGCAACGCGTCGGCGCTCAGGCGGGTCTTTAGCGGGAGATCCGCGGCAGTGCCATGGCGGATCAGGGAGAATTCGTCTTTGGCTGTTGCCGTCAGGGTCAGCGGTGCCGTGCCAGGGCAAGCGCAGCCCTTGGTGCAGCCGGAGATATGCAGCTTTGTCCCCGCGGGGACATGGGGTGCTAAGTCCCGTGCCAGATCACGGGTGGTGGAAAGCGCCTGCAGGCAGCCGGGGGCTCCGGTGCAAGCGACCACCTGCAGGCGCGGATCCGTGGCATCCAGGATCAGGCCGGGCAGGGGCGGCAGGCCGGCGGCACCTTCCACCAGCAGCGCGCGCCAGGGGGTGAGGCGGATATCGCCGTGGTCCGCGAGCTGTGCGAGAGTGGCGGCGGGCATCTGGCCGAACTCCAAAGCGGCGAGTGTCCCCGCGGGGACAGCTCCCGGTTTTGCTCGGAAGCCGGCCTTTGTCATCGGGGCGGTATGCGCCGGCGGCGGCCCGCGGCGCGCGATGAGGCGGTGCATCCTGCCACGCCCTTCGGGCGCGCCGCCTTGTTCCAGGAACCAGCGGGCAAGGGCCAGGGCTTCGGGAACGGCGGATTCACGTGTGACGGGCATGCCGGTGTCTGCGCCGTCAGCGCGCAGGAGCAGGGCTTCGCCGTTACGTTCGATACGGATGTCGGCGGCGGTGTCTTGCAGGACGGGCGCTGAGTCGCAGTCGGCGGCAAAGCCGAATTTTCCCGGCAGGGCGAGGTCTGCTGAGGCGGTCAGAGCCGTGCTCAATTCCATTGCAATGGAGTGGGTGTCGTCACCTGCGCTCCAGAAGGGGGTGAGGAGGACGTTGCGGCGGGCTTCGGCCTCTGGGTCCGGGTCAATCAGGCCGAGGCCGCGCAAACCTTCGATCAGCTCTTCATGTGCGTCTTCGCGGATGCCGCGCATCTGCAGGTTGGCGCGTGCGGAGATGTCGAGGAGGCCGTTGCCGAAGTCTTGAGAAAGCCTTGCCACACCGCGCGCCTGAGCAACGGAAAATTTACCCAGCGGTGCACGGACACGTACTACCAGCCCGTCACCGGACATCATCGGGCGCAAAGCGCCGGGGCACCAGCCGTAGACTTTCGGCGTTTGGGAGGTGGCCCCGCCATTCATGCGGCGCCCTCCAAGTCGGCCATGATCGAGTTGCGCCGGGTGCTCCAGAGGCCTGCGTCGAACAGCGCGCGGAAGCGGTCGCGCATGGCCTGCAGCGCTTCAGGGTTTTGACGCTCCATGAACTCCACCAGATCATCGCGGCCCAGGGTGGCCTCGAAGTAGAGGTCAAAGAGATGCGGCTGCACCACCTGGGCCAGATGGGCGAAGGCGGCCATGTGGTCCAGCGTGGCGGCAATCTCGGCGGCGCCGCGGAAACCGTGGTTCATCATCGAGGTCGCCCAGTCCGGGTTGGCGGCGCGGGCGCGGGTGACGCGGGCGATTTCCTCGCCCAGGGAGCGCGCCTGCGGCTTGTCAGGGCGGGTGGCGTCCATGTGATAGAGCGCAGGCGTGCTTTGGCCGATGCGGGCCATGGCGGCGGCAAAGCCGGCCTCATGTGCGGCATAGTCCGAGGCGACCAGCAGGTCGGTTTCCGGCAGGTCCTGCAGGTGCACAAAGCTGTCGGCGGTTTGCAGGCGGGTTTCCAGCGCTTCGCGGGCATCGCTGATCGTGCCCTTGGCGTCGATGGCGTGGGAGGAGGCGTTTAGCCAGGCCTCGCCAGCCGCTTGGCGGGCGGCGTCTGTGTAGTCATCCAGATGCGGGTTCATCGACAGGCCGTACTGGCCCGGTTTGGGGCCGAAAACGCGCGGGGTCTCGGTGAGATAGGGGTTGTCTGTTTGCGTCTCTTCCCGCTGTGCCAAAGCGGCGGCTGCGCTTTCGAACATCTGCGCAAGGCCCGGGAAGACGTCGCGGAACAGACCGGAGACCCGCAGGGTCACGTCGATGCGCGGGCGGTTCAGCATCGAGAGCGGCAGCACATCGAAGCCAGAAACGCGCTCAGAACCCTCGTCCCACTTGGGCGAAAGGCCTGCGAGGTGCAGCGCCATGGCAAATTCTTCGCCCGCGGTGCGCATAGTGGCGGAGCCCCAGAGGTCGATCACCAGCCCTTTGGGCCAGTCGCCGTGGTCCTGAAGGTGGCGGCGCAGCAGCTCTTCCGCCAGTTTGACTCCTTGCGCATGCGCCGCCCGCGACGGCACCGCCCGCGGGTCGGTGGTGAAGAGGTTGCGGCCGGTCGGGATCACATCGGCGCGGCCGCGGAAGGGAGAGCCGGAGGGGCCGGGTGTGACGATTTCACCATTCAGAGAAGCGATCAGGCCGGCGCGTTCCTCGGGCCCGCATTGGCCGGTGCCGAAGATATGCAGGCCTTCGCCGTACTGGCTTTCCTTGATGTCGCAGACAAAGGCGTCGATGCGGGTGATGGCCTCTGCCGCTGAGGTGTCCGGGGTCAGGCCCAGGTCGGCCTCGACGCCGGTGCCCTGCGCCTCGGCGCGGATGTCGCCGATCAGCCGGTCGCGGCGGGCCGGGTCGAGGCCGTCGGCGGTGGAGTATTCATCCAGCAGGCTTTCAAGTCGGGACATGCCCTCGGGCAGGTTGGTCTGTGCCAAGGGCGGCGGCAGGTGGCCGAGGGTGACGGCACCGATGCGGCGTTTGGCCTGGGCGGCCTCGCCGGGGTCGTTGACGATGAAGGGATAGGCGACGGGCAGCGGGCCGGTCAGAACCTCAGGCCAGCAGGCGCCGGAGAGGGCGACGGCCTTGCCGGGCAGCCATTCCAGCGTGCCATGGGCGCCGATGTGAACCAGCGCGTCGGTTTGCGCCCGCAGCCACAGGTAAAACGCCACATAGGCGTGGCGCGGGGTGCGGTCGAGGTCGTGGTAGTCGTCGACGCGGGTTTTGACTTCGCCGCGTTCGGGCTGCAGGGCGATCAGGGCATTGCCCGCGCGCAAAGCCTTGAAATGAAAGGCGCCGCCGCGGCAGTCGGTGTCTTCTTCGGGATTTCCCCAGGCCTCGGCCAGTGTGTCCTGCAGGTCCTTCGGCAGAGAGGCGAGGGCGGTGCGGTAGTCCTCCAGCGGGACGCTGAGGGTCTCTTCCATCAGCCGCAGGCCGGTGTTTTCTTGCGGCTCGACGGTATAGCCCTGATCCCACAGCTCTCGCAGGATTTCGTCGCAGGAGGCGAGTGCGTCGAGACCCACCGCATGGGCGAGGTTGTGGTCGCGGCCCGGGTAGGTGGAGAGGATCAGGGCGAGGCGTTTGTCTGCGTTCGGCAGTTTGGCAAGGTGCAGCCAGCCCTCGACGCGGTCGATGGCGGCCTTGATCCGGTCCGTGTCGGCGCGGTGGGCGAAGCGGGAATACTGCAGCTCCGGGTCTTTCTTGCCCGGCGATTTGAAGCTGACGACGCCTGCAAAGATGCGGCCGTCGACCTCGGGCAGCACCACGTGCATGGCGAGGTCTGCGGGGGAGAGGCCGCGGTCGGCCTCGGCCCAGTCCTTGCGGCGGGCGGTGGAGAGGGCGACCTGGAACACCGGGCAGCCGGTGGCGGAGAGCGGCGAGGTGCTGCCGTCTGTTCCTTGGGCCGAGAAGGCGGTGGCGTTGATGATGGCCGCGGGGGCCAGCCCGGGGAGTTTTCCGCGCAGCCACTCTGCGGCGGAGGGCGCCTTGAGGCTGGCGGCAAAGGCGCCGTAGGCGGCGTAGCCGCGGGTGCGGAGCTCTTCGATGAGGGCGTCCACCGGGGCGGTGTCGGCGGCAGTGAGGTAGGCGCGGTAGAAGCTCACCAGAACCAGCGGTTTGTCTTGCGGCGGCAGGTCCGCCAGCACGCCTTTGGCCGGGTCGTAGAAGCCGTGTTCCGGTGTGGTCTTCAGGCCAAGGACGGGGCCTGCATAGAGGCCTGCGGCGAGCGACAGCTGGGCAAGTGCTGCCTGGGCGGCAACGGCGCCGCCGGCGTCGCACAGGGATTGCAGGCGGCGCAGGGTGGAGACGGGCAGGGTGGAAAGCTCATCCAGGCGCGCATCTTCGCGGCCGTCGGCGGGCAGGATTGCGAGCGCGATGCCCTTGCGGCGGGCGAGGTCCTGCAGGGTGGCAAGGCCGTAGGACCAGTAGCTTTCTCCGCCGATCAGACGGACAAGGACGCCCTTGGCGCCCTCAAGTGTTTGTTCCGTGTAAACGTCGACCGAGAGCGGGTGCTTCAACGCGACGAGGTTGGCGACCCGAAGGCTTGGCAGCTTGCCGTCCGCCCGGTGCCAGCCCGCGGCAAATGCGCCGAGGTCGCTGTCGGAGAAGGACAGCACCACCAGGTCCGCAGGGGTCTGTCCCAGATCCTGCGGGGTATCGGTTTCGTCAAGGCCGTGGCTTTCACGGAAAACAACGTGCATGGGTCAGGCCCTTTTCGAAAGAAGAGCAGAGGGCAGCGCCCGGCCTCGGGAGGAAGCGAAGCGCCCTCCCGTGGGGGAGGTCGGGCGCTGCCCGGCGTGTCCGCCGGGCGAAACCATTGAAGTTTCGCCGTAGAGCATCAGGTTACGCTCCCAGCTCGGCGCGAATGGCCTGTTCGTCGATGTCGTCATGCTCGGCGATGACCACCAGGGCGGTTTTGCGCGGCTGTGCGCCCCAGGGCTGGTCATACTGGGCGCGCAGGCGTTCGCCCACGGCCTGCACAAGCATCCGCATCGGTTTTCCCTCCACCGCGACATAGCCTTTGACGCGCAGGATATTGCGCTCGCGGGCGAGTTTCACGATGGCATTTTGCAGCGCTTCCGGGTCGGAAACTTCGCCCATTTCGACAACGATGCTTTCAAAATCGTCATGCTCGTGGTCATGGTGGCCGTCGTGGTGGCTGGGGCGGGAGTCGAGATCGTCTTCGGCAGCCGCTTCCAGACCCAGGATGATGCGCGGGTCGATCACGCCTTCGCTCATCGGCAGGATCGGCAGCTTGCGCGGGGCTTCGGCCTCGATCACGGCGCGGGCTTTCTCGACGCCTTCATCGCCGGCCAGATCGGCCTTGGACAAAAGCACGATGTCGGCGCAGGAAACCTGGTCTTCGAAAACTTCGCTGAGGGGGGTTTCGTGATCCAGGCTCTCATCCGCTTCGCGCTGGGCGGCAACCGCGTCCAGATCGGGGGCGAACTGGCCTTTGGCAACGGCTTCGGCATCGGCCAGCGCAATCACACCGTCGACGGTGATGCGGGAGCGGATCGCGGGCCAGTCAAAAGCCTTCAGCAGCGGCTTGGGCAGGGCCAGGCCGGAGGTTTCGATCACGATGTGATCGGGCTTTTCCGGCAGGTCCATCAGCTGTTCGATAGTGGGGATGAAATCATCGGCCACGGTGCAGCAGATGCAGCCGTTGGCCAGCTCCATGATGTTTTCGGCCGGGCAGTTCTCGTCGGCGCAGGATTTCAGGATGTCGCCGTCGACGCCGGCGGTGCCGAACTCGTTCACCACAACTGCCAGGCGCTTGCCTTGCGGGTTCTGCATCAGGTGGCGGATCAGGGTGGTTTTGCCCGCACCGAGGAAGCCGGTGATGACGGTGACGGGGATCTTGTTGAGATCGCTCATGATTACTCCTCGGAAGGGAAGGCGGCCGGCGGGATGCGGGCAACGGATTGTTTGCGGAATGCGGTGGGACGCTCGCGCCAAGGCACAAGGCCGTCGGCGGTGGCGGCATAGGCGGCAGTGCCTGCCAGGATCTCAGGGATATGCTCTTCCGGGTCCATGTCGCCGTAGACATAGCTCCAGCGTTCCTCGCCGCCGGTCAGCAGCACGGTGCAGCTGCGCGAGCAGGCCGAGAGGCATTTGACGCCGCGGAGCGTCACGCCCTCAGGCATGCCGGCCTCCTTCAGGGCATCATGCAGCAGGGTGCCGGGGCGGGTCGCCTCGGGGTCGGCGCCTTCGTTGCGGCATGTGAGGCACACGGTCAGGGTGACCGGTTCCGGTTTTCTGGCAGTCGTGTCCGCCATATCGTCAGCCATCGGCGCGTCTCCTGTCGCGGCAGGGCATGCGGGATGGCCGAAAAGGAGCTGTTTCGTGCCAGCTCCTCACCCGGTCGCGGAACACCCCGCCCGCCCGTTGATCTCTCCTCCTGCTGGCAGGTCTCCCGGCTTGCGGATGCCAGGGCACGGGGCCCTGCCGGCCATCCTGCCTTCCCGGGGTTTCACCCAGTGGCATGGCGGCCTCATCCGGTCACGGTCGCGGGGGCGGCTGTGCTTCGGTCTGAGCAGACCTTCACATTCCCTCTTCGCCTGTTTTCACAGGAACCAGCGGAACCCCCTTGCGCTATGGCAGGCTTCTTTGTCAAGACATGGGGTCAAACAGCTGGAGCACACCATGAGCGAAAAGTCTGAAACCGTCATTTCAGAGGAAGAAGCCGCCCGCCACGCCTCGAAGATGGCCAAGAAGAAGGCCGCGCGCGACCGGATGATGAAGACGAAGGAGGGCGAGAAGGGCCTGATCATCGTCCACACCGGGCCGGGCAAGGGCAAGTCGTCCTCGGGCTTTGGCATGATCATGCGCTGCATTGCGCATGGGATGCCGTCGGCGGTGGTGCAATTCATCAAGGGCGCCTGGCAGACCGGCGAGCGCACCCTGATCGAGGAGAACTTTTCCGATCTTTGCCAGTTCTATGCGATGGGCGAGGGCTTCACCTGGGAGACCCAGGACAAGGCCCGCGACATTGCCGCCGCGCAGAAAGGGTGGGAGAAGGCCAAGGAGATGATCCTGGACGAGCGTAACACCATGGTTTTGCTCGACGAGATCAATATCGCGCTGCGCTATGAGTACCTGGACCTGGAAGAGGTGCTGGAGTTCCTGGTGGAGCAGAAGCCGCCGATGACTCATGTGGTACTGACCGGCCGCAACGCCAAGGAAGAGCTGATCGAGATCGCCGATCTGGTGACCGAGATGGGCCAGATCAAGCACCCGTTCCGGGCTGGCGTGAAGGCGCAGAAGGGTGTGGAATTCTAATCCCTTTCAGGCTGCTCTTTGAGCCTGCTGGAGGTTTTGCGCTTTGCTTCGCAAATCGCCAGGGGGCGGGGGCGCTGCCTTCGGCAGCGCCCCCGCCCGGCCCAACGCTTTTCAGGGAACCTCTGGTTCATTGAAAAGGGGCGGGAGTGCCCCTGTCTTTGAGCGCCCTTTGGTATCGCACATGCAGATTTAAGCTGCCAGCCGGACGGCTTTCTCGCTGATATAGGCATCCACCGCCGCGCGCTGGTCTTCATCCAACCGCAGCCCCAGTTTGGTGCGGCGCCACAGGTAGTCGTCGCCTGCGCGTACCCATTCCCGGGCAATGGCCCAGTCGAGTTCGCGGGCGGTGATGGTGGCGCCAAAGTCCTGGCCCAGATCGGCGGCGGATTTGGCATCGCCCAGCACTTCCCAGGCTTCCAGCCCGTAGGCACGGATCAGCCGGGCGGCCCAGTGGGGCGCCAGGAAGGGGTATTCCGTGGCGAGCCGGGCTTTCAGGGTCTCCACCTCGGCGACTCCAAAGGCACCGCCGGGCAGGGAGACGCCTGCGGTCCAATCAGCGGGCAACTGCGGGAAGACCTCGCCGATTTTCGCCAGCGCGGCCTCGGCCAGCTTACGGTAGGTGGTGATCTTGCCGCCGAAGACATTCAAGAGTGGAGCCTGTGTCTGGTCCAGCGTCAGCACGTATTCGCGGGTCGCCGCGGTGGCCGAGCTGGCACCGTCGTCATAGAGCGGGCGGACGCCGGAGTAGGTCCAGACGATGTCCTCCCGGCTTAGCGGCTGTTCGAAGTATTGCGACGCAAAATCAACAAGGTAGTCCTGTTCGGTTTCGGTGCATTGCGGTGAGGTGTCCGGGTCGGGATGGTCGGCGTCGGTTGTGCCGATCAGGGTGAAATCGCCTTCGTAGGGAATGGCGAAGATGATCCGCCCGTCGGTGCCTTGGAAGAAATAGCAGCGGCCATGGTCGAACAGTTTCGGCACCACGATATGGCTGCCGCGCACCAGGCGGACGTTCTCGCGGCTGTTCTGGCCCAGTTTCTGGCGCAGCACGTCGGCCACCCAGGGGCCGCCCGCGTTGACCAGCATCCTGGCGCGGTGTTCCTGCTCTTCGCCCGTGGCGTGGTCCTTGGTGCGGACCACCCAGTGGTTGGCGTGGCGCTGGGCCGAGAGCACTTCGGTCCGGGTCAGGATCTCGGCGCCGCGGGCTTGAGCATCGCGGGCGTTCAGCACCACCAGGCGGGCGTCCTCGATCCAGCAGTCGGAGTACTCAAAAGCGGTTTTGAACTTGTCTTTCAGAGGCTTTCCGGCCGGGTCGCGGGTGAGGTCCAGCTTGGCCGTGCCGGGCAGGATGCCGCGTTTGCCAAGCGAGTCGTACAGGAACAGCCCCAGCCGGATCAGCCAGGCCGGGCGGCGGCCCTTCATCCAGGGCATGACGGTTGTCAGCAGCTTGGACGTAGGGGTCTCGCTGTCAAACCGCATATCCTTGTGAAACGGCAGCACAAAGCGCATCGGCCAGGAGATATGCGGCATCGCCTTCAGCAGCACCTCGCGCTCGATCAGCGCTTCGCGGACCAGGCGGAATTCGAAGTACTCGAGATAGCGCAACCCGCCGTGGAACAGCTTGGTCGAGGCCGATGAGGTTGCCCAGCCGAGGTCCTTCATTTCCGCCAGCGTCACCGAGAGGCCGCGGCCGGCGGCGTCGCGGGCGATGCCGCAGCCATTGATGCCGCCGCCGATGATGAAGAGGTCCGTGACAGGTGTGTCAGTCATTTTCGCTGCTTTCGTTTTGTCCTGCGGTGAGGATTCGGGTGCCCGCCGCCTGTGCGGCCTGTGCGAATTCATCCGGTACGGGGCGGTCGGTGATCACCACGTCCAGGTCTGCCACGTCGCAGATCCGCACCGGCGCGGAGCGCTCAAACTTGCTGCCGTCGCAGACCAGCACTTTTTGACGGGCGTTCTTCAGGATGGCGCGGGCGACCGAAACCTCGCGGGCATCGTGGTCCATTACTGCTCCATCGGCATCCAGCGCCGAGGCGCCGATGACGGCGAAGTCCACTTTGTAGCGGGAGATGAATTCTACAGCGTCCTCGCCGACGATGGCACCGTCGCTTTGCCGGACGGTGCCGCCTGCCAGGATCAGCTCCTTGGCCTGATCGCCCATCATCATATTGATAATATTAATGTTGTTGGAAATCACTGTGAGGCCGCTATGCGCTGAAAGGGCCCGTGCGACCTGTTCGGTCGAGGTGCCGATGTTGAGGGTGAGCGAGCAATTGTCGGGGATCAGCTCGGCCGCGAGTGCCGCCATGGCGAGCTTGTTGCCGGCATTCAGCTTGCGGCGGTCCTCGTAGCCCTGGCTGGCAGCGGTGCTGACCCGGACGGCGCCGCCATGCACACGGGACAGGGCGCCGCGCGCCGAGAGGTCGCGCAGGTCGGCGCGCACCGTCTGCAAGGAGACGCCAAAGCGCCGGGACAGATCCTCGACCTCGACCCGGTCCTGCTGGTTCAGCAGGGTGATGATTTCGTTCTGACGGCTGAGAGCATCCATTTGCTTTCCTTTCGCTGCGATTTCTTACCCTATCGCGCAGGGAGAGTCACCTATCGTTTTCGTTTTCGCTTCCATTTGCCCGGAAACGAAAAAACGCGCCGGGGAAGGCGCGCCTTTCTTAAGCTGTTTTGAAAAGGTTCAGCCGATCGGGATCAGGTGGTTGTCCCAGGCCAGCCCGGCCCGGTTCAGCAGGTGTTTGCCAGTGGCGGTGACCTCGAAGACCTGGCCGGTTCCGGTGCTGGCGGTGAAACCGTTGGCGGAGGGCGCAAGGCCGCAGACGTCGGTCATCCGGTGCTCCTGCAGAAGGTCTCCGGTTTCCGTGTCCATCAGTTGCAGCACCCCGCCGCGCGGGGAGGTGACGCCAACCTGCGTGCCATCCGGGGAAAAGGCGACGGAGCCGCCGTAGCCGTTGAGGTTCAGCACCCGCGGGTCGCCGTCAGCCATCAGGCGGGGTGGGGTGCCCGGCCTGTGCAGGCCAACCATCGGCACCAGCTCGCCTGCATCGCCTTGCCACTGCATGGCAAATCCCACGGTGCCATCGGCGCGTATGGCCAGGTGGCGGATCGAGTTCAGGTTCAGCTCTTGCGGCAGCTCCATCTGTTCCTGAAGGGTGCCGTCGAGGCTCAGGTAGCTGAGGTTCGGGCGCATGACTGCCAGGTTCAGCTTGGCGCGGCCGCTGTCGGGGTGGGTTTCGATGCCGCCATTGGCCACCACCAGCCCGGGCACGTCGCGGCGCAAGAGCATGTCGTGCGGGCCGATGCCGCCGGAGCTGAAAGAGCTCAGGCGGCGGTAGCCCTTTGCCGCGTCCCACACGCCGATCACGCCGCGGGCGTTTTCATAGTCGTTCTCGGTGGTGAACAGGCGGCTGCCGTCGGGAGAGAAGGTGCCGTGGCCGTAGAAATGATGGCCTTTTGGAGGATGCAGCCGGGCGATGGCCGCGCCGGTGCGGCAGTCGATCACATCGGCAAAGCTGCCGGGGCGGCGGGCAAAGGCAACTGCCTCGGGGCGGACGGGATGGGCGGCGGCGGCGTGGCCGCGGGCGGGCAGCGGGTGGCGGAACAGGATCTCTCCGCTGCGCGTCAGGCCCGCGAGCAGGAATTCCCCGGTGGGGCTTTTGCCTGCCGACAGGAAGGAGGGGCTGCCGGCGCTGGCCCAGGTGGTGTGCGGGGCAAGGCCGGCGGCGAGAAGGCCGGTCAGAAATCCGCGGCGCGAGGTCATGGGCAGCCCTTTCCCTTAGTCGCCGTCCAGCGAATTGAAGCCGGCGCTCACGCCAAGTGCAGGCCCCAGCTCATCAGCCATCAGCGCACGCAGGTCCTTGATCTCCTGCTGCAGCGACTCGATGCGGAAGCGGCTGGCGGGGTCGGTAACGCCGGCAAAGACTGGATCGCCGAGATTCTCGGCCTTTTTGCGCGCCTTGGTAACGCCCGCGGTGATCTTGGCCTGCAGGTCAGCGTTGCCGTCCGCAAGGGCCAGCGCCAGGGGCTCCAGCGCGTTCAGCGAGACCAGAACATGGTGCAGGCTGCGGCCCGAGCGGCGGGCCTCGGCGCGGGCGGGGCGCGGTTTCTCAAATGTGCCCAGCGGGCGGCCGAGGCGCATGTCGTCCAGCACCTGCAGTCCGGTGTTCAGGGCCTTGAACAGCTCTTGGGTGACTTCGGCCCCGTTCTGGTAGCGGTTGCCAGGGCTGCGCATTTCAGCTGCGTAGTTCTGTTGCCAGTCGGCTCTGATGGATTGTGCCGTGGCAGCGATGTCGGTGCTGATGGCGCGGGTCATGGCACAGCGGTAAGCATCGCTGCCTGCCGCCGAAAGCTGCGGATCATAGAGCAGGTATTCCAGCGCGTAGAAGCCGCGGGCGGCGATGGAATAGGTGGCGAAATTGGCGGGGTCGCTAATGCCGCTGTCTTCGTTGCGGATCAGGGTGCCAAGCGCCTTGGGCGTCTTGCTGCGGCTGTCGGGCCAGAAGGCCAGCGCAAAGGCACGGTTGTCTGTTTCGGTCGGGCCAAAGCGGAAGTGGCTGGCGGCGATCCAGGCATCAAAGGCTACGCCATAAGCCACGCGCAGCGGTTCGGAACCTGAGGTGCAATCTGCCTGGGCCGCTTGGGCCAGGGCAGCTGAATCCGCGGCTAGCTCCTGGAAGGCGGGCAGGATTTGCTGGTCGACGATTTGGTCTGCGGGTTCAGCGGCCGCAAGCGGGGTCGCGGCAAGAGTGAGGGGCAGGGAGATTTTGCGCATGAAATCAAAGGCTTTGCAGGAAGATGATCAGGGCGGCCCGGTCATCCGGTGCCAGGTCAATGACGCGGGTCTTGGCGGCTTCCGCCTCGCCGCCGTGCCAGAGAACGGCTTCGAGCAGGGTGCGGGCGCGGCCGTCGTGCAGGAAGGTGGCACGGGGCGAAACCTGCTGGGTGAGACCGATGCCCCAGAGCGGCGCGGTGCGCCATTCGCGGCCCGTCGCGCGGGCCTCGGGGCGGTTGTCGGCGAGGCCGTCGCCCATGTCGTGCAGCAAGAGGTCGGAGTAGGGCCAGATCAGCTGAAAACTTTGCTCGGGGCGGTCTGCCAGCCGGTGGGTCACGTATTTCGGCACATGGCAGGCGGCGCAGCCGGAGTTGTAGAAGACCTGTTTGCCGCGCAGCACCTGCGGGTCTGCAGTGTTGCGGCGGGCAGGAACGCCAAGGTTGCGGCTGTAGAAAGTGACCAGGTCCATGTTGGGCTGGTCAATCTCGGTTTCACGGGAATCACCGCCGCCGTGAGGCGCGGCCTGGCAGGCGGTCTGCAGACCGGTGCATTCGCCGACATGGGCCGGGAACAGCGGGGTGGAGATGCCGATGTCGCCGGCGAAGGCGCCGGCCGATTGTTCATGCACTGTCGGCGACCCGGCCTTCAGCCCGAAACGGCCCAGCATGATCTGGTTGAATTCCCGCGACCAGACCAGGTTGGCGCGGCCGGAGATGCCGTCGCCGTCGGCGTCCTCCTCATCGGCATGGGCCAGGATGCTGGCGGCGGGGATGGCTTCCAAAAGGCCGAGGCCGATCATCGGCGGCGCGATGCGGGGGCTGAGCATGGCGCCGTTGGCCAACGGGCCGTAGCCGAGGCTGGCGGCTTTGTAGCTGGGGCGGCGCAGGGTGGCGGTGTCGCCGCCGTTCAACGCGACCTCGAATTCTTCGTAGCTGACCTGCAGCTTGTATTCGGGCGCGATGCCGGGGGCCGAGAAATCCTGCAGCTGGGTGCCGTAGTTCGGGTCAGGCGCAGTGCCGATGTAGTCGGTGATCTCTTGCAGTTCCGGCGGCACCGGCCCCGGGGTGGAAACGCGCAGGAACATGGTGGTAGAGGCGTAATCGGGCTGGTCCGGCACATGGCCGCGGCCGTCCTTCAGGTGGCAGCGCTGGCAGGAGCGGGCGTTGTAGAGGGGGCCCAGACCGTCCGAGGCCTTGGTCGAGGCCGGTGAAAACACCCAGATCTTCTTGAACAGCCCGTTGCCGAGCTTGAACTCCAGCTCCTGCTCAAAGGAGAGGTTGGCGGAATGCTGGGAGAACGCCTCGTCATCGGTCCGGGCGCGTACGGTGGCGGCGCCGGCGGGCAGGTCCTCGAAAGCTTCCGGTTTGGAGAAATCCGCGGTGGGCGCCGTGACGCCGGCAATGCGGGCGCGCTCGGCATCGCTGCGGGGCAGGGGGGAGAGATGCGGCTCTGCCTGGTATTTGCTGGCCAGATCCAGCGCTGCAAGCGGGGCGGCCGCCGCAAGCGCGGCAGCCAGCGTCAGGTTAGTCTTCCACGTCCGCCATCTTGGTGGCGTTGAGCTGGGCATAGTTTTCGGCGCCGATCCGGTCATGCAAATCAAGCTGCGTCTCAAGGAAGTCGATATGGCCTTCTTCATCCGCCATCAGCTCTTCGAAGAGCTTCATGGTGACATAGTCGCCGGCGGCCTGGCACACCTCGCGGGCTTCCTTGTAGAGCGCGCGGGCGTCCACTTCGGCGGCGAGATCCGCTTCCAGGGTTTCCTTGGGCGTCTGGCCGATCCGCAGCGGATCCAGTTTCTGAAGGTTCGGGTGGCCCTCGAGCAGCAGAATCCTTTCAATCAGTTTATCCGCGTGCTGCATCTCCTCGATGCTTTCCTCGCGGCTTTTCTTGGCCATGCTGCCGAGACCCCAATCGTCCTGCAGCCGGTAATGCAGCCAGTACTGGCTGACCGCTGTCAGCTCATGGCGCAGTGCTTTGTTGAGGTAATCTATGACCTTGGGGTCGCCCTTCATATACGCTCTCCTGAGTTTTCCCTGCTCGTAAATTTTGTAATTGCGCAGGTACGCTCAGCTTAGCGTTGGACCTCATGGTGTCGAGAAAAAGCGGCATGCAGCCGCCGCAGTCGGCGGTTTTGCCGAGGGCGTGGTAGATCTTGCCGGGGGTAATTATCGTTTCAGGATCGGCACTTCGCATCCATTCGATGGCTGCGTGAATATCGTGGTCCGATATATGCGTGCAGTGGCAGATGATCATGCTGCTCGCGTCCTTGCCCGCTGGCCTTAAAGGCCAAGTGATTCCGTTGGAAAATATATCTGACAGAAACACTGGGGTTTCAAGAGGTAATCAGAGTAAAATACTTGGGTTTGCATGGCGCTGCCGCAAACCACGTGGGAAAAAGGGGCAGCGCCGAACGCCGCCCCGAGTGCGGTGGAGTTCAGGGGATGCCAAACGTCACCGAGGGAAAGCTCAGGAACCCAGCGGGATGATCAGGTTCACGCCCAGAACGGTGCTTTTGGTTCCGTCTTCGTCGATGCGGGCAATGCCGCCGCCCACGGTGGCGCCGTTTCTGAACTCGTAGTCGGCGCCGATGGTGTAGAGGTCCGTTTCACCCGAGGTGTCCAGGTCGCGGTGCACATAGCCGCCCGACAGGGTGACGCTGCCGATGGTGTAGGCGCCGGTAAGGGTGGCATAAAGCGCGTCATCGGCGGAGCCGCCCGCGTTCGAGAAAGAGGCCACCTCGGCATAGACGTCGAAACCGGCGTCAAAGGAATGGGCCACACCGGCCACGAAGCCCTGTTCGTCATCCACGTCGCCTGCGCCTGCGCTCAGGTGGCGGGCGCCGATGTGATAGCTGGTCTCGCCGGCCTCCTGGCTCCACTGGATGGCAAAGTTGTCGAGTTCGCCGGTGTTGCCTGCGCCGCCGTCCGCCGTAGTGGTGCGGCCGCGGTCATAGCCGATGGAGCGGCTGAGGCCGGAATCGTCTGCGTAGAACACGCCAAAGGACAGGGTGCCGGCGCCCTGCAGTTCGACGTCTGCCAGGATGCCGATCTGTTCAATGAGCTCGTAGTCCTCGGCAATGGTGCTGCCGAAATATCCGGCTGCGTCATCCCAGGCGGTGCCGAACACCGGGTGCAGTTTACCCACTGACACCGTAGTGTATTCGCCGATGCCGAAGGAGACGCCGAGTTCTTCGATATAGACGCCCATATCGTCGAAATTGCGGTCATCAGCGGCGTCGGTCAGCGACTCGGCGGTGACGGTGGTGAACAGTTCGACGCCGTTGCCGAAGCTGTAGGCGCCGGAGGCGGTGATCACGGCAAATGTGTCGCGGATCTCGGCAGTGGCGTCATCGGAAGAGACGACGCTTTCATTGGCGATCTCGATCTCGCCTTCCCAGCTGAAGCCCTGGGCCAGGGCTGCGTTTGCGCACAGGAAGACGGGGGCGCTGAGAGCCAGCGCCGCGGAAGTTTTGATTTTCATGGGGAATTCTTCTTAGTGCGGGAGAGCCTGGCTGACGCTGGCTGGCTCCCCCGGTTTTCTTTAGGTCAGCTAATCTTGGGCGGTCTTATTCGAAGACAGCCGAAGGGTTGTCGAGGCTGTCAGAGCCTTCAATCGCGACTCCGTCCAGTTTCAAAATGGAGACCACGCGTTCGATCGAGCGGGTCTGGTCGATGAGGCCGTTGACGCCGCCCATCACCAAAGCTTCGCCTGCGGCGTTGCCCTGAGCCAGCATCTGGTCATAGGAGAGGCCTGCCTCAGCCGCGGTTTTGATGCGGCCAAGCGCCTGCATGGTGGTCGACAGCTTGCCGCGCATTTCGGCGTCAAGGTCTGCGTCTTTGGCGGCAACCAGATCCGACAGCGATGCGCCGGAGACCAGCTCGCCGTTCACCCGGACGTATTCGCCCAGATAGACGTTCTGCACGCCCAGGCCGTCGTAGTAGTGGCTGTTGTGGGTGTTGTCGGAGAAGCAGTCGTGCTCTTCTTCCGGATCGTTCAGCATCAGGCCCAGCCGCATCCGCTCACCGGCCTGTTCGCCATAAGACAGCGAGCCCATGCCGGTCAGCATGGCGGTGATGCCGGCGTTCTCATCGGCCAGCAGCGCGGTACGGGCGTCGCCGCTCTCGCTCCACTGGGCGGTGATCCACTCCAGGTCGGAGATCAGCAGGTCGGTTGCGGCTTGCAGGTATTCGCCGCGGCGGTCGCAGTTGCCGTTGGTGCAGGCATCGCCTGCCGCGTAGTCGGTCCAGGGGCGGTCGCCGGCGCCGTGCTCGGTGCCTTTCAGGTCCTGGCCCCAGAGCAGGAATTCGATGGCGTGGTAGCCGGTGGCAACGTTGGCCTCAACCCCGTCGGCCTCATGCAGGGCGCCTTCCAGCAGTTCCGGGGTGATCTTGGCGGCGTCGATCACCTTGCCCGACAGCTCAAAGCTGGGGTTGGCGATCACATTGAGCGCGGCCAGGGTGTTTTCGTCGCTCGGCCCGCCATAGGAGGCATCGACATAGTCGATCAGGCCCTCGTCCAGCGGCCAGGCGTTCACCTTGCCTTCCCAGTCGTCGACGATGGCGTTGCCGAAGCGGAAGACTTCGGACTGCTGATAGGGGACGCGGGCGGCAATCCAAGCGGCGCGGGCGGCTTCCAGGTTTTCGGCCGAGGGGTGCGCGACCAGGGCGTCAACGGCAGCCTTCATTACCTGCGCGGTGGCCAGGCTGTCCTGGTATTTCGCCTCGGCGATATTGGCGTAGTTGGTCAGCACCGCGGCCTTGTCGGCGGCAAATGCGGTGGTGGCGCCAAAGGCGAGACCAGCGAGGGCAGTGCCCGTGAGAAACAGGGATTTCATCAGCTAAGTCCTTAAGATTTTTGATGGAATTCAGTGAAGGGTCGCCGTTGCAGGCCGCGCGGGCTGCTGCGGCAGGTGCGGGTTCATGATCTGCTGCAGCAGCAGGCCGCAGTCGGAGGCCAGCCGGGTCAGCTCCTGCGCCTTGCGCGGGGTGACGATCAGCGCGGCAAGAATATGGGCGTCGTCGTCCTGCCCCTCGGCCGCGGAAGCCAAAAGGTTGGCAAAGCAGTTCTCATCCGCGCCCAGGCATTTGCAGGTCATGCCGTGGCGCACCAGCGGGCGGCGGCCGTGGGTGGCGCAGAAATTGCAGAGGAAACCGAAGGCCTCAAAGGCGGCTTCGGCCATTTCGGGGCCGAAGTTCACCTCAAAGTCGCGGCGCATCTGCGCGCGGGTCTCGGAGCCGGAGAACCAGTGGCGCAGATAGATCACGGCGCCGGCTTCCAGCGGCGGCAGATCGGACAGGGTGCCGACAGTGACGCCGCCGCGGGGCGGGTTTTGCGCAGGGCTCATGTGCGGCGCCTTACTTGGTGAGGATCAGTTTGCCTGCGCGGGTGATGCGCAGCGAATAGATCTGGCCATTGAGCAGGATGCGGGCCTGCACGCCGCCGCGGGTCAGGTCCTCGGCGTGGTAGGTGGGGAAAACTTCGGTGGTTGCGGTGGTGGGCACCGGCTTGGATGCGATCTGGTTCATGACTTCCGCCCATTGCTGAATTCCGCCCTGTCCAGGATCCATTCCAGACAGAAGCCGGACAGAGCGCCGGAGGGGGCAAAGACCTGCGGCCACAGCTGGCGCATGTCGTCTGCTTCCGGGTCCTTGATTTGGGGGCCGCGGCTGCGGCTGTCTCCGTTCGGCATGGTGGCGATCTCGATTGAATAAGGTCACTCGGGCTCGCCTGAACCGAGTCAGGCTGGCTGGAATGCTGTATTCCTGAATTAATTGCTCAGGTATGTCAATCTGAGTTTTTTAGTAGGATTTAATTTTTGTGCCGGGGCAAAGAGATGCCAATAAGAGAGGCTGCCGGCAGGAGGGAACAGCGGCGACAGGGTGCCGGTGCTGGAGTGCGGTGCGCCTTGTTCGGAAGATGGCGGCAGGATCAGTCTTGGCTTCCGGCATTGTTGGAAAGGCCTGTTTCTGAATTTACTGCTGGACGTTCAGGTGTTGTAGCGCCGAAATGCACCGGTCTGCCTGAGACGGCTTTACCGTTCTATGTGATGGAGGAGACAGTGATTGACCACATTACCTTTGGAGTGACCGGTTTTCCCAATCTGTTGAATTTTACGACCGCGCTTTTGAACCCCTGGGGGTCACGCGCCTGTTTACGGTGCCTTTGGAACAAACCGGTGGAGTGCGGGTTACCGGGTATGGGGATGACCGCCCCTGGTTTTGGCTTGCGGAAGAGGATGCGACAACGGGAAAGCTGCATACTGCTTTGACGGCCCGCAGCCGCGCGCAGGTCGATGCGTTTCATGCTGCAGCCCTATTGGCGGGCGGAACAGACAATGGGGCGCCAGGCGTCAGACCGCATTACCACCCTGACTATTACGCTGCGTTTGTTCTTGATCCGGACGGGCACAACATTGAGGCCGTTTGCCACAGTTCCGGGGCGTAGTTGGCGTGTTTTCCCTGGCCGCACGGCTCTGAGACTTGAGTGGCGCAGACAAGCAAATGAAAACCCCGCCGAAATGGCGGGGTTTGCCAGCAATCTTAGGCTGCTGTTTGGGCGGGCTGCGCGGAGCAGACGGCTTAGGTGCGGGTGCCGGAGAAGCGTTCCTGCCATTCTTCGCGCTGCTCGTCGGTGATCTTGGCAAACAGGACCTCCGGCACGGTGAAGCCGTGGCCGGCGGGCAGGGCGGACAGGGCTGCTGCCACGTCTTCGGGCCAGCTGCGGTCGTCCGAATTCAGCGCTGCCATCAGCTTGTCCGAGGCCTGCGGGATGAAGGGCGCAGACAGCACCGCGTAGAGGCGGATCAGGTTCAGGCCCAGGCGCACCTGTGCGGCGGCGCGCTCGGGGTTTTCCTTGAACACCGACCAGGGCGCGGCGGACTGCAGGTACTCGTTGCCCGCAACCCAGATCGCGCGCAGCTCCTGCGCCGATTTGCGGACCTCCATCGCCTCCATATGGCCTTCATATGCGCGGATGCGGGTAGTGAGTTCAGCGATCAGCGCTTGCTCCTGCTCGCCGTATGCGCCGCCGGAGGGGACTTCCTCACCGAACTTGGAGCGGCAGAACTTGGTGATGCGGGAGACGAAGTTGCCCAGAACGTCCGCCAGATCCTTGTTCACCGATTGCTGGAAGTTCTCCCAGGTGAATTCGGAATCCGAGCTTTCCGGCGCATGGCTCAGCAGCCACCAGCGCCAGTAGTCGGCCGGCAGGATTTCCAGCGCCTGGTCCATGAAGACGCCGCGCCCTTGGCTGGTGGAGAACTGGCCGCCGTCATAGTTCAGGTAGTTGAAGGACTTCAGGTGGTCGACCATCTTCCACGGCTCGCCAGAGCCCAAAATGGTGGCCGGGAACGACAGGGTGTGGAAGGGGACGTTGTCTTTGCCCATGAACTGAACGTATTTGACGTCCTCGGCGCCTTTGTCGGTGCGCCACCAGCGCTGCCAGTTGGCGTCGGACTTGCCGTTGGAATCTGCCCATTCGCGCGAGGCGGCGATATATTCGATCGGTGCGTCGAACCAGACGTAGAAGACCTTGCCTTCCATGCCGGGCCAATCCTCATCGCCCTTCTTGACCGGCACGCCCCAGTCCAGGTCGCGGGTGATGCCGCGGTCCTGCAGGCCGTCACCGTCGTGCAGCCATTTCTTGGCAATCGAGGTGGTCAGCACCGGCCAGTCGTTCTTGGAGTCGATCCAGGCGTCCAGCTGGTCCTTCAGCTGCGACTGGCACAGGTAGAGGTGCTTGGTCTCGCGCACTTCCAGATCGGTGGAGCCGGAGACAGCCGAGCGCGGGTTGATCAGGTCGGTCGGGTCCAGCTGCTTGGTGCATTCCTCGCACTGGTCGCCGCGGGCCTTTTCATAGCCGCAGTTGGGGCAGGTGCCCTCGATATAGCGGTCGGGCAGGAAACGGCCGTCGGCGTTGGAATAGACCTGCTTCTCGGTCACTTCGCGGATCAGGCCCGCCTCGGCCAGCTTGCCAGCGAAATGCTGTGTCAGCGCGTGGTTCTGCGGGCTGGAAGAGCGGCCGAAATGGTCGAAGCTCAGCGCAAAGCCCTTGGCGATCTCCGACTGGATGCCATGCATTTCGGCGCAGTATTCCGCCACCGGCTTCTCTGCCTTGGCGGCGGCCAGTTCTGCGGGTGTGCCGTGCTCGTCGGTGGCGCAGAGGAACATCACCTCATTGCCGCGTCCGCGCTGGAACCGGGCGTAAAGGTCGGCGGGCAGCTGCGAGCCTACCAGGTTGCCCAGATGCTTGATCCCGTTGATGTAGGGGATTGCCGAGGTGATCAGAATGCGTGCCATGCCATCCATCCAGGTAATGCGTCAAAGGCCCGTCTAACCTATGCGGCGGGCAGCGGGAACCCCGTGTGCGGAAATCGCAGGAATTAAGAGGCGGCGGATCAGTTCACGCTTGATCCTGAATTGCGGCTGGCGCACTCATTGGTTGCGAAAATCTATTTTAAACCCTTGAAAGTTCACAGGGGCGTTACCACATGCATTGCATACCAATGTATACCAATAGGGGGCTTTCCATCGGTGTTCGACTTTCTGCTTGATGGTGCTTTTGCGCCGTTTTCCCTTGCTTTGGCGCTGTTGGGCGGTCTGGCGGTGCTGGAGCTGGCGGCGCTCTTGCTGGGCGGCAGCCTGATCGGCGGTGATGGCGATGCGGGGCTGGACGCGGCAGATGGTGCTGACCTCGGCGAGTTCCCGGATGCTGGCG
Organism: Leisingera sp. ANG-M1; assembly: GCF_000813745.1. Classification (GTDB taxonomy): domain Bacteria; phylum Pseudomonadota; class Alphaproteobacteria; order Rhodobacterales; family Rhodobacteraceae; genus Leisingera. Next base: position 5,717 of record NZ_JWLC01000015.1, on the reverse strand, counting down.
ACCTGGGGGACCTGGGCGCCGATGCCGCTGCGGATGCATTGGGCGATCTGGGAGACATCGATCTTGCAGATCTGGATGGTGTGGACGCGCCGGACGGAGCCGGGGCGGCAGAGGCTTCGGGCAGTCTGGCGTCCTGGCTGGGTCTGGGGCGGATGCCGGCGCTGATCTGGCTGGCCGCCTTGCTGATGGGCTTTGGCCTCAGCGGCATTGGCCTGCAGATGGTGCTGAAATCCTATCTGGGGTTCACCGCGCCTGCCTGGATGGCGGGGCTGCCGGCCGGTGCCTTTGGCCTGTGGTTTGCGCGCGGCTTTGGCGGGGTCTTTGCCCGGCTCTTGCCGCAAACCGAGACCGAGGCGCTGTCGGAGCGCAGCCTGGGCCGCCGCCGCGGAGTGATCACCCAAGGCACCGCCGCCCAAGGCCGCCCGGCCGAGGTGCGCGTCATGGATGGCTACGGCAATGCCCACTACCTGCGCGCTGAGCCCTTTGCCGCCGGCGAGGAACTGGCCCAGGGCACCGAGGTGCTGGTGATGCGCGACCGCCGCAAGGACCGGTTTGTGCTGATCCCTCTGTCCGAGTGACCCGCTGGGCTGAACAGCCCGGCTGACTGAAACCAACAAACCCAACAAACCCAAAAAATCCTATTATCCAAGGAGGTATTCCGCATGGAATTTCAATTCATGCTCATTGTCGTCGTGAGCGCTCTTGTACTGCTTTTTCTGATTGGTCTCGTTCTGAACCGTATCTATAAACGGTCCTCCCGTGAGATCAGTCTTGTTCGCACTGGTGCGAGGGGAAAAAAGGTCATCATGGATGGCGGTGTGCTGGTGGTGCCGCTGCTGCATGAGGTGAGCCCGGTCAACATGAAGACCCTGCGCCTGGAAGTGCAGCGCAACAATGACGGCGCGCTGATCACCAAGGACCGGATGCGGGTCGACGTCGGAGTCGAGTTCTATGTCTCGGTCATGGCGACGGTCGAGGGCATCGCCCGCGCCGCGCAGACGCTGGGCGACCGGACTTTTGATGTCGAGCAGCTGCGCGAGATGATCGAAGGCAAACTCGTCGACGGTCTGCGCGCCGTGGCGGCGCAGATGACCATGGACGGGCTGCACGAAAACCGTGCCGACTTTGTGCAGGAGGTGCAGAATGCGGTGTCCGAGGACTTGCTGAAAAACGGTCTGTCATTGGAATCGGTGTCGCTGACTGCATTGGACCAGACTCCGTTTGAGGCGCTCGATGAAAACAACGCCTTTAACGCGGTGGGTATGCGCAAGCTGGCGGAGGTGATTGCCACCTCCAAGAAAGAACGTGCGCAGATCGATGCCGAGGCTGAGGTCGCCGTGCGCCGCGCCGCCATGGAAGCCGAACGTCAGCGCCTGTCGATTGAACAGGACGAGGAGCAGGCCAAGATTGAGCAGGCCAAGCAGGTTGAGACCATGAAGGCAGCACAGGAGGCCGAGATCGCCCAGCGGCGCGAGGACTCGATGCGCGAAACCGAACGCGCCCGGATTGCCCGCGAGGAAGCCATCCGCTCGGCCGACATTGCCCGTGAAGCAAAGATCCGGGATGCCGAGATTGCCAAGGAGCGCTCGGTCCGCGAGGCGGAGATCACCAAGGAGCGCGAGCTGGAAGTGGCCGAGCAGGAGCGCCAGATCATCATCGCGCAGAAGTCCGAGGAAGAGAGCCGGGCGCGGGCGTCCGCCGATCTGGCTCGGGCGGAGGCAACCAAGGCGACCGAAGCGGTGGCAACCGCCCGCGAAGTGGCCGAGGCCGAGCGTCTGAAGCAGATCACCCTGATCGAAGCCACCCGCGAGGCCGAGCGCCAGGCAACCGGTATCCGTCTCGCCGCGCAGGCGGAGAAGGAAGCTGCCGCTGACCGCGCCGAAGCCCGCCGCGAGGAGGCGCAGGCCGAGGCCGACGCGCTGAACATCCGCGCCGAGGCCAAGAAGAACGATATGTTGGCCGAGGCGGAGGGCAAGCGGGCGATTGTCGACGCCGAAAACGCGCTGTCGGGTGAGCTGATCCGTATGAAGGTCGACCTGGCCCGGATCGAGGCGATGCCTGCGATCATCACCGAGATGGTGAAGCCGGCAGAGAAGATCGACTCGATCAAGATCCACCAGGTCAGTGGTATCGGTGCCGGTGCGCCTTATTCCTCGGCAGGGGCCGGCAATGGTGGCGAGAAGCCGGTGGTGAACCAGGCGCTCGACTCGATCATGGGCATGGCAGTGCAGATGCCCGCGTTGAAGAAGCTGGGCGAGGAGCTGGGCCTGTCGATGGAAAACGGTGTCAGCGGCGTTGCCAGCCAGGCGCTGGGCGTTGAAGCGGAGGACAGCGACGCGGTCGAGGTGCCTTTGCTGAATGGCGCGGCCGGAGATGGCGGTGCGCCGGAGGCTTCGGAAGCCGCCAAGGACTGAGTGCCGTTGACCTGATTGAGAGAGGGCCGGGAGACCGGCCCTCTTTTTGTTTGCGTGAGTGGTGGCTGCTGCAGGCTGGTCAGCGCCAGTAGTTGTTGGCCTGCGAGACGGTTTGGAAATTCACCGCCACGACATGGGAGACGGCGATCAGGCTGTCGTAGTTGCTGGCATAGCCCGGCCGCATCTTGTTGCGGGCCTCATCATCGGGCTGGGTCAGTTTCACCGCCATGCGGGACAGCTTGATCGCCAGCTGGTAGCCTTCCTCCGGCGTCTCGGTTTGCAGGTTGGGTAGCCAGGACATGTATTCTCCAATTTATATCGTGCGCGACCTATATTGAGACGTTGACTGCAGCTGCGGCTGGAGTCAAGAAATGAATCGTGGGCGATATAAATGGAGGCCCGGCCATGAAACATGCTGACATTCCGACAAGGGCGGATGACCTGTTCTGTTATGGGCTGTACACCGCGTCCCACGCAGTGAACCGGGCCTATGCGCCGCATCTGAAGGCGCTGGGTCTGACCTATCCGCAGTACATCACGCTGACGCTGTTGTGGGAGGAGGATGGCCGGCAGGTGAATACGCTGGCGCAGAAGCTGGGGATGGAGACCAGCACGCTGACGCCTTTGGTTAAGCGGCTGGAGGCCATGGGCCATGTGACCCGCAGCAAAAGCGCCTTGGACGGCCGGGCGGTAGAAGTCCGGCTGACGGATGCAGGCAAGGCGCTGTCACAACAGGCGCCGGCTGTGACGGCCTGCATGATCGGTCACTCCGGATTGTCCGTGGCTGAGCTGGAGGAACTACAGGCGCTGCTTTTCAAGCTGCGGGACGGTCTTCAGCCTCGGTAGGGGCCAAAGACAGACGCAGCGCCTGGCTACCGTTTCTCGCGGGACCGCTTCAGCAGGCGGCCGATGGTGAAGGAGGTGCGCGGCGCATAGACGTAGCTGGTGCGTTCTTCCGGGGTTGCGCGGACTTTCATCCGGCTGAGTCCGAACACGATCAGCAGCACATGGCCGCAGGCGACATAGGCAAAGAGCGCAGGCGGGCCGTAGGCCTCGATCAGGGCCGAGGAGACATAGGGCGAGGCGATGGCGCCGAGCGCGTACCAGAACATCAGCGCGGCGGACAGTTCGACCCGCTCGGCCGAAGTGGCGAAGTCATTGGCGTGGGCGGCGGAAACCGAGAAGATCGGGAAGGTGGTGAAGCCGAAGAAACCGGCGGCCAGCATCACGCCCAGGGTGCCGGTGCCGCTGGCCGCCATGGTGATGGCGCAGCTGAGAATGGCAACGCCCGACAGCCAGATCAGCACCCAGCGGCGGTCGTATTTGTCGGCCAGCCAGCCCATCGGGTATTGCGCCAGCGCGCCGCCTGCCACAAAGGCGGCGAGGAAGAAGGCGATCTGATCCACCGCCAGGCCGACCTCTTGGCCATAGACCGGGCCGACCATCCGGAAGGAGGCGGAGCTGAGCGCGGCCACGATCACGCCTGCCACCGCCAGCGGTGAGCAGCGCCAGGCCAGCTTGGGCTTGAGCCGCGGTGCGTTGGGGGTTTCCGGCTGGCTGGCCTTGGTCAGCGTGAGCGGCAACAGCGCCGCGCAGCAGAGCACCGCCAGCAGGTTGTAGGACACATAGACCGCCGGCGGCAGCACTGCGATGATCAGCTGCGCTGCCAGTGAAGACCCCATGTCGACAATGCGGTAGGTGCCCATGGCCCGGCCGCGGTTTTCATTGGTGACCTTGGCGTTGAGCCAGGCTTCGATCACCGTGTAGGCGCCGGCGATACAGACGCCGGAGGCAATCCGCATGCCGGCCCAGGCATAGGGGTTTTCGGTCAGCGTGTGGCCCAGAAGGCCCATAGCGCCAAGTGCTGTGCAGACCGCAAAAGCGCGGGAGTGGCCGACATTGCCCATCAGCCGCGGCGCCCACCAGCAGCCGATGAAGAAGCCGACGAAATGGCCTGTGCCCAAAAGGCCGATCTGGGTGGTGGTGAAATTCAGAACCGATCCGGAGATGGCATCCAGCGGGCCCACGCCTCCGGAGGACAGCTGCAGCAGGATGACGGAAAGGAACAGGGCGGCAAATGAGATGATCAGGCGCATAACGGTGCGACCATGACAGGCTGGGGCACCATTGCCAGCCGGTTTCCGCCATTGCCGTGTCGTATTTCTGCGGGGCGGTATTTTTGTCTCACTGCCCTGTGTCGGCGGGTTTTAGTCAGCCGGATTGATGCAGCCGCGCCTTGATGGCGAGGGTGACCTGGTCGGCCACCAGATCCGGATAACCTGCGGCGCCGAATGCTGCGCGGCTGAGGCGGCCGGAGAGATGCACCTCCAGCTCGCGAAGGTCATCGGGGGCGGTGCCGGGGCGGCGGTAGAGCGCGGCCTGCAGGGTGAGCGGCCGGGTGATGCCGCGCAGGGTGAGGTCCCCGTCTATCCGGGCGCCGCCGGAGAGCCTGCCGTCCGGCCCAAGGTGCACCCGGGTGGAACGGAAGCGGATTTCAGGGAAGCGGGCGGTGTTGAGCACGCTGGGGCTTTTCAGCGCTTCGGTGGCAAAGATCAGCCCGGTTCTGGCGCGGCTGGCGCTGAGGATGATGTTGGCCTCGCTGCGGATGAGGTTGCCGGGGTCGATCCGGATGCGGGCGTCCCGCACCGGGATCCGGCCGTGCTGCGGCTGGCCGCTGAGGAGGAAGGTGAAACGCACCTGGGTGGCCTCCGGATCGAGCCGGTAGGGGGTTGGCGCTGCTGCCGGCTGCTGCGGGGCCAGCAGTGCTGCAGCCAAGCTGGCGAGCAATGCCCGCCGGTGTATCCGGGATGCGCGCATTCGGCGCCTTTCTGTTTGTTTTTCCTGACCTATCCAGAGTTTAGCCGCATTTTCCGGGATGGCCGGTTCACAATTCTGCGTGGGTTTGTGAAGCCGCGGGCTCCCGCCAAGCGCCGGCTTTTTGGAAAGCCTCCGCTTGTTGGGCCCGGCACCGGGCCAAGCCCGGTGCCGGGCCCAAGGCCGCTAAGGCAGCGCTGGCGCAGCCAGGGCGGTCTGCGGGCGCGGGAGGGGCCTGGGCGGACTGGGCGGCCCGGGGGGAGGGGGCGTGCCGGATGCTGCGGACCGGGCAGGCTGGGCGGCCAGCACCGTGCCGCCTGCGGTCCGGGCGACCTGCCAGGTGCACGGCGGCAGGGTGCGGGCGCGCAGGCGTTGCAGGGTCCAGGACGGCCCTGTGCTTGCGGTGCTGCGTTCTTGCGCCGGAGCGTAAGGGGCGGGGGCCAGGTGCCAGCGGCTCTCGATGCCCTGGGCGCCGCCGTTCCCGGGAGT
>NZ_JWLC01000014.1 GCF_000813745.1 Leisingera sp. ANG-M1 | reverse complement strand
GGGGGGCCCCCCGGCGGGGCCAGCAGAAGCCCCGCCCACCAGGCGGCTTGCAGGACCAGCCACAAGACCAAGAGCGCCGCCAGCCAGCCGCCGGTGGCCAGCATAGCGGCGGGAGTGCGGCCGCGGCGGGAGAAGCTGTAGTCTTCCGCCGGCGGCAGGGTTTCAGGTGTCTCAGGCATCAAGGATCCGGGTGACCATCTCGTTCGTGTCGCGGCTGAGGTTCTCGGTACCGGCGATCCGGGTCAGCTGCGCACGGATCAGCGCCTGCCGGTCGGTGCCGTAGCGCTTCCAGGTTTGGAAGGCGGCACACATGCGGGCGGTGGTTTGCGGGTTCAGCTTATCCAGCGCGATGAGGTTATCCGCCAGCAGCTGATAGCCTTCGCCGCTGGCGTGGTGGAAGCCTGCGTGGTTGCCTGCCAGTGCCCCCATCACCGCGCGGAAGCGGTTCGGGTTCCTCATATCGAACAGCGCGTGCTGGGTGAGGGCGGTTGCAGCGGCGGCGGTCTTCTCCGGTGCGGCGCAGGCGATCTGCAGGGCGAACCACTTGTCCATCACCAGCCGGTCGTCCTGCCATTGATCAAAGAAGGCCTGGGACTGGGTATCGCCTTTTTCAGCCTTCATCAGCGCAGCCAGCGCAGCGTACTGCTGGGTCATGTTGTCGGCGGCGGCGTATTGGCGCGCCGCCTGCTCGCCGCCGTCGAGACGGGTCAGCAGAGACAGGATGCGGCCATTCAGGGCGCGTTTGCCTGCCCCTTCAGCGTCTGGCGCGTAGGGGCCATCGACAGTGGTCGCCGCGTAGAGCCGGGGCAGGCTGGTCTCCAGTTGCTGGGCGAGGGTCTGGGTGAAGGTTTCGGCCGCGTCGTAGATCTTTTGCGGATCGGGGGTATAGCCGCGCTCATGCAGGGTCTGGGCGATGTCGGCCTGGCTGGGCGGCGACAGCACCAGGGCGCGGAAGGCCGGGTCCTGATCATCGTCGCGCACCAGCTTCTCCAGCGCGTCCAGATAGGCCGCATCCGGCGCGGCGCCGTCCAGCACCATCGCCACACGGGTTTCCTTGGCCAGGGCGTTGCCGGCCTCCCAGCGGTTGAACGGGTCGGTGTCATGGGCCAGCAGGAAGGCGCGCTCGGCGTTGGTGGTGTCACGCTCCAGGATCACCGGGGCGGAGAACTCGCGCAGGATCGACGGCACCGGTTTGGCACCCAGGCCCTCGAAGAAGAAGCTTTGTTTGGCTTCGGTCAGTTCCAGCACTTGCGTGGCGCGGACCTCGCCGCCGTTGGGCGACAACAGGCCCACCGCCATCGGGATCACCCGCGGGGCCTTGTCCGGCTGGCCGGGAGTGGGCGGAGTCGATTGCTCAAAGGTCAGGGTATAGGTGCCATCGGCGTAGTCTTCCGTGACCTTCACCCGCGGGGTGCCGGCCTGGCTGTACCAGAGCTTGAACTGCTGCAGGTCGCGGCCTGTGGCATCCTCAAACACCTTCAGCCAGTCCTCGATGGTGCAGGCCTGGCCGTCGTGGCGCTCAAAATAGAGCTTTAGCGCCTTGTAGTAGTTCTCATCGCCCACCAGCCGCTTCAGCATGCCGATCACCTCGGCGCCCTTTTCATAGACGGTGGCGGTGTAGAAGTTGTTGATCTCCTGGAACTGCTCCGGGCGCGGCGGATGAGCGAGGGGGCCGTTGTCCTCGGGGAACTGGCGGGCGCGGAGCGTAATCACGTCGTCGATCCGCTTAACCGGCTCCGAGCGCATGTCAGAGGTGAACTGGGCGTCACGGAAGACCGTCAGCCCCTCCTTCAGGCAGAGCTGGAACCAGTCGCGGCAGGTGATGCGGTTGCCGGTCCAGTTGTGGAAGTACTCATGGGCGATAATCGCCTCGATGCGCTCAAAATTGGCGTCCGTCGAAGTTTCGGGTGAGGCCAGAACGCAGGAGGAGTTGAAAATGTTCAGCCCCTTGTTCTCCATCGCGCCCATGTTGAAGTCGTCCACGGCAACGATGTTGAACAGCTCGAGGTCGTATTCGAGGCCATAGACGTCCTCGTCCCATTTCATCGACTTCTTCAGCGCTTCCATGCCGAAGGCGCATTTATTCTCGTCGCCGGGGCGGACCCAGATGTTCAGCTCCACCTCCTTGCCGGACTTGGTGGTGAAGCTGCCCGGATGGTTCACCAGATCGCCGGCTACCAGCGCAAACAGATAGGCCGGCTTCGGCCAGGGATCGTGCCATTCAGCCCAGCCTTCGCCCGCGCCCATCGGGTTGCCGTTTGAGAGCATCACCGGCTCGTCGCCTTCGATGCGGACGGTGAAGGTGGACATCACGTCGGGGCGGTCCGGGTAATAGGTGATCTTGCGGAAGCCCTCGGCCTCGCATTGGGTGCAGTACATGCGGTTGGACATGTAGAGCCCTTCCAGCGCGGTATTGCCGGCCGGGTTGATCTCGACCTCGGCTTCCCAGGTGAAGGGGGCGCTGGGCACCTCGCAGGTGAGGCCTTTTTCGGTCAGCTCGGGCGAGACCTCCTGGCCGTCTATCTTGGCCGAGATCAGCTGCAGCTCCTCGCCGTGCAGAAAGAAGGTCTTGTCCGCGGCATCCGACTTAGGCGCAAAGCGGATCTTGCTCAGCACCCGGGTGGTTTCCGGCGTCAGGCGGAAGGTCAGGTGAACGCTGTCAACGTCAAAACCAAAAGGCGTGTAGTCTTTCAGGTAGAAGGTCTGGGGCGTGTCTTTGGCCATTCTCGTTCTCCTCTGCACTGCTTCTTTCAGGTGTAGAGGATGCGGGCGCGACTGCAAGCGGATTGGGGGTGGAAAGGGAATAGTTGGAAAAATCCGCAGCACTTTCTTGGAAAACAAGAAATTGAGTTAGGATTACATGGATGGCTGGTTTGTTGCCGATCGGAAACTTTTGTTCTAGATGGATCGGCATACAGTGGTGTACCGCCGGAAGGAGCAGAGCATGAGCCGGGTCGAGAAACAGGGAATTCAGGTTGCGTCGGAGCTGGCGGAGTTTGTCGAGAAGCAGGCACTGCCGGGCACCGGAGTGGATGCCGAGGTGTTCTGGAAGGGGCTGGCGGAGCTGGTGAACGGGTTCGGGCCGGAGAACCGGGCGCTGATTGCCAAGCGGGAAGAGATCCAGGCCAAGATCGACGCCTGGCATATTGCCAACCGCGGCAAGCCGCATGACCACGAGGGCTATAAGGCGTTTTTGGCTGAGATTGGCTATCTGCTGCCTGAGGGAGCGGATTTCGAGATTGAGACGCAGAATGTCGACCCTGAAATTGCCAAGGTGCCGGGGCCGCAGCTGGTGGTGCCGATCACCAATGCGCGGTACGCGCTGAACGCGGCGAACGCTCGCTGGGGCAGTCTGTATGACGGGTTTTACGGGACTGATGCGATGGGTTCCGCAGCACCCAAGGGCGGCTATGACCGGGGCCGCGGCGCGCGGGTAGTTGCGCGGGCGCGGGTGTTCCTGGACGAGGCCTTTCCGATTGAGGGCACCAGCCATGCCGATGTGCGCCGCTATCATGTGCAGGACGGCCAGCTGCTGGTTGATGACCTGCCGCTGGCGCAGCCGGAGAAATTCGCAGGCTACCGGGGCAACCCGAAGGCGCCGGACTCGGTGCTGCTGCGCAACAATGGCTTGCATGTGGAGCTGGTGTTCGACCGCGCCCATGCAATCGGTGCCCGCGACCAGGCCGGGCTGGCGGATGTGCGGCTGGAAAGCGCGATGTCGGCGATCATGGATTGCGAGGATTCGGTCGCTTGCGTTGATGCCGAGGACAAGGTGCTGGCCTACTCCAACTGGCTGGGCCTGATGAAGGGCGATCTGGAGGCGGTTCTGGAGAAGGGCGGCAAGACCATAACCCGCCGCCTGAACCCGGACTTCGGCTTTACCGCGCCCAATGGCACGCAGCTGACGGTCAAAGGCCGCGCGGTTCTGTGGGTGCGCAATGTGGGGCACCTGATGACCAACCCGGCGGTGCTGGATGGCGACGGCCATGAGGCCTATGAAGGCCTGCTGGATGCGCTGATCACCGTGATGATCGCCATGCACGACTTGAAGCGCGACAGCGGCAACTCGGCCCATGGCTCGGTCTATGTGGTGAAACCCAAGATGCACGGGCCGGAAGAAGTGGCGTTTGCTGACCGGATCTTTGGCAAGGTCGAAGATATCCTGGGCCTGCCGCGCCACACCGTGAAGATCGGCATCATGGATGAGGAGCGCCGCACCTCGGTGAATCTCAAGGAATGCATCCGCGCTGCCAAGCATCGGGTGGCCTTTATCAACACTGGTTTCCTTGACCGCACCGGCGATGAGATCCACACCTCGATGGAGGCTGGGCCGTTCAGCCGCAAGGACTTCATCAAGCGCAAGGCCTGGATCGGCGCCTATGAGAACCTGAACGTGGATATCGGGCTGGAATGCGGTCTGTCAGGGAAGGCGCAGATCGGCAAGGGCATGTGGGCGATGCCGGACATGATGGCGGCGATGATCGAACAGAAGATCGAGCATCCGAAGTCCGGCGCCAACTGCGCCTGGGTGCCAAGCCCGACCGCAGCGACCCTGCATGCGCTGCATTACCACAAGGTGGATGTGCTGGCGGTGCAGGAGCGGCTGAAAGCGGGCGGGCGGCGTGCCCATGTCGACGGCATTCTGGAAATTCCGCTGGCCACCTACCGCAAGTGGTCGCCGCGCCAGATCGCGCGGGAGGTGGACAACAATGCGCAAGGCATCCTGGGCTACGTTGTGCGCTGGGTGGATCAGGGCGTTGGCTGCTCGAAAGTGCCGGACATCAATGATGTGGGGCTGATGGAGGACCGCGCGACCTGCCGGATCTCGGCCCAGCATATCGCCAACTGGCTGCACCACGGGGTTGTCAGCGAAGAGGAAGTGATGGGGTCGCTGCGCAAGATGGCCAAAGTGGTGGACGAGCAGAACCGCGGCGACAACAGTTACCGCATGATGGCGCCGGGGTTTGACACCATTGCGTTCCAGGCGGCTTGCGACCTGGTGTTCAAGGGGCGGGTGCAGCCTTCGGGCTATACCGAGCCGGTGCTGCATGCGCGGCGTCTGGAATTGAAGGCGGCCGGATGACATAGAGAGGGGGCGAGGGGCCGGCCCCTCGCGCTCCCCGGAGTATTTCCGGAAAGATGAAAGGGACGGGACATGAGTATTTCTTTGCGCCGGGCGCGCACGATTATCCGCAAGGCGCTGGAAAAGGGCCGCGAGATGGAGCTGAAGCCGCTGTCAGTGGTGGTGCTGGATGCCGGCGGCCACGTGCAGGCATTTGAGCGCGAGGACGGTGCGGCGCCGGGGCGGTTTGCCATTGCCCACGGCAAGGCTTACGGCGCGGTGATGCTGGGCATGGCCGGCACTGCGCAGATGGCGCGGGCGGAGGGACAGGCCTATTTCATGGCGGCCGTCAACGGTGTCTACGGCGGTCAGGTGGTGCCGGTGCCTGGCGGCGTACTGGTCCGGGACAAGAAGGGCGCCGTGATCGGCGCGGTTGGCGTCACCGGTGATACCTCGGACAATGATGCAGTGGCCGCCATGGCCGGTATCGACGCCGTGGGGCTGGCAGGCGAGATCTGATCCGCCCGAAACGGAAACCGCCTTGGCCCTTGTTTGCGGCCGGGCTGCAAGTCTGCAATCCCCGCGGCGCCAGCGGGGATTGTGCATCATGTGCACCCGTGAACAGTTTGTTGCGCTGCTTCCGCTGTTGAACCCGGCCCGGGGCAGGGCTAGGTTTTTCTTCAGGAAATGGATTTACGAGTGGTTCATGGCGCGTCCCAAAGTTGGCATTATCGGCAATTCCTATCTGATCAACGATCAGTACCCCGTGCATGCGGGCGGCACGATGAATTCGGAGGCGGTTGCCGAGGTTGCTGGCTGCATGCCGCTGATGATCCCCTCGGACCCGCGCTTTGTCACTGTCGGCGAACTGCTGGAGACCTTTGACGGGTTTCTGCTGACCGGCGGGCGGCCGAATGTGCATCCGCATGAATACGGAGAGGCCGAGACCGAGGCGCATGGGGCTTTCGACCGCGCCCGCGATGCCATCACTCTGCCGCTGATCCGCGCCTGTGTGGAGCGCGGCCAGCCTTTTCTGGGCATCTGCCGCGGTTTTCAGGAAGTGAATGTGGCGATGGGCGGGTCTTTGTACCCTGAAATCCGCGACCTGCCGGGGCGGATGAACCACCGGATGCCGCCGGACGGCACGCTGGAGGAGAAATTCGCCCTGCGCCATACGGTCAAGTTCAATCCCGGCGGCGTATTCCACCGCTTGTTCGGTGCCGAAGAGGTGATGACCAACACGCTGCACGGCCAGGGCATCAAGCGCCCGGGCGCGCGGGTGGTGGTGGACGGCCACGCACCCGATGGCACGCCGGAAGCAATCTATATCAAGGATGCGCCGGGCTTTACCCTGTCGGTTCAATGGCATCCCGAGTGGGAGGCGGCGGCGGATCCGGTCTCTAGGCCGTTGTTTGAGCGTTTTGGCGCAGCGGTGCGGGCCTGGGCGCAGGGCAGCCCGCAGGCCGGGCTGCAGAAATCAGCCTAGAGGTTTTTGTTAGAGGTTACTTGTGACATTTGATACTGCAGCCAGCCCGGACACCGGGCCAGCCTCTTACAGCATCCGGCAGTTTCAGGCAGGGGATGCCGCGGCGCTGGCTAATGTGTTCAAATCCGCCGTGCATGGCATTGCCAGCCAGTTCTATTCACCCGAGCAGATTGCGGCCTGGTGCCCGGAGGCGCCGCCAGAGGAGGCCTTTCGGCAGAAGATGTCCGACGGGCGGGCGGTCTGGGTGGCGGCGGACGCCGCAGACATTCCAGTGGCCTTCATTGATTTGGAGGCGGACGGGCATATCGACATGCTGTTCTGCGACCCAATCGCGGCCGGGCAAGGGGTGGCAGCGGCATTGTACCGCCGGCTGGAGGCTGCCGCTCAGCGCCAGGGGATCGGGTTGCTTTATGTGGAGGCAAGCGAGGCTGCCCGCGGCTTTTTTGAACGGATGGGCTTTGCGCTGGACAAGCGGCGCGACTTTGAACGCCGCGGGGTGAAGATTCACAACTACCGCATGGTCAAGATACTGGAGTGACGGCAAGCGGCCTGCCCGAAAGCAGGCCGCAGACCGGTCCAGATCAGCTCAGACCAGCAAGTCGAATTCATGCATTAGCGGCAGCTGCCGTGCGCGCCTGCCGGTGAGGTCGAAAAGCGCATTGGCCAGGGCCGGGGCGGCCGGCGGGGTGCCGGGCTCGCCTGCACCGCCCATATGGGTCTGGGTCTCCAGCACTTGCACTTCGGTTTGCGGCATCGTGTGCATGCGCAGGGCGTCGTAATCGGGGAAGTTGCCTTGCTCGGCCGCGCCGTCTGCAAATGTGATCTCGCCGAAACAGGCCGCCGACAGCCCATAGGCCATGCCGCTGAACATCTGTGCCTTGACGATTGCCGGGTCGATTGCCTGGCCCATGTCGCAGGCGATCCAGGCTTTGGCGATGCGGATCGTGCCGTCTTCCTCCACCACTTCGATCACCTCCGCCACCGGGGTGCCGAAACTGTAGCACATGGCGACGCCGCGGCCCGTGCCTTCAGGCGTTGAGCCAGTCCAGCCGGACATCGCCTTCACGGCCTCCAGCACGCCCGCTGCCGGTGCCCATTCGCGGCGGGCAAGGTCCAGGCGGAACGCCATAGGGTCGGTGCCGGCCGCATGGGCCATCTCATCAATGAAGCTTTCGACAAAAAATCCATTGAAACTGTTGCCGACCGAGCGCCAGAATCCGACCGGGATTTCTATGTCCGACAGGTGGCCGGCCATGCGGAAGTTCGGGATCGCATAGGGCGGATTGAAGAACCCCTCCACCTGCACCTTGTCAGGGCCGGAGGGTGTAAAGCCCGCCAGCCGCTGCATGGCCTGATGGGTGGGCGAGGCCGCGGCCACCTTGCCGTCCAGCAGTACCGCCTGGCCATCCTTAACCGCGCCGCGCATCCGGGCCATGGCGCCGGGGCGGTACATGTCGTGGCGCATGTCCTCCTCGCGGCTCCAGGTGAGCTGCACCGGCACCCCGGGCATCTCCTTGGCAACGCGGGTGGCAAGAACCGCATAGTCGAACTCCACCCGCCGTCCGAAGCCGCCGCCCAGGTAGGTGGTGCGAATGTCCACCTGTTCGCCGTCCAGCCCGGCCTCGGCGGCGCATTTCGACTGGGTGAAGGTTGGCATCTGGTTGCCGCACCAGACGGTCAGCTTGTCCCGTTCCAAGAGCGCCGTGGCGTTCATCGGCTCCATGGTGGCATGAGCCAGATAGGGGACCTGATAATCTGCTTTCAGCTCAGTTGCGCCTGAAGGCAGCTGACCGGCATCACCATCGTCACGCATGACCGAGTTGGGGTCTTCCTCAAAGGCTTTGGCGATGCGGGCGAAAATCTGATGGGTTTCACGCGGGTAGGGGGCGTCTTCCCATTCAACCTCAATTGCCTCAACCGCCCGCATGGCCAGCCAGGTGTTGCTGGCCACCACAGCGACGCCTGCGCCCATGTCGATCACTTTTTCTACGCCGGGCATGGCGCTGGCAGCGGTGGCGTCATAGCTTTTCATTCCGCCGCCCTGGCGCGGGTTCATCCGCAGCGAGGCAAACTTCATCCCCTTCAGCCGCACGTCAATGCCGAATTCGGCGGTGCCGGTGGCTTTCTCCACCATGTCGATGCGCGGCTGGGATTTGCCGATCAGCCGCCACTCGGTCCTGGGGCGCAGGACCGCTTCCACCGGCTCCAGCTTTGCCGCTTCTATCGCCAAGTCGGCGTATGGGATTGCGGTGCCGTCCGGCGTGATTACCGCGCCCTTGGCGGTGCTGAATTGGCTGCGGCTAAGGCCCAGCCGCTCTGCCGCCGCCTGTTTCAGCGTCTCGCGGGCCGAGGCGCCCGCCAGCCGCATCCGCTTGAACCCGTCCTTCATCGAGGTTGAGCCGCCGGTGCCATGCAGGCTCAGCACTTTGCCGAAATGCCCCAGCGCCTCGCCGATCGAATGCTTGAAATTGCTGGTGTCATAGCCCTTGCCCGGCAGGGCATCCGCCATGAAGGCGGAGTTGTAATAAGCCTTGGCAGCGGGGCCATGCAGGACGCGCACCTGATCCAGCTCTGCGTCCAGCTCTTCCGCGATCAGCGCTGCCCAGCTGGTTTTCACCCCTTGGCCCATCTCGGCGCGCGGAGCGAAAAGAGTGACGCCGTTCTGGTCAATCAGCACAAACGGGTTGAGCGCAGCCTCGCCATCACCGGGCTTTAATGGATTGGGGGCGGGGCGGCTGACGTAATAAGCGCCGAAGGCTACGCCGCCGATGATGGCGGCAGAGCCGATCAGGAAACTGCGGCGGGCAATTTTTGCGATACTGGCCATGGGTTACGCCTCCTGCAGGGCTTTGGCCGCGGCATGGATGGCCGCGCGGATTCGGGGATAAGTTCCGCAGCGGCAGAGGTTGCCCTGCATCGCCTCGTCAATCTCGGCGTCGGAAGGAGCGGGGTTTTCCGCCAGCAGGCTTGCCGCCTGCATGATCTGGCCGGACTGGCAATAGCCGCATTGCGCCACTTGATGATCGACCCAGGCCTTTTGGATTGCGGCCATGGCCTGCGGCGTGCCGAGGCCTTCAATGGTGGTCACGTCTCCCCAGACATCCGACAGCGCCACCTGGCAAGAGCGCACCGCTTCGCCGTCGATATGCACGGTGCAAGCGCCGCAGGCCGCGACGCCGCAGCCGAACTTGGTGCCGGTCAGTCCGACTTCATCGCGCAGCACCCACAAGAGGGGCACCTCGCCGGGCAGCTCTACCTGATGGCGCTTTCCGTTGATGCGTAGCGTGGTGGACATGGGTCTGCCTTCCTGGGCTGTGTCGTTGTGACAAAAATAAGAAAATATGTCAGGGTGTCAATTGACATTATTTGCGACAAGTGTCAGAAGCGGCTTCATGAACATGGCAGGCATAGACCCAAAGCAGCAGGCGGTCCTCACCGCCGCCTGGACGGCGTTTTCCACTTATGGATTCCGCAAGACCTCGATGGATGACATTGCCAAGGGGGCGGGCATGTCGCGGCCCGCGGTCTATCTGCATTTCAAGAACAAGGAGGCAATCTTCCGCACCTTGGTGCAGGGCTATTATGCCCGGGCGCAGGCGGATATTGCAGCGGCATTGGCAGCGGACGGAAGTCTTGGTGCCAAGCTTGCAGCTGCCTTCGCAGGCCACGGCGGCGCGGCGATGGAAAGCATGATGTCCTCTCCGCATGGGATGGAGCTGCTTGAGACCTCGATGAGCGTGGCGGGTGAGACCATCGTGGAAGGGGAGGCCGCCTTGAGCGCGCTCTATGCCGCCTGGCTGCAGGCCGAAGCAGACGCTGGCCGAGTGAAGCTGCCTGCCGCACCGCAGGACATGGCGCGGGTGATCTGCGCCTGTCTCAAAGGGATCAAGAAGTCGGCTGCCGGATATGCGGCTTACCGGGCGGATGTCTCCAGCTACGCCGCTCTATGTGCACAGGCGCTGGAAGCCTGAGATCAAAACAGCGTGCCAGGGCGCCACGCAGGCACGCCGCGCCAAAGGCGCGGCGCTGGGCCCAACGGGAAGAAAGGGGCTCCGCCCCTTGATGACGGGCGGGAGCCTTTGCTTCTCCTGCTGCAGCCTTAGAGCTCGGTGCGCAAATGCCAAAGCTCGGGAAACAGCTCCACTTCCAGCATCCGTTTCAGATAGCTGACGCCGCCGGTGCCGCCGGTGCCGCGCTTGAAGCCGATGACGCGCTCCACCGTGGTCACGTGGTTGAAGCGCCAGCGGCGGAAGTAGTCTTCGAAATCCACCAGTTTCTCGGCCAGCTCGTAGAGGTCCCAATAGGCTTCCGTGTCCCGGTAGACTTGGGTCCAGGCCTCGGTCACCGCGGGGTGCGGCTGGTAGGCATCGCTCACATCCCGGTTCAGGACGTCATCCGGCAGCGAAATTCTTTGCGACAGCACCTTCAGCGCCACGTCATACAGCGAAGGCTGCGCCAGTTCTGCCTCCAAGAGCGCGAGGATATCCGGCCGGTGGGCATGGGGCCGCAGCATCGCCTTGTTGCGGTTGCCAAGCATGAACTCAATCTGCCGGTACTGATGCGACTGAAAACCAGAGCTCTGCCCCAATTCATCGCGGAAGGCGGTGTAGTCCGACGGCGTCATCGTGCGCAGCACGTCCCAGGCGGAGTTCAGCTGCTCGAAAATCCGCGCGACGCGTGCCAGCATCTTGAACGCCTGATGCGCCTTGCCGCTCTGCAGCCGCTCGCGGGCTGCGGTCAGCTCATGAATGGCCAGCCGCATCCACAGCTCGGAGGTCTGATGCTGGATGATGAACAGCATCTCGTCATGGGTGTTGGTCCAGGTCTTCTGCGCATTCAGCAACATGTCGAGTGACAGGTAGTCGCCATAGGACATGCGCCCGTCAAAGGACATCTGGGCGCCTTCATCGGCGGGATCATAGGGTTGGGTCATCGGATCATTCCTTTTCCTGAGTATATCACGGCTTAGGGAAAGGAATGGTTTCTCCGGTTCAGGGTGCCGCATTGGGCCAGGCGGCGCCACAGCGCAACCCAGCCCGCCGGGCGGCAGAGCGGCACATGGTATGAGGAGCGCAGGCGCATCAGGTGACGGCGTGGCGCGTCTTGTATTCGGCGCGGTCCCACAGAGCATTGGCCATAACATCTTCCATGATCGCCACGGCGGCGCGCACATCATCCTCATCGATGTAGAGAGGTGTGAAGCCGAACCGCATGATGTCCGGGGCACGGAAGTCGCCGATCACGCCGCGGTCGATTAGAGCCTGCATGGCGGCATAGCCTTCACGGAACTTGAACGACACTTGGCTGCCGCGCTGGGCGGCGTCGCGCGGGGAGGCCAGTTCCAAGCCGACGCAGCGGTCTTCCACCTCGGCGATGAACAGGTCGCACAGCTCCATGGACTTGGTGCGCACGGCATCCATATCCGCCATGTCCCAGATGTCCATCGCGGCCTCCAGCGAGGTGAGCTGGATCACCGGCGGGGTGCCGACCCGCATCCGGTCGATGCCGTGGCCGGGGCGGTAGTCGAGGTCGAAGGCAAAGGGTGCCTCGTGACCCAGCCAGCCGGACAGCGCCGGGCGGGCTGTCTCCGCATGGCGCGGCGCGACATAGATAAAGGCCGGCGCACCGGGGCCGCCATTGAGGTACTTGTAGCTGCAGCCGACTGCAAAATCGGCTTCGCAGCCCGCCAGATCCACCGGCACCGCGCCGGCGGAATGCGCCAGATCCCAGACCGTCAGCACACCCATAGCATGGGCCTTGGCGGTCAGCGCCTTCATGTCGTGCTTGCGGCCCGAGCGGTAGTCCACCTCGGTGATCATCAGTACCGCGATCTCGTCGGTGATGTGTTCTTCCACCGCTTCCGGGTCCACCACCCGCAGCTCGTAATCCGGCCCCAGCGATTTCAGCAGCCCGTCCGCGATATAGAGGTCGGACGGGAAGTTGCCGTTGTCCGACAAGACCACCTTGCGGCCCGGGTTCAGCTCCAATGCCGAGGCGACGGCCTGGTAGACCTTGATCGACAGCGTGTCGCCCATGATCACATGGCCGGGCTCAGCGCCGATCAGGCGGCCGACGCGGTCGCCCAGGTCCTTGGACTTCTGCATCCAGCCGGCCTTGTTCCAGCCGGTGATCAGCATCTGCCCCCATTCGTCCCGCATCATCTTCCCGACGCGTTCGGTGGCAGCACGGGGCAGGGGGCCCAGCGAGTTGCCGTCCAGATAGATCACCCCTTCGGGCAGGTCGAACATCGCCTTGGTTGCGGCAAAATCGGTCATCGGAGCCTCGCGTCTGATGGGTATTTCAAGCTTAAAGCTTTCTGGTGTGCTATATGATCTGAACCGTTCTGTCCAGTGGCGGCCGGGTTCAGTTCTGCCGGGACGCGGGCTGAGGATCGGGGATGCCGAACTCGGCGCGCTTCTTCTTGGACAGCTTCGCAGTCACCATCTGGTAAGAGAGAGTGATCTGTGCCTTCAGTTCGGCGTCCGACAGGCCGTTGTCATCAAACTGCTGCAGCCACTTCATGCCGCGTGAGGCCAGATAGGGCGCGGGGCGGACGCCGGGGCGTTCCTGCAGGACCTCATAGGCGATTTCGCCTGCCTTAAAGGTAAAGGCGTCCCGGCCATCGGCCCAGCCGCAGACCGCAAAGAGCTTGCCGCCTGCCTTCCAGACGTCGGAATTGCCCCATTGCACCACATGTTCCGCCGCCGGGAAGGTGCCGCAGAAGCTGTTGAATTCCTTGCGGTTCATCAAGTTTGCCCTCCCGCGATTTCAATGCATTGGCCGTTTACGGAACCGGATCCTGGACCGCAAAGCCATAGGGCTGCGGCGGCGACCTCGGCTGGCTCGATCAGCCGCTTGTGCCGGTTTGCGTTGACCATCACATCCAGCGCCTCCACCGCGCTGAGCCCGGCGCGCTGGGCAATCGAGGTAATGTTGCGCTCGACAATCGGCGTGTCCACATAACCGGGGCAGAGCGCATTGAAGGTGAACGGCGTGCCCAGGTAGTCCTCGCTGAGTGCGCGGGTCAGGCCGACCAGCCCGTGTTTGCTGGCGGTGTAGCAGGCGCCCCCTTTGAGGCCCCGCAGCCCGGCAATCGAGGACACCGTGATCACCCGGCCCCAATCGGTCTGCCGCATCGACTTGAAACACTCGCGGATGGTCAGAAAGGCGCCGTCCAGGTTGGTCGCCATCATGTCCCGCCAGAACGCCATCGTGGTCGTGTGCAGCGCTGCTCCCTCGGCGATGCCTGCATTGGCAACACAGATCTGGATGGGCCCACGGGCTTCCACGGCAGCGTTCACCTTGGCGGCCACATCCTCTTCGACGCGCACATCCATGACCAGCGGGTGCAAGCCGCCTGTTGCAGCTTCCTCCAGCACCTCCTGCCTGCGTCCGGTGATGGTGACTTGGGCGCCTTCAGCAGTCAGGGCCTGAGCAACCGCCAGCCCGATGCCGGTGCCGCCGCCAGTGATCAATGCGTGTTTGCCTTGCAAGCTCATGACCTCGCCTCCCTGTTTGCGGGTCAGCCTATCCGGGCAGAGGCCTCTGGCAACCCCGCCGTGCCGTCACGCCGCACATTGAAGGCGTTTACAGTTATATTCGCATGTGTGAATGTAGCGGCAATTGATCAGGGAGAGATCCAATGAAAACCCTTGCCGCCTTTGCCTTGCTGCTGCCATTCACCGCCTTCGCAAGCGAGGACATTGCCGACCAGTACCCGCAATCCGAGCTCTACTCCAAGCCGGTTGAGGTTATTCCGAATGTTTTCTCGGCCATTGGAGCCACGGCGCCGCCAACCTATGAAAACGCAGGCCATAACAACAACTTGTCCTTCGTTGTGACCTCCGAGGGCGTGGTGGTGGTGAACTCCGGCGCCTCGGATGCACTGGCGAAAGCCTTGCATGAGGAGATCAAGCAGGTGACCGATCAGCCGGTGGTGCTGGTGATCAACGAAAACGGCCAGGGCCACGCGATGCTGGGCAATGGCTATTGGCGCGACCAGGGGGTGGATGTACTGGCTCATGCCGAGGCCATTGCCGAGACGCAGGAAAACAGCGACATGATCCTGCAGCGCATGCGCGGCTACAACAAGGACCGCGCCGGTGAGACGCGTGTCGAGCATGCAAACATGTCCTTTGACGACCGCTATGATCTGACGCTGGGCGGGGTGGAGATGCAGGTGCTGCATCTTGGGCCAGCGCATGACCCTGGCGACATCCAGGTCTGGATCCCAGCGTGGGATTTGCTGATCGCCGGTGACATTGCCTTTCACGAGCGGATGCTGCCGGTCTTCCCGCACACCTGCACCAAATGCTGGATTGAGACCTGGCAGGAGAAGCTGGAACCGCTGGCGCCTGCTTATGTAATCCCCGGCCACGGCCACCCGACCAATTTGCCGCAGGTGCGCCGCTATACGCTTGACTATCTGACCGACCTCAGGGGCAAGGTCGGTGCCCATATCGAAGCAGGCGGGGACCTCGCAAGCGCATACTATGTTGACCAGGAGCGCTGGAAAAACCTCGACACATTCGAGGAGCTGGCGACCAAAAACGCAGGCCGCGTTTTTGAGGAAATGGAGTGGGAATAAGGCTCTGCGGCCTCAGTACACATAAATATACTTAGGCTTTCGGGGGATTTTGTGCAGGATCATGCCGCAAGCCGGGACAGATTCGCCGTAAATGCGGCATCAAGGGCAATTTGTCCTTAATTTCCAGTCCTGGCTGAAGAGGTCTGGACGGCCTGGCTGGATGAGGAAAGACTGCCCGCAATGTGCGTGATTTCAGGACATAATCTGCAAATGGGCAGGGCATGATGAAGTGGCTGGATGTGCCGCCCGCGTGGCTGGCGGGTTTTGTTCTGGCGGCCTGGCTTCAGTCCAAACATGCCACATTCAGGCTGTCCTTCGGCGGCGCCTGGGCGGATTTCCTGGGCGGTATCCTGCTGGGCGGCGGCTTGCTGCTGGCGCTGCTCGCCATCACCGAGATGCGGCGCCAAAAGACCACAGTGATCCCGCATCAGACACCCAGCCGCCTGGTGCAGTCGGGGATCTTCAGCCGCTCGCGCAACCCGATCTATCTGGGCGACGTGCTGATCCTCGCGGGCCTTATCCTGTGGTTCGACGCCGTACTGTCGCTGCCGCTGATCCCGGTCTTCCTCTGGGTGCTGGAGAAGCGGTTTGTGATTCCCGAGGAGGACCGTTTGCGGCGGGTATTCCGGGCCGATTGGGCCCGCTACGAGAAGAAAGTGCGCCGCTGGATCTGAGCGAAACGCGGCAATGCAGCATGAATTTGCGGCAATGCAGCAAAATCCTTGCGCAATAATATTGCGCGATGTAATAGAAATCATTGCGATCCGTACCTGGGCACTGCTGGCACGGGCAAGACGAGGGGGACCAAAAGGGTGAAAATAGGAACACCAAAAGAAACATTTGCAGGGGAAAACCGGGTCGGGATGACGCCGGATTCCGCCAAGCAGCTTCAAAAACTCGGCTACGATTGCGCGATCGAATCCGGGGCAGGGGCAGCTGCGGGCTTTTCCGATGCGGCCTATGAGGCGGCAGGCGTCGAGGTCATCAAGACCCCGGCAGCGCTGTGGAAAGCCTCCGACATTGTCGCCAAGGTGCGCCAGCCGGATGCGACCGAGCTGAAGCGGCTGACCAAGGGCAAGACGCTGATCTCCTTCTTCAACCCTGCAGGGAATGAAGAAGGCATGGAGCTGGCCAAATCCAAGGGCGCCAATGTGATCGCCATGGAAATGGTGCCGCGGATCTCCCGCGCCCAGAAGATGGACGCGCTTTCGTCGATGGCAAATATCGCGGGCTACCGCGCGGTCATCGAGGCGGGCAACAACTTCGGCCGCTTCTTTACCGGCCAGATCACCGCCGCGGGCAAAGTGCCTCCGGCCAAGGTTCTGGTGGTTGGCGCTGGTGTGGCAGGTCTGGCTGCCATCGGCACTTCGACCTCCTTGGGGGCGGTCACCTATGCCTTCGACGTCCGCCCGGAAGTGGCTGAGCAGGTCGAGTCGATGGGCGCCGAATTTGTCTATCTGGACTTCGAGGAAGAACAGCAGGACGGTGCCGCCACCGGCGGCTACGCCTCTGTTTCCTCGCCGGAATTCCGCGAAGCGCAGCTGGCCAAGTTCCGCGAGCTTGCGCCGGAGATGGACATCGTCATCACCACCGCGCTGATCCCTAACCGCGACGCGCCCAAGCTGTGGCTCGCCGACATGATCGCGGCGATGAAGCCGGGTTCGGTCATTGTCGACCTCGCGGCCGAGCGCGGCGGCAATGCCGAAGGCACCGTGGCGGATGAGAAAGTGGTGACTGAGAACGGCGTCACCATCATCGGCTACACCGACTTCCCGTCCCGCATGGCGGCGCAGTCTTCGAGCCTTTATGCGACCAACATCCGCCACATGATGGCTGACCTCACGCCGGAGAAAGACGGCCAGGTCAACCACGACATGGAGGACGACGTGATCCGCGGCGCCACCGTGGCGTTTGAGGGCGAGATCACCTTCCCGCCGCCGCCGCCCAAGGTGCAGGCGATTGCGGCCAAGCCGAAGGAAACAGTGCCGGAGCTGACCCCGGAAGAGAAACGGGCGCAGGAAATCGAAGCCTTCAAGGCGCAGACCAAGAGCCAGGTCTCGATGCTGGTCGGCGGCGGTGCGCTCTTGCTGCTGGTGGGCCTGTTTGCGCCGGCCAGCTTCATGCAGCATTTCATCGTCTTTGCGCTGTCGTGCTTTGTCGGCTTCCAGGTGATCTGGGGCGTTGCGCACTCGCTGCACACGCCGCTGATGGCGGTCACTAATGCGATCTCCTCGATCATCATCCTGGGCGCGCTGATGCAGATCGGCTCCGGCTCCTTCCTGGTGATCCTCTTGGCGGCGCTTTCGGTCTTTATGGCCGGGATCAACATCTTCGGCGGCTTCCTCGTCACCCGGCGCATGCTCGCCATGTTCCAGAAATCTTGAATTGGGGGACGGACTTATGATTGGTTTCACCACCGCCGCCTATGTTGTTGCGGCTGTTCTCTTCATCCTGTCCCTCGGCGGGCTGTCCAACCAGGAAAGCGCCAAACGCGCAGTCTGGTACGGCATTGCCGGCATGGGGCTGGCGGTTTTTGCCACCCTGATCGGCCCCGGCTCCGGCCTGTGGCTGTTGTCGCTGATCCTGATTGCGGGTGGCGGCATCATTGGTACCTATGTCGCCAAGAAGGTCCAGATGACCGAGATGCCGCAGCTGGTTGCAGCGATGCACTCGCTGGTTGGCCTCGCGGCGGTCTTCGTGGGCTTCATCGCCCATTTCGAGATCGGCAATGTGGCGGCGGCTGCCAGCACCGATGATCTCGGCTCCTTCGCCAAGCTGATCGCCAAGAAAAGCCCAGCCGAGATCGCTTTCCTGCGGGTCGAGTTGTTCCTCGGCATCTTCATCGGCGCGATCACCTTCACCGGTTCCGTGATTGCCTTTGGCAAGCTGGCGGGCAAAGTGACCTCTGCGGCGACCAAACTGCCGGGCGGCCATATGCTGAACGCAGGGGCGGCGGGCCTCTCTTTCCTCTGCCTGATCTGGTACTTCAACACCGGCGGCTTCCTGCCGCTGATGCTGATGACCCTGGCGGCGCTGTTCATCGGCTATCACCTGATCATGGGCATCGGCGGCGCCGACATGCCGGTGGTGGTTTCGATGCTGAACAGCTACTCGGGCTGGGCCGCGGCAGCGATTGGCTTCAGCTTGGGCAATGACCTGCTGATCGTGGTCGGCGCATTGGTGGGCTCTTCGGGTGCGATCCTCAGCTACATCATGTGCAAGGCGATGAACCGCTCCTTCGTCTCGGTGATCCTGGGCGGCTTCGGCGGCACCACCGGTCCCGCGATGGAAGTGGAAGGCGAGCAGATCGCCATCGACGCCGACGGTGTGTCCACGGCCCTGGACGAGGCCGACAGCGTCATCATCATCCCTGGCTACGGCATGGCGGTGGCCCAGGCGCAGCAGAATGTGGCCGAGCTCACCCGCCGCCTGCGGGCAAAGGGCAAGGACGTGCGCTTTGCCATCCACCCGGTGGCGGGCCGCCTGCCGGGCCACATGAACGTGCTGCTGGCGGAGGCCAAGGTGCCCTATGACATCGTGCTGGAAATGGATGAGATCAACGAGGACTTCCCGGAGACGGATGTGGCGATCGTTATCGGCTCCAACGACATCGTCAACCCGGCCGCCCAGGAAGACCCCAACTCGCCGATCGCCGGCATGCCGGTGCTGGAGTGCTGGAAGGCGAAACAGGTCTTCGTCTCCAAGCGCGGCCAGGGCACTGGCTATTCCGGCATCGAGAACCCGCTGTTCTTCAAGGACAACACCCGCATGTTCTACGGCGACGCCAAGGCCAGCCTTGACACCCTGCTCACTATGATCAGCTAAGCGGTCTGGGCTTACTTAAAGAAGGCGCTCCATCCGGGGCGCCTTTTTCTTTGCTGCTTTCCTCTTGCCAAAAATATCCCCGGGGGAGGCCGCAGGCCGGGGGCAGAGCCCCCTCCAACCTCGCCTCTGCATACCATCGCATCCAGTTAACGCATTGAAATAAAACATTTCTGTACATGTTTTGATCGACTCTCTATGGTTGCCGCCATTGCCCCGGAGACCGTCATGCCCCCGATCCAGGACCATCCGCTGCGCTATCAGCTCACCAATGAGCTGCACGCGCGCCCCTTTCCGGCCATGTCCAGCCCCTGCACTGTGGTTTATCTCGCGGTGAAACAGCCTAACGAGGCCGAGCACCGCGATCGGATGCAGGATCTGCTGCACCTGACGGACCTGCTGGACCGCCACGGCGCGCCGCATCCCAAACCCGGCGCCACCCACCATATGGCGCAGATCGGCCGCCATATGCTGAAATGGGAACAGCACAGCGAGTTCGTCAGCTACACCGCCTATTGCAACACCCTCGGCGCCCGCGCCTTTGATCCGGCGGATTTCGAGGTGTTCCCTGCCGATTGGCTGGAGCAGGCACCGGGCCAGCGGATCACCTCGGCAATGATCCGGGTTCAGCCCCGTCCGGAAGGCGAGAGCCTGAAGCCCATTCTGCATGACTGGCTGGTGCCCGAAAGCCTGGCCGTGAGCCAGGTGCTGAGCGGCAGCGCGGTGGTTGGCGGCGACTTCCGTATCGACCCGGCGGGGCACATGCGCTTTGCCGTCTTCACCGCGCCGGGCACCGGCCACAACCGCATCGGCCGGATTGTGCAGCGGCTGTGCGAGATTGAGACCTACAGGGCGATGGCGATGCTGGGGTTTTCCCGCGCCCGCGGCCTCACACCCACGATCAGCGCGCTGGACACCCATCTGAGCGAGATGATGGCAGAGATGACCGGCGGCTCTGCCCCGGCTGAGCAGACCCTGTCGCAGCTGCTGACCGTCTCGGCGGAGCTGGAGGCGATGGCGGCGCGCTCCGCCTTCCGCTTCAGCGCCACCGGCGCCTATGATGCTTTGGTCAATCAGCGTGTCAGCCTGCTGCGGGAGGAGCGGCACAAGGGGTTTCAGACGCTGGAGGAGTTCATGCTGCGCCGGTTTGAGCCGGCCATGCGCACAGTCAAATCCACTGAGAAGCGGCTGGATGCTCTGGCAAACCGGGCGCGCCGGGCCGGGGAGCTATTGCGGACCCGGGTGGATGTGGAACGCTCGGCGCAGAACCAAGCGCTGTTGGCCAGCATGGACCGCCGCGCCGATCTAGCACTCCGCCTGCAGCACACGGTCGAGGGGCTGTCGGTGGTGGCGATCAGCTATTACGCGGTGTCGCTGGCGGGGTATGCGCTCTATCCGCTGACTGCGGCTTTGGGCATCAGCAAAGGCACGCTGACGGCGCTGATCACTCTGCCGGTTGTTGGCCTGGTTTGGCTGGGTGTGCGGCGGATCCGGAAGAAGCTGCACTAAGCGCGGCATTCATGCCAAGCCCGCCTAGCGCAATGGCTGCTAAGGCGAGCAAAGCGGCGACGCTGAGTGTAGGAATGCCCGCCAGGCCCGCGCCGACAGTGCAGCCTCCGGCCAGCACGCCGCCAACGCCCATCAGCACGGCACCGGTCAGGTAACGGCCGGTCTGGCGCGGGGACTCAAAGCTCTGCCACTGAAAACCGCCGCTGGGCAGCGCCGCCACCAGCGCGCCGAGCAGCACGCCGCCGAACAGTCCGGGGCCAAAGCCGGCCGGTATGGAGGTGGAGGCGATGGCGAAGAACAGCGTATCGGCTGCAGGGGCTGTGAAGGAGAGGCTCTGCATCGGGATCACGTCAAACTCGTCATACAGCACATAGCCGGTGCCAACCCAGGCGAGCGGTACCAGCGCACCGATCAGCGCGCCGCCTGCCAGCTTCGTCAGGCCATTGCCGGAGCGCAGGGCAAGGAGCAGCGCTGCCGCGGCGATCACGGTACTCCACAGCAGGGCTCCTCCGGGCAGGGCTGCGAGAGAGACCTGCTCTGCCATCGGCAAAGTGACCGAGCCAAGCGTGGTGCGGACAGGCGCCAGCACGCCTTTGAGCGTGGCGTGGGCCACAACGGCAAAGACCGCGATGACCAGAAGGGCGCGCAGGTTGCCGCTGCCGCTGAGAACCAAGAGCCGCGAGGCGCAGCCGCGGGTCAGGATCATGCCTGCACCGAACATCAGCCCTCCCAGAACGATGGCGAGAACAGGGAGATCGCCAGCCAGCAGGCGGTGGTCTTCAAAGCTGATCCAGCCCATGGCCACAGCCGCCTGGGTGCCAATGACGGCAACGGCCAGGGCCATGGCCCAGACTCCGGCGGCCTGGCGGCGGTCGTCGCCAACAAGGGCGCGGCGGAAGCAGAAGCGGGTGAGCTGCGCCAGCACACCGAACAGGATGCCAATGCCCAGGGCGAACCAGACGGAAACGTCCTGCGGCGTGGTCTCTTCAAAGCCAAATGTTTCGAACATTGCAGTCACCAGGGAGTAAAGCGGAATATTTTCCCGAAATGACGTCTGCCGGCGCTTTGGGCAAGCCTGTTCGGCTGCGGGTTGCGCTAAGGGTGTGGGACAGAGTTCCGATTTTGCTGTCTGTGGCAGGGGTTTTGTTTTTCGACTTGACGTATTGTAAAACAAATTGGCCGCCCAGGGCGGGGCGGCCAAAAGTCATGTTTTTATTTGAATGTGTGCGTGTGTTCCGCCTCAGCGCCCCCGGATCCGCGGGTCCAGCGCGTCGCGCAAGCCATCGCCCAGGTAGTTCACGCTCAGCACCGTCAGCGAGATTGCCATGCCGGGCCAGAACACCCGCTCTGGGTGCTGCTGGAGGTAGTCGGTGGCATCAAACAGCAGGCGTCCCCAGGTCGGGAAGTCCGGCGGGAAGCCGAGGCCGAGGAACGACAGGGACGACTCGGTGATGATCGCGGTGGCGATGCCCAGGGTGGCTGAGACCATGATCGGAGACAGCACGTTGGGCAGGATATGCCGGGTGATCAGGCTGCTGTTGGTGGTGCCGATGGAGCGGGCGGCCATGACGAACTCGCGCTCCTTCAGCGCCAGTACATCGCCGCGCACGATGCGGGCAGTGGGCATCCAGCTGGTCACGCCGATGGAGATCACGATCAGGATGAATATCCCTTGTTCCGGGCCGAAGGTTGCGTTCAGCGGTTCGCGGAACAGCAGCATCATCACCAGCAAAAGCGGAAGCAGCGGCAGCGCCAGGAACAGGTCGGTGAGGCGCATCAGCGGGCCGTCGAGCTTTTTGAAGAAGCCGGCCATCACCCCGATGAAAGACCCCAGGAACAGCGCCAGCAGCATCGCGGTCAGACCCACGGACACCGAGGTCGCACCGCCGGCCATCATCCGGGCCAGCATGTCGCGGCCCAACTGGTCGGTGCCGAAAGGATGCTCCCAGCTGGGGCCCTGGTTGCGGTGGCGGATGTTGATCTGGGTGGCTTCCAGCTCCCAGAAGAACGGACCCAGGTAGACCGCCAGGATGATGAATAGGAACAGCGCCCCGCCCATCAGCGCGCCTCGGTGCGACTTGAACTGGTCCCAGACGTCCAGCCACTGGCTGCGCGGCGGCTTGGCGGGTTGCGGATTGCTAAGCTCAGTCATAGCGGATCCTCGGGTCAAGAATGCCGTACAGAACGTCGGCGATCAGGTTGAACAGCACGATCAGCACCGCGAAGATGAAGGTCAGCGTCTGCACCATAGGCAGGTCGTTGGCTTGGATAGCGCCGATCAGCAATTGGCCGATGCCGTTCACCTTGAACACCTGTTCGGTGATGATGGCGCCGCCGAAGATCGACGGGATGCCAAGTGCAATCACCGTGACCACCGGGATCATCGAGTTGCGCAGCACGTGGACCATGACCACCACATATTCGCTGAGGCCCTTGGCGCGGGCGGTGCGGACGTAATCCTGATTGAGGTTGTCCAGCATCGAGGCACGCATGAAGCGGCTCAGCTGTGCGGTGATCTGCAGCGCCAGCACCATCACCGGCATGATCATCTGCTTCAGCTGGTAGACAAAGGCGTCCCAGCTGTCGACCACATGGGTGGTGTCATAGATCGAGGGGAACCAGCCGAGCTGCACCGAGAAGATCACGATCACCAGCACGCCCGAGAAGAACGGCGGCACCGAGAAACCCACCATCGACACGAAAGTGCCAAGCTGGTCGAACCAGCTGTACTGGCGGTAGGCGGAGTAGATGCCGATCGGCAGGGCGATCAGGATGGCGACCACATAGGCGGTGCCGACCACCCACAGGGTCTGGGGGATTCGCTGAATCACGATGTCCATCACCGGCGAACGGGTCTGCCAGGAGATCACCCGCAGGTCGCCTGCGGAGAAGGAGGTGCCCAGGTAATGGTCGATCAGGACCTGCGGCTCGATCCAGAAGAACTGCACGATCCACTTCCAGAAGCGGATATGCATGGGCTGGCCGAGGCCAAGCGCCTCGCGCATTTTCTCTTTGACTTCAGGGGGAACGGTCAGGGGAACCTGCGCCATCGGGTCGCCGGGGGCGAGCTCCAGCAGCAGGAAGATCACGAGGCTGATGAACAGCAGTGTCGGAACTGCCAGCACCAGCCGCCGGATTGTAAAGGTCAGCATCGGGTTAGCGCCTTTGCAACTTGTAGTGAGTTCGGAGCGGGCGAGGGAGCCTCAGATCCATTTCTTGCGGGGGCGGTAAAACGTAACCGTTGCTGAATGGCAAGAGGCCCCAGCGTAACGCCAGGGCCTCTATGAGGCAAGCTCAGCTTACTTGATGCGGTGCCAGTCAGCTGCGTTCCACATCTCGCTGTCCCAGACGTTCAGGTTGACGCCGCCCAGGGTGTTGGAGTGTGCCGACAGACGGCCGCGGTGGACCAGCGGGATCATGCCGCCTTTTTCGACCATGATGTCATTCAGGCGTTTGCCGATCTCGGCGCGGGCTTCCAGGCCTGCGGTCTTGGTCAGCTCGGCATGCAGCTCGTCGAACTCTGCATCGCAGAAGCGCGAGATGTTCTCACCCTGCCACTGGGAGGCCGGGGTCGGAGCCTTGTCGCACAGACCGTTGGCCAGGTAGGACTGCGGGTCGGTGCCGTTGAAGGTGTTGGCGTACATTTCAACGTCGGCATAGAACTTCTGGAAGGTGTCGGGCGAGCCCGGGTCACCGCCGAAGAACACGGATGCGTTGATGTTGCGCAGCTCGGTCTCGATACCGATCTGGCTCCACCATTCCTTGATCAGCGCCTGGAAGTCCTGACGCACGGCGTTTGTCGAGGTCTGGTACAGGATCTTCATCGGCTTGCCGTCCGGGGTCTCCCGCACGCCGTCGCCATTGGTGTCCTTATAGCCCGCTTCTTCCAGCATCGCCTTGGCGGCGTCGATGTCCTGAACCGAGCAGTCGAAGGTGTCCGAGTTGAAGGCCGCCGGGGCCGGAACCCAGTTACAGCCAACCTTGCCGGCCTTGCCATAGCCGATTTCCACCAGCAGCGGGCGGTCAATGGCCAGCGACATCGCCTTGTAGACGGCCGGATCGTTCAGGAAGGGGTGGCCGCGCTTCACGGAGCGCTCGTCCGGGCCCAGCTCCGGGCTCGGGTCGGTCTGGTTCAGCATGATGCGCTCAACCAGCGGGCCGAAGCCTGCTACCGGGGTGCCTTTGCCGCCTGCTTCCATCTGGGCGATCACTTCCGGCGCCAGCTGCAGGTTCCAGGCATAGTCGAACTCGCCGGTTTCCATCACAGCACGGCCGGCTGCGGTTGCGTCACCGCCGCCTTTGAACAGCACCTTGGCAAAGGCAGGCTTGGCCGGGTCGCGGTAGTTCGGGTTCGCCGACATGGTGATCACGTCGTTCGGCTTGAACTCATCCACGGTGAACGGGCCGGTGCCGATCGGGCCAAAGTTGGCCTCGGTGCATTCCGGTGCTTTGGCACCCATGCAGTTCTCGAACTGGGCCTTCTGGATGATCGGGCTTTCGCCGCCCACAAACGGGCCGTAGGGGAAGGGGGTCGGCTTGTCGAAAGTGACCTTGACGGTCAGATCGTCAACAGCTTCGACATTGGTCACGCCTTCGAATTTGGTAACCTGCGCGCAGCCGCCTTCGGGGTGCATGCAGTAGTCGGCGGTGAATTTCACATCATGCGCGGTGAAGGCGCTGCCGTCGGACCATTTGAGGCCTGGGGTGATTTTCCAGGTGATCGAGGTCAGATCCTCGGACACGCCGCCGTTTTCGACAGTTGGGATTTCGGTCGCCAGGTAGGGCAGCATGTTGCCGTTCGGGTCGTAGCGGGCCAGCGGTTCGATCACCAGCGCAGAGGCATCAATGTCCTTGGTGCCGCCGGACAGGAACGGGTTCAGGATCGACGGCGCCTGCCAGTAGATGATGTTGACCTGGCCATCGGATCCCCGCTCGGCGAAAGCAGCCGGCGCCAGGGAGGCCGCGGCAACGGCACCCATCAAAAGGGATTTGAGTTTCATCACACTCTCCTTGTCGGACACATTTCGTGTCTTTTTGTTGGCCGGGCTGCGTGGCCCGGAAATTTGCCGCATCGCTGCGGATCGGTAGCATTTGCGCCTGCAGGCAGCACGGGCAACGTAAAAAACTAAGCGGTCTTAACATATTGCCGGACGCACCGGCGCACGGCGCGCTGCAGACAGCCACTGAAGTCATCGAAAACTAGTTCCTTAGAAATTGCAAATTCCAATTTTGGAATCCTTATGCATTATTTGCATGAGCTTTTTGGAACGAAGTAGAGTTTACTCCGCAGGGCCGGGGCCACAGCCCTGTGCTGCCTTGAGGAAAGACAGATAGGAAGACCGCCATGCTGGACACCGCAATTGCATCCATCAGAAATTTGCGCGTCGAGTTTCAGACCAAGGATGGTCCGGTTGTCGGCGTCGAAGATGTCTCGTTCGAGGTGAGCCCCGGGGAGACTGTATGCATCGTCGGCGAATCCGGTTCCGGTAAGTCGGTGTCGTCGCTGTCGCTGATGCGGCTAGTGGAATTCGGCGGCGGCGAGATCGCGGGCGGCGAGCTGCTGTTCAACCGGCGCCAAGGCGGCGAAACGAACCTGGCCACCTCCGAACAGGAGCTGATGAAGCAGATCCGCGGCAATGAGATCGGCATGATCTTCCAGGAGCCAATGACTGCGCTGAACCCGGTGTTCACCGTCGGCCGCCAGCTGACCGAAGGCCTGCGCATCCACAAGAAGATGTCCCAGTCCCAGGCCGAGGAACGCGCGCTGGAGCTGCTACGCCAGGTCCGCATCCCCGAGCCCGAAAGGCGGCTGAAGCAGTACCCGCACGAGCTGTCGGGCGGCATGCGCCAGCGGGTGGTGATTGCCATGGCAATGGCCTGCGAACCGCGTCTGCTGATCGCGGATGAGCCGACCACCGCGCTCGATGTCACCATCCAGGCGGAGATCCTGGCCCTGATGGACCGGCTGAAGCGCGAAACCGGCACCGCGGTGATGTTCATCACCCATGACATGGCGGTGGTGGCGCAGATGGCCGACCGCGTGGTGGTCATGTTCCGCGGCAACAAGGTTGAGGAAGGCACCGTCGAGGAGATCTTCGAGAACCCGCAGCACGACTATACCAAGGCGTTGCTGGCAGCGGTGCCGAAGCTGGGCGAGATGCGCGGCAAGCATTACCCCGAACCGATGAAGCTGATGGGTGTCGAAGATCAAAAGATTGAGCCAATCCAAGGCACCGACGAGGTGCTGCTGGACGTGAAGAACCTGACCACCCGCTTTCCGGTCAAAGGCGGATTGCTGCGCCGCACGATTTCCAATGTGCATGCGGTCGAAGATGTGTCCTTCAAGGTGTTCAAGGGGCAGACCCTGTCCTTGGTCGGCGAATCCGGTTGCGGCAAGTCTTCAGCGGGCCGCTCAATTCTGCGGCTCGTGGAGCCGCAATCCGGCCAAGTGAATTTCGAGGGCCGCGATGTGCTGCAATTCAGCGCGTCCGAGATGCACAAGGCGCGCCAGGATATGCAAATGATCTTCCAGGATCCTTTTGCGTCGCTGAACCCGCAGATGCAGCTGATCGACCAGGTGGCCGAACCCTTGCGCAACTACGGCCTTGCCTCTGGCTCCGAGCTGCAGGACCGGGTCGCCAGCCTGTTTGACCGCGTGCACCTGCCGCGCAGCTTTATGCGCCGCTACCCGCACGAGATGTCCGGCGGCCAGCGCCAGCGGATCGCCATTGCCCGTGCGCTTGCCCTGAATCCCAAGCTGATTGTGGCGGACGAAGCGGTCTCGGCGCTGGATGTTTCAGTGCAGGCGCAGGTTCTGAACCTGATGATGGAGCTGCAAGCCGAGCTTGGCCTCTCCTTCCTTTTCATCAGCCACGATATGGCGGTGGTGGAGCGCGTCTCGCATCAGGTCGGTGTGATGTACCTGGGCCGAATTGTTGAAATCGGTCCGCGCGAGCGTGTCTTTGAGAACCCGCTGCACGCCTATACGCAGGCGCTGATGAAAGCGGTGCCGATTGCCGACCCGCGCCAGCGCAAATCCGAGAAGGAACTGAACTTCAAGCCGATTCCGTCGCCGATCCATGAGGTCGGGTACGAGCCGGAACCGTCCGAATACCTGGAGCTGGAGCCCGGCCATTTTGTCCTGACCACCGACAGCGGGTACTGACTATGGCCGCAAAACTCACCCCGCTGGAGATTATGCAAAAGCTGGTCTCCTTCCCGACCGTGAGCCGGGACACCAACCTGCCGCTGGTGGACTGGGTGCAGGAATACCTGTCCTCCCATGGCATCGAAAGCCACCGCTGGGTGGATCCGGAACAGCCCCACAAGGCCGCGGTTTTTGCGCATGTTGGGCCTTGGGAAGAAGGTGCCGTGGTGCTGTCGGGCCATACCGATGTGGTGCCGGTGGACGGCCAGCCCTGGGACAGCGATCCCTTCACGGTGGTCGAGAAAGACGGCAAATACTTCGGCCGCGGCACCTGCGACATGAAGGGCTATGACGCGCTGGCCATCTGGGCGCTGGTGGAGGCACATACGCAGGGTGTCAAACGGCCGCTGCAGCTGGCGCTGAGTTTTGACGAGGAAACCGGCTGCACCGGTGCGCCGCCGATGATCGGGGCGATGCAGCCGGTGCTGCCCAAGGGCTCGGCAGTGATCGTGGGCGAGCCTTCGATGATGAAGGCGGTCACCGGCCACAAGGGCGGCACCGGCTACGCCACTCATGTGGTGGGTTTTGAAGTGCACTCCTCGATCATGCACACTGGCGTCAGTGCGATCATGCAAGGGGCCAAGCTGATCGATTGGGCGAACCAGCGTAATGCCGAAAACATGGCGCAGGAGCCCGGTGAGGTGCAGGCGATGTTCACTCCGCCCTGGACCACCTGCCACGTTGGCATGATCGAAGGCGGCACCGCCCACAACATCACCGCCAAGGACTGCCGCTTTGTGATGGATTTCAGGGTGGTGCCCGGCGAAGACGCAGCGGACTGGGAAGCGGCCTACCTGGCGAAGGTCCGCGAGGTTGAGGCGGAAATGCAGGCCGTGCATACCGAGGCCCGCATTCATATCGAGAAGAGCTTTGACGTCCCCGGCCTGGTGCCGGAACAGGACGGCGAGGCCGAGGCGCTGGTGCGGCTGCTGACCGGTGACAACGGCAGCCATGTGGTCAGCTATGGCACCGAGGCCGGGCAGTTCCAGCAGGCGGGCTACTCGGCAGTTATCTGCGGCCCTGGCGACATCGCTCAGGCGCATCAGCCGAATGAATACATCACGGTTGCGCAGTTCAACGCGGGCCATGATTTCATGCGCCGCCTGGTGGAGAGGCTGCAGGCCTGACACGCCGCCTTGAAACCTGCGGTTTCATGATCAGATGCTAACACATAGGGGCGCCGCCAAGTTCCGCGGCGTCCGGGCAGCCCGGGGATACTTGCGAAAGCAAGTTTTATCATCGACAGTCTGCCGTAACGGAACCTGCCGGGGAGGGCACCATGCCGATCAAGAACCGTCTGGCCGAGATGCACGGCGAAATCACCACTTGGCGCCGCCATCTGCACGAGAACCCTGAGCTGATGTACGAGGTGCATGAAACCGCTGCCTTTGTGGTGGAACGGCTGAAGGGCTTCGGCATCACCGATATCACCACCGGCATCGGCAAGACCGGGGTGGTGGCGGTGATTGAGGGCAAGACAAACACCTCGGGCCGCGCCATCGGGTTGCGCGCCGACATGGATGCGCTGCCGATCCCGGAAGCTTCGGGCGTGGACTATGCCTCCAAGACCCCCGGCGTGATGCACGCCTGCGGCCATGACGGCCATACCTCGATGCTGCTGGGGGCGGCCAAGTACCTTTCCGAGACCCGCAATTTCGATGGCAAGGCAGTGCTGATCTTCCAGCCGGCGGAAGAAGGCGGCGCAGGCGGCAAGGCGATGTGCGACGACGGGCTGATGGACCGCTGGGGCATCCAGGAGGTCTATGGCCTGCACAATATGCCGGGCCTGCCGGTGGGTGAATTTGCCATCCGCCCCGGCGCGCTGATGGCCTCGTCCGATGAGTTCATCATCAAGGTCACCGGCAAGGGCGGCCATGCCGCCGCACCGCATGATGCGATTGATACCACGCTGGTGGCGTCGCAGATCGTGGTGTCGCTGCACTCGATCGTGTCGCGCAATGTGGACCCGGTGAAGCGGGTGGTGCTGACCGTTGGCACTTTTGAAACCGACAGCACCGCGTCGAATGTGATTGCGCATACCGCACGCCTGCAAGGCACCGTCCGCACCCTGGACCCGGAATACCGGGAACTGGCCGAAAGCTGGGTGCGCCGGGTGGCCGAAGACACCGCCTCGGCCTTTGGCGCCAAGGCCGAGGTTGAATGGCTGCCGGGCTATCCCGCAACCATCAATGACGAGGCCGGCACGGCCCATGCGGTGGAGGCGGCCCAGGCCGTCGCCGCCAAGGTCACCGCCGACACCCCGCCGATCATGCCGTCCGAGGACTTTGCCTATATGCTCGAAGAGCGTCCGGGCGCCTATATCTTCCTTGGCAACGGCGACACCGAGATGTGCCACCACCCGGCCTATGTCTTTGATGACGATGCGATCCCGCTGGGATGCAGCTGGTTTGCCGAGCTGGTGGAACGAAGAATGCCCGCGGCCTGAGGGCGCGGGAAAGACAAACCAAGGAGTGAAAGATGCCGGTCAAGAACCGCTTTGCCGAACTGCAGGATGAAATTACCGCCTGGCGCCGGGATATCCACGAAAACCCGGAAATCCTGTTCGAAACCCACCGCACCAGCGCATTGGTCGCCGAGAAACTGCAGGCCTTCGGCTGCGACGAGGTGGTGACCGGCATCGGCCGCACCGGCGTCGTGGGGGTGATCAAGGGCAAGGCGGACAGCTCCGGCAAGGTGATCGGCCTGCGTGCGGACATGGACGCGCTGCCGATCCATGAGCAGACCGGGCTGGACTATGCCTCCAAGACCCCCGGCGCAATGCATGCCTGCGGCCATGACGGCCACACCGCGATGCTATTGGGCGCCGCCAAGTACCTCTCCGAGACCCGCAATTTCGACGGCACCGTGGTGGTGATCTTTCAGCCCGCCGAAGAGGGCGGCGGCGGCGCCAAGGTGATGTGCGACGATGGCTTGATGGACCGCTGGGGGGTGCAGGAGGTCTACGGGCTGCACAACTGGCCGGGCCAGCCGGTGGGGGCGTTTTCAATCCGCCCGGGCTCGTTCTTTGCCGCGACCGACCAGTTCGACATCACTTTCGAGGGCCGCGGCGGCCATGCCGCCAAGCCGCATGAGACCGTCGATACCACGGTGCTGGCGGCGCAAGCGGTGCTGGCGCTGCAGACCATCGCGTCGCGCAACGCGGACCCGGTGCATCAGGTGGTGGTCTCGGTGACGTCGTTTGAGACATCGTCGAAAGCGTTCAACGTGATTCCGCAGAAGGTGCAGATCAAGGGCACCGTGCGCACCATGTCCAAGGAAATGCGCGACCTGGCCGAGACCCGGATCAAGGAGATCTGCAACGGCATCGCGGCCACTTTCGGCGGTACGGCGGATGTCACCTATCACCGCGGCTATCCGGTGATGGCAAACCACGAGGAGCAGACCGAGTTTGCCGCCAAGGTTGCAGCCAGCGTCTCGGGCTCCTGCGCGGATGCGCCGCTGGTGATGGGCGGCGAGGATTTTGCCTTCATGCTGGAGGAGCGCCCTGGCGCCTATATTCTGATGGGCAACGGCGACACCGCGATGGTGCACCACCCGGAGTACAACTTTAACGATGACGCCATTCCTGCGGGCTGCAGCTGGTGGGCGGAGATTGTCGAGCAGCGGATGCCTGCAGCTTGAATGACGGCGGGGGAGGGGGCTGTCTGCCCCCTCTTGACCCCTTGGGCCAATTCACCCCCGAGGATATTTGGGGCCAGATGAAGAGGGATCGGGTTCCGTTTGCGGGAGCCTTAGTGCTCCAGCAGCTCGCGATAGATGGCGACCAGGGTGTTCGCCTCTTTTTCAAGCGCAAAATTGGTCACTGCGTGTTTTCGCGCGGCGGCTGACCAGTCCTGCAGGCGGCCTTCCGTAGAGAGCACCTGGTTGATGGCCTCTGCCATCTGGGCGGTTTCGCCCGGGTCGATCAGCAGGCCGGTCTCATTCGGCGCGATCAGCTCTTCAAAGGCGCCGACGCGGGTGGCGACGGCGGGCACGCCGCAGGACATGGCTTCCAGCGGGGTGAGGCCAAAGCCCTCCCAGCGCTGCGGCGCCACATAGAGGTCCAGCGCCTGGTACCAGCGGGCGACCTCCCAGACCGGCACTTCGGGCGGGAACAGCAGCCGGTCCTTGAGGCCTGCGGCTTCCACCTTGGCGCGCAGCTGCTTTTCGAAGGCCACGTGTTTTTCGGTGGCGCGGCCCATGACGAGGCCCACAGCTTTGGGGTGCGCCTTCAGCACTTCCAGCATGGCATCGACAAAGACATCCGTGCCCTTCTGCGCCCGGATGCGGCCATAGCAGCCGATCAGGATGGCGTCCTCTGGCAGACCCAGTTCGCGGCGCAGGGCGGTTTTGTCGGCGGGCGGGGCGAACTCTTCGGTGTTGATGCCGTGATGCACCACTTGCACCGGCTTATCGAGGTAGGCCGCGCCTTTGGCGGAGGTGGCGATCACCCGGTCCATCTTGGAGATCAGCCATTTGGTATAGCCGGAGTGATGGCGTTGCGACGCGGAGGTGAACAGCAGTTTCAGCCGCTTGCCCAAGAGGTATTTCAGAGCCAGCCCGCCCAGCATTTCCACATTGCGCCGGGCGTGCCAGACCCGGACGCCGGCGGGGCCGTTGCGGTTCATGACGATGAGCTGCGACGCGGACAGATGCGGCATGTCCCCGGGCAGGCCGCTGCCTGCGGTGGCAATGGCGATCTGCTTTCGCTGCAATGGCACCAGCCGCACGATGGTGGAGGTCACGCCCGAGAGCCGGCGCTTGAAGTTCGGGGCGACGACTTCGATTGTGTTGGCGTCAACCTTGGCCATCACGGCCTCCTTTTGCGGGCTGAAGGGCCAGAAGGGCGTCCACCGTCTTGTCCAGTTGATCCGACTGGCGGGAGATGAATTGCCCGGCAGCCTTGCGGGCCGCTTTGCAGGCCTGCGGCTGGTCCAGCCATTTTGCAACCTGCGCTGCTATGTCTGCGGTGGAGTGCACCTCTGCGGCGGCGCCAAGCGCGGTCAGCTCGGCGTAGGTTTCTGCGAAATTGTAGTGTCCTGTACCGCTGATGACGGCGGCGCCGGCCTGCATCGGCTCAAACGGGTTGTGGCCGCCGATTTCGCGCAGCGACCCGCCCAGGAACACCAGCGGGCTGAGAGCGTACCAGGTGCCAACCTCGCCCAGCGTATCGGCCAGGTAGACCTGCGTGGTTGTGCCGGGCATCACGCCCTTGCTGCGGCGGGCGCAGCTGAGGCCGGCTCTTTTGATCAGGGCCTCTACCGCATCGCCGCGCTCCGGGTGGCGGGGGGCGAGCAGCAGGCAGAGGTCCGGGTGCCGCTGCAGCAGCTCTTTGTGCGCGTCCAGTACAATCTCCTCCTCGCCTTCGTGGGTCGAGGAGGCAATCCAAATGGCGCGGCTGCCGATGTCGTCGCGGACCTTGGACAGTGTGGTCTGATCCACTGGCAGCGGCGCTGACGCTGCCTTGAGGTTGCTGCCGGGGCGGATGCGGCCGGGGGCGGCACCCATGGCTTGCAGGTTTGCCGCCGTCTTTTGGTTCTGGGTCACCAGCAGGTCGAATTGATCAAGAATATAGCGTGCCGTTCCCGGGCGCTTTTTCCAGCCTTCGACCGAACGGTCCGACAGCCGGGCGTTCAGCAGCGCCAGCGGGCACCCAGATTTGCGGGCGCGCACCAGCATTTGCGGCCACAGCTCGCTTTCCACAAACACGCCCAAATCGGGCTGCCAGTGTTTCAGAAACCGGTCCACCGCCGCGGCAGTGTCCAGCGGCGGGAACTGGTGGCGGCAGCGCGGCGGCATGCGTTTGGCGATCAGCTCGGCGGAGGTCGGAGTGCCGGAGGTGATCAGGAACTCTGCGTCCGGCGCCTGTTCGCCCATTCGCTGGATCAGGGTCAGGACCGAGAGGCTCTCGCCGACCGAGGCCGCATGGAACCAGATCAGCCGCCCTGCAGGGCGGGGCAGCGAGGCATGGCCAAGGCGTTCGCGCACGCGGTCTTCGGGCAGGCCGTAATCGCGCAGTTTGGCGGCAACTTTGCGCCAGGCAAGAGGGGCAAGCAATTTGCTGGCCCCGCAGTAGAGGGAATAGAGCAGCGTCGGCTGCGCAGGCGTGCCGCTGGACATGATCAACCGCCGGTGTGGCTCATGTGGCGGGTCATGGTGCCCGACACCTGCTGCCGGGAGTAATCGAAGTCATGGCCGCGCGGCTTGTCGCCGATGGCGGCGCGGATGGCGGCCTCCAGCACGCCGGTGCCTTCCTCGTTGGCGCGCAGCGGCGCGCGCAGGTCGGCTTTGCCCTCCTGGCCGAGGCAGGTGTAAATCTCGCCGGTGCAGGTGACACGCACCCGGTTGCAGCTTTCGCAGAAGTTATGGGACAGGGGCGTGATGAAGCCGACTTTCTGGCCGGTTTCCTCGAGCCGAACATAGCGGGCAGGGCCGCCAGTGCGCTCGGCCAGGTCAGTGACGGTGTAGTGGTTTTCATACTCGGCCCGCACCTCCTCCAGGGACCAGTACTGGCCAATACGCTGCATCGCATCAAAGTCGTCGCCCATCGGCATCACTTCGATCCAGGTGAGGTCAAGGCCGCGTTCGGCGCACCAGGCGGTGATGGCCGGAAGCTCTTCCTCGTTGAAGCCTTTCAGGGCCACGGCGTTGATCTTGACGCGCAGGCCGGCCTTCTGCGCTGCATCTATGCCTTTCAGCACCTGCGGCAGGCGGCCCCAGCGGGTGACGTCCGCGAATTTCTGCTCGTCCAGCGTATCGAGCGAGATATTCACCCGGCGCACCCCGGCGGCATATAGGTCGTCCGCAAATTTCACCAGTTGCGAGCCATTGGTGGTCAGCGTGAGTTCTTTCAGGGCGCCGCTTTCCAGATGGCGGCTCATCGCTTGGAAGAAGCTGATAATGCCGCGGCGGACCAGCGGCTCGCCGCCGGTAATGCGCAGCTTCTCCACGCCCAGCCGGATGAAGGTCGAACACAGCCGGTCCAGCTCCTCCAGCGTCAGGAGGTCCTTCTTTGGCAAAAAGGTCATGTTTTCCGACATGCAATAGACGCAGCGGAAGTCGCAGCGGTCGGTGACCGAGAGGCGCAGATAGGTGATCGCGCGGGCGAATGGATCGATAAGAGGAGCCGTCATGCCTCCTAGGTAAAGCCGGCCGCCGCCTACGGCAAGGGGGGCGGGGCTTTTACGTCTGGCAAAGCACATCCGGCACGGCTAGGGTCGCACCCATGCGTATGACAGTCCTTTCCCTTGCTTCGATTTCCCTGCTGGCGGCCTGCAATGGCATCCAGCTTAATTCCGCAATTCTGGGCGGCCCAAGCACTGGCGGCGGCGCGCCGCAGGAACCGGTGCTGGAACCAGTTCCCGGCGTGGACACGGTTGAGGCGGAGCCGCTGGCGCCGGTATCACCGTCGCTGCCGTCTTTCCGCGGCTCGGCAACCACAGTGGCGTCGCTGGGCGACCCGTCGCTGCCGGGCATGTGGATGGAGACGCCGCTGGTGGCGGCCGAGCAGCAGGCGCTGATCCGCACCAGCCGCAACACCCAGGCCGTGGTGACCCTGAAGCCGGTTCCCGGGGCAGAGACGGGCGGCAGCCGCCTTTCGATCAGCGCCATGCGGGCGCTGGGCCTGCCGCTGACGGAGCTGGCCGAGGTGCAGGTACTGCCCGCGGGCTGATGATTTCTGAAACAGGCGAAGCGCCTGCCTGCTTAAGCGGGGAAGGCGCTGCCCGGCTTCGCCGGGCGGGCCGGTGGCTGTCTTAGGTGTCTTTCAGGTATTTGGCGGCTTCTTTGCGGGCGAACCCCTTCATGGCCGCCCCATGCCCGGCCAGAAACGCGCGGGTGCGGTCTGCGTCATGCTTGCTGAGGTCGCGCAGCCACCAGGCAACGGCTTTCTGGATGAACCAGTCCCGGTCCGGCACATAAGACGCCGCCCAGCCCAGGATGCGTTCGCGGCACGCCTGATCCGCCGGTTTCTGATTGTTCATCTTAGCCCAGGGCAGGGTGGCGACAAGTGCCGCACGGCGGGACCACATGTGGTCCGAATGGGTCCAGGCCTCAACCGTGTCCAGCCTTTCAGGCGCCGCCAGCAGCCGTTTTGAGATGGCCGAGCAGGCGTGGTCGGCAATCGCCCAGCTGTCGAAGTCCGGTACCCAGGATTGCAGCAGTTCCCAGACCGGTGCGTCGTCCTTGATGCGGGCCTGGGTGAGCAGTTTCGCGGCGGCGATGCGGGCCTCGAAGATGTCCGTCTCCCACAAAGCGCGGGCCAGTGCCACGCGCTGCTCCACATCCAGCGACTGGCGCCAGGACTTGGTCAGGTCGTTGGTGGCCGGATTGGGCACACCCAGAACTTCGCGGCTTTGTTTGTGATAGGCTGCCATGCCCTCGGCCCGGCCGGGTTCGGCCTGGGCCTTCAATTTATCAAGATAGGGATCCAGCATGTCTGTCCTTGCAGGCCGCTACACCGGCACGCCGGTGGGTTTGCCGTCGATGGTGGCCTGGTTCTTCTCTTCCCAATAGGCGCGGATGTCATCGTCCGACTTGCCGTCGACCCATTTCTGCATGGTGTCGCGGTCGGATTGGTAATCCATGAAAGGCACCGCGTAGCCGCAAGAGGTCTGCACCATGTCCACTGAGACGTCAAAGATCTGCCGTGCGCTGCGGTGCGCCGGGAACAGGGCAGCCAGCTCATCCCAGCCCGTGTCGCCCACATGTAGTACCCTGGCGGTGCCGTAGGTGCGCAGGATCATCGGACGGGTGGTGAAGGAGCTCCACATCAGGGTGATCCGGTTCACCTGCAGCAAGTGGCCCGCGGTTTCATTGCCGCTGCCGGTGAGGTTCATCCAGGCAATCCGGCTGGGGCCCAGTACCCGCAGCGAATCCATCCCCTTGGGCGAGATATTCACCCGGCCTTCGGGGCCAGCCGAGCCGGTGAAGAACATGTGCTGCTCTTCAATGAACTTCCGGTGCGGCTCCTCGAGCTGCGGAAACTGCTTTGCCATCAATCACTCCACTGTAACGGATTTCGCCAAATTTCGGGGCTGGTCTACATCGGTGCCTTTGGCCACCGCGGTATGATAGGCCAGAAGCTGCGCCGGAATTGCGTAAATGATCGGGGTCAGCGCTTCCTTCACCCGCGGCATGCGGATGGCGCACCAGACGTCGTCGCCGGCCTCGTCGATGCCGTCTTGATCTGAGATCATCAGCACCTTGCCCTTGCGCGCCAGCACCTCCTGCATGTTGGAGACCGACTTGTCGAACAGCGAGTCCCGGGGCGACATCACCACCACCGGCATGTGCTTATCGATCAGCGCGATGGGGCCGTGCTTCAGCTCTCCGCTCGCATAGGCTTCGGCGTGGATATAGCTGATTTCCTTGAGCTTCAGCGCGCCTTCCAGCGCCAGCGGAAACATCAGGCCACGGCCCAGGAATAAGACGTCGCGGGCTTCGCTCACCTTCTGGGCGGCCTGGCGGATCGGCTCGTTCTGCTCCAGCGCAGCGGACAGAACATTGGGAAGGCCGCGGATCGCAGTGGCGTAGTCTGCCATCTCTTCCGGGCTCAGGTGGCCGCGGTCGCAGGCGGCCTTAAGCGCAAGGGACAAAAGCACTGTCAGCTGGCAGGTGAAGGCCTTGGTCGAGGCGACGCCGATTTCCGGCCCGGCGAAGATTGGCAGCGCCAGATCGCTTTCCCGCGCAATCGAGCTTTCGGGGACGTTGACCACCGAGAGGATCTTGTCCGCCTTTTCATGGCAGTAGCGCAGCGCGGCGAGCGTGTCGGCGGTCTCGCCCGATTGGGAGACGAACAGGGCCAGCGTCTTGCCGGGGATCGGCGGCTCGCGGTAGCGGAACTCGGAGGCGATATCGACCTCAACCGGCAGCCGCGCGATCTGCTCGAACCAGTATTTGGCGGTGACACAGGCATAATAGGCTGTGCCGCAGGCGACCATGGTCAGGCGTTCAACGCCCGAGAAATCCACGCCGTCGCCAGGCAGTCGCACCGAATCTTCCTCGACCGGCAGGTAATGGCGGATGGCTTCGGCGATCACATGCGGCTGCTCAGCGATTTCCTTGGCCATGAAATGCTTGTGGCCGCCCTTGTCGACCTGGGTGGCGTCGATCTGGATGGTCTTGGTTTCGCGGTTGACCAAAGCGCCTTCGGCGTTGCGGATTTCGGCACCTTCGCGGGTGACGACAGCGCGGTCGCCTTCCTCCAGATAGGTGATCCGGTCCGTGAGCGGTGCCAGGGCAATAGCGTCCGAGCCGACGAACATCTCGCCGTCGCCATGGCCGATGGCCAGCGGCGAGCCCTTGCGGGCGGCGACGATCAGGTCCTCATGGCCGTCAAAAAGGAACGCCAGCGCAAAGGCGCCTTCCAGCTGATCGAGAGTCTTGAAAGCTGCCTCAGCCGGCGACAGACCTTCCTGCAGGTAGCGCTCGGTCATCAGGGCGACAGTTTCGGTGTCTGTCTCGGTACGGAACTCCATGCCGCAGTCCAGCAGCTCGGCGCGCAGCTCCTTGTAGTTCTCGATGATGCCGTTGTGCACGACCGCCACGGCGCCTGCGCGGTGGGGGTGGGCGTTGCTGACCGAAGGCGCGCCATGGGTGGCCCAGCGGGTGTGGCCGATGCCGGATTTGCCGGCCAGCGGCTCATGCACCAAAAGGTCGGAGAGGTTCACCAGCTTGCCCACCGCGCGGCGGCGGCGCAGTTCGCCGTTGTTCACGGTGGCGATGCCCGCGCTGTCATAGCCGCGGTATT
The DNA here is from genome assembly GCF_000813745.1 of Leisingera sp. ANG-M1. Lineage (GTDB taxonomy): Bacteria > Pseudomonadota > Alphaproteobacteria > Rhodobacterales > Rhodobacteraceae > Leisingera. The sequence goes on along the minus strand of NZ_JWLC01000014.1, from coordinate 187,508 downwards.
CCAGCCGCTTCAGCGCTTCGACCAAGATCGGAGCGGCTTCGTGATTACCCAGTACACCTACAATCCCGCACATCACTTGGCTCCCTTTTGAAGACGGGCTTTCTTGGCACGCAGCATGTCCATCAGCTTGCGCGCGCGGCCCGGTTTATTGGTTTGTTCGGCGCGGGCAATGGCCAGCGCGCCGTCTTCAACATCTTTTGTTACAACAGCGCCGGTGGCGGTCATTGCTTCGTTGCCCACCTTGACCGGGGCAACCAGCATGGTGTTCGACCCGATGAATGTGCGGGCGCCGATTTCGGTCCGGTGCTTCATTACACCGTCATAGTTGCAGGTAATTGTGCCGGCGCCAATATTGCTGGCCTCGCCGATAGAGGCATCGCCGATATAGCTGAGGTGGTTGACCTTGGCGCCTTCGGCGATCTCAGCGTTCTTGATCTCGACGAAGTTGCCGATGTGGGTGTTTTCGGCCAGTTCCGCCCCTGGGCGCAGGCGGGCGTAAGGCCCCACTTTGGCGCCTTGGCTGACGTGGCAGCCTTCCAGATGCGAGAACGCCCGGATCAGTGCGCCGCTTTCCACCGTGACGCCGGGGCCGAAAACCACATTGGGTTCGATCACCGTGTCGCGGCCGATATGGGTGTCAAAGGCCAAATAGACCGTGTCCGGCGCCATCAGGGTGACGCCCAGCTCCAACAGCTCAGCCCGGGCGCGTTTCTGAAACAGCGCATCCGCCTGCGCCAGCTCGGCGCGCGAGTTGATGCCCAGCGTCTCGGCCTCGTCGCAGGAAACGGCGGTGACGGATTTGCCCTCGCGCCGTGCCAGTGCCACCAGGTCGGTCAGATAGTATTCGCCCGAAGCGTTCTCGTTGCCGACCTTGGCGATCAGATCGAACATCACCGATGCATCACAGGCCATCAGGCCGGAGTTGCAAAAGGTGATGGCGCGCTCGGCTTCGCTGGCGTCCTTGAATTCGACGATCCGCTCCAGGCTGTCGCCGTCCATCACCAGGCGGCCATAACGGCCCGGATCAGCGGCCTCAAAGCCCAGGATCACCAGGTCGGCCCGCTGGCGGGCCTCGACCATGCGCTCCAGCGTGTCCGCGCTGACAAAGGGCGTGTCGCCGTAAAGCACCACGGCATCGCCGGAAAATCCTTCCAGCGCCGCCCGGGCCTGGTCAACGGCATGGGCGGTGCCCAGCTGCTCCTCCTGCAGAACCACCTCGGCGCCGTCTTCGATTTTGGCAACAGCTGTCTGCACAGCCTCGGCGCCATGGCCTGCGACGATAATTGTGCGTTCGGGGTCGAGCGCGCGGCCCGCGGCAAGCGCATGCTCCAGCATCGGAGCCTGGGCAATCGGGTGCAATACCTTGGGAATATCGGAATTCATCCGCGTGCCTTTTCCGGCTGCCAGGATGACAAGGGCAATACTCATAATCGCTTTTCTCTTTGTCTTTTTAGCGCTCCCGTTTTATCCGCTGAGGGGCGGGGCGCAAGAGATAGCGCCATCAAACAAGGTTGCGGGCTGCAACAAGCGGCGGCGGAAAATCGCCGGGAAGGGGCGCAAATGCGAACAGTGATCTTCGATCTGGACGGAACTTTGGCCGATACATCCGGTGACCTGCTGGCAGCGGCCAATGCCTGTTTCCGCCAGATGGGGCTGGGCGATGTGCTGACCTATCCCGAGGATGCAGGTGTGGCCCTGCGCGGCGGCCGCAGTATGCTGACGGCGGGCCTGAAGCGGAAAGGGCAGTTTGATCCGGCCGTGGTTGATGAATTCTATCCGGTGCTGCTGGAGGCCTACCGCGATGCCATCGACCACCATACCGTGATGTACCCCGGTGCGATGGAGGCAGTAGAGGCCTTGAAATCCGCAGGCTTCGGTGTCGGCATCTGCACCAACAAGCCCGAGGCGCTGGCCGAGCAGCTGATGCAAAGCCTTGGTGTGCGGGATGCCTTTGCTTCGCTGGTCGGCGCCGACACGCTGCCGGTGCGCAAACCCGATCCGGAACCGCTGTTTGAGGCAGCGCGGCGCGCGGGCGGCGACCCGGCACGCACGCTGCTGGTGGGCGACAGCGACACCGACCGCAACACCTCGGCGGCTGCCGGTGTGCCGTCGGTACTGGTGACCTTTGGCCCGTCGGGGGCTGACATGGCAGCGCTGAAGCCTGAGGCGCTGCTCGACCGGTTCGAGGACTTGCTGGGGGTTGCTGACCGCCTGATTGCGTGATTTCGCAACTAAGCTTCGAGATTTCCAGCCTTGCCGCTTGCCTCTTGACCCTTGCCGGGCGGCGGCTCACAAACGGCGCATGAGCGAGACATTTACCGGGTCATTCACCCAGCAGGAACCCATTCCCGAAGACGCCATTGAGGCCGCACTGGCGGTGCTCCGCCACGGGCGGCTGCACCGCTACAATGTTGCCGATGGCGAAGAAGGTGAAACTGCGCTGCTGGAGCAGGAGTTCGCGGACCAGATGGGGGCGAAATACTGCCTGGCGGTGGCCTCCGGCGGCTATGCGCTGGCCATATCTCTGCGCGCGGTCGGGGTGAAACCCGGCGACAAGGTTCTGACCAACGCCTTCACACTGGCACCGGTGCCGGGGTCGATTGCCTCGGTTGGGGCAGAACCGGTGTTTGTTGAGGTAACCGAGGATCTGACCATCGATCTGGACGATCTGGCGGCCAAGGCGGATCAGGCCAAGGTGCTGATGCTGTCCCACATGCGCGGTCATCTGTGCGACATGGACCGGCTGATGGAGATCTGCGACGGCGCCGGTATCACCGTGATCGAAGACTGCGCCCATACCATGGGGGCGTCCTGGAACGGCGTGCTCTCGGGCAAGCACGGCGCGGTGGGCTGCTATTCCTGCCAGACCTACAAGCACGTGAATTCGGGCGAGGGCGGGCTGTTGATCACCGATGACGAGGAGATCGCCGCCCGCGCGATCATGATGTCCGGCTCTTACATGCTGTATGGCCGCCACTTGGCTGGGCCTGGCCCGGAGGTGTTCGAGCGGGTGAAATACGAGACCCCGAATATCTCAGGCCGCATGGACAACCTGCGCGCCGCTATCCTGCGGCCGCAGCTGCGTGATCTGGATACCCAAGTGGAGCGGTGGAACGAGCGCTACCGCACGGTGGAAGAGGGCCTGCGGGGCACGCCGGGTCTCACCGTTGTGGAACGCCCGGAACAAGAGGTTTATGTCGGCTCTTCCATCCAGTTTCTGCTGCTGGACTGGAGCGAGGAGGCTGTTCAGGAGGCTGTTCGCCGCTGCGCCGCCCGCGGGGTGGAGCTCAAATGGTTCGGCACGCCGGAGCCTGTGGCCTTTACCTCCCGCTATGACAGCTGGCGCTATGCCGACACGCCGCGCCTGCCGAAAAGCGACCGGGTGCTGGCGGGCATCATCGACATGCGGGTGCCGCTGACCTTCAGCCTGGAAGATTGCGCCCAGATCGCCCGGATCATCCGGGCCGAAGTGAGTGCTGTGTATCAGGGCGCTTAATCCGCGGCTGCTTGTCCGTTCTTCGGAAAAAAGATTTGGCTCGTCTCCCAGGAGGGAGGCGGGCTTCTTTGTGTCCGCGTGCGGGGATGAACCTCACGTCACGGCTGCTGCATGCGTGCTGCAGTTGACGCGAATCGTGGGCTCGTCTATTGAATTGAACAAGTGTTCATATAATCGCTGTTCCCGGGAGGATTTGCGGGATGTTCAATGCAAGCATGACTTTTGATCTGGGCGAAGACGTCAACGCCCTGCGCGACGCGGTGCACCGCTGGGCGCAGGAGCGCGTAAAGCCGATGGCGCAGGAGATCGACCAGAACAATGAATTCCCGGCTGAGCTGTGGCAGGAGATGGGGGAGCTGGGCCTCTTGGGCATCACCGTGCCAGAAGAGTTCGGCGGTGCCGGCATGTCCTACCTGGCCCATACCGTCGCCATTGAGGAAATCGCCCGCGCCAGCGCCTCTGTCTCGCTGTCCTATGGCGCGCATTCGAACCTCTGCGTCAATCAGATCAAGCTGAACGGCAACGCGGAGCAGAAGAAGAAGTACTTGCCGCGGCTGCTCTCCGGCGAGCATGTCGGCGCGCTGGCGATGTCCGAAGCGGGCGCGGGATCGGATGTGGTGTCAATGTCGCTGCGCGCGGAGAAGCGCAACGATCACTACCGGCTGAACGGCAACAAGTACTGGATCACCAATGGTCCTGACGCCGACACACTGGTGGTCTATGCAAAGACCGATCCGGAGGCGGGCTCCAAAGGCATCACCGCTTTCCTGATCGAAAAAGAGATGGCGGGTTTCTCCACCTCCAAGCATTTCGACAAGCTGGGCATGCGCGGCTCCAACACCGCTGAGCTGATCTTTGAAGACGTCGAAGTGCCGTTTGAGAACGTGCTAGGGGAGGAGGGCAAGGGCGTGCGCGTGCTGATGTCCGGCCTGGACTATGAACGTGTGGTGCTGGCAGGCATTGGCACCGGCATCATGGCCTCCTGCATGGATGAGATGATGCCCTACATGGCGGAGCGCAAGCAGTTCGGACAGCCGATCGGAAACTTCCAGCTGATGCAGGCCAAGATCGCCGATATGTACACGGCGATGAATTCGGCCCGGGCCTATGTCTATGAAGTCGCCAAATCCTGCGACAAAGGCACCGTGACCCGCCAGGACGCCGCGGCCTGCTGTCTCTACGCATCCGAAGTCGCGATGACCCAGGCGCACCAGGCGGTGCAGGCCTTTGGCGGTGCGGGCTACCTCTCCGACAACCCGGTGGGGCGCATCTTCCGCGATGCCAAACTGATGGAAATCGGTGCCGGCACTAGCGAAATCCGCCGCATGCTGATCGGCCGCGAGTTGATGGGAACCATGTGATGCGTATGGCCCTGCTTGCAGCGGTGTTGCTGGCAGGACCAGCGGCGGCACAGGAGGTCCGGTTTTCTCCTGCTGCAACAGACGCCTGTGTTGCGCAGGCGGCCGCGCCGGAAGCCAAGCGTGGCTGCTTGGGACTGGCTGCGCAGCAGTGCATGGGCGCGACTTCCGGCGGGTCTACTACCATCGGGATGATGGACTGCCTGGATCAGGAACGCGATTACTGGGATGCCCGTCTGAATGCCGCCTACAAGGTTCTGCGGGCCAAGGCGAAGGCATCGGACGCGGATTTGGCGGAATGGGGTTCGTCGGCGCCCAGAACCGAACCTGCGTTGAAACAGATGCAGCGGGCCTGGATTGCCTACCGTGATACCACCTGCGAGTTCGAGAGGGCGCAGTGGGGCGGCGGCAGCGGCGGCGGGCCGGCAGTGCTGAGCTGCCTGATGCGGCTGACAGGGGAGCAGGCGCTCTACCTGGAATCCGCCTGGCTTGGCGAATAACGGAATTGGATGTGCCGGCAGGCACCAAGCGGCCTGCCAGCGTGTTTGAACAGAAGGATCAGAAGCGGTGCACGTAAGCGACGTTCACGACAACCGGATCGATCTCGGCAGTGCCGATGCCGGCCCCGTTCAGGGTGGCGTCGGTGTCGATGTCCATCCAGCGGACGTTGAAACGAAGCGCGCCGCGGTCGGAGATCTGGTAGTCGGCGCCGGCGTTAACGGCGATGCCGAAGCTGTCGTCCAGCTCGAGGGTGCCAAGCGCGGTCTCTTCTTCGAAGAAAGTGGTGTAGTTCAGGCCAAGGCCAAGGAACGGCTTGATCTTGCCCTGGGTCGGGAAGTGGTAGTTGACCGAGAGGGTCGGCGGCAGCTGCTTGGCCTTGGCGGCAAAAGCGCCGTTCAGTTTGACGTCGTGGGAAAACGGCGAAGCAGCCAGCAGCTCGACCCCCCAGTTGTCGCGGAAGAAGTACTCAAGCGTCAGCGACAGCGCGGTGCCGTCATCGATCGTCGCTGCGGCGCCGGCAAGGGTGCCGTTGTCCGACTTGGGGTTCACATTGGCGATGCCGACGCCAACAGTCCAGTCGCCTTGCTGCTGCGCCAGCGCGGGGGCGGCCAGGGCAGCGAGGGCCGAAGTCAGTGCCAGAGCGGAAACCATGCGTTTCATGGGGAGCGTCCCTTTTCTTATGTTTGCCCGGCAGTGGTGCACTCGCAGGCGTCCGGAAACCCTGATCTGGATCAAGATCGCAGCCGTCTACCTATTGAAAATGCAGCGGAAAAGCGCATGGCTGATATGCGTTTCAGGAATGGCTAAACATGCATGAAAATCGTAACATTCCGGGGCTGTTGGCCGATGGCAGCTGGGACCTGCCAGAGCGGCTGAACATGGCGGCGCAATGTCTGTCGCATCCAGCGGATGCGCTTGCCCTGATCGACATGACCGGATCCCAGCGGCGGGACATCACCTATGGCGCGCTGGCGGAGATGGCAGACGGGCTAGCCCGCTATCTTCTGCAGCGGATCCAGCCGGGAGATCGTGTGGGCGTGCTGCTCAGCCAGTCGCCCTGGTGCGCCGCAGCGCATCTGGCGGTGTGGAAGGCGGGCGGCATCTCAGTGCCCCTGTTCAAGCTGTTCAAACGCGATGCCTTGGCCTCCCGCGCCGGTGATGCCGGCGTGCGCTTTGTCTTCACGGATGCCGAAGGCGCGGACCTGCTCGGCGATCTTGCCGAAGCCGTTATGGCTGACAGTGCCGGGATCGAAGGCGGCCCGGTGCCTTTTGCCGAAACCGGGCCGGAGACGCCTGCGGTGCTGATCTATACCTCCGGCACCACCGGCAGCCCCAAGGGCGCGCTGCACGGCCACCGGGTGCTGACCGGCCATTTGCCAGGAGTCTCCATCAGCCACGGCCATCTTGGCCAGGAGGGGGATGTCTTGTGGACCCCGGCCGACTGGGCCTGGATCGGCGGGCTGTTCGACGTGCTGATGCCGGGCCTGGCGCTGGGCGTGCCGGTGGTTGCCGCGCGGCTGGACAAGTTCACGCCCGAAGCCTGTGCCGACCTGATCGATCAGGCCGGGGTGCGCAATATCTTCTTCCCGCCAACCGCGCTCAGGATGCTGAAGGCAGCGGGGCAGGGGCTTCGGTCCTTGCGCTCTGTTGCCTCTGGCGGCGAGCCCCTGGGCGCCGAGATGCTCGCCTGGGGCCGGCGGGAGCTGGGGGTGACCATCAACGAGTTCTATGGCCAGACCGAATGCAATATGGTGGCCTCCTCCTGCGCCGCGGATTTCGAGCCGCGTCCGGGCTGTATCGGCAAAGCGGTGCCGGGGCATGAGCTGGCGGTGATTGATGAGGCGGGCAATCCGGCGGACGGCGAGGGTGATGTCGCTGTACGCCGCGGCTCGGCTTCGATGCTGCTGAAGTATTGGAACCGGCCCGAAGAAACCGCCGCCAAGTTCCGCGGCGACTGGCTGGTGACCGGTGACCGGGGGATCTGGGAGGGCGATTACCTGAGGTTCGTGGGCCGCGAAGATGATGTCATCACCTCGGGCGGCTACCGTATCGGCCCGGCGGAGATCGAGGATTGCCTGCTGACCCACCCGGCGGTGGCAACCGTGGGCGTGGTTGGTAAGCCGGACCCGCTCAGGACCGAGATCGTCAAGGCATATGTGGTGCTGAAACCGGAGGCCGCGGCCTCAGAGACGGAGCTGCAGGACTACGTCAAGGAGCGGCTTGCGCATTATTCCTACCCGCGCGAAGTGGAATTTCTGGAGGCGCTGCCGATGACAGTAACCGGCAAGGTGATCCGCAAGTCGCTGAAGGCGCGGGCTGCGGGGGAGGTTCATTGAGATGACAACACTTTTTAACCAATACTCAGAGCTTGAAATCGAAGCAGAGCGGCGATTTCTTCAGTTTTTTGATCCTTACTTCTTTGTGCGGGCACTGCTTCAATTTCAAACCCCATTGGGGACAGAGTTCTTGGATGAGCTCTTTGAGCAAGACGACGACGCAGAGTATCGGGATTATCTTACAGATCACGTTGAACGTTTCGAGGCCACAAGAAGTGCAGCTGCGAGGTATTTTAGGTATCTGAACAGTGAGACATTTGTTGTTCTAGTTTGCTCTGGGCATCCAACTGGGCCGACGCCAAAGGCGCTGTCTCATTTGTATCCCGCCGAGCTAGAAACTGTGTTTCAACAACTCGCGCTGGCAAAAGTTCCGGAAACGCCTTTTTTCAAAGGTAAGAAGCTTCCGACTGGTTTCGAAGAATGGTTCGCTTTGAACATTGCTTTAGGGGCTCAGTTTCCAGAATTGAGCGAATACAGAGAGCTTTTTGTGGCCGAAGCAAATTTACTAGCCAACAGACAGGTAGTGAGCTCATTTAAACATGGAAGGGCACTTCAGCCTGTCGTTGGCGATGCTTGGAAAATTACGCGCCTGGGAAGTGATGAGAGTATTATGCAGCCCATGACTTCTGCAGTTCAATGGATTCACATGCCCAAAGGGCGCAAGCAGGAAGAGAAGAAGCTTCTGGAGCATGGCTTTGAGGAAACGGACTTTCGATCCGATTTGAAGGCCGTTGTGCAGGTTGCGCATGTAATGGATTTGATCCGAAAAATGCGCCTCCAATTGCTCAATGGTTCGATGGAATTAGATGTTTTTCTTCCACGTGTCGTGAAGAGTTCTCAAAAACCGCAACGTGTAGTAGTGAAGGTGACCAGCTAAGATGAAACTCACATCCAAGGCGATGCCCTCCTCGGACGGCTTCAAGCAGAACCGTGAGGCGCACCTGGCGGCGCTGGCGCAGATCAGCGAGGTGGCAGAGGCTGCGCGCATGGGCGGCGGAGAGAAATCCCGCGCCCGGCATGAGTCCCGCGGCAAGATGCTGCCGCGCCGACGGGTGGCCAACCTCTTGGATCCGGGCTCGCCGTTCCTGGAAATCGGCGCCACCGCGGCGCACGCCATGTATGACGGCGCCGCGCCGTCTGCGGGTGTTATTGCGGGCATCGGCCGGGTGCAGGGGCAAGAGGTCATGGTGGTCTGCAACGACGCCACCGTGAAGGGCGGAACCTATTACCCGATGACCGTGAAGAAACACCTGCGGGCGCAGGAAATTGCCGAGGAAAACCGCCTTCCTTGCATCTATCTGGTGGACTCGGGCGGCGCCAACCTGCCGAACCAGGATGAGGTCTTTCCGGACCGCGACCACTTCGGGCGCATCTTCTACAACCAGGCGCGGATGTCGGCCAAAGGCATCCCGCAGATTGCTGTGGTCATGGGCTCCTGCACCGCGGGCGGCGCCTATGTGCCTGCGATGTCGGATGTGACTATCATCGTGAAGGAGCAGGGCACGATCTTCCTGGCCGGCCCGCCGCTGGTGAAAGCCGCTACGGGTGAAGTGGTCAGCGCCGAGGACCTGGGCGGCGGAGACGTGCACACCCGCCTTTCCGGCGTGGCGGATTACCTGGCGGAGGATGACGCCCATGCGCTGGCGTTGGCGCGGCGCGCGGTGCAGTCGCTGAACATCACCAGGCCGCAAACGGTGAACTGGGCAACTCCGGAAGAGCCCGCCTATGACCCGGAGGAGATCCTCGGCGTGGTGCCGGGCGATCTGCGCACGCCTTATGATATTCGCGAAGTGATCGCGCGGCTGGTGGACGGCTCGCGCTTTGACGAGTTCAAGCCGCGCTTTGGCGAAACCCTGGTGACCGGTTTTGCGCATCTGAAGGGCTGCCCCATCGGCATCATTGCCAACAATGGCGTGCTGTTCTCGGAGGCTGCCCAGAAGGGCGCGCATTTCGTCGAACTGTGCTCGCAGCGCAAGATCCCGCTGGTGTTTTTGCAGAATATCACCGGCTTCATGGTAGGGCGGAAGTACGAAAACGAGGGCATCGCCCGCCACGGCGCCAAGATGGTGACCGCCGTGGCGACCACCAATGTCCCCAAGATCACTATGCTGGTCGGCGGCTCCTTTGGCGCGGGCAACTATGGCATGTCGGGCCGTGCCTATCAGCCTAGGTTTTTGTGGACCTGGCCCAACTCCCGCATCTCGGTGATGGGCGGCGAGCAGGCGGCGGGCGTGCTGGCCACCGTCAAACGCGACGCCATCGAGCGCCAGGGCGGCAGCTGGAATGCTGAAGAGGAGGCGGCCTTCAAGCAGCCCACCATCGATATGTTCGAGGAGCAAAGCCACCCGCTTTATGCCTCTGCGCGCCTTTGGGATGACGGCATCATCGACCCGCGCAAAAGCCGCGACGTGCTGGCGCTGTCGCTCAGCGCCGCGCTGAATGCTCCGATCGAGGACACCCGCTTTGGCGTGTTCCGGATGTGATCTTCCTCTTGCCCAAAATATCCCGGGGGTCCGGGGGCAGCGCCCCCGGTCCGGTGTTTCAGACAAAGGACCAACCCCATGTTTGACAAAATCCTGATTGCCAACCGCGGCGAGATCGCCTGCCGCGTGATAGAAACCGCCCGTGCCATGGGGGTGCGGACCGTCGCGGTTTACTCCGATGCCGATGCTGCCTCAAAGCATGTGGCGCTGGCGGATGAAGCGGTGCATATCGGCGGCGCGGCCCCGGCGGCGTCTTATCTGCTGGGCGAGCGTATCATCGGGGCCGCGCGGGCCACCGGTGCGCAGGCCATCCACCCGGGCTATGGCTTCCTGTCCGAGAACCCAGAGTTTGTGGAAGCGGTGGAAGCTGCAGGCCTCACTTTTATTGGACCCTCGGCCGGGGCGATCCGCAAGATGGGTCTGAAAGATGCGGCCAAAGCGCTGATGGAAGAGGCCGGGGTGCCGGTGGTGCCGGGCTATCACGGTGCCAATCAGGATGCGGCGTTCCTGGCTGCGCAAGCAGAGGAAATCGGCTATCCGGTGCTGATCAAGGCGGTTGCGGGCGGCGGCGGCAAGGGGATGCGCCTGGTAGAGCAGCCGGAGGATTTCTCTGACGCGCTGCAAAGCGCGCAAGGAGAAGCGACCACGGCCTTTGGCAACCCGGATGTATTGATCGAGAAATACATCCAGCAGCCGCGGCATATCGAAGTTCAAGTCTTTGGCGACGGCGAAACCGCGGTGCATTTGTTCGAGCGCGACTGCTCCCTGCAGCGGCGCCATCAGAAGGTGATCGAGGAGGCCCCGGCGCCGGGCATGACTGCGGAGATGCGCGAGGCAATGGGGCAGGCCGGCGTGCGCGCGGCCGAAGCCATCGGCTACAAGGGCGCAGGCACGGTGGAATTCATCGTCGATGGCTCCGGCGGGCTGCGCCCCGACGGATTCTGGTTCATGGAAATGAACACCCGCCTGCAGGTCGAGCACCCGGTCACGGAGCTGATCACCGGTGTCGACCTGGTGGATTGGCAGCTGCGCGTTGCTTCCGGCGAGAAGCTCCCGGCAAAACAGGAAGACCTCTCGATCACCGGCCACGCGTTTGAGGCACGGCTTTATGCGGAGGACGTGCCCAAAGGCTTCCTGCCTGCAACCGGCACGCTGACGCATCTGTCCTTCCCGGCAGAGGCCCGCGCCGACAGCGGCGTACGGGCAGGGGATACCATCAGCCCTTGGTACGACCCGATGATCGCCAAGGTGATCGTGCATGGCTCTACCCGCAAGGTGGCGCTGTCGCGGCTGGCACGCGCGCTGGAGGAAACGCAAGTTGGCGGCACCGTCACTAACCTGGCCTTCCTTGGCGCGCTGGCTGCGCATGAGGGCTTTGCCAACGGCGAGGTGGACACCGGCCTGATTGCCCGTGATCTGGACGCGCTGACCGCGGCGCCGGTGGTGGAGCTGCGCCACAAGGCGGCGGCTGGCATGGTGGCGCTGGATCTGGTGGAGGCTGCGCCTGACACTGGTTTCACCCTCTGGGCGCCTTTGCACCGGGCTGTCACTCTTTCCCATGCGGGCGAGGAGTTCACCGCTGACGTGCAGGTGGACGGGCCGGACCGGCAGCTTTGGACCGTTGATGGCGAAACCGTCGTGGCGGAGCGCAGCCAGGGCCAGTGGCGCATTGACGAGCGCCGGATGCCGGCTGTTTCGCAGTCGGGGCCATTGATCACCGTGCATGATGCTTATGGGCTGGAGTTCACAGCCATTGATCCGCTGGACCGTGATGCGGCTGCAGGCGGCGACAGCAATGTGATCGAGGCGCCGATGCCCGGTCTGGTCAAGGCGGTCTTTGCAGAGGCCGGCCAGGCGGTGAAAGAAGGTGACCGGCTCGCCATTCTGGAAGCGATGAAAATGGAGCATTCGCTTCTGGCGGCCCGCGACGGCGTGGTGGCCGAGGTCCTGGCCGCTGCTGGCGACCAGGTTGAGGCCGGCGCAGCGCTGGTGCGGCTGGAAGACGAAGGCGGCTGACCCGGATCCGGGGCGGCTCGCCTGCCGTCCCCGCTGCGGATTGAGTATTTTTGGAAAGATGAAGCCGGAGGGCATTCCATGGGCGAATTTGCCGAAATCTTCGAGGTTGGCCCGCGCGACGGGCTGCAGAATGAAAAGCGCGAAATACCGGTTGCTGAAAAGGTGGCGCTGACCGACTGCCTGAGCCGCGCCGGATTCAAGCGCATCGAGGTGGCCAGCTTTGTTTCGCCCAAATGGGTGCCGCAGATGGCAGGCAGCGCCGAGGTGCTGGCGGGCATTTCCCGCGCACCTGGCGTGCGTTATGCGGCTCTGACTCCCAATATGCGCGGCTACGAGGATGCAGTTGCCGCCAAGGCGGATGAGATCGCGGTATTCGCCTCGGCTTCGGAAGGTTTCTCCAGGGCCAATATCAACGCCAGCATCGAGGAGAGTATCGCCCGCTTCCTGCCCATTCTTGATGCCGCCAAAGAGATCGGGCTGCCGGTGCGGGGCTATGTGTCTTGCGTGACGGATTGCCCCTACGACGGGCCGACTGCACCAGAGAAGGTGGCAGAGGTCGCAGAACGGTTGTTTTCTTTGGGCTGCTATGAGGTCTCGCTGGGCGACACTATCGGCCAGGGCACACCGGAGGCGGTCACAGCTATGCTGAAGGCAGTCACGGGGCGGGTGCCGGCGGCCAGCCTGGCGGGCCACTTTCATGACACCGCAGGCCGGGCGCTGGATAATATCGAGGCCTCGCTGGCGCAGGGCGTTCGGGTGTTTGATGCCGCTGCCGGCGGGCTCGGCGGCTGCCCCTATGCGCCCGGGGCGGCAGGCAATGTGGCAACCGAGGCGGTTCACAAGCGCCTGACCGGGCTAGGCTATGAGACGGGCTTGGACCTGGAGATGCTGGAGCAGGCTGCCGCGATGGCCCGCGCCATGCGTAGTATGAGTTAATCGGAGAAATAGGATGTTTGAGACAATCACGCTGGAAACCGATGCCCGTGGCGTTTGCACCCTGACCCTGAACCGCCCGGAGAAGCACAACGCGATGTCGGGCCAGATGCTGCAGGAGCTGACGCAAGCGGCCGGGCAGCTGGCCGGTGACAGCTCCGTCCGGGTGGTGGTGCTCAATGGCGCGGGCAAGAGCTTCTGCGCGGGCGGCGATCTGGGCTGGATGCGGGCGCAGATGGATGCGGATGCAGAAACCCGGGCCCGTGAGGCGCGGGTTCTGGCCGAGATGCTGATGGCGCTCAACACACTGCCGAAACCGCTGATCGGGGCGTTGCAGGGCAACGCCTTTGGCGGCGGAGTTGGTATGGCGTCTGTGTGCGACGTGGCGATCGGCGCCGATCATCTGAAGATGGGACTGACGGAGACCAGGCTGGGGCTGATTCCCGCCACCATCGGCCCCTATGTGATTGCCCGGATGGGCGAGGCCAAGGCGCGAAGGGTGTTTATGTCCGCCCGGCTGTTCGACGCGGCAGAGGCAGTGGAACTGGGCTTGCTGGCGAAAACAGTGCCGGCGGATCAGCTTGCAGATGCGGTAGAGGCAGAAGTCGCGCCTTACTTAGCCTGTGCGCCCGGCGCGGTCGCGGCAGCCAAGAAGCTGGCGCGCGATCTGGGGCCGCGCCTGGACGGCACAGTGATTGACCATACAATCAAGGCGCTTGTGGAGCGCTGGGAGGGCGAAGAGGCGCAAGAGGGGATCAGCGCGTTCTTCGAAAAACGCAAACCCGTTTGGCAAGGCTGAAAACCGGCATTTTTGACTCGCCTTTCGACGGCGGCTGCACTTTGCGGTGCGGCCGCTTTTCTTATGAATTTGCTAGGGAATTACATGCATGTTGCGGCTGTGCTTTTTACTGTCACAAACCCTTGTTGATTAACCTTGCCTTAGTTGACGCTGTGGGGGCGGGGGGGTATGCACGGGACAAATCAACACGCCAATTGACGTCGCGCGGGGAACCGCCGGGGAAAGGAGCTGCTCTTGGAAGAGATGTTGAGGGAATACCTGCCGATCCTGGTCTTTCTGGCCGTCGCGGCAGGTTTGGGGACCGTCCTGATCCTGGCAGCCGTTGTGCTGGCGGTCCGCAACCCGGACCCGGAAAAGGTCAGCGCCTATGAATGCGGTTTCAACGCCTTCGATGACGCCCGTATGAAATTCGATGTCCGGTTCTACCTGGTGTCGATTCTCTTCATCATTTTTGACTTGGAAATCGCCTTCCTGTTTCCCTGGGCCGTCGGTTTCAAGGACATCAGCGACACCGGCTTCTGGTCGATGATGGTTTTCCTCGGCGTGCTGACCATCGGATTCGCCTATGAGTGGAAGAAAGGGGCGCTGGAATGGCAGTGATGACCGGACCCAACACTGCCGGTGTGGACAAGGAAGTTGTCACCCAGGCCCTCAATGCTGAGCTGCAGGATAAAGGTTTCCTGCTGACTTCGGCCGAAGACATCATTAACTGGGCCCGCACCGGCTCACTGCACTGGATGACTTTTGGCCTGGCATGCTGCGCGGTTGAGATGATGCACACCTCGATGCCGCGCTATGACGCTGAACGTTTCGGCATCGCCCCGCGCGCCTCGCCGCGCCAGTCGGATGTGATGATCGTTGCGGGCACGCTCACCAACAAGATGGCACCAGCTCTGCGCAAGGTCTATGACCAGATGCCCGAGCCGCGCTACGTGATCTCGATGGGTTCCTGCGCCAACGGCGGCGGCTATTATCACTACAGCTATTCCGTGGTGCGCGGCTGCGACCGGGTTGTGCCGGTTGACGTCTACGTGCCCGGCTGCCCGCCGACCGCGGAGGCGCTGCTGTACGGCCTGATGCAGCTGCAGCGCAAAATCCGCCGCACCGGCACTTTGGTGCGCTAAGAGGGGCGGGAGAGAGATGAGCGAAGCACTGAAAGAACTCGGCGCCCAAATCGAAGCCAAGCGTCCCGATTGCGTGGTGGCCTGGGATGTTGCCTTTGACGAACTCAACATCGATGTCGCCCCTGCGAATATCGCCGGCCTGGCGGAGTTCCTGAAGGCCGACCCGAACTGCAAGTTTTCGACCCTGGTCGACATCACCGCGGTCGACTACCCCGAGCGCGGCAAACGGTTCGACGTGGTCTACCATTTCCTGTCGATGTACCGGAACCAGCGGATCCGCCTGCGCGCCTCGATCCGCGAGGATGAGATGGTGCCCTCGATTGTCGCTGTGCACCCCTCGGCCAACTGGTTCGAACGCGAAGTCTACGACATGTTCGGCATCCTGTTCACAGGCCATCCGGACTTGCGCCGGATCCTCACCGACTACGGCTTCCGCGGCTATCCGCTGCGCAAGGACTTCCCGACCACCGGCTATACCGAGGTCCGCTATGACGAGGCGCAGAAGCGCGTGGTCTATGAACCGGTGAAACTGGTGCAGGAATACCGCCAATTCGACTTCATGAGCCCCTGGGAAGGTGCCGAATACATCCTGCCGGGCGACGAGAAGAAAGAGGAGGCAAGCTGATGTGGTTTGAACCTCTGGCCGAAGCGGGTGCTTTGCTGGCGGGCTGCGCGGCGCTGCTGGGCGCGGCTGTGCCCTTTTTCAAGAAATCTGAAGGTGTGCGTATCCGCGTGCCGGCGCGCCAAAAGGCGCATGGAGGTTCAAAATGATGGACGGCTCCAAATTTGACGACGGCAGCGTTGACGCGCTGAACGGCGAGCAGAAGATCCGCAACTTCAACATCAACTTCGGCCCGCAGCACCCTGCGGCACACGGCGTTCTGCGTCTGGTGCTGGAGCTTGACGGCGAGATCGTCGAGCGCTGCGACCCGCATATCGGCCTGTTGCACCGCGGCACCGAAAAGCTGATGGAAAGCCGCACCTACCTGCAGAACCTTCCGTATTTCGACCGCCTCGATTACGTGGCGCCGATGAACCAGGAACACGCCTGGTGCCTGGCCATCGAAAAGCTGACCGGCACCGAGGTGCCGCGCCGCGGCCAGCTGATCCGGGTGCTCTATTCGGAAATCGGCCGCATCCTGAACCACTTGCTGAACGTCACCACGCAGGCGATGGACGTCGGCGCGCTGACCCCGCCGCTCTGGGGCTTTGAAGAGCGCGAAAAGCTGATGATTTTCTACGAGCGGGCCTGCGGCGCACGCCTGCACGCGGCCTACTTCCGCCCTGGCGGCGTGCATCAGGACCTGCCGGACCAGCTGATCGACGATATCGAGGAATGGGCGATCGAATTCCCCCGCGTTCTCGACGATATCGACGGCCTTCTGACCGAAAACCGCATCTTCAAGCAGCGCAACTGCGACATCGGTGTGGTGACCGAGGACGACATTCAGAAATACGGCTTCTCGGGCGTCATGGTGCGCGGCTCCGGCCTCGCCTGGGACCTGCGCCGCGCGCAGCCCTATGAATGCTACGATGAATTCGACTTCCAGATCCCGGTTGGCAAGAACGGCGACTGCTATGACCGCTACCTCTGCCGCATGGAAGAGATGCGCCAGTCGCTGTCGATCATCCGCCAGTCGATCCACAAGCTGCGCGAAGCCACCGGCGACGTGCTGGCCCGCGGCAAGCTGACCCCGCCCAAGCGCGGCGACATGAAGACCTCGATGGAAAGCCTGATCCACCATTTCAAGCTTTACACCGAAGGCTTCCACGTCCCTGCTGGCGAGGTTTACGCCGCCGTCGAGGCGCCCAAGGGTGAGTTCGGCGTCTATCTGGTGGCAGACGGGTCCAACAAACCCTACCGCTCCAAGATCCGCGCGCCGGGCTTCCTGCACCTGCAGGCGATGGACCACGTTGCCAAGGGCCACCAGCTGGCCGACGTCGCCGCCATCATCGGCACCATGGACGTCGTGTTCGGGGAGATTGACCGTTGAAGACAATTCTCTCCGTTTGCGCACTTGGTCTCGTTTTTGCGGCAGGCTCGGCTGCTGCAGCGGGCAAACACTGCTTGATCAAGCAGGATGCATGCTCCGACCTGCGCAGCGCAAAAAATGCCAATCTTGTCAGATTGCTGCAATCGCCGCCCAAAAATTCCGTGGATGCGGCCTCCCATTCGGTCATTTTTTCGACGTTTGAGGGCCTGCAGAAAACGGCGCGTCAAGGTTGTAAGCGTAAAGACAAGGTTGAATTGGACGGTTTCGAGCCGCTCTTTACCTTGGGCAGCGGCCGCCAGAAACGTGCTCTGATGTACAAAAGCAACTCTGAATGCACTTGGGTGAAGGTGAAGTAATGCTCCGTCGTTTGCACTCTGAACAACCCGACAGCTTTGCCTTCACCCCGGCCAACCAGGCCTGGGCTGAGGCGCAAATCACTAAATACCCTGAGGGCCGCCAGGCCTCCGCGGTCATTCCGCTTTTGTGGCGTGCGCAGGAGCAGGAAGGCTGGGTCACCAAACCCGCGATTGAGCACATCGCCGACATGCTTGGCATGGCCTATATCCGGGTGCTGGAGGTTTGTTCCTTCTACTTCATGTTCCAGATGCAACCGACCGGTTCTGTTGCCAATGTTCAGATCTGCGGCACCACGTCCTGCATGATCTGCGGCGCCGAGGACCTGGTTGCGGTCTGCAAGGAAAAGATCGCCGAGAAGCCGCACACCCTGTCGGCGGACGGCAAGTTCACCTGGGAAGAGGTCGAGTGCCTGGGTGCTTGCACCAACGCTCCGATGGCGCAGATCGGCAAGGATTACTACGAAGACCTGACCGTCGAGAGCTTTACCAAGCTGCTGGACGATCTGGCCGCAGGCAAGGTCGTGGCACCGGGCCCGCAGAACGGCCGTTATGCGGCTGAGCCGAAATCGGGCCTTACCTCGTTGACCGAGTTTGACAGCGGCAAAACCCAGTACAATGCATCGGTGCAGCTGGCGATGGACATCAAGGACGGCGTCAAGCGCATCCAGGGCGATGAAGTGCCGCTGCTGACCCCCTGGGTCGGCAAAGACGGTGTTGTGGCTGGACGTGCTGCCGCGGATGCGCCGCCCAAAGCTCCCGAGGCGCCGAAGCCCGCCGTTAAGCAGGCGGCGGAAGTGAAGAAAGAAGAGGCTCCTGCTGCCGAAGAAAAAGAGCCGGAAGTTCTGAAAGAAGCCCGTGGCGGCCTGCCGGATGACCTCAAGCTGCTCAAAGGCGTGGGGCCGAAGCTGGAAGAGAAACTCAACGATCTGGGTTTCTTCCACTTTGACCAGATTGCCGACTGGACCGAGGCCGAGGTGGCCTGGGTCGATGCGCGGCTCAAGTTCAAGGGGCGCATTCAACGCGACGGCTGGATCGAACAGGCCAAGCGGCTGCAGGTTGGCGATGAAACCGAATTCGCCAAACGAGCCAAGGACGAAGGCCTCTACGAAGAAGAAGACTGATGAGGGGGCGGCCCAGCGGGGCCGCGTCCGGGTGATAGGGAACAGATGAGCAAGGAACAGGACCAGGCTATCGCAGCTAAGGGCCGGCACATCGCGCTTGTGATTGCCGGGACCATTTCGCTGTGGGTCGTGCTGTCGCTGTTCATCGGCCCCATGCTGGGGCTGCCGGGGCGCTTTGCGCTGCTGTTCGACTTCGCCGCGCTGGCAGGCATGATCTATGCCTTGGTCAACATATTTCAACTCTGGCGCATGCGCCAAAACAGCCAAAGGTAGGCACACATGCTGAAGGATCAGGACCGGATCTTTACCAACCTCTACGGCATGCACGAACGCACTCTGGCGGGCGCCAAGGCGCGCGGCCATTGGGACGGCACCGCAGGGCTGATCGAAAAGGGCCGCGACTGGATCATTCAGACCATGAAGGATTCCGGTCTGCGCGGCCGCGGCGGCGCGGGCTTCCCCACGGGTCTGAAATGGTCCTTCATGCCCAAGGAAAGCGACGGCCGCCCGGCGTACCTGGTGATCAACGCCGACGAATCCGAACCCGGCACCTGCAAGGACCGGGAAATCATGCGCCATGATCCGCATACGCTGATCGAGGGGGCGCTGATCGCCTCTTTCGCGATGAACGCGCATACCTGCTACATCTACCTGCGCGGTGAATACATCCGCGAGCGCGAGGCGCTGCAGGCGGCCATTGATGAGGCTTATGACCAAGGCCTCCTGGGCAAAAACGCAGCCGGTTCAGGCTGGGATTTCGACGTGTTCCTGCACCACGGTGCAGGGGCCTATATCTGCGGCGAGGAAACCGCGCTGATCGAAAGCCTTGAAGGCAAGAAGGGCATGCCCCGGATGAAGCCTCCGTTCCCGGCAGGCGCAGGCCTTTACGGCTGTCCGACCACTGTGAACAACGTGGAATCCATTGCGGTGGTGCCCACCATCCTGCGCCGCGGTGCAGACTGGTTTGCCTCCTTCGGCCGTCAGAACAACGCAGGCACCAAGCTGTTTGCGATCTCCGGCCACGTCAACAACCCTTGTGTTGTTGAAGAAGCGATGTCGATCTCCTTTGAAGAGCTGATCGAAAAGCATTGCGGCGGCATCCGCGGCGGATGGGACAACCTGCTGGCCGTAATCCCCGGCGGCTCCTCCGTCCCGTGTGTGCGCGGCGAAAACATGCGCGACGCCATCATGGACTTCGACTACCTGCGCGGCGAGCTTGGTTCTGGCCTTGGCACCGCGGCGGTGATCGTGATGGACAAGCAGACCGACATCATTAAGGCAATCTGGCGCCTGTCCAAGTTTTACAAGCACGAAAGCTGCGGCCAGTGCACCCCCTGCCGCGAAGGCACCGGCTGGATGATGCGCGTCATGGACCGCCTGGTGAAGGGCGAGGCCGAGCTGGAAGAGATCGACATGCTGTGGGACGTGACCAAGCAGGTCGAAGGCCACACTATCTGCGCTCTTGGCGACGCGGCGGCCTGGCCGATCCAGGGCCTGATCAAGAACTTCCGCGAGGAAATCGAAGACCGTATCAAGGCTCAAAAGACTGGCCGTATGGGCGCGATGGCGGCTGAGTAACCGATGGAAGCCTTCTCCGCATACTCCCACGCTTTGGCTGCGCTGGTGATCTTTACCCTGATCATCCTGGCGCTGTCGCCGTTCTCGGCACTTGCCAAGCAAAAGGCGGGTCTCGCTCCGGGGGCCACGCCGGAAGAAGACTATGCGGAAAAGGCCTATCGCCTGAACCGGGCCTACCTGAACGGCTGCGAGACGCTGCCGGCGTTCCTGACCGTAACCCTGGCGGCCATCCTGGCAGGTGCGGCACCGTTCTGGGTCAACCTGCTGGCCTCGCTGGCACTTGTCTCGCGGGTGATCATGATCTTGATTCACCTGCAAGGCAGCGGCAAACCGCATGGCGGGCTGCGCTCTGTATTTTATGTTATCGGCTGGGCTTGCATGGGCGGCTTGGCGCTTTTGACTTTGGCGGCAGTGTTTTGAGCGGCCTGGCAACCAATAAACGAGCGGGCCTCATTTGCAGGCTCCGTAACGGGACCACGGGAATGAAATTTTTTCCTATTGCCGGCCTTGTGGCCGTGGCAGCCCTCGCGGCTTGCGGTTCAACCGCTACCAGCAACCGGCCCGTCTATGACGGGGTGCCCTTCAAGGTTAAAGCGAAACCAATCGACAAGAAAACGGATCCGGCCACGTTCTCCATTGAGATCAAAAACGCCGGCCGCTCGATTAAGGGCGCACGCGAGGCTGCGGCGCATGGCGGCACCAAGTATTGCGTGCAGAACTACGGCTCGTCCAAGATTGCCTGGGTTGCCGACCCGATGGACGAAGAGGCCCAGCTGACACTCACGGATGGGCGCGCCATCTTCCAGGGAACCTGCAATCCGTGAGCGGAATTCGGGCATATCCGGGTCTGAAAGCCCGGCTGCTATTGAATAGCAGCGCGCTGCGTTTGCGCAGTGGCATCTCCATCATGAAGGAGATCCTAGCCATGCGTGCCGTGATTGCCATTGCCCTGTCCACTGTTGTTGCCCTGCCTGCCGCGGCGCTTGCCAAGCCTTCGCTGCGCGAAGTGCAGGAAATCGAAGACCCGCTGTTTGCCGTCGCTGTCGCCAAGGAAGTGGCCGACCACTGCGACCGGATCGCACCGCGTTACCTGAAAGGGCTGGGCGAATTGCGCCGGCTCAAGGCGCGGGCCAACGAGCTGGGTTACTCGGACGCGGAAATCCGCGCCTACATCGACTCTGATGTCGAAAAGGCCCGGATGCGCGCCAAGGGAGAGAAGCTCCTTGCGCAAAACGGCGTTGACTACGGCCAACCGGAAACCTTCTGCGCCTATGGCCGCGCGGAAATCGAAAAGAACAGCGCGATCGGCGTGTTACTGAGGGCGAAATAGACCATGTCTGACCTCCGCAAGATCAACATTGACGGAACCGAGATCGAGGTGGATGGGGCGATGACCCTGATCCAGGCCTGTGAGGAGGCCGGTGTCGAGATCCCGCGCTTCTGCTACCACGAGCGCCTGTCGATTGCCGGCAACTGCCGCATGTGCCTGGTGGAGGTCGTTGGCGGCCCGCCCAAGCCCGCAGCCTCCTGCGCCATGCAGGTGCGCGACCTGCGCCCCGGCCCCGAAGGCCAGGCGCCGCAGGTGAAAACCAACTCGCCGATGGTCAAGAAGGCCCGCGAAGGCGTGATGGAATTCATGCTGATCAACCACCCGCTGGACTGCCCGATCTGCGACCAGGGCGGCGAGTGCGACCTGCAGGACCAGGCGATGGCCTATGGCTTGTCGGGCAGCCGCTTCAAGGAAGCCAAGCGCGCGGTGGATGATCTGGACCTCGGCCCGCTGGTCTCCACCACCATGACCCGCTGTATTTCCTGCACCCGCTGCGTCCGTTTCACGACTGAGGTCGCGGGCATCACTCAGATGGGCCAAACCGGGCGCGGCGAAGATGCTGAGATCACCTCCTATCTGAACCAGACGCTGCAATCGAACCTGCAGGGCAATATCATCGACCTCTGCCCGGTTGGCGCGCTGACCTCCAAGCCTTACGCCTTCACCGCCCGTCCGTGGGAGCTGACCAAGACCGAAACCATCGACGTGATGGACGCGCTTGGCTCGAACATCCGCGTCGATACCAAGGGCCGCGAAGTGATGCGCATCATGCCGCGCAACCATGACGGCGTGAACGAGGAATGGATCAGCGACAAGACCCGCTTTGTCTGGGACGGCCTGCGCCGCCAGCGCCTGGACCGCCCCTATGTGCGGGTTGACGGCAAGCTGAAGCCAGCAACTTGGCCGGAAGCTCTGACAGCAGCCGCAAACGCTATGAAGGGCAAAAAGGTCGCGGGCCTGATTGGCGATCTGGTGCCGGTCGAGGCAGCTTTCGCTCTTAAACAACTGGTCGAAGGGCTGGGTGGCAAGGTGGAATGCCGCACCGACAACGCCCGCCTGCCGATAGGCAACCGCGCGGGCTACTCCGGCACTGCCACAGTCGAGGATATCGACAACGCCAAGTTCATCCAGCTGATCGGCACCAACCCGCGCGACGAGGCGCCGGTACTGAACGCCCGCATCCGCAAGGCTTGGCTGAACGGCGCTCAGGTTGGCCTGGTCGGCCAGCCGGTGGACCTGACCTATGAATATGCCCATGTCGGCACCGACCGTGCCGCGCTGGAAAGCCTGTTGGGCAAGGAATACGGCGCCGTCAAGGATGCGCCCTCTGTGGTGATCGTGGGGCAGGGCGCACTGCGCGAAGCCGATGGCCTGGCGGTTTTGGCCGCGGCGCAGAAACTGGCCGAAGACACCGGTTCCAAGCTCATGGTCCTGCACACCGCGGCTTCCCGTGTTGGCGCGATGGACATCGGCGCGGTGACCGAGGGCGGCATGGCTGCCGCCATCGACGGGGCTGAGGTGATCTACAACCTGGGCGCTGATGAGGTCGAAATCGACGCTGGTGCATTTGTGATCTACCAGGGCTCCCACGGCGACCGCGGCGCGCACCGCGCCGACGTGATCCTGCCGGGCGCGGCCTACACCGAGGAAAACGGCCTGTTTGTAAACACCGAGGGCCGCCCGCAGCTGGCCATGCGCGCCAGCTTTGCACCGGGTGAGGCCAAGGAAAACTGGGCCATTCTGCGTGCGCTCAGCGCCGAAGCGGATGCCAAACTGGAGTATGACTCGCTGGCCCAGCTGCGCCAGGCCCTGGTTGCCGAAGTGCCGCATCTGGCGAAGATCGACGAAGTAGCCGAAAAGGAAGGCGAAGCGTTGGAGCAGGACAAGCTTGGCAAGGCCGATTTCCTGCCCGCGGTCCGCGACTTCTACCTGACCAACCCGATTGCCCGCGCATCCCAGCTGATGGCGGAGCTTTCGGCCGGCGTGAAAGCCCGCGAAACTGGAGCCCTGGCCGCCGAATGATCCGCTTCGCCCTCATAACACCCTTCCTGCTGGCCGCTTGCGCAATGGCGCCCGGCAGCGAAGGTGAGCGGCCCGCCCCGGTATACGAAGGGGTGGAAACCAGCCTGCTGGAGGGCGATCTGGTGCAATTTCACGTCTCCATGCGCGGCGCGGCCGTGCAGGAACACCTTGATGACTATGCGGAATGCGCCGCCGCGCAATACGCGCTGATCCGGGGCTACGGGTTTGCGCGCCATGTGCGCACAACAACGAAACAGGCAGGGGGCAGCCGGACCGCTGATGCGGTTTATCTGATTTCGCCCTCTCTTCCGCGCGGCCTGCGCACCATCGACGCCGAAGTCGTGGTCGCGGATTGCGCGGAGAACGGAATACCCACGGTGTGAGGACCTATGGCTGATTTCTTTAACACTCCAGGCGGCATCGCTGTTCTGATCCTGGCGCAAGTGCTTGCAGTTGTTGCCTTTGTGATGATCTCGCTCCTGTTCCTCGTCTACGGGGACCGCAAGATCTGGGCCGCAGTCCAGATGCGCCGGGGCCCGAACGTGGTGGGCGTCTACGGCCTGCTGCAATCGGTGGCCGACGCGCTGAAATATGTGGTGAAAGAGGTAGTGATCCCGGCCGGCGCCGACCGCACGGTCTTTATCCTGGCGCCGATGACGTCCTTCGTGCTGGCGATGATCGCCTGGGCGGTGATCCCCTTCAACGACGGCTGGGTTCTGTCGGACATCAACGTCGCCATCCTTTATGTCTTCGCCGTCTCCTCGCTTGAGGTCTACGGCGTGATTATGGGCGGCTGGGCGTCGAACTCGAAATACCCGTTCCTGGGCTCGCTGCGCTCTGCTGCGCAGATGATCTCCTACGAGGTGTCCATCGGCCTGATCATCATCGGCGTGATCATCTCCACCGGTTCCATGAACTTCGGCGACATCGTGCGCGCGCAGGACGGCGATCTGGGCCTGCTGAACTGGTACTGGATCCCGCATTTCCCGATGGTCTTCCTGTTCTTCATCTCGGCGCTGGCGGAAACCAACCGCCCGCCGTTCGACCTGCCGGAAGCGGAATCGGAACTGGTGGCGGGCTACCAGGTGGAATACTCGGCCACCCCGTTCCTTCTGTTCATGGCCGGCGAATACATCGCCATCTTCCTGATGTGCGCCCTGACAACCCTGCTGTTCTTCGGCGGCTGGCTGTCCCCGATCCCGGGCCTGCCCGATGGCGTCCTGTGGATGGTTGGCAAGATGGCGTTCTTCTTCTTCCTCTTCGCAATGGTAAAGGCGATCACCCCGCGCTACCGCTACGACCAGCTGATGCGCCTGGGCTGGAAAGTGTTCCTGCCGTTCTCGCTGGCCTGGGTGGTCTTCGTGTCCTTTGCTGCAAAATTTGACTGGTTCTGGGGCATCTTCGCCCGCTGGACCGTGGGAGGCTGACCGATGGCGAACATCGACTATACCCGCGCCGCCAAATACTTCCTGCTGCAGGATTTCTGGGTCGGCTTCAAACTGGGGCTGAAGTATTTCTTCGCGCCCAAGGCCACCCTGAACTACCCGCACGAGAAGGGCCCGCTGTCGCCCCGCTTCCGCGGTGAGCACGCGCTGCGCCGCTATCCGAACGGCGAGGAGCGCTGCATTGCCTGCAAGCTGTGCGAGGCTGTCTGCCCGGCGCAGGCGATCACCATTGACGCGGAACCGCGCGAGGACGGCAGCCGCCGCACCACGCGATATGACATCGACATGACCAAATGCATCTACTGCGGCTTCTGCCAGGAAGCCTGCCCGGTGGATGCGATCGTCGAAGGCCCGAACTTCGAGTTTGCCACCGAGACCCGCGAAGAGCTGTTCTACGACAAGGAAAAGCTCCTGGCCAACGGCGAGCGCTGGGAAGCCGAGATTGCCCGCAACCTGGAAATCGACGCGCCGTACCGATGACCGATCCCAAGAACCCTTTTGAGGCCATGATGGCCCAGGCCCAGGAGATGGCCAAGGCGCTGAACCCGGCGCTGGAGAGCTTTTCTCCGAAAGGGTTCGAGGCCCTGTGGCCGACCATGCCCAAAGAGGTCATGGAAATGATGTTCGGCAACACCGTCAACAAGGACGGGCTGGATGCCAAAACCCGGCTGCTGCTGACACTGGCCGGGCTGACAATGCAGGGCGCACAGGCTGACAGTGCCGTGCGCCAGACCGTGCGCCACGCTTTGGAAGCAGGCGCCAAGAAACAAGAGATCGTGGAAACGATCGGACAGATGTCGGTCTTTGCCGGCATCCCGGCCATGAACCGGGCGCTGGATCTGGCGCAAGAGGCCATGGACGACAAAAGGGACGATGAGACATGAGCGTTTTTGCCTTCTACCTCTTCGCCATCAGCGCCATCACCGGCGGGCTGTTCACCGTGATCAGCCGCCAGCCGGTGCATTCGGTACTGTGGCTGATTCTGGCCTTCCTTTCCTCGGCCGGGCTGTTTGTGCTGCTGGGGGCGGAGTTCGTCGCCATGCTGCTGGTCATCGTCTACGTGGGCGCAGTCGCGGTGCTGTTCCTGTTTGTGGTGATGATGCTGGATGTG
The DNA here is from genome assembly GCF_000813745.1 of Leisingera sp. ANG-M1. Classification (GTDB taxonomy): domain Bacteria; phylum Pseudomonadota; class Alphaproteobacteria; order Rhodobacterales; family Rhodobacteraceae; genus Leisingera. Next base: position 161,505 of record NZ_JWLC01000014.1, on the reverse strand, counting down.
GACTTTGCTGAGCTGAAGGCGGAGATGGCAAAATACATGCCGCTGGCGCTGCTGATCGGCCTGGTGATCCTGATGCAGTTCGTGATGGCCTTCGGCGTCTGGGAAACCGCCCATAAGGCGCCCGAGCTGCTGGCCAATCCGGTGCCCGCCGACCGCCACAACACCGAGGCCCTGGGCCTCATCATCTATGATCAATATTTCCTTCTGTTCCAGCTGGCAGGCCTGATCCTGCTGGTGGCGATGATCGGCGCGATTGTGCTGACGCTGCGCCACCGCCAGGACGTCAAGCGCCAGGACGTGGTTGCCCAGATGATGCGCGACCCGGCCGCGGCGATGGAGCTCAAGGACGTGAAACCGGGGCAGGGGCTTTGATCCAATGATCGGACTTGAACATTATCTGACCGTCGCGGCGACGCTGTTCGTCATCGGCATCTTCGGGCTCTTCCTGAACCGCAAGAACGTGATCATCCTGCTGATGAGCATCGAACTGATGCTTCTGGCGGTGAACATCAACCTGGTGGCCTTCTCCAGCTTCCTGGGGGATCTGGTGGGGCAGGTCTTTACCCTGTTCGTGCTGACCGTGGCCGCGGCTGAGGCCGCCATCGGCCTTGCGATCCTGGTCTGTTTCTTCCGCAACCGCGGCACCATCGCCGTCGAAGACGTCAACGTGATGAAGGGCTAAAGAAACATGGAAACCATCCTCCTCTTCGCCCCGCTGGTTGGCGCGATCATCTGCGGCTTCGGCCACAAGATGATCGGCGAGAAAGCCGCCACAGTAACCGCCACGGCGCTGCTGTTTCTGGCCGCACTGCTCAGCTGGATCACCTTCCTGACCTTTGACGGGCAGACCGAGACCATCCAGATCCTGCGCTGGATTGAAAGCGGCACGCTGTCCACCGACTGGGCGATCCGCCTGGACCGTCTGACCGCGATCATGCTGATCGTGATCACCACGGTGTCCTCGCTCGTGCACCTCTATTCCTTCGGCTACATGGACCATGACCCGCAGTGGAAAGAGGGCGAAAGCTATAAGCCGCGCTTCTTTGCCTATCTGTCGTTCTTCACCTTCGCGATGCTGATGCTGGTGACTTCCGACAACCTGGTGCAGATGTTCTTTGGCTGGGAAGGCGTTGGTGTCGCCTCCTACCTGCTGATCGGCTTCTACTACCGCAAGCCCACGGCCAATGCCGCGGCGATGAAAGCCTTCATCGTGAACCGTGTCGGCGACTTCGGCTTTGCGCTGGGGATCTTCGGCCTGTTCTTCCTGACCGACAGCATCAACCTGTCCGACATTTTTGCCGCTGCCCCCACGCTGGCGGAAACCCAGGTCTCCTTCCTGTGGACCGAATGGAACGCGGCGAACCTGCTGGCCTTCCTGCTGTTCGTCGGTGCCATGGGCAAATCGGCGCAGCTGATCCTGCACACCTGGCTGCCGGACGCGATGGAAGGCCCGACCCCTGTGTCGGCGCTGATCCACGCGGCCACCATGGTGACCGCGGGCGTGTTCCTGGTCTGCCGCATGTCGCCGCTGATGGAGTTTGCACCTGACGCAACTGCCTTCATCACCGTGCTTGGCGCCGCGACAGCCTTCTTTGCAGCCACCGTCGGCCTGGTGCAGAACGACATCAAGCGCGTGATCGCCTATTCAACCTGCTCTCAGCTGGGCTACATGTTCGTGGCCGCAGGCGTCGGCATGTACTCGGCGGCGATGTTCCACCTGTTCACCCACGCCTTCTTCAAAGCGATGCTGTTCCTGGGCGCCGGTTCGGTGATCCACGCTATGCATCACGAGCAGGACATGCGGAACTATGGCGCGCTGCGCAAAAAGATCCCGTGGACCTTCCGCGCGATGATGATCGGCACGCTGGCGATCACTGGCGTTGGCATCCCGCTCAGCGGCTGGGTCGGCTTTGCGGGCTTCGTATCCAAGGACGCGATCATCGAAAGCGCCTATGCGGGCGGTTCTATGTTCGGCTTCTGGGCTCTGGTGATTGCCGCCTTCATGACCTCTTTCTACTCCTGGCGCCTGATGTTCCTCACTTTCTATGGCGAAGCACGCGGCGACAAGCACACCCATGACCACGCGCACGAAAGCCCCTGGACCATGCTGGTGCCGCTGGGCGTTCTGTCTCTGGGTGCGATCTTCTCGGGCATGCTGTGGTACAGCAGCTTCTTTGGCCACAATGACCAAGTGGGCAAATTCTACGGCATCCCGGTGGCCGAGGCGGAAGCCCATGGTGAGGAGCATCACTATGTGTTTACCGGCAAGCCGGGTGAGGGCGCGCTGTATATCGCGCCGGACAACCATATCCTGGAGGATGCGCATGCGGCTCCGAAATGGGTGAAGCTGTCTCCGTTTGCCGCAATGGTGGCAGGCCTGGTACTGGCTCTGTGGTTCTACATCTGGAACCCGTCGCTGCCCAAGCGCCTGGCAGAGCAGCAGCGCCCGCTGTACCTGTTCCTCTTGAACAAGTGGTACTTTGACGAGATCTACAACGTGATCTTCGTCAAACCGGCAATTGCCATTGGCCGCTTCTTCTGGAAACGCGGCGACGGCAATACCATCGACGGCTTCCTCAATGGCCTGGCCATGGGCGTTGTGCCCTTCTTCACCCGTCTCGCCGGACGCGCACAGTCCGGGTACATCTTCACTTATGCCTTCTGGATGGTGCTGGGCATTGCAGCCCTGGTCACCTGGATGTCGATCGGCGGAGGAGCGCACTGATGGACAATCTCCTTTCTATTGTCACCTTCATCCCGGCGCTCGCGGCGGCCATCCTGGCCCTGTTCCTGCGCGGCGAGGATAAGGCGGCGCAGCGCAACGCCAAATATGTTGCGCTCTTTGCTACCACGATCACCTTCCTGGTGAGCCTGGGCATCTATTTCGAGTTCGATCCCGCCAACACCGGCTTTCAGTTCGTTGAGGACCGGGAGTGGATCTTTGGCCTGAAGTACAAGATGGGCGTCGACGGCATCTCGGTGCTGTTTGTGATGCTGACCACCTTCATCATGCCGCTGACCATCCTGGCCAGCTGGTCGGTCACGGACCGTGTGAAGGAATACATGGTCGCCTTCCTGCTCTTGGAGACCCTGATGCTGGGCGTCTTCATGGCGCTGGACCTGGTGCTGTTCTACCTGTTCTTCGAGGCAGGCCTCATTCCGATGTTCCTGATCATCGGGATCTGGGGCGGCAAGGAACGGATCTACGCCTCCTTCAAATTCTTCCTCTACACCTTCTTCGGCTCGGTTCTGATGCTGGTGGCGATGGTCTTCATGTATGTGGATGCCGGCACCACCGATATCGAGACTCTGCTGACCCACAGCTTCTCGGCCGCGTCCTTTGACGTGCTGGGGCTGCACATCGTGGGCGGCGCGCAGACGCTGATGTTCCTGGCCTTCTTTGCTTCCTTCGCGGTGAAGATGCCGATGTGGCCGGTGCACACCTGGCTGCCGGACGCACACGTGCAGGCGCCGACAGCGGGTTCCGTGGTGCTGGCGGCGATCCTGCTGAAAATGGGCGGCTACGGCTTCCTGCGCTTCTCACTGCCGATGTTCCCGGTCGGCGCCGACGTGATGACCGATGTGGTTCTGTGGATGTCGGCGATTGCGGTGGTCTACACCTCGCTGGTGGCGATGGTGCAGGAGGACATGAAGAAGCTGATCGCCTATTCCTCGGTGGCGCACATGGGTTTTGTCACCATGGGTATCTTTGCCGCCAACCAGCAGGGCATCGACGGCGCTATCTTCCAGATGCTGTCGCACGGTTTCATCTCCGCCGCGCTCTTCCTCTGTGTCGGTGTGATCTATGACCGCATGCACACCCGTGACATCGACGCCTATGGCGGTCTGGTGATCCGGATGCCCGCATACGCGCTGGTCTTTATGTTCTTCACCATGGGCAACGTCGGCCTGCCGGGCACCTCGGGCTTCGTCGGTGAATTCCTGACCCTGATGGGCGCCTTCCAGAAAAACACCTGGGTCACTGCAGTGGCAGCAACCGGTGTGATCTTCTCGGCCGGCTACGCCCTGTGGCTCTACCGCCGGGTGGTATTCGGCGACCTGATCAAGGGCAGCCTGATGGGCATTAAGGACATGTCCGCGCGCGAGCGTTTTGTCTTTGCGCCGCTGGTGGTCATGACCCTGCTGCTGGGTGTCTACCCGTCGCTGGTCACCGACATCATCAGCCCCTCGACCGAGGCGCTGATCGCAAACTTCAACCAGTCTCTGGCTGCTGCGGACACTGCGCCCGCCGTGACCCAGATTGCTTCGCACTAAGGGAGCATCAGGCAGATGATCCAAGCTGATCTTACTGTAATCCTGCCAGAGATCGTTCTGGCGCTTTACGCCATGGGCGCGCTGATCGGTGCGGTCTACACCGGCAAGGACAAGCTGGCGGTTCCGCTGGTCTGGAGCACTGCAGCCCTGCTGGCTGTGGTCGCCGTCTGGATCGGCACCTCCGGCGCGGGTACCCAGACCGCCTTCAACGGCATGTTCATCGACGACGGCTTCTCGCGCTTTGCCAAGGTGGCGCTGCTCCTGGGCGCTGCGGCCGTGCTGCTGGTCGGCCAGGACTATATGGCACGCCGCGGCATGCTGCGGTTCGAATACCCGATCCTGGTGGCCTTGGCCGCCGTCGGCATGATGATGATGGTCTCTGCAGGCGACCTGATGGCGCTTTACATGGGGCTCGAGCTGCAGTCGCTGTCGCTTTATGTCGTGGCCGCCATGCGCCGCGACAGCGTCAAATCGACCGAGGCGGGCCTCAAGTATTTCGTACTGGGCGCGCTGTCCTCCGGCCTGCTGCTTTACGGCGCCTCGCTGGTCTACGGCTTTGCCGGCACCACCCAGTTCGCGGGCATCATCCAGGTTGCGGAGCATGGGTCCATGTCCATCGGCATGCTGTTTGGCCTCGTGTTCATGATTTCCGGCATGGCCTTCAAGGTTTCGGCGGTTCCCTTTCACATGTGGACCCCCGACGTATATGAGGGCGCGCCGACCCCGGTCACGGCTTTCTTTGCCACCGCGCCGAAAGTGGCCGCGATGGGTCTGTTCGCCCGCGTGCTTTTTGACGCCTTCGGCGGTGCCATCTCCGACTGGCAGCAGATCATCGTGGTGCTGTCGGTGCTGTCGATGTTCCTAGGCGCAATCGCGGCAATCGGCCAGCGCGACATCAAACGCCTGATGGCTTTCTCGTCGATTGCCCACATGGGCTATGCGATGATCGGCCTGGCCGCGGGCACCGAGGCAGGCGTCACCGCGATGCTGGTCTACCTGGCGATCTACGTCACCATGAACATCGGTACCTTCTCCTTCATCCTGATGCTGGAGAAAGACGGCAAGCCGGTGACCGACATCCTGGCCCTGAACCAGTTTGCTTCGCGCGAACCGGGCAAGGCCCTGGCGGTGTTGGTCCTGATGTTCTCGCTGGCAGGCGTGCCGCCGATGCTCGGCTTCTTTGCTAAATTCGGTGTTTGGCAGGCTGGTGTCGATGCGGGCCTCATGACGCTGGTCATTGCCTCTGCCGTCGCTTCTGTCATCGGCGCCTTCTACTACCTGCGCATCGTATTCTACATGTACTTCGGCACTGGTGAAGATGATGTCGAAGCGAAGGGCTCGCCGGTTCTGACGCTTGCTCTGATGGCTTCCGCCGCGCTGATGCTGGTGGGTGTGGTCTACCAGTTCGGCATCGACGGCGCCGCCGCTGCAGCCGCAGCAACCCTTGTAAATTGATCTGCTTTTCAGCAGGCTAAGGAGGCCCGGTCTTGCGACCGGGCCTTTTCGCACTTAAGGAGCGCGCATGAGCTGGCCAGCAGGATACGGAAAACGGGTGCTTGCCGAGGTTGACAGCACCCTGAACGAGGCCGCCCGCATCGCCGATGATCTGGCAGGCCCGGAATGGATTCTGGCCCTGCGCCAGACCCAAGGGCGCGGCCGCCGCGGCCGCGACTGGAAAGACCCCAAGGGCAACTTTGCCGCCACTTTGGTGATGCGGCCCGAAGGCGCGCCGGATCAGGCAGCGCTGCGCAGTTTTGTAGCAGCCTTGGCGGTCTATGACGCCTGCGTCGCGGTCACGGGCCGCAGCGAAGGCCTGTCGCTGAAATGGCCCAACGACGTGCTGATGAAGGGCGGCAAGCTGGCCGGTATCCTTTTGGAAAGTGCTGGACGCGGGCAGGGGGTGAACCACCTGTTTGTCGGCATCGGCGTCAATCTGGTGGAAACCCCGATGCAGGAGTGGCTGGAGCCCGGAGCAGTCTACCCGGTCTCGCTGATGGCCGAGACAGGCGTGCAGGTTGATCCGGAAACCTTCCTCGAGGCCGTAGCCGAAGCCTTTGCCCGCTACGAGCAGCAGTTCTCCACCTATGGTTTCGAGCCGATCCGCACCGCTTGGCTGGAGCGTGCCGCGAAACTGGGCGAAGTGATCACCGCCCGCACCGCTGCGTCAGAGACCGAAGGCACCTTTGAAACGGTGGACGCCAGCGGCAACCTTGTCCTAAACACCGCCAAGGGCTGCGTCAGCATCCCTGCGGCGGACATCTATTTCTAGGCGGGGGAGCCCCATGCTTCTGGCAGTTGATTGCGGCAATACCAACACGGTCTTCTCGATCTACGACGGTGAGAAGTTCATCGGCCTGTGGCGCACCGCCACCGAATGGCAGCGCACGGCGGATCAGTACTACGTCTGGCTCAGCACCCTGATGAAGCTGCAGGGGATCGAGGCAAACATCACCGACATGATCATCTCCTCCACCGTGCCGCGGGTGGTGTTCAACCTGCGTGTGCTGGCGGACCGCTACTTCAACACACGGCCGCTGGTGGTGGGGAAACCGGACTGTCTGCTGCCGGTTGCCGTCCGCGTGGACGAGGGCACAGCCGTCGGCCCGGACCGGCTGGTCAACACCGTTTCGGGTTTTGACCAGCATGGCGGCAATCTGATCGTGGTGGATTTCGGCACCGCCACCACATTCGACGTGGTGGCCGAGGATGGCGCCTATATCGGCGGGGTGATTGCGCCGGGTGTGAACCTCAGCCTCGAAGCTTTGCACCAGGCAGCCGCCGCGCTGCCGCATGTGGATATTTCCAAACCCGACAACGTCATCGGCACCAACACCGTCGCCTGCATGCAGGCCGGCGTGTTCTGGGGCTATGTCGGTCTCGTCCGTGAGATCTGCGCCCAGATCAAGGCTGAGCGCGGCGTGCCGATGAAAGTAATCTCAACAGGCGGGCTGGCGCCATTATTCCAGCAATCTGCCGATCTGTTTGATGCCTTTGAGGACGACCTCACCATGCATGGCCTGCAGATCATCCATAAATACAATAAGGAAAACGGAACTGACGTATGAGCAGTGAACGACTGATCTACCTGCCCCTTGGCGGGGCGGGAGAAATTGGCATGAATGCCTATGTCTATGGGTTCGGAGCCCAGGACAAGGAGCGCCTGGTCCTGGTGGACCTGGGCGTGACCTTCCCGGATATGGACACCACCCCCGGCGTGGACCTGATTATGCCGGACATGACCTGGCTGAAGGAACGCGCAGACCGGCTGGAAGGGATCTTCATCACCCATGGCCACGAGGACCACATCGGCGCCATCGCGCATATGTACTCGGCACTGAACGTGCCCGTCTACGCGCGCCCCTTCACCGCCAACCTGGCCCGGCGCAAGATGGAAGAGGCGGGCCACGACACGGCCAACGTCCACACGGTCGAAGCCTGGCCGGAAGTGACCAAGCTTGGCCCCTTCACCGTGGGCGTTGCCCCGATGAGCCACTCGATCCCCGAAAGCGGCGCGCTGGTGATCGACAGCCCGGCTGGCCGGGTGGTGCACACTGGCGACTTCAAGCTGGACCCCGACCCGCTGGTGGGGGAGCCCTTTGACCCGGAGATGTGGGCGGAGATCGCCAAGGATGGCATCCAGGCGCTGGTCTGCGATTCCACCAACGTGTTCTCGCAGCATCCGGGCCGCTCGGAATCCGAGCTGCCGGAAGAAATCACCAAGCTGATTTCCGAAGCCAAGGGCATGGTTGCGGCCACCACCTTTGCCTCTAACGTCGCGCGGGTGAAAACCCTGGCTGAGGCTGGTGCGCGGGCAGGCCGTTCCGTGGTTCTCCTGGGCCGCGCCATGCGGCGGATGATCGAGGCGGCGACGGAGACCGGCGTGCTGACGGACTTCCCCAAGGTGGTCAGCCCCGAGGACGCAGGCGACATTCCGCGCGACAACCTGATGCTGATCACCACCGGCAGCCAGGGCGAACGCCGTGCTGCCACCGCGCAGCTCGCGCGCGGCAAATACCGCGGACTGGAGCTGAAGGAGGGTGACACTTTCCTGTTCTCCTCCAAAACCATTCCGGGCAATGAGAAGGGCGTCATCCGCATCATCAACCAGTTTTCCGAAAAAGGCGTGGATGTGGTCGACGACAGCTCTGGCCTCTACCACGTCTCCGGTCACGCCAATGGCCCGGATCTGGAAAAGGTGCATGAGCTGCTGAAGCCGAAGATGCTGATCCCGATGCACGGCGAGCACCGCCACCTGCGCCAGCACGCCCGCCTGGGCGAAGCCAAGGGCATCCCCAGCGCAGTGGTCGTGAACGGTATGATGATGGATCTGTCGGGCGATGCGCCGAAAGTCACCGAGTGGATCGAAACCGGCCGCACCTATCTGGACGGTTCGGTTAAATACGGCGCGATGGACGGCATTGTCCGCGACCGCATCCGTATGGCGCTCAATGGCCATGTGGTAGTGACGGTGATCCTGGACGAGGACGACGAGCCGCTGGGCGAGCCCTGGTGCGATCTGAAGGGGCTGGCAGAGACCGGCACCTCCAACGCCGCCTTGGTCGAAGTGCTGGAAGAGGATCTGAATCAGTTCCTGATGCGCGCAGGCGCCAAGACCCTGCGCGATGACGACAAGCTGGAGCAGGAGCTGCGCCGGATCACCCGCCAGACAGCTCAGGCAGAAATCGGCAAGAAGCCGGAAGTCACGGTCATCGTCAGCCGCATGCGCTGAAGCGGGGCAGGGCGGCACTCCCGCCCGGCCCAAGCTGCATCAAAGATGCAGCAGGCCCGGTTGGGCCCGGCGCCGCGGACCCTGCGGGCCCACGGCGCGGCCGCAGGACATCACCGAAAAAGAAGAACGCCGCGGCCAAGGAGGCCCGCGGCGTTTTCTTTTCTGTGACTGTGCCGCAGGCAAGCGGCCGTTGCCTCAGCCGTGCAGCGGACGGGCGCAGGCCGGGCGGGAGAGCAGTTTGAAAGGCGCCAGGAAAACCGCGCGGAACAGGCGGCGGGTAAAGCTGGCGAAGGCCTCGGCACGCAGCTCGTGGGCGCGGGCTTCGATGGCCTGGAATTGGGCAATAGTCAGGGTATTGGTGTCGGTGGTCATGGCGTGGCCCATCTTGAATGGCGCGTTTCAGTGTTGCCCCAGCAATACGCCGGCTTGCGCGGAATTACGCCAGCCAAGATCGAAACCCCGTTATGCTGCAAGTGCAAAGGTCGCATTGCTGCGAGTGCATTGCTGTTTGGTTCAGCCACGAAAAAGGCCGCTCCCAAGGGGAGCGGCCCGGATTTATTGGTCTTGCGGCGTGTCAGCTGGCGCGGCGTTCCGCAAAGCTCAGCGCAATGAAGCTGGGCAGGTGATCGCCCATGCCGACCACAACCTTGTCGTCGCGCTTGCCGTATTTGCCGCGACCGCCGGAGGAGCGCTCGCGCTCCGGCTTCTGCACGGGCTTGTCGTCCTTGCGGCTCTCGGCCTCGGGCTTGGCAGCACGGGGCGCGCGTTCCTTTTTCGGCTCCGGCTTCACCGGGTTCTCAAGACGCGGGATTTCCTTCTGGATCAGTTTCTCAACCGCATCCATGGCTTTTTCGTCGCGTACCGAGCAGATGGTGATCGCTTTGCCTTCGCGGCCGGCACGGCCGGTGCGGCCGATCCGGTGCACGTAGTCCTCGGCATGGCCGGGCACATCGAAATTGAACACATGGCTGACGCTAGGCACATCCAGGCCGCGGGCGGCCACGTCGGAGGCCACCAGGATCCGCAAGGAGCCGTCGCGGAATCCATCAAGCGTCTTCATCCGTTGGCTCTGATCCAAGTCGCCATGGATCGCAGCCGCATCATAGCCGTATTTCTTCAGCGATTTCGCGCAGATATCCACGTCGGTCTTGCGGTTGCAGAAGATGATGCCATTGGTGAGCTTTTCGCCTTCGGCATCGATCAGCGCCCGCAGGACTTTCCGCTTTTCACTGCCTTCGCGGTCGCGGCGCGAAGGTTTGAACTGCACAACTGCCTGTTCGATGGTCTCGGACGCGGTGGCCTGGCGGGCGACCTCGATACGGGCCGGGGCCGACAGGAAGGTGTTGGTGATCCGCTCAATCTCGGGCGCCATGGTGGCCGAGAAGAACAGCGTCTGGCGGGTGAACGGGGTCAGCGAGAAGATACGCTCGATATCCGGGATGAAGCCCATGTCGAGCATCCGGTCCGCTTCGTCCACCACCATGATCTGCACACCGGTGAGCAGCAGCTTGCCGCGCTCGAAATGGTCGAGCAGGCGGCCCGGGGTGGCAATCAGCACGTCGACGCCTTTGTCGATCAGCGCGTCCTGCTCCTTGAAGGAGACACCGCCGATCAGCAGCGCCTTGGTGAGCTTCACGTGCTTGGCATAGGTGTCGAAGTTCTCGGCCACCTGCGCCGCCAACTCGCGGGTCGGGCACAGCACCAGGCTGCGCGGCATCCGGGCGCGGGCGCGGCCGCGGGCCAGCAGGGTGATCATCGGAAGCGTGAAAGACGCGGTTTTGCCGGTGCCGGTCTGGGCGATTCCCAGAACATCGCGCCCCTCGAGCGCAGGCGGAATGGCGCCTGCCTGAATCGGAGTGGGGTTTTCATATCCCGCTTCCTCAATGGCTTTGAGGACCTTGGGATTAAGGTTCAGATCGGTGAATTTTGTCATCTGTATCCGTCATTGCGGACACTGACCTGGCCCGCGCGTGTGTGTTGCAGCCGGCTCCGCAAAGGTCATGCGGGATGGCAGCTTCCGGCTCGTGGGGCGGCATATCAAAATCCTGCGTGATCGTCAATTAACGCCCGGTTTTGCAGAGTTTTTGGCGTTTACTTGTGCAAAATAGAAACAATTCAGCCAAACGCGGGGAAGTGTTTCTGCCGTTTGGCGTCCAGCTCGAGATGCCGAATCTTCAAGAGCCCCTGTGCCTCCAGCTTTTGGAACACCTCCGGATCTTTGGCGCTGATTTCATCAAAGAAACGGCGCAGGCCTTCGGGGCCGTGCTCCTCCTCGATCAGGGTCAGAAGCTCGTGTTTGCTAAGGCCGCCTGCAAGCCGGGGAAAGCCGGGTGCCAGGCCCGGCCGGTAAGAGCCGCGTTCCAGCCGGAACTTGTAAAGGGTTTGCCATTGTTCCCAGCTGTCGGCGTGGCGGTGGCACAAGTCCACCTGGTCTAGGTCGAAGGCCCCAGACACGATTTCGCCGCCTTGATACAGGTTGTGAATGCGCAGCTGGATGTCCGGCAGCCCGGTTCTGGCAAAGACTTTGCCCGCGACGTGGCTCAGGAAGCCGCCTTTCAGAAATACGCCAAAGGAAGGGTACAGCGCTCGCACCGCAGCTTCCCGGCCGGGGCCGTCTGGAATCAGCGATTTGTAATGGCCGTCACGGCCCGGCAGAGCCTCAATAGGGCGTATGCGGGCACAGTGTGCGCTGTTCGGCACGGCCGCAAGCGCATCGCTTAGCCGGCCGGGGGAGGAGATGAACTCATCGGCGTCGATATGTGCCACCCAATCCGTTTGAATCCGCTCATATGCGTGGGTTGCGTTGAGTGTCTGACGGGTTTGATGCTTGGCCGGGCGCTGTTTCTTGCGCTGCTTCCAATAGGTGCTGTCGCAGGTTTGCACCCGGATTTTAGGATGCGCTTTGAGGTGGCTGAAGGCGTCGGGGTTCGGCTCGTCGAGGTAAATATGAAGCCGGTGGGCTCCCAGATCCAGATGGTAGGCCGCAAAGTTCAGCACAGTCCTAGCGTCCGCTTTTATTGTGCTGACAATCCCCCACAAGGGGCTGGGTTTATCCGGCTCCACTGCGCTGTCTCCTCTTTGGCGGCTTCAGCATCTGTGTCCTGGCAAAGACGCTCCGGTTATCGCTCATCAGCTTTGCCATCAGCTGGTCTCCCAGCGGCTCAAACACTGGGTCGGATTTCGCCAGCTTGCTGAGCCGGGACAGGATCGAAAGATCAAGATCTCCTTTGTTAAAGGAATACGGTCTCAAGCCGAAGGCAAGCGGAAACCGGTCGTCCTTGGCAATGGGGGCAAAGGCAAGCGAGTTCGGCCGGCCTGACAGTCTGCGTTCGCTGTCATGCAGTTTGATGAGGTCGAAGGCCAAAGCAAAAGCTTGGCCCGCCACACGCTGTTCGGTTGTGCCACCGGCATCTGCAAAACTGGTTGCGGCAGAAATCAGCCATCTGGTGTTCAGGCTGGCAGCCAGGAACGCGCCTTCCTCGCGCCACATGCGAAGAAACAGCCGCCGGTACCTCGGCGGGCAGCCGCGGCGGCGCAGTAAGGCGCAGACCAGCGCATGCAGGGCGAGAAGCTCGGATTGGCCCGCGAACTGGCAGCAAAGATCGCGGTATTTTACGCATGCATCACTGGTTGCGCGGCGGGGGACCGGGGCCGAGGGGGCAGGCAAGCGGCGGTCCTTTGCCGCTTGCAGTTCCAGCCGGACATCCGGAATTGCCTCTTTTGCATTCCGGTAAGGCCGTTCACGGCGATTGAAGTATTCTTCGATCCCGGCAATTCCGCCGGGCATGATCAAATCTGTTTCAGCGGGCTCAGGCAAACTGCCGTACTGCAGCCTGCGCCGCAGTGCGCGGCCGGCGGAAAGAGCACGCAGGCGGGCGCGCCGGAAAGTGCTTTTCATAAAAAACTCCGTCAACAAAACGGGAAGGCACTATGTAAATTGCGTGGTAATCTGCCCGCGAAATTTCGGGCATACCCATAGCGGCCTGGCACCCGGGTGCCAGGCCGGAACTTAGATCATCATTTCCTTGGTCGCGGTCAGGTTCAACTCCGGATAATCGCGCACCACCCGGTCGATGTCCCACTGCAGCCGCGTCAAATAGACGATGTCGCCGTCGTGGTCATGGGCGATGTGCTGCTTGTTGGCATTAATGAACTTGTCCACCGCCGGCTTGTCGCCGCTGACCCAGCGGGCCGAGGTGAACTGGCTCGCCTCAAACCGCACCGGCAGCCCGTATTCCATTTCAATCCGGCTGGCGAGCACTTCGAACTGCAGCGCGCCGACCACGCCGACGATAAAGCCGGAGCCGATTGAGGGTTTGAACACCTTGGCCGCGCCTTCCTCGGCAAACTGCATCAGCGCCTTTTCCAGATGCTTGGCTTTCATCGGATCGCCCGCGCGCACCCCTTGCAGTAGCTCCGGCGCAAAGGAGGGAATGCCGGTCACCCGCAGTGCTTCGCCTTCGGTCAGAGTATCACCGATACGCAGCTGCCCGTGGTTCGGGATGCCGATGATATCGCCGGCCCAGGCCTCTTCTGCCAGTTCCCGGTCAGAGGCCAGGAACAGCACCGGGTTCGACACCGCCATCGGCTTTTTGGTGCGCACATGGGTGAGTTTCATACCGCGCTTGAAGTGGCCTGATGCCATCCGCACAAACGCCACCCGGTCGCGGTGCTTGGGGTCCATATTGGCCTGAACCTTGAAGACAAACCCTGCGACCTTCTTTTCTTCCGGGCTCACCTGCCGGGGTTCAGCGGACTGCGGCTGCGGCTCGGGGCCATAGGCGCCGATGCCGTCCATCAGCTCTTTGACGCCAAACGAGTTGATCGCCGAGCCGAACCAGATCGGGGTCATATGCCCCTCCAGCACCGCCTGCGGGTCAAGTGCCGGCAGCAGCTCGCGGGCCATTTCGACCTCTTCCAAGAGCTTCTCCAGCAGATGCTCCGGCACGTGCTCGGCCAGCTTGGGATCATCCAAGCCGTTGATTTCAATGCTTTCCGCCACCTTGTTGCGGTCGGCACGGTCCATCAGTTCCAGCCGGTCGCGCAGCATGTCATAGCAGCCGATGAAATCGCGGCCCACGCCGATGGGCCAAGCCGCAGGCGTTACGTCAATCGCCAGATTCTCCTGGATTTCGTCAATGATTTCAAACGTATCCCGGCTTTCGCGGTCCATCTTGTTACAGAAGGTCAGGATCGGCAGGTCGCGCAGGCGGCAGACCTCGAACAGCTTCTGGGTCTGGCTTTCCACACCTTTGGCGCCGTCGATCACCATCACCGCCGCATCCACCGCCGTCAGGGTGCGATAGGTATCCTCGGAAAAGTCCGAGTGGCCGGGCGTGTCCACCAGATTGAACCGGAAGCCGCTGAAATCAAACGACATTGCGGAGGCAGAAACCGAGATCCCGCGGTCCTTTTCCATCTGCATGAAGTCCGAGCGCGTGCGCCGCGCCTCACCCTTGGCGCGCACCTGGCCGGCCATCTGAATCGCGCCGCCGTACAGCAGGAACTTTTCAGTCAGCGTGGTTTTGCCGGCATCCGGGTGCGAGATGATCGCAAAGGTCCGGCGGCGGGCAATTTCGGGCGGCAGTTCGGGGCGGTTGGTGACGGAATCCAGCATGAGCGCGCGTATAGCAGGAATGCCGGAAGAGGCAAGAAAAACGGGGGGTGCCGTAACCATGGACCAGGGTTCACTGGCTTAACTTCAGATTAGCCAATAGTCTTGATAAGGAGGTTTCCAATCCGCTGCTGAAGCGGTGATGACTGCGGGGCCGAAAAGCAGTTCCAAGGCGAGAAGAAGAATTGCAGCAAGACGAATTTTCTGACCCATTCGAAGTTCTGGAATCAGTCGAACTTGCGGTTATCGTCTTAAAGGTCGGTGCAGATGGCCTGCCGCGGTATTCAGCCATAAACAGCAAAGCGCGCGAGTTCACGGAGTTCGAATACAAAGATTTCGCAGGTAAGACTGCCCTGGAGCTTTATGGGGGAGCAACCGGGCGCCGTGCTTTGAACTTGCATTTGAGCGTCATCGAGTCCCGGCAGGAAGCCACCTACGACATTGTGCTGCCCACCGAACATAAGCCAAAGAACCTCCGCACGACACTACGGCCTGTCTTCAATGACCAAGGCGCGGTTGTCTATCTTGTCGGCTCTTCTGCAGACGTTACGTCTGAAATGGAACGGGACGAAGCGCTTGAGTTGACAAAGATGGCGCTGGAAAAGGCCGAAGAGGCCAGTCAGGCAAAAGAACGTTTCCTCGCCAATATGAGCCATGAGATCCGGACGCCCATGAACGGCATCCTGGGCATGTGCGAACTCCTGAAAGAGACTGAGCTGAATGAACAGCAGGCTCTTTTCGCCAACACCATCTTTAACTCTGCGAACGCATTGCTCAGCGTGATCAACGACATTTTGGATTTTTCCAAAATCAAGGCTGACAAGATCTCCCTGCATGACGCCCCGTTTTCCCTGCTGGATCTGGTGCAGGATGTTGGAACGCTTCTTTGGGCCAAGGCTGCGTATAAGGGTATTGAACTGCGTACGGACTATCCCGAGGAAATGCCCCGGGAATTTGTCGGCGATGCCAGCAAGGTCCGGCAAATCCTGATGAACCTACTGGGAAACGCGATCAAGTTCACAGAACAGGGCAATGTGACCTTGCGGGTTTCTTTCAATGAAAGCGAACCTGGATGCCCACTTAGAATACAGGTTTCTGATACAGGAATAGGGATCGACAAAGAGCAACTCAGCTGGATTTTTTCCGCATTTGAACAAGTCAACCGCCAGGTAACCCGCGTGGTTGAAGGGACCGGGCTTGGTTTGGCAATTACCAAGGCGTTGGTCGAGCGGATGGGGGGGCAGATTTCTGTTTCTTCAACACCTGGCCAGGGGACTGTTTTTACAGTCAGCTTGAATGTAAAGCCGCTGGAGGACGGAGATCCTGGCAAGCAGGCCGCTGTTCCTTTTCTTCAGGACAACAGAAAAGCCTTGCGTGCAAACAGTGGAACCAGCGCGCTAGATCTGAAGCCTGAGGAACTGGCCGGGCTCCGGGTGCTCATTGCTGAAGACAACAAGACCAATCAGTTGGTGCTGCGCAAGATGCTAAAGTCTTCGGGGGCGGATCTCTGCTTTGCTGAGAATGGCCAACTCGCAGTGGACTTCTACATGTCTAGCCCCCGGGACCTAATCCTAATGGATTTGTCGATGCCAGTCCTGGGCGGTTTGGAGGCCACACGCCTGATCCGGGCCCATGAAAAGGCTTCAGGTCTTGCCGAATGCCCCATTGTTGCTTTTACGGCCAACGCACAACCCAGCGATGTAGAGGCTTGCCTGGCCGCAGGGATGAACGATTTTCTGGCAAAGCCTTTTCGCAAAATCGAACTGCTGGCCAGGATGATTCAGCATGCCAAAGGCGGGGTCAGCCACTGGGCTGGCGCCCCATCAGAATAGTTTTCCGGTTTGCGTTGAATTTTTCAGGCTGCGATGAAACGTAGTACTTGCCAAAGTCAGCGCAGCGAGGCCCGCTTCAGCAGCCCCACCGCATCCGGCCGGTCCAAGAGCGACCGGCTCACGTCCAGCCCGTGGGCGCCGCGTTTGTGCGACGCGGGCAGGGTGCCTTGAGGGCCGCCGGGGCGGGCGGTCCAGAAATCCTCGGGCAGCACCGGCCGTGTGACGGGGTCGAGGAAGGTGCTCTCGGCGGCGATGCCCTCGGCGTAGATGATGTGGTGGCGGTCGAACAGGATCTGGAAGTAGTCGGCAAAGCCGCCGTCCAGCACCACCACGGTGTCGCCGTTCACCAGGTCGCGGGCGCGGACCAGGATTTCGGGGGCGCCGGCGCCGATCTCGTCGCTGCGCTGGTAGACCATGAGGCGGTGGGACGGGCTGACGATCAGGTCGTTCGCATTGTTCAAGGCGCCCTTGCGGATCAGGATCGGGGCCAGGTCACCAACGGCCCGCAGGGTGGACTGGCCGACCCAGCGCACTTGCTGGATGCCATCGTCGCGGGTGAGGACGCGGTCGCCAGCCCGCATCTCTTCGATCGGGCGCTGCTCGCCGGTGGCAAGGGTGATGCTGGTGCCGCGGGTGAAGGAGACGCAGGCCGATTGCGCCAGTTTGCGGCGGGCAGGCTCGCGCTCGGCCTTGACCAGGGTGTAGGGCATCTGCGGCTGCAAGGGGGCGAGCGGCACCAGGAAGACACCGGCAATCATGCCGTCCGCGTCCACTTCGACCATCACCAGGGTCTCGGTGTTGGGGCCGCTGTCGGGCATCAGGGTGAGCAGGCAGTCAAGATGCAGCGCGGCGCCGGCGGTGCCGAGTGCGGTATCATGCGCAATGCTGAAACTGCCGTCGTGATGGGCGGCAATGCCCAGCCGCTGCGGTGCCTCGGCCAGCGCCAGCATATAGATGTCGTCCAGCACCAGGTCTTCGAGCACCCCCAGCGGGTCGCCCATATTGGCGCCATATTCGACGCAGAACTGTTCGGCCCGGTAGGCCTGGACGGAGGCGTGGCTGGCGGTCAATGTCTGTCCCATGCGGTCGCGGAGCTGTCTCTTCAATCCGGTATAGGCCCGGTAAGGGGTCCTGTCCTGTGAATTTGCCGTGAGAATGTGGCGGAAAGGCGGTGGGAAGGGGCTGATTTTCCGGCAGCTTAACGTTTGCAGCCTGGAGGCAGGGGGCTGGCCATCCGCGCGCGCGCAGTGCAAGCTCCGCGCAAACAGAGAAGATTCCCGAGGGAGGACAAGATGGATCTGGGTATTTCGGGCAAGCGCGCGCTGGTCTGTGCCAGCAGCAAGGGGCTGGGTCTGGGCTGCGCCGAGGCGCTGGCGGAGGCTGGTGTGAATCTGGTGATGAACGCCCGCGGGGCGGAGGCTTTGGAAGCGTCTGCGCAGGCAATCCGCGACGCATATGGCGTGGATGTGGTGACCGTGGCCGCAGATGTGACCACGCCGGAGGGGCAGAGCCAGGTGCTGGATGCAGCTGACGGCGTCGACATTCTGGTGACCAACGCAGGCGGCCCGCCGCCGGGCATGTGGACCGACTGGGACCGCGAGGATTTCATCAGCGCGCTGGATGCGAACATGCTGACCCCGATTGCGCTGATCAAGGCGCTGGTGCCGGGCATGATCGAGCGCGGCTGGGGCCGGGTCGTCAACATCACCTCGGTTTCGGTCAAGTCGCCGATTCCTGTTCTGGGCTTGTCGAATGCAGCACGCGCAGGCCTCACTGGCTATGTCGCGGGCACCGCGCGCCAGGTGGCGGGCCAGGGCGTCATCATCAACAACCTGCAGCCGGGCATCCATGCCACGGACCGCGCGGTATCGCTGGATGGCGGCGCGGCCAAGGCGCAGGGCATCACGCCTGAGGAAGCCAAAGCGGCGCGCTGCGCCACCATTCCTGCGGGCCGCTACGGCACCCGTCAGGAGTTCGGCGCCACCTGCGCCTTCATGTGCTCGCAGCACGCGGGCTTCATGGTCGGGCAGAATATCCTGCTCGATGGCGGCGCCACCAACACCACGATGTAAGGGGCTGATATGGCTTCGGGATTTTCCCTGAAAGACCAGTTGTTCAACCGCGACAAGGTCCGCTATCTGGCGGGCCTTTTTGCTGCGGCGGAGGCTGGGTTCGACGCTTCGGAGTTTGAAGAACAGGTGATGGCAGAACTGCCGGCGCTGGAGCTGAAGCAGCGGATTACGCTGATTGCAGACGTGCTGGCGCGCCATTTGCCTGAGGCGCTGCCGGACGCGGCGCCGGTGCTGCTGAAAGCTCTGCCGCCGCCGCTGGACCCTTCCAAGAGTGATGATGATTTTGGTGATTTCATCTTTGCACCTTTGGGGGAGTATGTCGCTGCCCGGGGCGTGGAGGCGCACCGTGATCTTTCATTGGATTTGCTGGAAGAAATCACTCAGCGGTTTTCGATGGAATGGGCGATCCGGCCCTTCCTGAACCGCTGGCCTGCCGAGGTGCTGGCGCGGATGGAGCACTGGGCCGGGCACTCGAGCTATCATGTGCGCCGCCTGGTGAGCGAAGGCACCCGGCCGCGGCTGCCGTGGGGCGAGGCTGTCGGGCTGGACCTGGCGGAGCCGCTGCCGCTCCTGGACAGCCTGCATGGCGATGGCACCCGCTATGTCACCCGCTCGATTGCCAACCATTTGAACGACATTGCCAAGAAGGACCCGGACCTGGTGATGGACCGGCTGGAAAGCTGGCACGCGGCCGGGAAACAGCAGCGCAAGGAGCTGGATTGGATGACCTCCCACGCTCTGCGCGGGCTGGTGAAGGCCGGGCATCCGCGGGCGATGGCGATGCTGGGCTATGATCCGGAGCTGGCGCTGGAGGCACATATCGAGGTCCAGGATACGGTGCGCATCGGGGATGCCCTGGATGTCGCCTGCCGTCTGGAAGGGGCTGCGGGGGCGCCGGTGCTGGTGGATTATATCCTGCATTTCCAGCGCTCTGGCGGCAAAGCCTCAGCCAAGGTGTTCAAGCTGAAACAGGCAAAACTCGCCGGTGGTAAGCTGGAACTGGGCAAGAAGCATAAGCTGAAAGGTGATGCCACTACCTTCAAATTGGTGCCGGGGCCGCACCGGATTGAGCTGATGGTGAACGGCAAGGTGCGGGCCGAGGCCGCGTTTGAGCTGCTGCCCGAGGGCTGAGATTTTCTCTAGTTCTTGAAATTCTGTTTCGCCCGGCTGCAAGCCGGGCAGCGCCCGTCCGCCCCCATGGGCGGGCGCTACGCTTCCACCCGCGGACGGGCGCTGCCCTTAGAGCTTATTCGCACACTCCTTCACAGTTGCGTCAGATCACCCGCCTCGCTGATTGCCGCACCATTTGCGCGCCGCTATCCCATTGGTCTGGAACCACAGGAAAGGCAGCTCTCATGAAACATGAAAACGTGCAGAACTATTACGGCGAGGTGCTGCAGGGCAGCGACGATCTGCAGACCAACGCCTGCTGCACGCCGGACGACATGCCGGATCATGTGAAGGCGGTCTTGTCGAAAATCCATGACGAGGTGCTGACCCGCTATTACGGCTGCGGCCTGATCGCTCCGGAAGCGCTGGAAGGCGCGCGCATCCTCGACCTCGGCTGCGGCGCGGGCCGCGATGTCTATGCGCTGTCGGCGCTGGTGGGCGAGCATGGCAAGGTGGTGGGCGTCGACATGACCCCGGCGCAGCTGGAGGTGGCCAAGCGCCATCAGGACTATCACGCCGAGGCCTTCGGCTATGCCCGGTCGAATGTGGAATTCCATCACGGCTATATCGAAAAGCTGGAGGAGCTGGACCTGGAGCCGGGCTCCTTTGACATCATCGTCTCCAACTGCGTGATCAACCTGGCCACCGACAAGGGCGCGGTGCTGCGCGGCGCCCATCATCTGCTGAAAGAGGGCGGCGAGATGTATTTCTCGGACGTCTACGCCGACCGCCGGGTGCCGGAAGAGATGGCCAAGGATGAGGTGCTCTATGGCGAGTGCCTGTCCGGCGCGCTCTATTGGAACGACTTCCTGTCAATTGCCAAGGAGTCCGGTTTCAAGGACCCCCGCATGGTGACCTCGCGCCTCTTGACCATCGAGAACCCGGTGCTGGAGAAGCGGGTGCAGCCGCTGAAATTCCTGTCGGCCACATACCGGCTGTTCAAACTGCCCGCCCTCGAGCCTGCTTGCGAGGACTACGGCCAGGCGGTGATCTACAAAGGCACCATCGAACACGCGCCGCATGTGTTTGCGCTGGACGATCATCATGTGATCGAGGCGGACAAGGTGTTCTCGGTCTGCGGCAACACTTGGATGATGCTGCAGGACAGCCGTTTTGCGCCGCATTTCGAGTTCATCGGAAATTTCGATTCCCATTACGGGATCTTTGCAGGCTGCGGCGGCAATTCGCCCTTTAACGGGCTGGATGAGGAGGGGGCAGCAGCAGGCTGCTGCTGACGGGCGTTTCACCTGAAATCTTTCCGCCCGGCCGCGAAGGGCGGTTTGCGCTACGGCCGGTCCGGAATGCTTGCAGCCGGGGGGCGGGGTTGCTATCCCGGCGGGACCCTAAGCGTTTTCATCGGAAACAGCCCCGAGGCCTCATGAATACTGCCCCTGCCGACATGCTCAGCACCATGGCTCCGCCGCGGCTGGAGATCCGCAACATCAAGCGGCATTTCGAAGGCCGCGCGGTGGTGGATGACGTCTCGCTGCAGATCCAGGCCGGGCAGGTGACCTGCCTGCTGGGCCCTTCGGGCTGCGGTAAGTCCACCACGTTGCGGATGATCGCCGGGGTGGAGATGCAGGACTCGGGCGAAATCTATGTAGATGGCAAGCTGATCTGCGACACCGTGTTCCGGGTGCCGCCGGAGCGGCGCGAGATCGGGCTGATGTTCCAGGACTTTGCCCTGTTCCCGCATCTGAGTGTGGCCGACAACGTGGGCTTCGGCCTGAAAGGCAGCAAGGACGAGAAGCGGGCTCGGGTCGAGGAACTGCTGAACCGGGTGTCGCTGAAGCGTTTCATCGACGGCTATCCGCACCAGTTGTCGGGCGGCGAGCAGCAGCGGGTTGCGCTGGCGCGCGCGATTGCGCCGAGGCCGCGGATCATGCTGATGGATGAGCCGTTCTCCGGCCTCGACAACCGGTTGCGCGACGGCATTCGCGACGAGACGCTGAGCCTGCTGAAAGAGGAAGACACCGCTGTGCTTCTGGTGACCCACGAGCCGGAAGAAGCAATGCGGATGGCCGATGAGATCGCCTTGATGCGAGGCGGGCGGATCGTGCAGCAAGGCGCGCCTTACAACGTTTATACCCACCCGGCGGACAAGGCCGCGGTGGCGTTCTTCAGCGACGTGAACGTGCTGAAATCGCAGGTCAATGGCGCCTTGGCGCAAACGGCCTTTGGCGAGTTTCTGGCGCCGGGTGTGGCGGATGGGACCGAGGTGGAAATCGTCTTTCGGCCGCAGCATCTGCGTATCGATTTCGACCGCGGCGGCAAGGGGCCGCTGCCCACACCCAGCGACGGCGTTGCGGCGCGCGCAACTGTTGAGCGGGCGCGGTTTTTGGGCAGCGAGAGCCTGGTGGAGTTCCGGATGGAGTTCGACGGCTCGATCCTGAAAGCCACAGTGCCCAATGTGTTCCTGCCGGAAAAGGGGCGGGCGATGTGGCTCACGGTGCGGCGCAACCGCTGTTTTGTCTTTCCCGCCTGAGTGTTAGCAGGCATTGTTGCCTCAAGAAAACAGGAGGTGCAAATGCAGGACGGTTATCACATCCGGGCTTTGACGCCCGCGGAAATCCGGACCGCTGTGGAGTGGGCGGCGCAGGAGGGCTGGAACCCAGGTCATCAGGATGCGGCCTGTTTTGGTGCAGTTGATGCGGAAGGGTTCTGGGGCGGCTTCCTGGACGGGGAGATGATCGCCTGCATCTCGGTGGTGAACTACTGCGCGGCGTTTTCTTTCCTCGGCTTCTACATCGTGGCACCTCAGCATCGCGGCCAGGGCTATGGGTTTGCGCTATGGCAGAAGGCCTTGGAACATTCGGGGACGCGCACTGTGGGTCTCGACGGGGTCGTGGACCAGCAGGAGAACTACCGCCGTTCGGGCTTTGAACCGGCCTACCGCAATATCCGCTTTGGCGGAGTGCCGGCGCGCGAGCTGGCGGCTTGCGCAGGCTTTGACCTGCTGCCGCTGGCGGAGCCTGCGGCCGGGCTGGAGGCGCTGGACGCCCGCGTATTTCCTGTGCAGCGGGCTCTGTTCTGGGCGGAGTGGCTGAGCGCTGAGGGACATCACGCCTATGCTGCTTACCGGGATGGCGTCATGGAGGGGTTCGGTACCCTGCGCCCCTGCCGCACCGGATGTAAGATCGGGCCGCTTGTTGCGGCGTCTCGGGAGGCTGCAGAGACGGTGCTGGCGCGGCTGCTGCAGGAACTGCCAGAGGGGCAGGAGGTGTTTCTGGATGTGCCGGAACCCCATGCAGAAGCAGTGAGAGTGGCGCAGTCCCTGGGGCTTGAGCCGGTGTTTGAAACCGCACGGATGTACCGTGGGGAAGCGCCGCAGCTGGAGCTGCCCCTGATTTATGGCGTCACGAGTTTTGAGCTGGGTTAGGGGCGCTGCCCCCGCCGCTTTTGGCGGCTCCCCCGGGATATTTTCAGCAAGAGGAAGGGGCTATTACGGCTTCCCATAGGGATCGTAGTCCTGCAGGCGTTTGCCGGGTTCGTCCACGAAGAGCTCGGGCAGGGCGCTGGCGTCCTCGATCAGGTCGACCCGGAAGACCCGGAAGGCCTCGCGGGTTTCGCACCAGGCGGTGAGGGTCCAGACCCGGCCCCAGTATTCCATGTGCAAAGGGCGGATCCTGCGCTCGGTCAGGGTGCCGTCGATGCGGCGGTAACTGAGCTGCAGTTTCTGGCGCGCTTTGATCGCGGCGCGCAGGGCCGGCATATGGGCCAGGGCGCGGGCGGCGTCCGAGAACGGGTAGACGGCGAATTTCCAGGCATCCGCCTCGGCAATGGTCTGTTCCGGCAGCACGGCGTCGATTTTCGAGGCCAGGGCCAGGGCCGCGGCCTTCAGCTCCGGGTCAGCGGCTTCGGCCACGATCGCCATGCCGAGGTTCAGCGCCTCCAGCTCCTCCGGAGTGAGCGTCAGCGGCGGCAGGCTGATCTGCTCGCGCACCATGTAGCCGACACCGCGCTCCCCCTCCACCGGCACGCCGGAGGCCGTCAGCGTGTCCATGTCGCGGTAGATGGTGCGGGTGGAGACCTCCAGCCGTTCGGCAATGTCCTGGGCACGGTGCAGCTTCCCGTCGCGCAGGATCTGGATGATTTCGAAAAGGCGGTCAGTGCGGCGCATGGGACTAGCCTTGGCGCGGGGAGGGGGCCAAGGTCAAGAGCGGCACCCGGCGCGATGCGGGTGCCGCGCCGTTTTCAGGATGCCATGTCCCACAGGACCTCTTCATGGCGCATGTTTGCACTGCCATCGGCAATGGCTTTCATCAGACCGGCGCAGAAGTCCTGCTTGTGGAATTCGGCTGCCACGGTTTGCGCTGTTTCCATGTCTTCCCAGACCACGTAGTCGGTCCAGCGCCCGTCTGCGCCGCGGCTCAGCTGACGGTGCAGAAAGCCGGGTTGTGCCCGGACAAAGGCTTCGCTGGCCTGGCTCAGGGCGACAAAATCCGCCTGGCTGACGCCCTCGGCCAGTTCGAAGGTTACGATTTCGGCCACATGTTTGCTCATCACGTCTCTCCTAGTTTGCTGTGATGGGGTGGATTTACCGACCATCAACTGACATAAACCTGTCAGTTGGATGCGAGGCGGCAGCAAATTCCGCGGATTCAGCCCCGCCGGGAGACATTGCGCGGGGTGAAGCGCTTCCGCTTGGCGCCGCGCGCGCGCTACACCCGTTGCAACGGAAAAGACCGGCGCCTTGTATCCGGCGCTGCAAGATAAAAGGAGTTCTCTCATGCTCAACAACATCGGCCTGCCCGGCATTCTGCTGATCGCTGTCGTCGTTCTGGTCCTGTTCGGCCGCGGCAAGATTTCCTCGCTGATGGGCGAAGTCGGCAAGGGCATCACTTCGTTCAAGAAGGGCATCAACGAAGGCAGCAAGGAGCTGGAAGAGGACGCCGCTGCCGAGGCCAAGGACGTCACCCCCGAGACCGAAAAAGACAAGGCGTAAGGCCTCATGTTCGATCTTGGGTGGACCGAACTGCTGGTCATCGGCGTTGTTGCGCTGATCGTCGTCGGCCCCAAGGACCTGCCGGTGCTGTTCCGAAATGTCGGGCGGTTCGTGGGCAAGGCCAAGGGCATGGCGCGCGAGTTCAGCCGGGCGATGCATGACGCGGCGGATGAGGCCGGGGTCAATGATGTTGCCAAGGGTCTGAAGGCGGCCGCCAATCCGGTGGGCACGGCCATGGACGGGGTCAAGCAGGCGGCGCAGGAGATGGCGTCGTCGATCGACCCCACCAAATACGACCCCGAAAGCGAGACCGGCAAGCTGGCCGCGGAACGCGCTGAAAATGCCAAGAAGATCCAGGCATCGTCTGCGCGTGCTGCAGCCGAGCGCAAGGCGCGCGAGGCTGAGGAGGCGCTGGCCAAGGCGGAAGAATACGAGGCCGCGCTGGCACCTGCGGAGCCAAATGCGGAAAAAGAGGCCAAATCATGAGCAACACGGATGAGATCGACGACTCAACCGCACCGCTGATTGAGCATCTGGCCGAACTGCGCTCGCGGCTGATTCATTCAGTGGCGGCCTTTGTTGTAGGCATGGTGATCTGTTTCACCGTGGCGACGCCGGTGTTCAACTTCCTCACTGCGCCTTTGTGCCAGGTGCTGGCCGAAGGCGGCCAGGACTGTGCGCTGATCTTCATCAGCCCGCAGGAAGGTTTCTTTGTCGCAATCAAGATCTCCTTCCTGGGCGGCTTCATTCTGGCCTTTCCCTATATCGGGTTCCAGATGTGGCGCTTTGTGGCGCCGGGCCTCTATAAGTCCGAGAAGGGCGCGTTCCTGCCGTTCCTGGTTGCTTCGCCTTTCATGTTCCTGCTCGGCGCGAGCTTTGCGTTCTACGTTGTGACGCCGCTGGCCTATGACTTCTTCCTGGGTTTCCAGCAGTTCGGAGCCGGCGGTGAAGCGGTGACCGGCGAGGAAGTGAACCAGGGGCTCAGCGTGGTGTTCCAGGGCTCGGCTCAGGAATATCTGAACCTGACCATCAAGTTCATCGTGGCCTTTGGCCTCTGCTTCCAGCTGCCGGTGCTGCTGACGCTGATGGGCAAGGCCGGGCTGGTGAGCGCTGAAGGCCTGGGCGCGGTGCGCAAATACGCGGTGGTGGCGATCCTGGTGCTGGCCGCATTGGTGACCCCGCCGGATGTGATCACCCAGATCATCCTGTTCACCGTGGTTTACGGGCTTTACGAGATCTCGATCTTCCTGGTGGGCCGTGTCGAGAAAAAGCGCGAGGCACAGCTGCGGGCGGATGGCTATTATGACGATGAAGACGAGATGGATGCCCATCCCGACGATCCGCTGATGGCCGAGTTCGATGCCGAGGACGGCAAGGACAAGTAATCCGGAGCCGGATTGAAATGGAAAGGCGCGCCCGGAAGGGCGCGCTTTTCATTTCTCCCACCAGGGCGTTTTCCCGCAGGCCGATAAGGAGTGCTTTTGCATGACCCTGTCGGCCTGGAATTGCTGGCCCAGACGTTCATCTTTGCGGGCTGCACAGAATATCGCTCGGTCGGACGGCGTCAGCCGGTCCGCTTTCATTAATGCCAGATGCCAGCTGCTGACGAGGTTTTTGAAGCTGGCGGGGAAAACACTGTGCCCCTCAGCGCCCGTCTTAAGGCCGGACGCGATATAGATGGCATCTTGGGGATCGGGAAATGGTCTTTCTTCCTGGTTTGCTGAACCGGACGCGGGTTGCGGTGGCATGCGGCGCGGGCCCAAGGTCAGCCCCAATACCTCAATATCCTTTTCAAGATTGATCGGAGGTGAGGCCGCCTTTGCGCGAGCATATATATACCCGCCGTATCCGGCGAAACCGTCGCCGAAGCGCCCATAGTCAAAAGTGACATAGCGGGTGGGACGCTGGTGGAACATTTGTGTCTTTTGATAGACCAACGGGGCATTGGCGTCCGGTCCTGCAAAGGCCGTGACAGTTCGATATCCGTAGGGTTTGTAATAGGGAGGCAGCTCCTTTTGACTGGTCATGCGTTCCTCCTCGATCCGGATCGTGAGGCCGGCTGGCAGCCGGTGATCGGCAGCAAAGAGCAGACAGGGTTTGTCTGCAGGGTAGTCATTGTATAGCTTCCGGCAATCCTTGGCAGAGCCTGCAACCAGCAGAACTTGGCTATTTTCCCTGTAGCTCCCGAAGTCATCATTGGTCCGAACGATTCGGACCCAGGAAACGTCACCTCCAGTCAAAAGGCGTTCACAGAGTTCGAAGCAGGGGAGCGTGCTAAAAAAACCGGGGCTTGGGAAGGAAATTCCAGGCACTTGCAAGTCAGGCTTTGGCAGAGCCTTGCGGTGAATTTCTATCCCGACATGAAGGTCGAATTCCACTGGTTCCGCAGTCGCATCGCCACGTGAGGCCAGGTCGTGCTGCATCGCTTGATCAGACAATATGGGCGGGGCAAAATACAGATATCCGGGCAATGCCGCGCCAACCAGCAGCGCTGGCAAGCGAAGAGGGCGGATCTGCCAGCAGCGAACGGCTGGTAGGAAAGCCCAAAGAAAGATGGCTAGGTTGGGCAGAGGCGCAAAGAGGAAGTAGCCAAGGCCAAAGGTGAAAACGGCAGCCAGCAAGGCGAAGCCGGGAATAGCCAGCAGCAGGCACAAGGATGTAACGACCACCAGAGCTACGTAATAAGCTTTTTGCATGAAACACTCTCAATGAAAAATGCTAGGCTATCCTTTCAGTGCTTTGGTACCAAATTGTGGCGGAGGCGCAGGGCAAGTTGTTTCAGGAGAGGTCAGGAGATACTTGCCGCTAGCCCTGGAACATGCTTTGGAATCCGTCAGCTAACGGACGGAGGCACCCCATGGACCAGATCGCATTGACCCGCATTGCCGAGGCGCTGGAGCGGATGTCTCCGGCCCCTCTGGAGACGCCCGATTTCAACGCGGCCAGCGCTTTTGTCTGGCATGTGGGGCCGGAGCGGCTGGAGCCGGTGGAGAGCGTCAATCGGGTCGATCTGGACCTGCTGGTGGGCATCAACCGCTCCCGCGACACGCTCCTGGACAACACCCGCCGCTTTGCCCAGGGGTTTGCTGCCAACAACGCGCTGTTGTGGGGGGCACGGGGGATGGGGAAGTCGAGCCTGGTGAAGGCCGTGCACGGCTCGCTGGTCGATGATCACCCGCAGCTGAAACTGGTCGAGCTGCAGCGCGAGGATCTGCCCTCGGTCGCGCGGCTTCTGAATCATCTGCGCGGCTCGGCGCACCGGTTCATCCTGTTCTGCGATGATTTGTCGTTCAGCCATGACGACCAGCACTACAAGAGCCTCAAGGCGGTGCTGGATGGCGGCATTGAGGGGCGGCCCGAAAACGTGGTGTTCTATGCCACCTCCAACCGCCGCCACCTGATGCCGCGCGACATGATCGAGAACGAGCGCTCCAGCGCCATCAACCCGTCGGAAGCAGTGGAGGAGAAAGTGTCGCTGTCCGACCGGTTTGGCCTGTGGCTGGGTTTCCACCCCTGTGATCAGGACGAATACCTGGCGATGATCTCGCGCTATTGCGCCGCCTACGGGGTTGAGGCGGACGCAGAGACCGTGCGTGCCGAGGCGATCGAATGGCAGGCGACCCGGGGATCGCGCTCAGGAAGGGTGGCATGGCAGTTCTTCACCGATCTGGCGGGGCGCCACGGGGTGGCGTTGCGCTGAGCCGACCCCGCTGCCCGCGGTGCAGGGGGCGCTGCCCCCGCCGCCTGCGGCGGCTCCCCCGGAGTATTTTTGACCAGAAAGAAGACTGTAGGCAGCCGCCGGATCGGCCGGACGGCAGAGACGCCGGGGCGCCTGCCTGGCTGGCTTAGGCCGCAGTGGGGCAAATGAGAAAAGAAGCCCGGCCAAGCAGCCGGGCTTTATATGTGCCGGGAGAAGGGGAGCGCCGTCAGTTCAGGTAGCTCAGCGGGTCGATGCTTTCGAACCCGTCGCGCACTTCGAAATGCACATAGGCGTCGTCGCCGCTGCGCAGCGAAGCGATGCGCTGGCCGCGGACCACGCTTTCGCCTTTCTTCACCGTGATGTTGTCCACGTTCTGATAGACCGTCAGCAGCTTCTGGCTGTGACGGATCACGACGATTGGCACGTTGTTGGAATCCTTGGTGATTGCAGCAATGGTGCCGGCCTCGGCCGCGTTGACCGGGCTGCCGGCTGCAGCGGCGATGTCGATACCGTCATTGCGGCCTTTGGAGTAGGTCTTGATGATTTTGCCCTGCACCGGATAGGCCATAGCGGCATCGCTCTGGCGGCTGGGTTCCGGCAGCGCCGGCTTGGGCAGGGTCTCGGCTGCCGGCTTGACCGCGGCAGGCTCCACCTGCTCATCCGGAAGCGGCTGGCTGGCGCTGGGCGGCACCGGCGTGGCGCTGCCTTCGCCCGGTTCGGTCACCACCGCAGGGGCGGCGGGGGCCAGTTCGGGCGCGGGCTCTTCTTTCAGCGGGATCAGCAGATACTGGCCTTCGCGCACAGCAAAGTCGCTGCCCAGGCCGTTCCATTCCGCCAGCGACTTCACCGGAACCTGATAGAGCCGCGAGATCGTATAGGCGGTCTCTCCCCGTTTCACCTTGTGGCGTACCGGCTCAGGGCCGTCCTGTACCACAGGCGGCTTCGGTTTCGGCGTTGGCTGGATCGTGGTTGTGGTCACCGAGCCCGGGTTCGGCGAGGTAAGCGGTGCGGTCTCAATCGCCTCTCCGGCCAGGCTGGCAATGTCGACGGACCCCGGGGCTGCGCTGCCATCGAGGGGCAGGCTGTCAGGGGCGCGGCGCGGCAGTGCCAGCACTTCCCCCTGGCGCATGGCATCGCCAGGCTGCATGCCGTTGAAGCCGGCCACTTCTTCAGGCGGCAGGCCGATGCGGGCAGCCACATCCGACACCGTATCGCCGCGCCGTGCCACGGCCACCTGGTAAGACGGGTAGGTGATCAGCCCGCGGCTGTCAGGGGAAGGGCGGTTCGAGGTGGCGGATTGCGCTGCGCTGGCGGTGTTAAAAGCGCCCAATTGGCCGCGCAGGTCATAGTCCAGCGGGCTTTGGCAGGCGGCCAGCATCCCGGCCAGCGGCAGTGCAGCCAGCAGCTTTACCCCGCTTGCCATTGTACGGGACCGCCCGCGGGAAGCGGGCCGGGTGGGAATGGTCCGGGTCATTTTGCTCTCCTCAAAACACGCTTCCCCTTTTTCGCGGGGATTCTCTGGCGTCAATCACTATAGCCCAAGGAATTGGCCGGGCGGCTGAAATCCGCCGCCAATGTAGGGCCGCAGCCAGCGAAATTCAATTCACAGCCAGTGAACGGGCTGCACCTTGCATCCAGGGCAGGCGGCAGAGGCCTCAGGACAGTGCAAATTTCGTTGACGCAACTTGCCAAGGATTCTTGAAATTCCTAGTGCGGGCAGGCTTGCGCCGCCCGCTAGCTGTCCTTGCCCAGGCCCTCCAGCAGCGGCACAAAGCGTACCGGCCGCAGCTCGTCATAGTCCAGGCCGTCTTCGGACTTCCGGACCCGGATCAGGGTCTGCACATGGTCCGACTGCCCCACTGGCAGCACCATGATGCCGCCGGGTTTCAATTGCGCCAGCAGGGGCCCGGGCGGGTCTTCGGCGGCGGCGGTTACGATGATACGGTCAAAGGGGGCCTGCTCGGTCAGCCCGTGGCTGCCATCGCCCACCAGCGAGGTCACATTGGCCAGCCGCAGCTGATCGAACACCGCCCGCGCCTCGCGCACCAGCCGGGCGTGGCGGTCGATTGTATAGACCCTGCGCGCCAGTTTCGACAGGATTGCCGCCTGGTAGCCGGAGCCGGTGCCGACTTCCAGAACCGTGTCGCGCGGCGAGACCTGAAGCGCCTGGGTCATCATCCCCACGACCGAGGGCTGCGAGATGGTCTGGCCGCAAGAAATCGGCAGCGGCACGTCCTCGTAGGCGCGCTGGGCAAAGATGCCGCGCACGAACAACCCGCGGTCGATCTCTTCGATCGCCTCCAGCACCTTTTGGTCCGTCACCCCGCGCGAGCGCACGGAGTAGACAAACTGCATCTTGGTTTCCGGATCGGGGCCGCTCATGCCTGTGCTCACTCGATTGCCTTGAGTGCGTCCATTGCATCGCGCGCCGTGAGGTCTGCACGCATCGGGGTGACCGAGATATAGCCGTCCATGTTGAGCGCCGCGTCGGAGCCGGGGAGCGTCTGGACCTGCTGGTCGCCGCCGCGGATCCACAGGTAGCGCCGCCCGGTGGGCGACAGCTTCGGCTCGGCTGCGAAATGGCTACCGCGGCGGAAACCCTGGGTGGCCACCCGGGTGCCTTTGACACCAGCGGCAGGAACCGGCGGGAAGTTGATGTTGTAAAACAGCCGGTAGTCCTGCTGGTCCGGCGGCATGGTGGCCAGGATCTTCTTGACCAGCGCGGCACCATGGACGGCCGCGGCCTCAAACGGGTTCTCCGTATCGCGGTTGGCGGGGCCGTAGTACTGCGACAAGGCCATGGCCGGGACGCCCTGTAGCGCAGCTTCCATTGCGGCCCCCAGAGTGCCGGAATAAAGCGCGTTTTCAGCTGAGTTGTTGCCGCGGTTCACACCCGACAGCACCAGGTCCGGCTTGGCGCCCTGCATCACCACATGCAGTCCCGCTAGCACGCAGTCGGCGGGCGAGCCTTCGGCTGCAAAGCGGCGCTCGCCGAGCTGGCTGAGCATGGTGGGGCGGGTATAGCTGATGCAATGGCCGACGCCGGATTGCTCAAAGGCGGGCGCCACGGTCCAGACCTCCCCATCGGGGCCTGCAACCTCATGTGCGATGGCCTCAAGGACCTTGAGCCCGTCGGCGCTGATGCCGTCGTCATTGGTGATCAGAATGCGCATGGGTGGTGCTGCCTGCCAGTTTCAACCGCGTTTGGGATTGAATAGGACCTGCCTGTGCAGGGGGCAAGCCTTTCGCGGTTTGCTGCGGTATCCGTCCCGAAGCCGGGCAGAGAAGCAACAGGGGGCGGGCAGCAGCCCGGTCAGGCCCGCCGTGCCAGGTAGCCGCAGGAGGTGCGCGACGGCGGGCCTTTGCGGTTGGGGCGGATTTCAACATTGATGAAGCCGCTTTGCTGCAGCAGGCCCAGTACCTGTTCAGGGTGGTAAGCGGCATTGCCCCAGCGCCAGCGCAGCAGCGCGGTGCACCAATGCGGCTTGGAGACCACGAGGATCAGCTGGCCGCAAGGGGCCAGATGTTCATGCAGCCATTGCAGCGGCGGCAGGGGATCGGGGCAATGCTCGATCACATGGGCGCAAAGAATGCGGGAGAACGGCGGGCAAGGCAGAGGGCCGCCGCCAAGCATGCCCTGGTGCCGGATGGTTTCCAGCGGCAGCCGGGCTGCAGCTTCCGCCAGCATCTGCGGGGACAGATCCAGCAGATGCAGCTCAGGTGGGGCCGGCAGGTCTTGCAAGAGTGCGGCGGACATCGCCCCGCTGCCGCAGCCTGCATCCAGCACCCGCTCGGGTTCGGTCACGGGGAGGCTGGCAAGTGCCGCATGGCACAGCTGCCGGTAGGCTTCGGGATAACCAAGCGTGGCGATGCCTGCCTCCCAGCCGGCAGCGGCGCGGTTGTAGATCCGCTGCAGGCGGCTCTGCCCGGTGATCCGGCGGTAAAAGGCAAAATCGCGCATCAGCCAGTCTCCTGTCCGCCGGCAGGCTAGGCGCAGCAGCAGCCGGGCGTCAAGCAGGGAGAGGGCGGGCTCCCGCCCCTTGGAACTGGATCAAAGATGCCGTCTCAAGCGTTGGGCCGGGCGCCGCGCTGGCGCGCGGCGCGGGCAGGCTGCGGGTGTCAGTCTGCCAGGATCTGCGGCAGCAGGCGTGCGGCCTCGTCCTGGATCGGGGTGAGGGCATTGCGGTCCTCGCCCGGATGGAAGCGGGCGCGCAGGGCGGTGGCCATTGGCTGCGGCTCCAGGATCCGGACCTGCGGGCCAGTCCGCTCGGATTCGGCCTGCCAGCTGCGGGCCAGTGCCATTTGCGCGGCTTTGGTGGCGCCATAGGTTCCGTAGAATTTCTCTCCGGCCCGGACGTCGTCGAAGAACACCGCACGGCCCCGCTGGCCCAGCAGCGGCGCGATATACGGGATCAGCACTGACGTGGCAGTGGCGTTGACGGCCACGGCCTTGGCCCAGTCTTTGGGAGCCACTGACGGCGCCGGGCAAAGAGCAGTGGCATGGATCGCGGTGTGCAGCCACAGATCCAGCTTACCCCAGCGGTCATGGATGCCGCGGCAGAGGGTTGCCATGGCTTCGGGCACGGTAATGTCCATCGGCGCCAAAGTGGCGCTGCCGCCAGCGGCCTTGATCCGGTCGTCGAGTTCCTCGAGAGCGCCGGCAGTGCGGGCCACTGCCACGATGTGATGGGTGGGCGCAAGCGCTTCGGCCAGGGCACTGCCAAGGCCGCGTGATGCGCCGGTGATAAGAGCAAGCTTTTCTGTCATGGCTGTCTTCATGCGGCGGGACCCCGGGCAGGTCAAGAGGCAGCGGAGCGGTTTGGCCGGCAAACCGCAGGGGCGGTGCCGCCGGCCAGGAATTTTCGAAAACTCTCGGCAAATTCCTTTCAGGAAATTTATGCCGGAAAAGGGGGACGGGTCAGCTGCCGGGGATCGCCAGGCGTCTGGTTTCGCCGTTTGAGTTCAACACCAGCCCCTGTGCGTCGATCGCTACCACCCGGCCGGATGACAGGCGGCTGCCGCGGGTCACCTTGCGGGTGCGGCCGGACGGCAGGCGGACCAGGGCCGTCAGGCTGTCCTCCGGGCCGAACAGCCCGAGAAGGCTCAGGTTGCTGCGGTTCACCGCGTTGTCCTGGGTTGCGAGACCGGCCACCTTGGCAGAGGTGCCGTCTGCTGCTTTTGCGTTTGCCATACCGTCCATCCCCAAATGGTCCGGGCGTATCTGGGGAAGGGGGCGTGCGGGTGCAAGGCCGTGCCTCTTGCATCGGCGGGAAACTGCGGGCGGCTGGCCCGGGCTGAGTGGAAAAGCGCCGGTTGGCACCAATCAGGCGTCAAACACCAGCGAGGGCAGGTCGTGGCCATAGGCATAGAGCAGCTCCAGGAGCTCCTCCAGCGAGGCGCCGTCCTTTTGCAGCGGATACAAAGGGTGGTTCTGCTCACTCACCTTCAGCTCCGGGTACTGGCCGCCGGGGCGCATCTCCAGCATGCAGCCCGCGGGCATCGGCATGTCCGGCGGGATCGCATTGGCGAGCCAGGCCGGGCGGTCGCCGAGCTTTTCGGTCTCACGCATCTCGAACAGGTCGAGATAGGCGTCGAAATCATCGCGGCTGAGGCTGGCCCAAGTGCCGAGGATAAACTCCTCGCCGCGGCTGTTCGCCAAAGGCACTGCCAGCACGGCGCGGATAAAGCGCAGATCGCCAAGGCGGCAGAAATCATCGGTCAGGATATCGCCGCGGGTGGCCAGCACCGCGGAGTTGTCCTCGACCTCCATATCTTCGGGACAGATGTCGGGCCGGTCGCAGGACAGGCTGAGCAGCTGCGCAAAGGTTGCGCCGCAGCAGCGGCACTGGCGCGGGGAAGTCAGCATGCGGGCGAGATGCGGGTCCAAGGGGCGGCCTTTCGTCGAAAAGCATAGGAAAAGGCGCGGGCCGTCACGGCCAGCGCCTCCCCGATGCACAGTTGGCGGCCCTCATACGCGGAAGCCGCCGGAAGTTCAAACCCCTCCCTGCCCGGGAGGAGAGCAGTGTCAGCCTGCGGCCAGTTTGGAGGCGTTCCAGGAGGCGCCCGGCGCCGGCATGTCCTTGATCTTCGCACTCACCCGGCTGCTGTTTTCCAGCGCGTCCAGATACTCTTCGGTGACGCCGGTGATGTAGTTGCCGTCAAAGCAGGAGCAGTCAAAGCCCTGGATGTCCGGGTTGCCTTCCTGCGCCGCCCAGATCAGGTCCTCGAGCTTCTGGTAGAACAGCGCGTCCGCTCCCAGCTCTTCGCGGATTTCCTCGATGCTGAGGCCGTTTGCGATCAGCTCATGCTTGGTGGGCATGTCGATGCCATAGACGTTCGGATAGACGACCGGCGGCGAGGCGGAGGCGATATAAACCTTCTTGGCACCGGCTTCGCGGCACATCTGCACGATCTTCTTGATGGTGTTGCCGCGCACGATCGAGTCGTCGATCAGCAGCACATTGCGGTCCTTGAACTCCAGCGGAATGGCGTTGAGCTTGCGGCGCACCGATTTCTGCCGCTCGGCCTGGCCGGGCATGATGAAGGTGCGGCCGACGTAGCGGTTCTTCACCAGGCCTTCGCGGTAGCGGATGCCGGTGGCATTGGCGACTTCCAGCGCCACCGGGCGGGCCGAATCAGGCACCGGGATGATGCTGTCGATCTCCAGGCCCGCCTCCTGGATCTGCTTGGCCAGCGCCTGGCCCATGCGCAGCTGGGTCTTGTAGACCGAAACACCGTCCATCATGGAATCGGGGCGCGCCAGATAGACGTATTCGAAGATGCAGGGCGTCAGCTTGCCCTCGACCGCCTGGAATTCATGCATGTTGCCGTCGAGATCCACCAGGATCGCTTCGCCCGGCTTTACATCGCGGATCTTCTCAAAGCCGTTGATGCCAAAGGCCACGTCTTCCGAGGCAAAGCAGAAATCCTCGCCGCCGCTTTGCGCCGGGCGCTTGCCGACGGACAGCGGCCGGATGCCATGCGGGTCGCGGAAGGCCAGCAGGCCGACACCGGCGATCATGCAGATCACCGAATAGGCGCCCTGGATCCGTTCCATGGTCATCTTCACACCGGCAAAGATGTTGCGGATCGGCTCGGCGTTGCCGTTCACTTTGATCGCATCGGCCACCTTGTCAGCCAGCACGTTCAGCAGGATTTCCGAGTCCGACGTGGTGCGCAGGTGGCGGCTGTATTTGCCGGTCACCTTCTCGCGCTGTTCGGCGGTGTTGGTGATGTTGCCGTTGTGGACCAGGTAGATGCCGTAAGGCGCGTTCACGAAGAACGGCTGCGCCTCGGACGCGCTCAGCGAGCCCGCAGTGGGGTAGCGGACATGGCCCATGCCGGTGCGGCCGGTGAGAGTCTCGGCATCTGAAGGCCCGAACACGTCCTTGACCAGCCCGTTGGCCTTGCGCTCGCGGAAAAACTCGCCGGTGTAGGTGACAATCCCCGAGGCGTCCTGGCCGCGGTGCTGCAGCATCAGTAGGCCGTCATATATCTCCGCAAAGACATCCGTGTCCCGGCTTGCGATCCCCAAAATCCCGCACATTGGCTGGCTCCAATCCCACTTAGGCTTTGCTGTTCGGTTGCTGCTGGAAGCGGCTCGGCTGGCAGTCTAGCGCATTTCCCAATGCGCGTGCCAACCGGGAGGCCCTGGGTCCGCCAAGGCCGCAGAGCTGGGAACGGGCCGGGGCCATAGTGCCATTCGGGTGCACGGCAGCACGCGCGAGGCGCGCGGGGGCGTGTTCACGATGGCAGGCGGGCAGCGTCTGCAGCAGCGGCAAGGCGGTGAGGCTCCGAATCCGTTTCCTGTTCCGGCCCCCACATAGAGGCTTTCTTGCGATCTGTCATCAAAGGATCACAAATCCTTGCTGCAGCGCGGCGGCTGCAAATGCGCAGGCAGCCTCAGACAGCCGCCTGCGGGTTTTGGGCGTCAGCCCTCCAGCGCCTCGATCATCTCGACGCGGGTGGCGTGGCGGCCGCCTTCGAAGTTTGCGTTCAGGAAGGCGTCAACGATCTCCAGCGCCAGGCCTTCACCCACCACACGGGCGCCGATCGACAGCATGTTGGCGTTGTTGTGCTGGCGGATCATCGCAGCCGAGAACGTGTCCGAACACACGCCGCAGCGGATGCCCTTCACCTTGTTGGCGGCCATCATGATGCCCTGGCCGGTGCCGCAGAGCACAATGCCCAGCCCGCAGTCGCCCGAGGCCACCAGCCGTGCCGCTGCCTCGCCGTGCTTGGGATAATGGGTGCTTTCAGGGCTGGTCGGGCCGATGTCTTCCACCTCCCAGCCGTTGGCGGCGATATGCTTGGCAACGGCCTGGCGCAGCTCGATGGCGGCGTGGTCGCTGGAGAGGGCAATGCGTTTGCTGGCAGTCATGGCGAAAGTGTCCTGTTCATAGGGTTCCAGGTTCGTAGGAGGCCGGGGCGCGGCGGCCCGGGAGCAATCCGTTCCGGGCTCTCATAGTCCAGCTTGTGCAAAGATAACATAGGCCGCTCGGGATTTCGCAGCCGTACAATCCGGCGGGAGGCCCCGGCGCGTCCCTAGCTTACGGCGGCCGGCCGGCGGGACCGGCGCCGCTTCACAACTTCGCGGTGCAGGATGAACAGCCCGCCGCCAACGATCAGGGTGCTGCCGATCAGCGTCTGGCTGCCTGGAATGTCTCCCCAGAACAGCCAGCCCCACAGCACCGCAACCGGCAGCGAGCTGTACTCGAACGGGGCAACGGCGCTGGCCTCGCCCAGCCGGTAAGCTTGGCTGATGCAGTAGAACCCGGCGGCGGCAATCAGACCCACCGCCACGATCAGGCCGGTCTGGGCGAGGTCCGGCCAGCTCCAGGCGCGGAACATATACTGGGCGCTGGGGTGATCGAACCGGTCCGTCCAGCCGCTGCCAAAGACCAGCCCCAAGGCGCCGCTGAGAGCCACAAAAGTCAGCATCGAATAGAAGGTCATGCGCAACGCGCTCTCGGTCGGTGCCAGGATCCGCGCCAGCAGGCTTTGGGCGCTGTAGGCGCAGGCCGAGATCACCGCCAGGATCATCGCGGGCTCGATGCCGTCTGCGCTGGGCTGCGCCACAAACACCACCCCGATGAAGCCGGTGCAGATCGCCAGCCAGCTGCGCCAGCCAACAGTCTCCCCCAAGAGCGGGATCGAGAACATCACCACAAACAGCGGGGCGGTGTAGTAAAGCGGCATCGCATCCGCCAGCGGCAGCACCGCCAGCGCCATGGAAAACGTTGAAAAGCAGATGAACCCGGCCAGCCCCCGCAGGCAGGAAAGCCCCAGCCGCCGTGTCGCAAAGGCCCGCCGCCCGCCCGTCAGATAGAGACCAAGGCCGACCGGCAGCAATGTCACCAGCCCGCGCAGGAAAATCACTTCCTGCACCGCCATCTGGCTGCTGAACACCTTCATGATGACATCCTGCAGTGAAAACACCGCAAGGCCCAGAACCAGCAGGGTGATCCCTTTCAGGGTGGTGTCTTCGGTGGCGACGCTGTGATTGCTCAACGTGATTGCTCTCCGGATTGGCCCGGCAGCGACCGGTACCATGACGCCGCCCAAGCAGGGCGCCTTGCGATGACGCTAGGTCTCCGGGATCTCTATGGCTGAGATGGAAGCGACAGGCCGGATCTTGAAACCGGCGGCAGCGGAACAGATCGCAGAGCGCTGCCGCAAGCAGCGTTGCTGCGTTTCGAAGGCATTTGCTGAAAGGTTTACGGCCCTTGGAAATCACGGTGCTGACTGCGGCACGCATTGGTGGTAGCCAGCGGACATGCTGCCCAACTCCGCTATCCGCCGCCTTGACCCTAATTCCCGCCTGCTCCGCCATCTGGCGGCGGAAGCGCGTCTGGAGGGTTTCCGGTTCGTGGACAGGATGATCGCCGAAGCAGACGCAGGCAGCGTCTGCTTTCAGAAGGCGGGGGAGCGCTTCTGCGGCGTTTTTCAGGACACTTCACTGGTTGCCTGCGGCGGCATCAGCCGGGATCCTTACACGGCAGAGCAAATGGGCCGTGTCCGGCATGTCTATGTTCTAAAGGCCGCGAGACGCCGTGGCGTCGCGACCCTGCTTGTCAATGAGCTGCTGAAACAGAGCGCAAAGGATTTTCAAACGATCCGCCTGCGGACCTCCACTGCAGAAGCTGCCCGGTTCTATGAAACGCTTGGCTTTCGCAGAACCGGAGCAAGGGACGCCACACATATCTATGCGGCGGGCGCAGCCTAAGAGGCTTAGCCACCGGGCGCCTTGTAAGCGTTGGCGATCTGACCGGCCTTCTGCTGCATCGCGGTAAACTCAGCCGCAGTAAAGGCGCGCTGGGTTTTCAGATTGCTGACCGCGCCGCTGGCGCCGGTGACCAATAGGCCCGCCAAAAGGGCGGTTGCGTCATCAATGGTCACCATGATTGCAAAATCGCTGTCGCCGGTGGTCAAATGAAAGCTTTCCAGCGTGCCGCCAGCTGCCTCGATCAGTGCCCGCGCCGCTGCCTCGCGGTCGCTGGGGCTCTCGATCATCGCCTTCATGGCAGACCCTGTGTAACTTCCAGTCACAATAAATCTTGGCATGGATACTCTCCCTGGGGTGGAGAAACGCACCGCCCATGGGCAGGATGCCGCACCGTCCGGCCCGCTCACGCCCCGCCTGGCATCGTATCACATTTTCGTCAGCTTGGCATTCGCAACCGGGTCCGGCAGCCGCTGGCCTGGGTACACCGCAAAGGAAAGGCCCGCACAGTGGCGGGCCCGAGGGGGGAGGGAAGTCTTGGGATCAGATGGCGGTCAGGCCGCCAGAATGCGGTCCAGCAGGTTGTCCAGGGCGCTGGGCAGGCGGGCGTCTTCCTCGCCCATGCCGGTCTCGGCCAGGGCACGGCCTTCGTCGCTTGCCAGCACCTGGCGGGTCTCGGACAGGGACAGCTGGTGAAAGGCAGAGTCCTCTGCCGCATCACCTGCGGGCAGCAGCATTCCGCTTTCGGCCCAGACCAGCTCTTCTTCTTCAAATTCGAAATGGATGCGGCCGAGGCGCTCCGGAGCGGCAGGGGTGATGCCCTTGTAGCCGGACAGCGCGATCAGCTTGGTAACGACAACCGGCAGGCCGAACAGGCGCTCGGCGGTTTCCATTTCCAGCACCACTTTCTGGTCGGACGGCAGCATCAGGTCGGTGTCGTTGCCCAGGGCGCCGGCGGGAACATGCATGCAGGTGGTCAGGCGCGGCACCGCGTGTTTCACCGATTTCACTTCCTGGGCGCCGCCATCGAAAGTGAACACCATGTCGCCGGGCTTCACGTCGCGGGCTTGCTTAAAGCCCTCTTCGGTCTCGACGAGGGTAGAAGGCAGGAAGCCGCCGCTGCGCAGACGCTCGCGTTTCGGCGCCGGGGCCGGCTTCAGGCTTTGCGGCAGCGGATTGGTCAGCAGCAGCACATCAACCGGCTGGTAGTCAGCGAAATGTGTGAAGTGATCCAGCTGCATCGTTTCGTCCCTTCTGAGCTTTTCTAGCCCGGCGTTTTGCCGTTGAAGCCATCAAGCCGCTGAATTGGGACCAAATTGGGGCAGGCTTGCGTCCCATTTCGGGATGGGGCGGTTTTTTGGGGACAAAACCCGGTTTTTCCGGGGGATTGTTAACCATTTAGAGGGGCCAGATGAGGATTTGTTAATATCTTCCCCGGTTTTGACGCTTGCCTCACGGTCTGCACGAATCGCGATTCTCGTTGGTTAACAAAGGGTTAACGCTGGAGATCGTGATTAATCTTTGCCCTCCGGATCCTGTGGATAACTGTGTGAACTCTTTGAATTCAAAGCAAAACGGGCGCCAATGAGGCGCCCGTGTGTTCAGCTGAAGGTGGTAAAACCTAGGAATTACTGGCCGCAGGTGCCGATCAGCGCCTCATATTGCGCGGTGACCCAGCCCAGAGCCTCTTCTGGGTTGCGCTTTTCGATCTTGCCGATCAAGCGCTCAAAGACCTCCGCCGAGCGGCTCTCGTCAACAATGGTAAAGCTCTGCCCGGTCATCACCACATTATAAAGGAAGAAGGCAATCGCCACCAAAAGGATGCCGCGCAGAACCCCGAAGAAGAACCCGGCGCCCTGATCCAGCCCGCCAAGCGCAGAGCGCTGCACCAGGGTGGAAAACAGCGGCGTGAAGAAAGAGACCACAATCAGCGCCAGCGCAAACACCGCGGCAAAGGCGGCGATGATCGCCAGTTCGCAGCTGTCGGCAATGAACTCGCCGATCACCGGAATCTCCGCCATCAGCGGCTCCACCTGGGGGGCAAAGATAAAGGCGAGGACACCGGCGGCGATCCAGCCTGCAATCGCCATGGCTTCGCGCACGAAACCGCGCGAATAGGCCAGCAGCGCCGATACGACCAGAACCAGGGCCACGACCCCGTCGATGATTGTGAAACCTTCCATGTCCCTCGCCCGTTGCCTGCGATTTCAAATTTTGGCGACTTTAGCCGGCCCCGAAGAATTCGCCAACAAAACCTGCCAAATCGCTGGCTTTACGTAACTTCAAGCCAGTCACAGAGATCGGTTTGCTGCCGCCGGGGGCTATTGCCGCCGTGAAACCAAGTTTTTGCGCCTCTTTCAACCGGTTTTCGGTCTGCGGTGCCGGGCGCAATGCCCCGGATAGCGAAATTTCTCCGAAAATCACGGTGTCGGCGGGCAATGCCACGTCTTCCCGCGCGCTCAGCAGCGCTGCGGCCACCGCCAGGTCGGCGGCCGGTTCCGAGATTTTCATGCCGCCGGCCACGTTCAAATAGACATCGAGTCCGGCAAATGGGATGCCGCAGCGCGCCTCGAGCACCGCCAGGATCATGGCAAGCCGCGAGCTGTCCCAGCCCACCACCGCCCGGCGCGGCTGGGAATGCGGCGAGGGCGCAATCAGCGCCTGCATCTCGACCAGCACCGGGCGGGTGCCTTCGATGCCTGCAAACACGACCGAGCCAGGCGAAGGTTCGCCGCGTTCCGACAGGAACAGCGCGGAAGGGTTGATCACCTCGCTCAAGCCGCCGCCGGTCATCTCGAAGACGCCGATTTCATCCGCGGGGCCAAAGCGGTTCTTGACCGCGCGCAGGATACGGAACTGATGGCCGCGTTCGCCCTCGAAATACAAAACGGTGTCGACCATATGTTCGACCACCCGGGGGCCTGCGATCTGTCCCTCCTTGGTGACATGGCCGACCATGATCACCGAAATCCCGTGCCGCTTGGCAAAGGTGGTCAGCTCATGCGCCGCCGCGCGCACCTGGCTGACGGATCCCGGCGCGCTGTCCACATGATCGGCCCACATGGTCTGGATCGAGTCGATAATGGCCAGCTGCGGCTTTTCCGCTTCCAGCGTCGTCAGGATATCGCGCAGGTTGGTCTCCGCCGCCAGCTGCACCGGCGCATCCGCCAGCCCCAGGCGCTGCGCCCGCATCCGCACCTGGGCGCTGGCTTCTTCGCCGCTCACATAAACGGTTTTGACGCCTGCCTGCGCAAACCGCGCCGCCGCCTGCAACAGCAGGGTGGATTTGCCGATCCCCGGATCGCCGCCCACCAGAATGGCCGAAGCCTGCACCAGCCCGCCGCCCAGCACCCGGTCCAGTTCGCCAACACCGCAGCAGGTCCGCGGCGGCGGCGTTTCCCGTGCCGACAGATCGGTCAGCGGGATTGTGCGGCCGCGCTTGACGCCCAGCGACTTCTTGGCGGGGCCGGAGGACAGCCCCTGATCCTCACTGATGGTGTTCCACTCGCCGCAGCCCTCGCAGCGGCCCGACCATTTCGAAAAGCTGGCTCCGCAGGCGGAGCAGGAGAATGATGTTTTAGCCATGCCGGATCACTGGCAGATGTTTCCCTTTTGTTCAAGTGTCTGCGTTTGTTGCCCCGGCGGATGCGAGGCTCTGCCTCGCGCTCCGGGGTATTTGTGACCAAAAAGAAGCAGCTTCTTTCTGGTCTTAAGTACCCCGGGGGAGGCCGCAGGCCGGGGGCAGAGCCCCTAATTTTGGAGGCGCATTGCGCGCTCGGTCAGCATGCCGAGTACAAGAGACACCACGATGCAGACGGTGAACATGTAGAGCCCCCAGGCAGTTTCTATGGTCGCAAGGCCAATGCCCTTGGCCAGTGTGATGTAAAGCGCAATAAGGAACACATCCGCCATTGCCAGCTTTCCCAGCACATGCAGCACCGGCTGCACCTTGGCATCCAAGAGATCCCACTGCACCAGCGCCAGCCCGATGGTTTTCAGGTAGGGGGCAAAGATCGCAAAGAAGGTGACAATCAGCGCCAGCGCCGCGTCGCTGCCCCAAAGGCTTTGCAGCCCGGTGATCACCGAAATTTCGCTGAGCCCGAAGATCGGCAGCAGCCCCGCCCGCATTAAGGGGGCAAACCAGGCGACAGGGTAGAGGATCAGCAGCGACAGGGTGAGGAGGCGGAGGATCATGGCGGCTCGTATATTTGGTCCGCCAAGACTTGGGCCTTCTGCACCGGATTGGAAAGGGGGAAAACACCGGAAACCTTTCCTGCTGAGGCTTCTGCGGCCCTGTGAAGGACGCCTCCGGCGGGAGTATTTGGAGAAGGTGAAAAGGGGGGCAAGGCTTCTTACTGGAAGCTGTCTTCGCATACCGGTCTTGCAGAGTTGGACGCGGCGTAGCCCATTGCGGGCAGGGCGGCAATGAGGAGGAGGACAAATGCATCGTTCAGGCGCGGGCGCAGCTTGCTGCGAAACGCCTGGACGGTCCAGTCAAGCATGGTGCTGGCGAACAACAGCACAAAAACCAATGTGTTCAGGCCTTGCGGCAGGAGTCGGCTGCTGAACCCGGGCGATACCCAATTTGCCGCCAGCAGGACGGACCAGAGAAGTGCAGAGGCGATCCCGATTGCGATGCGGGACGAGGCTTGCCCGTTCAGCCGCTTTGCAGTCAGGGAAAGGCCTGCGGCAACAGGCAGGGCCAGGATGATATAGGACATCGCAACCGCATAAGGGCTCGGGGCGGAGCCAAGAAGGTTATGAAGCGGAAGGCAATCCTCAGCCATGCCTTACCGCACCGCCTCAATCGGCCCCTCCGCGCGGCCGTGGATGAATTGCTCCATGTAAGGATCGCCTGATTGATCCATCTCGGCCACCGGGCCGGTCCACTGGATCACCCCGCCATGCAGCATCGCCACATTGTCGGCGATGGCACGGACCGAGGTCATGTCGTGGGTGATGGTCATCGCAGTGGCGCCCATCTCCACCACGATCTCGCGAATGAGGTCGTTGATCACGCCGGACATGATCGGGTCGAGGCCGGTGGTTGGCTCGTCGAAAAAGATGATCTCAGGCTCGGCGGCAATGGCGCGGGCCAGGCCGACGCGTTTCTGCATGCCGCCCGACAGCTCTGCCGGGTAGCGGTCGGCGACATTGGCTTTCAGGCCGACGCGGCGCAGTTTCTCGATGGCGATCTCGCGCGCCTCTTCTGCCGGGCGCTTCAGGTGGCCGCGCAGCAGGCGGAAGGCGACGTTCTGCCAGACCGGCAAGCTGTCAAACAGGGCCGCGCCCTGGAACAGCATGCCGAAGCGGGCCAGGAACTTGTCGCGGTCGCCGGAACCGGAGGGGCGGCCGTCGACGTAGATTTCGCCGCTGTCGGGATGGATCAGCCCCAGGATGCTTTTCAGTGCCACCGACTTGCCGGTGCCGGAGCCTCCGATGATCACCATCGAGGTGCCTTTGGGGATTTCCAGGCTCATGCCATTCAGCACAGCATTGTCGCCAAAGGCTTTGCGGACGTTTTCCATGCGGATCATAGCGAGAAAAACACCCCTGTCAGAATGAAGTTGGCGGCCAGGATCAGCACGGCTGCGGATTCGACCGAGCCCTTGGTGGCGCGGCCCACGCCCTGGGCGCCGCGGCCCGACTGCATGCCGTAGTAACAGCCCATAAGTGCTGCGATGGTGCCGAAGGCAGCGCCCTTGGTCAGCGACGAGATGATGTCGAGCGCTTCCAGGAAGTCGACCGTGTTCTTCAGATAGGCGGCAGCGTTGAAGCCGAGGTTCTGCACTGCGACAGTATAGCCGCCCATGATGCCGATAATATCGCCAACGCCTACCAGCACTGGAACGGTAATCAGCGCGGCCAGCACCCGCGGCGCCACCAGGTATTTCATCGGATCCGTGGAGAGCGTCACAAGCGCGTCGATCTGCTCGGTCACCTTCATGGTGGCGATCTCGGCCGCGATGGAAGAGGTGACGCGAGCGGCGATCATCAGGCCCACCAGAACCGGGCCAAGTTCCCGCACCATGCCGATGGCGACAATCTGCGGCACCACGGCTTCAGCGTTGAAACGGGCGCCGCCGGCGTAGATCTGCAGCGCCAGCGCGCCGCCGGTGAAGATCGCAGTGAGGCCCACGACGGGCAGCGACAGCCAGCCGATGTTCAGCAGCGCTTGAAAGAACTCGCGCGGGTAATAGGGCGGGCGCAGCATGTGGCTGAAGGCGCCAAGCGCAAACAGCGCCGCGCGCCCGACCGCCGCCATCCCGGCCAAGGCGGTGCGGCCCAGCCGGGCCAGGAGGGCAATTGGG
Organism: Leisingera sp. ANG-M1; assembly: GCF_000813745.1. Classification (GTDB taxonomy): domain Bacteria; phylum Pseudomonadota; class Alphaproteobacteria; order Rhodobacterales; family Rhodobacteraceae; genus Leisingera. The sequence continues at coordinate 116,635 of NZ_JWLC01000014.1, read as the reverse complement.
TTCATCCCTGATAGGTCCGTGCGTAGCGGTGGCCGGTGGAGGTCAGGATTTCATAGCCGATGGTGCCGGCCGCATCGGCCAGCATGTCGACGGTCTGCTGCTCGTTGAGGATCGCCAGCGCTTCCGGCACCTCGGCGAGATCCGTCACGTCAACGGTGATCAGATCCATCGAGACGCGGCCGACGACGGGGCAGGGCGTCTGGCCGGCAAAAACCTTGATGCCGCCGTTGCCCATTGCCCGGTGCAAGCCATCGGCATAGCCCGCGGCAACAGTGGCGATGCGGCTGGGGCGCTTGGCCACCCAGGCATTGCCGTAGCCGGCGCTTTCGCCCGGTTCCAGATCGCGGACCTGAATGACCGGCAGATCAAGATGCACCACCGGCACCGCGTCCTTGAACGGCAGCCCGCCGTACAGGCCAACACCGGGGCGGCACAGGTCAAAGTGATAGTCCTTGCCCAGCAGAATGCCGCCGGTGGCAGCTAGCGAACGGGGCACGTCCAATCCATCCGTCATCTCACGGAAGCTGGCCAGCTGCCGCGCGTTCATTGCGTGGTCAGGCTCGTCAGCACAGGCCAGATGCGACATCAGCAGAACCGGGTTCTGGCCCAGGGCAATCTCGGCCACTGCGGCCCATTCACCAGGCTCCATGCCCAGCCGGTTCATGCCGCTGTCCAGCTGCACGCCGAAGGGGTGTCCCGGCAGGGCCTCGAAATGGCGCAGCATCTGATCCAGCGAGTTCAGCATCGGCGTCAGCTGGAAGTCTTTCAGCAGCTTGGTGTCGCCGTCCATATGGCCGGAAAACACCGAAATGCCGGGGCCGGGCCCCAATGCGCGGCGCAGCGCGCCGCCTTCCTCGGCCGCGGCCACAAAGAAATTGCGGGCGCCCGCCTTGGCCAATGCGGTTCCCACCCGGCCTGCATCCAGGCCATACCCGTTCGCTTTGACGACAGCGGCGGTCTCGCAGCCGGTCAGCGCATCCAGATTGCGCCAGTTGGTCACCAGCGCATCCAGGTTGATTGTCAGTTTTGCCGTGCTCATGCGGTGTTCATGACATGGAAAGGCCGCAGGTCAAGTGGGAAAACCCGCCGCACCGGCCAATAGTTGCCTGCGCTCAAGGTTGTGCCGGGCTGGCAGCGCCTCAGGCCGGCATCTGCTGCGTGGCGCAATGGATGCCGCCGCCCAGCTCTGACAGCAGGTCAGTATTCAGCATCACCAGCTCGCGGTCCGGGTAGTGGCGGCGCAGCGCCTGTGCTGCCTGCGCATCAGTATGCTTGTCACCGCTTTCCGAAGCGATGACGCCGCCGTTGCAGACGTAGTAGTTCACATAGCTGCCCTGGCTTTCCGGGTCCTCGATGCGGCCGTATTCAGGCCAGGGCAAGGTGTCTACCTGCAGGCCCTGATCCAGCAGCTTGCGATGCAGCTTGCGGGCCGAAGCATCATAGGGATCCCCCGGCAGCGGTTCTGCGTCCAGCATCATCAGCACCCGGCCTTCGCCGGTAAAGCGCGCCAGCCCGTCGATATGGTCGTCGGTCACATCCTGGCCCTTGACGCCCTTGCCCCAGATCATTCGCTCGGCGCCGTAGGCGGCCAGCAGCGCCTGCTCCACCTCTTTGCGCGACAGGCCGGGATTGCGGTTGGCGTTCACCCAGCTGCTTTCATTGGCCATCAAAAGCCCATGCCCGTCGGCCTCCGCCCCGCCGGCCTCGCCCACGATGCCGCTGTCATAGAGCGGCAGTCCCAGGCGCTCAGCCACGCGGGCGGCGATCTTCTCGTCATCGGGAAGCCAGTAGCGGCCCCAGCCGTTGAAGTTCAGCTGCCGCACCGACAGGTTGCCGCTGCCGTCGCGCGCAAACAAAGGCCCGGAGTCGCGGCACCACAGATCATCCGCCGGAATGTCCCACAGCTCGATCTTGCCGGACAGCATGCGGCGGGCGCGTCCATGCGCCCCGGCCGCGGCCAGCATCACCACGGGTTCGAATTCCGCGACCGTATTGGCAATCCTGGCAATCACGGTCTGCACCTGTCTGCGGTAATGCCCGGTGCCGTAGACCTCTGGCGTCACCGGCCATTGCATAAACGTGAGCTGATGCGGCGCTTCCTCAGGCGGCACCCGGAATTCTTCGCCAGCCATTGCAAGCCCTCCGGCGGATGGCAAAAGACCGGCGCTTGCGGCACCGGCCATAAATTTGCGGCGGGTCCAGAAGCGTTTAATAGCCCTCTGGCTCCTGCTGCCAGGATTTGGCGAGGTTGCCGAAGCGGGTGAACTGTGCCTCAAACGACAGCTCGACCGTGCCGATGGGGCCGTGACGCTGCTTGCCGACGATGACCTCGGCCTTGGCGTGCAGGCGCTCCATCGCCTCTTTCCACTCTTCCATCTTCTCCAGCTCGTGATCGCCGGGTTTTTCCCGTTCCTTGTAGTATTCCTCGCGGAACACGAACATCACCACGTCGGCGTCCTGTTCGATCGAGCCCGATTCCCTGAGGTCCGACAGCTGCGGCCGTTTATCGTCGCGGCTTTCCACCTGGCGCGACAGCTGCGACAGCGCGATCACCGGGATGTTCAACTCCTTCGCAACCGCCTTCATCCCCATCGAGATCTCTGCGATCTCGTTCACCCGGTTGTCCGACATGCCGCGGCAAAGCTGCAGATAGTCGACCACCAGAAGATCCAGCCCGTGGGTCCGCTTCAGGCGCCGCGCCCGCGCCGCCAGCTGCGAGATCGGGATCGCAGGCGTGTCGTCAATGAACAGCGGGCAGCTTTCCAGATCCTTGGCCGCCTGCACAAAGCGGCGGAACTCGCCTTCGGTCATGTCGCCCTGACGGATCTTATGCGAGGAAATCTCAGAAGCTTCGGCCAGAATACGCCCTGCCAGCTGCTCGGCGCTCATCTCGAGCGAGAAGAAACCCACCACGCCGCCGTCCACGGCGCCTTCAGAACCATCGGGTTTCACCCCGCGCTTGTAAGCCTTGGCGACGTTAAAGGCGATGTTGGTCGCCAGCGAGGTTTTCCCCATAGAGGGGCGGCCCGCGAGGATTAGGAGGTCCGAGGGATGCAGGCCGCCGAGTTGCTTGTCGAGGTCCATCAGGCCCGTCGAGATGCCGGCCATGCCGCCGCCCCGCTGATAGGCCTCGTTAGTCACATTGACCGCTTCTGTGACGGCCTTGAGGAAGGATTTGAACCCGCTTTCCGTCTGGCCCTGCTCGGCCAGCTGGTAAAGCGACTGCTCCGCCTCAACGATCTGCTCTTTTGGTTCCGACGCCACGTCAACGCGGCGCGCCTTGTCTGCAATGCTCTGGCCCAGGGCAATCAGCTCGCGCCGGATCGCCAGGTCATAGATCATCTGTGCGTAGTCCCGCACAGCAAAGGCCGAAATGGATGCGCCTGCCAGCTTGGCCAGATAGGCCGGCCCGCCCAGTTCCTTCAGCCCTTCGTGGTCTTCCAGAAACGCTTTCAGCGTCACCGGCGAGGCCAGCGCGTTCTTGGAAATGCGCGCTGCGGCCACCTCATAGATCCGGGCATGCACCGGATCGTAGAAATGCGACGAGTCGATGATCAGCGCGATCTTGTCGTAGACCTCGTTGTTGGTCAGGATCGCGCCCAAGAGCTGCTGCTCCGCTTCAACCGAATGCGGCAGCTCATTGTCCGGCATTGCCTGTTCTGCCTGAGCGGGCCCGGGCATCTGGTCTGGCATCGGGGCCGGCGGAGGCATGTCGCCGTCGAAAGGGGTAATCTCGTTCATCACTGCTCTCGTCGTTAGGCCAGCCTTATACGGCGCAGACGGGGTTTCTCCTATCTGGGAATCTCTGTGGATTCCCTGTGGATATCCGCGCAGGGGCTGTGGGCTGTTTACCGCAATGGGCCAGCAAACCTGTCCTATGCAGGCTATATGATGCGGCGTGTTCTGGGAAGACCCCTAGATCTGCACGCCCCGCCTCAAGGGAAACGATTCGGAGCAGGCTTTTCCACAGCCCGCCCTGTAACGCTTGACCTTGCGTTAGGCGGAATTGCGCGCATGCCGCTGGCAGCGGCAGAAGGGCAGGCAGGTTGCCCGCCCTGCGGGGTGGGCGTTTCCACCCGTCATCCGGTCAGGCCTTATGCGCTTCCTGCCAGGCGCGCGGATCCTTCAGGAATTTTTCCACCTCGGCCAGGGTCTCGTCGCTGAAGCTTTTCTGCGCCTTGGCTTCGGCCAGAACATCCCACCAGGTGCACAGGTAATGCAGCTCAACCCCGTGGTCGCCCAGGCGTTTGGTGGTTTCCGGAAAGATGTCGTAGTAGAAGATCACCGCGGTATGGCCGCAAGCAGCGCCGGTCTCGCGGATCGCATCGACAAAGGACAGTTTCGAGCCGCCGTCGGTGGTCATGTCTTCCACCAGCAGCACGCGCTGATCCTCGGTCATCACCCCTTCGATCCGGGCATTGCGGCCATAGCCCTTGGGTTTCTTGCGCACATAGGTCATCGGCAGCGCCATGCGCTCGGCCACCAGCGCGCCAAAGGGGATGCCGGCAGTTTCGCCGCCCGCAATATTGTCAAACGCCTCGAAACCGGCGTTGCGCATCACGGTCACCGTCAGGAAATCCATCAGCGTGGTGCGGATGCGCGGAAAGGAGATCAGCTTGCGGCAGTCGATGTACGAGGGAGAAGGCAGGCCGGAGGCCAGCGTGTAGGGCTCATCCGTGTTGAAGTTCACCGCGCCGATTTCCAGCAGCATCCGGGCAGACAGGCGGGCGATTTCTTCTTTGGAGGGATAGGACGAGGGGATCATGCGGGCATCCTTTGCGGCAGCGGTTTTGCTGTCCATAAACCGGAACGCGGCAGGTTTGAACCCCCGGTGAAAGGCAGCGCAACCGCGCTGCCCTCCTGTTGGTCTGATCAGGCCAGTTCCCAGCTGATGCCTGGGTCTTCCGGGTAGACGCAGACCAGGATGGGTCCGGTAACCGGGGCGGGGCAATCAAGGCAGCCCGCCGGGGTATCGGGGTGCGGGGCAAGGCTGGCCGGAGTGGAAAAAATGAAGTGATCCGCTTCAAGGTCCGCAAGCGCCGTGTCTGTCAGCGTAATCGTATTTCCCTCGCCATCGCTGATCACAACATCGCTGCCGGTCTGCTGAATGTGGTTGGCGAAAAGATCCTCCAGACTGGTGATCTCCGAAACATGCTGCAGATCAATCCTGTTGCCGTCCTCGGCCGCGTCAAAGGCACCAATAGTGTCATTGCCGAACCTGCCAGAAAACAGAAAGGTGTTTTGCTGATAGTTGCCGACCAGGAAATCATTGCCTTGGCCGCCGTCCAGCGTGTCCTCGCCGCGCCCACCGAACAATGTATCGTCTCCGGACCCGCCGGAAAGCCAGTCGTTGCCCTGCCTGCCGCTCAAATTGTCGTTTCCATCGCCGCCGTACAGAAAATCGTCGCCCCGGCCCGAATACAGGTTATCGTCGCCGAATCCGCCGTGCAGCGTGTCATCGCCCTTGCCGCCAATCAGAGTGTCATTTAATCCGGCGCCCTCAGGCACCAGCGGCGGCAGAGTGGCAACGGTGAGCGCAGCTTCATCACCCCCGGCTTCCTGGCTCAGGCCGGATTGGGAAGCCAGCGAGGGCGGCAAGATAAGGACATCTACCCAGTCGCCGATCAGCAGATCGTTGCCGTTTTGACCCCACAGCGTGTCTTCCCCCCAGCCGCCTCTCAGCGTGTCGCTGCTGCTGCCGCCGGACAGGACATCTTCTCCATCCGCGCCAAACAGATTATCTTTCCCGCGCCGTCCCGAAATCCTGTCATCGCCGGCGCCGCCATCCAGCCAGTCATCGCCGTCCCATCCATAAAGGAGGTCGTTGCCGTTGCCGCCGTACAGGCTGTCTGCCCCCTCATGACCATACAGGAAATCGTCGCCATCGCCGCCAAGCAGGGTGTCGTCGCCAAAGCCACCCAACAATGTGTCGGCCCCTTTGCCGCCGTCCAGCAGGTCGTCTCCGAAGTTGCCAACCAGCCTGTCCTTGCCGCCGCCGCCTTTCAGGTGGTCGCTGCCAGTGCCGCCAAAAAGCCTGTCACTGCCGTGTTGGCCCTGCAGGAGGTCATCGCCGCCGCGGCCGAAAATTGTATCATGCCCTGCGCCGCCGCTGATGGTGTCGCTGCTTCCGGTGCCCGTGAAATAGTCGTCTTCGGTCACGCTGACGGTTTCCAGGTCCCACTCCAGCGTCTGGTCCGGCTCCAGGCTGGTGGTCACTGGGCGCTTTTCGGTGATCGAGTCCAGGAAATCCTGGTATTCGCTGTAGCTGTCGATCTCCGGCAGCGGGTCGCCGGACAGGGCGTAATAGCTTGTGGTGCCGTGGCTGATGCCGGGAGTGCTGATCTTCAAGACCGTTGTCGTGCCGCCCGCCCAGGTGATTTCCGACAGTGTATGCTGGTAGAGAGAAACTGCATCGTCCGGCAGTAAATGCGGCGCTGCTGGCATGCCGAACATGCGCGGGTCCGGCACAAACCTGAGTTCCTGGTTGCCGAGCACTTCCAGCGGAGTGAATACAAAGAGCGTGCCGTCCGGCACCGCCAGGTCTGCTGAGGTGCTGCCCACGGTGTAAAAACTGTTCGGAAAGACAGTTGGCCCGTTATCGCGCACAAAGAAGCCGGTGATCTTATAAGTGGTCATGAAATTCTGCCTCGAAAAATTTAATCAACTTACGGATTAATGCGACGGGTTTTGGTCGCGCGCAAGGCTGAATTTCCGGGCAAGGCAGCGGCTGAAAAAAGTGAAGAGACGAGGCCGGCCGCATGCGGTGCTGTAGCTGTTGCGCTGTACCCGCAGGGCCCCGGGAAAAGGAGCGGAGCCGCGGTCTGGCGCGGCTCCGCAGAGTTCGGGATCAGAAGATAAAGTCAGCGCGGCCAAGATCGGCCAGCAGGACATCTTCCAAGGTGATCGTATTGCCATGGAGGTCGTCGATCACCACATCATCGCCATCCTGCGAAATGTGGTTGTTGCGCAGGTCGCGCATGCTCTTGATCCAGCGCACGCCGCTCAGGTCGATCTTCTCGTTGTTGTTGTCGGCTTCGAAATCGCGGATCACGTCGTCGCCGAACCGGCCAGCAAAGACAAAGGTGTCATCGCCGCTGCGGCCCAGCAGGCGGTCGTTGCCGCCGCCGCCGATCAGGGTGTCGTCGCCGCCGCCGCCGTTCAGAAGGTCACGGCCGCTGCCGCCATCCAGGGTGTCATTGCCGCCCAGGCCGAACAGCCGGTCGTTCTTGCCCATGCCTTCCAGCTCGTTGGCAACCCGGCTGCCGGTGATCTTGTCGCGGCTGTCAGAGCCGCGCACATCCTCGATCCGGCTCAGCGTGTCGCGGTCGCCGAAACCGTCGATGGCAAACCCCTTCGCCAGGTTCACTTCAACACCGTCGGTGCCGCCATAGCGCTCATCGCGGTCATAGCGTACTTCGTCGCGGCCGCGCAGTCCGTCGATGGTGTCATCGCCCGCAAGGCCGCGGAAGGTGTTGCGGCCGCCGTTGCCGGAAAAATCGTCCGCAAAGGCGGAGCCGCGGATCGCTTCGATGCTGCGCAGCGTGTCGGTGTCGCCCCAGCCGTCGGTTGCGGTGCCTGCTCTCAGATCAACGGTCACACCGTTCGGATCATTGTTAAAGGTGACCTGGTCGAAGGTGCTGCCTTTGCCGTCGTACAGGTCGTCGCCTTCAGAGCTGATGAAATAGTCATAGGCATCGGTGCCAATCAGCTCGTCATCGCCCGAGGTGCCAAGATAGGTGTCATCCTCGGTTTCGACGCTCGCCTCCTCAAATGCGGACCAGGGGATGTCCTCGCCGGGGGCAAAGCTGCCGGTCGGGTCCGTCAGAGAAGTGATCGAATCGTTGATCTCTTCCCATTCTGCCAAGTTGCTGACGGCAGGGAATTCGGGGCCATCCAGCAGGAAGATGTAATCTCTATCGGTATCTCCGCCGGTGAATTCGTTCACAACCAGAACAACGCTCGTGCCGCCGGACCAAGTCACCTGGGTGATCAGGGTTTCGTAATTGGTGGCGCTTGATGTGTGGTCAAAGATTTCCCAGTTGATCCGGAGCTGGCGGATGCCGCCTTCCAGATCAATAATTGCAACGCCGTCATCCTGACGGCCAACTATCTCATAGTTGAATGTTGTCGATGCGGAATCCACAACAACTTGTGCTTCGGCAGTGCCGGCGGAGACAGGATCGCCATCCACATAGTTAACCTGAATTCCCGGAATCGTAAAAGTTGCCATGCGTAGCCTCTTTAGTCAGATAGTCAAAAATACGGGCGGCAGCAGCTTCCGCCCGGAGGAAATGATTGGGCAGTCAGACCTAAATGCCCCATTGTGGCAAGCGCGCCCTTGCGGCGCATTAATAGAAATTTAACAAGTGTGGCAGATTCACCCCCATTGCGGGCGTGCGGGCAAATGAAACGCGGCAAAAGAGAGCCAGCGCCGGACGGGCAGGGCCCCGGCGCCGGGCGGGGTCAGAAAATGAAGTCTCTTGCCCCGAGATCGGCCAGCGCAACGTCTTCCAAGGTGATGGTGTTGCCATGGCGGTCGTCGATCACCACGTCGTCCCCCTCCTGCGAAACATGGTTGTTGCGCAGGTCCCGCATATTCTTGATCCAGCGCACGCCGCTCAGGTCGATCTTCTCGGCGTTTGAATTCGCGTTGAAGTCCCGGATCACGTCGTCGCCAAATTTCCGCGCGAAAACAAAGGTGTCGCCATGGTTTCCGCCGGTCAGGATATCATTCCCGGCACCGCCTTCCAGGGTGTCGGAGCCATTGCCGCCCAGCAGCCGGTCGCGGCCGCCGCCGCCTTCCAGAATATCGTGTCCGGCCCGTCCGAAGATCACATCGCGTCCGGCGCCGCCGGAAAAAGCCTCACTGGCGCTGGTGCCGCTGATCCGGTCCCGGCTGCTGGTTTCCGCGGCATCCAATTCGGTCCACAGGATCATCTGATCGGGCGCAAGGGCGCCGCCAGGGGTGCTCAGCCCGGTGACCGAGGCCTCCAGCTCGGCAGCTTGCTGCAGGCTGGTGATCTCGGGAAAAGGATCGCCGTCCAGCCGCAGCAGGTAGGTTTCATCCGTGTTGCCGCCGGTGTCGACCACCAGGTTCAGAACCGTTGTGGTGCCGCCGCTCCAGGTCACGGTGCCGATGTACAGGTCCAAAGGGGCCGGATAGGATTCAAGGTCATGGCCGTTGAAGGTGATATTATATGCGCCGCTTCTGACCGCGATCTGGGGAATGCCTTCACCGGCGCCGATCAGGGTGTATTCAAAGACGGCGCCATCGGCTGCCACAACTTTCAGCTCGGCGTTGGGCAGCAAAGCCACAGGATTGCCATCAATGGTGGAGCTGCCGTAACCGGAAAATGTAAATGTCGTCATCTTTGCTTTCATCTAAACATGTTTGCTGCGGTAAACCGCTAATGATCTGGGGCGATTTATGGCCGGCATCCGGTAATGCCGCCGACCATAACTTTGGATACTGCCCCTTGCATCTAATGGTTGCAAGGGGGTGCAGCCCAAAGGCCGGGGATCAGCTGTCCGCGTGCCAATAGACAGGGAAGCCGGGGTCAAACACCGTGACCGGCCCGTCGCCGGTTTCGATCTTTTTCGGGAACTCCGCAGCGGCTTCGGACTTGCGCAGCGTCAGCGTTTCGCGGCTTACCGGCAAGCGATAGAAGGCCGGGCCGTTTTCCGAGGCAAAGCCTGCCAGCTTGTCCAGCGCGCCTTCTTCCTCGAACACATGCGCTAGCAGGGACATGGTGTTGGTGGCAGTGAAACAGCCGGCGCAGCCGCATTCGCTGAGCTTGTTCGGGTCGGTATGCGGTGCCGAGTCGGTGCCCAGGAAATAGCGCTTGTCGCCGGAAACTGCTGCGGCGCGCAGCGCCAGGCGGTGCTCTTCGCGCTTGGCTACCGGCAGGCAGTAGTAATGCGGCTTGATGCCGCCTGCCAGAATGTGGTTGCGGTTGATGATCAGGTGGTGCGTGGTGATGGTCGCGCCCAGATCGGTGTCCTGGCTGGCCACGTAATCCGCCGCGTTCCTGGTGGTGATATGCTCCATCACCACCCGCAGCCCCGGGGTTGCCTTGCGGATCGGGTCCAGGACCCGGTCGATGAACACCGCCTCGCGGTCGAAGATATCGATGTGGTTGTCGGTGACCTCGCCATGGGTGCAGAGCGGCAGGCCGATCTCGGCCATTTTCTCCAGCACCGGGCGGACGTTATCGAAGTTGGTCACTCCCGAGGCCGAGTTGGTAGTGGCACCCGCCGGATACAGCTTCACCGCCTTGACCAGTCCGCTGGCATGGGCTGCGGCGACGTCTTCCGGATCGGTGTCCTCGGTCAGATAGAGCGTCATCAGCGGCTCGAACGCCATGCCCTCGGGCAGGGCGGCCAGGATGCGGTCGCGGTAGGCGGCAGCCTGATCGCCGCGCACCACTGGCGGCACCAGGTTCGGCATGATGATGGCGCGGCCGAAATGGCGGGCGGTTTCGGGCAGCACGGCCTGCAGCATGGCGCCGTCGCGCAGATGCAGGTGCCAGTCGTCGGGGCGGGGGATGGTCAGCGTCTGGGTCATGCTGCCCGCCTAGCATAAGGGCGGGCAGAACAGAAGCGGTTGAATAGCCCGGGCAGCGGCGGATCAGCGCTTCGGCGGGAAGCTGAATTCGCCGTCCTCGGCGCGTTTCTCCAGCTCTGTCAGGCGGCGGCGGAACCGCGGCGCCCGCATCCGCTCGGTCACGTTGCGGCACAGCAGCGCCATCAGGAAGGGGCGGTCGTCCCGCTCCAGCCGGCTCAGCAGGTTGCGCAGGAAGAATGAGTTGTTGCGGCGGCTGCGGAACAGCTTGTGGAAGGCGGAACTGGTCAGCTTGCGGCTGCCCGCCATCGACAGGATGTGATACAGCATCTCCATCTCGATCAGCCGGGTCTGCACCGCATCGCCCATATGCAGCGCGCGCAGCCGGGTCACGTTCTTGCGGGCAAACAGCGACGCATGCATGGCATCCAGCTGCTCTTGCGGGTCATAAATCACATAGGCCTGTTCGGCGGCGTCCAGCATGTCCGGCGCATAGCCGTAGCGGTCGGTGAACGACAGACGCCGCATCTCGGTAAAGCGGTCGTCCCATTCGGTCATCCGCGCATCCAGCGTCGCCTGCGGCTGCACTGCGACCACCACCGCACCGGGGGAGGCCACCGAATAGGCCGCCGCCGCATAGCCGCACGGCCCTGCGCCGTAGAAAATCACATTGTCGAACTCGTCGAAAAAGCCGTCGTCGATCAGCTGGTCGAAGAAGCCGTAGATGCGCCCCTCGCGGAACCAGGTGTCGCCGTCCGAGACCACGCACATATGCGACCAGCCCAGGTTCTTCACCAGATCAAAGCCCAAAGGCTGCGCCTGATCCGACAGGTTGTGGATGCCCTGCATGGTCTCAAACGTCACCAGCAGCGTGTTGCCCTGGTCGATGAATGTGGCGAAATGCCGGTCGCCAAGCGGCTGGTACATGCCGTGCTCTTCGGCCAGTGCCGCCATCCGGGCCTTCCACTGGGCAGGTTTCAGCCCGGAAAGGTCTTCATCCAGAGTTTCGAGTCCGTCCTGCATGCCTGCTATCCTCTATGCCCCGATAGGTCCGGGCGCTGATTGCATTTACAGTTAGGAGAGAAATAAGGCCAAAATTGGAAAAACCTATGCCTCTTTAGGGCGTTGCAGCGTCGTTTCGGCGGCCCGCCGCCGCCGCAGGCGGAAGTCAGCCGGTGCCGTCCGGCGCCTGTGCCGCGGTTCCGTCACTGGCCGCAAAACTGCGCAGCAACTGCGCCGCCGCCGGGCTTACAGGCCGGGCCGGAGGAGTCATCAGCAGGCGCGCAAACAGGGCGCGGCAAGGCTCCTTGCGCATCAGCTCGGCAAAGCGGGCATGGCGCCACTCCACCGCTTTGCCATGCAGCCGCGCCAGTTTGGGATCCGCCATCAGCTCAGCCTGCAGCCCTGCGCGCGCGCCGTCATAGCGGGAGGCTGCGGTGCACATATCCGTGCAGTAGTTCCGCTCCGTCCAGTAATCCATGCCCAGCTCCGCCTGCCGGTTGACCCGGCCGCGGTCGGCCTTCAGCACATAGCTCTCCATCGCGCCCAGCGGGTAATGGTTCAGCTGCGCCAGCCGGGTGTTGGGCCGGCCGTAGTCCGAAAACAGCCGCCTGGTCTTGAACTCCGGTCCCAGTTCGTGTCCCTCGCAATCAAACCAGCGGAAGCCCTCCAGCCGCGCCTCGTCGCGGATATCGCGCGGCCGGTGCACCCCGCATTTGCGGTAGGTGCCGTCGTTGCGGTAGAGCGTTTTGAACATCACCGCCCGCCAGGGCCAATGCACGATCTCCGGCGCACAGCGGGTGAATTGCGCGGTCACCGGCGCATCGTCATAGCGCACGATGCCGCCATTGCCGAACAGCCGCCAGGTCAGGGTAATGGCATCCGCCTCCGGCAGCGCACCCAGCAGGCCGGCCACCGTGCCGTCGCCCGCCTTGATGCAGACGAACTCATCGATATCCAGCACCAGGACCCAGTCCGCTGCCTTCATCAGCGGATGCTTGTCCGCCAGCTTCAGCGCGGTGAACTGGATGCCGCCCTTGTCATAAGGCCCCTCGTTGCGCAGATGGGTCAGCTGCCCCATCTCCTCCAGCCGGTCCAGCATCTTGGCAGTGCCGTCCTGGCAGTTGTTTGAAAACACCAGGAAATCGGTAAACCCCGCCGCCCGGTGATGGGCCAGCCACTCGAGCAGGAACGCGCCTTCGTTGCGCACGCAGAGAACCGCCAGCACCCGCATCCGCCTAATCCCCCCGGTCCTGGCTGCACAGTTTGTGTGGGGCCTTGTTCATTGTCAGTTTCTCTGTCTTGCGCGCGCTGCGCCGGCAGCGCAGCCTCCCTTGTGCCGAGTTTTACCCGACGGGCCGGGTTATACAACTCTTCCGCGGGCCTTTCCGGGCCCTGCCGCCGCAGCGTCCGGCTTGACCGCTGCCGCCGCGCATGGCCTGTTGGCAAGGCAACAGGAGGCCCGCCCATGCAGCCGCAATCCATCGACCAGGTGCAAACCATGCTTTCGGCCCAAGGCTATGTCTGCGGCCGGGCGCTGGCCACGGTGGTGTTCCTGTCCTTGAAACTGGGCCGCCCGCTGTTCCTTGAGGGCGAGGCCGGCGTTGGCAAGACCGAGATCGCCAAGGCGCTGGCCGCCTCGCTGGGCCGCCGCCTGATCCGCCTGCAATGCTACGAGGGCCTGGATGCTGCCAGCGCCGTCTATGAATGGAACTTCGCCGCCCAGATGGTGGCCATCCGCACCGCCGAGGCTTCGGGCGGCGCCGATCGGGCCGCTCTGCAAGCGGAGCTGTTCTCCGCCGATTACCTGGTCGAACGGCCGCTGCTGCAGGCGATGCGCCCGGATGAACACGGGCCGCCGGTGCTGCTGATTGATGAGCTCGACCGCACCGACGAACCGTTTGAAGCCTTCCTGCTGGAGGCGCTCTCCGATTTCCAGGTCACCATCCCCGAGCTTGGCACCATCCAGGCCCCTGAGCCGCCGATCGTGGTGCTCACCTCTAACCGCACCCGCGAGGTCCACGACGCGCTGAAGCGCCGCTGCCTCTACCACTGGGTCGACTACCCGGACTTCCCGCGCGAAGTGGAAATCCTCCAGGCCCGCGCACCGGAAGCCAGCGCGCAGCTCTCCCGCGAAATCGTTGCCTTTGTGCAGGCCCTGCGCACCGAAGACCTGTTCAAGAAACCGGGCGTGGCCGAAACCATCGACTGGGCCAACTGCCTCCTCGCCCTCGACGTCGTAGCCCTCAGCCCCGAGATGATCGCAGATACCCTTGGCGCTATCCTCAAATACCAGGACGACATCGCCCGCCTGCACGGCTCCGAGGCCAAGCGCCTGCTGGATCAGGCCCGCGCCAGCCTGGACGCCGCCTGATGCTCTTCATCTTGCCCCAAATACTCCGGGGGTCTGGGGGCAGCGCCCCCATGAAGGCCGATGCCTGACACCCCGCCGCTGACTCTGCCGGACCATCCCAAACTGGTCCGGAACATCACCCATTTCGCGCGGGCCCTGCGCAAGGCGGGCCTGCCCATCGGCCCCGGCCGGGTGCTGGACGCGGTGGAGGCGGTGGCGGCTGCAGGCTTCACCAGCCGCGAGGATTTTTACTGGTCGCTGCACGCCTGTTTCGTTACCAAGCCGGAGCAGCGAACCGTTTTTGCCCAGGTTTTCCGCCTGTTCTGGCGCGACCCCCGTTACCTTGAGCACATGATGGCCGCGATGCTGCCTGCCATCCGCGGCGTGCAGGAGGAGCGCGCCGCCAAACCGGCCGAGAAACGTGCGGCAGAAGCGCTGCTGGACGGTATGCAGGACCCGCCCGAGGCAGCCGAAAGCGAAGAGGAGGGCACCGAGATCGAGGTCGACTCGACCCTCACCATGTCGGCTGAGGAACGGCTCCGCACCCTCGATTTTGAGCAGATGAGCACCGCGGAAATTGCTGCCGCCAAACGCATCCTGGCGCAGCTCACACTGCCGGTGCAGCCAATCCAGTCCCGCCGCCTGATGGCCGCAAAGCAGGGCCGCAGGGCAGACTGGCGGCGCACATTGCGCATTGCCATGCGCCGGGGCGGCGATCTGCAGGATATCGCCCGCGCCAAACGCCGCATCCGCTGGCCCAACCTGGTTGTGCTCTGCGACATCTCCGGCTCGATGAGCCAGTACAGCCGCATCATCCTGCATTTCCTGCATGCCGCCGCCAATGCAAAAGGCCAGGGCTGGGCCAAGGTGCATGGCTTCACCTTCGGCACCCGCCTCACCAATATCACCCGGCACCTGCATCAGCGCGACGTGGATGCCGCCCTGGCCGCCGCCGGCGCCGAGGCACAGGACTGGGAGGGCGGCACGCGGATCGGCGACTGCCTGCATGCCTTCAACCGCGACTGGTCGCGCCGGGTGATGGGGCAGGGGGCAGTGATGCTGCTGATCACCGACGGGCTTGACCGTGGCGGCCCGGAAGGTCTGGCCCGCGAAATGCAGCGGCTGCAGTTGTCGTCCCGCCGCCTGATCTGGCTGAACCCCTTGCTGCGCTGGGATGGCTTTGCCCCCAAGGCGCAAGGCATCCGCGCCATGCTGCCCTATACCGACAGTTTCCGCGCGGGCCACTCCATCTCTTCGCTGCAGGATCTGGCACAGGTGATCTCCAGCCCCACTGATGCAGGTGAGAAGGCGCGGCTGATGGCGATGCTCTGAGGCGCCGTTTAATAAGAATTCCAAAAACCGAATGTGATTTGACCTGAATCAATCCAAACCCTGCCGTTCAATTGTATTCCAGAAAATGAATGTAACGTGCGAAAGGAATTTGCATGCCTATCAACTGGAAAGCCGGCGGGCTCTTGCTGGGGCTGGTGTTCTTCCTGGCAGTGCTGCTGGTCAAACCCATTGGGGTCTCTACTCAGTTTGTCATCCTCGACGGGATCATCGCCGATGCGGTCAACCCGGATCTGGTGACACAGACTGCGGAGGGCACGACCTCCACCAATGCCTATCTGGCGAAATCGGATGGCAAATATGCGGGGGCCGTGGCCAACCCGCTGAACTACAGCTTTGTCTTTGTGCTGGCGATGGCGCTGGGCGGCCTCGTCTCCGCCAAACTGCGCGGTGGCATTCCCATGGGAGACCGCAGCATCCCCGCACTCTGGCGTACCAACTTCGGAGACAGCAAGGCCAAACGCTATGCCGCGGCCTTCCTCGGCGGCCTCATCGTGCTCTATGGCGCGCGGCTGGCAGGCGGCTGCACTTCCGGCCATATGATGTCCGGCATGATGCAGACCGCAATCTCCGGCTACATCTTTGCCGCTGGCGCCTTTGCCGCCGCCATCCCCGTATCCATGATCATGTTCAAACAGGAGGCCTGAGCCATGACCATCATCCTCTTGGCCATCGTGATCGGCGCGGCCTTTGGCGCGGTGCTGGACCGGGTTGGCGCCTCGAACCCCACTTACATTGGCAAGATGCTGAACCTGACCAATGTGAACCTGGCGAAATCCATTCTGCTGGCCATCGGCACCGGCTCGGTCTTGATGTTCGGCGGCCAGATAGCCGGGATCGTCGACGTTGGCCATATGTCCGTCAAAACCGCTTATGCAGGTGTCTTCATCGGCGGTTTGCTGCTGGGCGCGGGCTGGGCCATTGCAGGCTATTGCCCCGGCACCGGCGTGGTCGCCGCCGCGACGGGGCGCAAGGACGCGCTGTTCTTCATCGCAGGCGGCCTCTTGGGCGCCGCCGCCTATATGGCGACCTACCCGGCCTGGAAGGCCAGCGGCCTGCTGGACAAGATCGCTGGCGGCAAGGTCACCCTCGGCACGGTGCCCGGCGCCAAATACGAGGGCCTCACCGCCATGCCCGGCGACCTGATGGGTATCGTTCTGGGCCTGTGTTTCATCGCGCTCGCCTTTGCCTTGCCTGAGCGGCTGGTGCCGCAGAAAGCCGCGCCGCAGCCCGCGGAGTAACCCCCGCGCAGCCGAATGCTCCCAGCGCCCGCCCGGCCCGGCGGGCGTTTTCTGTTTCACTGCGGCAACTTCCCGCTTGAAACCGCGCTTCCGAACCCCGACCTTTGAGGCTCAAAGCCGGGCAAACCGGCCGGGAGGAAGACCGCATGCAGACCGCAACCCAGTTCGAAAACGCTCCGGAAACAGCTTTGGAGTGGCATCAAAGCGGCTCAGGCGCCGCTCTTGCCACAGTGGTGCAAACCTGGGGCTCGGCGCCGCGGCGCACTGGCTCGCAGCTGGTGGTTTCAGGCGAAGGGCAGATCCAAGGCTCGGTCTCTGGCGGCTGCGTCGAAGGCGCGGTTGTCATGGAAGCGCTGGAGGCGCTGGAGGACGGCAAGCACCGGCTGCTGGAATTCGGTGTCAGCGACGAAGACGCTTTTGCCGTAGGTCTTGCCTGCGGCGGCACCATCAAAGTGCTGGTGGAGCCCGTTGGCTCCGCATTGCCCGAGGCGCTGCTTCAGGAGCTGGTGCAGGCGCGCGCCAGCCGGACCCCCGTGGCTTACGAGGTGAACCTCGCCACCGGGACCCGGCGGCTTGTGCGCGGAGACTACCCGGACCGGATGCGCATGGACCGCTCCGGGGTAGAAGACGACGGCGAAACCTTTGTGGCCGTTCATAACCCGCCGCTGCGGCTAGTGGTGGTGGGCGCGGTGCATATCACCCAGGCGCTGGTGCCGATGGCGCGGATTGCAGGCTACGACCCGGTGATCATCGACCCCCGCGCGGCCTTTGCGGCACCTGAACGCTTCCCCGGTGAGACTCTTATGGATGACTGGCCCGATGAGGCGGTCGAAAAACTTGGCCTCGACACCCGCACCGCATTGGTGCTGCTGACCCACGACCCGAAACTGGACGATCCGGCATTGCAGGCGGCTCTGGCGGCGGATGTGTTCTATATCGGCGCGCTGGGCAGCAAAAAGACCCACGCAGCCCGCGTCTCCAGAATGCAGGAGGCCGGGTTTACCGAAGAGCAGATCAACCGAATCCACGGCCCCATCGGCCTCGACATCGGCGCGGCGGGACCGGCGGAAATTGCAGTCTCCATCCTCTCCGAGATGACCGCCGTGCTGCGCGGGAAACAGCCATGAAGTTCGGCCCCGTCCCGCTGCATGAGGCACAAGGCGCAATCCTGGCCCATTCCTTGCAAGGCGCCACCCGCAAGATTGCCAAGGGTACAAAGCTCGCCTCCGAGGACCTTGCTGAGCTCTCCGCCGCCGGCCACACAGAGCTCACCGTTGCCCGGCTGGAGCCCGGCGACATGCACGAAGACGCCGCCGCCGAAGCGCTGGCAAACGCGCTGGTGCCGGATCCGGAGGGCCAGGGCATCCGCATTTCCGGTGCGGGCACCGGGCGGGTGAACCTTTACGCTGCGCAGGCAGGCCTTGTGCGGCTGGACCGGGCCAGGCTGGAGGGGTTCAACGCGGTGGACCCGATGATCACCATTGCCACCGTGCCCGATTATCACCGTGCCGACGCAAACGGCATGATCGCCACCATCAAGGTGATCTCCTACGCGGTGCCCGAGGACGCGGTCCGCCAGGCCTGCACCGGTGCCGAGGGCGCCATGCAGGTGGTGCCGCCTGTCTTCACTCGCGCCACGCTGATCGAAACCCGAGTCACTGAAGAGACGCCCGCGGACAAGGGCCGCGCCGCCATGGCGGGCCGCTTGCACCGGATGGGCATCAGCCTGTCGGACCGCGTGGTCGTGCCGCACCGCGAGATGGAACTGGCCGAAGCCCTGAGCCAGGCCCCGGGAGAGCTGCTGTTTGTCCTTACCGGCTCGGCCACCTCGGACGTGATGGACGTGGCGCCGCAGGCGGTGCGCCGGGCGGGCGGTGCCGTCACCCGCTTCGGCATGCCGGTCGACCCCGGCAATCTGCTGTTTCTGGGCGATTATCAGGGCAAGCCGGTGATCGGCCTGCCGGGCTGCGCCCGTTCTCCGGCCCTCAATGGCGCCGACTGGGTGCTGGAACGGGTGATCTGCGGCATCCCCGTCACCGCTCAGGACATCGCCGCTATGGGCGTCGGCGGCCTCTTGAAAGAGATCCCGACCCGCCCGATGCCGCGCCGCGATGCAGAAGGCTGAGCGCCGCTCTGCAGCAACCATGCGGCCCCGAAATTGTGACGTTGGGTCACAACCTTAGGTAAGTTCTACTGACGCACATTTTACCGCCGCAAGAGGCCCGAAAGGGCTTCGCGGAGCGCCCTGCCCATGTTTAACTCCCCTTAGCCAGACAAAAACAAGCTAAGGGAGGGTACTATGGCCAAGGTCTCAATGACCGTGAATGGCAAGGCTGCCAGCGGCGAAGCCGAGGGGCGCATGCTTCTATCATCATTCCTGCGCGAGGAACTGGGCCTCACCGGCACCCATGTAGGCTGCGACACCAGCCAGTGCGGCGCCTGTGTGGTGCATGTGGACGGCAAGGCGGTGAAAGCCTGCACCATGCTGGCGATGGAAGCGGAAGGCTCGGAGGTTTCGACCATCGAAGGGCAGGCCAACGCTGACGGCTCGCTCAACGTGATCCAGCAAGCATTCCAGGACCACCACGGGCTGCAATGCGGTTTCTGCACGCCGGGCATGGTGATGTCGGCGGCGGCGCTGCTGAAAGACAACCCCAAGCCCAGCGAGGCGGAGATCCGCCATTATCTGGAAGGCAACCTGTGCCGCTGCACCGGCTACCACAACATCGTCAAGGCGATCATGGCGGCCTCGGGCCAGGATGTCTCCAGCATCGCAGCCGAGTGAGATCAAGGGTCCCAGGCCGGCACGCGGCCTGAGCTGAACAAGGAGTGATTACCAAGAGGTGCGCCATAGGCAGCACCCTCCAGGGAGGAAGACCAGACATGCCCAAGGACAACGGCATCGGCGCCAGCCCGAAGCGGCGCGAGGACGTGCGGTTCCTGACAGGAGCCGGAAATTATACCGACGACATCAACGTGCACGGCCAGGCCCATGTGCATTTCCTGCGCGCGGATGTGGCCCATGCGACCATCAACTCCATTGATACATCTGCGGCTGAGGCGATGCCCGGAGTGGTGAAAATCTTCACCGGCGCCGATTTCGCCGAGGTCGGCGGCATCCCCTGCGGCTGGGGCGTCACCGACCGCCACGGCAACCCGCAGCAGGAGCCGCGCCACCCGATTATCGCGGACGGCACTATCCGCCACGTGGGCGAGATCGTCGCCGCCGTGGTCGCTGACACGCCGGAACAGGCCCGTGATGCTGCCGAAGCCATCGAGCTGGACCTGGGCGACAAGCCCGCAGTGGTCGATATGGCAGCCGCGCTGGGCGAGGGCAGCACCAAGGTGCATGAGGATCTGACCTCAAACCTCTGTTACGACTGGGTGTTCGGCAATGATGACGACGCCGCGGTGCAGGCGGCTTTTGACAGCGCTGCCCATGTCACCACGCTGGAGCTGGTCAACAACCGCCTGGTCGCCAACCCGATGGAGCCGCGCGTGGCGATCGGTGAATACAGCCGCGGGACGGATGAATACACGCTCCACACCACCAGCCAGAACCCGCATGTGATCCGCCTCCTGATGTGCGCCTTCGTGCTGGGCCTGCCTGAGCACAAGGTGCGGGTGGTGGCCCCGGATGTGGGCGGCGGTTTCGGCTCCAAGATCTTCCACTACGCCGAGGAAGCCTTCTGCACCCATGCCGCCAAGGCCTGCGGGCGGGCGGTGAAATGGACCTCGACCCGGTCCGAGGCGTTCATCTCGGATGCCCATGGCCGCGACCATGTGACGAAGATCGAGCTGGCGCTGGATGCGGACAACAATTTTACCGCGCTGCGCACCAACACACTGGCCAATATGGGCGCGTATCTGTCGACTTTCTCGACCTCGGTGCCCAGCTACCTGCACGGGACACTGATGGCCGGCAACTACAAGACGCCGGTCATTCAGGTGAATGTGAAGACGGTCTTCACCAACACGGTGCCGGTGGACGCCTACCGCGGCGCAGGCCGGCCTGAGGCAACCTTCCAGCTGGAGCGTGTCATCGACAAGGCCGCGCGCGAGCTGGGGGCCGATCCGATTGCGCTGCGCCGCCAGAACTTCATCTCTGAGTTCCCCTATGAGACCCCGGTGGCGCTGACCTATGACACCGGCGACTATGTGGCGACCATGGACAAGCTAGAGGCGGTGGCCGATGTGGCAGGCTTTGCCGCCCGGCGCGCCGCGAGCGAAGCCAAAGGCAGGCTGCGCGGCTTTGGCGTCAACTGCTATATCGAGGCCTGCGGGATTGCGCCCTCCAACATCGTTGGCATGCTGGGTGCGCGGGCAGGGCTCTATGATGCGGCCACCGTGCGGGTGAATGCCACCGGCACCATCAGCGTCTTTGTCGGTGCCCATAGCCATGGGCAGGGGCATGAAACCTCCTTCCCGCAGGTGGTGGCCGATATGATCGGCATTGACGAGAGCATGGTCGACATCGTGCATGGCGACACCGGCCGGGTGCCGTTTGGCATGGGCACTTACGGCTCGCGTTCCATCGCGGTCTGCGGCTCGGCCATGGTGCGGGCAACCGAGAAGATCATCGCCAAGGCCAAGAAGATCGCCGCCCATCTGATGGAGGCCTCGGACGCTGATATCGAGCTGAAGGACGGGCAATTCACCGTTGCGGGCACCGACAAATCGGTGGCCTGGGGCGATGTGACCCTGACGGCTTATGTCCCCCACAACTACCCGCTGGAGGAGCTGGAGCCGGGGCTGGAGGAAACCGCGTTTTACGACCCGGCGAACTTCACCTATCCCTCCGGCGCCTATGCCTGCGAGGTGGAGGTGGATCCCGATACCGGCAAGGTCAGCATCGAGCGCTTCTCGGCGGCGGATGACTTTGGCAATATCATCAACCCGATGATTGTTGACGGGCAGGTCCATGGCGGGCTGGGGCAGGGCATCGGCCAGGCCCTGCTGGAAAACGCCGCCTATGATGCGGATGGGCAGCTCTTGTCGGCCTCCTTCATGGACTACGCCATGCCGCGCGCCGATGATGTGCCGTTCTATCAGGTGGACCATTCCTGCCAGACCCCCTGCACCCACAACCCGCTTGGGGTGAAGGGGTGCGGCGAGGCTGGCGCCATCGGCTCGCCGCCTGCGGTGGTCAATGCGGTGATCGACGCGCTGCAGTCGGGCGGCAAGGATGTGACCCATATCGACATGCCGCTGTCGCCCGCACGAGTTTGGGCGGCGATGAATGGCTGAGGCGCTCGCGGGGGCTCTGCCCCCGCACCCCCGGGATATTTCTAGCCAGAAGAAGAGCTTAAGAGCTCTTTGGAAAGGAAACGAAGATGTATGAATTCGAGTTCGAGAAACCCTCGACCATAGCTGAAGCGGTCGCGGCGCTGGCGGATGAGGATGCGCAGGCGCTGGGCGGCGGGCAGACGCTGATCCCAACGCTGAAACAGCGGCTGGCGATGCCGTCGAAACTGGTGAGCCTTGCGGGCATCGCCGAGATGAAAGGGGTCAGCATCGCAGACGGCGTGCTGACCATGGGCGGCGGCGCCACCCATGCCGAGGTGGCCGCCGATGCCTGCGCGCCGCTGGCGGCACTGGCGGCAAATATCGGTGACCCGGCAGTCCGGAACCGCGGTACCCTGGGCGGCAGCCTGGCCAACAACGATCCAGCGGCGGATTACCCGGCGGCGATGCTGGCTCTGAAGTCCACCATCGTGACCAATGCGCGAGAGATCGCGGGCGATGATTTCTTCCAGGGCCTGTTTGAAACGGCGCTGGAAGAAGGAGAGATCATCACCTCGGTGCGCTGCGAGATCCCTGAGGCCGCGAATTACCAGAAGTTCGCACAGCCCGCGTCACGCTTTGCGCTGGCGGGGGTGTTCGTCGCGAAATATGCCGATGGGGTGCGGGTGGCGGTGACTGGCGCCTCGGAAGAGGGCGTTTTCCGCTGGAGCGAAGCCGAAGCCGCGCTCAGCGCCAATTTCGCGCCGGATGCGCTGGCTGGGATCAGCGTTGATGCGGGCAGCATGATTGCCGATCTGCATGGCTCCAAAGAGTACCGCGCGCATCTGGTTGCGGTACTGGCAAAGCGTGCTGTGGCGGCTCTGGCCTGACCCTGCTGTGCTTTGAAACCGGCAGGCACCGGCTGTCCGGTGCCTGTTGCGCCTTAGTGCTTCAAATAGCCTGAAATCTCTTCCAGCAGGTGCTGGGTTTTGCCCGACAGCTCGCGGATCTCGGTTGCAATGACGGCAAAGCCCTTGCCCATCTCGCCAATCCGCGCGGCTTCAATCGAGGCGTTGAAGGAGATGAACTTGATGTTGCGGCCAACGCCCTCGGCGGATGCAATGGTGGCCTTCATGCTCTGTTCACGGTCCTCTTCGCGCTGGAGCTGCGCATCGCGTAGGGTCTGGACCATGTCCTTGAGAAAGGCGGAGATTTCCGGTTCGAGCCGGTAGAGGCACAACTCTGCCAGGCCGGGGATGGCCCGGACCTGCTCCAGCGTGCCGCCCTGAGGCTGAGAAACCGCCCGGTGCAGCGGCCCCAGGGCATCAAGGCAAGCCTGGCGCTTGCCGGCAAGCGGCTCCGGCAGGCTGTAGCCGCAGTCTGCCAGCAGCCCGTTTAATTCGCCGTCGAGCATGTTATAGGCGGCTGTAATGCGCTGCACCGACAGATCCAGCACCGCCTTGGGACCGCTGGCGGCCGGGTCGGCCTGATCCTGCACCAGCGCCAGCAGCGACAGCGCAGCGATGCGGCTGGGGCCGATGGCCATAAAGGCGGTGTTCTGAACGTCGGTCAAACTTTGCATGATCTTACCTTGAAACGGGTCAAGCCAGTGATAGCCGGCAGGCGTTAAGGCAGCGCTAACCGCAATGGCCCGGGCCGAAGAAAAGCCGCGCCAGGGGCTGACGCCTAACCTGCACGCAGGATCCCGCGGCCGCGCTTACCGGAGGGGCAGCAGGCGAGGCTTGGGATCCGGATCTCTGGCCAACGCCAGCATTGCCAGGGGAAGGCGGCTGGCTGAACCGAAACAAACCAACAGAATGCCTATTGGCTGTGCCCGGACCCTATCTGCAGGAGCGGAAAATGCAGAGGCCGCGGCTGCCAGGCGGAGGCGCCGGCGGGGGATAAAAATCGAACGGTCCATTTCCGTTCGCACCCCGTTTTGACAGCTCCGCTCAGGACGGCGGGGCCGTCAAAAAACAGCCCCCGGCACGTTATGCCGAGGGCTTTCTGTGTCCTTGCTCCGGAGTGCGCCAGGCTGGGCCTGGCGAGCGGAATTCCGGGCGATGGAGGCTGGGCCTATTTCTTGGCCATCGGGCCGATCATCATGATCATCTGGCGGCCCTCCATCTTCGGCATGTTCTCGATCTTGCCGAGTTCCTTGACGTCTTCGGCAACCCGCTCCAGCAGCTCGCGGCCCAAGTTCTGGTGCGCCATCTCACGGCCCCGGAAGCGCAGGGTGACCTTCACCTTGTCGCCGTTCTCGAGGAACTTGTAGACGTTGCGCATCTTCACTTCGTAGTCATGGGTGTCCGTGTTGGGACGGAACTTGACCTCTTTGACCTCGATGATCTTCTGCTTTTTGCGGGCTTCGCTCTCGCGCTTCTGCTGTTCGTATTTGAACTTGCCGAAGTCCATGATCTTGCACACCGGCGGGGTGGCGTTGGGCGAGATTTCAACCAGATCCAATCCGGCCTCAGCCGCCATGTCCATGGCTTTGGCGGGGTGCACAACACCCACATTCTCGCCATCGGCGCCGATCAGGCGGATTTCGGGGGCGCGGATTTTTTCGTTGACGCGCGGGCCGGTGTCGCGTTGCGGCGGCGCGTTGTGAGGTCTGCGGGCTATGACTGCGATCCTTCTGTCATTGCAAAAAGTGCGGGAACGCTACTGTCCCCGCGCGTGTGATTCAAGGCTTAAGGGCGGTATGGCGGCAGGAAAGGCGCTTTTCAAGGCCGCATGTTGCAATTCCCGTTGGAAACACCGGCAAAAGCGGCGGTGGAGCGGACAGCAGAGACAGGCACAACAGACTGAAAAGACGAAAATTCAGGCGGGGTTCCGCCGTTGCGGCCGTGGGCAGCGGCGGGCGGCCGCCCGTGACGCAGAGGCCGGAAACTTCCCCCTTGAGAGGCGCCGGGACCCGCGCCATTTGGCAAGCCAGGCGCCCTCGAGGCGCAGACCGGCCGGGAACGGGCCGGAACATGGAAGGAATGCATTATGAAACAGCTATTGATCCTGATCGCCCTGGGCGCGGCCGCGGTGGGCGGCTACGCCCTTCTCAACAGCCCTGGCAGCCAGGAGGGCGCGCCTGACGCGCCGCAGGCAGAAGGCGAAGAAAGCAGCACTGCGCCGGAAACTTCGGAAGAAAGCGCGGCTCCGGCCGGGCAGGCAGTGGAAGACGCGGCGGAGGCTGTGGAAGAGGCCATAGAGAGCGGTGCTGAGGCCGCAGGTGCGGCCGTGGAGGCTGCGCAGGAGGCTGTGAACGGCGCGGCCGATGCGGCTACTGAAGCGGCCGAGGGCGCAGTGGAGGGAGCAGCGGAAGCGGCTGCCGGTGCTGTAGAAGGTGCAACGGAAGCAGCTGAAGGTGCAGTTGACGCGGTTCAGGATACCGCCGGGGCTGCGGCTGAGGCCGCCGGCAATGCTGTTGAGGGCGCGGTGGATTCCGCCGCGCAGACAGTTGATGCGCTGCAGGAAAGCGCCGCAGATGCGGCCTCTGATGCAGTAGAGGGGGCCAGCGGTTCCCTGGAAGGCCTGCTGGATCAGTCCGGTGAAGCCGCAACAGAAAACACTGCCGGAAGCAACTGAGCCGGCTTGGCGGAACGAAACAGAGCCCGGCAGCTGGAAGGACCAGCGCCGGGCTCATTTCTTTCAGGGCTGATGCCTGTCAATGCGGCCGGGCTTGCGCCTGCTGTGCAAGCCGGGCCACGTGTTCCAAGGCAGTATGGCTGCTGGCAGGGGCCTGGTGCTGCGGCTGCGCCAGAGCGTTCGGCTGGGGATGCGGCTGAGGCGGTGCCAGAAAAGCCAGGAAGGTTTCCCATCCGGCGCTGCTGCCGCCCTGTTTGCGGGCGCGCTGGATTTGCAGCTGGGCAACGCTCAGCAGGTCAACCGGCTTAGCACCGTCAAAGGCGCCGCCGGTGATCCCGGCAAGATGGCCGCGGAATTTCTCGCCCATGGAGTTCAAGAGCAGCATTGGTGCAGTCACCGGCTGACCGGCCTGGACCAGCGCGTCAAACATCTGGTCGATATCCTGCGGGGTGATGCTGCGCGCATCATAGCGGGCTTTGACGGCGGCAATCTTCTCGGGGATCGAGGGCTGAACCTGGCCCGGGCGGGACTGGAAACCTGCGACGGCTGCCCGGACCCGCGCTTTGCCTGCCTCGGTCCTGACAGAGGAGAAAACGGGCGGCTGCCCGGAGGCCACTTCATTCTGCATTGGTGCTGCTCCATTCTGGATACTTGCAACCGGAATACAGAATCATCCCCAACAAAAGATAAACGGGAGGCCGAAACCTCCCGCTTTAGTTCAAATTCACGGTAGATTTTTAGTCGAGGAAGGCTTTTTCCACCACAAAATGCAGCGGTTTGGAATTGGCGCCTTCTTCCAGCCCGTAGGTGTTCTCGAACAGATCCTTGAGCTCCAGGTTGAAGGCCAGGTTGCCGCAGATCATCGCGCGGTCGGTGTCCGGGTTCAGCGGCGGCACGCCGAGATCGGCAAAGGCCTCGCCCGAGCGCATCAGGTCGGTGATGCGGCCCATCTTGGGGCTCTCTTCGCGGGTGGTGGTCGGGTAGTATTTGATCTTCTTCCAGAAGCCTTCGCCGATCAGCTCATTCAACAGCTCGTCGTCCTTCAGGCTTTCGATCAGCTCCTTGCCATACTGCAGTTCGCCCACGGTGCGGCAGGTGTGGGTGATGATGACCTCATCGTAGTCCTCATAGGTCTGCGGCTCGCGCAGCAGCGATGCGAACGGTGCAAAGCCGGTGCCGGTGGCAAAAAACCAGATCCGCTTGCCGGGCAGCAGCGCGTCATGCACCAGGGTGCCAACGGGTTTCGGGCGCAGGATGATCTCGTCACCCGGCTGGATGTGCTGCAGGCGCGAGGTCAGCGGGCCGTCTTCGACCTTGATCGAGTAGAATTCCATTTCCTCGTCCCAGGCCGGGGAGGCGATGGAATAGGCGCGCAGCAGCGGCTTGACCTTGCCGGTCTTGGGATCCGGGTCGTTCATCAGGCCGATCATCACGAACTCGCCCGAGCGGAAGCGCAGGGAGGCCGGACGGGTCACCCGGAAGGAGAACAGCTTGTCGGTCCAATGTTTGACCGAAGTCACGGTCTGGGCGTCGGGCAGGGCCGGTTTGGCCTTTTCCGGTGCGGGCTGGGTAGCGGTGTCGGTCACGGCGGTCATCTCATTCATCACTTGCACTGCCGGAGGAGTAGCCGGCACCTCTGATTAATCGTTGATCCAGGTCAGGAAAACCCTTGTTTTATGAAACCGGCCCCGCGTTTTTATGAAACGGGACCGGTTTGCATAATGGGTATCCCCGGGGTCCAGGGGGCTGGCTTAGCGGGCAGCGGTGCTGCCGCGCAGGCGGGCCTGGTAGCTGTGGTCCTGCCAGTTGGCACGGGCAAGCCATTGGTCTTCGGGCTGGCGGGCGGCCAGCTCGTCAGTCAGTTCCACCTCGTCAAAGCCCGAGCGGCGGGCCATGGCGTACTGGTCGGCGATCACATGGCCAAAGGCGCGCAGGCGGCCCTCATAGCCTTTCAGCCGAAGCTGGCGGGCCAGGGTGAAGCCGCGGCCATCGGCAAAGCTGGGGAAGCTGATGCGGACCAGCTCAACACCGCTCAGGTCGGCGGCGTCCTCGGCCAGGTTGGCATCCGAGGCAAGCTCAAGCACATTGCTGCCTTCAAAGCCGCCTTCCCAGTCGTCCTGGGCAAATCCGGTGTCGGTCACAATTACAGTCATCTTACTCACGCTCCTGTGCGCACAAACTGGCCGTCCACCACGTGGATGCCGCATTCTTCCTTGTTCTCCCCGCGCCACCGGCCGGCGCGCGGGTCTTCGCCTTCCTTGACCGGGCTGGTGCAGGGCGCGCAGCCGATCGAGGGATAGCCCTTAGCCACCAGCGGATGGCGGGGCAGGCGGTTTTCGTCCATATAGGCGCGCACGTCTTCCGGCGCCCAATGGGCCAGCGGGTTGATCTTCAGCCGCCCGGTGCCTTCCTCGACCTCAAAGAACTCGAGCGCGGCGCGGGTGCCGGACTGGAACCGCTTGCGGCCGGTGATCCAGCCATCGTAATTCGCCAGCGCTTTCTGCAGCGGCACCGTCTTGCGCAGGGTGCAGCAGGCGTCCTTGTCGCTGAACTTGAGGGCCCCGTAGGGGTCCTTTTCGGCGATGTCGTCGGCGCGGATGATGCGCACATTGCGCAGGCCCAGGCGTTCGCTCACTTCCTGCTGATAGATCAGCGTCTCAGTAAACAACAGCTCGGTGTCCACGAACACAACCGGGGTCATCGGATCGATGATCGCGGCCATATGCAAGAGCACCACGGATTCCGCGCCGAAAGAGGAGACCAGGGCAATGTGGCCCGCGTCCCGCAATGCGCCCTCCATCACCGAGGTGGCCGAATGGTGGCGGAAGCGCGCATTGAGCGCCTCCGCCTTGGCGGCCAGCTCCCGGTCCCGGAGAAGCTCTGCTTCTCCGGCGGGCTTGTTTCCGGCTGTCTGGAACATCAGATCAGGCGACTTTCTTTGCGGCCTCGGGGTAAAGCGCGGCCTTGAAGGGATCCATGCCAACCCGGCGGTAGGTCTCGATAAAGGTCTCCTCGGCGCTTTCACGCACCGCCAGATAGGTGTCCACGATCCGCTCCACCGCAGGCACGATTTCGTCATAGGCGAAACCGGGGCCGGTGCGGGTGCCGATGGCAGCATTCTCGGATGCGTCGCCGCCCAGGGTGATCTGGTAGTTCTCGACGCCGGCGCGGTCCAGGCCCAGGATGCCGATATGGCCCACATGGTGGTGGCCGCAGGCGTTGATGCAGCCCGAGATCTTGATCTGCAGGTGGCCGATGTCGTGCTCCAGCTTCAGCTCGTCAAAGCGGGTGGCAATCTCCTGCGCCACGGGGATCGAGCGCGCGGTGGCCAGGTTGCAGTAGTCCATGCCGGGGCAGGCGATGATGTCCGAGATCAGGCCCAGGTTGGCGGTGGCCAGCCCGTGCTCTTTCAGCTTGGCGTGGATCGCGGGCAGGTCCGACTTGTGGACATGCGGCAGGATCACGTTCTGCTGGTGGCTGATGCGCAGCTCGCCATAGCCGTACTGCTCGGCCAGGTCCGCCATCACGCGGATCTGCTCGGCGCTTGCGTCGCCCGGGGTTGCGCCATGCGCCTTGATCGAGATGGTCGCGATGGCATGGCCTTCGGCGCGGTGCTGATCCAGGTTGGTGTCGGCCCAGGCGCGGAACACCGGGTCGTTCTCATAGGCGGTGTCAAACGCCTCGGTGGAACCCGAGCGGAACTCCGGCGCGGTGAAATGCGCCTTGATCTCTTCCAGCAGCTGCTGGTCGGTGCCGTCGTACTGGCCGCGGATGGTGAGGAAGGCTTCCTCGGTCATCGCGCGGTAGGTGTCGATGCCGTTTTCCGAGACGGTGATCTTGATGCGCGCCTTGTACTTGTTGTCGCGGCGGCCCAGCACGTTGTAGACGGTCAGAACCGACTCCAGATAGGGCAGCAGATCCGCCTGCGGCAGGAACTCGCGCAGGGTCTTGCCGATCATCGGGGTACGGCCGAGGCCGCCGCCAACGATGACCTTGAAACCGATCTGGCCGTCCTGCTCGACCACCTGCAGGCCCACGTCATGCGCCTTGATCACGGCACGGTCGGTGTTGCTGCCGGTGATGGCGATCTTGAACTTGCGGCCCAGGAACTGGAATTCCGGGTGGTCGGTGGACCACTGGCGGATCAGCTCGGCATAGGGGCGCGGGTCGGTGACTTCTTCCGCAGCGGCACCGGCGAAATGGTCGGCGGTGGTGTTGCGGATGGTGTTGCCCGAGGTCTGGATGGCGTGCAGGCCAACCTTGCCCAGCGCGTCCAGCATGTCCGGCAGGTCGCGCAGTTTCGGCCAGTTGTACTGGATGTTCTGGCGGGTGGTGAAATGGCCATAGCCGCGGTCCCATTTCTCGGCCAGCAGCGCCAGCGCGCGCATCTGGTCGGGGTTCAGGGTGCCATAGGGGATCGCAACCCGCAGCATATAGGCGTGCAGCTGCAGGTAAACGCCGTTCATCAGGCGCAGGGGGCGGAATTCTTCCTCGGTAAGCGAGCCGTCGATGCGGCGCTCGACCTGGGCGCGGAACTGGGCGTTGCGTTCAGCCAGGAAGGCTTCGTCAAACTCGTTGTACTTATACATTGGCTTGCGCCTCCTGCTTGCCATGGAAGTAGTTCGAGGGGCCGGTGCGGCGGAATTCCTCGCGGAAGTGGGTCGGCTCGGGGCCGTTCGGGCCTGCCTTGGCATCGGCCAGATAGGCGCCGACGATCTTGATGTTCTGCTTCTCTGCTTCCAAGAGGCGCAGGGGTGCTACGGCCTCATCGGTGATCAGCTCGGCCTCGGACATGTGCCGGGTCCAGGTGTCGTCAGCGGTGAAGTAGATCACGTCGCCTTCAAGCAGGTCGTTGGCAGTGATGACTTTGGGCGTAAAAGCGCGGGCCATTATGCAAGCTCCGTTTTGAGATCGTTCAGGGCAGAAACCGCTTGGCGCGGCGCAAGGCCCAGGAGTGTGAGGGCAGGGCCGTCAAACCCGGCCGCGTCGAGGTCGGCGGGCAGGCGGTCCAGATTGGTTTCCAGCACCCGCTGTTCCGGGCGCGAGGCGTTTTCGACAATGGTCACCGGCGTGTCGCGGCCGGCGCCATGCATGATCAGGCGGCCCTGCACAAAGCGGGCGGATTTCTTTCCCATATAGACAGCGGCCACTTCCCCGGGACGCGCCAGCGCCGCCCAGTCATGATCGGCAAAGCCTTTCATATCGTGGCCGGTCAGGAACCGGACCGAGGAGTTGCGGCCGCGCTGCGTGAGGCTCTGGCCGATGCCGGCCACAGCAGCGGAGGCTGCGGTGATGCCGGGAATGATCTGGCTGGCGATGCCGGCGTCTTCCAGCGCGGTCAGCTCTTCATCCAGGCGGGCAAAGATGGTGGGATCGCCGGCCTTCAGCCGCAGCACCTTCTTGCCGGCCTTGGCATGGGCCACCAGCCGCGCGCAGATCTCTTCCTGAGAGACTTGCGGGCCGAAGCCTTCCTTGCCGACGTTCTCCAGCACCGCCTGCGGACCGGCCAGCGCCATGATCTCCTCGCTGACCAGGCGGTCATAGAGGATCACGTCGGCTTCCTGCAGCGCGCGCAGGGCTTTGACGGTCAGCAGATCCGGGTCGCCGGGGCCGGAGCCCGCAAAGGCAACCTGGCCCGCAACCATACAGCACATGCCGCCGCGGACGTGAGCGGTGGCATTGGCAGCATGTGTCGTCGGTGCGGACATCCCGGAATCCCTCTCCAAGGTGGTTTGACTTGGGGGTAGATATAGGAAATATTCCCGGTATTGCGCTATATGGGCAGGTAAATAAGAACATTGGTTCTGCAAGGGGCAAAACCCGGACCGATGGTCCTCATGAACAGGAGAAAACAGGAATGACGGTGCGGATCGACGGCACGGACAGGAAAATTCTGGCTGAACTGCAGCGCGATGCCAGCCAGTCGCTGGACGAAATCGCCCGCCGGGTGGGGTCGTCCAAGACGCCTGTGTGGAATCGCATCCGCAAGCTGAAGGAGGCCGGGGTGATCGGCCAGCAGACAGTGCTGCTGGACGCGGATTCACTGGGGTTTGAGGCTTGTTTCTTTGTCCTCATCCGCACCTCCGAGCATGAGGCGGAATGGCAGGCCAAGTTCCTGAAAGCGCTGCGCGACCGCCCCGAGGTGCAGGAGGCCCACCGGCTCGCGGGCGACATCGACTATATCCTCAAGGTGCGGGTGCAGAACGCCCGTGCTTATGACGTCTTCTACCAGGCGCTGATTTCCGAGGTGAAGGTGCACAATGTAACGGCGCTGCTGTCGATGGAAGAGATCAAATCCACAACGATGCTGCCGCTGGGCTAGGCCCGGCAGCAGAAGACCCGGCCAGGGGCTGGCCGGGAAAAAGCCGTTACAGAGGCGGGCGCAGCAGCAGATGCCGCCCGTCATCCAGCCGCCAGGGGGATGTCTCCCCGGCGGCGGTTTCCGGCTTCACCCCAATATCCGCCAGCAGATGCGGGGATGTTTCGCTCAACCGCTCCAGTTCGCTGCGCGGAACCTGCACCTGTCTGCGCAGTGTTGATGCAAATGGATTAGTTTTCTTCCGTCCAATAAGCCTCGCAACCCCACGGAAGATGCGGCTGGCCAAAGAGGCAGAGGGCTGCGCACCCGCGTGTCCAATTTCAATAACCATGGCATTTCCTCCAGTCTGGATGACAGACCTACCGCCCGCAGGGGCTTGCGCGCAAACCAGTTAAACTGCACCTTGGATCAGGAAAACTAATCCATGGTGAGATGATGCGCCTGCCGCCCCTCAATGCCCTGCGCGCCTTCGAGGCCGCTGCCCGCCACAATGGCTATATCGCCGCAGCGGACGAACTGTTCGTGACCCGCGGCGCGGTCAGCCGCCAGATCAAGATCCTGGAGGAGCACATCGGCGTGCAGCTGTTCCACCGCCATGCCCGCGGGGTGGAGCTGACAGCCGCGGGGCAGCGGCTTCTCCCGGTGCTGACCGAGGCCTTTTCGATGATGCAACGCGAGGTGGACCGGATTGCTGCAGATGCCTCAGAGCTGCGGGTGATCTGCCCGCCGACCCTGTCGCTTCGCTGGCTGCTGCCGCAGCTGGAGGAGTTCCGCGCCGCGCATCCGGAAATCACCCTGCGGCTGGCCACCGATTTCTATGGCAGCAAGGGGTTTGAAAGGGCGGAGTACGATCTTGGCATTTCGCTGGAGCACATCCCGGGACGGCCCGCGGACATCGAGGTGATGCCCCTGTTCGATATGATCCTCTCCCCAGCCTGCGCCCCGTCGCTGCTGCCGCAGCTGGCCGGGGAACCGGCGGCGCTCTCGGGGCTCAGGCTGCTGCACGAAACCCCGCGGCAGGAAGACTGGCAAACCTGGGTACGGCACTTCGGGGTGGAGGGCGTGGACCCGGCCAGCGGAGAGGTCTTCCCCAACCTCGACATGGCCACCCGCGCGGCGGTGATCGGGGCGGGCGTGGTGATGGCGGATCTGGTTCTGTGCCGCGATGAACTGGCGCGGGGCGATCTTGTACTGCCGTTCCCGGACATGACCTGCGGAACCCCGCAGGGGTCTTATGCGCTGATCGGCGAACGGCAGAAATGGAATGATCCCAAGGTGGTGGCCTTCCGGGACTGGCTGCGGAGCAGCTCCAGTATGCCTGCGGACCTGACCATGCCGGATCAGGGGGCGCTGCCCCCTCGGCGCTGAGGCGCCTCACCCCTGGAGTATTTTGGCAAAGAAGAAACAAGGAGAGCCGCGCCGCGTCAGCGGCGCCGGGCCCAACCGGGCAAGGGGATCTGCGATCCCTGCAGCGCGGGCGGGAGCGCCTCTGTTTCAGGCGCCGCATACCAGCAGTTTGGTCAGCCCATGGAAATGGTAGCTGTTGGCGTATTCCGGTTCCGCCGCCAGTTTCAATTCCGGGCAGCGGGTGAACAGGATTTGCAAGGCGATTTGCATCTCCAGACGCGCCAGCGGCGCGCCGACGCAGAAGTGCAAGCCTCCGCCGAAGCTCTTGTTCACTTTGGGCGGGCGGGCTGGGTCAAAGCGGTGTGGCTGGTCCAGCGCTTTCGGGTCGCGGTTGGCGGCACCCAGCAGCAGCGCCACCTGGTCGCCGCGCAGGAAGGTGTGGCCGAAAACCTCTGCCTCTTCATAGGCGTAGCGGGTGAACAGGTGCAATGGCGGGTCAAACCGGAGGATTTCCTCAACCAGTCCTTCGATCCCCCCCGGGGCCAGCCAGGCAGGCTCCCAGCCCTGCTGCAGCATGGTCTTCACCCCGTTGCCCAGCGAATGCACCGTGGCTTCATGGCCTGCGTTCAGCAGCAGGACGCAGGTGCCGATCAGCTCGTCCGTGGACAGTTTGTCGCCTTCCTCCTCGGCCGCGATCAGCCGGGTGATCAGGTCATCGCGGGGTTCGTTGCGGCGTTCCCGGATGTAGCCGTGCAGGAAATCCGTGAACTCTTGCGCGGCCCGGGCAGCGGCATGTCCGGTCTCTTCCGTGCGGGCGGCCTGGTACATCGCCACCATCCGGTGCGACCAGTCCAGCAGCTGCGGCGCCATGTCTTCGGGCACGCCGAGCAGGCGGCAGATGGTGAGCACCGGCACCTGGGTGCAATAGGCATCCAGCAGGTCGAAGGGCTCACCCGGGAAGGCGTCAATCAGGCTGTGGCACAGGGCGGTGATGCCGGGTTCCAGGGCTGCGATTTCGCGCGAGGTGAAGGCGCGCAGCACCAGTTTGCGCAGGCGGGTGTGGCGGGGCGGCTCAGCATCCAGCATCGAATGCGCCTCAACCGCCAGGAAAGGGGCGAGATGGGCGGGGCCGGGCTTGCGCATCTCTTCCGGCATTTCCCGGCCGAACCGCCGGTCGCGCAGCAGCATGTGCACCGCCGAATGCCCGAAGGCCGCAGCCATGCTGTAGTCCTGCCAGAAGTGCAGCTGCCCTTCCGCCTGGGCGGCGGTATAGAACGGGTAGGGGTTCTGTACGAAATCCGGATCGGTCGGGGATTGGGTCAAGATCTTCATGGCAGCGATTTTCACGCTGCTGCTGGCCAATGCAAGGGCCAGACTGATAACGTGCGGGCATGAAAACACAAAAGCTTCTCCGCTGGAGCCTGCCGGCGGGCTTTTTGCTGGCTGTGGCGGCGCTGTCGCTGGCGGTCTGGTCTTATGGCTACCGCCAGGCGCTGGATGCTCTGGCCGAGCGCAGCGCCGCGGATCTGGCGCTGGCTTCGGACCGGGTCAGCAGCCAGTTGCAAGTTTATCAGGAGCTGGCGGTGCTGAGCTCGGATCATCCGGCGCTGGCGGATCTCTCCTCTGCTGCGGCGCAGGAAACAGCAGCGGCGCTGCTGCGCGCGGTGGCGGACAAGACCGCGGCGCTGGATGTGTTCTTTGCCGGCGCTGATGGTGCGGTGCTGGCGGCAGCAGAAGGGGTGCCGGGTGCGAGCGTGGCAAATGAAGACTATTTCCGCCGCGCCAAACAGGGCGCCCTGGGCACCGGCCACGGGGTTCTGCAGCCCGGGGGCACACGGGTTTACTTCTATGCCGCGCCGGCCTTTGCCGCCAATGGCAAGGTGCGCGGAGCGCTGGTGGTGGTTGCTGATGTGGCGGATGTGGAGCAAACTTGGCGCGGCTCCCTTCCTGCGGTGTTCTTTACCGGGGCATCGGGTGAGGTCTTCATTGCCAACCGGTCGGAGCTGCTGTTCTGGCGGCAGGGTGAGGGCAGCCCCGAGGTGATGCGCCGGGAAATCCATGGCGGCCATGAAATCTGGACGCTGCAGGGCAGCCCCTACCTGCCGCAACGGGCTTTGCATCTGGCGGTCGAACTGCCGGTCATCGGCCTGACTGGGGAGATCCTGGTCGATGTGGCGCCGGCCAGGGCCATTGCGGGATTGCAGGCGGCGGCGCTGGCGGCGGTGTGCCTGGCCTTCGGCGCGATACTGTTTTTTGTGATGGAGCGGCGGCGGACGCTGGCAGAGGCCAATGCAGTGCTGGAAAGCCGGGTGGCGGCGCGCACCGAAGCGCTGTCGGCAGCCAACCTGCAGCTGCGCCGCGAGGTTCGGGAGCGCGAGGAGGCCGAGGCAGCCTTGAAGCGGGCGCAGCAGGAGCTGGTGCAGGCGGGCAAGCTGTCGGCCCTGGGGCAGATGTCGGCGGGGATCAGCCATGAGCTGAACCAGCCGCTGATGGCGATCCAGCAGTATGCTGAGAACGGGTCTGCATTCCTGGAGCGCGGCAAGGCTGAGCGGACCGGGGAGAACCTCGGCCGGATTGCCGATATGGCGGCACGGATGGCGCGGATCATCAAGAACCTGCGCGCCTTTGCCCGCAATGAAAGCGAGCCGGTGGGGCGGGTCGATCTGGTCAAGGTGCTGGAGGATGCGGTGGAACTGACTGAGGCGCGGCTGCGCGAGTGTTCTGTGCGCCTGGACTGGGCGCCGCAGCCGCGGGGAGAGCTGTTCGTGCGCGGCGGCGAGGTGCGTTTGACGCAGGTCTTTGTCAACCTCATCAACAACGCGGCGGATGCGATGCTGGACCAGGACGACCGGCTGATCCGGATCGGGATCGGGATCGGGCGCGGCGCGCGGCTGGCGGTGGAGGTGCGCGACATCGGGCCCGGTCTGAAGGAGCCGGAGAAAGTGTTTGATCCGTTCTATTCGACCAAGGCGGTGGGCAGCTCGGAAGGCATGGGGCTGGGCCTGTCCATTTCCTACGGTTTGGTGCAGAGCTTTGGCGGCAATATCCGCGGGGCCAACACCGCGGATGGGGCCGAGTTTACGGTGGAACTGGAGCCCTGGGGCACTGCAGGCGAAAGGGAAGATGCTGCATGACACGCAAGGTGCTGCTGGTTGATGATGATGCCGATCTGCGCGAGGCGCTGGCGCAGACGCTGGAGCTGAACGATCTGGACGTGGTGGTCTGCGGCTCCTTTGTGGCGGCCAAGGATCATATCACGCCTGGCTTTGACGGCATCATCGTCTCGGACATCCGGATGCCGGGGCGGGACGGGTTTCACCTATTGGACTACGCCCGCGGCGCCGATGAGGAACTGCCGGTGGTGCTGCTGACCGGCGAGGGCGACATTCCGATGGCGGTGAAGGCGATGTCGCAGGGGGCCTTTGATTTCCTGGAGAAGCCCTGCGCGCCCGCCGATTTCCTGGCGGTGCTGGAGCGGGCTTTGAAAACCCGGGCGCTGGTCTTGGAGAACCGGCGGCTGAAACGGCAGCTGGAGAGCGGCGACCCGGCGGCGCGGCTGCTGTTTGGAACCTCGCCGCAAGCCGAAGAGATGCGGCAGCGGGTGCGGGCGGTGGCGCCGACCGGGGCGGAAGTGCTGGTCACCGGCGCGCCGGGCAGCGGCATTTCCAAGGTGGCCGAGGTGATCCACCTGATGTCGCCGGCGGGTCAGGGGCCGTTTGTGAAACGCTCCGCGGCGGGGCTGACGGCGGGGGAAATCGGGGCTCTGTGCCGCCAGGCAGCGGGCGGGTCGCTGTTTCTGGACGAGATCCAGGCTTTGCCGGGGCCGGTGCAATATGCGCTGCCGGAACTGCTGGAGCAGGGGGCCGAGGCCCGGATCATTGCCGGCTCCACTGTGGATCTGGCTGGGCAGGCCGCGGCGGGCAGTTTCAATCCCGACCTGTTCTACCGGCTCGATGTGATGCGGGTGCGGATCCCCTCGCTGGCCGAGCGGCCCGGCGATATTCCGGTGCTGTTCCGCCATTACGTGGCACAGGCGGCGGAGCAGGCAGGCGTTGAGCCGCCGGAAGTATCCCAGGAGCATCTGGCTGCGCTGATGGCGCAGGATTGGCCGGGCAATGCGCGCTCGCTGATGTCGGCGGCGATGCGGTTTGTGCTGGGGATGCCTGAGGAGGCGGCGCAGTCGGCGGGGCTGGGTCTGGCCGAGCAGATGGCGCAGGTGGAGCGGTCGCTGCTGATTGCCGCGCTGGGGCGGCAGAACGGCCGTGCGGCTGCGGCCGCCGAAGCCTTGAAACTGCCGCGCAAGACGTTTTACGACAAGCTGGCGCGCTATGGCATCCGGCCTGAGGATTACCGCCGCTGAGGCGGGGCTGGTCTGCTCCGGCATATTCGGCCGGATGAAAATGGAGGCGGCGCCGCCTGCTGCCCGGTCTGGGCAAAGGGGCGGAGAGAGGATGAGGGCGGTTAGGCCTCATGCCCGCTGAAAGCCTTCGGTCCGGGCGCCCCTGCACCCAATGAAGAGGTGGTCTTTGGGGCCCTGTGGTCTCCTGGCGGTGCGGGGTGCCGGCCCGCACCTTGGTGTCGCGACGGGGAGGAGTATTGCAAAGCCGGGTTAAGGCGGCGCAAGCGGGGCGTGCGATGGAGGCGCGGCTGGCGCAACGGTTTCCGGACCCTGTGGAGGCCGAGGGGGCGGATGCCTCCGGCGGGGATATTTTTGGCAAGAGGAAGAGGGGACGTGCCGCTGTCTTTGCCGGCGCTGCACGGTGAGGGCGGCGATGATTCTGTGCGGTGTGCGGGGCGCTGACATTTGTGCGGAAATCCGCACAGATTGAAATCCGGCCTGTGCGGGATTTCGCACAGAGTTGGCTGGGTGATCTTTGGCTGCATGAGGCGGAGCCGGTAAGCTGCTGCTGAGTATGAATAAATCCCTGATACCTGTGATTCTCGAATCAATTCTTGAGCGCTGCTCTGCGATTCCCGATGCTGCTGGCAGTCTTCAACTCTGCGCTGAGGAGCGCAGCGAAATCCTTGGGAGGAGAGATCATGAAATTCCTGACCACTGCCGCAACAGCATTGGCATTGGCCGTGACCGCAGGCGCCGCATCCGCCGCTTGCGACGATGGCGAGATCGTGGTGAAGTTCAGCCACGTGACCAACACCGACAAGCACCCGAAAGGCATTGCGGCCTCGCTGCTGGAACAGCGCGTGAATGACGAGATGAACGGCACCATGTGCATGGAGGTCTATCCGAACTCCACGCTGTACAACGACAACAAAGTGCTGGAAGCGATGCTGCAGGGCGATGTGCAGCTGGCCGCGCCCTCGCTGTCGAAGTTTGAGAAGTTCACAAAGCAGTTCCGCCTGTTCGACCTGCCGTTCATGTTCAAGAACATTGAGGCCGTGGATGCATTCCAGGCGTCTGAAACGGGCCAGGAGATGCTGGATTCGATGCAGCGCCGCGGCCTGCAGGGGCTGGCCTACTGGCACAACGGCATGAAGCAGATGTCGGCAAACAAGCCGCTGGTTGAGCCCACCGACGCCAACGGGCTGAAGTTCCGGGTGCAGTCCTCGGACGTGCTGGTGGCGCAGATGGAAGCAATTGGCGGCTCGCCCCAGAAAATGGCGTTCTCGGAAGTTTACGGCGCGCTGCAGCAGGGTGTTGTGGACGGGCAGGAGAACACCTGGTCCAACATCTACGGCAAGAAGTTCTTTGAGGTTCAGGACGGTGTGACCGAGACCAACCACGGCGCGCTGGACTACCTGGTGGTGACTTCGGTCGACTGGCTGGACAGCCTGGACCCGGCGGTGCGCGACCAGTTCCTGACCATCCTGACCGAAGTGACCGCCACCCGGAACGCCGAGTCCACCAAGGTGAACGGCGAAGCCCGCCAGGCGATCATCGATGCCGGCGGCGTGGTGCGCGAGCTGAGCGCCGAGCAGCGCGCGGCCTGGGTCGAAGCGATGAAGCCCGTTTGGGAGAAATTTGCTGGCGACGTCGGCCAGGAGAAGATCGACGCTGCGCAGGCAATCAACGCAGGCCTCTGAAGCAGGCCGCATCCGGGGTGCCCCTGCAGGCGCCCCGCTACAGCAGGCGGCGTGGGGATCCGCCGCCTGCCTTTCTTTTTCCGCTGACAATTTGGGGGAACTGCCATGACGGGGTCCAGAACCGGTCCGTCCGGGTTTATCCATTCACTCGAAGAAACCCTGATCGCGCTCCTCCTGGGGCTGATGACGGCCATCACTTTTGCCAATGTGATTGCGCGGTTTGTGTTTAATTCCAATATCCTGTGGGCGCTGGAGCTGACCGTGTTCCTGTTTGCCTGGCTGGTGCTTTTGGGCGCGTCTTATGCCGTGAAGGTGCATGCGCATCTGGGCGTCGATGCCATCATCAACATGCTGGGTGCGCCTGCGCGCCGGGCGGTGGGGCTGTTTGCCGTGGGCTGCTGCCTGGTGTTTTCGCTGCTCTTGCTGAAAGGCGCCTATGACTACTGGGCGGTCTTTGCTGACCTGCCGCCCACCTCAGGGCGCTGGTTCCCGACCGGGTTCGATATGAAGGCGCGTTCGCAGAGCTTCTATGAAGTGCAGGACGTGCCGATGGTGAGCTTCCTGAGGTTCCTGGAAGACTTGATCAACTATGGCGAGGCTTATGAGAAGCTGCCGAAGGTGGTGCCGTATCTGGTGCTGCCGGTGTCGATGCTGCTGCTGGTGTTCCGCTTCATCCAGGCGGCCATGCAGATTGCCCGCGGCGAAGCGGACCGGCTGGTCGCCAGCCATGAGGTCGAGGACGAGATCGCGGAAGTGCAGGCGCAGCGCGGGGAGCATGACTGATGGAAGTGGTAATCCTCTTTGCGATGGTGATCGGTCTGTTGCTGGTCGGGGTGCCGATTGCGGTGTCGCTGGGCCTCAGCTCGACCATCTTTCTGCTGATCTACTCCGACAGTTCGCTGGCGTCGGTCGCGGGAACCCTGTTTGAAGCCTTTGAAGGCCATTTCACCCTGCTTGCGATCCCGTTCTTTATCCTGGCATCGTCCTTCATGACCACGGGCGGCGTGGCGCGGCGGATCATCCGCTTCTCCATCGCCTGTGTCGGGCATCTGCCGGGCGGTCTGGCAATTGCCGGCGTCTTTGCCTGTATGCTGTTTGCCGCATTGTCGGGGTCCTCGCCAGCGACCGTGGTGGCCATCGGCTCGATCGTGATCGCGGGCATGCGCCAGGTGGGTTACTCCAAGGAGTTTGCAGCGGGCGTGATCTGTAACGCAGGCACGCTGGGCATCCTGATCCCGCCGTCGATTGTGATGGTGGTCTATGCGGCCGCGGTTGAGGTCTCTGTGGGGCGAATGTTCCTGGCGGGTGTCATTCCCGGGCTGATGGCCGGGCTGATGCTGATGGTCACCATCTATGTGATGGCCAAGGTCAAGAACCTGCCCAAGGGCGAGTGGAAGGGCTGGGGCGAAGTGTTCCAATCCGCCCGCGAGGCCGGCTGGGGGCTGTTCCTGATCGTGATCATCCTGGGCGGTATATATGGCGGCATCTTCACCCCGACCGAGGCGGCGGCGGTAGCGGCGGTCTATGCCTTCTTCATCGCCAGCTTTGTCTACAAGGACATGGGGCCGCTGTCGAGCGGCGAGGGTGCAGCCAAGACATCGCTGATCAAGAAGCCCTATGCGCTTGTCACGGCTTTCTTCCATGGCGACACCAAGCACACGCTGTTTGAGGCGGGCAAGCTGACCGTGACGCTGCTGTTCGTGATTGCAAACG
Organism: Leisingera sp. ANG-M1; assembly: GCF_000813745.1. Classification (GTDB taxonomy): domain Bacteria; phylum Pseudomonadota; class Alphaproteobacteria; order Rhodobacterales; family Rhodobacteraceae; genus Leisingera. The sequence continues at coordinate 75,905 of NZ_JWLC01000014.1, read as the reverse complement.
CGCTGATCCTGAAGCATGTGCTGACCGACGAGCAGGTGCCGCAGCATATCGCCAATGCGATGCTGTCGGCGGGCTTTGGGCCGGTGATGTTCCTGGTGGTGGTGAATGTGATCCTGCTGATCGGCGGCCAGTTCATGGAACCCTCGGGCCTGCTGGTGATCGTCGCGCCGCTGGTGTTCCCGATTGCCATCGAGCTGGGTATCGACCCGATCCATCTGGGCATCATCATGGTGGTGAACATGGAGATCGGCATGATCACCCCGCCGGTTGGCCTGAACCTGTTTGTGACCTCGGGCGTGGCAGGGATGCCGATGATGGGGGTGGTGCGGGCCGCGCTCCCGTTCCTGGCGGTGCTCTTCGTCTTCCTGATCCTGATCACCTATGTGCCGTGGCTGTCCACCGTGCTGCCAAACGCGGTGATGGGGCCGGAGATCATAACCAAATAGGCAATTGCCGGTTAAAGAGTATAGGCCGGGCGCAGCAATGCGCCCGGCCTTTTCTTTGCGTGAAGCTTTCTATTCCGGCACGTAACGGGGATAGGTGGATTTGCTCTCCCGTGCGAACCCCAGATCGATTTCGACGGTGGCAAAGGGGGTGTCCGGGTCAGTGCGGGCCAGCACGTTGCCTTCGGGATCCACGACCCAGCCGAGCCCGCCTGCGTTCAGCTTTTCTCCTTTTGGCGCCCAAAGATTGGACGACAGGCAATAGGCGCCGGAACAGACTGCGGCCGCCTGGCCGCCTGCCAGCCATTTTTCAGTGGAGCCGTGCGGCGTGGCGCGGGGCACGCACAACAGATCGGCGCGGGAGGCGCCGTAGTGGCGGGCCCATTCGAAGAACCACATTTCGGTGCAGATCTGCACCCCGACCCGCATATCCAGCGCCCGGGCAATGTCAAAGCTCTTAGGGCCGCGGTCGTACCAGCTGTGCTCCCAATAGCCCTCTTCATCCGGAAGGTAGTACTTTTGATGCACCGGCGCCGGTTCAGGGGTTTCTGCAGTCCAGAGATAAGCTTCGTTCCGGCGGCTGCCGCCAGTGGTGAGGATGGGGCGGGTGCCCATCACTGCGGGGACGCCGAAGTCTCCCAGCTTTGAAATGTAAGCCTCATGCTGGCGCACGGCCGCCTCCCACCGCGGCGCGCTGGGTTCGGCATCTGCAGCCAGCCAGTCCGACAGGCTCATCTCCGGCAGCAGCAGGAACTGGGTTCTATTGTCCTGGCAGTGCTGTTTGAGGGCGTGCAGGAACCCATCCAGGTGCCCTTCGCGCGGGTCCAGTTCGCAGACAGTCACTTTGACTTTCATCGCATGTCCTTTGATTTGTCTGGTGCAATCTTTTCAGCGCCTTGAAGATGCGAATAGAAGGAAAGTTCTTTCTTTTCGCCAGATATATGCCGAAATGAATGAGTTGAATGCTGCAATGAAAGTGTGAGCGTCATGGATGAAACCGACCGGGAGCTGATCCGCCTGCTGAGCCGCGACGCCCGGCGTTCTGCGGCGGAGCTGGCGCGGGAGCTGGGGGTGTCGCGGCCGACGGTGCAGAACCGGATCGACAGGCTGCGCGCCACCGGGGTGATTGCGCGGTTCACTGTCGAACTGGGCAAGGAGGCGCAAACCGCACTGGTCGATGCGCTGGTGCTGCTGAAGCTGTCCGCCGGGGACAGCCGGCAGACGGTGGCCAGGCTGACCGGGATGGCAGGAGTGGAGGCGGTTTCGTCCGTCAACGGAAGCTATGATTTCGCGGTTGAGCTGCGGGTGGCGTCTTTGCCGAAATTGGACCAGCTGCTGGCTGAAATCCGCCGCCTGCCGATGGTCATCGAGACCAACAGCAGTATCCGCCTGGAAACCTTCAAATAACAAAAGCCCGCGCAAGATACGCGAGCCTGCTGCTTCTTTCTGGTCGTAAATACCTCCGTCCCGCTGCCCGGCAGGCGGCTTTGCCGCCGAGAGGGGAGGCACGCGCCGCCAGGCGCGTATCAGCTGGCTTCAAGGGCCGCGATGATCGGCGAGAAATCCGCTGCTTTCAGGCTGGCACCGCCGACCAGGGCGCCGTCGACGTCTGCAACGGCAAAGATCTCTGCGGCATTGGACGGCTTGACCGAACCGCCGTAGAGCAGGCGGATGCTGTCTGCGGTTTCGGCGCCAAAACGGGCGGTCAGTTCCGCGCGCAGGAAGCTGTGCACTTCCGCAATTTGCTCCAGAGTCGGGACCTTGCCGGTGCCGATGGCCCAGACCGGTTCATAGGCGATCACGGTATTGGCGCCGGTGGCGGAGGCCGGGACGGAGCCTGCGAGCTGGGTGCCGACAACTTTGAGGGTGTCGCCGGATTCGCGCTCCTCCAGGGTCTCGCCGAGGCAGATGACGGCGGTAAGGCCCTCAGAGATAGCGGCCTCGGATTTGGCGCAGACCTGCGCGTCGGTCTCGCCATGGTCGGCGCGGCGTTCGGAGTGGCCGAGGATCACGGCAGAGGCGCCTGCATCTTTGAGCATGGCAGCAGACAGGTCGCCGGTGTGGGCGCCGGAGGTGTCGGCGTGGCAGTCCTGGCCGCCAATGGCGACAGCGCTGCCCCTGGCGGTGTCGGCTGCGCGCGACAGCAGGGTGGCGGGGGGGCAGATCAGGATGTCTGCGGCCGGAGAGCCATGGCTTTCAGCCAGCGCTGCCAGTTCCGCCAGGCTTGCGCCGGTGCCGTTCATCTTCCAATTGCCTGCTGCCAGTTTCCGCCGCATGGGGGTGCCTCCGATCCTCGTCATTTGGGCGTGACTGGTAGCACCGGCAGCGGGTCGGCGCAATTCGCTTGAGGGCTGTGCAGAGCAGCAAAAAGGCGGGGAAAGCCCCGCCTGCTGTTGTCTTCGCAATGTGCCGCTGCCGGCAGAGGGATCAGGCGCCGGGCATTTCCTTGAAGGAGATCGACTCGCCGCAGCCGCAGGCTTCGGAGACGTTCGGGTTGTTGAACTTGAAGCCGCTTTCCAAGAGCGTCACCTCATAGTCGATCTCGGTGCCGAACAGGAACATCTGCGCCATCGGCGCGATCAGGATGCGGGCGCCGTCCTGTTCCACCACCTCGTCGTTGGTGTCAGGCGCGTCGACATATTCCATGGTGTATTCCATGCCCGCGCAGCCGCCTTTCTTGACGCCGATGCGCAGGCCTGCATGGCCGTCCTTGGCCATCAGCTTGGCGATCTGCGCCGCCGCCTTGGGCGTCATGGTCACAGCCTGTTTGCCGGGAATGCCGAACATGGGTTTCTCCTTACACTTCCCATCTATCTAGGATGGGTGCCGGGGCGGCTCAACCCCGCATCGCCGCGGAATCAGGACCGGACGGCAGAATAACATAAATCTCTGATGCGGAAATTAAAGAGGCCGCCTCCTGGGCGGGGAGGCGGCCGTTGCCGGGGCTATGTGACAATAGGAAAGGGACGGCGGTCAGAACCCCATGCAATTCGCATAGTAGGTGACGGTGGCGGGCCAGTCGGAGAAGACGCCTTCGACCTGCACATCCTGAGCCAGCACATCCAAGAGCTGGTAAGTCATGCCGTCGCCGGTGGTGGCGTCCTTGACGGATTGGAAATACCAGCCGCCGCCCGAGGCCAGCGGGCCGGAACGCTCCAGCGTCCATGTGATCAGCTTGAGGCCCACGGCTTTGGCCTCATGGGCATAGGCTGAGGGGACAATCCTGCCGTCTTCGAGCGTCACCAGCATCCACATCGGCGGCGCGAGGTAGTTGACGCCCTTGGCGTGCAGATCCGCAAAATCGAGCGGGAAAGTGTCCGGGTTGTTTGCGTCAAACCCCTCCCAGCGGTAGCTGTTGTCCAGCAGCACCGCCTGTTTGCCGAACGCGGGCTCGTGCTCAATCCAGTAGAGCACGTCGTCAAGGCTGAAGCTTTGCGCCCAGACGTCCGCAGGCGGGATGCCCGCAGCCTTGTATTCGTCGATCAGTTTCTGGGCGTAGTCCGCTTGCGTGAAACCGTTGAAGGGCATCGCCACGGCCGGTGCCTTCAATTCGGGCGTGAACTTGGCGCCCAAGGATTTGAACAGCGCAATCGACTCCGCATGGGTCATGCTGGTGGCACCGTCGGCATATAGGTTGGTGCGCCAGGCCGCGGTGCCGCCCTGATAGGCCTCAGCCGTTGCCGCGGTCCTGTCGGCGCTGTCCATCTTGGGCCGCAGGCTGCGGAATTCGGCCAGGGTCAGCTCGGATGTGCGGCATTCGGCCTTGGCAGGTGTCTCGCCGCTTGCCGGAGTGAACGGGGCGATGCAGGTTTCGGCCAGATCCGTGGTCAGGATGTCCGTGGTCGTGTGCAGGTCGTTCTGGGCGTGGCGGCAGACCAGTTCCAGATCCTTGGTGAAGGTCACGTCGCATTCCAGGATGCCGGCCCCCATCTGTGCGGCGGCCACGTTGGATTCGACGGTATGTTCCGGAAACATCAGCGGCGCACCGCGGTGGCCGATGGAGAAATCCGAGCGGGCAGGCGTCTGAGCGGCGCAGGACTGCAGTTTGTCCTTCAGCGGACCTTCGGGCAGTTTGCTGATCAAATAGGCCGGGCGGGGGCCGTAGCTGAGGCCGACCTCAGGCGGGGCGGAAAAGACCGCCCCGGGAAGCAGGCAAAGGGCCGCCGGAAGCAGGGCAAGGCGCATGAAAAACTCCGGTGCTGCAAATCTGCCGGCACCAGAGCGCAATTGTGTAACAGCCAGAGGGCAGTTCTGTAACCGGCAGGTTAAGGTCTTGTGACAAAGGCACCCGGAGAGGGTGCCGGGGTTACATGAACCCCAGTTCCAGCCGGGCTTCGTCGGACATCATCTCCATGCCCCAGGGCGGCTCCCAAGTGAGCTCGACATCGACGCTTTTGACGCCATCCACCGGTGACACCGCATCAACAATCCAGCCCGGCATTTCACCCGCCACCGGGCAGCCCGGCGCGGTCAGGGTCATAATGATCTTGACGTCGTTCTCGTCGCTGATGTCGATCGTGTAGATCAGCCCCAGCTCGTAGATGTTCACCGGGATTTCCGGGTCATAGACGGTGCGGCAGGCATCGGTCACGGCCTCGTACAGCGGGTGGCTGACGGAGGAGGGCGCGATCAGCGGTGCGCCTTCGAGAGGTTCGGAAGGGTTGGTCATGGTGATCCCGGTCTGATATTCCGACCGTTTATATAGGAAAACTGGCGCCCGGCGTCCAGAGGCGGCCGCTGCCGCCGCGCAGAAGTTCTGTTAACTGCCTTTCCGGGATCATTTGATTTGAACCGCTTGCCGCGCTAAGTTGTGGTTCCCCCAAGATGTTTTTGAAATGCTGCCCGGGCGCAGCAGGCTGGCAGGCGCGTGCCGGTCCGGGCTGCGGGCTCCGGCAGAAGCGGGGAGAGACAATGCCTGACCCGACTGCGCCTCTTCGAACTGTTGCAACCGCCGCGCTGGCGCTGGTCCTGCCGGTGCTGGGCGCACTGCTGGGCTGCGCCGCCGCAGCCGGCGCTCAAGGGGCCTGGGACTGGCAGTTCACGCCGTTTGTCGTGGCGCCGTCCATTGAAAGCACAACCGAGCTGGGGCAGATCGGCGGCGATGTGTCGATTGACGCGGGCGATGTGTTCGGCCAGCTGCAGGCCGGCGGGATGCTGCAGTTTGAGGGTGTTCACGCAAATAGCTTCGGGTTCCGCCTGCGCTATGCGGTGCTGGATTCGGATGCTGATGCAGCCAGCGCCGCGGGGACTGTGCCGGTGAGCTTTGATCAGAACCTGGCCGAGGCGGTGGCGACCTACCAATTCGGGCGCGGCCGCGACCGGTTCGAGCTGTTCGGCGGGCTGCGCCATTGGGATGTGGACGTGATTGCCGGTCTGCCGGGCGGCGCATTGCGCCGCGGCGGCGATTGGACCGACCTGGTAGCAGGCCTGCGCTGGCAGCGCCGCCTGTCGCCTGAGTTCTCGGTGCTGCTGGAGGGCGACATTGGCCTGGGCGGCGGCTCGGATGAAAGCTGGTCGGCCATGGGCGGCCTGGTCTACGACCGCTGGGAGCGCGCCTCCATCTACGTGCTCTACCGCGGGCTGGGGGTGGAATACGAGGAAGGTACCCGCGGCACCGACAGCTTCTTCCGCCACGACGCCGTGACCCACGGGCTGCTGGCCGGGGTGGGGTTTCGGTTTTGAAGGCAGCGGGTCGGCGGCCTCCGCAATGCCTGACCCGCATCTAGCCGCTACTCCGCATGCAGCCGCCGTACGGCTCATCCTGAAAACGCGCAGGCGCACGCCTGCAAAGCACTGGTCTGTTTGCGATGGAGTTTTAGGACTGCAAGTGCGGGCGCTGAGCCCGGACCGGGCTTCGCGAGCAGACCAGGGAAGCTTTGAACGCGAGCGGCATTGATCCGGCTGGGCTGAAAATGTTCGGCAGCGCCGTGGTTTGCCCGCAATATCAGGCCGCGGGTGCATAAGGGGGGGTGGGATGCTGCCGTTCAGGAGTGCCCGGCGGGGGAGAGGTAAAAGCTGCCGCCTCGCAAATGCTGCCGCAAAGCCATGAGAGACAGGCTCAAGCCAGGGCAAATCTCAGATGACCTGGCACACCCCGGGACTATGTCAGACGGCTTCTGGCTGCACCATTTTCCGGCACGGCCCAGCAAGGGGGCAGGGCGCGCGCAATTGTTCTCCCGCGCCCGCCGGTCAGTCGTTGATGTCGTGGTGGAACTTCTTCACCTGGCCTTTGGGCAAGGCGAAGAAGCGTTTCAGCAGCAGCCAGGCCGCGAGCGAGATGCCTGCGAAGATCAAGAGCAGCAGCGGCAGGCCCCAGGCGGCACCGGTGGCGAGCAGCAGCAGACCGGTGAAGCCTGCGCCTATGGCGAAGCCGAGGAAGACAAAGCCGGGCACCAGGACCTCAAGGATGGCCAGCACCAGCGCCGCAGCGCACCAGACCCACCAGAGCGTCCAGAGCTGGGTTTCCATCACAGGCGTCCTTTCAGCAGCTTGAAGGCATCGCCGAAGGCTTCCATCGCATGGGCGGGCAGGACGATGGTCTGCTTGCCGTCGCCGTTGCCAAGCGCATTCAGCGCCTCGACCTGCTTCAGCGCCACCTGGTATTGCGCCGCCTCGATGCCGTGTTCGCGGATCGCCTTTGCGACCACTTGGGTGGCATAGGCCTCGGCCTGGGCTTGCACGCGGCGGGCTTTGGCGGCCTGTTCTGCGGCGTAAAGCTCAGCGTCGGCGGCGAGCTCGACGGCACGTTTCTGGCCCTCGGCCTCGGTCACCTGGGCGCGGCGGGCGCGTTCGGCATTGAGCTGCTGCAGCATGGCGTCGCGGGTGGCCTGGTCGAGGTTGACGTCGAGGATCTCGGCCCGGGTCACCTCGATGCCCCAGTCATCCACGGCTGTTTCGACACTGGCCTGGATCTGGCCGATCAGCTGGGCGCGGTTGGCCTGCACCTCATCCAGATCCATCTTGCCGATCTCGGCGCGGACGATTCCGGCCACGGTGGTGGCAATCGCGCCGTCCACGTCGCGGATGCGGTAGACGGTCTTTTCCGGCTCGAGGATGCGGTAGAACACTGAGGTGTCGATCTGCACCAGCACATTGTCCTTGGTGATCGCGTCCTGGCTGGCGTTGGGCAGCTGGCGCTCGAGGATGGAAATCTTGTGGCGCACCGCATCCAGGAAGGGCACGATGAAATTGATGCCGGGGCCCAGCACCGAATGCAGACGGCCGAAACGCTCGACCACGAATTTCTGCGACTGCGGCACGATCCGGATGCCTTTGAGAATGATGATGATCAGCAGCAACGCTCCAAGCAGGTAGAGGAGGTTGCTGGAGAGAAGCTCCAGGATGAGGTCTTCGTTCATGAAATGGTCCTTTGCTTGCTCAATAAGGGCAGACGGCGCGGCGGCTTCAGGCGTGGCGGCTGTCCCGCCGGCTGGAGGCTGTGCGGCCGGCTCCGGCGGAGCAGGGGGCGTTGCCTGGCCGCCGGGTGTCTTGGCTTTGTTCACTGCGCGGCCTTTTTGTGTGCAATAGTATACATTTAGGTCTTCTGGCGCTGTATTCAATATCTGTATGGCGTCTAGCGGTTATCGCTGGCAAGCCCCGCAGGGTTGAATTGCCTGAGGATTTCGGGCAAATGCTGCGGGTTTGCGCCAGTTTGCCGCTGCCGCCTCTGCCCAAAGCCAAGGATCTGTCATGACCGCCCGTTTCTCCTTTGATCTGAAAGCCACCGATGGCAAGGCCCGCACCGGGGTGATCAATACGCCGCGCGGCGAGATCCGGACCCCGGCCTTTATGCCGGTGGGGACGGCGGCCACTGTGAAAGCGATGATGCCGGAAAGCGTGCGGGCAACCGGAGCGGACATTTTGCTGGGCAATACCTACCACCTGATGCTGCGGCCCACGGCGGAGCGGATCGACCGTTTGGGCGGTTTGCACAAGTTCATGAATTGGGAGCGACCGATTTTGACCGATTCCGGCGGCTTTCAGGTGATGTCGCTGGCGGGGCTGCGCAAACTCACTGAGAAGGGCGTGACCTTCAAGAGCCATATCGACGGCTCCAAGCATGAGCTGACACCGGAGCGCTCGATGGAGATTCAGCGGCTCTTGGGGTCGGACATCGTGATGTGCTTTGACGAATGCCCGGCGCTGCCTGCCGACCGCAAGCGCATTGCCGAGTCGATGCGGCTGTCGATGCGCTGGGCTCAGCGGTCGCGCGACGCCTTTGGCGACCGGCCGGGGCACGCGCTGTTCGGCATCATGCAGGGCGGGCTGGAACAGGATATGCGCGAGGAAAGCGCCGAGGCGCTGAAGAACATTGGCTTCGAGGGCTATGCGGTCGGCGGCCTGGCTGTAGGCGAGGGGCAGGAGGCGATGTTCGATTGCCTTGACTACGCGCCCGGCTTTCTGCCCGAGGACAAGCCGCGCTATCTGATGGGGGTGGGCAAGCCTGACGATATCGTCGGTGCGGTGGCGCGCGGCATCGACATGATGGACTGCGTGCTGCCGTCGCGCTCGGGCCGCACCGGCCAGGCCTTCACCCGCCACGGGGTGGTCAACATCAAGAACGCCCGCCATCAGGACGACCCGCGGCCGCTGGACGAAAACTGCTCTTGCCCGGCCTGTTCGAACTACTCGCGCGCCTATTTGCACCATGTGTTCCGCAGCAACGAGATGATCTCGGGCATGCTGCTGACCTGGCACAACCTGCATTACTTCCAGGACATCATGGCCGGCATGCGCGAGGCGATTGCGGCGGGGGCGTTCGAGGCCTGGCAGAAGGATTTCCACGACATGCGCGCTGAAGGGGACATCGAGCGGCTGTGACACAGAAAATACGCCCCGCACCGGGGGCGTATTTGCCGCCTGCGGCGGCCGGCGGTATCAGGGGCGGGCGAATTCCTTCAGGTAGAGGATATTGCCCAGCCCGTCCGAGGTGGTGATTTCCACCAGGTGCTTGTTCCGGTATTCGCCCTCGGTGATGTACTCGATTTCATAAGAGCTGTTCTTGCCCTTGAACCGGTCCAGCGGTCCGCCTTGGCAGGTCGTGGTGAATTTTTGCAGGACATAACCGCGTTTTTTGCGCGGTTTGCCGGTCAGCTCCAGCGCGCCCACGTCACCGCCCTTGCAGTAAACGCTCATCATTTTGCGGATTTGCTGCTGCGAGTACCCATCTACAACAAGAACGCCTTTTATGGCGGGCTTGCCCCGTTTCATGGAAAAACCGAAACCTTTGACCGGTTCCGCAACGGCCGGGCTGGCGAGCAGAGCTGCAGTGGTTAGAGAGATGAATAGTTTTTTGAACATAGTGCTTCCTGAATTGTGTGAGTGCGGGCTGTTCTAAAACAGCGGTCTGTTCCGCTTCAATCAGAGATTGCTCCAGGGGGCGGGTTTCGTGCCGCCCGTAGCAGGGCCAGAGAGAACAAACAGCGAAATGCGCGTTGTTGGTGTAACCGGCTGTCAATTTTTTTGTGATGAGTTGCACGCAGTAAATCTTAGCGCGAGTTGTTTATGCCAAGCTACACCATGAGTATGCTTTATCTCGGCAATCTGGCAGAGCTGGATACTGTGGATGGCAATGGCTCGGCAGAGAACCAGGCGGCGCTTTTGGGCACTTACTATGGGCCGGGGGATGCTGCGGCCAATCATATTGTCGATGTGACGGCCACCGATAACGACAACGATGCCTCGATCGAGGGCAATGACATCGCTGGCACCGAGACCATTACCTATGATCTGGGCGCGGGGCTGGTGACCACCCAGTATGACGCCATTTTCAATGTCAATGTGACGGTGGAGTTCCTGCCGGGCGGGGTTCCGGATTACTCCGGGCTGGGCGGCATCGTGCAGACTGAGACCGGCGACGTATTCATGGTTATGATCGACGATGACTACGGGCTGGGCGCCAACGATTTGGACGACTATCCGGTAGAAGCTGTCACCATCAATTCGATTGCCAGTTTTGGCACGGCGCAGAACCCCTCTGCCAGCGATGGCCAGAGCTTTGTGCCCTGTTTCGCCGCGGGGACCAGGATCGCCACCGCGCGCGGTGCAGTGGCGGTGGAGCAGCTGCGGGCGGGCGACCGGGTGGAGACGCTGGACAATGGCCTGCAGGAGGTGGTCTGGACCGGGTGCAACCGGCTGAGCCGGGCGCATCTGCTGGCGAAGCCGAGCCTGTGCCCGGTGCATATCGCCGCCGGAGCGCTGGGCGGCGGCTATCCGCGCCGCGATCTGGTGCTGTCGCCGCAGCATCGGCTGCTGCTGAAATCGCCCATCATCGCGCGGATGTTCGGCGAGCCGGAAGTGCTGGTGGGGTGCCAGCGGGCGGCGGGTCTGCCGGGGATCACCCGGTTTTTGCCGGGGCTTGGGGTGCAGTACCATCATTTCCTGCTTGATCACCATGAGGTCGTCCGCGCCGAAGGGGCGCCTTGCGAAAGCCTGTACCTGGCGCCGGAAAGCCTGAAAGGGCTGACTCCGGCAGCGCAGCGGGAAATCTCCTGGCTGCTGCCGTCGGCTGCGCGGGCCGCAGAGGCGGGTCGGGGGCCGCCCGCCCGGCTGCTGCCGGACAAGCAGGCGCGGCTGCGCAGAATGGTGCAGCGCCACGCCTGGAACAAGCGGCCGCTGCTGACCGCCGGACGGCTCTGGTAGAAGGGCGCGGCAAAAATGAAAAAAGTGAACATCGCCACCAAATCTTTACCTCATTCGTGCCTTGTGATCCGGAACGGCTGCAGGCAAGGTGTGCCCCAGCCTTGAAGGCGGCCGGTTGAAAACCGGCCGCCGCTGCACCAGATAAAGACCTCCAATGAGGAGACGGGCCAAAGCTGCCGGATGCCGGGGCCGGGCCGTCTTGCCAAACCAAAGGACCGAGTATGCAAGAGCCACTCAATTCCTCCTACCCCGTACTGCCGCTGCGCGATATTGTGGTCTTCCCCCACATGATCGTGCCGCTGTTCGTGGGCCGGGAAAAATCGGTGCGCGCCCTGGAAGAGGTGATGGCGGATGACAAGCAGATCCTGCTGTCCAGCCAGATCGACCCTTCCGAGGATGATCCCGACACCGATAGCATTTACACCATGGGTGTGCTGGCCAATGTGCTGCAGCTGCTGAAGCTGCCCGATGGCACCGTCAAGGTGCTGGTCGAAGGCCAGACCCGTGTGAAAATCACAGAGTTCCTGGAGAACGACAATTTCTTCGAAGCCAAGGCCGAAGAACTGACTGAAATCCCAGGCGATATCACCACCACCGAGGCGCTGGTGCGCACTGTTGGCGATGAGTTCGAGCGCTATGCAAAAGTGCGCAAGAACATCCCCGAAGAAGCGCTGTCTGCCGTTGGCGAGACTGCTGAGCCGGCCAAGCTGGCCGACCTGGTGGCCGGCCACCTGGGCATTGAGGTCGACCGCAAGCAGGAACTGCTGGAGACGCTGTCCGTTTCCGAACGCCTGGAGAAGGTATATGGCCTGATGCAGGGCGAAATGTCGGTCCTGCAGGTCGAGAAGAAGATCAAGACCCGCGTCAAATCCCAGATGGAGAAGACCCAGCGCGAGTACTATCTGAATGAGCAGATGAAGGCCATTCAGAAGGAGCTGGGCGACGGCGAGGAAGGCGCAGGCGAAATCGCCGAGCTGGAAGAGAAGATCGCCGCAACCAAACTGTCGAAAGAAGCGCGCGAAAAGGCGGATGCGGAGCTGAAGAAGCTCAAGAACATGTCGCCGATGTCGGCGGAAGCCACCGTCGTGCGCAACTACCTCGACTGGATGCTGTCGATCCCGTGGGGCAACAAGTCCCGCGTCAAGAAAGACCTGAACAAGGCGCAGGAGATTCTGGATGCGGATCACTATGGCCTGGAGAAGGTCAAGGAACGGATCGTCGAATACCTGGCGGTGCAGCAGCGCTCGGCCAAGCTGAAGGGGCCGATCCTGTGCCTCGTTGGTCCTCCGGGCGTGGGTAAGACCTCGCTGGGTAAATCGGTTGCGAAAGCGACCGGGCGCGAGTTCATCCGCATTTCGCTGGGCGGCGTGCGCGACGAATCCGAGATCCGCGGCCACCGCCGCACCTATATCGGCTCGATGCCCGGCAAGATCATCCAGGCGCTGAAGAAGGCCAAGACCACCAATCCGCTGATCCTGCTCGATGAGATCGACAAGATGGGCCAGGATTTCCGCGGCGACCCGGCCTCGGCGATGCTGGAGGTGCTGGATCCGGAACAGAACAACACCTTTATGGATCACTACCTGGAAGTCGAATACGACCTCTCGAACGTGATGTTCCTGACCACCTCGAACAGCTACAACATGCCCGGGCCTCTCTTGGACCGGATGGAGATCATTCCGCTTTCGGGCTACACCGAGGACGAAAAGCGCGAGATCGCCAAGCAGCACCTGATCTCCAAGCAGGTGAAGAACCATGGTCTGAAGGCCAAGGAGTTCGAGCTGACCGAGGACGCGGTGACCGAGATGATCCGCACCTACACCCGCGAGGCGGGGGTGCGGAACCTGGAGCGCGAAATCGCCAAGGTCGCGCGCAAGTCGCTGACCAAGATCGTCAAGAAAGAGGCCGAAAGCGTGACCGTCACGCCGGAGAACCTCGACGACTTCCTGGGCGTGCCGAAGTTCCGCTTTGGCTTGGCCGAGAAAGAGGATCAGGTCGGTGTTGTGACCGGGCTGGCTTATACCTCGGTTGGCGGCGAGCTGCTGTCGATTGAGGCGCTGCGCCTTCCGGGCAAGGGCCGGATGAAGACCACCGGCAAGCTGGGCGACGTGATGAAGGAGTCGATTGAAGCGGCGTCTTCTTATGTGCGCTCTGTCTCGCCGAAGCTGGGCATCAAGCCGCCGCGGTTCGACAACTGGGATATCCACGTGCACGTGCCGGAGGGGGCGACACCCAAGGACGGTCCTTCGGCTGGCCTCGCGATGGTTACCTCCATTGTGTCAGTGCTGACCCAGATCCCGGTTCGCAAGGACATCGCGATGACCGGCGAGGTTACCCTGCGCGGTAATGCGCTGGCGATCGGCGGCCTGAAGGAAAAGCTGCTGGCGGCACTGCGCGGCGGCATCAAGACGGTGCTGATCCCGCAGGAGAATGAGAAGGACCTGCCGGATATCCCGGACAACGTGAAAGAGGGGCTGGAAATCATCCCGGTTTCTCACGTGTCTGAAGTCCTGAAGCACGCGCTGGTGTCGCAGCCGGACCCCATCGAATGGGATGAGGAGGCCGAGGAGGCTGCGGCCGCCAAGGCGGCGCTGAAGGGATCCAAAGACGGGGCCAGCGCCACAGCGCATTGATCCCTGAGTTCTGAAATTGAGAGGGCGGTCCCAAGGGGCCGCCCTTTCCAGTTGCCGCTTCCGCTCTGGTCTGCTGACCTGAGTAATCATATTGCGTGCGCTACGGAGTTTTGCGGCCGTGAGGCTCCCGCCCGTCGCCGGAGGCGCTGGGTGCCACCGCTCCTGTTGGGCGTGGCGCCGGACCGGTTTCCGGTCCGGCGCGCAGCCTGCCCTGTTCAGGGCAGGCTGCCGGGCCCAAAGCGAGGTAGGAGGCCGCCGCAGGCGGAGTCTTTCCTGGCGCGGGAGCCTTCCCTCTATTGAGGCAACTTACCGGGCGGCAAAGGCAGGCCCTGAAGGCATCTTCAGGCCGCTTTTTGGGCCATCTTGGTCTGCACGGCGGCGACGGCCACCGCGTCCGGGCTGACGTTTTCCGCCTTAGCCTGAACCAGGATGGCTGCCATGGTTGCGTCCAGCGCGTTCAGTTTCTCGGCGACAAACCCCTGACGGTCGGCAATCTTGAGAATTTCCGTGGCCACATTGATGATGCCGCCGCCGTTGGCGACAAAATCCGGTGCATAGAGAATGCCGCGGGCATGCAGTGCAGCGCCGTCTTCCGGCCCGGCCAATTGGTTGTTGGCGCCGCCGGCGACGATGCCGGCTTTCAGCTGCGGAATGGTTTCTGCGTTCAGCACACCGCCGATTGCACAGGGGGCAAAGACATCGGCCTGCACAGTGTGGATCTCTGCCAGTGGCACAGCCTTGGCGCCAAAGGCCGCGACAGCCTGCTCCGTGCGGGCATTGTCGATATCGGTAACCGCGAGTTTGGCTCCGGCTTCATGAAGAAGGCGGCACAGATACCAGCCGACATGGCCAAGACCCTGCACCGCTACGGTTACGCCTTTCAGGGCGCGGCTGCCGCATTGGTGCGCCCGGGCGGTGCGGATGGCGTTGAAAATGCCTTGGGCTGTGACCGGAGACGGGTCGCCGCTGGCAAATTGCCCGTTTGCCAGCCCTGCGGCCCAGTCGGTTTCCTCAGCCAGGATGGCCATGTCGGCCGGGCTCATGCCCATGTCCTCGGCGGTGATGTAGCGGCCTTCCAGCGACTGGATCGCGCGGCCGAAGGCGCGCAGCAGCGCCGGTGTCTTATCCTTGGCCGGGTCGCCGATGATGACTGCCTTGCCGCCGCCGAGGGGCAGCCCTGCGGCCGCATTCTTGTAGGTCATCCCTTCGCTCAGCCGCTTGACGTCCGTCAGCGCGTCCTCTTCGCTGGCGTAGGGGCGCATGCGCAGCCCGCCCGCCGCCGGACCCATGCGGGTGGAATGAACGGCAATGAAGCCGAGCAGTCCGGCCGAAGGCTCCTCGACCCGGTAGATTTCTTCGTGAGTGCCTGATGCGACGGCCGTCACTGTCATTTGATCGCTCCTCCTCAACTTGCCATGATGATAGTGGGGCGGCAGCGCCGGTTTTCACTAAAAACATATGTCAAGGGTGCTAAATTTGGCGGTAATCTCTGCAAAATGCCGGAGTGATAGGGGAAAGCGCCATGGATTCGATAGATCGCAAGATCGTAGCTGCGCTTCAGCGCAACGGGCGGCTGAAAATCTCGGAACTCTCAGAGCTGGTCGGCCTGTCGCCGACCCCTTGCGCGCGGAGGGTGGCGAATCTGGAGGAAAGCGGTGTCATCTGCGGGTACTCGGCCCGTGTCGACCAGGCCAAGCTGGGGCTGCCGGTTACCATTTTTGTGGCGGTCGAACTGGACCGGCAATCCACCGAAGCGCTCAGCGCCTTTGAGACTGCAGTGCGGCAGTTCGATCAGGTGATGGAGTGCTACCTTATGACCGGGACCCGGGATATCCTGCTGCGGGTGGTGGCTGAGGATCTGCCGGATTTCGACCGGTTTCTGGAGGACCGGCTGATGCGGGTGCCAGGCATCCGCAACACCCGGTCCAGTTTCACTTTGCGCACAATGATCCGCCGCGATGCCCTGCCGGGCTGCTAACCGGTTCACGGCATAGGATTTACTGTGCTAAGCTTGCCGGACAGGACATGCCTGCCGGGCAGCTCTGCGTCTGCTTGAGGCAGGCCTTGGCGCCGGAAACAGGCGGTAAATCGGGTAAGTGGGGCAACAATGGCAAGAGCTACAAGCAAAACCAGCGCATCCGCGCGCAAAACCAGCACGCGCAAATCAACCTCCCGGAAAAGCGGCACGCTGACCGCGCCGGGAGCCAAGTCTGCTGCGGCAAAGCCCGCTGCTAAACCGGCGGCTGCCAAGCCGCGGACAGTAACGGAACCGTTGCCGAAACTGCCGGAGACCAAGCCCGCTGCAGAGGCCGCTGCGGCGCCGGAGCCGGTTGTTGTGGAGACCGCCAAGCCGGTGGTCGCGGCGCCGGAACTGGGCAAGAAAGAGCTGGTGGAACAGGCGGTTGAGCGCTCTGGCATCAAGAAGCGGGATGCCAAGCCGGTGATCGAGGCGGTGCTTGCGCTGCTTGGGGAGGCAGTCGCCGAGGGGCGTGAGCTGAACCTCAAGCCGCTGGGCAAGCTGCGCGTCACCCGCAGCCAGGAGCGCAGCAACGGCAAGGTCTTTGTCTGCAAACTGCGGCAGCCGGATGCGGCTGCTGCAGCTGCACGGAAACCGGGGCAAGAAAATGCAGAGGAGGGCGAAGAAACTTCCTCTGACCCTCTTGCGGAGACTGCGGCGGACCGCTAAAAGCCTGCCTCACGGGTGATTAGCTCAGTGGTAGAGCGCTTCGTTCACATCGAAGATGTCAGGAGTTCAAATCTCTTATCACCCACCATTATTTGCGGAAGGCGCTCCCTGAAAAGGTTGAGCGCCTTTTGTCTTTCCGGGGTTCCGCTTCTGCCGCCTTGCCGCTACCAATTTTCCGGCAAGGCAAAGCGGGGGGAGCATGAATTTTCCGAAGATCTGGCTTTTGCGCCACGGGCAGACTGAATGGAATGCAGAGCACCGCATACAGGGGCAGCTGGAATCGCCGCTGACACCGCTTGGGATTGAACATGCGCGCCGGCAGGCAGAACTGATGAAGCCGGTGATGGCGGCACGGCCGCAATGCTATGTCTCGCCTCTGGGGCGGGCGCAGCAGACAGCGGATATTGCATTGGGCGGCGCGCCGTTCGTGACCGACCCCCGGCTGGCCGAGGCCTTCGCCGGCGTGTTTCAGGGCATGACGCTAAGCGAAGTGGCTGCGCGCTATCCGCAGGTCCATGGAGCAAACCCGCGCAATCTGGATCTGTTCTGCGAGGCGCCGGGCGGAGAAGGGTATGCCAGTTTCCACGCGCGGATTCTGGATTTCCTGCAGGCGCTGCGCGGGCCGTCTGTGGTGGTGGCGCATGGTTTGCTGGGGCAAGTGATGCGCGGGATTGTTTGCGGGCTGGACCGCGACCAGATGGCGGCGCTGCCAAACGGGCAGGGCTGTGTCTATGTGCTGGAAAACGGGACGGAAACCGTTTTGCAATGACATTGCCGCCGGGCGGGATTTTTCTGCTTTTTCCTCTTGCGCTGCCCGCCGGCATTGTCTAAATCCCCGCTCATCGGGTCGTTAGCTCAGTTGGTAGAGCGCTTCGTTTACACCGAAGATGTCGGGAGTTCGAGCCTCTCACGACCCACCATGCCATCTTCTGAAATCATTCGAATTGATGCTCTGCTGACTGCGTATCTGCGCAGCACGCAGCGGTTCCGTGAACCTGGTTTGTTTTCCGCAAGATCCTAAAACCCAGAACCTCGGCCGCATCCTGCATCTGACCGGGGCGGAACCGGGCATGGGTTTTGACGGTGGTTTGCAGGTTGCTATGGCCGGGAAATTGCGAAACCTTCTCGGTTGGAAGGTCTGCTCCGGGCAGGCGAACGTCGGCCGTGCGGCGCGGGTGCTGGCGTTCATCGGCACAACGGCACGGCCCTTTCTATTGGTGCCGTCCTGCTTGTTCAGGTGGATTACGCCGCGCTCCACATCGATCCGGCCCCAGGTGAGGGGCAGAGCGGCGCCGGCACGGACAGCTGCCGGGCAGCAGGATCCGCGCTAAGCGGATCGTCTCGTCCAGCAAGGGAGTTATTGATTTGGTTTTTTGAGAGCCATCGGTTGGCTTGGGATTGTTGTGGTCTGTGCCAATACGGCTATTAAGCTGTTTGCTGCTGGAGAAGTTGCTTTGCGCTTTGCGGTCCTGGGGAGAGATCTAGATCCCAATATTTCCTTGACTGCATTTTGTCGTATTTTTGCTCGTGCAGATTGCCATCCCGGGTGAAGTCAGGAAGTAGTTGGTCCCATCTATGGGACGCGGCATAGCCGTGTGCCAAGCTTGCGGGATGACTGCCTTCTCCGCGGCAGGCCAGGCGCCGATCGACTGCAAGCGTTCAAATAGGCCGGCGAGCTTATAACTGGCGGGTTCTGAACGGGATTTCTGTGAGGCGGGCGAGCCCTAAAACGACTGATTCGATGTCGCAAATTGACGCTGGGTCAACTTTTCTCCTTTGGACATCAACCCTCAGTAAACACGCGGTAAAATCACCGCAAAGGTATTTTAATGAGTGAAAACTAAAAGTTCTGTCCACCCATAGGAACGGAACTTTTGGAGAGACGACGTGATTGCTAGCGACCGACAAAATACCATCTCGAAATTTGCACTCGATGGCCGGCAAAAAGATGACCTCATCCGCGCAAATTCAAAGGTGGGGCCGCACCTCGACCAAGTTCTTGATAAGTTCTACGAGTTCGCTCAGGCCGATACCGACGCTTCACGGTTCTTTCCCAACGACGAGCTTCTGACCCATGCAAAGTCCGCGCAGAAACGGCATTGGCAGCTTCTGCTCAGCGGTGATTTCTCTGACGAGTACTATTCCTCCGCAGAGACCATCGGTCGCGTTCATTTCAGAATTCAGCTTCCTTTCGAGCTTTATCTTTCGGGATACGCCCGGGCCACGTCCTACATCCAGGAGGTCCTGGGCCAGCAATACGGCACCGCGATCTCTTCCAGGGCGCGCAACCGCCTGTTTGGAATGCTGGGGGCTTTGAACCGCGCTTTCGCGCTCGACACACATTATGTAATTGAAGCCTACTTCGCCGCGCAGCGCGTCGAGCAGGACACCGCTTTTGACTACATCACAAAAGGCATTGAACGGATGGAGGCGCGGGATCTTTCAGAGCTTGTGCCTGGCCCGGAGGAAAGCAGCTATCCTGAGCGCTACAATGGCGTGCGGGAAACCGTGAACCGGCTGATGTCCAGCCTGGCGGAGGTGATCGGCACAATTCAATCTTCGACAAGTGCCCTGAGCAGTGCAGCGCATGAAATAGCTGAGTCCGCTCAGGAACTGTCGCAGCGCACTGAAACTCAGGCTGCCACGCTTGAGCAGACAGCGGCCGCGGTCGAGGAAATCACCGCAAGCATGCGGGCGTCTTCGGAGGCCACCACCGAAACAAGCGACGTGGCCTCGAAGGCGCAAACCTTTGCCGAGGAAGGAAACTCCGTCGTTGGCGATGCCGTTTCCAAGATGCAGGAGATTGCGGACTCCTCTGAAAAAATGTCTCAAATCATTGGCGCGATTGACGATATCTCCTTCCAGACAAACCTTCTGGCATTGAATGCCGGCGTCGAAGCTGCGCGGGCAGGGGAAGCCGGGCGCGGGTTTGCGGTCGTGGCCTCTGAGGTTCGCGCGCTGGCCCAGAGGGCTGCCAATTCGGCAAATGAAATTAAAGGACTGATTTCTGTCAGTGTCGGCCACGTTGAAGAAGGGGTGCAGCTGGTAAACAAGGCCGGCGGGTCTCTGAACCACATTGTGGAGGACGTGCAGCGGGTTTCTGAACTGACCTCGGAAGTGTCGTCGTCGGCCGAAGAACAGTTTACCGGGCTTACGGAAATCAATACCGGCGTTTCGCATTTGGACAGCGTGACCCAGCAGAATGCCGCGATGGTGGAGGAAACGACCGCGGCAACACGGACCATGCAGGAAGATGCCCGCGCTTTGGCGGATCTGGCCACAACATTCAAAGTGAGCCCATCACCAGCCCAACCCCAGGCCGGCTTTGATACTCCCGGTGCCGGCTTGCGCCTGGCAAGTTAAGTCTTCCCAGAGGCACACGAACTCTGCCAAAGCGCTAGCCATGCGCCTTGGCCGCGAGAAATTCGGCTGACTGAACGGGGGCAATGGCGATGGCCGCTAATGCCGCAGGACCGATCGCTGAGCATGAAGACGTGGACGGAGCGGCTGCAAAAACCTGCGCCGTTCACAGGCCGCCGGGCCAGTGTTTCGAAACTGGAGAATTTGCGAAGCGTTCCCAGGTTCCGTGAGCCAGCATGAACCGGCAAACCCTGCGGCAGCGCCGGAATCACGCTCCTCAAAAGCCGTGCCGTTGCCCAAAAACAATGCCCTGCGCGTCTGGCGCGTCGTTTACAGTGAAGATGCCGGGGGTTCGGGCTTCTCACAGCCCGCCACTCTCATAACTCAATGCTGCGCTGCCGCTACGCTGACCATCATCCTTCGGCTGGTTTTCTTTTGTTTCCAGCGCCTTATTGTCTGTGTCTCATTTTTTTCGGGGAAAGTTCCGAAAAAGGCAAAACACCGCTTGACGGCTCCGGGGGCTGAGAATATTACAGCCCAACATTCAGCAGCGATGCTGGATCGCAGCGGGCGGTTGTAGCTCAGTTGGTTAGAGTACCGGCCTGTCACGCCGGGGGTCGCGGGTTCGAGCCCCGTCAACCGCGCCACTGCTGCGCCTTATCCTGGGGTGAAACAGGATCCGCTCCGGATGGGGATGGATCGGAAACGGTCCGCCGCAAGGCGAAAATGCGGTTGTAGCTCAGTTGGTTAGAGTACCGGCCTGTCACGCCGGGGGTCGCGGGTTCGAGCCCCGTCAACCGCGCCATTTTCGCCCGCCGCCCTGACGCTTCAGGGTCCGCCCCGGATGGGGACATAGACCTGGTGTCAGGTCCGCCGAAAGGCCCATGCGCGGTTGTAGCTCAGTTGGTTAGAGTACCGGCCTGTCACGCCGGGGGTCGCGGGTTCGAGCCCCGTCAACCGCGCCATTTGTCTTTCAAGTTCACTTTCAAGTCCAGATCATCGGCACGTCGGTAACAGCGCCTCAGGCTCTACGGGCTGGTCAGGGGTGTGTCCTGGCTGAAGCTGTTGATCCAGCCGTTTTCACGCTGCTCCCAAAGCGAAGAAATAAGCATGGCTTTCCAGTCGAGGCCGTCTGCCGGCTTGTAGTCCGCCCGGTAGCAGAGAAGAACGGCGTCCTGCGCGATGAGGCGGATTTGCGCCTCGGAGAGGCGGTACTCCGCCATCACCGGCCCGTCCCTGAGCTGCTCGCAATGGCCATCTTTGCCGGAGAATCCGCTGGGGTAAACGCCCAGGAAATCAGCCGACAGCATTTGTCCGTCAGCCTCGGGGTCGCCCGCAACAAGCGCATCCCAGACTTTGGTTTCCAGCGCAAGGAATGCGGCCAGCTGCGGGCCGTCTGTCAGAATCGTCGTGGTCATTCCTGCAAAGTGCGCCGCACCGGGGGCTCTGGCAAGAGGCCGGGCCGATGCCTGTCGGGTTCCAGCCCGGCCGACCTTCTGCCCGTCACAGGGCCGGCGGCAGCGGTTCCGCTTCGGTATCGTGGCGCCATTCCGTCAGCTCGGTGCCGATCCAGGTTTTCAGTCGTTCCAGATCCGGGCTTTCATTGGATTCCAGGTACCGCAGCATGGCCCGTGTGCCGTGCTGGTACCCGGCGCGATAGCTTTCTTCGGGATCGGTTTGGGTGCCTTCAAACCCGGGCGGGCGTTTGAATCTGCTGTGTGTCATGATGTGCCTCTATCCATGCAGGCCAGTTGCGCGTCTGCCGACAGTCTGGAGGGCTTGTGATAAGCAAGTCTTAAGGAGGCGGAAGCAGAGGGTTAAATCCAGGTGAAAAGCGCGGGCTCCCACGCCTTTTTAAAGCATCTGGAGATGCTATTAAAAGCCTTGGGCCGGGCGCCGTGCCTTGCACGGCGCGCGCCGCGCAAGCGGCGCTAGGCCCAACGGGAAGACGGTCTTTGCAAAGACCGGATGACGGGCGGGAGCTTGCTGCGGATGTGTTCCGTTCACAGGCGGCGGCGATGCAGTGCCGGCTTTGCTCTTTGACGGTCAGCTGCCTGGCAGCCGGGACCGGAAACAGGCAGCTCCGGGAGGCTGCCAAAATGCTTGGGCCGGCAAAGCCCTTTAACGCTTGCGGGGGCGAGGGCGGCGTTGCTGGGAGCTGCCGCCCCGCCGATTTTTACTTGCGCGACAGATTGTCCAGGACGCGGGCCCAGGAGCGGATGCCTTTGTGGAAGCTTTTCAGGTCGTATTTTTCGTTCGGCGAGTGGATGGCGTCATCATCATTGGCAAAACCGATGAGCATTGCATCCATGTCCAGGACCGACTTGAAAAAGCCTGCGATCGGGATCGAGCCGCCCATGCCGCAGAACACTGCCTCGCGCTGCCATTCGTCGGAAAGGGCTGAGCGGGCCGCTTCGAATTCGGGGCGGGAGATGTTCATCACCGAGGCTGGCGAACCGGCGGAGTTGTTTTTCCAGACTGCCTTGGCATCCGGTGACAGCCGCGCTTCCACATGGGTGCGGATCTTGCTGCGCAGCGCGTCCGGATCCATGTCGCCGACCAGGCGGCAGGTGATCTTGCAATGCGCTTCCGACGGGATCACGGTTTTGGAGCCGGCGCCGTTGTAGCCGCCCCAGAGCCCGTTGATCTCCAGCGTCGGCCGGGCCCATTGCTGCTCCAGTGTGGAATAGGCCTTTTCACCGTGCGGCTGGGTGTAGCCGACCGAGTTCAGGTATTCCGCCTCGTCAAAGCCGCAGTTCTGCCATTGGCGCAGCTGGTCGGCAGGCACTTCGTGCACGCCATCGTAAAAGCCCTCGACGGCGACGCGGCCGGTTTCGTCGTCGTAGAAGGAATCCACGATCTTGGACAATTCGCGCAGCGGGTTCAGGCCGGGGCCGCCATAGTGGCCGGAGTGCAGGTCGATGCGGGGGCCGATGATGGTGAATTCTTCCTTCAGCATGCCGCGCAGCTGGGAGGAGATCGAAGGCACCCCGCGCGACACCATCGACGTGTCGCAGATCAGCGCGAGATCTGCTTTCAGCTCTTCGGCGTTGGTTTCCATGAAGGGGACCAGCGAAGGCGACCCCGATTCCTCTTCGCCCTCGAAGAAGAAGGTGATGCGGCAGGGCAGGGAGCCATTGACGGCCTTCCAGGCGCGGCAGGCCTCGACAAAGGTCATCAGCTGGCCCTTGTCATCCGAGGAGCCGCGGCCGCGGATCACGGTGCCGTTCGGGGTTTCTTCCAGCTGCGGTTCAAACGGCGGCGTGTTCCAAAGGTCCAGCGGATCCACCGGCTGCACGTCGTAGTGGCCGTAGAACAGCACATGCGGGGCATCGGTGTTTTCCTCGCCGACATGGCCCACGACCATCGGATGGCCGGGGGTGGCGCGCTTTTCTGCCTTGATGCCGATGGCGTTGAGGTCGGCGACCAGCCAGTCGGCGGCCTTGTCGCAGTCTTCCTTATAGGCGGGATCGGTCGAAATCGACTGGATGCGCAACAGCTCCATCAGCCGTTCAGTGGCGGCGTCCAGCTCTGCGTCGATCCGGTCCAGAACATCATTCAATGCCATTTGTGCTCTCCTGAATTTCGGGGAGGCCCGGGGAAAGGCCGATTTGCCGCGGACCCTAGCAGCGGCCTGTAGGAGGGGCCAGAGGGGCGGCATGGGTA
The DNA here is from genome assembly GCF_000813745.1 of Leisingera sp. ANG-M1. GTDB lineage: Bacteria > Pseudomonadota > Alphaproteobacteria > Rhodobacterales > Rhodobacteraceae > Leisingera. The sequence goes on along the minus strand of NZ_JWLC01000014.1, from coordinate 52,476 downwards.
AAGTGCAAACACTTCACGTTCTGGTTTTCATTGTGCCAGAACTGGGGGTGTTCAGCGGGCGTTGCGAAGAGCAAACCGGATAATGCCCAGAATGATCAACCCGCATGGCACCCACAACAGCACAAAAGGCAGATAGAAGCCCAAGGACCAAAGCGGATAAATGAGCTCCCCAATGTTGGTGCCGAGGAAGATGCACTCTTCTGGCCCTTTGGCCCATATTTTACAGCCGCCTGTTTGAGCTGCCTGCGAAATGATAAATCCGGCAACCCAAAGAGCCAGGGGCCAGAGCAGGATTAGAAGCGAAAGCCAAGCTGGCAGTTCCTTGTCTTCCTGCTGCAAGGCCGCTTCTCCAGGTTGGGTGAGCTGTTTCTTTCACTAGAGCTAGTAGATTGGTCTGTGCTGGTAAACTCATGCATAGCAGATTTTCTTGAGCTCCCTTGCCGAAAGCGGTCGGAAAACTGGGGCAATCCTTGCTGGCCATCATTCAGGGGAACTTTGCAGCGTGGGCTTCAATGGAAAAATTGGGCTCGCAAGGTGGCGGGAGAATGACGGTATCCTACACAAAGGGCATCCAGATGGGGGGCAGCTCAATCGCTGGAAGCAAGAATGTTTGGAACTGCCGTATCAAAGGTTTCCGATCCTGCGCATTCGGTCCCCGAAAGCGCGGCAAATAGGACGCAAACGGGGTTTGACTTGGCGCAGGCGTTCTTGCCGGGGCATTCTTTAAGTTCTATTTGACCTGCATCAATGTTGCGCACCCTAGGCGGCGCGTAATCAGTTGATCGGAAGGGGCGCCTGCGGTAGTCATTCGGGACCGTGAATGTGGCCGCATCGCCAGTAGGCCGTGCCCTTTACACAGCCCGCGTGCCCTGGGGGGACGCTTGAAGCCATGGAGATGCCGGTGGACTATACCGCGAAACTGGACGCAGCGATTGCCAGCCTGCACGATGAAGGCCGTTACCGGACCTTTATCGATATCGAGCGCAAGAAGGGCCACTTCCCGCATGCGGTCTGGACCCGTCCGGACGGCAGCCGGCAGGACATTACTGTCTGGTGCGGCAACGACTACCTGGGCATGGGCCAGCATCCGGTGGTGCTGGATGCGATGCATGACGCCATCGACTCGACCGGCGCAGGCTCGGGCGGCACCCGCAACATCTCGGGCACCACGGTCTATCACAAGCAGCTGGAGGCCGAACTGGCCGACCTGCACGGCAAGGAAGCTTCGCTGCTGTTCACCTCGGCCTATATCGCCAATGATGCGACGCTGAGCACGCTGCCCAAGCTGTTCCCGGGCCTGATCATCTATTCCGATGCGCTGAACCATGCCTCGATGATCGAAGGCGTGCGCCGCAACGGCGGCGCCAAGCGCATCTTCCGCCACAATGACGTGGCGCATCTGCGCGAGCTTTTGGAAGCCGACGATCCGAAGGCGCCCAAACTGATCGCCTTTGAATCGGTTTATTCGATGGACGGCGACTTTGGCCCGATCGAGGCAATCTGCGACCTGGCGGATGAATTCGGCGCGCTGACCTATATCGACGAAGTCCACGCGGTCGGCATGTACGGCCCCCGCGGCGGCGGCGTCACCGAGCGTGACCGCCTGGCCCACCGCATCGACATCATCAACGGCACCCTGGCCAAGGCCTATGGCGTAATGGGCGGCTATATCGCGGCCTCGGCCAAGATGTGCGACGCGATCCGCTCTTATGCGCCGGGCTTCATCTTCACGACTTCGCTGGCGCCGTCGGTGGCAGCAGGGGCCGCGGCCTCGGTTGCCCATCTGAAAGGCGCACAGGATCTGCGCGACAAGCATCAGGACCAGGCCAAGGTTCTTAAGCTGCGCCTGAAAGGGCTGGGCCTGCCGATCATTGATCACGGCAGCCACATCGTGCCGGTGATTGTCGGCAACCCGGTCCACACCAAGGTGCTGTCCGACCATCTGCTGGAAGACTACGGGATCTACGTGCAGCCGATCAACTTCCCGACCGTGCCGCGCGGCACCGAACGGCTGCGGTTTACACCCTCTCCGGTGCATGGCCCCAAGGAAATCGACGCACTGGTCCATGCGATGGACGCATTGTGGTCGCATTGTGCGCTGAATCGTGCCGAACTTGCCGGGTAACATACTGATCAGTGTAAATTTACTCTGAGTGTGTTACCGTGTTGTCAATCAATGAGTGGATTTGAGTCGCATCTGTGATTCTTTCACCACTCTGAACAGATTGCGGCAGGCATTAATGGGACGGCAGGCATGATCGGGCGGTTTACCCGCAAGCATGAAGAGCGTGGCGAGGTCGTGGAGCCGAAAGGCTTCGACGACTTCGAACTGAAGCTCGGCGACGTGATGCGCGGCGAGCGGGCGACGATGGGCAAATCGCTGCTCGACGTCCAGCGCGAGCTGCGGATCAAGGCTTCCTATATCGCTGCCATCGAAAATTCCGACCCCACCGCCTTTGACACACCCGGCTTCATTGCCGGGTATGTGCGTTCTTATGCCCGCTATCTGAACATGGACCCGGAAGAGGCTTTCCAGGACTTCTGCAAGGAAAGCGGCTTTACCGTGGCCCATGGCATGTCGGCCGAGGCCTCGAGCCGCAGCAAGCCCGGCAGCGCCCCTGCGTCCGCTGCAACCGGGCTCGGCGGTGATGCCTTTGCCGCGCCCGGCACGCCGTTTATCCCGGCGCCTGCGGGTATTCTCAGCCAGATTGAGCTGCGGGCAGTGGGCTCGCTGCTGGTGCTGGCGTCGCTCATCGGCGGCATCGGCTATGGCGGCTGGTCGGTGCTGAAGGAAATCCAGCAGGTGCAGTTTGCGCCAGTGGACCAGACCCCGGCGGTTCTGGCGGATCTTGACCCGCTGAACAGCGCAGTGCTGCAGGTGGCCGAGGGGGCAGCGGATCCCGCGGCCGAGGCGCTGGACCGGCTGTACCGGCCGCAAGCGCTGGACGTGCCGGTTCTGGTGGCGCGCGATGCGCCGATCTCTACACTGGACCCTTCCGCTTTTGGCAATTTCACCGTGCCGGAGTTGCCGACTGTCGCCCTGGCCGAGGCCAGAATTTCGTTTGAAGAGAATGCTCTGCAGCAGCCGGTTCCGCAGGTGGTGGCCGAGGTCAAGCCCGGGGTTGAGATGGTGGCGGTGCGGCCCTCCTGGGTGCAGGTCACCGCGGCGGATGGCAGCGTGATCCTGGAAACCATCATGGATGCGGGCCAGCGGTTTGAGGTGCCTTTGACCGAAGATGCGCCGCGGCTGCGCACCGGCGAAAGCAGCGCCATCTATTTTGCCGTGAACGGCGAACATTTCGGCCCCGTTGGCGAGCGCGGGCAGGTGTCCAAGAATATCGACCTGTCGATGGATGCGATCACCGGCCGCTTTGAACTGGCGGATCTGTCCGATGGCCGCAATCAGGCGCTGGCCACTCTGGTGGCTGAACTGCAGGCGGAACAGCCCGCCGAATAATCCCTGTGAATCCGGCGGATGCAGCGGGCTGCCATTGCAGCGCCGCCTGTCAGCGCGTATCTAGCTGCTAACAGGATCCAGCCGGGACACCCGCTTCATGTCGATGAACCACATCCGCCCCTGGCGCCATATCGAGCGCCGCAAAAGCCGCCAGATCCACGTGGGCAATGTCGCCATCGGCGGCGACGCTCCGATTGCGGTGCAAACCATGACCAACACGCTGACCACCGATGTGGCGGCAACTGTGGCCCAGGTGCAGGCAGCGGCAGAAGCGGGCGCCGATCTGGTGCGGATCTCGGTGCCGGATGAAGCCTCCTCCAAGGCGCTGAAGGAAATCGTGCGCGAAAGCCCGGTGCCGATCGTCGCCGACATCCATTTCCATTACAAGCGCGGCATCGAGGCGGCCGAGGCGGGCGCGGCCTGCCTGCGCATCAACCCGGGCAACATCGGCGATGAAAAACGCGTGGCCGAGGTGATCAAGGCAGCCCGCGACCACAATTGCTCGATCCGCATCGGGGTCAATGCCGGCTCCCTGGAAAAGCACCTCTTGGACAAATACGGCGAACCCTGCCCGGAGGCGATGGTAGAGAGCGGCCTCGACCATATCCGCATCCTGCAGGATCATGATTTCCACGAGTTCAAGATCTCGGTGAAAGCGTCGGATGTGTTCATGTCGGCGGCTGCCTATCAGCAGCTGGCCGAGGCCACCGATGCGCCGATCCACTTAGGGATCACCGAGGCCGGCGGCTTTGTTTCCGGCACCATCAAATCGGCCATCGGCTTGGGACAGCTTCTGTGGATGGGCATCGGCGACACACTGCGCGTGAGCCTGTCCGCTGATCCGGTGGAAGAGGTGAAGGTGGGCTTTGAGATCCTCAAGTCCCTAGGCCTGCGCCACCGCGGCGTCAACATCATCTCCTGCCCCTCCTGCGCGCGGCAGGGGTTTGACGTGATCAAGACGGTGGAAACCCTGGAAAAACGCCTGGAGCATGTGAAGACCCCCATGAGCCTTTCGATCATCGGCTGCGTAGTAAACGGCCCGGGCGAGGCGCTGATGACCGATGTCGGCTTCACCGGCGGCGGGGCCGGCTCCGGCATGGTCTATCTGGCGGGCAAGGCCAGCCACAAGATGTCCAACGAACAGATGGTCGACCACATCGTCGAAGAGGTCGAGAAAAAGGCCGCCCGGATCGAGGCGGCCCAGGATGCGGCGGAATAGGGGCAGGCCCCCGCTGCTTCTTTCTGGTCTGAAATACCCCGGGGTCCGGGGCAGAGCCCCGGCTTCCCCGATTGAGGATCAGCTGCGCTGATCGCGGATCTCTGCCACCATGACTTCCATCTGATCAGCCGGCAGGTAGCCGCGCAGCAGTTCGTTGCCCAGCACAAAGGTCGGGGTGCCGGAAATTGCCATCCGCTGCGCCAGGGCGCGGGTTTGGCGCAGTTCCGCAGTCACTTCTTCGCTGTCCATCTTGGCGAAAATCGCCTCGGCATCCAGGCCCAGCCCGTCGGCCAGGCGGCGCAGGGCGACGTCATTGGGTTCAGCTCCAAAGTCGATCAGCGCGTCATGCACCTGCTTGTAGGCGTCATCGCCGGCCACATGCTTGGCCGCTACGGCAAAGCGGGAGGACAGTACTGAGGCTTCGCCCAGGATCGGGAATTCCTTGATCACCAGGCGGATATTGCCGTCGCTTTTCAGCAGTTTGGCAACTTCCGGGGCCGCCCGGCGGCAATAGCCGCAGCGGTAGTCCATGAACTCGACCAGGGTGATGTCGCCGTCCGGGTTGCCGCCAACCCAGGAATAGCCGTCGTTCACCAGCTCTTCCAGGTTGTCGGCAACCAGCACGTCATCGCGGGCCGCTTCTGCCTGCTGTTGGCGCTGTTCCAGCAGGTCTACGGCTTCGAGGATCAGTTCCGGGTTGGCGAGAATGTATTCCCGCACCTGCTGGCCAAAGGCCTTGCGCTCGGCTTCGGACATGCTGTTGATATCAAAGGCCTGGGCCGGGGCGCCCTGCAGGGCGAGGGCGGTGGCGGCCGCCGTTGCGGTGCGGGTGAAAAGCTTCATTTGCGTCTTTTCCTTTTCTGAGCTTGTTCATAGGCCGTCAGCACATCCTGCGCGCGGCGCGCCGCGGCGGAGCCTGCGGGCAGCAGGGCGACGGCCCGTTTGGCGTGAATTCCGGCGTCATTCAGACGCCCTTGCAGGGCATAGCGTTCGGCGGTGACCAGCGAGGCCAGGCCGCGCTGCCCGGTCTTGGCGTAGGCCAGAGACATATCCCGCAGCAGCACTGTATTGCGGAAGTCGATGGCGCGGGCCTTTTCCATCGTCCGGAGCGCCGCCTTGGGCTGGCCTGCGGCCAGCTGGGCACGGCCGTAACCCGCGAGGATCAGGGGGTCCCGTGCGGCCAGGCTGACAGCCTTGCCATAGGCGGACAAAGCGGCGTTCCATTGCCGGTTCTCGATCAGGATCTGGCCCTTCATTTCGTGGTAGAACGGGTCCGAAGGGCGGGCGGCCAGGGCGCCGTTGATTGCCTTCAGGGCCTTGTCCAGATTGTTCTGCCGGTGGAAGGCTGCGGCTTCGCGCATCAGCCGCACATCCTTGTACTGCTCTTCGCGCACCCGCCGCAGGGTCCATTTCGGCGCCCGGGTAAAGGCCGAAAGCTTGCCGCGCACTCTGGCAAACCAGTAGTTCGCATCGGCGCTGGTCTGCCCCTTGTCGCCATAGGCCGCGAGATAGGCCTGGGCGGCGCGCATGCGGTCGCGGCTCAAGGGGTGGGAGCGGGTGTAGGGATCCTGGCTGGATGTGCTCAGCACTTCCTGGCCCGCAAAGGCGCGGTGCAGGTCGACCAGGCCCTGAGGACTGATGCCGGCCCGGTTCAGATAGTCCGCAGCCGAGCGGTCGGCCGAGCTTTCTTCGGCCCGGGTATGGGCGAGAAACCCGCGCAGGGCGGAGTTCTGGGTGCCGAGGGCGATCCCGCCGGCCGCTTCGCCGGCGCCGGCCGCCGCGGCGATCACCGCCAGGGCGACACCCAGGCCCGCAGCGCTGCCGGCGGAGCGCAGGTTCTGCATCCGGCGCGCCAGGTGGCCATTGGTGATATGGGCGGCCTCATGGGCGATCACCGCTTGCAGCATCTCAGGTGAGGTCACCTTGAGGATCAGCCCGTAATTCACGAAAATCGTTCTGGAATCGACGACAAAGGCGTTGAACGAAGAATCGTTGACCAGCAGTATCCGGACCCTGTTGGCGTTGAGCCCCGCCGCCCGCAGCACCGGAGCGGACAACCGGTTCAGCCCGTGTTCGATATCCGGGTCCCGCAGCAGCGAAATCGACGCCGCCTGCACCGTGCCGGCCGCAAACTGAAACAGCAGGCAAAGCATCAGAGCCGGGATTGACGCCAGCCGGAAGAAACGGTCAAAACTCATGCGCGCACCATGGGAGATCAGCATGCGAAACTCAACCCGGTCAGAGGTCGATCCCTTCATTGTGATGGACGTGATGGAGGCCGCCCGCAAGGCCGAAGAAGCCGGACGCCACGTCATCCACATGGAGGTGGGACAGCCTTCGACCGGGGCGCCTTCGGGGGCGCTGAAGGCGCTGGCGTCATCGCTTGAAAACAACGCGTTGGGGTACACGGTGGCCCTGGGCCTGCCAAGCTTGCGCAAGCGGATCGCGCAGATGTACGGCGAATGGTACAACGTCGATCTGAACCCGGAGCGGGTGATTGTGACGCCGGGGTCTTCGGGCGCCTTTTTGCTGAGTTTTACCGCACTGTTTGACAGCGGCGACCGGGTCGGGATCGGGGCGCCGGGTTATCCTTCGTACCGGCAGATCCTGAAGGCGCTGGGGCTGACGCCCGTTGATATCCAGACCGCCCCGGAAAACCGGCTGCAGCCGGTGGCAGCGGATCTGAAGGGGCAGGACCTGGCCGGGCTGATGGTCGCCTCGCCTGCCAATCCGACGGGCACCATGCTGGATCATGCGGCGATGGGCGCGCTGATTGATGCGGCGCGGGGCGAAGGGGCCAGTTTTATCTCCGACGAGATCTATCACGGGCTGGAGTATGAGGCGAAGGCGGTCACAGCGCTGGAGCTGACGGATGAGTGCTACGTCATCAACTCCTTCTCCAAGTTCTTCTCGATGACTGGCTGGCGGGTCGGCTGGATGGTTGTGCCCGAGGATCACGTGCGTGTGGTGGAGCGCATCGCCCAGAACATGTTCATCTGCGCGCCGCACGCGAGCCAGGTGGCGGCGCTGGCGGCGATGGACTGCGAAGAGGAACTGCGCGGGAACCTGGCGGTTTACGCAAAGAACCGCCAACTGATGCTGGACGGGCTGCCCAAGGCCGGGTTCAGCAGGATCGCGCCGCCGGACGGGGCGTTTTATGTCTATGCCGATGTGTCGGACCTGACACAGGACAGCCGCAGCTTTGCCGCGGAAATCCTTGAAAAGGCCGGGGTTGCGGTGACGCCTGGTCTCGATTTCGACCCGGTGCGCGGCGCTACAACGCTGCGGTTCTCCTATGCGCGCTCCACTGCCGATATCGAGGAGGGCCTCGCGCGGCTGGAACGGTTCATGGCGGAGCGCGGCTGAGCGCAGAAGGCGGATTTTCAATGCTGCGCAAATTGCATAGTCTGCCCGCCAAAAGACCAAGAGGCGTGGCATGGGCAGACTGTTCAAACTTACCGCATTGATTTGGATGCTGGCCGCGGGCGCCTGGGCGCAAGGGTTCAGCGGCTTGGCCCGCATTGATGCCGACACCAGCCGGGTGACGGATGCCTGGCAGGGGGCGGAAGTGTCGCTGGGTTTGAGCCAGGGTGTGCCGTTCCGTCTGTTCACCCTGGACGGGCCGCCGCGGCTGGTGCTGGATTTTCAGGAAGTGGACTGGACCGGGCTGACGCCTGAGGCGCTGCTGCAGGGGGAACTGATTACCGCTGCCCAGTTCGGGACTTATGTTCCAGGCTGGTCGCGGCTGGTGCTGGAGCTTGCGGCGCCGATGAAAGTGGCCCAGGCGGCGATGAAAGTGGATCAGGTGACCGCTTCTGCCCGGCTGATGGTGTCGCTGGAGCCTGCCACCGCGGGGGAGTTTGCTGCCACGGCGGGCGCACCCAAGGATCCGCGCTGGGACCTGCCTGCGCCGGAGGTGGTTCAGGGCCGCGGGGAGCGGGACGAAAACGCACCTTTGCTGGTGATGCTGGACCCGGGTCACGGCGGTATTGATCCGGGCGCCGAGCGGGACCACCACAGCGGCCATGTGGTCGAGAAACACCTGATGCTGCAATTTGCGCGGGAACTGGGCGAGGTGCTGATCCGCTCGGGCCAGTTCACGGTGCAGATGACCCGGGACGACGATTACTTTGTCTCGCTGGAGCGCCGCATCGCGCTGGCGCATCAGGCGGGGGCGGATGTGTTCATCTCGCTGCATGCGGATACGATTTCCGAGGGGCGGGCGCACGGTTCGACCGTCTACACGCTCTCCAAGGAGGCTTCGGATGTCGCCTCCGAGAAGCTGGCGGAACGGCATCTGCGCGGCGACCTGCTGTCGGGCACGGACCTGAGTGAGGCCGACGACCGGGTAACTAGCGTGATGCTGGATCTGGCGCGGCAAGAGACACAGCCGCGGACCAACGCCTTGGCGGCTGCGATTATCGATGGCCTGCGTGCGCAGGGCCAGCCGATCAACAACAGGCCGCTGCGCTCGGCTGGGTTCTCGGTGCTGAAATCAGCGGATATTCCCTCGGTGCTGGTGGAGATCGGTTTTCTGTCCAGCAAGCGTGATCTGGAGAATCTGGTGGATCCGGAATGGCGTGCCAAGGCGGCGCGCGGCATTCTGAACGGGCTGATTGCCTGGCGCATCGAGGACGACGCCCGCCGGGCTTTGGTACGGCAATAGGGGGCGGCGATGAAGCTGATCTGGATGTCGGATTTGCATTTTGAGGCCGAAGGCCTTGTGCTGGGCCATGACCCCAGGCAACGGCTGCAGGCCGCGGTGGGCTACATTGCTGCGCATCATGGCGATGCTGCGGCCTGTTTGATTACCGGAGATCTGGTGGAAACCGGAACTGAGCGTAATTACAGGGTGTTACAAGGGTTCCTTAACGAATTGCCAATGCCGGTTCTGCCGCTGACGGGCAATCATGATGACCGGGCGGCCTTGCGGCAGGGTCTGCCTTTGCCAGAGAGTGCGATGCCGGGTTTTGTTCAGTACCGGGCAGATTTCGGAGAACTGGCGGTGCTCTGCCTGGACACGCTGATTCCGGGAGAAGGGGCTGGGTTTCTGTGCGATGAGCGATTGGGCTGGCTGAAGAGGCAACTGGACAGTTTGGACGGGCGCCCCGCGGTGGTGGCGATGCATCATCCGCCGATGAAACTGGGGCTGCCGATGCTGGACCCGGACAATTTGCAGAACGGCAGCGACATTCTGGAGCTGCTTGCGAGCTATCCTAATGTGCTGCATTTGCTGGCCGGCCATGTGCACCGGCCGTGTTCCGGGTCAGTGGGCGGAATTCCCTTTACCACTGCAAAATCCGTGCTGTACCAGGCGCCGCCGCCACGGCCTGCATGGGACTGGGACAGTTTCCAGCCTGCTGCCGAGGCGCCTGCGCTGACGGTGATGGAATACGGCGAAAACGGCCTGACCCTGCAGCAATGCCAGTTTTGTGACTATGCCCTTGGCGCTCCCGCTGCGTAAGACCCGGCAAGCTGCGGGGAAATGTGCTAGGATTCTCCCGTTCCGCCCGGCATATATTCGCTGTTTCCAGTTTTGACCCCGGGGACCGGCGCGCCTATATAGGCGGCACCTCGCGAGAAAGGCCAAACCCGTGCTCAGGTTCATACTCTCCTTCTTTGGTTCCATCTTCAGCACCATCACCCTTGGGGTGGCGATGGTGGCGCTGACCGTGGGAGCGGTGTTCTGGATCTACGGCCGGGATTTGCCGAGCCATGAGTCGCTGGCCCAATACCAGCCGCCGACGATCAGCCGGATCTATTCGGGCGAGGGGCATCTGATTGACGAGTTTGCCAAGGAGCGCCGTCTGTTCACGCCCTCGGAAGAAATTCCGGATCTGGTGAAACAGGCCTTCATCTCGGCCGAAGACAAGAATTTCTACTCGCACAAGGGCTATGACGCCCGCGGTATTGCTGCAGCAGCCATCGAAGCGGTGCAGTCGCGCGGCAAGAATGTGCGCGGCGCCTCGACCATCACCCAGCAGGTGATGAAAAACTTCCTGCTGTCCGGCGACCGCCGGGCCGAACGCAAGATCAAGGAGATCATCCTTGCCACCCGGCTGGAGGAGACGCTCGACAAGGAACGGATCCTGGAGCTGTATCTGAATGAGATCTTCCTGGGGCAGAACTCATACGGTGTGACTGCCGCGGCGCAGACCTATTTCAACAAGACCCTGGGCGAGCTAGCCCCGCATGAGGCGGCAACCCTGGCGTCGATGCCCAAGGCGCCGTCGGACTACCATCCGGTTCGCCGCAAGGAACGCCTGCTGGCACGCCGTAACTACGTGCTGCGGGAGATGCGCGAGAACGGCTATATCTCGGATGATGTTTATGAGGTCGAGGTGGCGCAGCCACTGCGCTCGGTTCAGAACGGCGACTTCGAGGGGTTCCGCACCGCACTGCCGCCGCGGGATTACTTCACGGATGAAATCCGCCGCCAGCTGACCCAGGACTTCGGCGAGGGTGAGTTCTTTACCGGCGGCTTTACCGTTCGGGCCACCATCGACCACGAGATGCAGGCCGAGGCCGCAGTGGCGATGCGTGCAGGTTTGCAGAAATACGACCGCTCGCGCGGCATCTGGCGCGGCACAGGCGTGGCGCTGGAAGAGGCGCAGCTGGCGGATGAAGCCGCCTGGCGAGAGGCGCTGGCGGCGGCCGAGGTGTCCCGTGACATTGATCTGGGCGGCAAGTGGTATCCAGCCGTTGCGCTGGAAGTTGGCGACCAGTCTCTGACCGTGGGTGTCGAAGGCACTGAGGGGACCGGCACCGTGCCGCGCTCGGACATCAAGTGGATGAAGGGCAGCTTCAGGGACAACATCAGCCGCGGCGATGTGGTGCTGGTGCGGGCCGAAGTGAAGAACGGCGAATTCAGCCATTGGTCGCTGCGGCAGGTGCCGGAAGTGCAGGGCGGTTTTGTCGCGATGGACGTGAACTCCGGCCGGGTTCTGGCGATGCAGGGGGGCTTCTCCTACCAGCATTCGGTGTTCAACCGCGCGACCCAGGCGCTGCGCCAGCCGGGCTCCAGTTTCAAGCCGTTTGTCTATGCGGCGGCGCTGGACAGCGGCTACAGCCCGGCCACCATCGTGATTGACGCGCCGATCGAGATCAATACGCCGCAGGGCCTGTGGCGGCCGAAGAACTCAACCAACAAGTTCTACGGACCGACCCCCTTGCGCACCGGTATCGAGATGAGCCGGAACCTGATGACCATCCGCCTGGCGCAGGAGGTCGGGATGCCGGTGGTTGCGGGCTATGCCGAACGCTTTGGCGTTTACGACAATATGGGCGCGTTCCTGGCCAACTCGCTGGGGGCAGAAGAGACCACGCTTTATAAGATGGTGGCGGCTTATGCGATGTTTGCCAACGGCGGCGAACGGGTGCAGCCGACCCTGGTTGACCGGGTACAGGACCGTTTCGGCAACACGATCTACCGGCATGACGACCGCGACTGCGTCGACTGCGCCGATCCTAATCTGGTCCCGGGCCAGGCGCCGCGGATCGTCACCGACCGAGAGCAGGTGATGGATCCGATTACCGCCTACCAGCTGACCTCGATGATGAAGGGCGTGGTGGATCGCGGCACGGCGTCGAGCGTGATCAACCTGCCGGTGCCCGCCGCGGGCAAAACCGGCACCACCAACGACTCCCGCGATGTCTGGTTTGTGGGCTTCACTTCGAACATCGTGGCCGGCTGCTACATGGGTTTTGACCAGCCCCGCCCGATGGGCCGCGGCGCCTATGGCGGCACCATGTGTGGACCGGTGTTCCAGCAGTTCATGACCAAAGCGACCGAGAAATTCGGCGGCGGCCCGTTCGAGGTGCCGGAAGGCGGCCATTTCATCAAGATCGACCGCTATACCGGCGCCCGGCTGCCGGATGAGGCGTCAGGCGCATATGTGGTGGCAGAATATTTCCGCGATGGCTTCGAGCCGATCTTCGGCCTGACCTATGATGGCGGTTTTGCCATGGGATCGAACCTGCCGCTAGTCGAAGAGGTACAGGAGGCAGGCCGCAAGGTGGTCACCTCCAGCGGCGGCACTGCGGTTCTGGGGCCCAAGGCAACCTTTGGCACTATCAGCTCCGGCGGGCTTTACTGAGCGGGCCGTGCCATTCGGAGCATCGGGTGGCGCTGCAGCGATGGAGGGGCGCCGGGTGCTGAAGGCAAACTCGTCGCATTTGCACGTCGGCTGAATTCTGTGTGCTCCAATTAAGATGGCTTTGCCTGCGGGAAGGGGGCAGGGCTTCCCGGCACAGAGCTTTGACCCGGGAAGCCTACACCAGAAACACGGCCTCGTGGCGCGCCATGCACTGGCGCGCCGTGGCGCCGTAGGTGCCGGGGCTCCAGCGAAGATCAGGCATGATCCGGAACAATTCTTCGCGCACGGGCTCGTCCAGAGCCGAAACCGCCTGGGCGCCGGGATGGAAGCTTTCGGAAGGGGCGCCTTCGGCATAAATGATCTCATGCCGGTCGAACAGCAGATGCACGTAGGTGACCATGCCGCCGGGCTGCTGGCGGATTGAAGTTCCGTTGACCAGATGCAGGGCAGAAACCAGCACTTCGCTGTCGCCGCACAAGAGCGTGGCGCCCGAGCCGGTGTAAAGCATCCGGTGCTGCGGCGAAATCAGCAGGTCGCGCTCGGCACCGAACATGCCGGCCGGAATGCGCACCGGAGCAAGGCTGCCCTCCGCCGGGACCGTGGAGCAGCTGACCCAGCGCACTGGCTGCAACCCGTTGTCCCGGGTGATCACCTGATCGCCAGGGCGCAGTGTTTCGATGGTGCGCAGGCCGGCTGTGGTGGCAATCCTGGTACCTGCGGTGAAGCAGATGATGTTTTCGATGCCTGAAAAATGAACGGTGCTGCCGTCCAGCAGTGTTGCGGTGCCTGTCTTGCTGCCGCCCGTGTCATCGGTGATGTTCAGAGAGCCTGGATCGAGCTGGCCGTTGAAATACAGCGTATCGCCCGCCGTTTCTCCGTCATCTCCGCCGACGATTGTGATGTCACCGGTAATGAAGGCAGCATCGGAATCTATTGTGAAGTAGTCGTCACCGTCGCCGCCAGTCGCGGAATCGCCTTCGCCTGCGACAATGCTGTCGTCACCCGCGCCGCCTTCCAGCGTATCCGTACCGCCACCGCCAACAAGGGTGTCATCGCCGCCCTGGCCGTAAATCAGATCGTTGCCATCGCCGCCGGAGATGCTGTCATTGCCGTCCGGCGGGACCTCAGGCGGCACCGTGAAGGTGATGTTTGAGATCGTGTAGTCCGATCCGTCGGTCAGGTCGGTCTGGACTTTGGCCGACAGCACCAGTTGGTCAAACTCGCCATAACCGTTGATGTCAACCGTGCCGGTGCCGGTGCCCGCGGTGTCTTCGGTAAAGTCGCCCTGGGCAACCAGAACGCCATCCTTGTAGATTTCCCAGTGGCCCACTTCCCCGGCGGACGACGTGAAGAGATGCTTGAAGGTAAAGCTTGCGTCGTCGGTGGCCTGGTCGAAATCGACGATCAGCTCTTCGGAGATGCCAGAGGCCTTGTCGTAGCCAAGCTGGGCATCAATGCCGCTGTCGGAATCCGAGATCGCGCCTGCCACCCCGAAGCCGCCGTCATAATAGTCGATATTGGCGGCATTGGCGTTGCCTGCCAGATCCTTGGCAGTGACCGTGAAACCGCTGGAGGTGTCGGTGGCATTGCTGTCGTCGATGCTTTCCTGCGAGCTGGACAGGCCTGCCTCGGTGCTGGTGTCGCCGTAGATGGTATCGGCACCCGCACCGCCCTCCAGGCTGTCCGCGCCTTCGCCGCCGAGGATCAGGTCGTCATCGGCACCGGCATCGACGGTGTCGTCGCCGGCCCCGGCCTCGACCGTGTCCTGGTTGCCGGACGCGCCGCCGCCGTTGCCATTGTCGATCTGGTCGCCGTCGCCGTCGGTATAGCTGTTGTCGATCAGCTCGCCTGCGGCGGTGCCTTCCACGGTGCCGTCTTCGGCGGTGTAGGCCGGGGGATTGTCCGCAGTGGCCGAGGTCAGCGTGTCCACCGGCCCCAGGTCGGGCACGAAATAGACATTGCCATTGGTGGCCAGGTAGTAAACGCCGCTTTCGACTTCATTGGTGTAGGGGCTGCCGCCGTGCCAGCCGGTCCAGCTCCAGTTGCCGGCACCCAGATTGGTGTCGGTGGTGAAGGAGGCATAGGTCGACGTGATGGTATCGCCGTGATCCAGCGAACCATCTCCGAGCTGGACAAGATATCCGCTGGGCATCGTTCCTTGTTCTCCAACTTCTTAAGCCGCCTCCGCGGGCAGCCGGTCTTGGACTTAGGAATAGAGAAGCGGCGTTAAGGCCCGGTTTTTCTTCCCCGGAAAATGCTCGGCATTTTAAATGCTGATTTGGCTGTGCCGGCGCAGGCCGGCGGCAGTCTGGCGGCTTGCCCGCAGCGCACGGGTGGTTTATCACCCGGGCCTGAGCTTTGATTGCCTCGATATTGCAAGGACACCCCATGCGCGCGGAAACCCAGAACATCGTGTCGGACATCGAAAAATCGCTGGAGCTGCTGGCTCAGCGGTTGAATTGGGAAACCGCGGAGTTCCGGCTGGAGGAATTCAACGCCCGTGTCGAGGACCCGAACCTGTGGGACGACCCGGAGGCGGCGCAGAAGCTGATGCGCGAGCGCCAGGCGCTGGTTGATTCCATCAATACTTACAAAGGCATCAAGCAGGACCTGTCCGACAACATCGAGCTTATTGAGCTGGGTGAGATGGAAGAGGACGAGGATGTCGTCAAAGACGCCGAAGAGGCGCTGGTTGCGCTGAAGGTCAAGGCGGCCGAGAAGGAGCTGGAAGCGCTGCTGGACGGCGAGGCCGATGCCAACGACACCTTCCTTGAGATCAACGCAGGCGCCGGCGGCACCGAGAGCTGCGACTGGGCGTCTATGCTGGCGCGGATGTATGTGCGCTGGGCCGAGAAGAAGGGCTACAAGGTCGAACTCCAGTCCGAAAGCGCGGGCGACGAGGCGGGCATCAAATCCGCGGCTTACAAGATTTCCGGCCACAACGCCTATGGCTGGCTGAAATCCGAAAGCGGTGTGCACCGTCTGGTGCGGATTTCACCCTATGACTCGGCGGCCAAGCGGCATACTTCGTTCAGCTCGGTCTGGGTCTATCCGGTGGTGGACGACAATATCGAGATCGACGTGAACCCCTCGGATATCCGTGTCGACACCTACCGCTCCTCGGGCGCGGGCGGCCAGCACGTGAACACCACCGACTCGGCGGTTCGGATCACCCACATCCCGACCGGTATCGTGGTGACCTCGTCCGAGAAGTCGCAGCACCAGAACCGGGATATCGCCATGAAGGCGCTGAAGTCGCGCCTTTACCAGCAGGAACTTGACCGCCGCAACGAAGCGATCAACGCAGCCCACGAGGCCAAGGGCGATGCCGGCTGGGGCAACCAGATCCGCTCCTACGTGCTGCAGCCCTATCAGATGGTGAAGGACCTGCGCACCAGTCACGAGACCTCCGACACCAAAGGCGTGCTGGACGGCGATCTGGACGGGTTTATGGCTGCAACCCTGGCATTGAACGTCTCGGGCAAGAGCCGGGCGGATGCGCAAAGCGAGGAATAATCCGGGCGCCGGCAGGCGCGGAGCAAGCGGGACTTGAAACGGGGCGGCCATTGAGGCTGCCCTTTTTTTCTGGGCTTGGCCGGACGAGGCCAGCACTCATAAACATGCATTCTCAAAACATTTTATTGCGGCGGTAATGCCGCTAGGGTCGAATGGCACATTTTTGATGCCGCTTTTCAAAGGACCTGAGCCTGGGCAGGGGAGGACAGACCGCCATGAACACCGAGAAGCCCTTTGGAGTGCCGCCGCTTCAGCCGGTCTCAGCCGGAATGCTGTTTGAGGCGCTGCGCCGGGGCTGGGCCGACTACCGGAGGAAGCCGGCCTACGGCTTGTTCTTTGCCGGCTTTTATGTGCTGGCGGGCTGGGCCATGGCCTGGGTGACTGTCCGGACCGGCACGACTTACTGGCTGGTGCTGGCCGCTATCGGCTTTCCTCTGATCGGGCCTTTTGCGGCAGTTGGCCTGTACGAGGTGTCGCACCGGCTGGAACAGGGCAGGGGCATTGCTGTGGGGCGGATCCTGGGGGTGGTGCTGCAGCAAAGCCGCCGCCAGCTGCCATCGATCTGCGCCATTATCATCGTTGTGTTTCTGTTCTGGTTCTTCCTGGGCCATATGATCTTTGCCCTGTTCCTGGGGCATGCCACGATGACCAATATCTCCAGCTCGGCCGAAGTGTTTCTGACCGCAAACGGGGTAACCATGCTGGCGGTGGGCACAGTTGTGGGCGCACTGTTTGCGCTGCTGCTGTATATGATCACGGTGATATCCCTGCCGCTGCTGCTGGACAGGGAAGTTGATTTTGTCACCGCAATGATCACCAGTTTCCAATATGTGCAGCAGAACTTCCCAGTGATGATCCTTTGGGCGGGGATGATTTCCGCGCTGACCTTTGCGGCACTGCTGCCCTGGTTCCTGGGTTTGTTTTTGGTGCTGCCGCTGCTGGGGCACGCCACCTGGCACATCTATCGCCAGGTTGCCGCTAAGTAGCGTCAGCGGAAGGGCTGATGAGTCTGCAGCAGGCGCCGGTGAAAAGGCAACAACGCCTCCTCCTCGGCAAACCCGGCGCTGCGGGCTGCGTCCAGCACCTGTTTGGTATCCCGGCCCAGATGCTCATAAACCATACGCGTGACCCGTTCGCCGGTTTCGCTTTCGCGGACGGTTCGGGCCACGTAGCCGGACCAGAAATTGTTCTCCAGCGACGCCACCCTGGCCAGGTAGTTGAAGGAATAGGTCATCGCCTTGCGCCGGGCGATCACAAAAGCGACACCGTCTTCATGGCCGCTGACATAGCCGCGGAATTCGCGCACGCCCGGAGTGGCGGACAGCCCCTGGCTGTACATTGCCTCCTTGGCCTCGAACCCCTTGATATAAGTGACGCCGTCATCCCGGAACACGTAGACAAGGCCGATGACGAACTTTTCGTCATTGATGAAACTGCGGCGGGTGAACCGGTAAAACCCAGACGGGAAAAACTCCTCGCTCAGCTGCTGCACGCCGCGGCCCAGGAAGTCGGCCAGAAAAGCGCCGTTTACAACCTTGCCGGCCTTGGACAGCTTTTCCACCGGGTCCAGCAGAATGCGGGCGTCCACGTCGAAGAAACGGCAGATCCGGTCCAGCACGTCAGGGCGCGGAAAGCTCTCCCCTGAGAGGTAGCGGTTGAATTGGGTCCGGTTGATGCCCAGTTGGCGCGATAATTCAGAAACCGACGGGTATTGGTGTGAAAGCTGACGCAAATTGGCGCCAAACATGTTCCTAAGATCAGCTGGCGAGCGGCTTTGGCTGGTCATGTCTACCCCTGGCTGGTTGGCAATTTGCGGCCTTTTTACGCCGCCTTCCGGCTGATTATGCCAGTATCGTGCAACAAGCCCTCAGCAACTGTCTCGGTCGGGCGTCAGATGTGGCGCTAAATCACGTCAGCAAGCTAGCCAAACTGACACAAAATGCAATAGGCCGGCACGGATTTTATCATGTTGGCTTCACTTCAATTGTTCCAGAATTGGTAAGCGGCAATGCGAGGACTGGTATGATTGGAGTCGTTTTATGGAGTGATGAATCCCTGAACAAAGCCGTTATCTGGTGCGATGATCAGGGAGACCTTGCTTTTTACACAAACAAGGCAGGGGATGGTTTCCAGGAGCTGAATCCTGGAGACTGGGTTGAATTCGATTTAACCTTGAGCGGTAATTTCAGGATTGCGGAAAATCTCTCGGTGCTGCTGGAACAAGGCAGCCCCGATCTGGCGGACCGGTTGTGTGCGGCAGCGGATGGCGGTTGTGCTCCGGCTGCAGGCCCGCAGGCCAGCGGCACCGTGGTTCCATTTCCGCTGCAGGCAGCAAAAAAGCGGCGCGCATCCGCACCGCTTCAGGCAAGCCAGGGATAAAGCCGCCCCCTCAGGGGCGGCAGTCAGATCAGTTGCCGCGCAGCAGTGCGGCGACCCCGGTGCGGGCGATCTCGGTCAAACCGAGCGGGCGCATCAGATCTGCAAAAGCGTCGATTTTGTCCGGCGCGCCGGTGATCTCGAAAACAAAGCTGTTCAGGGTGCTGTCGACCACATTGGCGCGGAAAATATCCGCCAGCCGCAGCGCCTCGACGCGTTTTTCGCCTTCGCCAGCCACTTTCAGAATTGCCAGTTCGCGCTCGACCGCATCGCCTTCGACGGTCAGGTCATGCACGTCATGCACCGAAACGATCCGGCCCAGCTGCGCCTTGATCTGCTCGATCACCTGCGGGGTGCCGGTGGTGACGATGGTGATGCGTGACAAGTGGCCAGTGTGGTCGACCTCGGCCACGGTCAGGCTTTCGATGTTGTAGCCGCGGCCCGAGAACAGCCCGATGACGCGGGCCAGAACCCCGGGTTCGTTTTCCACCAGAACTGCAATTGTGTGCCGCTCCTGCACGTCCGAAAAGGTCGGACGCAGGTTGTAAGCTGAGTGGCGGGGGGGGCCTTTTTTGATGTGTAGGGCAGACATTTAAGTCCCTTTCCTGAAATCGGGGCAGGGCGGATCCGCCCTGCAATATCCTGTTCCTAAACCGGCTTACACCAGCACTGCGCCGCCGGCCTGGATGACGCCCTGCGTCTCGGCCTCGCCCAGCAGCATCTCGTTATGCGCCTTGCCCGAGGGGATCATCGGGAAGCAGTTCTCATGCTTCTCGACCAGGCAGTCGAAGATAACCGGGCCATCATATTCGATCATTTCCATGATCGCATCATCCAGATCCGCAGGATCGCTGACGCAAATGCCTTTGGCGCCGAAAGCTTCGGCGAGCTTCACAAAGTCAGGCAGCGCTTCGGACCAGGAGTGGCTGTAGCGCTCGCCGTGCAGCAGCTCCTGCCACTGGCGCACCATGCCGAGGCGCTCGTTGTTCAGGATGAACTGCTTCACCGGCAGGCGGAACTGCACCGCGGTGCCCATCTCCTGCATATTCATCAGCCAGGAGGCCTCGCCGGCCACGTTGATCACCAGCGCGTCCGGATGCGCCATCTGCACCCCGATCGAGGCCGGGAAGCCATAGCCCATGGTGCCGAGGCCACCGGAGGTCATCCAGCGGTTCGGATCTTCAAAGCCCAGGTACTGCGCTGCCCACATCTGGTGCTGGCCGACCTCGGTGGTGACATAGCGGTCGTGGCCCTTGGTCAGCTCCTCCAGGCGCTGCAGGGCGTATTGCGGCTTGATGGTCTTTTCCGAGTTCTTGAAAGCCAGGCAGTTGACCGCGCGCCAGTCGTCGATCTGGGCGTGCCACTTGGTCAGCGCCTCGCGGTTCACCTTGCGGCCGCGTGCTTTCCAGACCTTCAGCACGTCTTCCAGAACATGGGCCACGTCGCCAACGATCGGAATATCAACGCGGATCACCTTGTTGATCGAGGAGGGGTCGATGTCGATGTGCGCCTTTTTCGAATTCGGGCTGAAGGCGTCCAGACGGCCGGTGATGCGGTCATCAAAACGGGCGCCGATGTTGATCATCAGGTCGCAGCCGTGCATTGCCAGGTTGGCCTCGTAAAGGCCGTGCATGCCCAGCATGCCGATCCAGTTCTTGCCTGAGGCCGGGTAAGCGCCAAGGCCCATCAGGGTGGAGGTGACCGGGATGCCGGTGGCATCGACCAGCTCGCGCAGCAGCTGGCTGGCTGCATTGCCGGAGTTGATGACGCCGCCTCCGGTGTAGAAAACCGGGCGTTCTGCGGCTTCGATGGCGGCGACCAGCTCAGTGATCTCCTCCATGTCGCCCTTGACTTGCGGCTGGTAGTGGGAGGCTGCCGGTTTCGGGCCGGTGTACTCGCCGGTGGCAAACTGCACGTCCTTCGGGATGTCGATCAGCACCGGGCCGGGGCGGCCGGAGGTGGCGACATGGAAGGCTTCATGCAGGGTGCCCGCCAGGCTGTCGGTGTCCTTGACCAGCCAGTTGTGCTTGGTGCAGGGGCGGGTGATGCCAACGGTGTCGGCCTCCTGGAAGGCGTCCGAGCCGATCATAAAGGTCGGCACCTGGCCGGTCAGAACCACCAGCGGGATCGAGTCCAAAAGCGCGTCGGTCAGGCCGGTCACCGCATTGGTGGCGCCGGGGCCGGAGGTCACCAGCACAACGCCGGGCTTGCCGGTCGAGCGGGCATAGCCCTCGGCGGCGTGCACCGCGCCCTGTTCATGGCGCACCAGCACGTGGCGGATGTCATTTTGCAGAAAGATCTCGTCATAAATCGGCAGCACGGCGCCGCCTGGGTATCCGAAGACTACGTCCACACCCTGATCCTTCAGGGCTTGGACAACCATCTTTGCGCCGGTCATTTCACGTGTCATCTGCTTTTTGCTCCAATTGGCGGCATCGTCCGTTTCGCATAAAAAAAGCCCCCGATTTCAGGTCGGAGGCGCATGGGTTCGATTATGGTCTACCGTCACCGGCCCATGCGCTTGGTTCCTACGATTACGACTAGTGCGCTCACGTCACTGGCTCCTTTTTGCGTTGCAGCGGACATTATGAGGGCTGGACAGGGGCGTCAACAGGGAAAGGTGTCTAAAAAGCACCCTTCGGGGACATTTTCTTGCTCAAACCCCGGGGTGCGGCGAAATTTCCGCGAAATTGGCCCGTCACAGAGTTGCGAAATCGTTCAAAACCGGCATCTGCCTGTCCCGTTTGTGTCAGATCAGCGCCCTTTCCGCGGGCAAGCTCTCCCAAAAAGAGTTTACAGGGAAGGATATTGAATGGCGCATCTGACGGACTTGGTGGACTTGGGGCGCTACCCGATCGACAGGCCCAGCTCCAAAGCCTATGAGCGGCTGATCTCGGACTTGCAGAGGGAGCTGGAGGCAGATGGCTGTGCTGTGCTGCCCGGGTTTGTTCATGCCGAAGGGGTCGCCAGGCTGGCAGCAGAGGCCGACGAGGTTGCAAAACACGGACACAAATCCTTCAGCCGCACCAACGCCTATTTCAGCAAGGACGATCCAACGCTGCCGGAAACCCACCCGGTGCGGCAGTTCTATGACCGCTCCAACGCGTTTATTCCCGCGGACAATTTCGGTGCAGGCAGCCCATTGCGGGCGATCTATGAGTTCGAGGGGTTCATGCCGTTTATCCGCACAGCCCTCGGGGAGCCCGAGGACAGGTTCTTCCGCTATGATGATCCGCTGGCGGATGTGATCATCAATATGGTGGAGGAGGGGCAGGGCTTCCCCTGGCATTTCGACACCAACAATTACACGGTGACCCTGGCCATCCAGAACGGCGAAGCTGGCGGCGATTTCGAATATGTGCCGATGCTGCGCACTCCAACGGAAGAAAACTACAGCGGCGTGGAGCGGGTGCTGGCCGGCAATTCGCCGATGGTGCGCAAGCTGGTGCTGCAGCCCGGCGACCTGCAGATCTTCCGCGGGCGGTATTCGCTGCACCGGGTGGCCCCGGTGGAAGGGCCCCGCAAGCGGTATGTCGGCATATTTTCCTTTGTTGAAAAAGAGGGCATGTGCGGCGGGGTGGAGCGCACCAAGCAGCTCTATGGCCGGGTTCTGCCGCGCCATTATGAACGGGAAGGTCTGCGCGCAGATGCGCTCAGGGATTGAGGGGACGGGCCTGCTGCGTCACTGGACGCACCGCCGCCGTTCGGGCTATGCATTTGAAGGACCCCGTTTCAGGAAAATCATTCGTGCCAAAAGTCATTATTCATTTGCGAGGCCAGCACGCATCTGAAGATCTGTCGCGCCAGTTCCTGGAGCTTTACGGGTACATCGTCCGGATGCTTGATTCCTGCGGTATCGAGGCCGAGACACGGGTGATGGACCATGACGTCAGGACCGGCACCCGTAATACCGGCGACCGGCGTTTTGAGGACGGCAACCTGCATATTTTTGACGACCGTCACTTGCAGATGCCCAATGTCCTGAACGGGTCCATGGCTTATCTGCCAGGGTTCTGGCATTTGGCGCCGCAGGGTGTCCGCTGCTACAGCCCGATTGCGGAAAAGCCGTTCCGGGAGAACATGATCCCTTACAAATATGCTGCGCAGTTCTATGGCAAGCTCAAGACCAAGTGGAAGGACGGGCGCCAGTCGCGCTACAACCAGTCGCGGGACAGCACGCGCTTGCCGAAGGATGCAATTTCTGTGTTCTTCCAGGGCAATTACCCGCGCGAGGTCAAGGCGACCAGCTTCACCGATATCAGTATGCTGCGGGATGTTCTGGAAGGGGCAGGCAGCCATCCGGTGGTGGTCAAGCCGCACCCTCTGCTTGCAGATGTCGGGACAATGGTTGAACTGGCGGAAATCATGGAGCAGGACGGCCGCATCACTCTGACCGATGCCAATATCCACGATATTCTTGCGGTCAGCTGCGCTACGGTGTCGGTGAACTCGTCCGTGGCGGTTGAGGGATTCCTGCATCGCACGCCGGCCATTCTCTACGGACGTTCCGATTTTCACCACATGGCCGAAACCGTAACGGGCCCCGGCCAGTTTGCGGCGGCCCTGGAACGGGCGCAGACCCGCACCGGCGGCTATGCGCAGTTCATGACCTGGTATTTCCGGAACAATTGCCTGGAGATCGGCGCCGCCAATCTTGAGCAAAGGATCTGGGAAATCTTCACCGAGGCGGGATTCCCGAAGGAGAGGTTCACCGCAGGCTGAGCCGCAGCCAGTTGCAAAACCGGACGCCCCGGGAGGCGCCCGGTCTGCCGGGCACAGGCTTGCGGCAACGCCGAGGATTAGTCCGTCAGCGCATTGTGCCCGAAATAGAGGAACTCCTTGTTCATGCCCTGCACCTCTGCCGCCGCCAGGGTGAGCGAGGCGCTATCCAGCATCTTGAAGCTTTTCTGGTCCTGCACCCAAGTATCCGCCGGCTGCAGGGTCGATAGCGTGTAGGTCGTCGTCTCGGACAGGTAGTGAGTTGGGATCACCACCTTCGGATTGATCCGCTCGACCAGCGCGTTGGCCTGCTCATAGGACAGGATGTGCTCGGATGCGTCCACCGGCAGGGTCAGCACATCGATGCGGCCGATGGCGTCCCAGAAACCGTCCGCTGGATCCGGCCGGTTGTCACCCCAGATCAAGGTGCGGATGCCGCCGGTTTCCACCACATAGGTCACCATATCCATGTGCCCGGGGTTGTTGGGCGGGCAGGCGTCAACGCCGAATTCGGCCAGCGCGTCGGTCCAGGGGTACCAGCCCGGCGCCACACAGGCGTGTTTGTCGGCGTAACCGGTGATTTTTAGGTCGGCGAATTCAAAGGTGCCGACCATCCGGTCCAGCACCATGGTCGACTGGGGCCGGTCGATGGCGTCGTGGTCGAAGTGGGTGTGGGTGGACATGGTGATGTCGACCAGGGTTTCGGGGAACTTCTGCTTGAACCACAGCCCCCAGGCGCCGGAGGGGTCGTCGCGCCACGGGTCGAACAGAATCGAGGCACCGCCGGGGGAGGTGATCTTGATTGCGCAGTGGCCGTAGAAGTCGATCTTCACCTCGCCATCAGCAAAGGCAGACATGTTCTGCAGGTCGATCACGTGGTTGTTGTTGCCGGGCTGCAGCCAGTCGGTGGATTGCGCCTGGGCGCTGGTGGAGCCAAGCAGGCTGGCCGCCGAGCCCACGCCCGCGGCACCTGCCGCTGCAAAGAAACTGCGCCGCGACAGGCCCGGTGCCAGATCGTCCTTGCGCCCGTCCAGCCGGGCCGGTTTCAGGTTCTTCTTTTGCTCGTCCATTGTTCGGGTCTCCCTGTTTTTGGTTCTGGCCGCCCTGCGGGGCAGCGCTGCAAACAGGCTAGGCAGCGAAAGCGCTGAGGGGTGCCCCGGAAGATTATGGGGGGAATATGGGGGCTCTCCCCATAATGGCTGTAAAAACCGCAGCGGCGGGTCCTTGCTGCGGAGGAATTCCCGGCCTTGGCGCGGGGCGCGCTTTCTGGCAGCCTGAATGGCAACGGACCCTGGGAGAACCGGGGCAAATCAGAACTCACCAGAACGGGCAGCGGCATGAGCATCACACGGCGGCATTTTGGATTTGGCCTCGCAGCATTGGGCCTGACGGCCTGCAGCAGCACGGTGCCATCAAGCGGCAGTTCCGGCTCGCCCGGCCTGCCGGCAGACCTGCGGCCCGCACCGAACGCAGGCTATGACGCATGGGTGGCGGCATTCCGGAGCCGCGCTGAGGCCAGGGGCATATCCTCCGCGACCCTGCGTGCGGCATTCCGGGGGGCGGGCTATTTGCCGGGGGTCGTCAAACGCGACCGCAACCAGACCGAATTCAAGCGCACACTTGAGGATTACCTGTCGATTGCGGTGTCCGACGAACGGCTCAGCAAAGGCCGCGCCGCCTTTGCCCACCATGGCGCAACCCTGCGCGCGCTGGAGCACACTTATGGCGTTGATGCGGAAATCATCTGTGCGGTCTGGGGGCTGGAGAGCTTCTATGGCGAGCGCCGCGGCAATGTGCCGGTGATCTCCGCGACCTCGACGCTGGCTTATGACGGGCGGCGCGGTGCGTTTTTCGAGAAACAGCTGCTGGCGGCGCTGCGGATCCTGCAGAACGGTGATATTACCCCTGCGCGGATGACCGGCAGCTGGGCGGGGGCAATGGGGCATACGCAGTTCATTCCGACCTCCTACCAGGCCTATGCGGTGGATTTCACCGGCGACGGACGCCGCGATATCTGGTCGGAAGATCCTTCGGACGCGCTGGCTTCGACAGCGGCCTATCTGCAAAGGAACGGCTGGGCCCGCGGTGTGAAATGGGGTGGCGAGGCCGGAGCGCCGGGCACCCCCGGCGGCCGCAGCCTGCAGCCGCAAGAAGGCGGGCCGGTGTTCATCGTCACCGGCAACTTCAATGCCATCAAGCGTTACAACAACTCGGACTCCTACGCGATCGGGGTGGGCCATCTGGCCGACCGTATCGCCGGCGGCGGACCGCTGCGTGCCAGCTTTCCGCCGGACAAATACGGGCTGACCAAGGACGACCGCATCCTGCTGCAGAAACGCCTGACTGCCCGCGGTTTTGACACCGGCGGTGCCGATGGGGTGCTGGGGCCGAAAAGCCGGGCGGCTATCGGCGCTTATCAGTCCAGCCGCGGATTGCCCGCAACGGGCGAGCCGTCGAAGGCGCTGCTTGACAGCCTGAACTAACGGCTACTCCGCTGAACTCAGCGCAATCAGGTGCTGTCGCAGGTTTTCGCGGCGGCTGAGGCCCAGTTTCTGGCGGATGTTGTTGCGGTGAAAGTCGATGGTGCTGGTCTCGCGGCCCAAGGTGGCGGCAATTTCCTTGGTGGTGCGGCCCATCATGATCAGCTGCATGATCTCAGTCTCAGCCGGCGTCAGCTGCTCCAGCGTTTCCGTCAGCTTGGACGACAGGGCTGAGGTGATGTTCTTGAGGTTGTCCTCGATCATCATAAGATAGGCGCTCTGCAGCTCCCGGTCCGCGTCCAGATGGCGGAGCTTGGCGATGTAGGGCAGCACCATCCCCTTGATCTGCTGCACGATCTGCTGCTCGGTCTCGTGGCGGGAGGCCTCGACATTGTCGATCAGCACCCGCAGCGCGGTATTGGCATCCTCCAGCGCCTTGGTGCGGCGTTTGATGGTGTCCTCGCGGGCACGCACGGTCTCGCGCAGCGCGGCCTGGGCCTGTTTGCGCTGGGCGACTTCCAAGAGCAGCGCCAGATCGCCCTCGACCACCCGGCAGAACTCCTGCAGGCCCTTGCGGAACATCAGCGCGCGCTTGTTGCGCCGGGTGTCGAGCACGCAGATGGTGCCGTAAACCTCTCCATCAGGCCATTTGATCGGGTAGCCGATGTAAAAGGACATGGCGTGCTCCATATCCTCGTTGTCCTGCCAGCGGGGTTCGCACTGGGCGTCCTCGACCACCAGCTCGCCGTCGTTTTCAAAGACGCCGAAGCAATAGAGCTTTTCGTTCAAGTGGTATTTGCGGCCCGGGTAGTAGGGGTTGCCTTCGGCGGAGTTCGAGACCTTCACCCGGTGATCCTTGTCCACCGTTGCCATGATCAGCGCGGCCGGCACATCGGTCAGCTCTGCCACCAGATCCACCACCCGCTGCCATTTGGCCTGGGTTTCCGGCGGGATCGGGGGCTTTGCGAATGTCATGGCGCGTCTCCTTGGCCCGGGAAGCTAGGGCAGGGAGGGCGATGCGCAAAGGAAATTCTGGGTGAGGGGATCAGAACCCGGCGCCGGTGCCCTGCAGCACGCCATGTTCCAGCGCATAGCGGGTGAGGCCTGCGGTGGAGGAAATGCCCAGCTTGCGCTTGATGTTCTTTCGGTGGGTCTCGACGGTTCTGACCGAGATATCAAGCGTTTGCGCAACTTCCTTGTTGGATTTGCCCTGCGCCAGCTCCAGCAGGATGGTTTGTTCCCGGCCCGTGAGTGCCTCGCGGGTGTCACCGCCCTTGGGCTTCAGTGACCCCGCCGCGCCTGTGCAAAGATAGGTCTGGCCTTCCATCACCGCGTCGATGGCCTGTTTGATCTCATCCGTCGGCACGTCTTTCAGCACATATCCCATGGCGCCGTGGCTAAGGGCGGTGGAGATATATTCGGCGCTGTCATGCATCGACAGGATCAGGATGCGAGTGCCGGGGTGCTGCTCCAGGATGATCTCGGTGGCGCTGAGCCCGCCGAGCTTGGGCATGTTCAAATCCATCAGTACCACATCGGGTGCCAGCGTGCCCATCTGGTCGACAGCGTCCTGGCCGTCGGTCAGCGAGCCGACCACGTCGATGTCGTCATAGCTTTCCAGGATCGACTGGATGCCCTCGGCCACCATCGGGTGGTCATCCACGATCAGAACTTTCACCGGATCAGCCATCATTCCCCCAATGCAGCTTTCCTTTGCCGGGTCCGCCCGCCTGCCATCTCCCTATGGCAGTTGAACCGGCGTTCCCTCTTCTCCAGGCGGCAGCAGGTGGCTGAGAGGCAGGCTGGCCTCGATCACCGTGCCGCTTTGGGTGCCACGTGATGACAGAATGCGTAAGGCTCCGTCAAGCTGTTCGATCCGCTCCTGCATGTTCCTGAGGCCGATTCCGGGGCCGGAGCGGGCATCCCGTGGCGGTAATCCGCGGCCGTTGTCGGTGATCCGCATAGTGGCGCCGCGCTTGTGCCCCCGCAGATCGATGCTGACTTTGGTGGCCTCTGCATGGCGTTCAATATTAGTCAGGGCCTCCTGGGCGATACGGTACAGCGCGATCTTGGAATCCTGGTCCAGCCGGTTGCGGAAGACGACGGTGGAGAACTCGGTCTCGACGCCTGTGCGGGCGGCAAAATCATCGGTCAGCGCCTTCAGCGCCGGGCCAAGGCCCAAGTCGTCCAGCACGCCCGGGCGCAGGTCGCGGCTGATCCGGCGGACTTCGGTGATGGCGGTCAGCAGGTTCTCGGTGCCCTTTTCCAACGGGGCCTGGGCCGCCTCGCTGTCGCCGCGCGACAAACGCCGCCTTGTGTTGTCCAGCGCATAGCGCACGCCGACCAGTAGCTGGCTGATCCCGTCGTGCAGTTCGCGTGCCACCCGGCCGCGCTCTTCCTCCTGGGCGTCAAACACCCGCTGGGTCAGCTCCTTAAGTTTAGCGTCGGCCAGGCGGCGCTCGCGGATGTTGAGGAACATGCCGGAGGCGAAGACAAGCATCAGCGATACCAGGGTGATGCCGCCGATATAGAAGAAGGTGCGCTGCACCCGTGCCTCGACCTCGGCGCGTGACGCGGCCACTGTGGCCAGCACATCGTCGATAAACACGCCGGTGCCGATGGCCCATTGCCAGTCCTGCAGGCCCAGCACATAGGCGATCATCTGCGCCTCTTCCCCGGTTGAGGGCTTTTCCCAGGTGAAACTATGCCAGCCGGCACCGTCACGGGCGAGACGGATGAACTCATCCACCACCGGCACGCCTGCGCTGTCCGTCAATCCCGCCCAGTTGCGGTTGATAAATTCGGTCTGCCGCGGGCTCACCAGGTTGGTGCCGTCGTAGTCATAAACAAAGAAGAACCCGTCCTTGCCGTAGATCATCGCCGCGAGGATCTGGGTCACCCGCTCTTTGGCATCGGCATCATCGGGTGCGGCAAGGCCATAGATATGGGCAAAGCCGTTGCGCGCCTGGGTGACGTAGTTGCGCAGCTCTGCCTTCTTGGCCTCCAAAAGCTGCAGCTCCAGCGCCTGGATTTCGCGTTCGGCCAGGGCACGGGACTGATATCCCACCAGCACCGCAATCGCGGTGCCCGCCACAATCAGCGGCAGGGTCATCAGCAGAGAGAGTTTCTGCGCGTAAGTGGGGCGCAGAAAGGTGTCGAGCAGGCGCATGCGCGAAGTCCCGGAATTGGTCAGATTCTTGTACCGAATCATGGTGCGGCCGCCCAGAAGAATCAGAGGGGCAGGGCAGAATTGCGCGCAGTGCGGGTGTGCAGTATTGCCGTCTCGCGCCAAAAATGCGCGAACATTGCCGGCAAACCGGGCAAAAACGTTCCGTTCTACGCAGTAGTAGGTATTCACATAAAATTCACCGCCGCTAGGCTGGCCCCACTCGAACCGATCCGCCCGAGGGGCAAATCCCCGGGCATCCGATTTATAATGGGAGGAGTAATTTATGGATCGCCGTTCTTTCTTGAGAACTTCCGCGCTGGGCGGGACCGCAGCAGCAGCCAGCACCCTGGCCGCACCGGCCTATGCCCAGGGCAAGCGCACCCTGACCATGGTCACCACCTGGGGCCGCGGCCTGGCCGGTGTGCATGACTCTGCGCAGTTTGTTGCTGACACCATCACCACCATGTCCGATGGCGACCTGACCATCGACCTGAAAGCCGCAGGCGAGCTGGTTGGCGCGTTCGAGGTGTTCGACGCTGTGACCGCAGGCCAGGCCGACATGTACCACGCTGCCGACTACTATTTTGTCAGCCAGCACCCGGGCTATGCCTATTTCACCGCCGTGCCTTTCGGCATGACCCCGCAGGAGCTGGTGAACTGGTACTACCACGGAGAAGGCCATGCGCTGCATGACGAGCTGGGCCAGATCTTCGGCCTGAAGTCCTTCATCGGCGGCAACACCGGCCCGCAGGCCGGCGGCTGGTTCAACAAGGAAATCAACGGCCCCGAAGACTTCAACGGCCTGAAGTTCCGGATGCCGGGCCTGGGCGGCAAGGCGCTGGGCAAACTGGGCGCATCCGTCCAGAACATCCCGGGCTCCGAAGTGTATCAGGCGCTGTCCTCCGGCGCGATCGACGGCACCGAGTGGATCGGCCCCTGGGCTGACGAAAAGGCCGGCTTCCAGGAAATCACCAAGACCTACTACACCGCGGGCTTCCACGAGCCGGGCGCGGCGCTGTCGGTTGCCACCAACCGCGACGTCTTTGAAAGCCTGTCGCCTGCCCATCAGAAGATCATCGAGATGGCAGCGGCCGCCGGCCACCAGTGGAGCCTGGCGCAGTTCATGAACAACAACGGTGCAGCGCTGCAGCGCCTGCAGTCCGGCGGCGTGAAGACCCTGGAATTCCCGGACAGCGTCTGGGATGCCTTCGGCTCCGCGACCAAGGAAACCCTGGACGAGTTCATGGGCGACGAACTGTTCGCAAAGATCCGCGGCAGCGTCGAAGCGTCGATGAAAGCTTCCTCGGGCTGGATCACCAAATCCGAAGGCGCCTACCGCGTTCAGCGCGACCGCGTTCTGGGCTAATCTGCCGTACCGGCATTCATCGGATCCTCCGCGCGCGACGCGGGGGATCCACATGCAGTTGCTAAAGACGCGGGACGGCCGGCAAACGCCGCGTGCCCAACCCAGCGCAGCAGCTTCGCAGCAATCTTCCCGGGGGAAATATGCAGGAAGAGAGTGGCATCACCTTCTTTGGCGCAATCTGGGGCGGGCTCGTCTGGCTGATCCAGAACCTCGCAGGCGCCTTCTATAATTTCGGCTACGCCATCACCCATCCGCAGCTTTGGCTCGACTGGTCCGACAAGGCCTCGGTCATGCGCTTCGTCTACTATGGCGGTTCGGTCGAGTTCTTTTTTGTTGTCTTCACCACCTTCCTGGTGCTGACCGGCGTGGGGCTTTACTTCCGCGGCTTCATGTGGGGCATGGTGCGGGGCCTGGAAGGCATGGCCAATACCGTTGGCCGCTTCTTTGCCTGGGCCGGCCTTTTGATGGTCCTGCAGCAGATCATCATCGTCTTCATGCAGCGCGTCTTTGCCCGGCCGGACATCAGCTTCGGCTTTGGCATCCCGTTCAGCCAGGACATCAGCTGGTTTGCCGAAGAACTGAAGTTTTACAATGCCTTGGTCGTCTGTCTTTGCGTGACTTACACCTTTGTGCAGGGCGGCCACGTGCGCGTTGACCTGATCTACTCCGGCATCAGCTTCCGCGCCAAGAAGGTTGTGGACATGCTCGGCTCGCTTCTGTTCATGATGCCTGCCGCGGTGCTGACGTGGATGTACGGCTGGTTCTTCCTCTGGCGGCACCTGATCGTGCCGAAGCCTTCGGCCTCGGACAGCCTGGAAAGGCTGGTGATGAAGTCCCGCGCGCTGCGCTGGAACGTCGAGACCATCGGCTTCAGCCCCAACGGGTTCAACGCATACTTCCTGTTCAAGATCCTGCTGGTGCTGTTTGCGGGCCTCGTGTTCCTGCACGCCATTGCCTTCTTCTACCGCTCGTTCCTCGAGTTCGTCGAAGGCCAGGGCAGTGAAAACAAATACCTCGACAAGGACAGCCTTGGAGAGGGTGAAGAAGCCTACGAAGGCACGCACTAAAGGGACGTCGGAAACATGCTATTTGGACTTGATGGCGTCGAGATCGGCCTGCTCATCGTATTCTTCTGCCTCTTCGGGGGCATCCTCTCCGGCTTCCCGGTGGCCTTTGCCATCGGCGGTGCCGGGATCATCTCCTTCGGGATCATTGCGGCGCTGGACAGCGCCGGCATCCTGATCCACCAGGCGATTGATACCTCTTCGCAGGCCTACCGCGATCTGCTGAATTCGGGCATCAGACCCGACAAGGTGTCAGTCTTCCGCTACCCGGATTTGCCAAGACTAGCGGAACCCGTGTTCGCGCAGGGCTGGGAAGTGGCGCTGGACCGCAACATCTCCTTCATCGTCAACCGCATGAACGAGCGGGTGCTGGCGGGCGCGTCGATTGAAACCCTGCTGGCGGTGCTGATGTTCGTGCTGATGGGCATCACCCTGGAGCGCTCCAAGATCGCCAACGACCTGCTGACCACCATGGCGCGCGTCTTTGGTCCGCTGCCCGGCGGTCTGGCGGTATCGATTGTGGTTGTGGGCGCTTTCCTGGCGGCCTCCACCGGCATCGTCGGCGCTACTGTGGTGACCATGGGCCTGCTGGCGCTGCCGACCATGCTGCGCAACAACTATTCGCCGGAGCTGGCGACCGGTGTGATTGCCGCCTCGGGCACCCTGGGGCAGATCATTCCGCCGTCGATTGTGATCGTTCTTTTGGGCACACTGGCAGGCGACCTCTATTCCACTGCGCAGGAAACCCGCGCGGCAGAGGCCGGCTGTTCCGATGCGCTGACCTATCTGGGCGAGCCTGCGGTGGTTTCAGTTGGCACATTGTTCCAGGCGGCGCTGCTGCCAGGCATCCTGCTGGCGCTGCTCTACGCGATCTATGCCTTTGGCTATGCGCTCTTGAACCCGCATAAAGCTCCCGCTGTGACCATCGAGGGCGGCACCGGCGAGGTGATCACCCGCAACGAAGGCCTGATCTGGTTCCTGGGCGTTCCGGCTGCGCTGATCGGCGGTGCGGTGCTGCTGTCGAGCTTCAACGTGATCGGCAGCCAGAACATCACCGTTTCGGCCTTCTCGGACGCTGGTGAAACCGCGTCGCTGCGCACCAATGTGGGCGCCGAGTGCAAGGCTTCGATGATCGATCTGCACGGGCAGGAGGCCTGGGACGCCGCAGTGGCAGAACAGGAAGCCATTGACGCCGCAGGCGGTGTGACGCTGGCAGAAAAGCTGAGCGAGGAAGAAATCGCCGCAGCCCGTGACGCCAAGATCGCCGCTGCTGCGCCGATTGGCACCGGCATCACCGTGATCATGGTTCTGCTCGGCCTGGTGCTGGCATTCGGCCGCGGCGTTGCACCGTCGCGCGATGCCAAGCCGCTGATCCTTGGCGCCATTGGTGTTCTGCTGATTGCCTTGGTGGATCTGGTGGCGGTTGCACCGACCACATCCGCGGGCGTGACGGTGCTCTGGATCGCGCTGCCGGTGCTGCTGGCGCTCTACGGCTGCAAGGAAGCTGCAGCGCGCTGCGCCAGGAACGATCTGATCCGGGTGGTGTTCCCGCCGCTGGTGCTGATCGTTGCGGTGCTGGGCTCGATCCTGGGCGGCATCACCAACCCGACGCCCGCCGCGGCGCTGGGGGCAGGCGGCGCCATCATGCTGGCGGCCTACCGCAAGCTGCAGGACGAAGGCAAATCGGGCAAGATCATCATCTGGTCCACCTTTGCCGTGATGCTCTGCATCCTGATCGGCATGAACTTTGACCTGCGGGTGAACCAGGGTGATGTAAGCTTTGAAAGCTGGGTAGCCTTCTTTGCCGCCTATGCCACCTACCTCTATGCGCTGTTCGGCCTGCTTTACGGCTGCTGGGTGCTGTTCAAGTCGGGCGTGCTGACCCCGGTGGTGCGGGAAACCGCCAAGGTGACCTCGATGGTTTTCACCATCCTGATCGGTTCGCAGCTTTTGAACCTGGTGGTGATCTCCTTTGGCGGCGAGCACTATATCCAGCAGTTCCTGAAGAGCTTTGACAACGAGATGACGGTGTTCATCATCGTGATGATCGTGCTGTTCATCCTGGGCTTTGTGCTGGACTTCCTGGAGATCATCTACATCGTGATCCCGATCGTCGGGCCGGTGATCTATGGCGGCTCGTTTGATCCGAAATGGGTCACCATCATGGTGGCGGTGAACCTGCAGACTTCGTTCCTGACACCGCCCTTCGGGTTTGCGCTGTTCTACCTGCGCGGGGTGGCACCCAAGGAGGTGACCACAGGCCATATCTACCGCGGGATCGTGCCGTTTGTGCTGATCCAGGTGGTGGGCATCGGTATCCTGTGGATGTTCCCGGCGATTGTGACCATCGTGCCTGCGCTGATCCCGAACTGATCGGGATCAGAGGAAGGAAACGGAAAAGGGGCCCTTGCCGGGGCCCCTTTGCTTTTGTGCCAGGGCGGGGGCGCTGCCCCTCTGCGCGCGGCGCGCGCATTCACCCCGGGGTATTTGGGACCAGAAAGAAGCAACGGTGACTGGCAGGGTCAAGCGAACTGGATCAGGTCCCAGCGGTTGCCAAAAGGATCACGCCAGACCGCAACGGTGCCATAGGGCTCAAAGCGGGGATCTTCTTCGAAGGTGACGCCCTGGGCCAGCATGGCAGCATGGTCGCGGGTGAAATCATCAGTGGCCAGGAACAGACCGACGCGGCCGCCGAACTGGTTGCCGATGGCGGCTTGCTGATCCGGCCCCTCGGCGCGGGCCAGGATCAGGCTGCCCTGGTCTGCGCCTGGCGGCAGGATGCGCACCCAGCGCTTGCGGCCCTGGTCGATGTTCTCGGCCAGCTGCCAGCCCAGCTGGCCGCAGTAAAAGGCGATGGCGGCGTCATAATCCGGCACCACCAGCGAGACAGCGTGCAGATACTGCATCAGCGTTTTCGGTGAATCGGCTGCTCGGGCAGCTGAATGTTGGCCACCTGCTCGGCAATCGGGTCGGTTGAAAGCGGGTGGCTGGCGGTCTCGTATTCAGACGGGTCGGTCATTCTTTTCCACTCGCTGCGGTGGTAGATTTCCAGGCCGGAAAACTTTGCTTTGTAACCCATCTTCTGACTGCCTGGCACCCAATAGCCGAGGTAGACGTAAGGCAAACCGGCCTCACGCGCGATCTGGATGTGGTCCAAGATCATGAAGGTGCCGAGCGAGTTCTGCGGCTGATCCGGCGCGTAGAAGGAATAGACCATGCTGAGCCCGTCCTCCAGCACGTCCGTCAGCGAGACCGCCGTCAGCTGGCTGGTGCCCGGTTCGGCATATTCCACCACCCGGCTGCGCACCGGGGTCTCTTCGATCATCGCGGCGTATTCGAACACATCCATATCGGCCATGCCGCCGTCGGCGTGGCGGCTGTCGAGGTAGCGGCGGAACAGGGCAAACTGATCCTCGGTTGCCCAGGGCGAGGTTGCCCGCCGCTCAAGATGCGCGTTGCGCTTCAGGGTGCGTTTCTGACTGCGGGTCGCGGTAAAAGCGGCCACGTCGATCCGGGCCGAAAGGCAGGCGGAGCATTCCGAGCAGGACGGGCGGTACAGCACATTCTGCGAACGCCTGAACCCCTGCTGGCTGAGGCTGTTGTTGAGCTGCTCTACCCCGTCGCCCTGCAGGGCGGTGAACAGCTTGCGTTCCATCCGGTCTGCCAGATAGGGGCAAGGCTGCGGCGCTGTCACGTAAAACTGCGGTGCAATGGGAAGGGTATGGCGCATCAGAACTCTTCAGCAGGATTGCGGGACAGACATGTGGCAATTACCGGACTGATGATAGCGCCGTGCAGGCTAGGCGCCAAGTGGCGTTGTGGAAAATGGATTAACGGGGGCTTGCGGCTGATGGCAAAGACGGTGCCTCTGCTTTGCCTCGGGCCGATCCGTTGTCAGGATCCTTGCGGGCGTGGGCCGGATGGAAATCCGGGAGCAAGTGCTTTTGCGACACCCCTAAGGGAAAGCTCCGGTCGCATTCGCTACAGATGGTCCTGACGCCGCGCCCGCGTTCTTTGGCCTTGCCATCATCGGCGGAAGGGGCGGGGCATAGGGAACAAAGCAGGTATCACCACGCAGCAGCCTGGCTGCAAACTTGCAAACCGGAAGCGCGGCGAGGTTGATCTGCACCAGAACGTGTACCGGAATTTCAATTCCGGGCTTGCCAAGGCTGGTCTCCGAGGGTGAGCGGTCATGGCAAATGCCATGAAAAAGAAGATATTGTGTGCCATGGTTCAGTATCCAGCCGGAATGCTAGGCTGCCGGGCAGAGCCAGCCTAGCAGCCGGAACTCAGCACATCAGGATGGGATCAAACCCGCCGGTTCAGCATCACGGTGCCGAGGAAGTGGTCGGTCAGCCCTTGGCCGCGCGATGAGGTCAGCATCAGGATCACCGAAATCACCTGCAGCACCGGCAGTGCCAGAGACAATGAATAGCCCGCGGTGTGCAGCGCCGCCAGGCCGCTGTCGAGGCGCTGGCCGGATCCGTCGCGCAGCTCGATCCCGGCAAAGCGCATGCCCCAGGTGGCTGAGCCATTGGCAATGGTTACCGTCCGGTAGGCAAACCCGACGGCCAAGTACAAAACCGGCAGGATCAGGAGCCCGGTGAAGGCGGTCAGCAGCACTGCGCCGGCGCTGAAGGCAAAAATCACGATACTGTCGATGATCCAGGCCACCAGCCGCTTGGCGGGAACAGAGGTGTAGAATTCTGCCTGGTAGTCGGGGTCGGGCAGGGCGGTCATAAACGGGTCCTTTGCTGAACAGAAATGAAGGTCCCGGCCCCGCCCGGACGGGAGGGGCCGGCAGAGGATGCGTCGCTCAGTGGCGCTTGGGTTCGCCGCTGCCTTCGCCGTTGTCCTCCAGATCTTCGCTTGCAGCCGCTCGGGCGCGCTCGTCCATGAATTCGTCGAACTCCGCCTTGTCCTTGGCTTCGCGCAGGCGCTGGAGGAAGGCCTCGAAGTCGTGCTGCTCTTGTTCCAGGCGGCGCAGGGTGTCGGCTTTGTAGGCGTCAAAGGCGCTGTTGCCCGAGGGTTTCATCGCCGAGAAACCATGCGACCAGGCTGCGCGTTTGTGGCTGCGGCAGGATTTGCTGAACATGCGTTTGTTCCAGATCATGTAGAAGAGAAGGGCGAGGCCAACCGGCCAGAAGAACACAAAACCAAGGACCATTGCGGCGATCCATGCACCTTTGCCCTTGCTGTCAAGCCAGGCTTCGCTGCGGGAAAACCAGCCCTGCAGCGGCGCGCGCGGGGCGGTTGGGTTGAAACTCGTCATCGGGGTCCTCCTGGTTGCGGCTTGATGTAAATCCTTTTCACATGAATGCATATCGGAGGGCGGAGGGGATCTTTCAAGCCCTCATGTAAACATTTTTCACATTGGGGTGCAGAAGGCGATCCGGCTGCAGCGGCACACCTTGTTCTGCTGTTGTAGCGGGATTGTTAGGAGTGTAGCGGGACACTTCGCGTTGCAGTGCGGGACACTTCCCGTTGCCGCAACTCGTTTGTAACGGGACACTTCGCATTGCAGTGCGGGACACTTCCCGTTGCAGCAACTCATTTTTGCGATCTTACTCTTTTAGTGGCAAAACCTGGATTCAGAAGGCCACCGCGCCGCCGACCTTGGGACACTTCCCTTTGGAGTGCGTGACTCTTAAGGGGGGAATTGAAGGTCCGGGGCGGGAAAACGGACCCGTATCACAAAAAGCTTAGCAAACTAGTTTGTGGGTGCTCCGTGGAAGGCACGTATCGGGCCCTGAGCGGCCGTTGCCACTCGGATAGGATACAGCAGTCGGAGCCGACTACTTACCCGCATGGCGGACATTGAAAGACGTTGAAGCGAACGCCTGAAAAGAGCCCATAGCGGTCATTGATCGCTTGCCAGGCTCTCGCAGGCGCAGCAAGTCGATCCCCCACGCAAAGCGGCCATTGCTACGTCCCGCAGGGAGAGACGGACGCGGACAGAGCCGCCGTTCGCCGCTCGCGCAGCAATAGGCAGCGCGCAACGGTGGCTTTGCGCAGAAACCGGACTTTGCCAAGTTGCAAAGTTTTGCGTGCCTCTGTTGGGAGGCAGCCCTAAGCCGACATTGGAACAAAGGCCCAGGATTTCGACACAACTAAGATCTGTTAACGCCGCAGTCATAAGCCAAGAGGTATCCAACAACGCTCGTTTTTTTGTGGGCCCAGTCGCGATAGCAGACATTGCGACATCTCGGAAAATTGGGTTCATATACAGAGAAACCACTACGATCTGGATCGACCTGACAGATCCGGCAGATCAGGAGTCACTCTAGCTATGTTCGGTCTTTTGAGGAAACGGCTCCGCAGCCTTGTGAATGGGGCGCAAGAGCCCATGCAGGTGTCGACCGACACATATGAAATCGAAGCGCCGCTGTGGTTCGCAGAGTGTTTCTTCCTGGTCCAGGGCCTGAGCGTTGGAGACCGATCCGCGATGATTGGCGCGATAGAAAGCGCCCGCGCAGGCGAAACTGCAGGACTGATGACATCCAAAGGAACTGTTACACATGAGCTTTATGGCCGCCTGACTCGGTTCGGTTATTTGGACCGTGTGGAAGTTGATCTGCACGGAACCATGGCGCAGTGGGAACTGCGTGACGCGCAGCAGCTCCACTTTTTGGGTTTTGTTGCAGCAAGCTTGGTCGATAGCCTGACCCCAAAAGACCTGGTGCGAACGTCCAAAGGCATCGCTGCGAACCGAAAGAGTTTCGACAAGATGCCAAGCAAACTCCTACACATGATGCGGTTCACCTCTTTGCGTCCCAATTGGCCGATTGCCGATGCTTCGATCAAGGCAAGAGAGTTCAGAGCCATGGAAACGCTCAAGCTGATAAAGGCGAGTGGGGGTACATGGCAGTCGACGGAGTTGGGGACGATGACTTTGCCGTACCTGTTTGACCATCTGCTGACTGAAAAACGCCTGTGGCTAGAGGAGCGGAATCGATGAGCGTAGATGCTGTAGGAACAGTCCGCCGTGGACGCGGCGCACGCAAAGCTGCGCGCCAGACCCGTTACATAAAATGCAGCCCGCGCTCAAACTGCCGCTGACTGAGCCGATTGTGGATATGCACGGACTCTCTGGACACTTCCTGTAAACTGCCCAATTCGGGGTGGAGGAAGTTTTCATGACGAACGAAGAATGATACAGCCAACGTAAACTGAGAGTGTTTCAGGGCAACAAAAAAGAGCGTCACGCCTTGTGCGCAACGCTATCAGCTTATCGCCGACTTTTATCGCGACGGATATGATCCTGTGACCATGGTCCGCTTTAG
Organism: Leisingera sp. ANG-M1; assembly: GCF_000813745.1. GTDB lineage: Bacteria > Pseudomonadota > Alphaproteobacteria > Rhodobacterales > Rhodobacteraceae > Leisingera. Next base: position 13,731 of record NZ_JWLC01000014.1, on the reverse strand, counting down.
CTTCTTCACAATAATTTTTTCGCATGCGAAGAGTGACCGGAATCCGACCGCCCTTCAGACAGCACGCATCTCAGGATGTGCCAAGATCATATCTGCTTTGGGCTGGAATCGACATACTGCAGCTGCGAGGTGGCCTCACTTGGCCAGCGGCAGCCAAGGGCTCGAACCACCGCATGTACTCATCACAGTGCATGGCGAAATCGAGCCCTATCTGTCGTGGGCTGCTGACTTCACGGGCTAAACTTTGGCCGGTCGACTGTCGACCGCCATCAGAAAGCGGAAACTCCGATGTCATGGAGAGCCACAGGTCCGAACAGCAGTAGAACCCTCACTTGACGTTTTTACGAACAGAGAGCACGTTTGCTCGGATACTTTCAGAAATTTTGGGCAAAACGGATTGGGAAATGTCAGAAACAAAGCTCCGCATAAGAGCAACGACTTTGGCGATCTGCACAAGTCTGAGTGCTGCCTGTATGCCGACCAGTCCTTTGCACGAGACACTAGCAACAGCTTCAGTAAGCAAACAGCGCGTAAGTTTCGCCGACGAAACTGAGGTAACAGTGCATTCAGAGATTAAACTCGAAAGCAATGCCCTAGCAGGCTTCAATGGGTTCCAAAGAACAGGTGGGGTGTACGGGGCAATGTATGTCACAGAGGATGGAAGAGCATTCTCGTGGCAGTCGCGTCGCTTCTCCGTTGAAGACGCAAAGGCAGCGGCTCAAGTGGATTGCGAGGCCTTCTATCAGCGGGGCTGCGTACTATACGCTACACTCGGACCCACCAAACTTTCTGAAGGTAACGTGTTTATTCCAGATCAGAATAGAAGTACGTGGGAAAACGCCGTGCGAGAAACCCAGACCGGGAATTACATCGCCATAGCTACAAGTAAGACGGGCGCATCCGGCTTTGCTTGGGACTTCAGCTCTGCTTCAGAAGCCCGCACAGCAGCCCTAGAGACATGTAAGGGTAACACCACCGCCAAATCCAAAGAGACAGTTGCACGGGTCGTGACTGCAAACGAGAAGGCAGGCATCTACAAGTGCCGCACGTTTGGCACTTTCAGGTAATCTGGCTTTAACGAAGGCTCGGTCGTCCTGTATTTCGCGTCCACTTTGTTTCCACTTAACCGTCCTTCCTTCGCTAGCTTTTCAATGGCCGCTTGGCTGCGGTTTGCGACGTGCTGCGCCTGCGAGGGCCTAGCAGGCGATCAAAGACCGCTATGGGCTCGAACCAGCCGCAGATGCGTACTGCGGCGGATGGCGGGATCGGGCCCCGATACAAGCCGTTTGCACAGTCAGTGAAAAAGATCATACGCTCTTGGGGATCGTTCCAGGAGGCGACCGATGGCGCAGCGCAGACTTTCCAGCGTTTTGGCAATGGACGTGGCCGGTTTCAGCCGTATGATGCATTCCGGAAGAGACGAGCTGCTACACGCACTTGACGAGATATTCCGTTCGACAGTCAGGCCCAAAGTCAAGGCGCACAGCGGGCGCGTCGTCAAACTGATGGGGGATGGCGCCATCGTTGAGTTTGGGTCAGCAAGGGATGCTGTTCTCTGTGCCGCAGAAATCCAGGAACGCATGGGTTCGGCGCCTGCTCCGTATGATTATCCGGAGCGGTTGTCGCTTCGGATGGGCGTTCATGCCGGTGACGTCACCGTTTCAGAGGGTGATATCTTTGGCGAAGCCGTCAATGTTGCGGCGAGACTAGAAGCGGTCGCGCCCGAGGGCGGGATTTTCGTTTCAAAGCTCGTGACTGACCTGGCAGGGAGCGGTCTTCCAGTTCGCTTTCGGAATGAGGGGACCCATCGTTTCAAGAATATCGAGGAACCGCTGCAGGTCATGTCTGTAGATGCAAGCGGAGAGGACACCGCTTCGGAAGCGGCGGGCCTTGAAAAGGGACAGGACATTCGTTTCGCCAAGAGCGCCGATGGTGTCAGGTTAGCTTGGACTGCCGTTGGCAACGGTCCGCCGTTAGTCCGGGCGCCTGCGTGGATCAGCCGTCTCGACATGGACTGGCGTCTTCCGCTCTTGGGTCACTTTATCAGGGCTTTTTCTCGCTCAAATAAGTTCATTCATTTCGACGCGCGTGGGAACGGTCTGTCTGATCGCGAAGTACCTGAAATCAGCTTCAAAGCAATGATTGAGGATTTACGGGCAGTCTTTGACGCTGCTGAAGTTGAGAGAGCGACCATCCTCGGTATGTCTCAAGGGTGCGCGGTGGCGGCCGCTTTCGCAGCCCGGTATCCGGAGAGGGTCTCGGGCATTGTGATGGTCGGAGGCTTTCCGCTTGGCCGATCCAAACGTCCTGTGAAAAAGGATCAGGAGAAAGCAAGCGCCATGCAGACGATGTTGAAAGTAGGTTGGGATGACGAGTACCCTTCGCTTCGAGACATGATGGCGGACATGATAGTGCCGCTGGCGAGCGTCGAAGACCGTCGTGATTTTGCGGAAGCTATGCGCAACATGATTACGGCCGAAATGATCAGCAGTTATCGCAAAGCTCTGGATGAAATTGATGTTACCGATATTCTCCCCGGTATTAAAATCCCGTGCCTTGTTTTGCATTGCGATGGCGATCGAATGCATCCCGCTGAACAGGGGAGGCTGATGGCGTCTCTCCTGCCCGACGCTCGGCTTGTGACATACGAGAGTTCCAGCCACATACCTTCTGTGAACGATCCGTGCTGGCCTCTTATGAAGTCCGAGATTGAGCGGTTTTTGGGGCAGTGCGCCACTGATTAATGGCCGGTGGACTTGCCTTGATTCAGGCACCGAGTTTGGAATGCAAATTGCGGCAACGTTCGGCTTGCCCGTCTTTCCCTTCCAGACCTTGCAATGACCGCTAAGCGTCGTTCGCGGCCTGCTGCACTCGCAAAGGACCGCGCGGTGGTTGATGACCGCAAAGGGCTCAGAGCGCCCGTCAGTGCTCTCCGCAGCGGGCGACCGGATCGAGACCAAACTGAAAAATGCTGCGACACGCTCGAATGTCGGGTTCCATCAATCAGCCTCGCATCCTGGTAGCTTGTTAACTTGCCGAATACTGAGTTTAGTAAGAAATTTATGATCAAAGCCGCGTCAGAAATGCACTGTAGCGGTAAGAGCATTGCACCCTTTACAATCAGCTTGTCGGTGTCGAACACATACTTTCAATGGACAGAACAACGCTTTTCTCCAATGGCAATGAGCGTGTGATGAACACATAATCCGGATATTCTTGGGAACGCCAATAAGTCTCATCACCATCGTATTTATAGTAATTTTTGGGACATTCCGGATGGTACGATTGAAGCCTTAACGAGGCAACCAGTAGTCCAATTTGTGTCTCCGGGTCGCTCTCGAATTGATCAACAACACTGCATTGTGAAACCGGCCCTCGCCGATTGTCTGCATAGATATGAAAGGTTGTGATTGCATCAGGCTGCGGGGTTGGTGCATATACTCTGAATTTCCTGGATCTTTGATGATATTTGAGCTCTTTTTGCTGGTCGAAGCGCTCATTAAGTACCTTAACAGTGGCAGAAACGCTGTGCACATTTTTTACACATACTGCACGAAAATCCTCAAAACTACCATCCGCATGAGCTGACAAGGTTCCTATCCCTGTTCCCAAGGTTAGGCCCACGACTGTTTTAATCGCTTTCGCGGTGAATTTCATTCCATAGACCCTTATCTGATCTGGTAGGTTCCAAATAGCTTGGTGTTGAGTGAAAATTGGCAGAGTTCGCCAACGTCTTCAAGCGTGACGCTCTGTTGTCCGCAGGGACAGCGTTTTTTGAGTGCGCCGCAGCAGACCAATGCAACTTGGCCAAGTTCCTCGAGAACTGTCGATATGCCGAAATGAGCTTACGGCAAACACCATCCCAAGATGAAGTAATTGTGCTTTTTCAACAGAGTTGACTGAACTCCGAAAAGAAACGCAACACTGAGGTCTCTAACCCGTTGTTTCGTCAAAGCAGACCTTCGCTATGGCATTATGTACAGCAGCTCCGTCCCGCTTTTGCGGCCTTGCTGGAACTTGGCGTTGAGTGTCCGGTCTGCGTCGCTTCACGGCCTTCTGCAGGTGCGAGGGCTTGCTTGGTGGTCAGTGACTGCAAAGAGCTCGACCCCTCACGCCAGGCAGAAGTCCTCTCAACAAGTGCTCTTGTCTGCCGTGTCGACTTCCTGCACTTATCGCGGCAACCAAGCACACTATTGAAGGAACCATTTATGCCTCTTAGAATCGCCGCTGTTTCGGCAATCCTCTTGACCGCCGGATGTTTCAATCCCGAAACTGTGGTTGGTCAACAAGCAATCGCCCCCACACAAGCAGTAATCGACCAGGTTCAGATCGGAGTTAAGGCACGCCTCAAGCACCCCGACTCTGCACAGTTCCGGAATATTCGTGTCGAGAAACGAACCTTTGACAGCGGCCGGGTAATCACTTTGGCCTGCGGCCAGGTGAACGCCAAAAACCTCTTTGGCAAATTTGTAGGCTTCAAGGTTTTCAGGGGAGAACTCTACCCCACCCAATTCGTTCCGCATAACCTTGATCAAAATGTCAAGAATTTTGAGTCCAGAAAAACCTGCGGCTAATGCGAACACAAGACCGGTCCTGAAACGGCAAAAGCCCCGGCAATCGCCGGGGCTTTTCTTTACGTTCCAGTCAGCTCCTTTGTTGGACACCAGAGAGGGTTCGCGCATCGTCCTCCGGTACTGGCCGGTAGGATTGCCGATAACACCAGTATGCGCATCTCCTCCTAAAACCATTGACGGTTAGGTGTTTTTAACGTGATCCGTTGCAGTCCGTGACCTTGGATAGCGATAGACCAATGGTTCCGCTGTCCGGGTAGACGCTAGCCGAGATCATGAAACCAGGATAAGAGAAGTCCACTTTCTTCCATGCAAGAAAGGGATTCTCTTCATAACACAGATCCACGTCTCGCCCGCATTTGTAAATAGTTGAGGGAAGTGGATCGCCGGTCACCCCTTTTCCTTCTGGAAACACTTCGACAATGTTGCCAGTTCGAATGAACGTGCCCGAGGCAACAATTCGGCCTGCAGAATTTTCCATATAGTGAAATTTGCAGACCTGTTCCGCATGAGCGACACTAGGAGCCCACTGCGAGCCCGCAGTCAAACCAAGTATCAAAGCACCAAACCCAAATGTCTTTCCCAACTTCATTTCTCCTTTGATGGATTGCGCCGGTTTCGGTTCAAGCTTCGGATCCAGCTTTCGCGATCAGGCCAGCAGTCACCCAAATCAAATTTTCGAAGGTAAGCGTCCTGTTGTTCGTCAGTGAGATTCCGCCAGTATGGATAGAACACATCGAACAAGTAGTCCTCACCTCCGCCCATTCTCCATCCCATGCTACCGATGAGAATTTCTGGAAACATGAGCCACGGCGGAAGTGGCTCAGCCTAAAGTTTTTCGTATGAAAAATTAGCTGCCAGCTCCTTTGCCTTCAGACGATTTTCTCGGACGTCCTTAGGCTCTTTGGTATACCTGCTCCGCTGAAGGGTCAACTTGAGCCACCTGCAGTCATGCTGTCAACATACGCCTTCGAGCTCCTTAATTGGACACCCCATAAAGCTGACGCCGCCCTTGCAAGCGACCATTGTCCAGACAACGGGACACTCCTTCATTCCTTAGCGAACCTCTCAATGGCCGCTTAGCGCCGTTCGCGGCCTGCTGCAGACGCAAAGAGTCGCCCGGTTGCCGATGACCGCTTTGGGCTCGATCCGGCCGCTCGCTGCGGTGAGAACAGGTGGGCGCTCCCGAGCCCATTGCCGTCATCTGCCGTCTGGTCGCTCCTCGCATGTGCAGCGCGTCGCAAAAAGGTGCTAAGCGGACCTTTCCTGCCGTTCGCAAATTGCTTGATATCTCTGAATATCCATGTAGCGCTGTTGCGTCACAATCTGCCAATCACGGGATCGTCAAATGGGAACTCTTTCAGGGAAAACGGCCATTGTCACGGGTGCGTCGGCTCCTCAGGGGATCGGTCGTGCGATTGCCTTAAGGCTGGCGGCCGACGGTGCTAACATCGTTGTCGCAGATATTGACGGCACAATGGAAGTGCAGGGCGATCCTCGTTCCAGAGCGAGTTTGCTTGACGACCTTGTTGCAGAGATAAACCAAGGCCAAAGCCGGGCAATTGCAGTGAGATTAGACGTGACACGCCAAGAGGATGTGGCGGCGTGCATCACCCAGGCCAATTCAGCGTTCGGCCGCATAGATATTCTGGTCAACAACGCAGGATCGCTAGCCGGCTCAGACAATTTCCTTTCGACAACACCTGGCCAGTGGGAAGATAGCTTTCGCGTCAACATTCTGGGTCCGATGATGATGTCACAGGCAGTGATCCCCGAAATGCAAAAAATTGGTGGCGGAAGGATCATAAACATAGGCTCTACAGGAAGCCTTGGCGCAGAACCGGGGTTTGGTGCCTACACTGCGATGAAGCATGGACTCGTCGGATTTTCCAAGACGTTGGCCGCCGAGTTTGGAATTGATGGCATTCTCTGCAACACGGTTTGTCCGGGCTATATAGCGACGGATATGCATGCCGCAGCCAATTTTCGGCTCGCTGCTGAGAGCGGCGTTTCCCTCGACGAGATTAAGGCTCAGCGCTACGCTAATGTTGCGCTGCGGGATGCGGGTTTGCCAAACGATGTGGCGAATGCGGTGGCCTATCTTGCGGGACCGCAGGCAAACTATGTCACTGGTATCAACTTGCCGGTTACGGGTGGCGTGCCGGTCGGAATATAATCAGTGTACAAGATAGGTATGGGCTCGTTCCCAACATCCGCTGCGATTCTGGAAGGCGTCCGGTTCGAGCCCACAGCTGCCATCGGCCACTTGGTTGCCTCTCGCATGCGCAGCACGTCGCTAACGGTGAAAAGCTGCCGAACGCGAGCAGTCGGGAGCTTCAATGATGCCTCTAGTTTAGCGGAAGGCCAGTTCGATTTTGACTGCCGCAACCAAGTAAAGCGTGCAAGCGGCGATCATCGCTAAATCACGCGAAAAAGGTTCTCTGACGCCTGCCTGCGTTCTGATTGCCGCCCCATAGCCAGTCACTATTCTCTGGCCTACCCACCAGTAACGAAGGAACAACAATGCAAACCTGCCTCTATGCTTCCAGCGGTCTACCCACAATGTAACCGAAGAAGGATAAAGGAGCTGGGCCAGTAGAGACATGTAAGTCGGCAGGATCAGCAGGAAGAGTATCAAAATCAATCAAGCAGCCTTTCATGAGACGCCCTCTTGGGCTTTGCGGGGCTAATCGTTTCGCAAGACTGCTATAGCCAATTTTCGAAATCCATGCAGCATTGGACGGCGAGGCTCGAACTCGCCTTACACTGCGACCTGAAAAGGCAACTGGGAGCCCACTGCTGCCCTTGCTTCCTGGCCGGGATGCTGCAAGCGCACCAGGCGCTCCCAGCCCATTGCCGCCTTTAAACCGTCGTGTGGCCAATCGCCTTCAGCATCCAGAAAGCGGCGCAAAACCGGTAGCCATCGACCGCAAGAACAGGGTGTTCGCAGGTTCCGAGGGCAGCGGCAAAGCCATGGCTATCGCCTATACTTCGATCAAAACCGCCAAGATGAACAGCGGAGAGTTGCAGGATTTTCTCGCCTGGAATTTCGCCGAGATCGCGGATCAAAATCTCCCGCCTTAACCAACTCGTGCCCTGGAGTTCCGCTATTATCACTGCGTAGCAACAATCGCGGTGAGCGGGCCAGAGAGCCGCACCGGGCGGTCACTCAAGATCTGGATGGCAGCCTCATAAACCCGCCCCGCAAAAGGGCAAAGCAGCAGCTTCCTTACCTGCTGCTTTACCCGAAGGCCCGGCGGCAGCTACAGCCAGGACCGCAACGGCCCCGGCCTGACAGCTTCACATAGCCGCCCCGTCTCAAAACAAACCTATTTCGCCAATAAGGTCGTCCACACTGACACCATTGACTCTGAGCGTATCGCCATTGTCGAAAGTGAAAATAACATCGCCGCCGTCCGGTTCTGCTTTGCTTAGCAATTCGCTGACGGACCAAACGTCTAGCTGCGTTTTCGAGAATCGGATGTAATCGTCACCATCGCCAAAGTCCGTTATAACATCGGTGCCTTCTGCGAAAATGAACACGTCTGCTCCGCTGCCGCCGGTAATCGTGTCATTGCCACTGCCGCCGTCCAGCGTGTCTGATTGGTTCCAGCCGTTCAGGGTATCGTTCCCGTCGCCGCCCCGCAGGGTGTCAGACCCTTTGTCACCAAACAAATCGTCATCGCCGTTGCCGCCCTCCAGAAGATCAGAGCCTGTGCCGCCGTCCATCATGTCTGCGCCGGCACCGCCATAAAGCTCGTCACCACCGATGCCGCCTTCCAAGGAGTCGTTCCCCGCGTGGCCGCTGAGCGTGTCACTTCCACCGCGGCCCTCCAAGGTATCATTCCCGGTGCCCCCCATATCGCCGGAGATCAGATCTCCCTCGCTGGTGCCGATCACCTTTGTGTTTTCATCGCCGGAAACGGTGATCTTGGCGGTAACGGTAGAGGCGCCTTTTTTGAACTTTACTGCAGAGAAGTCGTAGGCGCCTGCTTTTCCAGCCTCCACGAAAATCTCCTGATGGTTGGCGTCGATGTATTTGATGTTCGAAAAGGTTGCAGATTTGCCGATGGTCACGTCTGACACTTCGAGGTTGATAAACTTCAGCGTGTTGGTCCCTGCATCGCCATTGACCTGATCCTGATACAGCCAATCGTCTACAGCATTGTGAGTTATCGTATCGTTGCCATCGCCGCCGCGGATCGTATCCCTGCCGCTGCCGCCATCAAGCTCGTCTCCGCCGATGCCGCCGTCGAGAAAATCATCTCCGTCCCCGCCGAACAGGGTGTCGATGTAGTTCCCGCCTTCCAGACTGTCATCGCCCTTCCCGCCCCTCAAATAGTCGCGCGATTCCTCTCCCTTAAGCGTGTCATTATCGTCCCCTCCATAAAGGAAGTCATTATCTTTGCCGCCGACCAAGGAGTCGTGCCCGGCGTACCCATGAAGAGTGTCGCCGCCCTCGCCTCCGATCAGAGTGTCGTTCCCCGAGAGTCCGGCATCCGCAGAAATCAGATCACCTTTTTTTGTCCCGGCAATATAGGTAGCCTTGTCGCCAGTGATGGTAATCTCAGCAGTGACCGTGGTCAGGCCTTGCTTAAAAGTTATGCCGGAAAAATCGTAGATATTGCCTGGCAAATCGTTGTTTCTCCCCGACTGAACGAAGAGTTCATTTCGGTCCGTGTCGATAATCTCAATGTTGTCAAACGAAGCGGTTTTCGCGACGACAATGTCATTCGTGCCGGACTTGACGAACTTCAATGTGTCAATTCCGGACCCGCCGTTGACTAAGTCATCAAACAGGGTGTCATAGTCCGTATCGTGGGTGATCGTGTCATAGCCATCGCCGGCATTTATTATGTCTCTTCCGCTGCCACCGTCGAGGTCGTCTCCGCCAATGCCGCCGTCGAGGGTATCATCCCCATCCCCGCCAAACAGGGTGTCGTCGTCGTTCCCCCCGTCCAATTCGTCATTGCCAGTCCCGCCATCAAGGAAGTCTTTGGATCCCCCGCCCAACAGCTCATCATTACCTTCGCCGCCGTAGAGCCAGTCATAATAATCACCACCGTCCAGGAAGTCGTTCCCAGCGCGCCCGAAAAGAGTATCGTGGTCGCCGCCGCCATACAGTGAATCGTTGCCATCACCGCCATCAAGCACATCATCGCCTGCGAGGCCGGTTAGCGTATCGCCGTAGGATGTGCCATTCAGGGTGTCCGCACCGTTGGTTCCTTGCTGATCAATTCCAGCCATTTTCAATCTCCGTTAGAAATATGCCCGCAAATCACGCAAAAAAACTAACAAAACACTAACGGCCCGCCTGAAAAAGACTAGGTTCTCCTTCGTCCGCACCGGCTTTCCAGGACACCCGCGATGCTTGCCGGACTGCAGATCAGAAACCCGATGACAGCTCAGCGCTCATCCGGTATGCCCACCGCTTCTGCAGCAAAGCGGACGCGAGGTGATACCCAGGCTGCACCCGCAGCGAAGGTCCGAAAGGTCCCGCGAACGGTATCGCAGGCGGAGCTCTGAGAAAACAATTTCAGCATGCATCGGTTCACCGGGAGTTTTTCTTAACCGTGAAGTGGCGGCTTTGCTTGCAGCACTTCGATTTCCAACGGAAAACAATGCGCTGGGGCAAGAAATGTTGCGGTTTAGCGCCGATTTCTTTGCGGCCAGCAGGCAATCCCTCATCCTAGACGCCCTCCTGGCGCGTAGACAATCTTGTCGCCGTTGGTGTCGATGACGACTGTCATGTTTCGCCTCTGCGGCGGCAGCGGACCAGTGTTCTTTATCAAAAACAGCGGGGTTTCATTCTTCATTCCACGTGTACGCGCTGCGTTCCGGAGGTAGCCGGCGCGGCGCAGCATCCGGCAGTATTCAAGGATGTACTTCTGAGAAATATCCGGACGGGCTGAGGACAGCGCTGCAAACAGGTCGATAGGGCGGAAGCGTCGCTGGTGGCGGATTGCGGACCAGATCGTGCCCTCTTTGGTGCCGCGCTTGCCTTTGGCGTCCTTGCGGGTTTCCTCTGGGGTCTTCACAGTCAGGAAAGTCTTACCTTGGCTGCGGCCCCAAACCCGCATCACTCTGGTTTGCTTCAGTCGCTTGAGAAACCGTGTGCGGATAGTTTCCGACGCGCAGATGGATGCAACATCGGCCGAGGTGAAGTAAGGTCGTTCGGAAATGTATTTCCAGATTTCCCACTCTTCCGGGCCGCGCGGCTCGGCCGTTGGCAATTCAATATCGATGCCGGCCTGGTGCATCCTTTCCAGCAGCTTGGCCAGGCGGTTCTGAGACCAGGCGGTGTCCAGCTCATGGCCATTTGCGGCTACGATGATGTCGTTAGCCTGGTCAGTTCCCCAGACGGTATAAAATTGGACTCTGCCGTCTTTGCCGCACTCGGTGACCACGCTTTTGCGCTGCAGAGCACGCAAGAAATTCTGTCGTGCCCAATCGCTTGCTTCGCAGTGTGCGGCAACCTCCTGGTGAGTAAAGCGCAAACGGGTCTGGATGAATTCCAGGATCTCTTTTTCGGCTGCGTTGCGAGTGAAGACTTGGATCATTTCAGCAACCCCACGCGCGGCCTTGGGGCGTCCTTGCGGCGAAACTCCATGTCGCCCCAGTCCTCTTTGGTTATGTTCGACAAGCCGAGTTTGCTCGCCTCGCTTTTGACCTGGGCAAGGTCTGTTACCATGCGCCGCACATTGCCGGTGTTGCGTTCGAGAATGGCATGCAGCAGATCGTCAGCAACTTCGATGCCCTCAGCATAGACGCCCGCAAGCATGCGGGCATCTTTCATGGTGGCCGGTTGAGCGGCTTCTCGCAGCATGACGCGGCTGTCGATCAGTTCGAATTTCTTGAGCTTGTGAGGGAATTCTTCCATGCCGATCATCACAACCGGAATATTCGACCCATCGTGTAGGTCGCGGATCAGTTCAAGCACTCCGCGCCGGAAGGCATAATCCGCTTCGTCGATAATCAGTGTACGGCCGTCCAAGGCCAGCCCTTCACAGGCCTGTAAAACCATGTCCGGCACTACCCGCTTTGGTGCGATGCCGAGTTCTAGGAGAAGCCGTTCCAGAAAAGTCTTTTTGGTCCAGTCGCCCTGAATGGAAATATGGATAACGTCAAATGCAGAGGCGCAGAAAATAGCTCCGAAGGTCTTGCCGTATCCAGGGTAGCCGAAAAAAACTCCCAGACCGGGCATGCCGAAAACCCGGTTCTGCAGCTCGGTCACCATTGCCGCCATTTTCGCAACGTTGGTCAACGGTTGCAAGCTTTTGCCGATCTCAAGAGTCTGTTTCATGCTTGCTCCTATTCGGTCTTTGCCGCCTCCATGGGGCAACTAGGTTGCGGAGACCTTTTATGATTTACCCAGCAGTATCGCCGCCGAAGGCCTTCTTCAGTGCTGTCATTGCCTCGTATTCCGAGTGGCCTTGATAGCCTTCCAGCCAAGCCGCTTCGCGCTCCTCAACCTGGTCGCCGTTTTCTTGTCTGCGCTCAATGTCCCGTGCCTGGCTGAACCGCTCTTCTGGTGTGTCTGCCACCTTGAAAACCGTCCGTTTGCTGGGCTTCGCAGGTTTCTTTCGGCTGGGGACCATTTGCTGGATCAAGACCTCCTGGGCCGCCTCTACGCTGGGGTTTGAATGTTGCCGGAAGGACGAAACCCCAGGGTTCTTTGGAAACACCGGCTTCACCACCTTAGTTTCCATAAGAGCGGTGGTTTCCTTGCGGTGCTTGTTCAGATCGGCGCTAAGCTGCTCCGGCGAAAGCGGGGTGTGCAGCTCAGCCAGTATCTTCTCGGTCTTGACGATTTTCCGCTTCCTCTTGGCGGTGGCAAGGGCACCCTCGAGGTCAAAGAAGCCGATTTTCTGCTGGCATTCGGCAAAGCCCAGGTGAGCGCCTTCGAGACTGTAGATGTGGACGCCGCTGTGCAGGTCTTCGGGGTCAAAGCGTACAACAACCTTGCGGTTTGCCTCCTGGCTCATCCAGTCGCAGTGATAGACGTTGCCGTGGAACTTCAGACTGCCGTTGTGCTTGTGCAGCTTGGCGGTGCCTTGGCCCATCAGCCACAGATTGCGCTGTTCTTCAGTTGCCTTTAGAACCGATGCGCTTGCGTAGCTCTCGGCGAAGGTTTCGTCGAAGGATCGGCCCTTTGCCGTGTCAGAGCGGCGCCCGGTGCGGGTGTTGTGCTCTTCGATACCTTCTTCCAGAACCTCCAGAAACTCTGCCGCCGGGATTGCGCGGCTGCCATAGTTTTCCGGCTTGGCAGTTGGGCGGTTGCCGACATATGCACCCGAAAACCGGGGGTCTTTGGCTATGATTTTGGCAACGTCCCCGAAGCTCCGTTCAATGGGCTTGGATTGCCCGCTGGCTAGGCTCGCCCAGTGAATTTTGATGCCCAACAATGGCAGGACACCGATTGGGTCGTCTTCTCGGATCTTGAAGCGAAACCGGGTAGGGGCGCCGGCCGTCATCCATTTGTTGGCGAACTCAAGGCCGTTGTCGAAAAGGCAGCGTTTGGGGATGCCCCAGTTGTCGACCATCTCACCGAAAGCAGCCATGACCATGATCTTGTTTGGGTCATGATCCACCCGCCAGGATAGGAACTTGCCAGAATACAGGTCTTGGAACACCACGATCTGTGGCCGGTTCACAGTGCCGTCGGGCCATTTCACAAAGACATCGATCTTGTGGCAGTCGGCGTTGACCGCTTCCATCGCATGAAGGCCGGAACGGTCCCGGATTTGAGCGGGGAAGCACCGCTGCAGACCTTTAGCGCCTTGGCGCAAATAGACCTGGGTTGTGCGCGGCACCTCGGCATCTATCCAGCGCTTGGCAGTCTTCTGGATCGGGAAAGGCCAGCCGTTCTGCTTGGCGATTGTCACGGCAGATCTGTAGCAGGGCGCGAAGTCCGGACTTTCCAGTCGCAAGTATGCGCTTTTCAGCCAATCCATGAACAGCTGAAACTTGGCGCGGTCTTCTTTCTTAGTACGTTGCCGTGGCGGCCGAGGCGCCAAGTAGGCCAGCCGATCAGCTGCCGCGAGCCCTTCAACCAAGGCAATCCAATTGTAGATTGTGCGTGGGCTGACCTGCTGCTCTGACGCTACGATTTTTACAGCGTGTACTTGAGTTGTGCCACTGAGCCTCCCCAACTGAACTG
>NZ_JWLC01000013.1:289440-307368 GCF_000813745.1 Leisingera sp. ANG-M1 | reverse complement strand
AACTTACCCACAGAACAAACCGCCAAACGACTCGAAAAGGGCCGCAGCGACTCGCGCAATCCAGGCCACGGGGGCCAGAGCCCCAAAAAAAGACGCCGCAAAAATGCGACGCCTCTAAACCAATTGCCCTGATTTCAAACTACGTGCTGCGGGACAGTGGAACCAGTTTAAGCTGGCGCACGCCAGGCAGGCGCAAGGCCAGCAGCAAGAGCACCAATCCGAGATAGACGAGAGGCTCCAACTGGAAACCTTTCGCCAGCATCACAAAGTGAATACCCCCCAGCAGCCCCGCCGCATAAGTCAGCCGGTGCAGCTTTGGCCAGTTGCGGCCCAGCTTGCGGACCGACAGATTGTTGGAAGTCACCGCCAGCGGCAGCATCAGGACAAAAGCCCCCATGCCAATGGTGATGTAAGGCCGCTTGGCAATATCGGCGAGGATTTGCCCCAGGATCTGCACATCCAGCACCAGCCAGACCAGCAGGTGGCACAGCACATAGAAGAAGCACAAAAGCCCGATCGCCCGGCGAAATTTCATCAGGTTCAGCCCCAGGAGCCGCCGCAGGGGTGAGATGGCCAGCGTCAGGATCAGCAGCTGCAGCGCCAGTTCGCCGTATTCATGCTCCAGCGCCTTGATCGGCTCCACCCCCAGCCCGCCGGTGAGCCCCTGATAGAACAGCCAGGGCGCCGGCAGCGCCCCGATCAGGTAAACCGCCCAAACAGGCAGGCGGCGCACCAGCTGGTTCACGGATCCCATCACACAGGCCCCGTCAGAAATATTTGGCAAGGTCCATACCGTCATACATGGAGGCGACCTCGGTTTCATATCCGTTGAACATCAGCGTCGGCTGGCGGCTGGCAAAAAGACCGCCGCCGATGCGGCGCTCGCTGGCCTGGCTCCAGCGCGGATGCGAGACATTGGGGTTCACATTGCTATAGAAGCCGTACTCGCGGGGGTTGGCAACGTTCCAGCTGGCCGGCGGCTCCTCATCGGTCAGGGTGATGCGCACCACCGACTTGATCGACTTGAAGCCGTATTTCCACGGCACCACCAGCCGCAGCGGTGCGCCATTTTGGTTGGGCAGCGGTTTACCGAAGATGCCGGTGGCCATCATGGTGAGCGGGTGCATCGCCTCATCCAGGCGCAGGCCTTCGCGATAAGGCCAATCGAGCACCTTATAGGCAGTACCGGGCATCTCGGAGGGGCGGTAGAGGGTTTCGAAGGCCACATATTTGGCCCCCTCCTGCACCCCGGCCATATTCAGCATATCCGCCAGTTCAAACCCCTGCCAGGGCACCACCATCGACCAGGCTTCAACACAGCGGAAGCGGTAGATGCGCTCCTCCAGCGTCATCTCGCCCAGGATCTGCTCAAAGGAATAGTCGCCCGGCTTGTCCACCAGCCCGTCAATTTTGACGCTCCAGGGCTTAGTGGTCATCCGGTCCGCATATTTGGACGGGTCGCCCTTGCCGGTTCCGAACTCATAGAAGTTGCAGTAGTTGGTCACCTCATCCCAGGTGTTGGGCTCCAGCGCCTCCTCTGCCTGCGCCCGGCTGCCCAGCGCCGCGGCCAGCCCGGCCCCCGCCAGCCCCGCCATGATCTGGCGGCGGTTCCAGAACGCAGCCTCGGGGGTTGCATCTGCAAGGGTCAAATCATTGGTCCAGCGGCGCGCCATCTATGTCTCCTGAATCTCCGTTACACATGAGGTAACGGCCCCGTGCGCAAAACCCAAAACATATCCTGTCACGACTGCGCGAGAGATCTGTAACGTAGCACGCTTTGGTTCACCGCGCATGAACCAGCGGGCATGCGGCAAAGAAACCGGTGGCCTTCCCCGGGGAACTCATGCAGAAACCTTAATATGTTCAGCGCGGCAGACCCAGACCTCTCATTCGCAGCAGGAGACGACAAGTGAAACAGCTCATCACCGCAGCCGCCCTGGCCCTTGGCACCCAAGCCGCGGCGCAGGATATGGTCAGCTATACCACCGCGCTTTCTTACGACGACGTAACCTTCGGCCTGGAAAGCGCCATCACCAACCGCGGGCTGGTGATCGATCATGTCAGCCATGTGGGCGAAATGCTGGAGCGTACCCGGGGGGATGTCGGCTCGGACTTGGTGCTGTTTGCCCGGGCGCAGGTGTTCTCCTTCTGCTCTGCCAAACTGTCGCGCCAGGTGATGGAGGCTGACCCGATGAACATCGCCTTCTGCCCCTATGGCATCTTCGTGGCCCAACAGCCGGGGGCGGAATATGTTACCATCGGTTTCCGCGCTTTCCCGGAAGGCGATATGCAGCTGATCCACGATCTGCTGGACGGCATCGTGCAGGAAGCAATCGAAGAGTAGCGCCAGGGGGGAACCCGCTGCCCGGAAAATTCCCCGCTGCACCTTTTTCACGCATTCGCTATGGTGGCCGGAAAGTGAATTTCCGGCACGGGCAGACCAAAATGAAATCCCTCTTTGCTTCCTTGATGCTGCTGGCCGCAGCCACGCTGGCCGGCTGCGCTGCAGGCCCCACAGCGACCAAAGATGATGTCGCGGAGCTTTCCCGCGCCCTGCAATCTCTCGATCCCGAGGTGGACCCGGATGAAGCCCGCCGCGCCGCCGAGATCGCCTACAGCTACTCCGCCCGGCTGGCCGAGCAGTATAATGTCACCACCTCGCCGATCATCCACAACACGCTGGTGAACAGCGGCGTCAAGGAGCGCGGCATCTGTGTGCATTACGCCGAGGACATGCAGGCGCGCCTGAACCAGGAGAACTTCCAGACTCTTTCCATGCTGCGCGCCATTGCCGAACCGAGAAGCGATTTCCGCATCGACCACTCGACCGCCGTGATCGCCGCCAAGGGCGACGGCATTTACGAAGGCATCGTGCTCGACCCCTGGCGCTATGGCGGCAAGCTCTATTGGTCAGAGACCAACGAGGACCCGCGGTACAACTGGGAACCCCGCCTGCAAGTCCTGCGCCGGAAATATGAACGCCGGATGGCCAAGGAAGCGGCGGAAGGGTGACGTTAAAGCACGATGCCCCGGTTACACGTAACTGAACCTGCCCGAGTATGTTTAGGCGCCTTGCTGCTTGCTGTCTCCCTAAACACTTCAGCTTTGTCGGAAACGCCAACAGAGGACGGGCAGAATTGGCAAGAACAAAAGTGCGCCCTCTATCAGTCCGCCGCGGATGACGCCCTGGAATACCTTGGCAGCGATGGCATGAGCACTGAGTTCCTGTCCCGCAACACCGCCTTCATTGAAAGCGGCTGCACAACCCGCGGCAACGCCTGCCCCCGGTCAGCAAAAGAGCTTGAGTTTGCCAATCTGCTCACCCTCATGACGATGAACGAGGGCATGGCAAGCTCCTTCGTGCCATTTGGCTGCCTGGAATAAATTCAGCCGGCACCCGCGGTTTCACTGAAACCTCACTGGATCCCTAACCATTAAGCCCGCCATCTCTGGCGGGCTTTCCTCAGTCTCTACCCCTCAATGCACCACGGCATCGTCAGGCCTGGGCCGCTCTGATGTCCCCAGCCGGTCGCCGATGATCAGCCCGTCACTGCCGGCCGAGACCGGAACGGTGTCGCCGTCCTTGATCTCCCCGCCCAAGAGCGCCTCGGCAAGCGGGTTCTGCAACGCGCGCTGGATCACCCGCTTCAGGGGCCGGGCGCCGAACACTGGGTCATAGCCTTCGTCCGCGAGCCAGGTCTTGGCCGCCTCGTCCAGCTCCAGCGCGATCTTGCGACCTGCCAGCCGTTTCAGCAGCCGCGCCAGCTGGATCTCGACAATTCCGTCCATGTCGGCGCGGGCCAGACGATCGAAGATGATGGTCTCATCCAAGCGGTTCAGGAACTCGGGCCGGAAATGCGCCTTGACCGCATCCATCACGTCGCGCCGCGCGTCCGAGGCATCGGCGCCCTCCGGCAGCTGGCTCAGGGCCTGCGCGCCAAGGTTAGAGGTCAGGATAATCAGCGTCTGCTTGAAGTCCACAGTGCGCCCCTGGCCGTCGGTCAGCATGCCGTCGTCCAGTACCTGCAAGAGCACGTTGAACACGTCCGGATGCGCCTTTTCGACCTCATCGAACAGCACCACCTGATAGGGGCGGCGGCGCACCGCTTCGGTCAGCACCCCGCCTTCGTCATAGCCGACATAGCCCGGAGGCGCGCCGATCAGACGGGCGACGGAATGTTTCTCCATGAACTCCGACATGTCGATGCGCACCATGGCGTGGTCGTCGTCGAACAGGAATTCGGCAACTGCCTTGGTGAGCTCAGTCTTGCCCACGCCAGTCGGCCCAAGGAGCAGGAAGGAGCCCAGCGGACGGTTCTCGTCATTCAGACCCGCGCGCGCCCGGCGCACCGCATTGGCCACCGCGGTGACGGCCGCGTTCTGGCCGATCACCCGGCGGTGCAGCTCATCTTCCATACGCAGCAGTTTCTCGCGCTCGCCCTCCAGCATCTTGGAGGTCGGAATGCCGGTCCAGCGTTCCACCACTTCGGCGATCTGCGCAGGCCGCACGGCTTCTTCCACCATCAGGCCTTTTTCCTCACGGCCTTCAGCGTCCGACAGCTGCTTCTCCAGTTCTGGGATCACGCCATAAGACAGCTCGCCCGCGCGGGCCAGATTGCCTTCCCGCTTGGCGATCTCCAGATCGGCGCGGGCGCGGTCCAGCTGCTCTTTCAGGTCGCGGGCCGAGGCCAGCTTGTCCCGCTCCGACTGCCACTGCGCGGTCATCTCGGCGGATTGCTCCTGCAGGTCCGACAGTTCCTTTTGCAGTTTCTCCAACCGGTCCTTGGAGGCCGCATCATCCTCCAGTTTCAGCGCCTCTTCCTCAATCTGCATCTGCAGGATCTGCCGGTCCAGCGCATCCAGCGCCTCCGGCTTGCTGTCCACTTGCATCCGCAGGCGGCTGGCGGCTTCATCCACCAGGTCAATCGCCTTATCCGGCAGGAAGCGGTCGGTGATATAACGGTTGGACAAAGTCGCCGCCGAGACCAAAGCCGCATCGGCAATCCGCACCCCGTGGTGCAGCTCATATTTCTCCTTGATGCCGCGCAGGATAGACACCGTGTCCTCCACCGTCGGCTCCGTCACCATTACCGGCTGGAAGCGGCGGGCCAGGGCCGCGTCCTTCTCCACATATTTGCGGTATTCATCCAGCGTGGTGGCACCGACGCAGTGCAGCTCACCGCGGGCCAGCGCCGGTTTGATCAGGTTGGCCGCATCCATGGCCCCGTCGGATTTGCCGGCACCGACCAGCGTGTGCATCTCGTCGATGAACAGGATGATCTCACCCGCAGCCTCAGTGACCTCGGTCAGCACCGCTTTCAGCCGTTCCTCGAACTCACCGCGGTACTTGGCACCGGCAATCAGCGCCCCCATGTCGAGCGACAGCAACTGCTTGTCGCGAAGGGACTCCGGCACATCGCCGTTGACGATGCGCAGCGCCATGCCTTCGGCGATAGCTGTCTTCCCGACACCCGGCTCACCGATCAGAACCGGATTGTTCTTAGTCCGGCGTGACAGCACCTGCATCGAGCGGCGGATTTCTTCGTCGCGGCCGATGATCGGGTCAATCTTACCCTCACGTGCCGCCTCGGTCAGATCGCGCGCGTATTTCTTCAGAGCATCATAGCCTTCCTCGGCGGTGGCAGAATCAGCCGTCCGCCCCTTGCGGATGTCATTGATGGCTTCATTCAGCTTCTGCGCTGTGACTGCGCCAGCCTCCAGGGCATCCTTGGCTTTGGATTTCACCATGCACAGCGCCATCAGCAGCCGTTCGACCGGCACAAAACTGTCGCCTGCCTTTTCGGCAATCTTGGCAGCCTCATCCATCACCTTGGCGGTCTGGCCGTCCAAATAGATCTGCGCAGCGTCACCGCTGACCTTGGGCTGTTTGGCAACAGCCGCCTCGACGGCCTCAACCACGCGTGCAGGCGCACCGCCCGCGCGGGAAATCAGGTTGCTCGCCAGCCCCTGATCGTCATCCATCAATGCTTTCAGAATATGCTCCGGCACCAGCCGCTGGTGCCCCTCGCGCATCGCAATGGTCTGCGCCGCCTGCACGAATCCCCGCGCACGCTCTGTGAACTTGTTCAAGTCCATCTTGCTCTCCTTTTTCAAGCGCCCGTTGGTTTGGCAGCGCCCGCTTGGCGGCACGCCCCGGTCCGGGCCTCAAGGTTCAATGTGGGAAGCAGACCAGCCGCTTCAAGATCATTGAACACGGAAAAGATGAGCATTTCCCTGACCTGCGTCAACTTGGCTCCGCCGACCCCAAACGCAACCGCGCCGCGCGCCAGCGCGGCGCCAGGCCCAAAACTGTAATCTGTCCCCGCGGGGACAGCTTCAGTTGCGGGAGCCCTCCCTTGCCTCCATCGGCACCTTGCCGAAAGGCAGAACCCCGCGTATGAAACGCCAGTTTCTTGCCAAACCTGCCAGCCACACGAGGATTCCCATGACCCAAGCCCCGCGCGCCGACGACCGCCTGATTGTTGCCATGGATGTCCCCAATGCAATCGCGGGCTTGAAACTGGCGGAACAGCTGGGCGATGCGGTTTCTTTCTACAAGATCGGGCTGGGAATGCTGACCGGCGGCGGGCTGGCGCTGGCCAATGAGCTAAAGCAGGAGCATGGCAAGCGCATCTTCCTCGACATGAAGCTGTTCGACATCGGCGCTACCGTGGAAAGCGCGGTGCGCGGGCTGGCTCAGTTCGACCTCGATTTCCTCACAGTGCACGGCGATCCTTATGTGGTGCGGGCCGCCAAGGAAGGCGCGGCCGGCAAAGACCTTAAGATCCTCGCCGTCACTATCCTTACTTCGCTGGACCGGCAGGACCTGAACGGCGCGCTGATCAAGGGCGGCACAGTGCAGGACCTGGTGCTGGAACGCGCGGGCAATGCTTTTGCGGCCGGTGCCGACGGGGTGATCGCCAGCCCGCAGGAAGCCGCGCTGATCCGCGCCCTGCCCGAAGCCGAGGGCAAGTTGATCGTCACTCCGGGCGTGCGCCCCACGGGTGCCGCACTTGGCGATCAGAAACGCGTGGCGACCCCGGCAAATGCCATTGCCAATGGCGCCGATCACATTGTTGTCGGCCGTCCGGTCTGGCAGGCTGAAAGCCCCCGCGCAGCCGCTGAAGCTATCCTGGCCGAGCTTACCGGCCCCACGGAATAATCCCGCGGCACCAAGGTCAAAACATCCTGCAAAGGCGGCTGGCGTGTGCCGGAACCGGCCCCGAACCGACTATGCCTAAAAATTAGGCAGAAATAAATCTTTCCGCCATTCACATTCCCGCACCCCTGACCAGCGCGCAAAAGTATAGTGACGCCACGTCAAGCCACTCATTTCACTGGTGAAACCAGCGGGCGGAGAGACTTGTGCGCCAAATTGTCCTGTGCCCTAAAAAGCACACCAAGCGGGTTCGCCCCCAGGCCGGCCTCAGTGAACTTTGCGAAACCCCAAAGGCTGCGCGATTCTAGGAACTGAGACACTCCCCAGACAGGCTTTTCTTCCTGAGGCCTGTCACCTTCCCCCCGCCAACCAGCGGGGGATCTTTCTTTTGCCCCAGTATTCAGCCCGGTCTGACCATCAGGTATTCCCGCAGCCGCTCGGCGAAATGCGGTACGGCTAACGGATGCTCGCAATATGCCTCGGGGGCCATCAGGCCCCAACGCTGCCCTTCATTCCCAAGCCTGACTTGTCCAGCCAGGGCCGCAGGCATATGCGCAGCAAAGAACCAAACCTGCCCCCGCGGACGCTGATAGGCACGGGACCAGACCAGCACGTCAGGCTGCAGAACCAGCCCGACCTCTTCCTGTGTCTCCCGCAAAGCGCATGCTTCAGGGCTCTCCGTCCCTTCCCTGCCGCCGCCCGGCAAGTCCCAGTAGCCAGGATAAGGAATGTCGGGCTTGTCGTCCCGCTGGATCACCAGCAAGTCCCGCCCAAGAAAAAGCGCCAGTTTTGCACCGGAGAAACCGCTTGAAATGTCATCTTTTGCCTGTGTCATGGCCTGTCACTTGTGAACGGGCCGCGCTAAAGACAAGACCTCCGCCGCAAGCTACACTAACCCGTCCCTTCATCCCGCAGAATGCCCGCCGCCATGCATGCCCTGTGCCGAGACTGCCTGAGCCAGATCGCCCCCCTCCGGCGCTGTCCCCATTGCGGCAGCCCGCGGGTAAAAACGCATGAGGAACTGTTTTCCCTCACCATCGCCCATATGGACTGCGATGCGTTTTATGCCAGCGTCGAGAAGCGCGACAATCCGGAGCTGGCAACCAAGCCGGTGATTATCGGCGGCGGCAAGCGCGGTGTAGTCTCCACCGCCTGCTACATTGCCCGCATCCGCGGCGTACGCTCGGCCATGCCAATGTTTCAGGCGCTGAAGCTTTGTCCCGACGCGGTCGTGATCAAGCCCCGGATGAGCGTCTATGTCGAGGTCAGCCGCGAAATCCGCAAGATGATGAACGCGCTGACCCCGGAAGTGGAACCTCTGTCGCTGGATGAGGCCTTCATGGATCTCACCGGCACTGAAAAGCTGCACGGCGCGCCGCCGGCAGTGATGCTGGCCCGGCTAGTCAAGCAGATGAAGGATGAACTGGGCGTAACCGGATCCATCGGCCTTTCACACAACAAGTTCCTGGCCAAAGTGGCCTCCGACCTCGACAAGCCGCGCGGATTTTCGGTTATCGGCAAGGCAGAGACCGCTGACTTCCTGCACGAGAAGCCGGTGCGGCTGATCTGGGGCATCGGCCCCGCAGCCCAGGCCAGCCTGGAAAAGGCCGGCATCCGCAGCTTTTCAGACCTGTTGCGCTGGGATCAGGCCGCGTTGCAGCAGCGTTTCGGTTCGATGGGCGACCGGCTCTGGCATCTGGCCCGCGGCCAGGACCGGCGGCGGGTGTCAGCGAATGCACCGGTCAAGTCGATTTCAAAGGAAACCACTTTCTTCGAAGACACCGCCAGCCTGGATGTTCTCGACGGCCACCTGTGGCGTTTGGCCGAGCAGGTCTCGGATCGGGCCAAGGCCCGGGAGCTTGCCGGCCGCGTGGTCACCTTGAAACTGAAGCGTGCCAACCATTCGGCGCTGACCCGGCGCGTCACCCTGCACAGCCCGACACAGATAGCCGACAAGATCTACCGCACTGCCCGCAGCCTGCTGGATCAAGTGGGCGATGAAGGGCCTTACCGTCTGCTGGGCTGCGGCATTTCCGATCTTGCGCCGGAATCGCAGGCCGATGACAGCGGCGACCTCCTGGACCCGCAGGCGGGACGGCGCGCCGAAGCGGAACGTGCCACCGATGCCATACGCAAAAAATTCGGTGACGGTGCAATTCTCAAAGGCCGCGCCCTGCGCTGAACCGCCGCGTGCCGACTCATTCTGCCGCCAGCGGCATTTCCTCCTGCCCGATAGCAGCGATTTCCGCAGTCACCTGGCGCAGCAGCCTTTGCAACGTCTCGAAATTCCCATTGGGGCGGATATTGGCCTCGTCCATATAGAGCGCCCGGTCGATCTCGACCTGGATTGCATGCTGGCGCCGCGACGGCCGGCCATAGGTCTGGGCAATATAGGCCCCGGCAAAAGGCGTGTTGCGGGCGACATTCAGCCCTGCCGCTGCAAAAGCCGCCTCGATCCGGTCGACAATGGCGCTGTCGGCCGCCGCCCCGAACCGGTCGCCCAGCACCACCTCCGGCTTGGGCCCGCTGCGCGGCGCCATGGTATCAATCGCCTCATGCGGCATTGAATGGCAATCCACCAGAATTGCCTGGCCGAATTGCCGGTGCGCCTGGTCCAGCAGCCCCTTCAGCGCCTTGTGGTAGGGATGCCAGTAGCAGCGGATCCGCCGCTCTGCCTCGGCCATCGGCAGCTTGCCTCGGTAAATCGCGCGGCCATTGGCCACCACCCGAGGAATCACGCCCAGCCCCGATGCCACCCGCGGGTTCTGCCCGCGTTTCTGCACCCCGTCGATAAGCGCCGGGTCCAGCTCGTCGGGCGAGCGATTCAGATCCAGATAGGCCCGTGGCTTGACCGCCGTGAGCAGCGGCGCGCCGAATTCCGGCGCCGCCGCAAACAGCCGGTCGACAAAGGCGTCCTCCGAGCTGCGGACAGCCTTGCGGCCGAGAATCGTTTTTTCCAGGAAGGAATCGGAATAGTCCGTGCCGCTATGCGGAGAGGCAAAAACCACGGCTGAGGCCGGTTTCTGCGGCGAAATCACGGAAAACGCTGTATCAGGCATCCTTGCTCCGGTGCTTCTTCTGCAAGAAACAGCATAGAGCGGAAATTTCTGCGGTCAAAAGCTCTTGCACCTCTGCGCGACTCTATTTATAGACCCCCTCACCGGCGCGGCACCCCGCGCCCCTTTCACTTCTAAGGGGCAGGAGGCAGCGCAGGCCAGAGTGGGCGATTAGCTCAGCGGTAGAGCACTTCGTTGACATCGAAGGGGTCACAAGTTCGATCCTTGTATCGCCCACCACTCATTCACTGCCCTGGTCAAGGCCAAGGCACCCGCTAACCCAGGCGCTGGTTCGCGCCGCAGACAAGGAGAGAGGCCATGAAGGTCAAGAACTCGCTCCGCTCGCTGAAGAACCGGCACCGTGACTGCCGGGTTGTGCGCCGCAAAGGCCGCGTTTACGTGATCAACAAGACCCAGCGCAAGTTCAAAGCGCGCCAGGGCTAAGATCCGCAGACAGCGACATGCAAAAAACCGCATCATCCGATGCGGTTTTTTTGCGTTTGGCGGACCGATTTCCAATTCCAGGCAAAGCGGGCAACTCCCGCGCGCGCAGATCCCCCGGCTGAGGCCGGGCGATTCTCGGCAGCCTTGGGCGTGGCACCGCGCGGCGCGCGGTGCCACGCCCAACGGGAGCAGGTTTCTCCAGAAACCCAGCGACGGGCGGGAGCCTCCCGCGCCTTGGTCAGCGCAGCGCCCGCGCTTCTGCGGCACCGGCCTGGCCCGTCAGAATCAGCCGCAACCCCAACCCGATCATCACCACCCCGGTGAAACGTTCCTGCCAGGCCACCAGCCCGGGGCGCCGCGCCAGCCATTGCCCCACAGAGCCGGCAGCCAGAGCAACAGAGCCCAGAGATATGATGCCCGTCAGTTTCTGCAGGGTGCCGAGGATCAGAAACTGCAGCCAAACCGGTCCGGCGCCTGGATCCACAAACTGGGGCAGGAAGGCGAACATGAACAAAAGCGATTTGGGATTGGTCAGGCTGTTAACCGCTCCCTGCCGCACAGCCTGCCGTGCAGTGACTGCCCGAACCTCGCGCAGCACCGCCGAAGGGCGCAAGCTGGCGCGCAGCATTTGCAGCCCCAGCCAGATCAGAAAAGCCGCGCCGATCCAGCGGATGACCTCCAAGGCCGAGGGATAAGCTGCCAGCAAAGAGGCAAGCCCCAGAACCAGCAGCCCGACCTGCACCACTCCGGCCACCAGAATCATCCCAGCAACCGTGAACAGCGCCACCCGCCGCCCCTGGCCGATACCGCGCCCCATCACCAGCATCATGTCCGGGCCGGGCGACAGCTCCAGCAAAGCCAAAGCAGCCAGAAAGGCAATCAGGGTCTCAGCAGCGGGCATGCAGTCCTCCTTGGTTGTCCGCTCCCTAAAGCGCGGCCAGCGGCCAGTCCAGCTCAACCGCCGCGCAAGCACAAAAGAGTTCCGCAGACCTCCTGCCTACGCCCCGCAGCGGCAAGCCTGCCAACACCAGCCGCAGCCGCCGCATGATGCATCCGGGCAAACTTTCCGAGTGTTTCTGTCGGAAATTTATTGCATCTTTTGCCAATTGCTTTAATCGACTCTTTCAGTCGGATAACAAGCCACAGAAGAACGGGACATCCCATGCTGAAAGCCACCACCGTACTTGCCGGCGCGCTGAGTGCTGCCATTGCCACCTCGGCCGCAGCCGAAGGCGAGCTGAACATCTATTCGTCGCGCCACTATGACACCGATGAGCAGCTCTACTCCGAGTTCGAAGAGGCCACCGGCATCACCATCAACCGCATCGAAGGCAACGCAGATGAACTGATCGCCCGGATGAAGGCCGAGGGCGAAAACTCCCCTGCCGACATCCTGATCACCGTCGACACCTCGCGGCTGGCCCGCGCCAAGGATGCCGGTGTGCTGCAAAGCATCGACAGCGATGTGCTGGAAGCCCGTGTGCCCGCCTACCTGCAGGACGCAGAGAACCAATGGTTTGGCTTCAGCCAGCGCTCCCGCATCATCTTCTACGACAAGAATGAAGTCTCTAACCCGCCGCTGACCTATCTGGATCTCGCCGACCCCGCCTATCAGGGCATGGTCTGCATCCGGTCTTCGAAGAATACATACAACCAGACCCTGCTGGCCTCGATCATCACCCACCACGGCGCCGAAAAAGCCCGCGAATGGGCTGAAGGTGTGGTGGCCAACATGGCCCGCGAACCGCAGGGCGGCGACACCGATCAGATGCGCGGCCTGGTTTCCGGCGAATGTGAAATCGCGGTCGGCAACAGCTATTATTTCGCCCGCTCGATCCGCAAGAACGTCAAAGGTGTTTCTGACAGCCGCGACATGATCGGCTGGCTGTTCCCCTCGCAGAACACCGAAGGCGCCCACATGAACCTGTCCGGCGGCGGCGTCGCTGTACATGCGCCGAACAAGGAAAACGCCATCAAGTTCCTGGAGTATCTCGCAAGCGATTCCGCCCAGGCGTATTTCTCGGCCGGCAATGACGAATACCCGGCGGTTCCAGGCGTTGGCCTGGCCCCCTCCGTTGCAGCACTCGGGCACTTCAAGCCGGATGATGTGAACTTGTCGGAGGTTGCCAAGAACCTGCCCGAAGCGCAGAAGATCTTCAATGATGCAGGCTGGCGCTAAGCCTGCACCGCACAAGCTTTCAGAAAGGCGCGGCATTGCCGCGCCTTTTTTGTAACCTTGCGTTTCCCAAAAACCACAGCCGCCGGTGCCAGTTAGATAAACCGCTGATGCCGCCGCTTTTACTAGACCGTTTTGAACCTGCGGCCTATACGTTCGCCCATCTTGAAATTCGGGGGGAATCATGCAGTCGGGAGCACGCCGCGCTCGGGAGGAATTGAGCGTATGAACCGGTTGCCGGTAACGATTATCAGCGGGTATCTGGGCGCGGGTAAAACCACCCTGATCAACCGCTTGCTGGCCGAGGATCACGGGCTGAAGCTGACCGTGATCGTGAACGACTTCGGTGCGGTCAATATTGACGACGCGCTGATCCAGGAAACCGACGGCGGCAAACTGGCGCTGACCAATGGCTGCGTCTGCTGCTCGATGGACGGCGACCTCTCACTGGCGCTGCATCAGGTCCTCAACCGGCCGGAGCGCCCTGATCACCTGGTGATCGAGGCCAGCGGTATCGCCGACCCGGTCTCCATCGCCAACACCGTGCTGAATGAAAGCGGCCTCAGCTATGCCGGCATTGTTACCCTGGTGGATGCAGCAAATGCCGCGAACCTGCTGAACGATCCGCTGGTTGCGCCGCAGGCGGAGCAGCAGATCCGTGCAGCCGATCTGGTGATTGCCACCAAATGCGATGAAATTTCTGCCCCCCTGTCAGCGCTGCTGGAGCAAGCCGGTGCCCGCACCCCGACCGTGCTCAACGGATCGCCGGTGGCAGAGCTGCTGTTTGACGTCGTGCCGCTGCCCAAGGGCCGCTCGGTGGCAGCCCATCCTGCCTATGCGACCTGGCAGCACCGCAGCAGCGAGGTGCTGGACCGCCGCGCCCTGGGGGATAAGCTTGCCGAACGGCCAGCCGGCCTCTACCGCATGAAAGGCTTTGTGCTGACCACTGGCGGCGCTTACGAGTTGCATGTTGTAGGCCGTCACGTCGAAGCCAAACGCTGCGAGGCCACGGAAACCCTGCTCGTGGGCCTGGGCCCCGCAGACCGCGTTTCTCCCGGAGAGATCGAGGCCTGGTGGGCCGCCTGATCCCCGGGGGCGAGAAAATAACGAACTTTCTTATTAATTCTTGCGCCTAACGCCGCTGCCCAACCTGGCGGCAAATCAGGATTACGGGCAGCAGCCCAACCGCAACAATCACCAGCGAGGGCACCGCGGCGCCCTCCAGCCGCTCATCCGCCGCCAGCCGGTGTGCCTGCACCGCCAGGGTGTCAAAGTTGAAAGGCCGCATGATCAGCGTGGCCGGCAGTTCCTTCATCACATCGACAAAGACAATCAGCAGCGCCGTTAGCAGGCTGGGTGTCAGAAGCGGCAGATGCACCCGCCGCAGCATCCCCATCGGCCCTTGCCCCAGCGAGCGCGCCGCCGCGTCCATGTTGGAATGCATAGTGGCCTGGCCGCCCTCATAGGCCCCCAGCGCCGCCGCCATGAAGCGCACGCCGTAAGCCGCCACCAGCAGCCAGATCGATCCTGTTACCAGCAGGCCGGTGCGGATCCCGAAGGTCTCGCGCATCCAGGCATCCAGCGCGTTGTCAAAGGCCGCAAACGGCACGATCAGCCCCACCGCGATCACCCCGCCGGGCACCGCGTATCCCAGCCGTGCCAGATAGGCCGCAACGGAAGACAGCCGCCCGGGCCGCAGGCGCTGGTAAAAGCCGAGGCACACCGCGGCCGCCACCGTGAGCACGGCCGCCGCTGCCGCCAAGGTGATCGAATTTGCGGTGAAATCAATGTACCGGCCGCTGAACAGGTTCTGCTCGGAATCAAAGCTCATCGTGAACAGTACGATTACCGGCAATAGGAAGCCCAGCACCACAGGCACCGCGCAGAAAAACACTGCCGCTGCAGCCTTGATCCCGCCCAGCTCCGCCGGGGGCATCTGGTTGTGGTGCTTGCCGGCGTGGTGGTATTTCGCCCGGCCGCGCGTGGACCGTTCCACCACCGCCAGCGTCAGGGCAAAGCCCAGAAGGCACAACGCCAGCTGCGCCGCGCCGCCGCGGTCGGCCAGCGAGAACCAGCTAGTGTAGATGCCGGTGGCAAAGGTCTGCACCCCGAAATAGGACACCGTGCCGAAATCCGCGATTGTCTCCATCACCGCCAGCAGCACGCCCGAAGCGATGGCGGGCCGCGCCATCGGCAGGCTGACCATCCAGAACGCCTGCCAGGCGTTCTTGCCCAGGGCCCGCGCCGCCAGAAAGGCACCTGCGCTCTGCTGCATGAAGGCTGCCCGCGCCAGCAGGTAGACGTAGGGGTAGAGCACCAGCACCAGCATCGCCGCCGCACCGCCGGTGGAGCGGATCTCGGGGAACCAGTAATCCCGCGGCCCCCAGCCGGTCACCTCGCGCAGAGTGGCCTGCACAATGCCGGGATGATCCAGGATATGGGTATAGGCATAGGCCAGCACATAAGCCGGAAAGGCCAGCGGCAAGACCAGCGCCACCTCCAGGAACCGCACGCCGGGAAAACGCGCCATTGTCACCAGCCAGGCGGCACCGGTGCCGATTGCAAAGGTGCCCAAAGCCACCAGCGCCACCAGCGCCAGAGTGGTCAGCGAATAGCCCGGCAGCACGGTGGCGGCCAGATGGCGGATGGTATCGGTGCCGCCAAAACCCGCCGCCAGCGCCACCGCCAGCATCGGCAGCACGCAGGAGAGCGCCACGACCCAGGCCAGCAGGGCAAAGGCACCTCCTCCGCTCTTGCCGCCGCGGCGGCTGCCCTTGGGGGCATATTCTATAGGATCATTTGCGGCAGTCATGGGTCCGGCTGTTTATTCGCACCGCCCTATTACGACCATTCCAGTCAGAAATTCCAGCCAGAAAGCGTCCGCACAGGCCAGCTGCTCCTGGCAGCAGCAAACGGGCGCCGGAATATGACGCCCGTTCACCACCATATCACCGCTGTCTCACTCGTAACTGCGCTGATCCTCGATCACCAGCCCGTCCTTGGGCAACGCGCCCGGCGCCACAACTTCGACCTGGCCTTTGAGCTTCAGGACCTCAATGACCGAACGGGCAAAGGCCGCCTCGTCGCCGCCCTCGGCTTCGATCTGCACCGTCATCGCATCCATCTCGCCGTCGCGGCTGGCAACTACCCGCGCCTTGACGATCTCGGTGTGTTTGTCGACCAGCGCCGCGACCTGCTCAGGGCGCACGAACATGCCTTTGATCTTGGTGGTCTGATCGGCGCGGCCCATCCACCCCTTGATCCGCATATTCGTGCGGCCGCAG
The DNA here is from genome assembly GCF_000813745.1 of Leisingera sp. ANG-M1. Lineage (GTDB taxonomy): Bacteria > Pseudomonadota > Alphaproteobacteria > Rhodobacterales > Rhodobacteraceae > Leisingera. The sequence continues at coordinate 291,249 of NZ_JWLC01000013.1, read as the reverse complement.
GGGGAAACACCCGGCATCACCGCCGACAAATCGCCGGTGGCAAAGCGGATCAGCGGGTAATCGGGGTTAAGCGTGGTCACCACCACCTCACCCACCTCGCCCGGTGCCACTGGATTGCCGGTGCCGGGAGTGACGATCTCGACGATCACATGCTCGTCTACAATCATCCCCTCCATCGCCGGACTCTCATAGGCGATATTGCCCAGATCGGCAGTGGCATAGCACTGCAGGCAGGAGATGCCGCGGTCGGCATACTCCTGACGCAGCGACGGAAACAGTGCGCCGCCCCCGACCGCCGCCTTGGAGAAGCCCAGCTTCACCCCCATCGCATCGGCCTTGTCCAGGATCACCTTCAGGTAGTCCGGCGTGCCGGCATAGGCCGTGGCGCCGACATCCCGCGCGGCGGTCACCTGCAGCTCGGTCTGGCCAGTGCCTGCGGGCAGCACAGCCGCACCCACTGCCCGGGCGCCGTTTTCAAAGATCATCCCCGCCGGCGTCAGGTGGTAGCCAAAGCAGTTCTGCACCACATCGCCCTGGCCAACCCCGGCAGCGTTCAGGAAACGCCCCATCCGCCACCAGTCGCCGTCCACGCCGCCGGGCTCGTAAATCGGGCCGGGGCTTTGGAAGATATGGGCAAAGCCATGCGCGGGCTTCACGGTAAAGCCGCCAAAGGGCGGATTGGCCGCCTGCGCCCGGCTCAGCTCGGATTTGCGCAGCACCGGCAGCGCGGCCAGCGCCGCGGGTGAGGTCACCGCCGCAGGATCCACTTCCGCCAGCAGGCTGGCATAGCCCGGTGCGGTTTGGGCGCGGGCGATCTGCTCCGGCAGAGCCGCGGCCAGATCTGCGGCGCGCTCATCGGCGCTGCGGGTCTCTAACGTGTCAAAATAGCTCATCACATCACCATCCCGCATCAGCTCAGCCACCTCTTGCGGCGGCGATACGAGCGCACGTCGCGGAAGCTTTTGCGCCCTTCATCCGACATGCCGAGGTAGAATTCCTTCACATCCGGGTTCTCCCGCAGCTCCGCTGCAGGCCCGTCCATCACCACCCGGCCCGATTCCAGGATATAGCCGTAATGGGCATAGCGCAGGGCGACGTTGGTGTTCTGTTCCGCCAGCAGGAAAGTCACGCCTTCCTGCTCATTGATCGACTTAACGATCTCGAAAATCTGCTCCACCAGCTGCGGCGCCAATCCCATCGAGGGTTCATCCAGCAGGATCGTCTCCGGCCGGCTCATCAAGGCGCGGCCCATCGCCACCATCTGCTGCTCGCCGCCCGAGGTATAACCAGCCTGGCTCTTGCGGCGTTCCTTGAGGCGCGGAAAATAGTGATAGACCATCTCCAGGTCTTTCTGGATATCAGCGCCGCTGTCAGAGCGGGTATAAGCACCGGTCAGCAGGTTTTCTTCCACTGTCAGGTGTTCAAAGCAATGGCGGCCTTCCATCACCTGGATGACGCCCTGCTTCACCAGGTCCGCAGGATCCAGCGCATGCACGTCGCGGCCGCGGTATTTGACCGAGCCTTTGGTCACCTCGCCGCGTTCAGAGTGCAAAAGGTTGGACACCGCCTTCAGCGTGGTGGTCTTGCCGGCCCCATTGCCGCCCAGCAGCGCAGTGATGCCGCCCTTGGGCACATTCAGGCTCACGCCCTTCAGAACAAGGATCACGTGATTGTAGATCACCTCGATATTGTTGACCTCCAGCAGGGTCTCGGCCTGCACCTCGGCGGTGTTCGCTGCATCCAGCATCAAAGCGTGTCCTCATGCCTGTCCCGGATCAGAAACGGGACCGTGTCGCGCGGTGCGGCGGC
>NZ_JWLC01000013.1:1497-288945 GCF_000813745.1 Leisingera sp. ANG-M1 | reverse complement strand
CCCCGCCGCACCATTTGTTCCCGGCCCCGCCAAGGCGGGGCCGCCTAAGCCCTTATTTGCAGCGGGGCTCGATGTTGTTCTCAGCCGCATAGGCCGCCGAGTCCTCGTCGATCAGCTTGCCAATCACCTCGCCGTCGGTCGGCTTGAAGTCGGAGATCGCGTTCCAGGTCTTGGTGCCGGCATCCCATTGCACCACACCGACCAGGCCGGGGCCGCCATGGTTGTCGCAGCTGACCTTGAACTCAGGGCCAAAGCCGGACATGCCCAGCGCTTCCATCTTGGCGTTGGTCATTTCCAGCGCTTCCATGCCGTCGCGCATCATCGCTGCGGTGATGTCACCGGTGCCATGCATCTCCTGCGCGGTCTTTGCGGCTTCGGCCGCCAGCATCGCTGCATAAAGGCCACGGTTGTACTGCACCGAACCCAGCTGGTCGCCGGCACCGGACGCCTTGCCCGAATCCACGACATATTTCTGCAGGTCGTCATAAACCGGATAGTCCTTGCCCAAACCCGTAAATGTCAGCGCCTTATAGCCAGTGGCCTTGGCACCCGCAGGCTCCACGTCGAATTCAGCGCCTGACCACCAGACACCGATGAAATTCTCCATCGGGAAACGGATGTTGGCAGCTTCCTGAACCGCAACCTGGTTCATCACGCCCCAGCCCCACATCACCACATAGTCAGGTTTCTCGCGGCGGATCTGCAGCCACTGCGATTTCTGCTCCTGGCCCGGGTGGTCCACCGGCAGCAGAGTCAGGTCAAAGCCGTGCTTGCTGGACAGTTCCTCCAGCGTGCGGATCGGCTCCTTGCCGTATGCCGAGTTGTGATAGACCAGCGCTACTTTCTTGCCGTTGATGTCGCCGCCGTTGATCTCCAGCAGATGGTTCACCGCGCCAGAAGCACCGTTCCAGTAGTTGGCCGGGTAGTTGAACACATTGCTGAACACTTCGCCGTTTGCTGCCGAGGTGCGGCCATAGCCCATGGTGTGCAGCGGGATGCCGTCTGCGGTCACCTTGGGGATCAGCTGATAGGTGATGCCGGTGGACAGCGGCTGATACACCAGCGCGCCTTCGCCCTTTGTCGCCTCATAGCATTCCACACCCTTTTCGGTGTTGTAGCCGGTCTCGCATTCGATCACCCGCGCCGGAACACCGCCAATACCGCCATCACGCTCGTTCAGCAGTGTGAAATAGTCATTGTAGCCGTCCGAGAACGGGATTCCGCCCGCGGCATAGGGCCCGGTCCGGTAGCTGAGATCCGGGAACACCAGATCCGCCATCGCCGGACCTGCAGCCATCGCGGCGCCCAGCGCCAGAGTGGTCAGTGTCTTTTTCATCGGCTTATATCCTCCCTTGGTTTTGTCCGATGTTCTCGAAATACGGGGGATGGTCTTGCTATTCTCCCCGCAGGTTTCCGCGCCTTCCCGCATCAGTGCGGGAAGGGCCACAGTCTCAGCTTCTCCTTGGCGACGCGCCACAGCTGCGCCAGCCCGTGCGGCTCCACGATCAGGAAGAAGACAATCAGCGCGCCGACGATCACCAGCTGGAAATGCGCCACGATATCTGTCGGCCAGTTTAACAGGTCGACGCCCACGACCTTCAGGATCACCGGCAGCAGCACCAGGAAAGCCGCGCCCGCGAAGGAGCCGAAGATCGAACCCAGCCCGCCGATGATCACCATGAACAGCACCAGGAATGACTTGGTGATGCCAAAGGCCTCGCCGACTTCAACCGCGCCCAGGTAGACCGCAAAGAACAGCGCGCCCGACACACCGATGAAGAAGCCCGAGACCGCAAAGGCGGTAAGCTTCGCCTTCAGCGGGTTCACCCCGATGATCTCTGCGGCGATGTCCATGTCGCGGATCGCCATCCAGCTGCGCCCAACGGTGCCGCGAGTCAGGTTGCGGGCGATCAGCGCGCAGACAGTCAGGAAGATCAGGCAGAACAGGTAGGTTGCCCAGGCCGAAGCATTGGGGCCGGTCACAATGATGCCGAACGTGTCGCGCTCCGGCGCGTTGATCTGTCCCGAGGCCGAGTAGTTGTAAAACCACGGCACCCGGTTGAACAGCCACACCAGGAAGAACTGCGCCGCCAGCGTCGCAACCGCCAGATAAAACCCCTTGATGCGCAGGGACGGCAGACCGAACAGCACGCAGACCAGCGCCGTGATGCCGCCTGCAAGGATCACATGAATGAACATGCTGACCTCCGGGAAGGCGGTCATCAATTTGTAGCAGGCGTAGGCCCCCACCGCCATGAACCCGCCGGTGCCCAGCGACACCTGCCCGCAATAGCCCACCAGGATATTCAGCCCGATCGCAGCAATCGAATAGATCAGGAACGGCAGCAGAATCGCGTTGGCCCAGTAATCGTTGATCAGGAACGGGATCAGGCCAAAGGCCACTGCCAGCACAACGTAATAGCGGTAGCGGTCGAACTTGATCGGGAAAGTCTGGCTGTCATCGGCATAGGAGACTTTGAAATCCCCGGCTTCACGGTAGAACATGTCTCAGATGCTCCCTTTCTTGTTCAAACGGGCCCCGGTGCGGGCGTTTGCTTTGTCGGTTGCGGCGGCGGTCATTCGGCCCGCCCCCATTGCGCCTGCGCTGCGTCGCGCTGCGCGCGGGTCATCCGGGCCGAGGGCCTGGCGTAACCGCTGCGCTCGCTGCCGCGCACCAAACGCAGGTAAGCGATAATGCCGGTGATCAGGCCTGACGCGGCCAGCAGGGCTGCGGTCACCAGCTGTGCCTCCGTGTATCCCTCCGCGGTCAGCGCCAGGAAACCAAAGGCCCAGAACCCCGCCCAGGCAATCACATTGATAATGGCGATAGCCTTGTTCATGCCAGGCCTCCGCCGTTAACCATTTTGGCAGAATTCCGGGTTTGGACACATTTTGCCCACTTCTTTTTGCCACCCTGTTCCTGGGTAAAGTGAGTGGAAGCAATGACCGCAATTCTGGAGGAAGTCCGGCGGCTGGAGGCTGCCCGGGAGAAAGGTGAAATCTCAGCGTCCGAATATGCAGAGGCCAAAGGCCGGCTGCTGGAGTCGGTCGAGGATGCAACCGTGCTGCCGCCGTTCGAGTTCGAGAAGCCAAAGCGCAGGGCAACCGGAGCAGCGCCTGGCCCCTGGGGGCTGATGCTGATCGGCTTATGCGGCGCAGGGCTGCTGACCTTCATTGCCGGGCAGTTGATTGGAGACCTCACCATCGCATTCACTCTGGTCACCTGCATCTTTGCCGGCATCGTGGTCGCCGCCTTCCGCAAGCTTGAAGGCTGACCAGGCAGGCCGCAGTGCATATGCGCCTCAGACCCGTTCAATGATCTTCTCCCCGAACAGGCCTTGCGGGCGGAACACCAGGAAGATCAGTGCCAGAACATAGGCAAACCAGTTCTCGGTGGCGCCGCCGACCATCGGGCCGATGGCAAATTCGAACAGTTTCTCACCCACACCGATGATCAGGCCGCCAACAATGGCGCCGGGGATCGAGGTGAAGCCGCCCAGCATCAGAACCGGCAGCGCCTTCAGCGCGATCAGCGACAGCGAGAACTGCACGCCGGACTTGGTGCCCCAGACAATGCCCGCAACCAGTGCCACAAAGCCTGCAACCGACCACACCAGCACCCAGATGAAATTCAGAGAGATACCGACCGACAGCGCCGCCTGGTGGTCATCTGCCACCGCGCGCATCGCCCGGCCCTGTTTGGTGTACTGGGCAAAGCAGACCAGCCCGGCCACCAGCAGCGCCGCAATCACCGTCGCCACGATATCAAGATTGTCGATAAAGAAGCCGTAACCGAAGATGTTGTAGGTGCTCTCGTCGATCCACAGATTGATGCCCTGCGGCAGGCCGACATCCAGCGTCTTGATCTCAGAGCCCCACATCAGGTCGGCAACGCCCTCCAGGAAATAGGCCAGGCCAATGGTGGCCATGAACAGGATGATCGGCTCCTGCCCCACCAGATGCTTCATCACCAGCACCTGCACCAGCCAGGCCAGCAGCACCATAACGGCCACCGTCAGCGCAATCGCAATCACGCCGGGCACGTTCCAGCCGAAATGGGTGATATGGCCGCCAAAGACCGCATTGATCAGATGTGCAAAGGGCACCTGCCCCTGCATGATCCCTACCAGCGTCATCGCCGCAAACAGCGCCATCACGCCCTGGGCATAGTTAAAGATGCCGGAAGCTTTGTAGATGAGGACAAACCCCAGCGCGACCAGCGCATAAAGCACGCCCGCCATCAGACCGTTCAGCGTCACTTCCATCGCAAAGACGAGTTGTTCGGGCATTAGAGGCTCTCCTCGGAATTCTGCGCTGCGGCGGTGCACAGGGTGTGCACAGGGGGAGTACGGGTGTCACCCGGCCAGAGCTGGGTGTTGCTGCATTGCAACTCAGTCATGGCTCACCCCCAGATAAGCGTCGATAACATCCTGGTTGTTGCGCACCTCATCCGGGGTGCCGTCGCCAATCTTTTTGCCGTAGTCCATCACCACAACCCGGTCGGAGAGGTCCATCACCACGCCCATGTCATGCTCGATCAGAGCGATGGTGGTGCCGAACTCATCGTTCACATCCAGGATGAAGCGGGACATGTCCTCCTTCTCCTCGACGTTCATGCCAGCCATCGGTTCGTCCAGCAGCAAGAGCTTCGGCTCCGCCGCCAGCGCACGCGCCAGTTCGACCCTCTTTTTCAGGCCATAAGGCAGCCGTGACACTGGGGTTTTGCGGATATGCTGGATCTCCAGGAAGTCGATGATCTTCTCCACCACTTCGCGGTTCTCAGTCTCTTCCTTCTCCGCCTTACCCTTCCACAGCGCCTGCGAAAACAGGCCTGTTTTCATATAGTTGAGACGGCCGGTCATGACGTTGTCCAAAACGCTCATGCCTTCGAACAACGCAATGTTCTGGAAGGTTCGGGCGATGCCCTGACGAGCAACCTCATAGGGGCGCATCGGCGGGCGGGGTTTGCCGTGAAACAGCACCTCGCCTTCCTGCGGCACGTAGAAGCCAGAGATCACATTCAGCATCGAGGACTTGCCGGCGCCGTTCGGGCCGATGATCGCGCGGATCTCGCCCTCGCGGATGTCAAAGGAGATATCCTGGATCGCCACCACACCGCCAAAGCGCAGGGTGATGTTCTTCATCTCCATCACCACACCGCCGATGGTGCGGCCGTCGTCGGTCACGTAGCTTAAGGAATTGTCAAGCATAACAACGGCCTCCATTATTCTGCCACATAGAAATTTTAAGGTTTCCATGCGATACTTGTGGAAAACGAGCAGCAAGGAGATCGAAACAATGTTTGGCGAACTCGAGCATTCCTGCCTTCTGAAGATGGCCATCGAATGCAGGGAAATGGGCCTCAGCCAGTCCGAAAGCCTGGCCTCGATTATCGAGCAGACACATGGGTTCAGCTCCCCCTTCAAGATCCAGCAGGTGGTGCAAACGGCCTTCCACCCCGGGCTCAACCCCGACCTGGTCTGAAACCCTCCCAGCCTGCCCGGCACGGGGCGGGAAATGTTCCGGAGACACGTGCATCATTCCGCGGCCACCTTGTGAATGGCTGCCGGCCTTACATCCGCATCGACAATGCTCAGCGTCGCGCTGATGGAGCCCTTGCGGCCATCCTCGTAAGTCACTTCCGTGGTTGTCGAAATCTGCTCGGAACCGTCATAGAGCGCGGTGATGATATCGGCGAATTTCTCCTCGACGATGCGGCGGCGCACCTTGCGGGTGCGGGTCATTTCCCCGTCATCGGCATCCAGTTCCTTATGCAGCACCACAAAGCGATGCACCTGGCAGCCTGACAGCATTTCATCTTCCGCCACGGACTGGTTCACCGCGGTCACATGCTCGCGGATCGATTGCAGCACTTGCGGATGCCCGGCCAGCTCCTGGTAGGAAGCATAGGCAATGTTGTTGCGCTCGGCCCAGTTGCCCACCGCCGTGAGGTCGATGTTGATAAAGGCGACGCAGCGGTCGCGGCCATTGCCGAACAGCACTGCCTCCAGGATGTCCGGATAGAATTTCAGTTTATTTTCAACATACTTGGGCGCAAACATCGCGCCACTGGCCATCTTGCCCACGTCCTTGGCGCGGTCGATGATCCGCAAGTGGCCCGAGCTTTCCTCGAAGAAACCGGCGTCGCCGGTGGCCACCCAGCCCTCCGCATCCTTGGTTGAGGCGGTGGAGTCCGGGTTGTTGAAATACTCCACGAAAGTGCCGGGCGAGCGGTAGTGGATCTCACCGTTGTCGTCGATTTTGATCTCAACCTCGGGGGCCGGCACGCCAACGGTGTCGGCACGCACCTCGCCATCCGGCTGCACGGTGATGAACACGGTGGCCTCGGTCTGGCCATAGAGCTGTTTCAGGTTGATGCCCAAAGAGCGGTAGAAATCAAAGATCTCCGGCCCGATCGCCTCGCCCGCGGTATAACCGACGCGGATGCGGCCATAGCCCAGCGTGTCTTTCAGCGGACCGTAGACCAGCACATTGCCCAGCGCGTATTTCAGCCGGTCCATAAGGCCAACCGGCCTGCCGTCCAGGATATCGCCGCCGACCTTCTTGGCGTGGGCCAGGAAGTGGTGGAACATCTTCCGCTTCAGGGCGCCCGCGTCCTCCATCCGGATCATCACATTGGTCAGCTGACCCTCGAACACCCGGGGCGGTGCAAAGAAATAAGTCGGGCCGATCTCGCGCAGATCCGTCATCATGGTGCCCGCGCTTTCGGGGCAGTTGACACAGAAGCCGCACCAATAGGCCTGGCCGATCGAGAAGATGAAATCCCCGACCCAGGCCATCGGCAAGTACGACAGGATGTTCTCGCCTTTGGTCAGATGGTCGAACTCGGCCGAGTTCTTGGCGCTTTCGATCACGTTGCGGTTCGACAGCACCACGCCCTTGGGCTTGCCGGTGGTGCCAGAAGTGTAGAGCATCACGCAGGTGCTGTCGTAGGTCAGTTTGCCCTGGCGTGTGTTCAGCTCACCAATCAGCTCATCATAGGCCGCCCTGCCCTGGTCTTGCACATGGGAGAATTGATGCAGCTGGGTGTGGTCGTATTTCCGCATACCGCGCGGGTCGAGATAGATCATATGCTCGAACTGATGCAGCTGATCCTGGATCTCGATGACCTTGTCGGCCTGTTCCTGATCGCCCGCAATGACAAAGCGCGCGCCGCAATGGCCCAGCACATAGGCCATCTCCTCGGCCACCGCGTCCTGATACAAAGGCACCGGAATAGCGCCCACCGCCTGGGCAGCAACCATCGACCAGTAGAGGTAGGGGCGGTTGCGGCCGATGATGGCGACAAAATCACCCTCATTCACGCCAAGGTTGATGAGGCCCAGCGCCAGCGCCTCGATTTCCTTTGCCGTCTCGGACCAGGACCAGCACTGCCAGATGCCGAATTCCTTTTCTCGGTAGGCCGGCGCGTCTGCGAATTGCGCCGCATTGCGTTGAAGCAGCGCCGGCAGGGATTGCTTCCCTTCGGCGCCCATCTGCATCTGAGCCAACTTTCTCTCCTCCCTTTCCGGCGTTGCTGCCGGACTGGCCGCTGTGCGCGGCTCTGGCCCCGATTAGGGACGCCCATATGCTAGCCCGTCAACTTTTTCCTGATGTTTTCCCAAATCTTACGAATTGTAACAGCTCAGATCACCTTGTTTTACGGGCTGTTACGCCTGCGTACGGAGGCCGCCTGCGGGGAAATCCTTTAGGCCGGCTGCTCACTCCCTATGCTTTCGCGCGGGATGCGCACAAACAAGCGGGAATTCGAATCGCGGATGCTCAGGAAAGCTGTGGCAATTGCAAATCCGGCGCATTCCTATTGCCCCGCAGCGCCGGCAATCAGAAGGTGATCACACACCTGACGCCGCGGCAGCTTGCCGCGCGCGGCGGAATGGCAATTTGCCCGTTTGCCGCCGCGGTGCTAGCCATGGGGTGGGGGAGACCATGGACAGAACCAGCAAGCAACGCGCCGCCATGACCACCGCCGGGCTGAACCTAATCGCCCAGGCGCTGTCGATCTATGACAACGATCTGCAGCTGGCCGTCTGCAACCGCCGCTTCCAGGAGATGTTCAGTCTGCCGGACCATCTGGTTCAGCCCGGCGCTTCTTTTTCCGAAACCATCCGCTTCCTGGCCGAGAACGGCGAATACGCCCCCGAGACGGATATCGAGGCCATCGTGCAAACCCGGGTCGACCAGGCGCTGGACTTCGTGCCTCATTACCTGGAGCGCGAACGCCCCAACGGGCAGATGATCTCCATCGAAGGCTCGCCGCTGCCGCAGGGCGGCTGGGTCACCGTTTATACTGACATCACCCGCGCCAAACGCGCGGAGCAGCTGCTGAGATCCCGCTCCGAAGAACTGTCTGAGAAGCTCATCGCTCACACCGAAGAGCTCTCCGCTGCAAACCGCCAGCTTGCCGCCACCAACACCGCGCTGGAAGAGGCAAAGCGGCAACTGACCGAGATCGAGGGCCGCACCCGCCTCACCACTGAGATGATGCCGGCCCATATCGCCCATGTGGATGCCGACGGCTACTACACTTACACCAACCGTCGGCTCAGTTCAGTGTTTCCCAGCCGCCCCTCGGACATCCTCGGCATGCATATTGCCGATGCTTTGGGAGAAACGGCATTCGAACGCATCGAGCCGCATTTGCTGGCCGCCTACAAGGGCGGCAGCCCGGTGTTCGAGTTCACTGAAAGCCACGGCAGCCGCCGTATCCGGGTCGCCTTTACCCCCGACCAGCACGGCGGCGTCTACATCCTGTCGATGGATGTGACCGAAGAAACCCAGGCCCGCGTTGCCTTGCAACAGGCCCGCCGCCGCGAGATGGCGGCGCAGATGACCTCCGGCCTGGCGCATGATTTCTCCAACCTGCTGACCATCATCCTCGGCATGCAGGGCAAGCTGGAAAAGACTTCGCTGGACTCGGCCTCCGCCGAACTGGTCCAAGGCACGCTTTCAGCCGCCCGGCGCGGCGGGCGGCTGTTGAACCGGATTGCCGAGATGACCGGACAGCGCACCCTGCGCCCGCAGGCGACCGACATGCACACGCTGCTGGGAGAATTGAAGATCCTCGCGTCGCCCTCACTGCCGCAGGGCATCGGCCTCAGCATTCTGGATAACATGCCAGACGAAGTGCTGCTCCTGGACAGCGGAAAGCTGCAGGATGCGTTGCTGAACCTGATCCTGAACGCCCGGGACGCCTGCGGCACCACCGGTCAGATCACGGTCAGCGCCCATGCGGTTGGCCAGACCTGGGTTGAAATCACGGTGTCCGACACCGGCCCCGGCTTCTCGCCCGAAGCACTGGAAAAGGCCTTGAACCCCTTTTTCACCACCAAGGGCAGCGAAGGCTCCGGCCTTGGCCTGCCGATGGTTTACGATATGGCCAAGCTGGCCGGAGGCGACATGCGGATCCGCAATGGTGTTTCCGGCGCCGCGGTCACCCTGCGCCTGCCCTACCGTCTCGCCCCGGACGCTAAAGGCGGCATGGCGCTCCTGGTCGAGGACAGCGAGGAGCTGCGCGCCACTTTCCGCGACATGCTGATCGACCTTGGCTATACCGTGATCGAAGCCGCCAGTGTCGACGAGGCCTCTGCCCTCACCGCCGATCTGCCGGACATAGCCCTGGTGCTCTCCGACATCAAGCTGGAAGGCGAGGCCACCGGCATCGACTTGGCGGCGCGCCTCGACGGCTCCGGCCTGCCCTGCATCCTGATGACCTCGCTGCCGGTCAGCGACCCGCTGTTTCGCAAGGCATTGAAATGCGGCCCGGTTTTGCGCAAACCTTTCACCACGCACCAGCTTTCCGAGCTGATCAAACCGGAGCCCGCTGCATGACATCCCCCTTGGTCACCATTCTGGATGACGAGCCGGAAATCCGGCAGATCCTGACGGACACGCTGGAAGACGCGGGCTTTCGAACCCAAAGCTTTGCCCGCGCCCGCGAGTTCGAGGCGGCGCTCAACCGAGTGACACCAGACGTCTGCCTGGTCGATCTGTCGCTGCCCGACACCGACGGGCTGGCGCTGGTGCATCGGCTGGCATTGGAACAGGGCGCTGCAGTCATTATCGTCTCCGGCCGCGCCCAGGTGCAGGACCGGGTCACCGGGCTGGAGCTTGGCGCTGATGACTATATCACCAAGCCGTTTGACCCGGCCGAGGTCGTCGCCCGCGTCCGCGCCCGCCTGCGCAGCGGCCCCCGCACGGTGGCAGCCAGCAGCGACACCGCGCGGTTCTCCGGCTGGACCGCTCATTTCGACCGCTATGTGCTAGAAGACGACCAGGGTGCCGAAACCCCGTTTTCCCACGCCGAAGGCGAAGTTCTGCGCCTGTTCCTCGACAGCCCCAAGCGGCTGATCTCCCGCGCCCAAATGCAAGAGGCACTTGGCGGCGCTGCAGGCGAAAGCTTCGACCGGGCGATGGACGTGCGCATCTCCCGCCTGCGCACCAAGCTGCGCGAAGACCCCAAGAACCCCCGGCTGATCAAGACGATCTACGGTGCGGGCTACATTTTCCTGGGCGACGTGGACTGGGACTGACACCGCAAAAGTAGAAAACCCGCCCGTCAACACTACGCTTTTTCCTATCACATGGAGGAAGCGCGATGACACAGCTGCAGTATTTCACCGCCTTGTCGGGGCTTTGGGTCGCGGTGGCCTGGGTGCCCTATATCCTCGACCGGATCTTTGTCCGCGGCATGATGGGGGCGCTGGCCAACCCGTCCCCCGATGACAAGCCGCAATCCCCCTGGGCCCAGCGCGCCCAGCGTGCCCATATTGTCGGGATCGAGCTGTTCGCCGCCTTTGCGCCGCTCTCTATCCTCGCCATGCTGCTGATGCCTGCCGAAGACCAGCCCGGCACCTTCGCGGTCACCTTCTTCTTCGGCATGGTGGCGCATTACGTGATCTATGCGGTTGGCCTGCCGGTCCTGCGCACCGCCGCCTTTGCGGCGGCCTCGATCTCTTCGATCCTGCTGGGGCTGACGCTGCTGGGCACCGGCTGAGACCTCTTGCCCGGGCGATTCGCCGCCGCTAGACTCGGGGGCATGGCCACCTGTCTGCTCTACCGCCAAGCCGCCGCGCGCCCGCCGCGCTTCTACCGCATCGAACTGGCGATGAACCTGTTCTCCGAGGTTTCGGTGCTGCGGGAATGGGGCGTGGCCGGCGGCAACGGGCAAACCGCCATCAGCATCTACGGCAACCTGCGCGATGCGTCGCTCGCAGCCGACAAGCATCGCAACCGCCTGCTCAAACGCGGCTACAACCGGGCCTGACCCGCGCCGCGCCAGCGGCGCCCGGCCCAACTGTGACGGTCCTCCCCCGGGAGGACCAGGAACAGGCGGGAGCCCCGCCCGCAACTCACCCTGCCAGTGCCCGGGCGGCGCGATCCAGCACTTGCAGCCCCAGCACCAGATCTGCCTCACCCGTGTCTTCGTCAAAGGCGTGGCTGATACCGCCGATCGAGGGGACAAACAGCATCCCTGCGGGCATCACCGCAGCCATATTCGCCGCGTCATGCAGCGCGCCGGAAGGCATCTTCTGCCACTTTCCCGGAGCCAAAGCCTCAGCCGCGGCGCCCAGCTCCGCCTGAAACCGCGTATCCATAGCTGCAGGCTCAATCCCCAGCACTGGCCCCAATTCAGCTTCCACGCCATGATCCGCGGCGATCTCTTGCGCCGTCTCCCGGATGATCGCTTCCATCCGCGCCAGCCGATCCGCATCGGCATCGCGCCACTGCATGGAGAACTCCACCCTTCCCGGCACCACCGAAGACGCATTGGGGTGCAGCGCGACATGGCCGATGGTCCAGACGGAGGCAGGCGTCACCACATTTGCAAACCGGCCGTTCAGCGCGGCATTGAAGGCTGACAGCGCCTGAAACGCATCCCGCCGCAGATGCATCGGCGTGGTGCCGGCATGGTTCTGACGCCCTTCGAAAGTGATCCGCATGTCGCGGATCCCAACGATATCCGTCACCACCCCGATCCTGCCTCCGGTCTCATCCAGATAGGGGCCTTGCTCGATGTGCATTTCCAGAAACCCGGTGAATCGCTTGTGCGGCAGGAAGTCCCCCGCCAGATCCGCCATCAGCGACCGCATCTCTGCCAGCGTATTGCCTTCCGTGTCGGTAAACCCTTCCGCATCCTCCAGCGCCAGCTTGCCCGTCCAGACATCCGAGCCGGTCAGCACCCCGAACCGCCCCTCCTCGTCCTGGAAACTGACGCAGGAAATGGGCGGCCCGCCCGCTTCCTTGGCAGCCCGTGCAATCTCCAGCCCGGCAATTACTCCCAGCGCCCCGTCCAGCCAGCCGCCTTCGGGCTGGCTGTCGCTATGCGAACCGACCAGCAGGCTGCGGTCCCCGGAGGTCCCAGCCAAGCCAAAAAGATTGCCCAGCGGGTCGAAATGCGGCTCTAAACCAGCCTGCTTCATCCGTCCGGCCAGCCATTTCCGCGCTGCGATGTCCGCCTCGGAATAGGCCTGCCGCACCACGCCCTTGCCCACGCCGGAGGCACCGAAACTGCGCAGCTTATGCAAGTCATCAAGAAAGCGCTGAGGATCAAGTGGCATGGCGGATCTCCAATATGTCCGCTGCACAGTGCGTCAAGTTTCTGCCGCCCTCAATGAAATTGATAAGCACTGCGCCAAACCCTCTCTTCCCTCTGCCCTGAACCTCCCCTAAGACTCGCCCGGTAACAACGGAGCCGCTGCCCCATGTCCCACATCACGCTGATCCGCCACGGCCAGGCCAATACCGGCGCCCGGGACGAGGACAGCTATGACCGGCTCAGCGATCTGGGCCACCAGCAGGCAGCCTGGCTGGGCGCCTACTTGCGGGCCAGCAATGGGCACCACACCCGGGTCTATTGCGGCACACTGACCCGCCACATCGAGACCGCGGCATCTATGGGATACACTGATGTCGTCCAGGACGCCCGCCTCAACGAAATGGAATATTTCACCCTCGCCGAGGCGATGCGGGACCAGCACGGCCTGCCAGTCCCGCAGGAGCGCGAGGGCTTTGTGGACCATCTGCCCAAAGTCTTTGCCGCCTGGGCTGCCGGCGAAATTGCCGCCCCATATGAAAGCTGGGAAGCCTTCGAGACCCGCACCCGTCAGGCATTGGGTGAGATCGCGGCCGGAGAGGGCCCGGCGCTGGTGGTAACCTCCGGCGGGCTGATCTCGATGGCGCTGCGGCAGGCGATGGGGCTTGATACCGCGGCCATGGCGCGGATTGCCTTGGCCATCATGAACACCTCCATGCACCGGCTATTCCCGATCGGCGGCCACTGGAGCCCGGTTTTGTTCAACGCGGTGCCGCACCTGGAAGCGCCGGACCGGCATTTTGCCCAGACACATCTCTGACGTACGCACGGGAGGAAAGACATGCAGCTCTACTACGCCCCCAACACCATTTCAGTGGCCGTGGCCATCGCCCTGGAAGAAGCCGGGATCGAGTATGAAACGGTTAAGGTCGACTTTGCCGCCAAGGAACAGACCGGCCCAGCCTATGCCCAGATCAACCCCAAAGGCCGTGTGCCGGCACTGGCGGTTGAAGGCGGCATCCTGACCGAGACGGGCGCGCTGCTGGAATACATCGCTGACATGGCACCGGCAACGTCCTTGCGCCCCACCGATCCGGTGCTGCTGGCGCGAATGCGCGAAGTGATGTTCTATCTCGCCTCCACCATGCATGTGAACCATGCCCACAAGAAGCGCGGCCACCGCTGGGCCAAGGAACGCTCCAGCTGGAAGGACATGCAGAAGATGGTGCCGCAGACCATGGCCGCTTCTTGCGAATACCTCAGCCAGGCGGGCCTGCGCGGCCCCTTCGTGCTGGGGGATGAGGTCAGCATCGCCGATTGCTACCTCTATGTGATCTGCACCTGGCTGGAAGGCGACGGGGTGGCCGCCGCAGACTTCCCGAAAATCCAGAACTTCATGACGGCAATGGAACAGCGCGACTCGGTCCGCGCAGTCTACGCCAAGGGAATGCTTTGAAGGACATAACGATGACGCATCTATGGGTACGGGCCGAACAGCGCCCCAATGAAGAGCGGGCGGGCCTCACCCCCGAGGGCGCCAAGGCCCTGCTGGCAAGCGGTATCAAGGTCACGGTCGAGGAAAGCTCGGTGCGGGCCATCCCTCTGCAGGGCTATATCGACGCCGGTTGCGAGATCGCGCCGGAAAACTCCTGGCCCGAAGCCCCTGCAGACGCGATCATCTTCGGCCTCAAGGAACTGCCTGAGGACGGCACCCCGCTGCCGCACCGCCACATCATGTTCGGCCATGCCTTCAAAGGCCAGCACTCCGGCAAAGCGCTCTTGGAACGGTTCAAGGCCGGCGGCGGCACCCTTTATGATCTGGAGTATCTGGTCGATGAGGCCGGCCGCCGCGTGGCTGCCTTTGGCTATTGGGCAGGTTATGCCGGCGCGGCCGTCACCCTGAAGTCCTGGGCAGCCCAGCAGCGCGGCGGGCTTTGCAGCCCGGTTGGAGTCTACGGCGGCAAGGATGCATTGCTGGACGATCTGGGCGCCGAACTCGACGCCCTGGACACGGGACGCCCCTCTGCCATCGTGATCGGCGCGCTTGGCCGCGTCGGTACCGGCGCTGCCGACCTCTGCGAAGCAATGGGCGTGCAGGTCACCAAATGGGATATGGCGGAAACCGCCCACGGCGGCCCCTTCCCGGAGATCCTGGATCATGACCTGTTCCTGAACTGCATCTTCGCCCGTCCCGGCACTCCGGTCTTTGTTCCTCGTGAAGCAATGGCGGCAGACCGCAAGCTCACCGCCATCGGCGACGTCGCCTGCGACCCGGACAGCGATTACAACCCGGTCCCGGTCTACGACCGCGCCACCACTTGGGAGGCACCTGCCCTGCGCGTGGCAAACAGCCCGGTGCTTGACGTGATGGCCATCGACAACCTGCCCTCAATGCTGCCGGTGGAAAGCTCCGAGGATTACGCGGCCCAGCTGCTGCCCTCGCTGCTGACCCTGACCGATCTGGAAAGCGGTGTCTGGGGCCGGGCCGAGGCAACCTTCAAGGAGCACTTGCCCGCATGAGAGATTCTTCCGCTCACGGCAAGGGCAACGCCCATCCGCGGGCGGAAGCAAAGCGCCCGGCGTGTTATCGAAAGCAAACCTTTGGTTTGACGGGGGCAGACGGGCACTGACCACCCATTAATCGGGCGGGCGGTTTTCGCTCCCCGGCACTCTTTGCAAAGGAGACCTGCAATGACGATTCACTGGTGCGGCACCGGCCTTTCGGCCATCCCCGGCCTGCGCCGCCTGCTGGAAGCGGGCCATGACGTGGCGGTGTGGAACCGCACCACGGACAAGGCGCGCGAAGCGGTGGGCGACCTGACCACCAACATCCATGCCTTCTCCATCGCCAATCTTGGCCAGATGCTGAGCCCGCATGACGTCATCGTCTCGATGCTGCCCGGCGACTGGCACGTGCCGCTGGCCGAATTGGCAATCGAGCGCGGCGCGCATTTCGTCTCATCCTCCTACATCGCACCGGAGATGCGTGCGCTGGACCAAAAGGCCAAGGACGCCGGCGTCTGCCTGATCAACGAGGTTGGCCTTGATCCCGGCATCGACCACCTGATGGCCCATGCGCTGGTGGCGGACTACAAGGCTTCCGAAACCTATGACGCCGCAAACGAGATCAGCTTCATTTCCTACTGCGGCGGCATCCCCAAGACCCCGAACCCGTTCCGCTACAAATTCAGCTGGTCACCGCTGGGCGTGCTGAAAGCCCTGCGCTCGCCCTCCAAGTCGATCCGCGATTTCAAGGAACTGGACGTTGCCCGCCCGTGGGACGCGATCTCTTCCTATGAGGCGCCGCTGCCGGCCCCTGAAAGCTTTGAGGTCTACCCGAACCGCGACTCGATTCCCTTCATGGGCCAGTACGAGTTCGGCGAGGACTGGAAAGTGAAGGAGTTTGTCCGCGGCACCCTGCGCCTCAACGGCTGGGCCGATGCCTGGGCCGATGTGTTCAAGGAAGTCGAGACGCTGGAAGGCGCCGAAGGCGACGCCCGCCTCAAGGAGATGTCCGACCAATTCTGGGCCGAAAACGCCTATGACGAAGGCGAACCGGACCGGGTTGTGCTTTGCGTCGGGCTGAAGGCTGAAAAAGACGGAGCCGAGGCCTGGCACAAGACCTATGTGATGGACGCCTGGGGCGACGAGCGCGGCACAGCCATGGCCCGCCTGGTCTCCTACCCGGTCTCTTTCGCCATCGAAGCTGCGATGAACGGCAAGATCGCCGCCGGCGTGCATGCCGCGCCGAGCGACCTCGGCCTGGTCGAAAAGTGGATGGGCGAAATCGGCAAACTGGCCCAGCACCTGGACGTGATCGACCACAGAGCCTGAGCTGGCAGGCCCTTCCTGCGGCGGGCCGCAAGGATCCATTGTTCTTCTGGCTTATAAATATCCCGGGGTCCGGGGCAGAGCCCCGGACGTCTCCGCGAAACACAAAGGGCGCCATCCCGCACGGCGCCCTTTGTCTTGCAAACAGGGTAGCAACGCCTCAGCGACCGATCACGTCATCCTCGACGTCATGCACGTCAATGCCCAGTGCCTCTAATCCGGCCTCCAGGTTATCAGCCAGATGCGGGGTGCCGATCAGGTAATCGGAAGTTGGCGTCGTGGCCTCCTGACGGGCAGTATATATCGCCTCGCCCAGTTCCTCCGGCTCGAAACTGCCGCGCCCGACCCACATGATGCCAACCAGTTCCGCTTGCTGATCCTCGCCCATTCGGTCGATAAAGGCGCGAAGCTCTCCTTCGGCCCGGCCCAGCTCGCGGGCCATCATTGCCACCTGTGCCACTTTGCGGACCGAGATCTCCAGCATTGCTCCATTCCTTCTGTTCGCTGCCTCAGCATATCAAACAGCAAGCAAAACGCCTAAGTCTTTGATCTGGGGCAAATGGCAGACGGCTCAGGCTTACGCTTTTCCAAAGAGGGCAAGCCCGCTGCGGCGCCCGCGCAAAAGCTCCGGCGGCAGAGCAGACCAGCCGTCGCGCGCGGGCTCCGCCCCGGCCGCCTCCAGCACTGCGGCCGAGGCGATCAGAGCCATGCCTTGCGCCTTGGTCAGCTGCTCCAGCCGCGCTGCAGTGTTCACAGTGTCGCCGAAAACCGAGTATTCCAACCGCTCCGGCGTGCCGGTCACGCCCGAAAACACCTCGCCCCAATGGACGCCGATCCCGGCACCCAGACCAGCTTCCCCCGCTTGTTCGCGGGCCCGCCGCCAGTCTGCCATCTCCGCCAGAAGCCCCTCGGCGCAGTCCAGCGCCTGCGCCGCACCGCTTTCGCCCTCAAACAGGATCATCGCCGCATCACCGATGTATTTGTCGATCAGGCCGCCCGTCCGGCCCGCCACCGCCTCGACACGGGCACGGAACTCGGTGATCAGGCGGCTCACCTCCTGCGGCGCGCGCCCCTCGCACCAGCTGGTGAAGCCGCGGATGTCTATAAACAGCACCGCCATCTTCTGCTGCCGCCCTTCCTGCAGCGCCGCCAGCCCGCCGCCCGCCAGACGGCCTGCCAGCTGGGCCGGCAGGTAGCGGGTCAGATTGGCCTTCTGCCGTGCCTCCTCCAGAGAGCGGTGCAGCAGCCCGCGCATCCGCAGCGCCGCCACAAGCAGCACCAGCCCGGCCAGCGAAATCATCAGCACGCGCATCAGGTTGGGCGGCGTGGCCATTGCCACATGCACCCGCTGAACCGCCTCAGCGGACAGGGCTGCAGGCTCCCAGAACACCAGCCAGACAAAGCCTGCTGCCACCAGCACTACCTGGTAGGCCAGAAGCAGCGGATTGAACCGAAGCACACCAAAAGCCAGCACCAGCGGCGCCATCCAGGCCGACGGCATGGCAAAGACAACATCGCCCGAGAGGCTGGAGTTCACCAGCGACAGCCAGGAATTCAGAAACAGGAACACGCAGTCCGCGGTGACCGCCGCCCAGATCATCCAGCGCCGGAACACGCCTTTGCGGATCGCGGCAAAGCTCAGAGCGCCCACCGCCATATAGGACAGCAGCATTGCCGCCGCGAGGCCGACCTGGTGCCACAGGTAATCCTGATCCACCGTTTGCACCGCATCAACGGCCAGCACCAGCGCGGCAAGCAGCCCCGCCGAGACGGCAATCCTAAGCAGCGCCACAATGCGCTCGGCCTCAACTTCCGCCGCCCGCAACAGCGCCGCTTCACCCGGGTTGCCCGCAGGCGGCACCAGCAGCAACGGCATTTACTCCTCCGCCAACAGGGCCATCTGCCGCGGTTCCGTCTCAACTTGGCCCGGATCCTCCAGCTCTGCCCCCTGCGCCACTACGCCCATCGCCTCGAACTTGCGCGCCGAGGGCAGCACCCGTGCCTCCAGCGAGCCAACTGCCTTGTTGTAGTTGTTCACCGAAGACGACAGCGACTTGCCCACCGAGGCCAGGTTCTTGGAGAAAGTCGCCAGCCGGTCATACAGCTCCTTGGCGGTTTTCTGCACCTCCAGAGCATTCTCCGCCATTTTCTCCTGCTGCCAGCCGTAGGCGATGGATTTGACCAGCGCCATAAGGGTGGTCGGGGTGGCGATCAGTACCTTGTTCTCAAAGGCATATTCAATCAGTCCCGGATCCGCCTCGACCGCAGCGGAAACAAAGGTCTCGCCGGGGATGAACATCACCACGAAATCCGGAGTTTCGCCCAGCGCGCTTTGGTATGCCTTGGAAGACAACTGCCGCACATGGGTTTTCACATGGTTCGAATGGCGCAGAAGGGCGTCCTGCTGCTGATCCGGCGTCTCCGCCTCCAGCGCGTCCAGATAAGCTTCCAGCGGCGTTTTGGCATCCACCACAATGCTCTTGCCGCCGGGGATGCGCACTACTGCATCGGGTCGGCGCTGGCCGTCGTCTGTGGCCACCGACTTTTCTAGCTCGTAATCCACATGCTCGGCCATGCCCGCCATCTCGAACACTTGGCGCAGCTGCATCTCGCCCCAGCGGCCGCGGGTCTTGGGCGCCCGCAAAGCCTGCACCAGCTTGCGGGTCTCGCCGCCCAGCGCCGCCTGGCCTTCGGCCAAATGCTTCACCTGCGCCTTGATAGCGCCATAGGCCTCGTTGCGGGCCTGTTCGATCTCTTTGATCCGCTCGCCGAACTGGCCAAGCTTCTGATCCAGCGGCTTCACCAGGCTTTCAATCGCCGCGTGGCGTTTGGCGAGGTCTTCATCCGCCGATTTGCTGTGCGCCTGAAAGCGCTCGCTGACCAAACTTAGGAAGCTTTCCGAATTCTGCTTCAACACGCCTGATGCCAGGGCCGAGAACTTGTGCTCCAGCTCCATCTTCATGCCGCGCAGCTCTTCCAGCCGGGCCTCGTGCTGCGTGGTGAGAGTCTGCAGCTCGGACTGCGACTGGATCCGGATGGCCATTTCCGACTGATGTGCAGCCCGCAAAGCTTCCAGATCCGCAGCAAGGTCTTCTGCCAGTTTGGCCGACCGCGCCGCTTCGCCCTGCAATGCCTGGTTGCTGGCATCAAGCGCGGCGTTCTTCTGTTCCAGCCAGCGGGCCGCAGCAGCGGGACGCCGGGACGACAGCCAAAGGCCGAAGAACAGGGCCGCTAGAACCGCGGCGCCTGCGGCGGCATAAAGGAGAAAGTCTGGGTCTGTCAGCACGGGGGTTCTCCCTCTTTTTGTGCCTGCTCGCTCTGACTGAAGGGCGCTATGTGCGCCCGAACAATCGCTCAATATCTGCCAGTTTCAATTCCACGTAGGTGGGGCGGCCATGGTTGCACTGGCCGGAATGGGGCGTCGCCTCCATTTCCCGCAACAGCGCATTCATCTCCTCGCCCCGCATCCGGCGGCCGGAGCGGATCGAGCCATGGCAGGCCACCCGGCTCAGGATCGCCTCGATCTTAGCCTGCACCAGCTGGCTTTCACCCTGGTCCGACAGCTCATCCAGGATATCCTTGATCATCGCCTCAGCATTGACTTCGCCTAGGATTGCCGGGGTTTCCCGCACGGCAACGGCATTGCCGCCAAAGGCCTCAATGCCGAGGCCGAATTTCGCCAGCTCTTCCGCCACGCCCATGAGGCAGGCGCAGTCGTTGTCGCTGAGCTCGACAATCTCCGGGATAAGCAGGGCCTGGGCGGCAACCCCGCTTTCCGCCATCTGGCCTTTCAGCTTTTCATAGACCAGCCGCTCGTGGGCGGCGTGCTGATCGACAATCACCATTCCGTCGGCGGTCTGGGCGATGATGTAATTCTCATGCACCTGGCCGCGTGCCGCCCCCAGCGGCAGAGCCTCGGCCCCGGGCGCGCGGCTCTCGGGCGCATCCGAGGGCTGACCCGGGGCCATCGGAGCAGACGCTACATCCGGGACTTCCGTCACATGGCCGCTGTAGGCCGTCTGCAACTCCGCGAAGCCCGGCGCCGAGGGCGGCTCATAGGCAGGCGCAGGCGCAAAGTTCTCCGGCCGCTGCGCCGCATAAGACACCGAGCGCGCACCGAGCGACGGACGGTCCATCTGATAGATCCGCGGCGCGCCGCTTGCGGTGGGCTGTTCCACCCGCATCGCCCCCAGCGTCGCGCCCGACACGGTAGTTGAGGCGCGGTGACCGGCCTCCGCCAGCGCGTGGCGCAGGGAAGACACAATCAGCCCGCGCGCCAGCCCGGGATCACGGAAGCGCACCTCGGATTTTGCTGGATGCACATTCACGTCGACAAGCTGCGGGTCGCAGTCGATGAACAGCGCCGCCGCCGGATGGCGGTCGCGGCTGAGGAAATCGAAATAGGCCGCCCTGAGCGCCCCGGTCAGCATCTTGTCCTTTACGGGCCGCGTGTTCACAAACAGGAACTGCGCCACCGCCGCGCCGCGCGAGTATGTCGGCAGCGCCGCATAGCCATAGAGCCGGATGCCCTCGCGCGCGGCGTCGATCTTCAGCGCGTTTTCGGCAAACTCGCGCCCCAGCACCGAGGACAGCCGCCCATGCAGCGCGTCAAACAGATCTCCCGAAAGCGGATCGGCCCGGAATGTCACCCGCCCTTCGCCGCCGCCGGAGACATCCCGCAGGGTAAAGCCAACCGACGGCTCTGCCATTGCAAGCCGTTTCACGGTGTCGCCAATCGCCTGTGCCTCGGCCCGGTCGGTGCGCATGAATTTGAGCCGTGCAGGCGTTGCAAAGAACAGATCGCGCAGCTCGACGATGGTACCTGCCCGCAAGGCGGCCGGTTTCACCGGCTCCAGCTTGCCTCCGGCAACCCTTATCTGCGCCGCTTCATGGCCTGCGGCCCGGCTGGTGATTGTCAGGCGCCCCACTGCCCCCAAGCTGGGCAGCGCCTCGCCGCGAAAGCCGAAGGTGTGGATGTTCAAAAGGTCCGAGCCGTCGATCTTAGAGGTTGCATGGCGGCTCAACGCCAACGGCAGGTCCTCCGGCGCCATGCCGCAGCCGTCATCTGTCACCCGGATCAGTGTCTTGCCGCCGTCGGCGATTTCCACCGTGATCCGGGTTGCACCGGCGTCAATGGCGTTTTCCACCAGTTCCTTGACTGCGGACGCAGGCCGTTCCACCACCTCGCCGGCGGCAATCCGGTTGATGGCGCTATCGTCCAACTGGCGGATGACAGGCCGCTTGTCTGAGGGGCCGTCTGCTTGCGGTTTTTCGCTGATATGGGGGTCTGCACTGCTCATACCGCTAAATTTAGCATGTAGAGGCGATTCTGCCACCGGAATGCGCAGCCCCAGCCTCAAAGACGCGGAAAACACGATTTTCACACTGCACGGCCGGTTTCAAAGGCTTCTCAAGATATCCATACCCGCGTTTGCCCCGTTTTTTTGTCCATCCAGTCAAAAAACCTGCATCCGCGCCCCGGCGCTCGCTTGCCAATATGCCGCACC
Organism: Leisingera sp. ANG-M1; assembly: GCF_000813745.1. Taxonomy (GTDB): domain Bacteria; phylum Pseudomonadota; class Alphaproteobacteria; order Rhodobacterales; family Rhodobacteraceae; genus Leisingera. The sequence continues at coordinate 267,054 of NZ_JWLC01000013.1, read as the reverse complement.
CGTGCGACTTTCGCACGGAACTCTTCCGAGGATTTCCAATGGATAGCCATACCGCTGAACGAAGCGCGCAGCTGCCGCAGCTGGCCGAGCCGCGCAATCCCGGCATGGAGCTGGACCTGGACTGGGTCGCTGCCGTGCAGGCCAATACGTCGGCCATCGAACGCCGCTGCGCCACGCTGCCGGGCCGCCGAAGCGTCAAGAAAGACCACCAGGCCGCCTGGCTGCTGAAAGCGATCAGCTTAATCGATCTGACCACCCTGTCCGGTGACGACACCGAGGGCCGGGTCCGCCGCCTATGCGCCAAGGCGCGCCAGCCAGTGAATGCTGGTCTCTTGCGCGAGCTGGGCATGGAAGGCCTCACCACCGGAGCAATCTGCGTCTACCACGATATGATCGAAACTGCGGTGCAGGCTCTGAAGGGCAGCGGCATCCCGGTGGCCGCGGTCTCAACCGGTTTCCCGGCAGGCCTCTCCCCCTTCCACCTGCGGGTGGCGGAGATCGAGGAAAGCGTCAAGGCCGGTGCTGAGGAGATCGACATCGTGATCTCGCGCCGCCACGTGCTGACCGGCAACTGGCAGGCGCTTTACGACGAGATGAAAGCGTTCCGCCAGGCCTGCGGCGATGCCCATGTAAAGGCGATTCTGGCCACCGGCGAGCTGGGCAGCCTGCGCAACGTGGCGCGCGCCTCGCTGGTCTGCATGATGGCCGGCGCCGATTTCATCAAAACCTCCACCGGCAAGGAAAGCGTCAACGCCACGCTGCCGGTGTCGCTGGTGATGATCCGAGCGATCCGCGACTACTATGACCGCACCGGCTACCGTGTCGGCTACAAACCCGCCGGCGGCATCTCCAAAGCCAAGGACGCGCTGGTGTACCTGTCGCTGATCAAAGACGAACTGGGCGACCGCTGGCTGCAGCCTGACCTGTTCCGCTTTGGCGCCTCCTCGCTGCTGAACGACATCGAGCGCCAGCTGGAACACCATGTCACCGGGGCATATTCCGCCGGCTACCGCCATTCCATGGGCTGAGGGCTGTACACATGACCATCAAAGAGATTTTCGACACCATGGACTACGGCCCCGCCCCCGAAAGCGCCGCCGACGCGCTGGCCTGGCTGGTCGATCAGGGCAGCCGCTTCGGCCATTTCATCAACGGCGAATTCACTGCCCCGGGCGACGGCTTCGACAGCAAGAACCCCGCCACCGGCGAAGTGCTGGCCACCCTGACCCAGGCTACCCAAGCCGACGTCGACAATGCGGTAGAAGCCGCGCGGAAGGCGCAGGGCGCCTGGGCTGCTCTTGGCGGACCCGGCCGCGCCAAATACCTCTATGCCATTGCCCGGTTGCTGCAGAAGCATTCCCGCCTGTTTGCTGTGCTGGAGACCCTGGACAACGGCAAGCCCATCCGCGAGAGCCGCGATATTGATATCCCCTTGGCGCAGCGGCATTTCTACTATCACGCGGGCATGGCGCAGCTGATGGAAAGCGAGCTGCCGGATGCCGAGGCTTTGGGCGTCTGCGGCCAGATCATCCCCTGGAACTTCCCGCTGCTGATGCTGGCGTGGAAAATCGCGCCGGCCATTGCCATGGGCAACACTGTGGTCCTGAAGCCTGCGGAATACACCTCGCTGACGGCGCTGCTGTTTGCGGACATCTGCCGCCAGGCAGGCCTGCCTAAGGGTGTGGTGAACATCGTCACCGGCGACGGTGCCGTGGGTGAGATGATCACCGCAGCGGATGTCGACAAGATCGCCTTCACCGGCTCCACCTCCGTTGGCCGCAAGATCCGCGAAGCCACCGCAGGCAGCGGCAAGGCGCTGACGCTGGAGCTGGGCGGCAAGTCCCCCTACATCGTCTTTGACGACGCCGACATCGACAGCGCCATCGAAGGCCTGGTCGACGCAATCTGGTTCAACCAGGGCCAGGTCTGCTGTGCCGGCTCGCGCCTCTTGGTGCAGGAAGGCATTGCCGGGCGCTTCCACAGCAAGCTCAAGGCCCGCATGGACGGGCTGCGCATCGGCAACCCGCTCGACAAATGCATCGACGTGGGCGCGGTGGTCGATCCGGTGCAACTGAACACCATCAGCGAAATGGTCGCCGCCAACCAGGCAGGCACCATGCATCAGGCCCAGGTCGAGATGCCCGCGGGCGGCTGCTTCTACCCGCCGACCCTGATCGAAGGCCTCACCCCGGCGGATCCGCTGATGCAGGAGGAGATTTTTGGCCCTGTCCTGGTCTCCTGCACCTTCCGCACTCCGGCCGAGGCGGTGGAGCTGGCCAACAACACCCGCTACGGCCTCGCCGCCACGCTCTGGACCGAGAACGTGAATCTGGCGCTCGACATGGCGCCGAAACTGGTGGCGGGCGTGGTCTGGATCAACGGCACCAACATGTTTGACGCGGCAGCCGGTTTCGGCGGCGTGCGCGAAAGCGGCTTTGGCCGCGAAGGCGGCTGGGAAGGCCTCGCCGCCTATACCCGCCCCAAGACCAAGTCCAAAACGCTGACCAAGGTGGAAGCTCTCGAGGGCAACGGCGTCCCGGCAGACCCGCTGGACCGCACTGCCAAGATGTATGTCGGCGGCAAGCAGGCCCGCCCGGACAGCGGCTACAGCCAGGCCATCTACGGCAAATCCGGTGCGCTCTTGGGCCACGTGGGCCTTGCCAACCGCAAGGACGTGCGCAACGCGGTCGAGGCCGCGGCAGGCGCCAAGGGCTGGTCCAAAACCACCGGGCACTTGCGGGCGCAGATCCTGTACTACATCGGCGAGAATCTCTCCGCGCGAGCGGATGAATTCGCTGCCCGCATCGACGCAATGACCGGCAAGAAGAGCGGCGCGGCCGAGGTTGAAGCCTCGATCCAGCGCTTGTTCTCCGCCGCTGCCTGGGCTGACAAATATGACGGCCAGGCGCATGGCGTGCCGATCCGCGGCGTGGCGCTGGCGATGAAAGAAGCCGTGGGCGTGATCGGTGTTCTGTGCGCCGATGAGGCACCGCTGCTGGGCCTTGTTTCCGCAATGGCGCCAGCAATTGCCATGGGCAACCGGGTGGTTCTGGCGGCCTCCGAACCCTTCCCGCTGGCGGCAACGGATTTCTACCAGGTGCTGGAAACCTCGGACGTGCCCGCAGGCGTGGTCAACATCCTGACCGGCAGCCATGCGGAGCTGGCCAAGCCTATGGCCTCGCATCTTAACCTGGATGCGGCCTGGAGCTTCTCCTCCACCGATCTGTCCGCCCGGATCGAAGCGGCCTCGGCCGGAAATCTGAAGCGGACCTGGGTCAACAACGCCACCGCCACCGACTGGATGCAGGATCACAGCAAGCGCTTCCTGCAAGAGGCCACCGAGATCAAAAACATCTGGGTGCCCTACGGCGAGTAACCCGGTTCAAAACTCACAACGGCTGGCCTCCCGCGAGGCCAGCCGTTTTTCTTTGCTTGTGCAGGATCAGGCACCCAGCGGCGTCAGCGCATAGATCAGCCCGGCCCCGACCGCCATCGTCAGGATCACCGCCAGGAAGGCCAAAATCATCGGCATCCGGAAAATGGCGCGCAGCAGGATAACCTCGGTCAGGCTGGCCCCGGCGCTGCCGATGATCAGCGCCATCACCGCGCCCAGCGACATGCCCTTGGCTGCCAGCGCAGCCGACAGAGGGATCACCGCCTCTGCACGGATGTAGAGCGGGATACCGATCACCGCGGCCACCGGAATGGCAAACAGGTTGTCGCTGCCCGCGTATTCGGTGATCAGCCCGGTTGGCATGAAGCCGTAAATGAACGAGCCGATGGCAATGCCGCCCAGCAGGTAGGGCAGTACGCCCTTGAAGTCCTTCCAGACCGATTTCCAAAGCCGCAGCCAGCGGTTCTCCGGCAGAGACGCTGCACTGCAAGAGCTGCCGCAGCCGCTGGGGGCTGGTGCCTCATAGGCCGCAGGCTCCACATGGCGCTCGAACCCCAGCGCCTCCAAGATCACGCCTGCAGCCACTGAGACCACCATCGCGATCAGGGAATAGACCACGGCCACCTGCAGGCCGAAGGTCACGGTGAACAACCCGATGATCACCGGGTTCAGCAGAGGGCTGGAGAACAGGAACACCATCATCGGGCCAAACCCGGCCCGCGCCCTGAGCAGTCCCTTCAGGAAAGGGATCGTCGAGCAGGAGCAAAACGGCGTGATTGCCCCCATCAGCGCGGCAACCACATAACCGCGGCCGTTGCGAGAGCTGAGGACCGCCTGGATGCGGGCCGGTGAAACATACTCCTGCAGCACCGCCACGCCGTAGCTGATCAGCAGGAACAGCGCCGTCAGTTCCACGGCGAGGAAGAGAAACATACCGCCTGCTTCCTGCAGGGCAGCGGTGATTTCAGGTGACATAGGTCGAGCCTCTGATTCCAAATTACTGGTTTTGTCGAAATATTGATCAACAGGGCGCGAGTCAATATATTACCAAGAAAATCGTAATATCAAAACGGAGCGTTCATGGACGTCGACGAAATTGCCAAGATTCTCAAGGAGCTGGGCCATCCGCACCGGCTGCGGATTTTCAAGCGGCTGGTGAAGTCAGGCTTTGACGGGCTACCGGTCGGGGTGCTGCGCGAGGATCTGGATATCCCGCATTCCTCGATGACTCACCATATTGCCAGCCTGGTGGAGGCCGGGCTGATCAAGCAGCAGCGGGAGGGGCGCATCCTGCGCTGCGTGCCGCAATACGGCCGACTGTGGGACGTGATCGCCTATTTGCAAAGCGAATGCTGCCTGGATGAACGCAGCTCAGCAGCAGGCTGAAGAGCTGCCGGCACGTGGCGTGCCAAAAGAAAACGCCCGCTCCTTTCGGAACGGGCGCAGAAATCCGGGATTAGCGCGGATTAGCGGCGGATGCCCAGGCGTTTAATCAGGTCCTGGTAACGGGCCTCATCCTTGCCTTTGGTGTAGTCCAGCAGCTTGCGGCGCTGAGCAACCATTTTCAGGAGGCCACGGCGGCCGTGGTTGTCCTTCTTGTGGGTTTTGAAGTGCTCAGTCAGGGTGTTGATGCGCGAGGTCAGGATTGCAACCTGGACTTCCGGGGAACCGGTGTCGCCGTCTTTGGTTGCGAATTCTTTCATCAGGCGTGCTTTTTCTTCAGCAGTGATCGACATCGGGGTCTCCTTCATAGGTTAGAGTGGATGGCGCAGGCCGGGATGTCGTCCAGCACAGGCCCATGGAGAAATCCGCCACGTGACCGCAGCGGATGCAGGCGTATAAGATGATTCCACTGCAAAGGCAAAGGATATGTGCGGACTGCCAGGCTTACTGCGGCAGCAAGCCTGACTGCGCCGCCGAAGCAGAGTCGATAAGTACCAGATCGGCTGCAGTCAGCCCTTCAGCTCCGGAAAGCCGCAGGGCGGGCTCGCCATCCACCAGGATCAGCTGTTCGTTCTCCGCATCGGGGTTTGCCTGCACCTCGACCTCCGGCGCATCTCCTGACGCAAAGTCCCAGACCAGCACAAGCTGGTCCGCCCCGGCATCATAATCCATCAGCTGCACCGCCTCTGACGTTCCGGTCCAGCTGCCCGCCATAAACTGGTCTTCGCCCTCGCCCCCGGTCAGCACGTCACCCGCGCCAGCAATTAGTGTGTCATCACCGCCGCCGCCATTCACAAAATCCTGATCCGTCCCGTCACCGGCGCCAGACACTACGTCGTCGCCAAAGCCGCCGAACAGCGCATCCTCACCTGCGCCCCCCGCAAGGCTGTCGTTGCCGTCATTCCCATGCAGCGAATCCTCTCCGGAACCGCCTTCCAGCCAATCCTGGCCGCGGCCGCCATGCAGAACATCCGTATCCGCGCCGCCCTGCAGAGTGTCGTCACCGAAATGACCGTAGAGGCTGTCCGCGCCGTCACCGCCCTGCAGCAGGTCGCCGCCGTCCTCACCATGAAGCAGGTCCTCACCGCTGCTGCCATACAGGCTGTCATCTCCTTCCGCGCCATGCAGGACATCTGCACCGCCGCCGCCATCGATCCAATCGTTGCCGCCGTAACCGCCAATCTGATCGTCGCCACCGCCGCCGCTCAGACTGTCGGCTGCGCTGCTGCCAACCAGAATGTCAGCATCCGCGGTGCCGGTAACTGTCTCAACCGGAGCCTCATAATCCGGAGCCCCAGGTGATCCGCCAGGCTCGATATAGCCCCCGTCCAAACCATCTTCATTTGTTTCCGGATCAGACGCCGTTCCAGCATCGCCCTCCTCAGCAGTGCCAGGCTCCACAAACACCGCACTACCAACCGCAACAAGACCCAATACACTTGCAAGCCACAACATAACCTGCCCACACCTCAGTACACTTATACCCTGCCGCAGGATTCCACGCCGCAGCAGTATTTGCAAAACAAAACGAGAACACAGGTTAACGGGTGGCTGAAACTGCTTACTCTTCCAGCCACCTCTCCGGCTGCCGGCTGTAGGCAATGTACAAAGGATGCTTGGGGTGGCCTGCCTTGCTGAGCCCTAAATGATAGAGCGGCTTGCCCCTGGCCCGCAAAGCCTTGGCGACCCGGGCGCCCTGTCCCAGGTGCTCGCCATGCGTGCCCCAAGCACAAATCACCATATCAGCCCATTCCAGCCCTTCCAAAACCACGGCCATGTTTTCCGGGCCTTCCGGTGCCTCCAGCCGCCGCATCTCGCGAGGATCAGTGACGCGGCAGGCAAAGATATTGGTGGCACGGAAACCGCCGAATCCAAGGGCGCGGGCCCGGCGCTCGCATCGTTCGATGGTGGGGTCGTTCTGCACTTCGGTTGCGGTAGAAGGATTCAGCATCACGAACATCACCCGCTCCCCGTCCGCATTCCAAACACGGGTCAGGCTGTAGCGGTAGGTTTCGCAATCCGAGTAAACGGCAGTCGAAGGCGCGTCGCCTTTGGTGTGGGTCCGGGTAATCATAGGCCGTCTGTAGCAGGGCTGTTTGCCCTGTCAAATGCTGCTGGTCACTGCAGAGAATATTGCTGAAACCTGAAGGCGCTGATACACCTATCAAGTGTTTAATGCTCATTTATTCCATCCAGGGTATTTGAAATGGAATTGCTACTGCTTCTCGGGATTGGCATTGCTGCAGCCGGAATCGTCCTTTTAGGAGACGATGACGAGGAGCTGGTGACAGCCGTCATCCCCGAACCAACCCCCAAATTCGGGGAAAAAGGCGAAGATGAGCTGCTGACTGGGACAGAGGAAGGCGAAGATATCTATGGGAATGAAGGCGACGCCGATACTCTCGATGGCGGGGGCGGCAATGACCTTCTTCTATTTGGAACCGGCAATACCGCCATTGGCGGTGAAGGTGAGGATAGGTTCCAGCTTGATGGCCGCGGCGGCGCAGGCACAGTCATAGAGGACTTTGATCCCGCTGCTGACAGCCTGTTGATCGAAGAGACGCATCAGGATGTGGCGCTGTACCAGACAGAAGACGGCACCGGGCTGCGCTTAGTCGAAACCCAGGGCATGACCACAGTCCTGACGCTGAACAACCTCTCCTTGGAAGACGGGCAAACCTTGGACGTTGAATTTTATGGCGCGCATCTGGATGACGGGCCCTATACCGTGGCCTTTGACGCACCTTCGGATTCCGGTCCCCAGATCATTGATGCTCAGCGAGGCACAGATGGCGATGACAATCTGGCGGGCACAGCAGGAGACGACGTGATCTTTGGCGAGGGCGGTGCCGACACGCTCGCAGGCGGCGAAGGCAACGACACATTGTTCAGCGGCAGCAGCACAGTGCATTTCCCGGAATCTTACAACCACTACCCTGGCGACTTGACCCAAGTTGGCGATGACGGCGATGTACTTGACGGCGGCGCAGGAGACGACACGCTTTGGATCGGGCCAGGCACCACCGCCACCGGCGGTGAGGGGGCCGACAGCTTCCATGCTTTCGCAAATGTCTATGAACCAGGCAGTGCGGCAGCGGAAATCACCGATTTCAATCCGTCGGAAGACAATCTGATGATCGGCTTTCCGGTTGTTGCAGGATTCGGATCCCTGCCTAGTTTCAGCTTCGAGGATGCTATTGCCGGACTGAGCATCGCTTATGACGCGGATCAGGATAGCACGCTAATCACCATGGATGGCGTTGCCGTCGCAACATTGCCCGGCGATCAGTCGGGAATCAGCGTCGCCTTCCACGATGATTATTCAACGGACGAAGACCGCTGGCGGGATGCCTCAGGGAACACGATCAGCGCCGCGGACGGCAATGCTGCCAGCATCATTCTGACGGCGCACCAGGACCAGTCGGTACTCGGAGACAACTACGACGCCACGCCGGCCTAACAGGCACACAGAACAGCCCTGGGCTGCAGGCATCAGCGGTGCTTGCTTTTAGGAGACCACCGCAGTCGGCGGTCCGAGGTCATTCCGGCTGCACAAACACCCGGCTTGGGTGCAGCTCGCCCGATTTATAGATACCAACCGCCACAGCCTTGCCATCCAGCGAGGCCCAGGCTTCGTCGCCGTATTCTACATCAGCGGCCATCACCATGCCGGGGTTGCCATTGCGCAGCCGCACTGCGCCCTGCAGGGTGCATTTCAGCTCGGGCAGATCTGCCAGTCCTTCCTCAAGCGGTCGCAGATACTGGTCCAGCTCTGTGGATTTCGCCAGTTCCTCGACCAGTTCCAGCGATACGCCTTCCTCGGCGTCGAACGGGCCGGACCAGATCCGGCGAAGCTCTTTGACATGACCGTGGCAGCCCAGCGCGGCGCCCAGGTCGCGAGCAATCGAGCGCACATAGCCTCCCTTGCCGCAGGTCATTTCCAGCACCACGTGATCTGTGTCGGGGCGGTCCAGCAGGATCAGTTCTTCGACCCACAGCGGGCGGGCCTCGATCTGCACATCCTCGCCTTCACGCGCCAGCTTATAGGCCCGCTGGCCGTCAATCTTTACAGCCGAAAACTTGGGCGGCACCTGCATGATTTCCCCGAGGAAGGGCAGCAGCGCTTCCTTGATCTTCTCGTCCGCGGGGCGCACATCGCTCTCGGCAATCACCTCGCCCTCGGCATCGTCGGTATTGGTTGCCTGGCCCAGCCGCACGGTAAAGGTATAAGCCTTCAACGCGTCCGTGATATAGGGAACAGTCTTGGTCGCCTCGCCCAGTGCAACGGCCAGCACGCCGGTCGCCTCCGGGTCCAAAGTGCCCGCATGGCCGGCCTTCTTGGCATCCAGCGCCCAGCGCACCTTGTTCACAACCGCGGTCGAGGTCAGCCCTGCGGGCTTATCCACCACCAGCCAGCCGGAAATATCGCGCCCTTTGCGTTTGCGTGCCATGCCTTCACCCCAAATTCACGTGAGGCGCGCCGGTTACCGGATCGCCCAGGCAGTGTCAATTTAGCAAATGACAGGGCCTTCAGGAAAGCACCGGAAGCGGGAGAAACTGTCCTGCGCTTGCCCCAGCCCGCCCGGGACGCTAGGCAGGCTCCCATGGCTGTTTCAAGCGAATACACCCCGCCGCAAGATCCTCTGGAGATCCTGCACCACGATGCCGAAATCCTGGCGGTCAACAAGCCTGCCGGGCTATTATCGGTGCCTGGCCGCGGCGCGCATCTGGCCGATTGCCTGATCAGCCGGATTCAGGCCGTGTTCCCCGAGGCGCTGCTGGTGCACCGGCTGGACAGGGATACGTCCGGAGTGATGGTGTTCGCCCTTACCCCGCACGCACAGCGGCATCTGTCGATGCAATTTGAGAAACGCACCACGAAAAAGGCCTATTTGGCGCGGGTCGCAGGCAGGCTGGAGCCGAGGAGCGGCACCGTGGACCTGCCGCTGATTGTCGATTGGCCAAACCGTCCCAAGCAGATGGTCTGCCATGAGACCGGCAAGCCCGCAGTCACCAACTGGCGGGTGATGAAATACGAAGACGACGCCACGCGGGTGCGGCTGACACCCAAGACAGGGCGCTCGCATCAGCTGCGGGTGCATATGCTATCGCTCGGCCATCCGATCCTAGGCGATCCGCTCTATGCGTCTGGCGCTGCTTTGGAGCACCCGCGGCTGATGCTGCACTCCGAGGAGCTGCGAATCAAACACCCGGACAGCGGCGAATCTCTGAAATTTCGGGTCAAACCGTCTTTTTAGAGCCTTATCACGGCGCTTCCATTACCATCATGAACAGCGTGTCCGGCTCCAGCGCCTCATAGCTGTGCGGGTGGTCGCCCGGATAGCTGTAGTAGTCACCTGCCAGCAGCACTTCCTCCTGCCCTAAGGGCCCGACACGCATCTGCCCGGCACAGACCAGCATATGCTCTACTGTGCCGCGCGGGTGCGGCTGGGCGCGGCGGACTTCCCCCGGCTGCATCACTACCCGGTAGACATCCCGGCGCACATGGGGCGGGCAGCGGGACAGCAGCACCGCACTGAAATCCGATTGTTCCGATTCCAGCACGTCGCCTTCCCCGGCACGGACCAGTTTGGTCGCCGGCGCCTCAGTTTCAAACAACAGGCTAAGAGGCACATCCAGGGCTGCGGCCAGTGCCCAAAGCGTCTCTACACTGGGGTTTCCATTGCCGGCTTCCAGCTGCGACAGGGTCGATTTGGCAATGCCTGCTTCGGCTGCGAGCGCCGTAAGAGACTTCCCCGCACGGCTGCGTTCGCGCTGGATGGCGGCAGCGATCATTTGATGGGGCGCTGACATGTTCAGTATTTCATCCTACTGTTCGACTTGACGAACGCATGGGGTGTTCGATATGCAGTTCTTGCGTTCGGTATATCCGAGCGGCGGATTCGTCTCCAGAGGAGCTCGCCGATGACTATGCAAGATCTTGCCCCGCCGTCGCCCCGTAACGAACTGGCAACCGGGTTGCGGGACATCCTGCCCTTGGCAGCAGGGGTCGGTGTTTACGGGCTGGCGTTCGGGCTCTTGGCCGCACAGGCGCAGATGGGCACGCTGCAAACCGGAGTGATGGGCACCATCGTTTTTGCCGGCTCTGCCCAGATCATTGCAGTCGAACGCCTGCTGGCAGGCGCTGGCGCCGGAGCCGCCGTGCTGGCCGGACTGGCGCTGAACCTGCGGCTGCTGCTGATCACTGCGTCGCTGCGCGCGGAGCTCGCAGGGCGGCCCTGGTGGCAGGTGCTGCTTGGTCTTCATGTTGCTTCGGACGAGAACTGGGCGCTGATGCACGCCGCCCGCGCCAGCGGCCGACGCGCCGGATACTGGTACATGGTGAGCGGCGGGCTGGCGCTGGTTGCTGTTTGGGTGCTGGCCACCATGGCAGGCGCCGGCTTTGCGACCGCTGTGCCGGAGCCGCGCGCCCTTGGCATGGATTTCGCATTCACCGCTGCTTTCATCGCCATCCTGCGCTCGCTGTGGGGCGGAGGGGCCTCGCTGCTGCCCTGGGCCGGCGCCGTGGCCACAGTATTGCTGACCGGCCTGCTGACCCCGCTGGACCCCACCTGGACGCTGATCATGGGCGGCCTGGCCGGGGCCGCCCTTGCCGGAGTGCTGGGCAATGACTGAGACCTGGACCCTGATTCTGGGCCTGGCTGCAGCGACTTTTGCAGTCCGCCTCTCCGGCTACCTCCTAGGCCGCCGACTGCCCGAACACGGCCCCTGGGCCCGCGGCCTGCGTGCTTTGCCCGGCTGCCTGATCCTGTCGCTGGTCACCTACTTGCTGATGCAAGGCGGTCCGCAGGAATGGGCGGCAGGCGCCCTATCCCTGGCCGTAGCCTTGGCGACCCGCAGCCTGCCGCTGACCATGGGCGCAGGAATCGCCGCAATTTGCCTGATTAGAGCCTATTTCTAACGCTGGCCGTTCAAGCCCCCGCCATCGGCCCTGTGCCTGTGCGCAGCACGGGCCACGCCAAAGACGGCAAGTTTTCCAGCGCAGCCGGGCGGCTTGCAGGCGCGGGAGCACCTACCGGGGCTGGCATCCAGCAGCACAACAAAGAAAGCCGCCCCAAAGAGGCGGCTTCCTCAATTACTCTGTCAGGAAACTTACTCGGCCGCCCAGCCGCCGACAGCTTTCACTTCCAGAAAGTCCTCGATCCCCCATTTGCCGCCCTCGCGGCCCTTACCGGACTGTTTCATGCCGCCAAAGGGCGAGCCGGCCGAGCGCGATTTGCCATTCATCTCCACCATCCCCGAGCGCAGCGCGCGGGCCATGCGGTTGGCGCGGGCGCCGTCCTGGGTCTGAACGTAATTTGTCAGACCATAAGGCGTGTCGTTGGAAATCTCGATCGCATCCTCTTCGGTTTCAAACGGGATGATCGACAAAACCGGGCCAAAGATCTCTTCGCGGGCGATGGTCATCTGGTTGTTCACATCGGCGAAGACAGTGGGCTTCACATAGTAACCCTTGTTCAGCCCGTCCGGGCGGCCGGTGCCGCCTGCCACCAGTTTGGCGCCTTCGTCGATGCCCTTCTGGATCAGATCCTGGATCTTGCTCCACTGCAGCTCATTCACCACCGGGCCGATATGGCGGCCTTCCTTGCTTGCCGGGCCAACCTCGACCTTGGCGGCCACTTCCGCAGCTTCGGCAACCACGCGGTCATAGATGCTCCGCTGCACCAGCATCCGCGACGGCGCGTTGCAGCTCTGGCCGGTGTTCTGCATCATGTGCAGCACGCCGCGTTTGACAGCCTTTTCGTCGGCATCCTCGAAAATCACATTGGCGCCTTTGCCGCCCAGCTCCAGGTCGACCTTTTTCAGGGTCGGCGCCGCGGCCTGGGTGATCGCGATGCCCGCACGGGTGGAGCCGGTGAAGGAGATCATGTCCACATCCGGGTGCGTGGTCAGCTGCGAGCCGACGCCCGGACCGTCACCATTCACCAAATTGAAGACACCTGCCGGGAAGCCGGCCTCGTCCATCAGCTCAGCAAAAATCATCGCATTCAGCGGGCTTTGCTCCGAGGGCTTCAGCACCATGGTGCAGCCGGCCACCGCCGCCGCGCCGACCTTCAGGGTCACCTGGTTCATCGGCCAGTTCCATGGCGTGATCAGGGCGCAGACGCCAACCGCTTCGTGGATGATACGGTCGTTTGGGCTGCGCTCGTTCAGCGGCGCATCGAAGTCGAACTCCTTGGCCGCGGTGATGAAGTTGCGCAGGTGCCAGCTGCCCGCACCGACCTGAGAGGCCCGGGACATGTCGATCGGCGCGCCCATCTCCAGCGACATCGCCTGGGCCAGATCCTCAGCGCGGGACTCGTAAACATCAATCAGCTTTTCCACCAGCACGATGCGCTCTGCCACCGGAGTAGCCATCCAGCCCGGCAGCGCCGCTTTGGCCGCTGCCACAGCTGCGTTGGTGTCGGCTTCAGAGCCCAGCGAAATCACTGCGCAGGGGTCTTCGGTCGAGGGATTGATCACTTCGAAGTCATTGGCAGCCGAGGGGGCAACCCACTGGCCGTTGATGTAAAAGTCGCGTTTCTCGATCATCTGGGGACTCCCATTTCAGATGTTCTTTCCCGGCCATTCCGCCGGTTTGGCGGCCACTGTGTCACCAGGCCGGAAAGGGGGCAAGAGGCTTTGGCAGCATAATTTGATCAAATTATGGGCGGTACTGTCAACGCTCCCGTTGCAGCACTTGCAAGCATTTGCCGAACAAGGAAATTGCAGAATCCGGGTGGTATCCCGGCTGAGGGGCTGTAACGTGGCTCCAGAGCACCTAGGTAGCGTTCGAGGCGACTCGAAAGCCGCCAGGCAACGACAACAACCAAACACGAAAACCTGACTTTAGGAGGACAATGCCATGGGTTTGCGCATTAACGACGTGGTTCCCGATTTCACCGCCGAGACCGATCAGGGCAGCATCAGCTTCCACGACTGGATCGGCGACAGCTGGGCGATTCTGTTTTCCCACCCCAAGGACTTCACCCCGGTCTGCACCACCGAGTTTTCGGCAGTTGCCCAGCTGAATGACGAATGGGCCAAGCGCAACACCAAGGTGATCGGCGTGTCCGTTGATGGCGTCGAAGAGCACAAGGGCTGGAAGAAAGACATCGAAAGCTACGGCAATGCCGCGGCAGGCTTCCCCATCATCGCTGACGGCGGGCTGGAAGTCTCCAAGCTTTATGACATGCTGCCCGCCGACGCCTATCTGCCCGACGGCCGCACCCCTGCGGACAGTGCCACAGTCCGTTCTGTCTTCATCATCGGCCCGGACAAGCAGCTGAAGCTGTCGATGACCTACCCGATGACCGTCGGCCGCAACTTTGCCGAGATCCTGCGCGCATTGGACGGGTTGCAAATGTCCGCCAAAGGCGTAGCAACCCCCGCCAACTGGGTGCCGGGCGAGGACGTGATCATTCCGCCGACCGTGTCGAACGAAGACGCCAAAGCGAAATTCGGAGAGTTCGAGACAATCTTCCCTTACCTGCGCAAGGTGAAGGCGCCCGAATAAGCCGGACAGGCACGGGAGAGGCACGTAAGGCGCCTCTCCCAATATTTCAGAAAAATGAGCTCTGACTGCCGCAGCCTGTGCGGGAGGCCGCAATCAGCGGGCTGTCCAGCTGCGGCCGACCTTGTGGCTGAACGCCAGCGCTTTTTCCTGCAACAGACGGCGCTGTTTGCGGAACCCGTACAAGGCGGTCCGGCGGTAGGTGCCGCGGTTACCATCCGAACGGGCAGAAATATCGCTGTCGAAACTGCCCGCATCCACCAGGCTGCGGCAGGTTGCCAGCCCCATGTCAGACCGGGTGAAGACCTGGCGCATCATGTTGTCGGCAGGGCAGAAAATTGGTTCCGCCACTTCCAGAAAGGCCCTGGCTCCGGCCTGATTCCAGACCAGCGCGTGTGCCAGCATCGGAAAATAGTGGGCCCGCACCACTTCACAGCCTGCCACGGTTTCCAGCGGAGTTGTAATCTTCAGCCGGTTCGTGCCGATGTTCACGCAGTGCCAATCCGAGCGGCCCGCAAGCCAGTCGAGCAGCGGGCCCAGCACTTCGGAAGCGCCATTGGCAAAGGTGATGTCGTCCTCGAACACAATGGCCATGTCTTCGCCGCTGTCGCGGAACGCCGACAGCGCTCTTTGATGTCCGACATAACAGCCGATTTCGCCTCCGCTCATCGACCGCCCCATAAAGCGGCGGGCTTTTGCGTCATCGTAAGGTGAAAACGCCTCAAGGTCGATTTCGCGGCCATCAAACCCGTCAACACGCACGGCGTCGATCCGGTGCTTGGCAAGTTCAGCCCGCGCATTCTCCATGCGCTCGGGCGAAGATGCCAGGTTGATCACATATCCCTTGATGCTCATCGCACGTCCGCTGCGTTCTGGTGGAAAAGCTTCACATAAGCGTCCACAACCGCTTTTTCCGAAAACATCTCGTCAAGCCGCGCCGACGCATTGGCGGTATATTTTGCTGCGGCGTCCGGCTCGGCGCGGATGTGAGCCAGGCCTGCGGCTACAGCATCAACATCGTCGATTTCCGTCAGCACACCGTCAACGCCGCCGCGCATGTACCAGTCCGGCCCTTCTGAGCGTGTCGAAACCGAGGGCACACCGGCCCGCCAGGCTTCCAGAAGCATGTTCCCCAAGGGCTCATGGCGGGACGGCATCACAAAGGCATCCCCCGCCGCAATGCAGTGAATAGCTTCCGGCACCCAGCCAAGAAATCTGACGCGGTCCTCTATTTGCAGTTCCGCAGCCAATGCCCGCAGCGCGGCCTCCTCAGGCCCGGTGCCCAGCAGCCAGAGCCACGCGCCGGGCGTCTTTGCAACCGCCCGCAAAGCGACATCCATGCCCTTGCGCTGCACAAACCGGCCGCCGGCCACAACCAGGAATGCATCGTCAGGCGTGCCATGCTCCGCCCTGCTGACTGGCTTGGGTTCAATCGGGCGGGGAAAGTTCGAAACCGTCGCAGTCGGGCCCGTCCAGCCCAGAGACTGCACATGCGTGCCAATGGCGGGCAGGTTGCCTACAACCACATCCGTGTTCTTGAAATACTTCAGGCTGGTCGGAAAATCGCCCAGCCGGGTCAGCCGGATTGCCGATGTGGACGCGGGCAAAAGCCGGCTGGCCCTTGGCATCCAGGCCAGGATCGCATCGGGCTGCCAGGTCCGGCAGATGCGCCGCATCTTCCATTGCAGGATACCGGTTGCGGCCATCCAGTGTGAAAAATTGCCCGGCGTCACCTGGCCGATTGCGGCAACTTCAGGCGTCCAGGACTGATTGGGACGCACAATGAATTGCTGCTCGACCCCATGCCGGTCAAAGGCTTGTGCCAAAGCAACAAAGAAGCGCTCAGCCCCGCCTTCCTTGCCAAAGTGGACGTGCAGCAACCGGGTTGTCATGCGTCTTCCTTTTCAAGCAGAACGCTCTTGCGGTAGGCAAAGGTCTTATTGAATCCTTGCGCCTCCAGACGGGACAGCATGGCGTCAATCGCCTCGGCACCCACAATATGGGGGTGGACTTCAAGGATCATCCGTTTCACCCCGGGCAGAGCCTCATAGCCGAGAATGTCCACCTCGGCTCCCTCCACATCCATGACAAGCACGCTTGGCTGCCACTCTTCGGCCAGCGCAGCCAGCGCCACGCTTTCGACTTCGATTTCTTTCCCGGCCAGCGACCGATCATACAGAGACGAAGACAGAATGTTGTCCGAAACGTGGAACCGGACGGGTGCGCCGTCCCGGGTGACAGCTTTCATCTCAAGCGCCGGCGCAACCTTGTTCAAGGCATAGTTTTCCCGGATCAGCGTCTCCATGCCCGGGTTGGCTTCGAAAGACCGGACATTCTGTTCCCCGGCAAGCTTTGCGCAGAGGATGCTGACGAAACCAACGCCTGCGCCCACCTCCAGAACCCGGTCGCCCTGTCCGACTTTGACATTGATAATCGCTGCCTCGGTGTCTTCATACTGGCCGGAGAAGATCCCATAGTAGACGTCCTTCGACACGCGCTGCTGGTCCGTCACCAGGCGCACGCCGTTATAGGTGTACTCTTTGGTCCCGAGCTTCTGGTTCCACCACCTGCGGAACGATCGGGCAAACGGCTTCTTGGGGATCATTCGGGAATCCGTCATGTGTACTCAACCTTATTCAGTTCCGGTGCATGCGCCGCAATTCTTCGCTGTCCGGCTCGCACTATGTTAGTTGCCGTTTGACCCGGATTGAGCATCCGCTCCGGATCAGATGGCGGATGCAGGGTCAGCTTCGGCCTATGAAGCTGCCCAAGGATTTCTCAGAGGTATATTTTTCCGTCCCGGTAAATACCGGGCTGGAGCGTCTCGCCTGATCGCTGTGCAGCATTTTCTGGTAAAATTCCGACCCGTTGGCGTGCTCACCCCGGGCAGCCTTATGTTCGAACCCCGAACTGCCTGCAGCAAAACAAAAGTGCAGAAGCGCCATCTTTTCACGCGAAAGCCGGGCGGGCGCCGACAGCGCATGGGCGCCATTGTAGTAGAACCAGCCCTTGCGCCAGCGCACCAGCGGGACCTTGGTCAGATTGAACAAATTCCGCTTCTTGAGACGGGACTTGATCAAGGCTCTCGCGGCATAAGCTGCCAGCCCGCTGGCTCCACGGAACCCGAAACCGCCATTCACTGTTGATGCGCCCCGGAAAAACCGTTCGCGCCAGCTGTTGCCATAGATATCCAGTGGCAAAAACAAACGCTGCCGCACTCCGCCAAAGACCATGTGATCCGGCGTCGGGTACTTTTTGCGAAACCGCCGCGGAGCAATCAGGCGGAAATGGTGGTCCGGCCCGTCAAAGAAGGGGAAAGCCTCTGTCAAAGAGCCGCCCGTGTACCGTGCTTCGTTGAACGGAACATCGGAATACATGTCAACCATGGTCGCCTGGACAGCTTTGGCGCCCTCTCGTTCCAGATCGGCGACAACATCCGGCAGATGCCGGCTGCCCATCCCTTCAAAGATCAGGTGCTCATCGATATCGGGCACCACGCACCACTTCCCGGTCCCGTACTGGTCCAGGATTTCTGCCCGCCAGAACCGCTTATGCTCTTTGTATGTCGAGCCTTCGCAGGGCGTGAACACTGTCACATCTTCAGACTGCGACAGAATTTCGTCAGTGCCATCGGTCGAACGGTCATTGACGATCAGAAACCGGCTCACCCCCAATGCGCGGTAGTGAGACAAAAACTCCGGCAAAAGCGCGGCTTCATTGTGCGCCAGCGCGACACAAAGAATGTCCGAAGACGAAAGAGCCGGCGGATTTGCGCAGTGCAGGTATTGAGGCATAAGGGCCATCCTTGGCGTCCTCCGGCACATAAGTGCCGGAGGACTGAGTTACCGGATTATTCCGCGTCTTCTTTCTTTTCTTTCTTCTCGGGAACAATCTCTTCGCCGGTTTCCTGATCGACGATCTTCATCGACAGGCGGACCTTGCCGCGGTCGTCAAAGCCCAGCAGCTTCACTTTCACTTCCTGGCCTTCCTTCAGAACGTCCGACGGGTGGTTCAGGCGGCGGTTTTCGATCTGGGAGACGTGCACCAGGCCGTCACGCTTGCCGAAGAAGTTCACGAAGGCGCCGAAGTCGACGATCTTCACAACTTTGCCGGTGTAGATCTGGCCTTCTTCCGGCTCTGCCACGATCGAATAGATCATGTCATAGGCCTTCTGGATGGCTTCGCCGTTCGGGCTGGCGATCTTGATCACGCCATCATCGTTAATGTCGACTTTGGCGCCGGACACTTCGACGATCTCGCGGATCACTTTGCCGCCCGAGCCGATCACTTCGCGGATCTTGTCGGTCGGGATCTGCATGGTTTCGATACGCGGTGCGTGGACCGAGAACTCATTGGTCTCGGACAGCGCTTTGCCCATCTCGCCCAGGATGTGGATCCGGCCGTCTTTGGCCTGGGCCAGGGCTTTCTCCATGATTTCCGGGGTGATGCCGGCAACCTTGATGTCCATCTGCAGCGAGGTGATACCGTTTTCGGTACCCGCCACTTTGAAGTCCATGTCACCCAGATGGTCTTCGTCGCCCAGGATGTCGGACAGGATCGCGTAGGAGCCGTCGTCTTCCAGGATCAGGCCCATCGCAACACCGGCAACCGGTGCTTTCAGCGGCACGCCTGCATCCATCATCGACAGCGAACCGCCGCAGACGGAAGCCATCGAGGAGGAACCGTTGGATTCAGTGATCTCGGAGACCACGCGCACGGTGTAGGGGAAGTCGGTCGGGGCCGGCAGAACCGCCTGCAGCGCGCGCCAAGCCAGCTTGCCGTGACCGATTTCGCGGCGGCCCGGGGAGCCGACACGGCCCACTTCACCGACCGAATACGGCGGGAAGTTGTAGTGCAGCAGGAAGTTGGATTTGAAGTTGCCGTGCAGCGCGTCGATGAACTGCTCATCGTCGCCGGTGCCCAGAGTGGTCACAACCAGGCCCTGGGTCTCGCCGCGGGTGAACAGCGCCGAACCGTGGGTCCGCGGCAGCAGCGAAGTTTCCGAAACGATGTCGCGGATCTCATCGGTGCGGCGGCCATCAATACGCTTGCCTGTTTTGACAACGTCGCCGCGCAGGATGCCGGCTTCCAGCTTCTTCAGCGCGGAGCCGAGGTTGGCGTCTTCCAGCTGCTCTTCGCTCAGCGCGGCCTTGATGGTCTCGCGGGCGGCGGCAACAGCGGCGGTGCGCTCTTGCTTGTCAGCGATGGCAAAGGCTGCGCGCATGTCGGCATCGCCAGCAGCTTTCACGGCTTCAAACAGCTCGGAGTAATCCGGCGGGGTGAAGTCGAAGGGCTCGTTTGCGGCTTCTTCGGCCAGCGAGATGATCAGGTCGATCACCGGCTGGATCTGCTCATGCGCAAAGTTCACCGCACCCAGCATCTCGGCTTCGGTCAGCTCGTAAGCTTCCGATTCCACCATCATCACGGCGTTCTTGGTGCCGGCCACTACCAGGTCCAGGCGCTGCTCGGGGTTGAGGCGCAGGTCCTGCATGTCGTCAACGGTCGGGTTCAGCACGTATTCACCGTCAACAAAGCCGACGCGGGCACCGGCAATCGGGCCCATGAACGGCGCGCCGGAGATGGTCAGCGCTGCGGAGGCCGCGATCATTGCTACGATGTCCGGATCATTGACCAGATCGTGGCTCAGCACGGTGCACATCACCAGCACTTCGTTCTTGAAGCCGGGGACGAACAGCGGGCGGATCGGACGGTCGATCAGGCGCGCGGTCAGGGTTTCTTTTTCGGTCGGGCGCGCTTCGCGCTTGAAGAAGCCGCCGGGCACCTTGCCCGCAGCATAGTATTTTTCCTGGTAGTGCACGGTCAGCGGGAAGAAGTCCTGGCCGGGCTTCTGCTGACGGGCAAAGGTCACGTTGGCCATGACCGAGGTCTCGCCCAGGGTGGCAATCACAGAGCCATCAGCCTGGCGGGCAACCTTGCCGGTTTCCAGTGTGAGCGTTTCCTCGCCCCACTGCATCGATTTTTTCGAAACGTTAAACATCTAGCGTATCCTAATTGGGAGCACTCCCGGCCCTCCGGGTCTCCCGTTTGCGTGGCGGCCCCATTGCCGCCGGCCCCATTTATCTTTGGTTCGCGTGCCGGGGCCTTGGCACATCGTCTCAGATAGGCCCGCCCATACAGCAGTTTGGCCGCGATTGAAAGGAAAAGCAGAAACCCTCAGGACGCAGCGGCAGGAGTCAGCCGGGCTGCAGCGCCCTGGTGCAGCAGCCGCCTCCGCCCTTGCCCCGGCGGGCGCGGCCGCAACAAAATGCACCCGCTCCTTACGGAGCGGGCGCTGGCATTAAATAGCAGAGGCGAGCACGGCCTCAATTGGTGGTTTCCAGCCCCTCCGGTCGGCCGGCGATGGCAAAATGGAGACCGTCGGGATCCATGAACTCCGCCGCAAAACGGTTCACGTCTTCCAGTGTGACAGCATTGATGCGGTCATTGCGGGTTTCCACATAGCTGATGGGCAATTCGTCCATCTGCATCCCCGTCAGGATCGAGGCAATGCGACCGTTGCCGTCAAACCGCAGCGGGTAGGCGCCGGTCAGATAGGTCTGGGCATCTTTCAGCTCTTTCGCTGTCACGCCCTCTTCAGCCATGCGGCGCCATTCACCGCGGATCACCTCCACCGCTTCGGCCATCTTGCCGTTGGCTGAAGCCACCGATCCCATGTAGACCGCTGCCAGGTCCCGCGGCACCAGGTAGGAATAGACCCCGTAGGTGAGACCGCGCTTTTCCCGCACCTCGGTCATCAGCCGGGTCTCAAAGGAACCGCCGCCCAGGACCTGGTTCATCACATATGCTGTGAAGAAATCCGGGTCCTCGCGCTCAATACCTTTCTGGCCGAACAGGGCCACCGATTGCGGAGTGTCGAAGTCCACTACGGTTACCCCGCCGGCGATGGAAACGTCTGCCGGCCCGGGGATCGGTGCCCCCTTGGCAGGCAAAGCGCCCAGCAAATCGTCCAGCAGCACACCCAGTTCTTCGGCGGTAATATCCCCGACCGCACTGACATAAAGCCTGTCGCGGGCAAATACCGCCTCGTAAGCATCAAAAATGTCCTGACGGCTGAAGGCCGAAACTGTCTCCACCGTT
Source organism: Leisingera sp. ANG-M1 (assembly GCF_000813745.1). GTDB lineage: Bacteria > Pseudomonadota > Alphaproteobacteria > Rhodobacterales > Rhodobacteraceae > Leisingera. The sequence continues at coordinate 245,605 of NZ_JWLC01000013.1, read as the reverse complement.
CCCTTGCCGTCGCTTCCATAGGGGTGGTCGCCAAAGGCCAGTTTTGCAAAAGCCTCGCCCGCAATCTTGTTCGGGTTCTTGGCGTCCGAGCGCAGCCCGGCCAGCACTTGGGCCCGCACCCGGTCCAGCGCGTCCTGATCAAAACGCGGCTCAACCAGGGTCTGGCGGAGAAGCGCCACGGCCTCCTCGCGGTTTTCGGTCAGGAAACGAGCGGAGATGGAAACCGAATCCCTGTCTGCGTCATAGGAAAAATCCGCAGCCAGCGCCTCCAGCGCGCGGGCATAGTCCTGTGCCCCCATATCGCCGGAACCTTCCTCCAGCAGCCCGGCCATCAGGTAGACCGAGCCGCGTTTGCCCGGCGCATCCAGCGACGTGCCGCCGCGGAAACGCAGTTCAAGCGCCGCAAAGGGAATCGCATGGTCTTCCACCAGCCAGGCCTTGATGCCGCCAGCAGAGGTAACCTCCTGGATCTTAATCCCCGCCAGGGCCGGCAACGCCATGAAACAAGCCACCAGCGATGCAGCAATGAGTTTTAGCAAGGTCATTGGGTCACCTCTTCGTCGCGGACCATCCAGCCGGTTACCGATGCCTGCGGCCGCAGCACCTCGTTGGCAGCGGCGATGATCTCATCTGCGGTGACCGATTGCAGGACATTGGGCCAGTCCTGGACATCCTGCACGGTCAGCCCGATGCTAAGCGCCTGGCCATAGCGGTTGGCGATGCCGTTCACATTGTCACGGTCATAGATTTCCGAGGCGCGCAGCTGCAGCTTGATCCGTTCAAGCTGCGCCTCGTCCACGCCCTCTTCAAGGAAACGGGCGATGGTGGCATCCAGCGCCGCCTCAGCCTCTTCCATGCTGACGCCCTCGGCCGGAACGATCAGGAAGGTAAAGGACGTGTCGTCCAGCGAGCTGCCTGAATAAAAGGCGCCGGTATAAACAGCAACCTGCTGATCGAATTGCAGCGCGTTGGCCAAGTAGGACGTATTGCCGGCGCCCAGCAGCTGCGCCAGCAGGTATAGCGCTGCAGCTTTCTCCTGGGCGCCGCTGTCACGTTCCGGCGCCAAATAGGAGCGCTGCACATAAGGCTGGGCCACCCGCGGGTCCTCGAAAGTGAGGCGGCGCGCAGCGGTCTGCGGCGGTTCCTGGCTGCGGAAACGTTCCGGCAGGTCCGGATTGGCGGGGATCACACCATAGTATTTCTCGGCCAGCGTTTTTACCTCCGCCGGCGCGACATCGCCTGAGACCACCAGGATGGCGTTGTTGGGCGCGTAGAAAGTCCGGTAGAAGGACAGCGCGTCCGCCATGTCCAGGCTTTCCATCTCGTGGCGCCAACCGATCACCGGCTGGCCATAGCGGTGGTTGAGGTACTGTACGGCCTGCAGCTGCTCGCGGAACAGGGCAACCGGGTCGTTGTCGGTGCGCTGGTTGCGTTCCTCCAGGATCACCTGGCGTTCGGTGGCAATATCCTCCTCGGAAAGGCGGAGATTGGTCATCCGGTCGCTTTCCATCTGCATCATCAGCTCCAGCCGGTCGGCAGCGACGCGCTGGAAATAGGCCGTGTAGTCATAGCTGGTGAAAGCATTGTCCTGGCCGCCATTGGCGCGCACGGTGGCGGAGAGCTCGCCCGGCGCCAGCTTATCGGTGCCCTTGAACAGGAGATGCTCCAGGAAATGGGCCACCCCGGACTGGCCCGGCGGTTCATCAGCAGAGCCGGCCCGGTACCAGACCATCTGCTGCACGACTGGTGCCCGGTGATCCTCGATCACCACCACATCCATGCCGTTGCCCAGTGTAAACGCGGTGACCGCTTGATCCTCGGCCCGCAAAGGGGCGGACAGGACAGCGGTCAGCGCTGCGGCGGCCAATGCGATCCTCTGGATCATCTGGCATCCTCCAATTTCTGCATCTGCGCCCTTGCCCAGGCCAGTGCGGTTACTGCTCTTTTCTTCATTGCAGCCACAAAACGCCGCCCTTTGCCAGCAGAAAGACTGCTGTCAACCTACGCTGCTGCTGGCGTCTTGCAAGACTGGCTGGCAGAAAAGTGAGGATCAGGACTCGTCTTCAGGCGGAGACGACGGTGTCGCCGCCCCGGCCCTGCGGAACTGCTCGCTGACCGCAAACGGATCCAGGCTCTGCTTCTTGTAAAGCTGGTCATACCGGTCGACCGGCACGATCTTGATCCGGCCCAGGTGGCGGTTGCGATGACGGAACTTGGCGTCTGCCTCGGCAAGGGTCTCCCGCACATCCGACTCAACGCCATAACGGCTGGACGCGGTGACAAGCGCGGCATCGCCGGCTGGCACGCCGTTCCCGGCAACCAAAGCGCCAGGCTTGCCGCCCAAGGCAGCCACCGCTTCGGCCTGCGGATTGACGTCCGTAAGATTGCTGCCGCCCGGCGTCGGCGCCGGCAGGCTGCTATAGTTTTCCGGGGCACTCAGCGGCTTGGAGGGCAGCACCAGAAACTCATCCGGGCCGGTTCCGGGCTTTTGCAGGACACGCAGCCCTTTTTGCGCGCAGCCGGACACAGCCAGCGCGCCAGCCAGAACGATCACTCCGAACGGGATCTTCATTGCCCCAAACTCCTGCCTGTTTCCCGGCGCTTTTAACGCATTTGCCGGCCAAGGTCTACGCAGGCTTTTTACGCCGCCCGTCAAAGAAAATCAGCCCCGCAGCGCCCGCGAAGATAAAGATGTCAGCGACATTGAACACAAACGGGTTCCGAATACCGCAGCAAGAGGTATTCAGAAAATCAAGCACATAGCCATAGAGCAGCCGGTCGGCCACATTGCCGAGCGCGCCGCCGATTACCAAGCCGGCCGACAGCTGCATGCCCCAAAACTTGTTCTGGCCGCGGCTGACCCAAACTGCCAGCACGGCGCAGATCACCACCGACAGGGTAATCAGGATCCAGCGCGAGGCCTCATCACCGCCGCCGAACAGGCCGAAGTTGATGCCGGTGTTCTCGCCGTAGCGGAAATTGAGGAACGGCGGCAGCACGTCGATCCGGTGGCGCTGGTCCAGCCCCATCACATGGATCACCCAGTATTTGCTGGCCTGATCGGCCAGCAAAGACAGGGCCGCGCCCCAGATCATCCAACGTGCTGCCATTTGCTTTGCTCTGCTTAGTGGCGGAAGTGGCGCATGCCGGTGAAGACCATGGCCAGGCCTTTTTCGTTGGCCGCCTTGATCACCTCGTCATCGCGCATCGAACCGCCCGGCTGAATCACGCAGGCACCGCCCGCCGCGGCCGCTTCGAGCAGGCCGTCAGCAAAGGGGAAGAATGCATCAGACGCCACGGCGCAGCCCTTGGCGAGGCTTTCTTCCAGACCCAGCTCAGCCGCCATGCGGCCCGCTTTGGCAGCCGCCACATTGGCACTGTCCAGTCGGCTCATCTGACCGGCGCCGACACCGACAGTGGCGTTGTCCTTCACATAAACAATCGCGTTGGACTTAACGTGCTTAGCGACTTTCCAGGCAAACAGCAGGTCCTGCATCTGGGCCTCGGTCGGAGCTTTCTCGGTCACCACTTTCAGGTCTTCCATGCCGACGTAGCCAACGTCCTTGTCCTGCACCAGCACACCGCCGGCTACCTGCTTATATGCGGTGATGGGCTTGCGCGGGTCCGGCAGGCCGTCGGTCAGCAGCAGACGCAGGTTTTTCTTGGCGGCAAAGATCTCCTTCGCCTCATCCGACGCACCAGGCGCAATCACCACTTCCGTGAAGATCTCGGTGATCTTCTTGGCGGTCTCCGCGTCCAGCGGCTGGTTCAGCGCCACGATGCCGCCAAAGGCCGAAGTGCGGTCGCAGTCGAACGCCTTCTGGTAGGCTTCGGCCAGGGTCGCGCCCTTGGCCACGCCGCAGGGATTGGCGTGCTTGATGATCGCCACGGCGGCGCTGTCGGCCGGATCGAACTCCGCCACCAGCTCATAGGCTGCGTCGGTATCGTTGATGTTGTTATAGCTCAGTTCCTTGCCCTGCAGCTGCACCGCGGTGGCCACGCCGGGACGGTTCGAGCCATCGGTGTAGAAGGCCGCTTCCTGGTGGCTGTTCTCGCCATAGCGCAGGGTCTGCTTCAGCTCACCGGCAAAGGCACGGCGGCGCGGAGTTTTCTCTTCGATCGCGGTGGCCATCCAGTTCGACACCGCGGCGTCATAGGCGGCGGTGCGGGCATAAGCCGTCTGCGACAGGCGCTGGCGGAAGGCGTAGGAGGTCTGGCCGTCGTTGGCGTCCAGCTCAGCCAGCAGCGCGTCATAGTCCTGCACATCGGTGACCACGTTCACGAACAGGTGGTTTTTAGAGGCCGCGCGGATCATCGCCGGGCCGCCGATGTCGATGTTCTCGATCATCTCGTCATAATCCGCACCGCGTGCCAGCGCCGCCTCAAACGGGTAGAGGTTCACCACCAAGAGGTCGATGGCGCCAATGCCGTGCTCGTCCATCGCGGCCACATGGGTGTCATTGTCGCGCAGCGCCAGCAAGCCGCCATGCACCATCGGGTGCAGGGTTTTCACCCGGCCATCCATCATTTCCGGGAAACCGGTCACTTCCGACACGTCCTTGACTGTCAGCCCAGCGTCGCGCAGCGCCTTCGCGGACCCGCCGGTCGACAGCAGTTCAACACCACGCGCATCCAGCGCCTTGCCCAGCTCAATCAGGCCGGTCTTGTCGGATACGGAAAGCAGCGCACGGCGTACGGGGTGAAGGTCGGTCATGGCAGGGCAGGTCCTTTTAAAGGCTCAGTCAAACGTCTCGGGTTCGTCCCGGTTCAGGTCTCGCACGGCAATGGCAGTCTCCTGCGCCTTGCTGAGCGTCCACCGGACGCGGGTGGCATACTCCATCGCCCGCCCGGATAAAACGATCTGTTTCGCCGCACGCGGCTTTAGCCGGGTCTTTTCCAGGTAAACGCTCGGCTCCAGCGACAGTTTGCAGGAACCGTCATGACGGAAAACCCAGATTTCCCCGCTCTTGAGCGCCATGGATACTGCCGCGCCGCCCAAGTCAAGGGCTGTGTCCACCTCGGGGTGCAGATGCAGGCGGATATCAAAGCCGATGCTATTGTCCGGACTTGTGCTGCAAACCTTTGCAAACCGGCGTTTGGCAGCGTCATCCAGCGCCACCAGCATATCCTCGCCGCTCAAGGCTCTCCCGTCAAATGACAGGTCCAGCGTACGCGCATGGGTCAGGCCGAAATGCGCAGCATAGCCATTGTGGCCGCCCTGAAACCGGTAGCCGTTGGCTAGATCGCTGACTTCCAACGGCACCTCATCCGGCGCCTCGATCAGCTCTTCATGGCCGGTGGTCTTGTGCGGCGGCGCCAGCCGGGCGCTGGAATGGCCCTCTATGCACAGGGTGGTATGCGAAGGGGTGGCCCGCCCTGCCCGGCGCCACTCAACGCCGAAACACTCACCCGAACCACAGTTCACGATCAACGGCCGCCGCCCTGAGGTGAGCTCGAACGCCATGGTCGAGGCGTGGCCGTAGTTCGAAGCCTTGCCCTTTGGCGGCGGCGAGGCATCGACAATCACCGAAGTGCGCCGTGCCGACAGCCGGGCAAAACCCATGGCCAGCCCGTCGGCATGGCGCTCTGCCACATGGCTGGCGGCCAGGGCATGATCGAGCCGCCCTTCCAAGCCGCGGCCGCCACCGTGGAACCGCGCCAGCCCGCCATCGCAGTGACGCAGGGTCCGCAAGGTGGGAGCAATCCGCTCGATAGCCGCTGAATGGGCGGGTGGCACGGCGCGCCCGGCCTCATGCAGGGCCGCCGCGGCCCAGGTCAGCAAGGTGAAGACCTCCAGCAGCTCTTCCGGGTTGCGGGTCGGGAGACCGCCTTGCTCATCAATCTGAGACACGCATTCCGCCGCCAGCGCCTTGACCGCCGGGTCCGCCAGTTCCTCGCGCCCCTGCAAGGCAAGGCCCGCATAAATCAATCCGCACAGGGCCTCGAACCGGGGCAACCCCGGGGCAGCGCCTTGCCAGCGCTGGGAAAGGTACCAGGTCTGGCGCGCCAGGGATCCATAGAAAGCTTCGGTCTCCTCCTGCTCCTTGCCGCTGAGCAGGAACAGCGCATGGTTGATCCAACGGATCACCCGCCGCCCAGTCAGATCCGGCAGCCAAGCCAGCCCGCCGCCGCGGCCATGCTGCGCAATCCAGCCCCAAACCCAGCGCTGCGCCTTGGCGCGGGCCTTGAAATCACCCACCGCAGCCAGATCGTCAAGCCAAGCAAACCCGTGCCGCTCTGCATCAAAGGCTGCATCCGGGGCGGTAACTTCCCACAAACCGGTGTCAGGCGATTCGACCAGGTAGCCCGCAAACAAAAGATTGCCCGCCACCAGCTGCCGCCCGCGGGCAAAGCTGCCGATGGTGCGCGGTTCGGGCTGCGACACAAAGCCGGTCGCGGCCGGCTGGCTGCGTGCCCGCCAGGCATAATACCGGTTCAGCAGCCGGGTGCCGCGGCTTGCCATTCTGTCGTAAGTGGACATGCTCTTCTGCCTCGCGCCGGGGGGTTACCAGGGCGTTTTGGCGCGAGCATAACGCGGGGTGCAGCGCAAGTCACCGGCGAATGCCGGAGGCGCCCCGGGGTCACGCGGATTTGCGCAGAAGAGCCATGTAGAAGCCGTCCATGCCGCCGCGATCCGCCCAGTAATCGGGACGCAGCCGCAGCCCGCCTTCTTCGGTGATCCACTCCGGCTCCACACCTGCGATCTGCAGCGCATCGCGGTCAGCCGCCATGTCCTCGAACATCTCAAGTGCTTCTTCCACCTGGCATTCACCCTCATCCGGCAGCAGCGAGCAGGTGCAGAACATCAGCCGCCCGCCAGGCTTCACCAGACTCCAGGCATGTGCCAGCATCTGTGCCTGCAGCTCGATCAGCTGGCCAAACTCGCTTCCGTCCTTGGCCTGCGGCAGATCCGGATGGCGGCGGATGGTGCCGGTGGCGGAACAGGGCGCATCCAGCAGCACGGCGTCATATAGGCCGTCTTGCTCCTGCGCGTCGCCTACGACAAGCTTCGCTTCCAGACCGGTTCGGGCAAGGTTCTCCCTGAGGCGTGCCATCCGCGGCTCTGACGCATCCACTGCCGTCACTTTCGCACCTGCGGCGGCCATCTGCATAGTCTTGCCGCCCGGCGCGGCGCAAAGCTCCAGAACATTTTCTCCTGCCTGCGCATTCAGAATACGGGCCGGCATCGCTGCAGCAGCGTCTTGAACCCACCAATCCCCCGCGTCATAGCCCGGCAGAGCCGAGACCTGGCCCGCACTGGCAATCCGCACTGAGCCCGATGGCAGCCCCTCTCCGCCCAAAGCGGAGAGATCGGCGCCCGGCTTGCCGGTCACATCCAGCGGGGCGCCTGCAAAATGCGCAGCTTCAATGCCCAGCATCGCCTCCGCGCTCCAGGCCTGCACCAGCGGTTTGCGCAGCCAGTTCGGCAGCCGCGGGGTGCGCAGCTTGGCCCATTCTGCCGGGCCTTCGTCCGCCACCTTGCGCAGCACCGCATTGACCAGCCCTTTGAGCTGCCCGTGACGGCGGTGCTTGGAGACAATTGCCACCATCGCATTCACAACCCCATGCGCGGCACCGCCTGCGCACAGCTCCACCGTGCCCAGCCGCAGCGCGTTCATCACCATCAGCGGCGGTGTCTTCTTCAGGTGCTTCTTCAGGATCCGGTCAGCCCGCTCCAGCCCGCGCAGGGTTTCCACCGCCAGCCGCTGCGCCCGTGCCCGCTCCTCAGGTGCCAGTTTTTCAAGCGCACCCGCGGCATAGCATTCCGCCAGAAGCCGCCCCTCTCCCAGAACCTGATCCAGCAGGTAGACAGCGGTGCAGCGGGCGTGATTGGCATCGGACATCTGGAAACTCCTAGGGCGCTTGGGTTGTTTGCGCCGGACAGGGGCGTATATCATGGCGCGAGCATAAAGGAACCCGCGATGAGCGAAGAGACTGCGCCCGAAAACAAAGATCTGCCACCCGCTGCCCTGCGCGCCTTGGCCGAAGCCGAGGAACGCCGCAAGGTTGCGGAAGCGCAAGAGCCGCGCCCCAAGGAGCTGGGCGGACGTGACGGCCCCGACCCTGCGCGCTATGGCGACTGGGAAAAAAAGGGCATCGCCGTCGATTTCTGAGACCCGCGCGAGGGCCAGCCCCCGCACCCCCGGAGTACTTGCTTCAAAGAAGAAGTGCTGGGGGCTTCTCTTTTGCACAAATACTCCTGCCAGAGGCAGCTGCCCGTTAGGGCCGCATATTTGCGCTCAGAGTCCCAGCACATCCACCATATCGTACTGGCCCGGGCCCTTGTCCTGGCCCCAGAGCGCCGCTTTCAGCGCGCCGCGGGCAAATATGGCGCGGTCGGTGGCCAGGTGGCGCAGCACAATGCGCTCGCCAGCCGCGGCAAACAGCACGTCATGCTCCCCTACGATGTCACCGCCGCGGATGGCGGTGAAGCCGATGTCGCCGCGCTTGCGGGCGCCAGTGATCCCATCGCGGCCGGAATCGCGCACATCCGCCAGTTTGACACCGCGGCCCTCGGCGGCAGCCTCGCCCAGCATCAGAGCGGTGCCGGAAGGCGCGTCCACCTTGTGGTGGTGATGCGCTTCGATCACTTCAATGTCGAAGTCTTCATCCAGCGCCGCAGCGACCTTCTTGGTCAGTTGGGTCAGCAGATTGACACCCAGGCTCATATTGCCCGCGCGCACGATCACCGCGTGGCGGGAGGCCGGCTCCAGCTGGGCAATCTGCTCATCACTCATGCCGGTCGTACCGATCACATGCACCGCGCGGGCCTGGGCTGCGAGCTTGGAAAATGCCAGGGTTGCCTCAGGCGCGGTGAAGTCGATCACCGCCTGCGCCTTGGAGAACGCCTCCAGCGCATCCGCGGTCACGGTGACACCAACCGGCGCGCCGCCCATTGCTTCGCCCACGTCGCGGCCAACCCAATCGTGGCCCTCGCGCTCAACCGCGCCTGCCAGCGTGGCCTTATCGCTTTCCAGCACCGTCTTGATCAGCATCTGCCCCATACGGCCCGAAGCGCCGGTGATCACGATCCCTGGTTTATGAGTCATTGGCCAATTCCCTTGTTCAAGCTGGATTTGTCCTACAGTGCCGGGCAGCGCTTGGCAAAGGCTGCGATCCGGCATAGATCGAGAATATGGCTAAGAATAAATTCCACGACGGCCCCGGGCCTTCCCAGCGCCAGCTTCGCGTCGGCGAACTGATCCGCCGCACTCTCTCCGAGGTGCTGGCGCGCGGCGATGTACATGACCCGGACCTGAACCGCATGTCGATCACCGTGGGCGAGGTGCGCACCTCTCCCGATCTGAAAATCGCCACCGCCTTTGTGCTGCCGCTGGGCGGCAAGGGTCAGGAGGATGTGCTGAAACTGCTGGCCCGCAACAAGGCTGAACTGCGCCGCAGTGTCGGCAAGAAGCTGGGGCTGAAGTTCACCCCCGATCTGCGCTTCCGGCTGGACGAGACCTTTGACCAGATGGACGACACCCGCCGGATGCTGTCCCAGGACGCGGTGCGCCGCGACGTGGAAGAGTGATCCGCCGGGCCGCCTTGCTGCTGGCCGCACTGTGGGCCGCTCCGGCGGCTGGTGCGGTAGACTGCAGCGATGTGGCCTATGCAGGCAACCGCTACTCGATTTGCGAGGTGGACGCGTCCAAGGAGCAGTTGCGGCTGTTCCTGCGCGATGGCGAGGGGCAGGTCTACGGGCATTTTTCGACCTTGGGCGAAGCATTGGCAGCGGACGGCAAGGCGCTGGCCTTTGCCACCAATGCCGGGATGTACCATGCTGACCGCTCACCGGTCGGCCTCTATGTCGAAGACGGCGATCAGGAAATGCGGCTGGTGACCAATGCGGGTCCCGGCAACTTCGGGCTGCTGCCCAACGGGGTCTTCTGCATCCGTGAAGGCCGGGCTGATGTGTTCGAGACCCTGGCTTTTGAAAAAAACAACCCGGCCTGCGCCCATGCCACCCAGTCGGGCCCGATGCTGGTGATCGACGGCGAATTGCACCCGCGGTTCCTGCCCGATTCGGACAGCTATTACGTGAGGAACGGCGTCGGCACCTCGGCGGATGGAAGCCGGGTTGTCTTTGCCATCTCGCGCAATGCGGTGACATTCCACCAGTTCGGCAGCCTGTTCCGGGATCACCTGAAGCTGCCCAATGCGCTGTATTTCGACGGTAACATCTCGCGCCTGCACGCGCCGCAGCTGGGACGCAGCGATGCCGGTTTCATGATGGGGCCGGTTGTGGGTGTGGTCGAAGACGCGCCTGCGGGCGAGTAACCAGGCTCTAACCCGGCCGTTTTCGCATCTGCCGCACCATCGGCACGGTGTAGATAATCAGTGCGGCCCAGATCATCGGGAAGGCGATCATCCGGGCGCGGCCGAATTCCTCGCCAAACAGCAGCACCGCCGCCAGCATGATCATTGTCGGCGCGATATATTGCAGGATTCCCATCGTCGACAGCCGCACCAGCTTTGCCCCGTTCGCATAGACGATCAACGGAACCGCGGTAACTACGCCGCAGCCCAGGAGGAGCGCGGTATCGGAGAGAGAGGCGCCGATATTGCTGCTGCCGGTGACAGTAAGATACCCAAAGTAACCGAGCGCGGGCGGCAGAAGAATCAGCACCTCCAGCAGGAAGCCCTGGTTGGGGCCGATCGGCAGGGATTTCTTGAAGAATGCATAGAATCCCCAAGTCAGGGTCAGACTGACCGCAACCCAGGGCACCCGGCCCGCCTCCAGCGTCAGCACAACCACCGCGGCAGCGGCCATGGCAACAGCTGCCAGCTGCGCCTTGCTGAGCGGCTCGCGCAGCAGCAGGGCACCCAGAGCAATGCTGAACAGCGGGTTGATGTAGTATCCCAGCGCCGCATCCAGCGCACGTCCTGCAGCGATGGACCAGACATAGATCCCCCAGTTGATGGAGATCAGCGCTGCGGTGATGCAGGCCATGCCCAGCATCCGCGGGTTCTTCAGCGCCGCCTGCAAATCCTTGGTGCGGCGCAGGATGATCAACAATGCCCCCGCCACCGGCACCGACCAGATCACCCGGTGGGCGACAACTTCGGCCGCAGGGATGTGCGAGAGCGCCTTCATGTAGAGCGGCAGGAAGCCCCACAGCAGATAGGCGGTAATGGCAAAAGCCAGCCCGCGGGGGGTATCCGTGTTTTCAGGGGTTTGCTGAGTCATGCCGCGCTCCTGTGCAGGGTGCAGTTATGACCGGTTTTGAACGCCTTGAAACTTCGTTTTCTGTGATACCAGGCATTCAGCCGCGTTATGGGTGCTGGCTTACAAACAAAAAAAACGGCCCCGGAAACCGGAGCCGCAAGTGGTGTTTTGGGGTGTGGATGTGCGTCAGGCTTCCAGAGACCGGCGCAGCATTTCCACGTCTTCAGCGATCTGCCCATCGGTGAGCTTCAGCTCCTCGATGCGCTTGACGCCGTGCATCACAGTGGTGTGGTCGCGCCCGCCGAAGCGGCGGCCGATTTCCGGCAGGCTGCGGCTGGTCAGCTGCTTGCACAGATACATCGCCACCTGACGCGGACGCGCATAGGAACGCAGGCGCTTGGGGCCGATGATGTCGGACATGCGGATGTTGTAATACTCGGACACTTTGCGCTGGATCTCTTCGACGGTGATCTTGCGCTCAGAGGCGCGCAGCACGTCGGCCAGGCAGTCCTGGGTCAGATCCATGTCAATCTCGCGGCCGACCAGCGAGGCAAAGGCGAACAACCGGGTCAGCGCACCTTCGAGCACCCGCACGTTGGTCGAGATCCGGTGCGCCAGGAACTCCAGCACGCCATCGGCGATGCGCAGGTCCGGGTAAGTCTCGCGCTGCTGCTGCACTTTGGTCTGCAGGATACCCAGACGCAGTTCATAGTCGGTGGGGTGCAGATCCACCACCAGGCCGCACTGCAGGCGGGATTTCACCCGGTCTTCCAGGTCCTTGATCTCACCCGGCGCGCGGTCGGCCGAAATGATAATCTGTTTGTTCTGATCCACCAGCGCGTTGAACGTGTGGAAGAACTCCTCCTGGGTCGAATCCTTGCCGGCAATGAACTGGACGTCATCCACCATCAGCACGTCGACCGAACGGAACAGATGCTTGAAGTCCATCATCTTGCGCTCGCGCAAGGCCTGCACAAAGCGGTACATGAACTGCTCCGCCGACAGGTAAAGCACGTTCAAGCCTGGGTTCTTTTCCTTCAGCTCCCAGGCGATGGCATGCATCAGGTGGGTTTTACCCAGGCCAACGCCGCCATACAGCACCAGCGGGTTGAAAGTGACCGGACCGCCCTCACCGACGCGGCGCGCAGCGGCGTGGGCCAGCTCGTTCGGCTTGCCGACCACAAAGCTGTCGAAGGTAAAGCGCGGATCGAGCGGTGCCGCTTGCAATGCTTCCAGCGTGTCCTTGCCTGCCGCCGCAGCCGGCGCCGGGGCGGTCAGCACTTCTGCATCGTCCGCCATCCCGGCATAGCTGTCGGCAACGGCAGCCGGCTGCACCAGGCGTGCCGGGCTGTTGGCCGCGACCCGGAAAGCCAAACGCTGCACCGGCTCGCCGGCCATGGTCAGTTCATGCAGAATCAGATCTGCAAAATTCTGGCTGACGTAATTTCCCATGAAATTCGTCGGCACTTTGAAGACGGCGACCCCGCCGTCCACAGTGTCAAATTCCAGGGGCTCAATCCAGGTCGTGAAATTGTTCTGGCCAACCGTCTTCAACAGCCGGTTCCTGAGCTGTCCCCATTTTTCTTCTGTCATGCTGCGCCTCACGCGTCCCCAAAAAGCAGCGGCCCATTTGCCGGGCCAATTCTATCGTTACCCCCAAAGTATCGGGGGCCGTTCACACACAGAGCTATTGTGTGCGGTCCATTGCTGGCCGCATTGCCCGAAGGCTGCACGTTCGCTTACAAACAGCAAAAACAGCCGCAGAAGGCGGCATTTGCCGTCACGAACATTGTCGCACACAATTGAGACAAGGCTGCTGTTTGGTAACCAATACAGCAGTGGGTCCCGGTCAGACCTAACACAAGTGTGCCGTCTGTTCCGGACAACCTGACAACCTTGATGCCCGTCAAGATTGCCGCGAGCAGCCTGTCCCCCCAGCGAGTGAATCGCTGACTTATTGGTAGCAATTCGGAGGGGTCAGCAGCAACGAAACTATGATGTTGACTCTGCCTTTGGGGATAAAGAATCTCTCGCGCCTGCAGCAGCCGGCCAAGGCTTTTCCCAAAAAACAAGGCGCTGCAATCTGCAGCGCCCTGACATCTTTTCAACAGTGCTTGAGGCCGCCTAAGCGGGCGAATCTCAGCCCAGCGCCTTCACGCGTGCGGACAGGCGCGAGATTTTCCGGGAAGCGGTGTTTTTGTGATACACACCCTTGGTGACGCCGCGCATCAGCTCGGGCTGAGCGGCGCGCAGAGCTGCGGTTGCAGCTTCCTTGTCGCCGGACGCGATGGCTTCTTCAACTTTACGCAGGAAGGTGCGGATGCGCGAACGACGGGCTTTGTTGACGGCAAAGCGCTTTTCGTTCTGACGTGCGCGCTTCTTGGCCTGGGGCGAATTTGCCATGATGTCTGACCTTATCTCGGGTTCTGTTTCTATCGGACGCAATGCCAGCCAGCCCCGGATCAGTCACCGGTGTGATTCTAGCCAAAGCGGGCTGCACGCGCATGTATGACGGCGGCATTTATCCAACTCTGCGGGGAATTGCAAGGGGCCGCCCCCGAAAGCAAAACGGCAGGCCACCAGGCCCGCCGCTCAGCAACTTCTTCAACCGGGCATTACTTATCCCGGAACTGCGCCTCGCGCTTCTCCAGGAAGGCCGCCATGCCTTCTTTCTGGTCTTCGGTGGCAAACATCGAATGAAACACCCGGCGCTCGAACAAGAGCCCCTCGTTCAGCGGCAGCTCATAGGAACGGTTCACCGATTCCTTCACTGCCATTGCCGTCAGCAGCGATTTCTCGGCAATCTTCTGGGCCGCGCCGGTGGCTTCCTCGATCAGCTTCTTGGCCGGCACCACGCGTGACACCAGGCCCGCACGCTCGGCTTCCTCAGCGTTCATGAAACGGCCCGTTAGGTTCATGTCCATCGATTTCGACTTGCCGACAAAGCGGGTCAGCCGCTGGGTGCCGCCGATCCCGGCCACGACGCCCAGATTGATTTCGGGCTGGCCGAACTTGGCAGTCTCGGCGGCGATGATGAAATCGCACAGCATCGCCAGCTCGCAGCCGCCGCCCAGCGCGTAACCGGCCACAGCAGCAATCACCGGCTTGCGGATCGCCGAAATGCGGTCATTGGCATCGGCAAACAGGTTGGTGGAAAACACCTCGGTGAAACTCATCTCCGACATCTCCTTGATGTCGGCACCGGCGGCAAAGGCCTTCTCGGATCCGGTCAGTACGATGCAGCGCACCTTGTCGCTGGCATCAGCTTCCTCAAGAGCATCGCAGAGCTCTCCGATGAGCTCCTGGTTGAGCGCGTTCATCGCCTCTGGGCGGTTCAGTTTAATAAGGCAAACGTGGTCCTGCACATCGACGGTGATCGTCTCGTAGGCCATGATTTCTCTTTCGGTTGTTCCGTTCAGTCCTGAGTCCTTACCAAAAGGGTCCCTCTGATCAAGCTATCTTTGGCACTTTACACAGTAGAAGGTGGAGCGCCCGGACTGGGTGATTCTGGCAATTGACCCTGCGCAACCCTCGCGCCGGCACGGCTCGCCCTCACGCCCGTAGGCATCAAAGGAATGCTGGAAATATCCAAGCTCACCAGAGGCTTGCCGGAAATCTTTCAGCGACGACCCGCCTGCACTGATGGCATCCTGCAGCACTTCGCGGATGATCGGAACAAGGACTGCAACCCGCTGCGCTGAAATCTGCCCGGCCTTGCGGCGTGGCGAAATTCCCGCACGGAACAGCGCTTCGCAGACATAAATGTTACCGAGGCCCGCGATGATTCCCTGATCCAGTAATGCCGATTTCACCGGCGTGTTGCGCCCTTTGAAGGCGGCAACCAGGTGGTCCTCGTGGAAGTCATTGCCCAGAGGCTCCGGCCCCAGCACCGCCAACAGCTTGTGGGATTCGGCGGTGGCGGTCTCCAGCAGATCCATCGCCCCGAACCGGCGGGGATCGTTGAAAGTGATACGGGCTCCGTTGTCCATGTCCAGCACCACATGGTCGTGCTTCTCCGCTTTGGGATGCTCATGCACGAACTGCCCCAGCGGATCGCCGGACACCGTCATACGGCCCGACATGCCCAGGTGAATAAGCAGCGTTTCATCGGTATCCAGGTCCGCCAGAATGTATTTAGACCGCCGCCGCAACCCACTCACGCGCGCTCCGGTCAGGCGTTCCGCCATTCGCTCCGGAAACGGCCAGCGCAGATCCGGGCGGTTCACTGCCGCCTTTGTGATCACCGCCCCTTCCATGGCAGGCGCCAATCCGCGTTTCACCGTCTCGACCTCGGGCAATTCTGGCATTACACCCCTCCTGAACCAACGGGCCGCATTGTGCCTGCCCCACAGCGCCTTATAACAAGGGCGAAACTCAGCAAACGGCAAGCCTCATGAGCGAAAACACCACCCACTTTGGTTTCGAAACCGTCCGCGAGGAGGAGAAGGCAGGCCGCGTGCAGGGGGTCTTCAACTCGGTCGCCTCGAAATACGACATCATGAACGACGTCATGAGCGTGGGCATCCACCGGGTCTGGAAGGACGCGATGATGGATTGGCTGGCGCCGCGCCCGGGCCAGCGGCTGCTGGATGTAGCCGGCGGCACCGGCGACATTTCCTTTCGGTTCCTAAAACGCGCAGGTTCCGGCCATTCCACCGTGCTCGACCTCACCCGCCCGATGCTGGAAGAAGGCCGCAAGCGCGCCGAGGCCGAGCAGATGGCCGACAGCCTCGACTGGGTCACCGGCGACGCCATGAAGCTGCCGTTCAAGGACAACACTTTCGACGTCTACACCATCTCCTTCGGCATCCGGAACGTGACCCGCCCGCAGGAGGCCCTGAACGAGGCCTACCGGGTGCTGCGCCCCGGCGGGCGGCTGATGGTGCTGGAGTTCTCGCAGTTGCCCAACGACGGGTTGCAAAAGCTCTATGACCTCTATTCCTTCAATGTGATCCCGCGGATGGGACAGATCATCGCCGGCGATTACGACAGCTATCAGTATCTGGTGGAATCGATCCGCAACTTCCCCGATCAGGAGACCTTCCTGAGCATGGTCAAAAAGGCCGGGTTCGGGAACGCCAAGTACCGCAACCTGTCGATGGGCATCGCGGCCCTGCATTCCGGCTGGAAGATCTGATCCATGCGCGGCCCTCATAATATCCTGCGCCTGATCCGCACAGGCGCCACTTTCGAGCGCACCGGCGCCATGCATTCGGTACTGGAGGCGTTTGAGGCCCCCAAGCCCTTGCGCATCCTGGCCCGCACCCTTGGCTGGCCGTTCAAATGGCTGGGCTACAAGGGCGATGCCGCCATGCCGCCAGAAACCCGCGCGCTGAACGCGCTGGGGCCGGCCTATATCAAATTCGGTCAGGTGCTTTCGACCCGTCCGGACGTCGTGGGCAAGGATTTGGCCAATCAGCTGCGTGTGCTGCAGGACAAGCTGCCGCCATTCTCCCGCGCTGAGGCGTTGGCCGAGGTTGAAAAGGAACTGGGCCGCCCCGCCTCCGAGATTTTCTCAGACTTCAGCGATCCGGTAGCCGCCGCCTCCATCGCCCAGGTGCACCGCGCCACATTGGCTGAGACTGGCGAGGAAGTGGCCGTCAAGGTTCTCCGCCCCGGCATCGAACGCGCTTTCAACAAGGATGTGGACGCCTTCTATTTCGCCGCCCGCATCGTGGATCTGTTTGCACCCGGCGCGCGCCGTCTGAAACCGATGGATGTGATCGAGCATTTTGACGGCGTTGTGCAAGGTGAGCTGGACCTGCGGCTGGAAAGCGCCGCCGCCTCGGAATTCGCGGCCAACACCGCCAAGGACGAAGGTTTCCAGCTGCCGGAAATCCGCTGGGGCTATTCTGCCCGCCGGGTGATGACCATGGGCTGGGCTGATGGCGTACCGCTGGGCGACAACGACGCGCTGGACGCAGCAGGCCATGACCGCAAGGTGCTGGCCGACCGGGTGCTGTCGCTGTTCCTGCGCCACGCGCTGCGCGATGGCTACTTCCACGCCGACATGCACCAGGGCAACCTCAAGGTCGCAAATAACGGCGATATCATCGCCTATGACTTCGGCATCATGGGCCACATTGATGAGTACACCCGCCGGGTCTATGCCGAGATCCTTTATGGCTTTATCAAGCGCGACTACAAACGCGTGGCCGAGGTGCATTTCGAGGCGGGTTATGTGCCAGCCAACCGCGACGTTGATGAATTCGCCCGCGCCCTGCGTGCAGTGGGCGAACCGATCTTCGGCATGGATGCCTCGCAAATTTCCATGGGGCGGCTGCTGAACTATCTGTTCGAAGTCACAGAACGTTTCGGCATGGAAACCCGCACCGAACTGATCCTGCTGCAACGCACCATGGTGGTGGTCGAAGGCGTTGCCCGCTCGCTGGACCCGCATATCAACATCTGGGAAGCCGCCCGGCCGGTGGTCGAGGATTACATCAAGAAGTCCATCGGCCCGCGCGCGGTAGTCACCGACCTATTGGACACCGCCAAGGTGATGGCGCGTTTCGGCCCCCGCCTGCCTGCGCTGGTCGAGCAAGCGCTGATTGCCCAGGCACAGCAGAACGGCTCTCAAAACCGCGGCGGTGCCGGCTGGCTGGCCCCGGCGCTTATGGGGGCCGCTGGCGGCGCGGGCCTGCTGGCCGTGGTTATGCTGCTGATCTGACCCAAAGCAGCACCTGCCGCTTCTTTCTGGTTAAAAACATCCCGGGGGGGAGCGCCGCCAGGCGCGAGGGGGCAGCGCCCCCCACCGGAGCCTTGCCCTGCATCCAGGCAATGGCTGATTTCAACAACACCTGCCATCTGCGAGGCAGCATAGCGTTCGAGCGGAATTGCCTCCCCTCGGTTCCTTGCGCTAGGCAATGGCCATGCTCATGGCCCTCTTGAAAAGCCGGCTGAGCCTGCGGCTCGTGATGGCGTCCCTGATTATCAGCTCGGTGCTCTCGGTCTTTTCCACCGGGATACAGCTCTACTACAGCTATGAAACGCAAAAACGTGAAGCCTTTGCCAGCCTGCAGCTCGTCAAAGAAACCGTGTCCGACCCGCTCTCCCGGGGGCTTTGGGAATTCAATCTGGACATCGTGCAGGCCATCCTCGAAGGCATAGCCGCCGGGGATTTCATCAGCGCAGTGTCGCTGGACACGCCGACCGGCCACGCATGGCAGGTCGGCCCCCTGCAGCCGGACCGGTTCGATGCCACCTACCCGCTGCTTTATGCGCCGCCGGGAGACGCCCCGCAGGACGTGGGCACGATCAGTTTTGCGCTGGACTTCAGCAAAATGCAGCAGCGCATCTGGGCCCAGCTCTGGACCACTTTGGCAGCCAATATCACCAAGGCTTATCTGGCCGCCCTGGGGATGCTTCTGGTGTTTCACCTGCTGGTCACCCGGCACCTGCTGCACATTGCCCGCCATCTTGGCGAAACCCCGGGCACCACAGCCAGGCGGGGATTGGTGCTGCCGCGGCTTCGGCGGGCACCGAAGGACGAGCTGGACACGGTCGCAGCGGCTGTCAACAAGTATGAAGAGCGCATCAGCCGCCACTTCTCTGAGATGGAGCGCGAAATCGAGGACCGCAAACAGGCTGAAGCTTCCGCCACAGAAGCCCTGTCGGTCCGCACCGTTTTTCTGACAACGCTCAGCCATGAGATCCGCACCCCGCTGAACGCCATCCTAGGGTTGCTGCACCTGATCGAAATCAGCCCGGACTCCGCTCCCAAGACCCGCCGCCATGCCCAGGCCGGGCTCGCCGCCGGACAGAACCTGCTGGAGATGCTGACCAACACATTGGAAGCCGCCCGTCTGGAAGCCAATGCAGTTGAGTTCAGCCCGTCCTGCACCAATATCCGCGCTTTGGCAGATCATTGGCTGGAAACCGGCAAGGCCGCAGTCCACCGGCGCGGAAAAGGCGATGCCATCAGCGTCACGCTCGAAATGCATCCCGATCTGGCAGAACACTACCGTCTGGACGGCGCCCGCGTTTCGCAGGTTGTCGGCAATCTGACTGACAATGCCGCCAAGTTCGCCTCTTCGGGGCAGATTTGCATTGCTGTCTCGCCTTGCCTTCAAGACAGGCCAGGACCGGCTGCGCAACTAGCAGTCTCCGTCCGTGACACCGGCTCGGGAATTCCTGGGAGCAAACGCCAATTGGTCTTTGACCGCTTCAGTCAAGTTGACCAGGGGTTGAATCGAAAGCATGATGGATCGGGGCTCGGGTTGTCGATATCTTCCGGAATTGCAGAACTGATGGGAGGGTCCCTTGAGCTTCTGGAGCCTCCAAGCGATGGCTTTTCGACCGAATTCCTACTGCTGCTTCCAACCGAGGCAATAACGAAAGAACCTGCCGATGCGTAATCCGCGGAAAGTCCTGCTTGTCGAAAACGACGAGTTCACCCGCTATATGATGCGCGAGATTATTCTGGCTCTCGGCGTGGATGTGGAAATTGCCGAGGACGGACAGGAAAGCATTGAGATCCTGAACAATGCGCCAAACGAGTTCGGGCTGGTGCTGATGGATTTGCACATGCCGCGGGTCTCGGGAATTGACGCAACCCGAAAGATCCGCGAGGCGCCGCTGGACCCGCCCCAAAGCCTGCCGATCGTCGCAGTGACCGCGGATGTCTCCTACCACGACGACGCTGTTGTCAAACAGCTGGGTATGAACGGATTTGCTTCCAAACCGGTAACACCCGGGCAATTGCTGAACCTGATAGACAAATTCTGCGCGGCGGCCTAGCAGGCCTTCCCATATTGCCGCCGGACCGGCGGTTGCGGGCAGGCTGCAAACCCGCCCGCAGCTTGTTAAAGCCGCTCGATTGCCAGGGCGATACCCTGGCCGCCGCCGATGCACATGGTGACCAGCCCTTTCGAGCCTCCTGTGCGCTCCAATTCATAAAGCGTTTTCAACGTGATGATTGCCCCGGTTGCCCCCACCGGATGGCCAAGTGCAATGGCGCCGCCATTCGGGTTCACCTTAGCCGGGTCGAGACCCAGCTCCTTGTTCACGGCAAGCGCCTGCGCCGCAAAGGCTTCGTTCGATTCAATCACATCGAAATCCCCAGCCGATAGGCCGGTCTTATTCAGCAGGTTGCGCACCGCCGGGACCGGCCCGATGCCCATCACTTCCGGCCGCACCCCGGCATGGGCATAGCCCAGGATCCGCGCCTTGGGTTTCAGCCCCGCCTTCTCCGCAGCCGTGGCGGTTGCCAGCACCATCGCCGCCGCACCATCGTTGATACCGCTTGCATTTCCGGCGGTTACCCGGCCGTCCTTCTGGAACACCGCCTTCAGCCCTGCCAGTTTCTCCAGCGACGTGCCCTTCGGATGCTCATCCACTTCAAAGGGCACCAGATCACGTTTCACTTTCACGTCTACCGGCGTGATCTGGCTGCGGAAGTGCCCCGCCTCGATCGCAGCCGCAGCGCGGGTCTGGCTGGTGAGGGCAAAGGCGTCCATCTCCTCGCGGGTGATGCCGTGTTCATCGGCAACATTTTCCGCCGTGACGCCCATGTGGCCGGTGCCGAAGGGGCAGTTCAGCGCACCCAGCATCATGTCGAGCGACTTCACATCGCCCATTTTGGCCCCCCAGCGGCTCTGCTGGATGATGTAAGGGCTGCGCGACATGTTCTCGGCGCCGCCCGCCAGGGCAAACTCCGCATCGCCCATGGCAAGCGATTGAAAGGCCGAGACAATTGCCTGCACGCCGGAACCGCACAGCCGGTTCACGTTCATCGCCGGCACCGCATCCGGCACCCCTGCCTGCATCGCAGCAACCCGGCTCAGGTACATGTCGCGGGGCTCGGTATTGATGATGTGGCCGAACACCACATGGCCGATCTGGCCGCCCTCGACGCCTGAGCGCTCCAGCGCCGCCTTGGAGACGGTTGCAGCCAGGTCGATGGGCGCGGTGCCCGCCAGAGCGCCGCCAAAAGTGCCGATAGCGGTGCGGGCGCCGTCCAGGATCACGATGTCGGTCATTGTCTCATTCCTCCTCAGGTCTACCGCCACTATGCACCCGCAGCATGGACCTGTCTGCCCGGACGTGCCGTCACCACAACGCCGCGTCACCTGCCGTGCACCCCTTGTACACCCCCTGTGCACCGCTGCGGCGCAGCATCGCCAATAACCAGAGCATTTGACAAACCCGCCCCGCCGGCGCAGAGAATCCGTCATGACGGAAAACACAGACGATATCCTGACCCTGCTGCCCGCCCGCCTGAAAGAGGCCCGCCGCGCCCAGGGCCTGAGCCTGGAGGCGGTGGCCAATCTCTCCGGCGTCAGCCGCTCGATGGTGAGCCAGATCGAACGCGGCGAAAGCTCCCCCACCATTGCGACGCTGTGGAACCTCACGCGCGCGCTGCAGGTGGATTTTGCCGGCCTGCTGGAAGCGGGCGACATGAAAGACCGGATCGAGGTGCTGCGCGCCGCGGACGTGCCCAAGATCGAGAACATGGGCCAGGGCTGCCGCATCCGCATCCTGTCGCCGCCGGAAGAGGCCGGCGGGCATGAGGTCTATGATATCCGCTTCGATAAAGGCGGCGCGCTGACCAGCCAGCCCCACACCCGCGGCGCGATGGAGCAGCTGACGGTGCTGGAGGGCGAGATCGCGGTCAGTTCCGGCAATGCCAAGGACCATCTGCAGGCCGGCGACACTGCCCGCTATGCCGCCGACGTCGCGCATTCGATCTCCGCGCCCGAGGGGCCTGCGCGGGTGTTTCTGATTGTGAAGAATGCTTGAGGGAAGACAGCTTAGAAATTCCCTGAACGGTTAAGCCTAATCACATAGAGACTGGCTTTTCCTAGCGTGGAACCCGGTCTCCAGACTTATACCAAGGCGGCAGAATAACCGGTTGCGGAACGCATTTCTCAACCAGTAGTGTTTCTTCGCCGGCCGCAAACAGGTTCAATCCCGCAGATACGGCAACAAGCCCGGCGTCCTCGCAGTACTGCTCAGCAGCCCGCGCCAACGCCAAGACGTCTGAGACCGCTTCGATATCCAACTGCGCCGGAGTTACTGAGAGTACGTAAGTGTTTCTGTCGGTTACCGTCTCAACCGGAACAAAGTGGTGTGTTGCTTGTGATCCATCTTCATTGAAGTGTCTTACAGTTCCTTTCACGACAGCAATTTTATGCTGAAAAGTCAGCTGGAGATCCGGACGGTCATCGAAAGGTTCGTATGTCTGTGGAAGCGGCTTATGAAGAGGCTGACCGCTGCATCCCGAAACGAGCAAAGTGGTGAGTGCCGGCATCACAATGCTCCGAAAAGCCGATTCAGGCGATGGCCCAATATCTGAAAAATATCTGAATCTCTTCATTATCAATGTCTTCACAAGAAAACTGTTAGCCCGAGTATGAATGCATTTTGGCCTCCAGCGAAGACAATGTTCAAGAAACATACTTTGACATTCAGAGCCGCGTTTTCCCGGCGCCGGCTTCCGGTCAGACAGCAGTAGTTAGCCCGTGGAACAAGTCTTTGTGAACAAACGCCTTGAAAGACTCACCCCCACGGCCCATATGAAGGGCGCTTACGTTATTCTTGTCGATCCACTGTCTCCCCGTCACCGGCGTTTTCAGTCTCTCGATCCAGACCGACTACGCCAGGCTGCCGCACCGACGCGGGCAGCAAAAACTTTAGGAGACTACGGATATGGCCACCGGCACCGTAAAATGGTTCAACACCACCAAAGGCTACGGCTTCATCGCACCCGACGGCGGCAGCAAAGATGTGTTCGTGCACATTTCCGCTGTTGAGCGTTCCGGCCTGACCGGCCTGGCGGACAACCAGAAAGTCACTTTCGACATCGAACCCGGCCGTGACGGCCGCGAGTCGGCAGTGAACCTGTCGCTGGACTAAGCTTTACAGCTTAGCGGTTTTGAAACGCGGCTCCCGAAAGGGGGTCGCGTTTTGCGTTTCGAGCAGTCAGCCCTTGTTCTTTTCGTTCCAGAGTTTGGGCTCCCACAGCTCAACCTTGTTGCCCTCCGGGTCCATGATCCAGGCGAAACGCCCGTTTTCGTGGGCCTCGGGGCCTTGCAGGATCGGGATGCCCGCCTTGGTCAGCTGCGTGATCATGCCATCCATATCGTCGACCCGGTAGTTGATCATGAAAGAGGCGGTGCTGGGGCTGAACCAGGTGCCGTCCGGATCCGCGGTGCCCCAGACGGTGAGGCCGCCGTCCTCGGCCGTGTCATCCTGCCAGTGCAGTATGGCACCGCCGAAGTCATTGAGCTCCAATCCCAGATGATCGCGGTACCATGCGGCCAGCGCCTTGGCGTCCCCACTCGCCTTGATGAATACCCCGCCGATGCCTGTAATCCGCGCCATGACTGTCTCCTTCCTTCAGCTGCCGGGGCAGATAGGTCGGTTTGGTGGAATTTCACCCAGATGTTCCAGTTTCACGGATTTTTTTCCGGGATAATGAATTCCTGTATTCCGGAAACACGTCCGCTATGCTAGACACGCGACTCGAGACATCCAGGGAGTTTGCTCATGTCCAACGCATTTCTGACCGACATCTCCAACACGCTGGCCCAGATTGAGGGTGAGGGACTGTATAAACGTGAGCGAATGATCACCTCCCCGCAGGGGGGCGAGATCACAGTCGGGGACCGGGCCGTAATCAACCTCTGTGCCAACAACTATCTGGGGCTGGCGGACCACCCTGCCCTGATCCAGGCGGCCAAGGACGCGATGGAGCCGAAGGGGTTCGGCATGGCCTCGGTGCGGTTCATCTGCGGCACACAGGACATTCACCGGGAGCTGGAGCAGCGTTTGGCAAAGTTTCTGGGCAAGGATGACGCGATCCTGTTCGCGGCCTGCTTTGACGCCAACGGCGGGCTGTTCGAGCCGCTCTTGGGGCCGGAGGATGCGATTATCTCGGACTCGCTGAACCATGCGTCGATCATCGATGGGGTGCGCCTGTGCAAGGCCAAGCGCTACCGCTACCTGAACAGCGATATGAACGACTTGGAGGCCTGGCTGAAGCAGGCCCGTGAAGACGGCGCGCGCCATATCATGATCGCAACCGACGGCGTGTTCTCGATGGACGGCTATCTGGCGAAACTGCCGGAAATCCGGGCACTGGCGGACAAATACGATGCGGTTGTGATGGTGGATGACTGCCACGCCACCGGCTTCATGGGGGCGACGGGCGCCGGCACGCCGGAGCATTTCGGGGTGGACGTGGACATCCTGACGGGGACTTTGGGCAAAGCACTTGGGGGGGCCATCGGCGGTTATATCGCCGGGCCGCAGCCAGTGATCGACCTGCTGCGGCAGCGGGCGCGGCCCTATCTGTTCTCCAATTCGCTGCCGCCATCGATTGTTGCTGCCGGGCTGGAAGCGATCCGGCTGGTGGAAGAAGGGGACGGGCTGCGGGCGCAGCTGTTCGAAAACGCGCGCTACTGGCGGGATGGACTGGAAAAGCTAGGTTTTGATCTGCTGCCCGGCGAGCATCCGATCATCCCCGTGATGCTGGGCGAGGCGCAGCTGGCGCAGGACATGGCGGCGCGGCTGTTTGACGAGGGCGTCTATGTCTCCGGCTTCTTCTTCCCGGTGGTGCCGCGCGGCCAGGCGCGGATCCGGACGCAGATGAATGCGGCTCTGACCCGGGAAGAACTGGACCGGGCGCTAGCGGCATTCGCGAAGGTCGGCAAGGAACTGGGAGTGATCTGATGAGCCGTCCGAACACGATGAAGGCGCTGGAGAAAAGCCATCCGCAGGAAGGCCTGTGGATGGTCCAGGCGCCGGTGCCGGAGATCGGCCCCGACGAGGTGCTGATCAAGGTCAAGAAGACCGGCATCTGCGGCACCGACATCCACATCTGGAACTGGGACGAATGGGCCGCGCATACGGTGCCGGTGCCGCTGATCACCGGCCATGAGTTTGCCGGCGAGATCGTCGAGCTGGGCAAGGATGTGACCGGGCTGGAGATCGGCCAGCGCTGCTCGGGCGAGGGGCACCTGATCGAGCATGACTCGCGCCAGTCCCGGGCCGGCAAATTCCATCTGGATCCCGGCACCCGCGGCATCGGGGTGAATGAGCAGGGCGCCTTTGCCCAGTATCTGAAGCTGCCTGCTTTTAACGTGGTGCCGCTGCCGGATGACGTGCCGGATGAAATCGGTGCGATCCTCGATCCGCTGGGAAATGCGGTGCATACCGCCTTGAGCTTTGATCTGCTGGGCGAGGATGTGCTGATCACCGGCGCAGGGCCGATCGGCATCATGGCAGCAGCGGTGGCGCGCCATGCCGGGGCGCGGCATGTGGTGATCACCGATATCAACCCGGATCGTCTGAAACTCGCCGAACACGTGGTGCCGACGGTGCGGGCCGTGAATGTGGCGCGGGAAGAGCTGCAGGATGTGATCCATGAGCTGGGCATGACCCAGGGGTTTGACGTCGGACTGGAAATGTCAGGTAACCAGGCAGCACTGGATCAGATGGTCGAGGCGCTGGTGATGGGCGGCAAGATTGCGCTTTTGGGAATTCCGCCGGGGAAATCGCCGGTGGATTGGAGCCGCATCGTGTTCAAGGCGATCACCATCAAGGGCGTCTATGGCCGTGAGATGTTCGAGACCTGGTACAAGATGATCGCCATGCTGCAGAACGGGCTGGATGTGAGCCGGGTGATCACCCACCGGTTCGGCGTCGATGAGTTTGCCGAAGGCTTTGCGGCGATGAAATCGGGGTCCAGCGGCAAGGTGGTACTGAACTGGTTCTGAGACTGTTGAGGGGGGCTTTGCCCCCTCGCGCCTTCGGCGCTCACCCCCAGAGTATTTTTGACCAGAAAGAAGCTGGAAGGTTTAAGGGGTCAGCGGCACCCGGCCCTGATCTGTCAGCAGCCAGCAGCCACGGCCTTCGAAGACCGCAGCGGTGAGCGGGCGGCCGTAGCCGGCGCCGCTGTCGAGGTTGATCCGGTTCACCCGGTGTTCGGCCTGCTTGGCTGGAGTATGGCCATGAACCACCAGCCAGGGGTGCACGCGCTCGTCCTTTAGGAATTCCTGGCGAATCCAAATCAGGTCGTCTTCACTTTGCTCTTCCAGCTGCAAGCCGGGGCGGATTCCTGCGTGGACAAACAGCAGTTCCCCTTCCTGATGGAAAGGTTTCAGACCTGCCAGGAAGGTCAGATGCGCTTGCGGCACCGCGCCACGGGCGCGTTTGTGGACCTGGTAGATCCGGTCCCCTTCGGCCACATCCACGCCGTAGGACTGCAGGGTCTCGATGCCGCCCAGCCGTTCATGCAGCCAGTGATAGCCGATCAGAAGCTGGGAGTCATTGCGCGGATACTCCTCCAGGAACATCGAGAACATCCGGTCGTGGTTGCCTTTTAGGCAGATCCAGCTGCGGCCCGCGGCCTGGCCCTGCATCAGCCGCTCGATCACCCCGCGGCTGTCCGGCCCGCGGTCAGTGTAATCGCCCAGGAAAACGATGCGTGCGTCCGGGCCGCCGTCGGCCTCGATCCGCTGCAGTGCATCTTCGAGCATGGCCAGCTGGCCGTGGATATCTCCGATGGCGTACACTGGTTGTGGCATGTCAGCCCCTTTCAGATCCGTGCTGTACTGGCTCCTGCAGCCAGCAAAAGAGTAATGAACACCGCTTGGCGCAGCCGCCGCCATCCGTCGGATTCGACGCGGCTTCCCGGATCAGGCAGCAGAAACAGAACCGCATTGCCAAGCAGGACTGCAAGCACCACGTCTTTCGTCCAAATCAAAGTGCCGATCAAGGCTGCGAACGCAGACAAGAGCAAAAGAAGAATACGCGGCAGGCGGCTTTCATCAATTACAGGCTGGCCGTCGCGCGGCCGGGCAAGGACTCCGTTGGTTATTCCCATCCCTAATCCAAACGTCACAGCGGCATTGATCCCCTGCACTGGGTCAAAGACCCTGGACAGCAGCAACCCCGCCCCCCAAAGCGCCCAGTAAAACAGGAGACTGGCAATCCGGTAATCATCCGGCTGCCGCTTTCCAGAGGGCCACGCATCCGCCTTCCAGGCATTGACGCCAACCAAGGCGGCGGCCAGCGCAAGCTGCATCATTTCGGCGGGATCAATTGGGAATCCTGCCTGAAAGCAAAGCAGAACAGCATAGCCGGCCCCGAAAACAGGGAGGGCCAGTTTTACCAAAGGCTGCAACGGGGAAAACGGTTTTTCCTGGGCCATCAAATCACTGAGAAAAATCAATGGCTGCAGGCTAGTTGAGAAACCGCCCCTGATGAAGAGCGGTTTCCCTGTTTTTCATCGCCGCACTCAGGCGACGTCGAATTCCAGCGGCTTGATCTGGTTGAACAGCCCGGTTTCCGCCAGTTTGGCCCGGGCCTCGGCCGGCACCTGTTCGTCGACGTAGAGGAGCGCAATGGCTTCTCCGCCCGCCTCGGCCCGGCCCAGGGTGAAGTTGGCGATGTTGACGCCGTGGTCGCCCAGGGTGTGGCCAAGGGTGCCGATGATGCCCGGCACATCCTCGTTGGTGGTGTAGAGCATATGCGCGCCCACATCGGCCTCGATGTTGATGCCCTTGATCTGGATGAACCGCGGCTTGCTGTCGGAGAAAACGGTGCCCGCGACCGAACGCTCGCGCTTGGAAGTCACCGCAGTCACTTTGATATACCCATCAAACGAACCGGACTTGTCCTGATTGGTGGTTGAAATCTGAATGCCGCGCTCCTTGGCGACCACAGGCGCGGAGACCATGTTCACCTCGGGGTTGGAACGCTTCATGATGCCGGCAATCACCGCACAGTTCAGCGCGTCTAGGTTCATGCCTGCAGCCACCCCATCGTAAAGGATGTTGATCGCCTTGATCGGCTCGTCGGTCATCTGGCCCACGAAGGAGCCCAGGTGGTCGGCCAGTTTGATCCAGGGGCCCATGACCTTGGCTTCCTCAGCCGTGACTGACGGCATGTTGAGCGCGTTTTCGACGGCGCCGGTCAGCAGGTAGTTGGACATCTGCTCGGCCACCTGCAGGGCAACGTTTTCCTGCGCCTCGGTTGTGGCGGCGCCCAGATGCGGAGTGCAGACCACGTTGGGCAGGCCAAACAGGGCGTTTTCCTTGGCCGGCTCGACCGAGAACACATCGAATGCCGCACCAGCCACATGGCCGGAGGTGAGGAGTTCCGCCAGCGCGGCCTCATCCACCAGGCCGCCGCGGGCACAGTTGATAATGCGCACGCCCTTCTTGGTCTTTGCCAGGTTCTCCTTGGACAGGATATTACGGGTCTGGTCGGTCAGCGGCACATGCAGGGTGATGAAATCGGCGCGCGCCAGCAGCTCGTCGAGTTCGACCTTTTCGACGCCCATCTTGTCGGCTTTTTCAGTGCTCAGATAGGGGTCATAGGCCGCAACCTTCATCTTGAGGCCGCGGGCACGGTCGCAGACGATACCGCCGATATTGCCGGCACCGATCACACCCAGGGTCTTGCCAGTCAGCTCAACCCCCATGAATTTCGACTTTTCCCATTTGCCGGCATGGGTCGAGGCCGAGGCCTCGGGCAGTTGGCGGGCAACCGCGAACATCATGGCGATGGCATGTTCGGCGGTGGTGATCATGTTGCCGAACGGCGTGTTCATCACGATCACGCCGCGTTTGGAGGCCGCCTCCTTGTCGACATTGTCGGTGCCGATGCCGGCACGGCCGACGACCTTGAGGTTGTCCGCCTTCTCCAGGATCTTTTCAGTCACCTTGGTGGCAGAGCGGATGGCGAGGCCATCGTATTGGCCGATGATTTCAGCCAGCTTGTCCTTGTCCTTGCCGACGTCGGGCAGGAAATCGACATCAATGCCGCGATCGCGGAAGATCTGAACGGCGGTTTCCGAGAGCTTGTCGGAGACGAGTACTTTGGGAGCCATGGGTTTGGGTCCTTTGATAGCAGGGTCTAAGTGGGAGCGCGGGTTCGGGCGCGCTCCTGATCAGTCAAGAAGCCGTTCAGGCCGCTTCGGTCTGGGCTGCGATCTCGGCCTCAAAGGCCCATTTGATCCAGGGCATCAGCGCCGCCACATCGGTGGCTTCCACCGTGCCGCCGCACCAGATCCGCAGGCCCGGAGGCGCGTCGCGGTAGGCACCGATGTCGTAGGCCACGCCTTCGGTTTCCAACCGTTTGGCAACGGCCTTGGCAAAGGCAGCGCCATCCTGGATGCGCGGGTCGGTGAATTTGAGGCAGACAGAGGTGTTGGAACGATGTTCCGGCTGTTCTGCCAGGAAGGAGATCCAAGGGTTGTCCTGCACGAAGCTCTGAACCGCGGCGAGGTTGGCATAGGCGCGTTCGCGCAGGCCTTCCAGCCCGCCGATCGAGCGGGCCCAGTCCAGCGCCAGCAGGTAATCTTCCACAGCCAGCATCGAGGGCGTGTTGATGGTGGCGCCCTGGAAAATGCCTTCGATCAGCTTGCCGCCCTTGGTCAGGCGGAAGATTTTGGGCAGAGGCCAGGCGGGGGTGTAGCTTTCCAGCCGCTCCACGGCACGCGGAGACAGGATCAGCATGCCGTGAGCCGCTTCGCCGCCTAGCACCTTCTGCCAGGAGAAAGTGGTCACATCCAGCTTGTCCCAGGGCAGGTTTTGCGCGAAGGCCGCGGACGTCGCATCGCAGATTGTCAGCCCTTCGCGGTCCGCCGCGATCCAATCGCCATTGGGAACCCGGACACCGGAAGTGGTGCCATTCCAGGTGAAGACAACGTCATTTGCGAAATCGACGGTGGAGAGGTCCACAATCTGGCCGTAATCGGCGGTTTTGACGGTGGCGTCCAGCTTCAGCTGTTTCACCACATCGGTCACCCAGCCGGAGCCGAAGCTTTCCCAGGCCAGCATCTCGACCCCGCGGGCGCCCAGCAGGTTCCACATCGCCATTTCCACCGCGCCGGTGTCCGAGGCCGGAACGATGCCGATCTTGTAATCGGCGGGGATGTTCAGGATTTCGCGGGTGCCTTCGATTGCCGCCTTCAGGCGCTCTTTGCCCACTGCAGCACGATGCGAGCGGCCCAGCGGCGCACCGGCAAGTTTGGCAACATCAAAGACAGGAGGTTTGGCGCAAGGCCCCGAGGAAAAACGCGGATTGGCCGGCCGCGATGCCGGTTGTTCAATAGCCATAAATGCTACCCTTCCAGATAAGCGCCCCTCGTTGGGGAGGGGTGTCCCGCCCTCAGAGCTAGGGTGCTGCAGCGCGGCACGCAACCGAAAACTTGGAGAAATACGGCCAATGAAACGCTTTTTGCGACACATTTTTCCACCATCGGAAACAACCGCTT
This sequence comes from Leisingera sp. ANG-M1, assembly GCF_000813745.1. GTDB lineage: Bacteria > Pseudomonadota > Alphaproteobacteria > Rhodobacterales > Rhodobacteraceae > Leisingera. The sequence continues at coordinate 215,210 of NZ_JWLC01000013.1, read as the reverse complement.
CAAAATGAGGGCAAGCGGCCTGCCTTATAACGGCCCCTGTTTTTGACGGTTTCCGTCAGGCTGGCCGATCCGGAAACGGGCCGCTATGACAAAGGGAATCCAAACGGAATGGAGCCCGCCGATGTATGTTGCCACCCTGCTCTGCAACCCTGCCAGCCCGGTGCTGGAGCCTGCACTGATCGAATCGCTGCGCAATGCCTGGGGCGGTGGCGAGGCCGATTGGCTGGCTCTGGGCGTGGCGGCAGAATTTCCTTTGGAGCAGATGCCAGACAACCGATGGGAGATCTGGCAGGACCTGCAGCAGATGGGGGTGGATCTGGTCATTCAGGCCGCTGAGGGGCGCCGGAAAAAGATGCTGCTGGCCGATATGGACTCGACCATGATCCAGCAGGAATGCATTGACGAGCTAGCCGAGGAGGCGGGGGTCGGTGCCCGGGTCAAGGAGACCACCGCGCGGGCGATGAACGGTGAATTGGACTTCGAAGGCGCGCTGACAGAACGGGTCGGGCTGCTTAGAGGGCTGCCCGAGACGGTGATTGCCAAGGTGCTGGCCGAGCGCATCACCCTGATGCCCGGCGCCAGACAGCTGCTGGCGACGATGAAGGCACAGGGCGCCTATGCAGCATTGGTTTCGGGCGGATTCACCGCGTTTACTGCGCAGGTGGCAGCGGAGCTGGGCTTTGACGAGAACCGCGCTAACACGCTGCTGACGGAAGACGGAAAGCTGACCGGAGAGGCAGGCCGACCCATCCTTGGCCGCGAGGCCAAGGTGGAGGCATTGGAGCAGATCACCGCACGGCTTGGGATCGGTGAAGCCGAAGTGATGGCCGTGGGCGACGGCGCCAATGATCTCGGCATGCTGAAACGCGCTGGTGCAGGCGTTGCGCTGCACGCCAAGCCTTCAGTTGCAGCGGAATGCGGTATTCGCATCAACCACGGCGACCTGACTGCACTGCTCTATATTCAAGGCTACAATCAGAACGCGTTCAAAGGCTGAACCAGCCAGCAGCTCTGTCTGCCGTGCCAATTGCACCAGATACAGGAAACGGGGCACTCCCGCGGCCGCAGATGTGGCTGCTGTCGCAGCCACCCCTTGGCGGCCTTGGGCCAGGCTCAGCGCCCTAGGCGCTGAGCCTGGCCCAACGGAAGGAAGGCTGTTCGCAGAACAGGCTGACGACGGGCGGGAGCGCGACCTCCGCTCGGGACCGGCTTTATACATCCGGGAAGTTTTCACTTTCAATAATTAACTATTTCGTTAATAATTATCCTATGACACCGCTTCTAAAGTCCTTTGCCGCCCTGTCAGACGAAACCCGCATGTCGATCGTTGATCAGCTGATCACCCAGGGCGAACTGCCTGCGGGCGATCTGGCCCCCGGCGCAGGCATCTCAGCGCCGGCGATTTCGCGCCATCTGAAAGTGCTGCGCGAAGCCGGGCTGGTCCGCCAGCGGGCGGAAGGCACCAAGCGGCTCTATTCTGCCCGGCCGGAGGGGCTGCGGATGATTGCGGATTGGACCCAGTCCCGCAAGGCCTTTTGGGAAGGCAGCCTGGACCGGCTGGAAGCAGCCTTGATGGAGGGCGATGGATGAGCGGCCTGCAGATGCAGCGGACCTTCCCGGTCAGCCCGGAGAAGCTGTTTGATTGGGTGACCACCCCGGACAAGCTGCTGAAATGGTGGGGGCCTGAGGGCGTGCAAATCCCGGAACACGATCTGGATTTCAGCCGCACCGGTCCCTGGCACTCGGTTATGCAGAACAGCGACGGCCAGCGCTTTCATGTGTCCGGCCAGGTCACCCATGTGAATGCGCCGAAATCCGTCGGCTTCACCTGGGCCTGGCACGGCGAGGACGGCAGCCGCGGCGCCGAGAGCCATGTGACCTTCACCATCGCCGCCGCCGGTGACGGCGCAATGCTGCTGATCGACCACCGCGACCTCGGAGATGATGAGGTTGCCGCAAATCACGAAAAAGGCTGGACCTCCACTCTGCGCAAACTGGAGGCACTGCTCGGCCAGGCCGCCTGAACCATCATCCACAGCAACCAAGGGAGAAGACCAATGCCACAGTTCATTTTTGCGTACCACGGCGGCAAGACCCCGGAAAGCGAGGAGGAAGGCGCCAGAGTCATGGAAGCCTGGAAGAATTGGATGGGGTCGATGGGGGAGGCCCTGAAGGTCCCTGGAGCGCCGGTGGGACTGTCCAAGACTGTCAGCAGCGGCGGCGTGGCGGATGACGGCGGCGCAAACCCGATCTCGGGCTACACGGTGGTCGAAGCCGCAGACCAGAATGCAGCCTGCGAAATGGCCAAGGGCTGTCCGATGGTGGTGGATGGCAGCGGCTCGGTCGAAGTGGCCGAAATCATCGAGATGGATATGTAGTGCAGATGCCCCGGCCCAGGAGCCGGGGCATCACTTCTCAAAACAGCAGTTCGGCTGCGGGACGGATTGAACCGCATTCCAGGCCGCGGCGGCTGTAAAGCACCTTGTTCATGTATTTTTTGGTCTCCGGATGGTCTGCCTCCAGAACGCCCAGGCTGACGAGCAGCGTTGCAATCGCGCATTCGCTGGCACGGGTGGTGCCGTCGGTGATCTTCAGCGCAACGCCCAGCTTCTGTTCAGGCAGAATCGCGATGAACACTGCCTCGGCGCCGGTCTTGATGGCCACCTTGCCGCCCATGGCGCGCATCAGATTGGTGCAGCAGCGGGTTTCGCCGGCCACCAGTTCGGGATGGGCGGTCATCGCTGCGACCAGCTGCTGTGCAGCCTCGGACGGCCGGTCGGAGCGGTCAGAAGCACTTGCAAACCAGGCCATCGACCGGGCCAGGCCAGTGACGGTGGTGGCGAAGTTCGGCGCCGAGCAGCCATCGATGCCATAGCCAGGGCTGTCCTGGCCGGTGGTTTCCTCAAACGCAGCAAGGCAAGCCTGCTGCACCGGGTGGCTGACGTCGATGTATTCCGCATTGCCGCCCAGATACTGGTTCAGGGTCAGAAAGCCCGCGTGCTTGCCCGAGCAGTTGTTGTGCACCTGGCACGGGCTGTTGTCGGTCTTGATCAGCTCGGTACGGGCCGGGATGTCATCCGGCAGCTGCGGGCCGCAGCGGAAATCGTCATCGCTGAGCCCCAGCTGGCCAAGCCAGCTGTTCACCCGGTCCGTATGGATATGGGCGCCGTTGTGGGAAGCGCAGGCCAGTGCCAGCTGTTCGGAAGTGAGCCCATAGCGCGCAGCGGCGCCGGAGGTGATCAGCGGCAGCGCCTGGATCATCTTGGCGGAGCTGCGCGGATAGATCACCGCATCCGGATCGCCCCAGCTGCGCACCACCTGGCCGCTGCCGTCGCAGATGACGGCGTGGCCCAGGTGCAGGCTCTCCAGGATCGGGCCGCGCCAGACTTCGGCCATGGGCACAGGTTTCGCCATGATGTCTCCCCTCATGTTTCCGTGCGGTTTTTCTGGGCGAAATCCTGCCAAAACGCACTTTCGCCCGTGGTGCTAGTTACGTTAGTGTGCTTGTGTAGCGCAAGCGAGGGGATCGGGACCAGACAGCGGATGAACGCTGCGGGCCCTTTGCTTGGTTTTGAGGTATGAGAACAGTCTTGGAGTCGGGACAAATGGCATTGAAACTCGCCCGCGTGGCTGCGGGCCTGTGTCTGGCAGCATTGGCAACCACCGCAATTGCGCAGGAGACATCGAACAACCGGGTCGCTGCGAATGTGGACTGGAGCGTCTTTGAGGGCGACAACCCGGCGGAGTGCTGGGGCGTGTCGGCGCCGAAAGAGACCGTGAACACCCGCGACGGCCGGGTGGTGGCAGTGCGCCGCAGCGAGATCCAGCTGTTTGTCACCTTCCGCGATGATAGCACTCCCAAGGGCGAAATCAGCTTCACCGGCGGCTACCCCTTTGCGCCGGGTTCCACGGTGAACATGGCCATCGGCGAGTCTCAGTTCGAATTGTTCACTGAAGGCGAATGGGCCTGGCCGGCCACGCCTGCAGATGATGCCAAGATCATCACCGCGATGAAGCGCGGCTCGAATGCGGTGATGACTGCGCGATCGGCCCGCGGCACCCAGACCAAGGACACTTTCTCGCTGCTGGGTTTCACCGCAGCGGTGGAAGACGCGGAAAAGCGCTGCAGCAACTAATCTTGCAGGCGGCAACCAGACCAAACCCCGGCCCGTGCCGGGGTTTTCTTGTTTGAACGCCGCAAGCCGCGTAGCATGGGGACAGGAGGTGCCGCCATGCTGAACTCTTCCATCCTGCCGCCCGCCGCCCTTGCAGCTATGCTGCTGGCGCCGATTTCTCTGGCCAACCCCGCGCTTGAATGCGGAAAGGGCAGCCAGGAGGAGGTCGGCTCCTGTGTGGCCGATGACGAGGAAGGCGTTGAAACTGCACTGCTCAACGCGCTGGAAGCCGCAATGGTCGCCGCAGCAGAGCGCGACAACACCAAAGGCGGGACAGCCACCGAGGCGGCATTGATGGAAAGCCAAACTGCCTGGGAGGCCTTTCGCGCAGCCCATTGCAGCTTTATCGGCACGTCCCACCCGGTGCAGGAAGAAGCCGGCATTGCCACCCGCGCCTGCTGGACCACCTTGGGCCGTGACCGGGTCGGCGAGCTGGTGCGCCTGGGCAGCGGTGGGGGCCAATGAACTTTGCCTGAGGATTCCTTTTGATCTTTTGCCGGAATCCTATATAGAGCCGCATCCGCCCACCAGCATCCGAGTCTATTGCCATGACTGCCAGCGCGCCGATCACCCAGGACGTAATGACCCTGCCCCGCAAGGAGCCCGAGGGCGGCAAGATCAATCTTGTCGGCCTGACCCGCGCGCGGATGCGCGAGGTGCTGATCGAGCACGGCACGCCGGAAAAGCAGGCCAAGATGCGAGTCGGCCAGATCTGGCAGTGGATCTACCAGTGGGGCAAGCGCGACTTTGCCGACATGACCAACCTGGCCAAGGCCTACCGCGCGCAGCTGGCGGAAACGTTCGAGATCCGTATTCCCGAAGTGGTGAGCAAGCAGGTGTCGACCGATGGCACCCGCAAGTACCTGGTGCGGATCAACGGCGGCCATGAGGTCGAGGTGGTGTACATTCCTGAGGATGACCGCGGCACCCTGTGCATCTCGTCCCAGGTCGGCTGCACCCTGACATGCTCCTTCTGCCACACTGGCACCCAGAAACTGGTGCGCAACCTGACCCCGGCTGAAATCGTCGGCCAGGTGATGATGGCGCGCGACGATCTGGAGGAATGGCCGGTGCCGGGCGCCCCCAAGGACGAAACCCGCCTGCTCTCGAACATCGTGCTGATGGGCATGGGCGAGCCGCTTTACAACTTCGACAACGTCCGCGACGCGATGAAGATTGCGATGGACCCTGAGGGCATCTCGCTGTCCCGCCGCCGGATTACCCTGTCGACCTCCGGCGTGGTGCCAGAGATTGCCCGCACGGCCGAGGAAATCGGCTGCCTGCTGGCGATCTCCTTCCACGCCACCACCAACGAGACCCGCGACGTGCTGGTGCCGATCAACAAGCGCTGGAACATCGACGAGCTGCTGCAGGCGCTGGCGGATTACCCCAAGGCGTCGAACTCGGAGCGCATCACCTTTGAATATGTGATGCTGGACGGGGTGAACGACTCGGACGAGGACGCACACCGGCTGATCGAGCATATCAAGCGCTACAACATTCCAGCCAAGATCAACCTGATCCCGTTCAACGAATGGCCGGGCAGCCCCTACAAGCGCTCTTCGAACAACCGGATCCGGGCTTTTGCCAATATCGTCTATCAGGCGGGCTATGCCTCGCCGATCCGCAAGACCCGCGGCGATGACATCATGGCGGCCTGCGGCCAGCTGAAATCAGCCACCGAGCGCGCCCGCAAAAGCCGCAAGCAGATCGAGGCCGAAGCCGGGCTCAAGTGAGCCGGCTCCGCCCCAGCCCGGCAGAACCCCAGGCCGCTGTGTCAGGTGAATAGGAAGTGATCCTCGGTGAGCGTGCCGGTATACCCGGACAGCTCAATCTCGTAATAGCCGAAATAGCTGATAGTGGTATCGCCACCCGCTTGAGTGACGGTAAGATCACTGAAGCTGGTCAGAGTGGTGCCGGAAAACTCGATCTTGTCGCGGCCCCGGCCAAAATCTGTGATTTCGTTGCTGTCGAAGAAGTCGGCGGAAACAAAGACAAAAGTGTCGCCATGCGAGCCGCCTGTCATGACATCCGATCCGTCGCCGCCGGACAGCCGGTCCCGGCCGCTGCCGCCAAACAGCCGGTCATTGCCATCACCGCCGTACAGCGTGTCGCGGCCCGAGACGCCCCGCAGCAAATCGTCTTCGCCATTGCCTGAATAGGGGTCGTCGTCCTGGCCGCCCATCAGCAGGTCATTGCCGCGGCCGCCGATCAGCGTGTCCTCGCCGCGGCCGCCGGTGAGGGTGTCCCTGCCCAGATTGCCGATCAGGCGGTCATCGCCTTCGCGGCCGATCAACGAGTCGCTTCCGGCCCGGCCGCGGATCACAGTGTCGCCGCCCACGGCCAGCACTGTCTCGGCCCGGGCGCTTGAATTGATCACGACGGTGCCGGAGTCGCGGACATAGCTGTTCCAGCCCTCGGTGCTGGCGGCATCGCCATATATATGGCTCAGCGCTTGCACATCAAAAACCCCAAGTTCGCTGACATTATAGCCGGCGTAGGAATAGGTCATGACCGTGTTTTCCTGGGTATCCAGGTGCTCTTCCAGCGTCGGATCACCGTCATGCGGGTGTTTCAGGCCCAGCGCATGGCCGATCTCATGCAGTGCCGTCTCATATCCATATGTGCCCGGCGCCATGCTGCCGCCTTCGATCGCCAGTTCGCCGTTGCTTGTGGAATAGCTGGTTGCCCAGGGCAGGTCCGCCCAGCCAGCGGCTGAGCCGCCATCATAGCCGAACACGTTGATCATCGCGGGACCGCTGGTTTCAACAAAGATAAGCCCGGCAGCATCTTCGAATTCCGCCAGGGCTTGGCGGAAGTACGCCTGCTGGGTGCTGTTGAAAGACCAGTAGCTGGTCGCGCCATAAGGGTCGTCACTGGCGCTGCCCAGATCCTCCGGCGCAACAAAACTATAGGTAACAACGGTCTGGGTACCCGTCGCCGCAAGACTGTTCCAGCGGCCTTGCTCAGCCGAGGTGTAATACAGCAGCGCCGTATAATCCGAAACTTCTGCCATCAGCACTCTCCATAAATACGACCCGGGGTCCCGCCGGAAATATCTTGCGTTAAAATACGGCCAAGATTGGCCCGCTTCCGGGCGGAAACCGTACTGTTCAATCCAGTTTATCTCAGCCTGTCATCGTCTGGCTGGAAATCACCATAAAACAAAACGGTACACGGCAGTTCCAGCCGTGCCCAGAGCGGTCTGGTGCAAAACTGCCGCAAATTTCCCGCCCAGGTAGAAGTGCGGGCCGCTTGTTGCCATCTTGCATCAGACTGCGGCTGCCCGATTCTTACCCAAATCCAGCTCAATTTCCGCCATTCGAAGCAAACAGTTTCCAATGCATGGACAAACTTGATCGAGAGGAATCATCTCATGGCACCTGCAGAAAGACAGCCCCCAGCGGTTGACCCCGGCGTTCTGGAACTGATCCGCAGCGAGCGGGAAAAGGCGCTCAGCCCGAGAGAATGGAAATTCCGGCTGCGCGGCTACGGCTACGCCGTGAAAACCGTTGAAGGCACCCAGGTTCTGACCCGGCTGGCCACTGGGGACGAGGTAGGCACGCTGCCGCCGGAATTTGCCTGATTCCCGGCAACAGCGACACTCATTCCGGCGTCTAGCGCTCCCGGCCCGGCAAGCTGTCGCGCGGCGGCGCAGGCTGCCAGTTGTCGATGATCTCCACCGCTTCCTTGGCGGTGTCGACAAAGCGGAACAGATCCAGATCCTGATCTGAAATGGTGCCGGCGTCGGCCAGAGCATCCCAGTTGATGATCGACTCCCAGAACGCCTTGCCGAACAGAAGAAACGGCACCCGCTCCATGCGGCCGGTCTGGATCAGCGTCAGGCTTTCGAACAGCTCGTCCAGAGTGCCAAAGCCGCCCGGGAACACGGTGATCGCCCGCGCCCGCATCAGGAAATGCATCTTGCGGATCGCGAAATAGTGGAAGTTGAAGCTTAGGTCCGGCGTAACATAACCATTGGGCGCCTGCTCATGCGGCAGCACGATCGAGAGACCAATGGAATGGCCTCCCGCATCTTCGGCGCCGCGGTTGCCTGCCTCCATCACGCCTGGCCCGCCGCCAGTCACGATGACATTCTTGCGGCCGCCGCTCTCCTTTGACTTCTCTGTCATAAGCCGGGCAAACTCCCGCGCCTCGTCATAGAAATGCGACAGATCCGCCAGCGTCTGCGTGCGCGCCTGACCCTTATGCTGCGGGTCAGGAATACGGGCGCCGCCGAACATTACAATGGTGCTTTCGATACCGTGCTCATTCAGCATCAGCTCCGGCTTCAGCAATTCCAGCTGCAAACGCACCGGCCGCAGCTCCTCGCGGCACAAGAACTCCTCATCCGCAAAAGCCAGACGGTAGGCAGGCGCTTGGGTCTGCGGCGTGACGGGCACATGCTCGGCCCGGTCACGGTCGGAGTGAGCATCGCGGAAACGGCTGTGGCGGTCTTCGGTCATGGAAAATCCCAGCATTAATCAACAGGACTCCCTTTGTAGCCGTCCTGAACCGTTAGCGCCAATCAAGAATGCAGGAACGCACTGTTTGTCTTGCACCCGCCAGTCCCGCGGCTAAGGTTCGCGCTTGTCACACAGGGAGGGCCACAGATGAACTGGCAGGACGAAATCACCGCAGCCGCAGACCGCATCCGCCCTCATGTGCAGCAGACTTCAGTGATGCAGGCACAGGGCTTCGGGCTTGGCTTTCCGGTGGAACTGAAGCTGGAGCACATGCAGCACACCGGCAGCTTCAAGGCCCGCGGCGCCTTTAACACGCTGTTGAGCCAGGATGTGCCCACCGCGGGGCTGGTCGCGGCCTCCGGCGGCAACCACGGCGCCGCCGCCGCCTTTGCCGCGCATCAGCTGGGCCACAAGGCGCGCATCTATGTGCCCGAGATGGCCGGCCCCGCCAAGATCGCCCTGATCAAGCGCACCGGCGCCGACCTGCAGGTGGTGCCCGGCGCCTATGCCAACGCGCTGGAGCAGGCCCAGGCTTATGAAGCGGAAACCGGCGCCATGCAGGTCCACGCCTATGACGCGCCGACCACGGTTGCGGGCCAGGGGACCTGTTTTGCCGAATGGCAGGATCAGGGGCTTGAAGCAGATACCCTGCTGATCGCCGTTGGCGGCGGCGGGCTGATCGCCGGGGCGCTGGCTTGGTTCCAGGGTGCCAAGAAGATCGTCGCGGTAGAACCCGAAACCTCCTGTGCGCTGAATGCCGCCTTGCAAGTCAAAGCACCGGTGGATGTCGAGGTCTCCGGCGTTGCCGCCAATGCGCTTGGCGCCAAGCGGATCGGCAGCATCTGTTTTGAGCTCGCCTCGGCGCAAGGCGTGGAGTCCGTCACCGTGCCGGACACTGCCATCACCGAGGCGCAGACCGCACTCTGGCGCGAACGGCGGATCCTGGCAGAGCCCGCAGGCGCCACTGCCCTGGCGGCGCTGATGTCCGGCGCCTACCGGCCCCAACAGGGCGAACGTGTGGCGGTTCTGATCTGCGGCGGCAACATTGCCCCGGACCCCCTCGGGTAATCCCCGATAATCCTTGCGGGGCGCACCCCGCCCCGCTATCGCCAAGGGCATGTCGGCAACCATCGCAGATACCATCTACCGCGCTCTCAGCGAACGCATCATCACCGGCAGCCTGCCCGCCGGCGAAAAGCTGCGCCAGGACCATATCGCGCGCGAATTCGAGGCCAGCCACGTGCCCGTGCGCGAGGCACTGTTGCGGCTCGAGGCCCATGGGCTGGCCAAATCCGAACCCCGCCGCGGCACCCGCGTCAGCGCCCTGGACCCGTCCGAGATCCGCGAAGTCATCGAAATGCGGGTTTCGCTGGAGGTGCTGGCCCTGACCCACGCCTTTGCCCGCCTGACAGATGCGGATATCGCGGCCGCAGAAGAAGCCCGGCTCGCCTGCGATGCCGCCGAGGACATGGCAAGCTGGGAGCGCCTCAACCGCGCCTTCCACCGGGTGATCCTGTCGCCTTGCGGCATGCCGCGACTGCTGGCCTCGATCGGCGATCTGCACATCGCCGCTGCCCGGCATCTGTTTGCCAACTGGCAGCACCAATGGACCCGCCGAGTGGACTCGGATCACGCCGCCATTGTCCAGGCGATGTCCCGCCGCGATCCTGCCGCCGCTTGCGAAATCCTGCGCCGCCATCTGCGCCGGGTGCGTTAGAGCGGCACTGAACCGTCAATCCGCCGTCCGGGGCGTCAATTTGGACGCAATACGGACATGACCTGCAGGCAGATTGCCGCTATGTAACCCCGAATCTAACCGATGCCGGAGGAACATCCATGTCCAACGCCCAGCTGGAAGCAGCAATCGAAGCCGCCTGGGAGGCGCGCGACACCATCACTCCCGCCACCACCGGCGAGCAGCGTGAAGCTATCGAAGACACCCTGAACGCACTGGACTCCGGTTCGCTGCGCGTGGCCGAAAAGCTGGAAAGCGGCGACTGGCACGTGAACCAGTGGGCCAAGAAAGCGGTGCTGCTGGGCTTCCGCATCAAGGACATGGAAATCCACGAAGGCGGCCCCCAGGCCGGCGGCTGGTGGGACAAGGTCGACAGCAAGTTCAACGGCTGGAGCGAAGAGCAGTGGAAATCCGCTGGCTTCCGCGCAGTGCCGAACTGTGTCGTCCGCAAATCCGCCTATATCGCCCCGGGCGCAGTTCTGATGCCCTCTTTCGTGAACCTCGGCGCCTATGTCGATGAAGGCACCATGGTTGACACCTGGGCCACCGTCGGCTCCTGCGCTCAGATCGGCAAGAACGTGCACCTGTCCGGCGGCGTCGGCATCGGCGGCGTGCTGGAGCCGATGCAGGCCGGCCCTACCATCATCGAGGACAACTGCTTCATCGGCGCCCGCTCCGAGGTCGTCGAAGGCTGCATCGTGCGCGAAGGCTCGGTGCTGGGCATGGGCGTGTTCATCGGCAAGTCGACTAAGATCGTCGACCGCGAAACCGGCGAAGTGATGTACGGCGAAGTGCCGCCCTACTCGGTGGTTGTGGCAGGCTCGATGCCGTCCAAGAACAACATCAGCCTCTACTGTGCGGTGATCGTGAAGCGCGTCGATGAAAAGACCCGCTCCAAGACCGGCATCAACGAACTGCTGCGCGACTGATCCGCACCGCAGTGCTGCAAGAGATGAACGCGCCCTTTGCTGGGCGCGTTTTTCTTTTTGCGGAAGACCCCTGCTTCTTTCTGGTCCCAAATACCCCGGGGTGAGGCCGCAAGGCCGAGGGGCAGCGCCCCTCCTCTGTAAAATCCTTGCCGCGCAATAAACCTGCCGCTATTGATATTATACCTACACATAAGGGGGTCAGATGCAGACAATATTCGCCCGGCACGCCCGCCTGCCTCAGGGGTGGTCTGAAAACATTCGGCTGGCGGTTGAAGACGGCCGGATCACGTCACTGGAAACCGCAGCCCGGCCGCAGGCCGGCGACACCCAAGCGGACGTGTTGCTGCCGTCGCTCGGCAACCTGCACTCCCACAGCTTCCAGCGCGCCATGGCCGGCATGACCGAGTACCGCGCTGCCGGCAAGGACAGCTTCTGGACCTGGCGCGAACTGATGTACCGCTTCATGGACCGCATCACGCCTGAGCAGTACGAAGCCATCGCCGCGCTGGTGTTCATGGAAATGCTGGAGGCCGGCTACGCCTCAGTGGGCGAGTTCCACTATGTCCACCACCAGCCCGGCGGCGGGCATTTTGACTCCATGACAGAACTCAGCGAACGGGTCTTTGCCGCTGCCAGCCAGACCGGCATCGGCCTCACCCATCTGCCGGTGCTCTACACCTACGGAGGTGCGGGAAAGCAGGCTCTGAATGGGGGCCAGCAGCGGTTTGGCAACTCGGTTGCAGAGTTCTCCGATCTGGTCGCACGCGCCCGGGAGATTGCTGCGCGGGACTTGGCCGAAGACGCCTGCGTCGGCATTGCGCCGCATTCGCTGCGCGCCACCTGCCCCGAGGATCTGGCGGAGGTGCTGCAAATCCAGAACGGGCTGCCGGTGCATATCCACATCTCAGAACAGCCCAAGGAAGTGGCAGATATCAGCGCCTGGCTCGGCGCCCGCCCGGTGGAATGGCTGCTGGGCAATGCGGCCGTCGACGGCAATTGGTGCCTGATCCATGCCACTCATATGACCAGCGCCGAGACCATCGGCATGGCTCAATCCGGGGCCGTTGCTGGTCTCTGCCCGATCACCGAGGCGAACCTGGGCGACGGTCCGTTCAACGGGGTCGAATACCTGGCGCATGACGGCGCATTCGGGGTCGGATCAGACTCTAACGTGCGGATTTCCCTGCCCGAGGAGCTGCGCACGCTGGAATATTCCCAGCGTCTGCGCGACCTGGCGCGGAACGTGCTGGTGCCGGGTGAAGGTTCGGTTGGCGAGACCCTGTATATGGGCGCAGCAAAAGGCGGGGCGCAGGCCCTTGGCCGCGATGCCGGGCGGATCGAGACAGGCGCGCTGGCGGATATGGTGGCAATTGACAGCAGCGTGCCGGCCCTTTGCGCGCTGAAGCCGGAACAGATGCTGGACGGGCTATGCTTTGCCGCAGGTGACGACACAGTGACCGACGTCTGGAGCGCCGGGCGCCATGTGGTGCAGCAGGGTCGGCATATCTCGCGAGACAGTGTAGTTGCGAGCTACCGGACCGCCATCAAGGAGCTGTTGAACAGTCTCTAAACCGGCAAAAAACGCACATGAATTACAACGCCGCCACCGGAAACCACGCCGGTGGCGGCATGGTCTGAAACAATCCCCTCGCCAGGGGAAAAACAGCCTTCGCCTGCCAGTTCCAACCCGCCCGAGACAACAAACAGCACGTGGCGGCCCGCCGCATCAAGCACCACTTTCTCCTTCAGAATTGCGGCGTTCGCTGTCACCCGTGCCGGATCATGGATCACGTTGAACGCTTTGCAGGGACCGTTGCGCAAGCGGCAGTCCAGCTCCAGCCCGCCATCAAAAGCAAGCGGCTGCAGCGGATTGGCCGCCAAGCATGTTGCAGCGTTGGACAGCACATGCCCTGCCCCTTCAACGATGCAATGAATACGGGACAGCCCAGGGAATGCCGAGAAGGGACCACTACGGGCAATGTCTGCAAGGCTGAGGCGCCAGATCATCCTGCTTTCTTCCTCGTGCACGGCCAGCTCGCGGGTGACGCCGCCACCGTTTTTCCAGGGCACGGGCTGGGCGGAGCGTGTAGAAAAGCGCATGGGCGGATCCTTTTGACCGTGAATTAAGCGTAGACATAATACCCTGCCAGCCGCGGCCGCAAGCTTTCCCTTTGCTCCGGCCCTCGACCCGGGTCAGCTAATGGATTGACCATCCCCCTGCCCCGGCGCTATGGCGGCGGCATGGAAAAGAAGAAACCCTCCCGCCAGCAAGTCTATACCCTGCTTGTCCAGATCGGTCGCAAGGACGGGGACGGGCTGCCCGACGGCGCCACCGGTGCTGCGCTGATGATCTATGCCTCCGGCGTGGACGAGGCCGAGGCGGTGCGCGAAACCGTGGCGATCCTCAAGCAGGCCGACACCGCGCCGCTGGATGTGACCGGCTACGGCACCCTGGAAGAGCGCGAGGCGGAAGGCCATGAGATCGGCGACGAGGAGCGCGCGCTGATGCAGCGGGCACTGGACGAAAATGCCGTGATCGTGGCCCAGATGACCCCGTTCTTTGACGGCGAGGAGCCGGTCTTTCACTAACGCCGGGATTTAATTCTGGCTGCCGAACCATTTGCGGTAGAGGGCATTATAGCTGCCGTCCTCCTGCATCGCCAAAAGCGCCTGGTTCACGTCTTCCACCAGCGGCGAGCCGGCCGGGAACACCAGCCCGTAATTCTCGCGCAGGAAGGGCTGGCCGATGGTGTGGCCGTACTGGTGCCCGCCCTGCTGGACATAGTAATTCAGCACCGGTGCATCAAACACCACCGCCGTTACTTCGCCGCGTTCAAAACCGTCCAGCATGTCCTGCAGCCCGGTGTAGGCGGCAAAATCAATCTCGCGCCGGCCGAGGAAACCCGCGGCGGTCGATCCTTCTATGGTGCCCACGGATTTACCGTACAGGTCATTGACCGAGTTCACCGAGCCGCTGATCGCCTCCACAGTCATCACAGCGGTGATCTTGGCGACAAAGACCGAGACGATGAACAGCGACGACACCACCAGCACCACGCCGAACATACGGCCGATGGGAGTGCGCGGCACCCGTTCCTCAAACCCGCCGTTCACCACCAGGTTCAGTGCCCACCAGAAGGAGGGAAACCAGGCCTCGTTCAGGGGCCGGTCGAAATAGGGCTGCGCGCGGCGCTCAAACACCCACATCATCATGCCGCCGCCGAACAGCAGCAGAAAGGCAATGCCGATTGCCGCCGCCAGATCCCAGGACAGCAGCGCTCGCAGCAGCGACGGCTGCCGGACCTCATCGGCCTGCACCATGATCTGCAGGCCGCTTTCAAAGATCGGGTGGCTGAAGTCCATCACCACTTCGCGCGCCGCAGTGATCGAGATATTGGCCGCGGCCAGATCCGCCTCGCCGCTGCGCACGCCATCGAGCATTTCTGCAAAGCCGGACACGCGGTTGATCTGATAGTCCCAGTCCAGCCGCTCCGCCAGGATCTTCAGCAGTTCCAGGGAGAAGCCGGTATCGCGCCCGTCTTCCACCATCGAGAACGGCGGGCGGGTGACGGTGTTGACCGTCAGCACCTGGGCAGAGAGCAATTGCCCCCACAGCAGAAACAGGGCGGCGGTGATCAGGCGGAATTTCAGCACGGAAACGCTCAGCGGCAGGCCTCAGGGACGGTTTGAAATTCCTTAGGCGGTTCGCCAATTCCACGCAAGCGCCTTGGCGGCAAAGACCGCACAAGCCGTGGCCGCTGTGTCAGGCAGTCCGCCGCTCGGCCAGCACCGCGGCATCAAAAGCCCGCAGCACCGGGAATTTCGGCTGCCGGTGCTCGGGCAGCGCACTTGGGCCCAGCGGAGCCAGCAGGCTGGCGGCCAGCCGTTCCGGATCGCGGCGCAGGCGGCCCAGGAACAGGCTCTCGGTCTGCGCGCCTGCGGCCAGCAGCGGCTCGTGGTCCGGCAGCACCGCCTGCCGGTAGGTGATCAGCGGCGCATGGGCCTCGCCCGGCAGGGCGGTTCCCGTGCCCAGCAGATTGCCTGCCGGCACCAGAACCGCAGGCTGGCCGAACAAGTATTCGACTTCCGAGCCCGACAGCACCAGCCGCTGGAAGGGCGCCGCATGGATATCCTGCAACAGCCCGAAGTAAGGCGCCCTCAGCCGCACCGGCGCAAAAGAGCCCAGCGCCGGCACCCGCCGTTCAACCACCTGCAGCACCGGCACTGCCGCACCGCTGCTGTCCAGCACCAGATCGCCGCGCTGCAGACTGCCCAAAGCCCGGTATCCCTGAGGCGTGGCAACCGGTGTGGATGGCAGCAGCCCAGGCGCCGGGCCTGCGGGTTCCATCGCGCTGGACAGGGCCAGATACTCCACCGCAGGCGCCACATAGCCCAATGGCCCGATCAGCGCGTGCAGATCGCGCAGCCGCCAGGGCTTCGGCGCCGTCAGCGCGGCCATCTGCATCTGGCTGCCGTCGGGCCGCTCCACAGTCAGCCGCCCCTGGCGGGCCGGAGCATCCCAGCCATAGATCAGCCGCAGCTGATCGGTGCGCCCCACAACCGTCGGATTCAAGGTCCGGTGCATTACCGCCCCGTTTTGCTCCAGCACAAAGCTCAAGCCCCCGCCTGGCACCGCCTGCAGCGCCAGCCGCAGCGGCCAGCCGCCACCTTGCGAGAACAGCACCAGCGGCTCGGGCCGGGCGGTTTCCGGCAGCCGGAACTCCAGCATCAGCGAGCCGCGCACCAGCAGGGCATCGCCGTCAGAAGCGCCTGCCGCCTGCAGCGCCTGCGGGTCGCTCCAGTTGCACCCGCGGCCGGAAACCGCAAACCAAGCCACGTGCCTCAGGCCGCCTCGATTGAGGCCAGAAGGCGGCCCTCATAGGCTTTCAAAGCAGGCCTTGCCGCCGGGCTGTAGCCGGCACCGGTCTCCGGGTCGAGTTCCGGGAACAAAGTGCAGATCTCTTTGGCCACCGGCTGCTCAAACAGGCTGAGGATCTGCGGCCCGGGCAGAAAGCTCTCAGTTGCCAGCCCTTCGGAATAGACCACCTGATGGCGGTCGAACATCAGATGCACATAGGTTACCTCGCCGCCCGGGCAGCGGGCCACGCTGCGGCCGTTGACCAGATCCTTGGCCGCCACCAGCACCTCTTCCTCGCCAAAGAACAGCTCGGCATGGGCGCCGCGCACCAGCACCCGGTGCTGCGGCGACACCATCAGTTCGCCATGTTCGCCAAAGGCGCCGGCCGCGATGCGGACAGGAGCGAAATCCCCTTCAGCCGCAACCGACCGTCCGCCGCTCCAGCACAGCGGCTGGGCGCCATCGTCGCGGGTCTCGACCAGATCTCCGGGCATCAGCTCCTCAACCGGAACCTCGCCATAAGGGGTCCGGATCCGGGTGCCGGCCACAAAACAGGGAATGGAGCTTGCGTTGACAAAGCCCACATCGGAATTGGCCCCGTTGTTCACCTCATAGGTGAAGTTGAAATCCTCGACATCGCCGTCGCCGAACAGGGTCAGAGTGCCGTCGGCGTTCAGCTGCACTTGCTGGCCGGTGTTCAGCGTCACCACCGAACCAGCCGACACCGCGGTGCCGTTGATGTGGGTAATGGTCAGGGTGCCGCCAGAGTTGTTCTCGTCGTTGGCCAGCACATCGATAGTCTTGCTGCTGTCCGGCGCAACAAAGACGTTATCAGTCATCGCCACCAGGTCGGTCTGCACCGAATCGGCGGCGATCAACAGGTTACTGTCGTACCTGCTGTCGCTAACATCGGCGATACCGATGCGGATATCGTTCACCTCTCCCGGGTTGACGTGCATCGTCAGGGTCATGGTGATGGTGAACCCGTCCATCTCGGTGTTGAAATCATCACCGGCGTTGTCAACGTAGAGGTTCTCGTTGATCGACGAACTGATGTTGCTGGGATTGGCTTGGCCGTTGCCCACCTCCAGCAGAACCTGCTCGCCATTGACCCAGACCGCCACCACGTCCTGATAGACCGAGTTCTGGAATTCCGGGAACTCCTCGGAGGAGAAGACGAATTGCATCGTCATCACATCCGAGTCGGGGATGAAGCTGACGTCCAGGTAAGAGGCGTCATAGGTATTGGTGCCGGCCGCAGCGTTAAAGTCCGCGTTGTTGCTTTCACCGGGGGTATTGGTCGAGGTCTGGGTCGAGCGGTTCGGATCGCCGCTGGAACGGGTGAAATGGCTGGCGCGTCCGGTGGACAGGATCACACCGCTGTCGCTGGGCGTAACACCGGGGGCCAGAGCGTCACCATTTGAATAGATCGCCGAGGATTGGCTCCAGCCCGAGTAGGAGGCGCCGACAACGGTGGCCCCGTCGCCGAAAATCGTCTGCGCCATCTGCGTTGCAGACGCGTTGGTCTGGTAGTTGAGTTCGGCGCCTGTTGCCATGTTCAGCCCACCCCTTGCCTGTAGGAGGCCGGACAAACGAGACGCACGCAGGACTCATGCCTGCTGTTGTCACACAGCCGGGCTGCGGCGGTACGCTGCCTGGGTCTGGTTGGCCTTTTGCGGCCTGCCTGCTCGTTTTGATGCCCTGCCTCGGGTCATTATTAACAAACCCTTAACACACCCCCGGCACAGGAGTCAGCCGCAGGCTGCCACAGCTGCAAAACCGCTGCTTTTGCGCCACATTTACTGTCGCAGGGGTGAATTGCGCCCCAAGCCATTCCGCGTTAGCCATGGCGAACCGGAAATCCAGGAGCCCGCCCATGCCGCAGACCGATCCCGCCCGCCTGACCGCCGACCTGATCCGCTGTCCCTCGGTCACCCCCGAGGAAGGCGGCGCGCTTGTGCTGCTGGAGAAACTGCTGAGCGAAGCCGGATTCGACTGTACCCGCACCGACCGCGGCGAGGTTTCCAATCTGTTTGCCCGCTGGGGCGCCAAGGGCCACGCCAAAACCTTCGGCTTCAACGGCCACACCGACGTAGTGCCCTTGGGCGATGAGGCCGCCTGGACCATGCCGCCTTTCGGCGCCGAGGAGAAAGAGGGTTTCATGTACGGCCGCGGCGCCACCGATATGAAGTCCGGTGTGGCTGCCTTTGTCGCCGCTGCTGTGGATTTCGTCAAGGACACGCCCCCCGACGGCGCCATCATCCTGACCATCACCGGCGACGAGGAGGGCCCCGCTCTGGACGGCACCACCGCGCTGCTGGACTACATGGAGCGCGAAGGTGAGCAGATGTCGGTCTGCCTGGTGGGCGAGCCCACCTGCCCCAACGAGATGGGCGAGATGATCAAGATCGGCCGCCGCGGCTCGCTCACCGCCTGGTTCACGGTGACCGGCGTACAGGGCCACTCCGCCTATCCGCACCGCGCCAATAACCCGCTGAACGCAATGGCACGGCTGATGGACCGCCTGGCCAGTCACGAGCTGGACCAGGGCACCGCGCATTTTGATGCGTCGACGCTAGCGGTGGTTACCATCGACACCGGCAACCCGGCCACCAATGTGATCCCGGCGCAGGCGACCTCGGCCGTCAACATCCGCTTCAACGACTCGCACAGCGGCGCCAGCCTGACCGAATGGCTGCAGGGCGAGGCGGATAAGGTTGCGGCAGAGTTCGGCCTTGAGATCGGTATGGAGGTGAAAATCTCCGGCGAAAGCTTCATCACCCCGCCCGGCGCACTGTCAGAACTGGTCTCGGCAGCGGTTGCCGCGGAAACCGGCATGACTCCGGAGCTGTCGACCACCGGCGGCACCTCGGATGCACGGTTTGTCAAGAACCACTGCCCGGTGGTGGAGTTCGGCCTGGTCGGCAAGACCATGCATCAGGTCGACGAACGGGTCGAGGTCGCCCAGATCCACCAGCTGAAGTCGATCTACACCCGCATCCTGCAGGACTATTTCGCATGAGCCTGAGTATCGCTGTCACTCTGGACCTGGCGACCTGCTTTGCCCTGCGCCACCAAGTCTTTGTGGTGGAGCAAGACGTGCCGGTGGAAGAAGAACAGGATGCGCTGGACGCCTCCGCCACTCATCTGCTGGCGGTTCTGGACGGTGCCCCGGTTGGAACCGCACGGATTGTCTTCAAGGACGGCACTGCCAAGATCGGCCGGGTTTGCGTGCTGCAATCCGCCCGCGGCACCGGCCTTGGCGCCAAGCTGATCGAAGCCGCGGTAGAGACCGCCAGGCAGCAGCCGGGCATTGCCAAGGCTAAACTCGGTGCGCAGCTTCACGCCATCGGCTTCTACGAGAAACTCGGCTTCACCGCCTTCGGCCCGGTTTATGACGATGCCGGCATCGACCACCGCGACATGGTGCGTGATTTCACGTGAAACGCGCCCTGGTCATCATGGTCAAAGAGCCGCGCCCGGGACGGGTCAAGACCCGGCTGGGCAAAGACATCGGCGTGATCCCAGCCACCTGGTGGTTCCGCCACCAATCCGCCCGGCTGATCCGTCGCTTGCAGGACCCGCGCTGGCAAATCTTGCTGGCGGTGGCCCCGGAAACTGCGGTGATCTCCAAAACCTGGCCGGCTGATCTGCCCCGCCTTCCGCAAGGCAACGGAGACCTGGGCGCACGGATGAAGCGGATGCTGCAATCCCTGCCTGGCCCAGTCTGCCTGATCGGCGCCGACATCCCCGGTATCACCCGAGCCCACATCGCCCGGGCTTTCTCAGCCCTTGGCAATCACGACGCGGTTTTCGGCCCGGCAGATGACGGCGGCTATTGGCTGGTGGGGGCCAAGCATCCCGCCCGGCTGCCCCGCACCCTGTTCGATAATGTCCGCTGGTCCAGCGAACATGCGTTGGCCGACACGCTGCAGACCCTGCCCGGATACCGCATTGCGCTGACCGATACCCTGCGCGACGTCGACACCGCCGCCGACCTGCCCCGCCGCTGAGCCCGCGCTTTTCACCATGACGCCGCCTGCCCGCCGTGATACGCGGGTTTTATGAGCCGTATTCCCTCCAAGGCCGAAATCCTCGACTGGATCTCCGCCAACCCGACCCAGACCACCAAGCGCGACATCGCCCGGGCCTTTGGCATCAAGGGCGCCGATCGCATCGACCTCAAGCGTATCCTCAAGGAGCTGGAGGCGGAAGGCCACTTGCAGAAACGCAAGAAAACCTACCGCGACCCGGACCAGCTGCCGCCGGTCACGGTACTGGAGGTGAAGGCGCCGGATGCGGACGGCGATCTGTACGGGCGCCCGCTGGAATGGCACGGCGAGGGCGTGGAGCCCATCATCCTGATCCTGCCCAAGGCCTCCGATCCAGCGCTGGGCCAGGGCGACAAGGTGCTGGTCAAGCTGCAGCTGGTGAAGGATGAAGACCACAATTACGAGGCCCGCCTGATCCGCCGTATCGGCAGCAATCCGAAACGGGTGCTGGGCATCTTCCGTGCAGGTTCTGAAGGCGGGCGGGTTGTTCCGATCGACAAGGCCTCGTCCAACGAATGGATGGTGCTGCCCGACGGAGTGAACGGCGCCAAGGACGGCGAACTGGTTGAGGCCGAACAGGCCGGACCCAAGGGCCGCATGGGCCTGCCCCGTGCCCGCATCGCGGAACGCCTCGGCGATCCCACTGCGCCCAAGGCGGTGTCGCTGATTGCGATCCACCAGCATGGCATCCCCGATCACTTCCCCGACAAGGTGATGGCTGAAGCGGACGCCGCCAAGCCGATGGGCCTCAAAGGGCGCGAAGACCTGCGCGAGCTGCCGCTGGTCACCATCGACCCGGCCGACGCGCGCGACCACGATGACGCCTGTTATGCCCATGCCGACGACGACCCCAAGAACCCTGGCGGCCATGTGATCTGGGTGGCAATTGCCGATGTCGCCGCCTATGTGCGCCCGGGCTCAGCCCTGGACCGCGAGGCGAAGAAGCGCGGCAACTCCAGCTATTTCCCGGATCGGGTGGTGCCGATGCTGCCGGACCGTCTGTCGGGCGACCTCTGCTCCCTGCACGAAGGCGTGCCGCGCGCCTGTATCGCGGTGCGGATGCAGGTGGATGCCGAGGGCAACAAGCTCAGCCACAAGTTCGTGCGCGGGCTGATGTGCTCCGCCGCTTCGCTGCATTACGCCGAGGTGCAAGAGGCGCAGGACGGCAATCCGAACGAGACAACTGCGCCGTTCCTCGACGATGTGATCAAGCCGCTTTATGCCGCATATGAGGCTCTAACAAGGGCAAGAGCCGCGCGTGAGCCGCTGGATCTGGACCTGCCGGAACGCAAGATCGTGCTGGATGGGGACGGCAATGTGACCTCGGTGGCGTTCCGCGACCGGCTGGATGCGCACAAGCTGATCGAGGAATTCATGATCCTCGCCAATGTCGCCGCCGCCGAGACGCTGATCAAGAAACGCTCGCCGCTGTTGTTCCGGGTGCATGAGGAACCGGCACAGGAAAAGCTGGAAGCGCTGCGTGAAACCGCGCAAGCGGCCGGGCTTAGTCTGGCCAAGGGGCAGGTGCTGCAGACCCGCCACCTGAATTCTCTGCTGAACCAGGCCGCAGGCACTGACGATGCAGAACTGATCAACATCTCCACCCTGCGGTCGATGCAGCAGGCCTATTACAACCCCGAGAACTTCGGGCACTTCGGCCTGGCGCTGCGCAACTACGCGCATTTCACCTCGCCGATCCGCCGCTATGCCGACCTGATCGTGCACCGCTCGCTGATCTCCTCGCATGGCTGGGGCGATGACGGGCTGGACGTCGAAGCCATCGAACGGCTGGAAGACACCGCCACCCATATCTCGGACACCGAACGGCGCTCGATGATTGCCGAACGGGACACAACGGACCGCTACCTGGCGTCTTATCTCAGCGAGCGGGTGGGCAATGAATTCGAAGGCCGGATCAGCGGCATTGCCCGGTTCGGGGCATTCGTGAAGCTGGACGAGACCGGCGCTGACGGGCTGGTGCCGGTGCGCTCGATCGGGCGGGAGTTTTTTCATTTCGATGCCCAGGCCGGGACGCTGACGGGATCGGACACCGGTCTGACTTTGGCTATCGGCCAGCGCGTGACCGTGCGGCTGACCCAGGCAGCGCCGGTCACCGGCGGGCTGGAACTGGAACTGCTGGCTCTGGGGGACGCGCCCATGCCCTCCGGTGGCGGCCAGCGCGGGCGCCGCAGCCCGGCGGGGCGCACCGTGAAACGCAAGGCGGCAAAATCCAAGCACAAGGCCGCCAAGGTAAAGCGCAAAGTCGAGCGCAAGCGGCGGAAATAAGGGGCTGTCCCCACGGGGACAGCTTGGCATTTTGTCAGGCAGGGATCTCCAGCGGCTTCCTGATCCGGTACGTCAGCGCCCGTTTGATCAGCCAGCTGTGGCGGAGCGGTTCAATCTCTGCCGGGTCATCAAACAGTACCGCGCGGGTGCCTTCGAACCGGTCCCAGGCGGGAAAGGCCGCGGCAAACTCCGGGATCAGCCGGCTTTGGCAATGCACAAACAGGGCAAAACGTGCGCCCTTGGGCACACCAAGCCGTATTGCAGAGCCTGTTTTCCGCTCTGGTGTCAGATAGGAAGGCTGGCCCCAGCGCAGGGCTTCCTCAACCCGGCCAGCCTCTGGTGTTTGCGCTGCGGTGTCAAAGATCAGCCGGCGCAGCGCCAGCAGACCCTCTTGGGCCGAAGCATCTGGAACATCAAAAGCGGCTTTGATTTGATCGCTGGCAAAGGGCGGCTGCATCCCGGATGCTCCTGGCTTGGGTTTGATGCCAAACTAAAGCATACTGATGCCAGAAACTGTCATCATGAAATGGGATGATGGATCATGTCCCGCACCCTTCGCCTGTTCCAGCTGATGCAAGCCCTGCGGCTTGGCCCCGGCCCGCATACCGCGGCGCGGCTGGGAGAGGAACTGGGTGTCTCGGCCCGCAGCATCCACCGCGATATCGCCACCCTGCGCGAGATGGGAGCGGTAATTGATGGCGAGGCGGGGTACGGCTTCACCCTGATCGAAGACAACGCGCTGCCGCCTATGGGATTCCGCGACACCGAGCTAGAGGCGCTGGTGCTGGGGCTGCGCGAGGTCGAGCAGATCGGCGACCCGGAGCTGGCCACCGCCGCCTCGGAAGCTTTGCGCAAACTGCAGGCTCGGCTGCCGCAACGGCAGGCGCACCGGCTCCGTCATGCGGTGCTGGCACCTTACCGCTTTGACCGGCCGGTGCCGCCGGCAATTTCTGCACAGGAACTGCGGCAGGCGGCCTGGGACGAAGTCGAGGTGCGCTTTGGCTATACCGACGGCCATGGTGCGGTAACCGAGCGGCAGGTGAAACCCTTGAGCGTGGTCTATTTCGACCGCTCCACCGTGCTGCTGGCCTGGTGCGGGTTGCGCGATGATCTGCGGATGTTCCGGCTCGACCGGATGCGCGGGCTGGAGGTGACCGGGCAGAGCTTCCGTCCGCACCGGGTGCCAATGCTGCGGGAGGCGTTGGAGCAATTGCGGCGGGAGCACGGCTAGGCCCGGATGGCAGGCGGGCCTTCGCACATGCGCGAACCCGGCCCTTTACCCGGGCCCTGCCGCAGGTAGACTGGAGAGGAGCAGTGGATAAAGAGGTGCATCATGCGCAAATGGGTTGCGGCCTCGCTGATGGCAGGCGGGGCAATGGCGGCAGAGGCCGCACCGGACAACTCCCTGAAGCCCGCACAGCGGCCGGATGCGGCTGCACAGGAATTACAGCATGAAAGCTATCAGATTGCGGCGGTTGGAACGTTAAGGCCGGTGGCCCGGCCCGCACCGCCCAAGGCAGCAGCACCGGAGACTGCTGCATCGGAGTTGAATTTTGACAGTTGGGTCAAGGCGTTTCGCAACCGCGCCCTGGCGCAGGGGATCAGTGCTCCGGTGCTGGACAGCGCCTTTTCCGGCGTGCGCTATGACCCCGAGGTGATCCGGCGCGATCGAAACCAGTCGGAATTCACCAAGACGATCTGGGTCTACCTGGACAGTGCCGCCTCGGCGCTGCGGGTCAAAAACGGCAAGGCGGCACTGCGCAAACAGCAGGCGCGGCTTGAACAGATCGAGGCGCAATACGGTGTCGAGAAAGAGATCGTGGTGGCGATCTGGGGGCTGGAGAGCAGCTATGGCGCCTTCCGCGGCAAAATGAATGTGATCCGCTCGCTGGCGACGCTGGCGTTTGACAGCCGCCGCGGCGCGTTTTTCGAGGGCCAGCTGCTGGCAGCGCTGAGGATCCTGCAGGCAGGCGATGTGCCGGCCCGTCAAATGACCGGTAGCTGGGCCGGAGCAATGGGGCACACTCAGTTCATCCCGACCTCGTATCTGGACTACGCGGTGGATTTCACCGGCGACGGCAAGCGCGATATCTGGTCGGACAACCCGGCGGATGCGCTGGCTTCAACCGCGGCCTACCTGAAGCAGTTCGGCTGGGTGACGGGCCAGCCCTGGGGCGTGGAAGTAACGCTGCCCGAAGGGTTCGACTACACGCTGGCCGACCGCGAGATCGAAAAGCAGCCTGCCGAATGGGCGGCGCTTGGCATCAAGGGGCTGGATGGGCGCGCGGTTGCGGACCATGGCGCCGCCTCGGTTCTGCTGCCTGCGGGCCACGAGGGGGCGGCGTTTATGATCTTTCAGAACTTCGCGGTGCTGGAGCGCTACAATACAGCGGACGCCTATGTGATCGGGGTCGGGCATCTGGCTGACCGGATCAGCGGCGGTGCGGAAATCCAAGGCGCCTGGCCGCGCCGCGACCGGGCATTGACCCTGGCAGAGCGGGAAGAGCTGCAGGAGCGGCTGACCGGCGCCGGATTTGATACTGAGGGTATTGACGGCAAGATCGGCCCGAAAACGATCGGAGCGGTGCGGGCCTATCAGGTGGCAAAGGGTCTGACACCTGATGGTTATGCCTCGCCGCGGCTGCTGGAAGGGCTGCGATAGCAGGGAGGGGGCCAGCCCCCTCTTGGCCTCGCGGCCAATTCACCCCCGGGATATTTCCGGCAAGAGGAAGAGCAAAAGGCCCCGCATAACGGGGCCTTTGTTGTTTAGAAGTGCGTGGCGGTCAGGTGGGGGACATGCCGCGCAGGCGCTCGGATCGGCGGCGCAGCATTTCCACCGTGGCCAGCAGCATGATGGAGATCGCCACCAGGATTGTCGCCACTGCCAGGATGGTGGGCGAGATCTGCTCGCGCAGACCGGTGAACATCTGCCAGGGCAGCGTCCGCTGGCCGGCCGAGCCGACAAACAGCACCACCACAACCTCGTCGAAGGAGGTGATGAAGGCAAATAGGCCGCCGGAGATCACGCCGGGCATGATCAGCGGCATCTGGATCCGGAAGAAGGTGGTGACCGGATCGGCGCCCATGTTGGCGGCAGCGCGGGTCAGCGAACGGTCGAAACCAACCAGCGTTGCCGTCACCGTGATGATCACAAACGGAATCCCCAGCGCGGCATGGGCCAGAACCACGCCCATGTAGGTGCCCTGCAGGCCGATGCGGCTGTAGAAGAAATACATGCCGGCCGCGGAAATGATCAGCGGCACGATCATCGGTGAGATCAGGATAGCCATGATCGCCCGGCGGAACGGCACATGCGGCTGGCTCAGGCCGATGGCCGCGAGGGTGCCGAAGGTGACCGAGACGATAGTTGCCATCGGCGCGATCTTCAGCGAGTTCCACATCGAGGTCTGCCAGGAATCATCGCCAAAGAAGTTCCGGTAGTGCTTCAGCGAGAAGCCTTCAGGATCCAGCCGCAGCATCTCCGGCGTGAAGGTGAAGAAGTCCTGCGCGTTGAAGCTGAGCGGAATGATCACGACGATCGGCGCGATCAGGAAGAAGAAGATCAGCCCGCAGATCACCCGGAAGGAATAGTACCAGGCACGCTGGCCAGTGCTTGCATAAGGAGGAAGTGCGCTCATGTCCGTTACCCCAGCTTCACGTTGTCGATGCCGACAATCTTGTCATAGACCCAGTAGAGCAGCAGGACGACAGCCAGCAGGATAGCCCCCAGTGCCGCGCCCAGGCCCCAGTTGCCCGAGGTCGAGATATGGTAGGCAATCAGGTTGGAGATGAAGGTGCCCTTGGTGCCGCCGACCAGTGCCGGGGTGATGTAGTAACCCACCGCCAGGATGAAGACGAGGATCGAGCCCGCGCCGATGCCCGGCACCGATTGCGGGAAGTAAACCCGCCAGAAGGCTGTCCAATCGGTGGCGCCCATGGATTTTGCGGCGCGCATATAGGTCGGGTTGATGGTCTGCATCACCGAATACATCGGCAGGATCATGAAGGGCAGCAGGATGTGGGTCATCGCGATGATGGTGCCCAGTTCATTGTTGATCAGCACCAATCGGTTGGCGTCATCCACCAGCCCGATCCAGACCAGTGTGTCGTTGATCACCCCCTGTTGCTGCAGCAGGATCTTCCAGGCCGAAGTTCGCACCAGGAGCGAGGTCCAGAACGGCAGCAGCACCAGGATCAGCAGGAGGTTGGCCTTGCTGGCGGGCAGGTTGGCCAGCAGCCAGGCCACCGGGTAGCCAAGCAGGATACAGCTGAAGGTGATGATCAGCGACATCCGCATAGTGCGGATCAGCAAGGTGTTGTAGATCCGCTCGTTCTCGGGGCGGACCTCGGCGCCGTCCGCGCCCAGCTTCATATCCACCGCATTGAGGAAATAGCCTGCGGTGCGGACGCCGGAATAGGTCTTGATGGTTTTCCAGAGGTCCACGTCTCCCCAGCCGTCATTCAGCTCAATGAGCTTTTCGCGGTAGGGGCCATCGTTTTCGACATCCCATTTCTTGACCTTGCGGCCCGATTTGCGGAACACCGAGGCGATGCCCGGATTTTCATAGTTCAGACGCTTGGCAACCTTGGTGTGGGTCTTGGCGTTGGCAGCGTCCTTCAGGTCTGCGGCCAGGGCGGCAAAGGCCGCTTCCTCCGGCAGCTGGTTCGACCCGGGATCCCAATCCTCCAGCGCTTCGATCGTGCGCGGCAGAACGTCCTGGACGATGCGGTTGTCCACCGACCGGTACAGCATGTCGGCAACCGGCAGGATGAAGGTCAGCAGGATGAACAGCAGCAGCGGCGCAATCAGCATCAGCGCGCGCAGCTTCTGCATCCGCAGCGCCCGCGCCAGGCTGCGCTTGAGCGGCGTGCCGTCCGCCGCCAGCATCGGGCCGGATTGGCTAATATCAGTCATGGGGTTCCCCGTCGGGTCTTTTATTTTGTGGGGCGGGGGCCTGCGTGTTGGCGGCCCCCGCCGGGCCTTTTCAATTCAGGAAAAGGTCAGATTACTTGGCCAGCCATGCCTGGAACTTAGCGTCCAGATCATCGCGGTTGTCGGCCCACCATTCGTAGTCATAGACGTGAACGTTGGAGGCGTTGGCCGGATCGGTCGGCATGTGCGGCGCCATGTCGATACCCAATTCGGCGTGCTTGCCAACCAGCGGTGCCGAGGAGGCACGGGCCGGGCCGTAGGAGATGTAGGCAGCCTGGTCAGCCAGACGCTGGGTGTCGGTGGCGAACTTCAGGAAGTCCAGAACGCGCGCCTTGCGGTCGGCCGGCAGGCCTGCCGGAATGACCCAGCCATCAAGGTCGAAGGACTGCATGTCCCAGAGCATGCCAATCGGCTGGTTCTGTTCAGCAATCGCCGAGAACAGGCGGCCGTTGAAGGTCGAGCCCATCACAACTTCGCCGTCAGCCAGCAGCTGCGGGGTTTCCGCGCCTGCACTCCACCAGACGACCTGGTCTTTGATGGTGTTGAGCTTGGCCAGGGCGCGGTCTACGCCTTCGTCGGTGCCCAGAACGTCATAGATATCGTCCTTGGCAACGCCGTCGCAGTACAGCGCCCATTCCATGTTGTCGATCGGACGGCGCTGCAGCGAGCGTTTGCCCGGATATTTCTCGGTGTCGAAGATCGCGCAGACTGTGTCCGGCTGGTCGATCAGGTCGGTGCGGTAGCCGAAGGTGGTCGAATAAACGATCTGCGGCACAAAACAGTCGCTGACGATCAGGTCGCCGAAGTCTTCGGTGGCGGAGGTGCCATCGGGTGCTGCAGCAAGAACTTCGTCGTGATCCAGCTCTTCCGCCAGGCCTTCGTCGCACAGGCGCATGGAGTCGGCAGCCACGGCGTCAACCAGGTCCCAAGTCACATTGCCGGCTTCGTTCATCGCGCGGATCTTGGCCACAGCCTCTGCCGAGCTTTCGTCCCAGATCACTTTCAAACCGGGGTTCTGGGCCAGGTAGGGCTCAACATAAGCTTTGTGCTGGCTGGCCTGATAAGCACCGCCCCAGGACACCAGGACCAGTTCATTGGACATTTCCTCGGCAAAGGCCGATGGCGCGCAAAGGGCGGTGGTCACCGCCAGTGCAGACAGTTTGCTGAGTTTCATAGAGAGTCTCTCCTTGTTGAAATCACATAAGTGAGGCCCCCGGTCGTTCGTCTGCCGGGGGTTCGTCGCGCGCAGGGCTTAAGCGTCCAGCGCGCGGCAGTCTTCCGGCAGCCAGCCGATTTCGATCTGCTGGCCGGGCTGAAGACGGGTCTGGTCCGGGGCGTTCCGGGTCTTGATGATAAACTCATCATTGCCGGCCACCCGCAGACGGGTGCGGAAGATGTCGCCCATGTAAATGAACTCCAGCACTTCCGCCTTGAGCGTATGGGCGCCTTCCTGCAGGCGCTCCTTGTTGTATTCCACCCGCTCGGGGCGGATCGACACCCGGGTGCGCTCGCCGGGACGGGAGACGTTGACCGGCTTGCAATCGATCAGTTCGCCATCGTCCAGCTGCACCAGGGCAACGCCGTTGTTGATTTCCTTGACAGTGCCTTCCAGCGTGTTGTTTTCGCCGATGAACTGCGCAACGAAGCTGTTCTCCGGGCTTTCATAAAGCTGATCCGGCGGCGCGATCTGCTGGATGCGGCCGTCGTCGAACACAGCAACGCGGTCCGACATGGTCAGCGCCTCGGTCTGGTCGTGGGTCACATAGACCACAGTGATGCCCAGACGGTGCGCCAGGTGGGTGATCTCGAACTGCATCTTTTCGCGCAGCTGCTTGTCGAGCGCGCCCAGCGGCTCGTCCATCAGAACCAGCTCAGGTTCGAACACCAGCGCCCGCGCCAAAGCGATCCGCTGCTGCTGGCCGCCCGAAAGCTGCGACGGGCGGCGGCCGCCGAAGGCGCCCATTTCCACCATGTCCAGTGCCCGCTTCACCTTCTCCTCGCGCTCGGACTTGCCCATCTTGCGGACTTCCAGAGGGAAAGAGAGGTTTTCCGCAATCGTCATATGCGGGAACAGCGCATAGTTCTGGAACACCATGCCGATGCCGCGCTTGTGCGGCGGGATGTTGTTGATCGACACCCCGTCCAGGCGAATGTCGCCATGGGTGGCGGTTTCAAATCCGGCCAGCATCATCAGGCAGGTTGTCTTGCCCGATCCCGACGGGCCAAGCATGGTCAGAAATTCGCCCTTGGGCATGGTGAGGTTGAGGTCTTTGACAACGAGATTTTCGCCATCATAGCTCTTTTGGACGCGTTCGAATTCAACGAACGCATCAACGTTTGACGCATCAGCCAAAGCGGGCTCCCCGTAGTTTGTCTATCCGGCAGATTTGCTCTGCACTTATTCGAAGTTAATCATACCAACGCTACCAAGCGCTAGAGATGAAAAAAATATTCTTTCCATGGAGAGTTTACGAAATTCATCCCGTCACCCTCTCCGTTAGCCGAAAAGAATATCCTTGGGGAACTGTAGGCCTGATTCCGCTTGGTATACCGGACTTTTTGCGACGCACCCCAGACGTTTTGCGCCACCGTCAGCGCTAAACTTGCACGAAAACGACTCTTTCCAGCGCAGCACCGAAGAAAAAGGCCCAGCAGGGAAACCGCTGGGCCGGGTCTGAGTCGGCGGGGAAAGCGCCGCCGGTTACGCGGCGCCGGGGAGAAAAATCAGGCGCTGTGCAGCAGGTCCTGCGCCTTCAGCTCGGCATAGCATTCGTCGAGCGACTTGGTTGCGCGTTCAATCAGCACGTCGATCTGCTCAGGCGTGATCACCAGCGGCGGCGAGATGATCATCCGGTCGCCCACATGGCGCATCACCAGATTGTTGGCAAAGCAGCGCTCGCGGCAGATGTAGCCGACAGTGCCAGCATCCGAAGCAAAGACGGCGCGGGCCTCTTTATCGGGGGTCAGCGCGATGGAGCCCATCATACCCACGATCTTGGCCTCGCCCACCAGCGGGTGATCGGTCAGCGCTTCCCATTTCTCTTTCAGATACGGCGCCGCCACGTCGCGCACATGGCCCAGGATGTTCTCCTCTTCCATGATGCGCAGGTTTTCCAGCGCCACTGCTGCCGCAACCGGGTGGCCCGAGTACGTGTAGCCGTGGTTGAACTCGTCGCTGGCGATCACCGAGGCAACCTCGTCGCTGACGATGGAGCCGCCAATTGGCGCGTAGCCGGAGCTGAGACCCTTGGCGATGGTCATGATGTCGGGGCGGATGTTCAGGGTTTCGCTGCCGAACCAATTGCCGGTGCGCCCGAAGCCGCAGATCACCTCGTCGGCGATCAGCAGGATTTCGTATTTATCGCAGATGCGCTGGATTTCCGGCCAGTAGCTGTCCGGCGCCACGATCACACCGCCGGCGCCCTGCACCGGCTCGGCGATAAAGGCGGCGACGCGGTCTTCGCCAAGCTCCAGGATCGCCTCTTCCAGCTCGCGGGCGCGCTGCAGGCCGAATTCTTCGGGCGGCATGTCGCCGCCCTCGGCCCACCAATTGGGCTGGTTGATATGGTGGATATCCGGGATCGGCATGCCGCCCTGGGCATGCATGCCGCTCATGCCGCCCAAGCTGCCGCTGCCGACCGAGGAGCCGTGATAAGCATTCTTGCGGCTGATGATCACCGATTTCGACGGCTTGCCCTTCAGCGCCCAGTAATGGCGCACCATGCGGATGTTGGTGTCGTTGGCCTCGGAGCCGGAACCAGCGAAGAACACATTGTTCAGATCCCCCGGCGCCAGTTCGGCAATCCGCGCCGCCAGCGCGATGGCGGGCACATGGGTGGTCTGGAAGAACGTGTTGTAATAGGGCAGCTCGCGCATCTGGCGGGCCGCAACCTCGGCCAGCTCATCGCGGCCGTAGCCGATGTTGACGCACCACAGGCCTGCCATCGCATCAAGGATCTGGTGTCCCTCGCTGTCGGTCAGATGGACGCCGTCCGCGCGGGTGATGATGCGCGCGCCCTTCTGCGACAGCTCGCCGTTGGCGGTGAAAGGATGCATGTGGTGGGCGGCGTCCAGCGCCTGCAGCTCGGCTGTCGGCATGTGGTTGGTGATAACGGTCATGGGACTCGCTCCTGAGAATGACTGATTGGCACCAGAATATGATCAAATTCTCAGGAGTCAATCGAATCAGTTAGCGCCCTTCAGTCCCTCAACCACGTGCTCCATGCCCTGGCAGACGTCCCGTTCCATCGCCAAAGCGGCCATTTCAGGGTCCTGCCGCCGCAGCGCTTCAAGAATGTCCTTGTGGCGGTCCGGGAAGCTCTGGGTGCCAAGCCGTCCGCTGACCACCCGCAGGGACGGGCCGAAGCGCAGCCACAGGCGGTCGGCGATATCGCTGAGAATGGGCGCCTCGGCATGGGCATACAGCATCGTGTGGAAGCTGTAGTTCTGCACAAGATAGCCTGCCACATCCCCGGTCGCGATCGCTTTGTCGAGCGCATTATCGATGGCCACCAGCTTCTCGATATGGGCTGCACCGATCCGCGGAGTTGCCCGGCGAGCAAGCTCGCACTCGATTGTTTTTCGGGCAAAAATCAGTTCTTCCAGGTCCTGGGGACCGAGCAGCGGCACAGATACCCGGCGATTGCCCTGGAACATCAGCGCACCATCCGAGATCAGCCGCCTGATCGCTTCGCGCACAGGCGTCATGCCGGCCCCCAGCGTCTCCACCAGGCCTTGGATTGTCACCGCCTGCCCGGGCACCAGTTCGCCGAACAGAATCTGCGACCTGAGCGTCTGGTAGACGATCTCATGCGCGGGCAGTTTGGCCGGGCTTTCAGGGGCCGCAGCGGGCGGCGGAGCAGTCTCGGTCACCTGGGGTTTTCCTCCTCGATTTTGGCCAGCTTGCACCAGTTTTACCCAAGTGAAAACATAAAGAGTATTGCCGAAAGCGGCAAAACTTGATCAAATCCCACCACAGCCGGACCCTGAAACCGGCACGCACAGGGAGAAATTCATGACACTGAAGACGATGACCATGACCGCCGTCGTTGCCCTTGGCACGGCCGCCGCTGCCTCTGCCGAAGAGGTGCGCGTTTACAATTGGTCCGACTACATCGACGAAAGCCTGCTGGAGAAATTCGAGACCGAGACCGGCATCAAGCTGATTTACGATGTGTTCGACAGCAATGAGGTTCTGGAGACCAAAATGCTGGCCGGCGGCTCGGGCTATGACGTTGTGGTGCCGACCGGCTCCTTTATGGCGCGGCAGATCCAGGCGGGCGCCTTCCAGAAGCTGGACCCGTCCAAGCTGACCAACTCCGGCAACATGTGGGACGCGATCGAAGAGCGCACCGCGCTGTATGACCCCGGCAACGAATATTCCATCAACTACATGTGGGGCACCACCGGCATCGGCGTGAACGTCGGCAAGGTGAAGGAAGTGCTGGGCGAAGATGCCCCGATCGACTCGCTGGAGCTGGTGTTCAACCCGGCCAACATGGAAAAGCTGGCCAGCTGCGGCGTGCATTTCCTGGACGCCCCGGATGAAATGATCCCAGCGGCGCTGAAATACATCGGTGAAGACCCCAACAGCATGGACGCCGATGTGGTCGCCAAGGCCGAGCCGGTGCTGCTGGGCGTGCGCCCCTATATCACCAAGTTCCACAGCTCCGAATACATCAACGCGCTGGCCAACGGCGATATCTGCGTAGCCTTCGGCTGGTCCGGCGACGTGCTGCAGGCACGCGACCGTGCGGCAGAGGCTGAAAACGGTGTCGAGATCGAATTCAATGCACCGAAAGAAGGCGCACTGATGTGGTTCGACCAGATGGCGATCCCGGTTGATGCCCCGAACCCGGACGGCGCCCATAAGTTCCTGAACTTCATCATGGATGCCCACAACATGGCGGCGGCGTCCAACTATGTTTACTACGCCAACGGCAACAAGGCGTCGCAGGAATTCCTGGAAGAGGACGTGATCGGCGATCCGGCGATCTATCCTGGTGCCGAGACCGTCAAGAACCTGTACATCAAGGAAGGCTACCCGCCGAAAGTACAGCGCAAGGCCACCCGTATGTGGACCAAGGTCAAATCCGGCACCTGATCAGCCGCACATGACCCCCGGGGCGCGCAGAATTTGCCGCCCCGATTTTCTGAACGCGCCGGGGCATCCC
Source organism: Leisingera sp. ANG-M1 (assembly GCF_000813745.1). Taxonomy (GTDB): domain Bacteria; phylum Pseudomonadota; class Alphaproteobacteria; order Rhodobacterales; family Rhodobacteraceae; genus Leisingera. Next base: position 181,603 of record NZ_JWLC01000013.1, on the reverse strand, counting down.
TTGAGCGCGGCCATCCGAGACATTCGCGCGACACATCGCAGAAGAGGCCCGGCTTGAATACTTCCGCTTTCGAACCCTGGAACGATCCCGAGGCAAAGCCCCTGATCCATTTCCAGAACGTCACCAAACGCTATGGTGAGTTCACCGCCATCGACAATCTGACCATCGACATCTACGAGCGGGAATTCTACGCGCTGCTGGGCCCGTCGGGCTGCGGCAAGACCACGCTGATGCGGATGCTGGCGGGGTTTGAGACCCCGACCGAGGGCACCATTCACCTGGCCGGGCAGGACATCGCCCCGGTGCCGCCGAACAAGCGCGCGGTGAACATGATGTTCCAGTCCTATGCGCTGTTCCCGCATCTGTCTGTCTGGGAAAACATCGCCTTTGGCCTGAAGCGCGAGAAGATGCCCAAGCATGATATCGGCGACCGGGTTGAGGAGATGCTGCGGCTGACCCGGCTGGAGAAATTCGCCCGCCGCAAGCCGCATCAGATCTCCGGCGGCCAGCGGCAGCGGGTTGCACTGGCACGCTCGCTGGCAAAACACCCGAAACTGCTGCTGCTGGACGAACCGCTCGGCGCGCTCGACAAGAAGCTGCGCCAGGAAACCCAGTTTGAACTGATGGATATCCAGGAGAAAACCGGCACCACCTTTGTGATCGTGACCCACGACCAGGAAGAGGCCATGACGGTCGCCTCCCGCGTGGCGGTGATGGATCACGGCAAAATCATCCAAGTGGCCACGCCGGACCGGATCTATGAAACGCCGAACTCGGTCTATGTGGCTGATTTCATTGGCGACGTGAACCTGATCGAAGGCACCGCCAAACCTAATGGCAGCGACGTCTACGCCATGTCCTGGCATGAAGGTCACGCGCCGTTGGCCGTGCAATCGCCTAACGGGTTTTCCGACGGGCAGAAATGCCATCTGGCCATCCGGCCGGAAAAGGTCTCGATCAGTGCCGACAAGCCCGAGACCGCGGACAACGCCGTGCAGGGGAAGATTCTGGATATCGCCTACCTGGGCAATATCTCCACCTACCATGTGGAGCTGCCCACCGGTGCCGTGATCAAGGCGCAGGCCGCCAACACCCGCCGCATTGCCCGCCGCGCATTCACCTGGGAAGACACTGTCTGGCTGTCCTGGACCGCCACGGCAGGCGTTCTGCTGGCTGAATAATGCGCCGCTATTTCCTGATTGCCATCCCCTATGTCTGGCTTCTGGCGCTGTTCCTGGTGCCCTTTGCCATTGTCCTGAAAATCTCGCTGTCGGACGCGGCCATAGCCCGGCCACCCTACTTCCCGCAGTTCGACTGGGCCGAGGGCATTGCCGCCTTCCTGGCTGAGTTGGATTTCGAGAATTTTGTCTGGCTGACCGAAGATGATCTTTATTGGAAGGCCTACCTCAGCTCACTGAAGATCGCGGTCATCTCAACCTTCTTCACCCTGCTGGCCGGCTACCCGATTGCCTATGGCATGGCCCGCGCCCCGGCTGAGTGGCGCCCGACGCTGATGATGCTTGTGATCCTGCCGTTCTGGACCTCCTTCCTGATCCGCGTCTACGCCTGGATGGGGATCCTGTCGAACGAGGGCTTCCTCAACCAGTTCCTGATGTGGACCGGGGTGATCTCCGAACCTCTGACGATCCTCAACACCAATTCCGCCGTCTATATCGGCATCGTCTACACCTATCTGCCGTTCATGATCCTGCCGATCTATTCGGCGCTGGAGCGGCTGGACGGATCGCTGATCGAGGCCGCCGAAGACCTGGGCTGCTCGCGCCTGTCGGCCTTCTGGCTGGTGACAGTACCGCTGTCGAAAAACGGCATCATCGCCGGCAGCTTTCTGGTCTTCATTCCGGTGCTGGGCGAGTTTGTGATCCCGTCGCTCTTGGGCGGCTCGGACACGCTGATGATCGGCAAGGTGCTGTGGGAAGAGTTCTTCTCCAACCGCGACTGGCCGGTGGCATCCGCGGTGGCGGTGGTTCTCTTGCTGCTGCTTGTCGTCCCGATTGTGCTGTTCCAGCGCAACCAGCAGAAACAGCAGGAGGCCGAACAATGAACCGTATGAGCTGGTTTAATGCCGTATCGCTGACCCTGGGCTTTGCCTTCCTCTATATCCCGATGGTGATCCTGGTGATCTTCAGCTTCAACGAAAGCAAGCTGGTCACCGTCTGGGCGGGTTTCTCGACCAAATGGTACGGCGAGCTGCTGCAGAACGATGCCTTTTTGAACGCCGCCTGGGTGACTCTGAAAGTAGCGGTGTTCTCCTCCACTCTGGCGACCGTGCTGGGCACCATCGCAGCCTATGTGCTGGTGCGCGGCGGGCGGTTCATGGGGCGGACGCTGTTCTCCGGCATGATCTACGCGCCGCTGGTGATGCCCGAGGTGATCACCGGCCTGTCGCTGCTCTTGCTGTTTATTGGCATTGGCCTCGACCGCGGTGTCTTCACTATCGTGCTGGCGCATACCACCTTCTCGATGTGCTATGTCTCGGTGGTGGTCTCCTCGCGGCTGGTGACATTTGACCGGTCCTTGGAAGAGGCGGCGCTGGATCTCGGCTGCTCGGCGTCCGAGGCGTTCCGGCTGGTGACTCTGCCGATCATTGCGCCTGCGGTGATTTCCGGCTGGCTTCTGGCCTTCACCTTGTCGCTGGACGATCTGGTAATTGCCTCCTTCACATCCGGCCCCTCAGCTACCACCCTGCCGATCAAGATCTTCTCGGCCGTGCGCCTGGGCGTTTCGCCTGAGATCAACGCGCTTTCGACAATCATGATCAGCATCGTGACAGTTGGTGTGATCACCGCCTCGCTGGTGACCAAACACCAGGTGGCCAAACAGAAGCGCGAGGAGATGGAGGCGGTGCGCAGCTGATGCGCCGGATCTTCTCCGACTACGCCTATGGTCCCGGCCCGCGCAGCAACTGCTGGTGGGACGAGACCATCGCAGCACCGGAGTGGCCGGTGCTGCAAGGTGATACTGATGCTGATGTCGCGATCATCGGCGGAGGTTTCACCGGCATGTCGGCCGCGCTGCATCTGGCAGAGGCCTGGGTTTCGGTTGCGCTGCTGGAAGCAGAGTCTCCAGGTTGGGGCGCCTCGGGGCGGAATGGCGGTTTCTGCTGCCTCGGCGGATCAAAACTTTCCGGCCGCAATATGCGGCGGTTCTTTGGCCAAGCGGCCGCCGATACCTACGATGCCAGCGAAGAAGCCGCAGTGCATCTGGTTCGTGGACTGCTGGAAACCCATGGCATTGACGCCGACACCCATTCGCAAGGCGAAACCCAGCTGGCCCACAGCGAAAAGGCAGCCGCGCGCCTTCTGGCCGAGGCAGAGGCGATGCGGCAGCAGGGGGAGGAGCCGGATTTCCTGACCCATGACCAGCTGCGGGACAAGGGGCTGAACGGCAGTTTCCATGCGGCGCTGACGACACCAGTAGGCTTTGCTCTCAACCCGCGAAAGTATCTGTTCGGCCTGGCCGCGGCAGCCCAGAAGGCCGGGGCAAGACTGTATCAGCACAGCGCCGCCTTGGCCGTAAAGCAAGCCGGCGGCAAGTTTGAAATAGAGACTAACAAAGGCACATTGCGGTCATCCAAGGTAGTTATCGCCACCAATGGCTATTCTTCCGAGGACCTGCCGGACTGGCTCGCCGGGCGTTATATGCCCACACAATCCACGGTTATGGTCACCCGGCCCCTGTCGCAGGAAGAGCTGCAAGCGCAGGGGTGGTTCTCGCATCAGATGGCCTATGACACCCGCAACCTTCTGCACTATTTCCGCTTGATGCCGGACAATCGCTTCCTGTTCGGGATGCGCGGCGGGCTGCTCGCCTCACCGAGGGCCGAGGCCGGAATCCGGCGCAAGCTGCGGCAGGATTTCGAGGCGATGTTCCCGGCCTGGCGCAATGTGGAAACCACGCACTGCTGGTCCGGCATGGTCTGCCTCTCGCGCAACCTAGTGCCCTTCATCGGTCCGGTGCCGAACCGCCCGGGTATGTTTGCAGGCCTTTGCTATCACGGCAACGGCGTAGCGATGGGCAGCTATTCCGGCCGGTTGCTGAGCGATCTGGTGCAGGGACACACACCGGACCTGCCCTATTCCCCGGTGGTGCAGAAAATGCCGCGTTTTCCCTTTGGCCGCGCCCGCCGGGTGCTGATGCCGCCCGCTTATGCCTATTTGGGCCTGATGGACTGAAGTGCCGCGCGCTCCAGTTCGAACGCCTGCCAGTCCTTCTCCCCGCCCCGCTCTGCCCGCCACAGGCAATAGGCCGCCATGCGCCAGTGGAACCAAGGCATCAGCGCCAAGGCCCGGCCCGTAATCCGCCGGTCAGGATAGCCGGTGAGAAAGGCATCCTCTTCGGCCTTGGACAGTGGGGCACCACGGTACATAAGCTGCATGGCAGGCGACAGGAACAACGCCAGATCCTCGGCTGGATCGCCGACTTGCGGGCACTGCCAGTCAATCAGCGTCAGCGTGCCGTCATGGGCCAGCAAATTACCTGGCACCGGGTCGCCATGAATCAGAACCGGCTGCGGCAAAGGCGGAATCCGGCCCAAAGGGCGCAGCTCCGGCAACCCCTTCTGCTCTGTGCAGCGGGCAAGAATGCCGCTGGTTTGCCGCTCCAGTGCTGCACTGCCATTTGCTCCGGCAGGCAGTCCGGATGGCGGTGCCAGATCGTGCAAACGGCCCAAGAGCTGCGCCACATGGCCCGCATCTTCCTCCCAAGGGCTGCCGTTTACATGGGCATAACTCAGCCAGTTCCGCCCTTCGAACACACCGATCTGCACCAGCGGCGGTACCATCCCGGTACCGGACAGCGCGGTCAGCACCGCAGCCTCCCGTTCAGGATCATTGGCAAACAGGGGATTGGCACCATCCGCCGCATACAGCTTGATCACCAGAGCCCCGGCCCGCCAGACATGGTTCGACCGCCCGCCGGCCAGGCGCCGGGGAGCGGGAACATGCAGGCCCGTTGCAGACAAATGGGCAAAAAAACGGGTTTCAAACTGATCGGGCAGCGGTTGCAGGGCGGTCTCCAAAGTTATGCCGCCCTGTTCTTAGACAGTTTTTCCGCCTGCGCATACCGTCCGGTCAGGCGCCTGGGTCGCGCAGCGCGCTGACAGCGGAGGCCAGCACAACTGAACCGCCTTCGGTAATCAGCCCCACTTCGCCGCCCTGCATGCGGGTCTCGTTCACTTTGAAGTAAATCTCGGCATATTCCTCGAGCAGAACCTCGTCACCCTTTCTGCTTTCGACCACAAAGGCGTATTCACCCTTTTCAAACGGGTTGCCGTCGTCATCGAGGCCATTCCATTCGTAAGGTTCGGCTGAAACCGGCAGGCTGATGCGCTGCACTTCGGAGCCATTTTCATCCTGCACCACCAGGGTCACGGCCTCGGCAGCCGCCGCAGGATTTGGTGCAATAGTGATACTGCTGCTGCCATCAAAGTAGCCTGGCGCAACTGCCCGGGCCTCCATTCCGACCCAGCCGGACAGAGCAGCCATATTGGCGAGGCCAAGCTGCGCTTGCAGGCCTTCCAGAAGCGTGTTGCTCTTGGTTTGCTGCTCTACCATCGAGAACTGCGCTAGCTGTGCGGCATATTCCGTCGAGTCCAACGGTTCCAGCGGGTCCTGATTCGTCGCCTGTGCCGTCAGCATTCTGATGAAGGTCTCAAAATCCGAGGTCAGGCCTGCGGTTTGCTGTGAGGACGCCTGCGGCAGTGGCTGCCCGGCAGTGCTGCCTCCGGAAGTAATTGGTGTTGTCATGTGATCAAACCCTCATATCCACGCCGGAGTTCCCCAGCCGGAGATTTTGCGTTGCTGGTTCTTGAGCTTCAGCGGTATCCGAGCCGCGTGCCGCACTGCCGGACTGCGCCGCGCCGCCGTCCGGTTCCTGGCCGGCATGGCCGCCGCCCGCCTGGCCGCCGCTGAATTCAAAAGAAATGTCTTCATAGCCCATGCGGCGGAATTCCTCTGCCAGTTCATGGATGTGGCGGCGCATCAGATCGCCGGTTTCCGGGCGTTCGGTGTGAATCACCATCGTGATGCCCGATTCGCTGGCCATGACACGCATTTTCACCTGACCCAGCTCTTGCGGGTTCAGCGAAATTTCCACCTTCTGCTCCCCCTTGGCGGCAAAAGCCTCAGCCATCTGGGCCGCGATCATGCGCGGTGTTTCCGGGCGATGGACGGTCCCTGTGCCAAAAGATGCCTCGGCCAAAAGCTGTGTCAGCCCGGGTGCATCGCCAGAAAGGCCAAGCACGCCGGATAGAGTTTCCCCGGATCCGCCCAGCAGGTCGCTTTCCGAATTTACCGCGGTCACGCCGCCCGGCGGACGCAATTGCGCGGATGCCGCCGCCATTTGCACTGCCGCGGAGGGCTGATTGGCAGGGGCCGCGCGGAAGTCTCCGCGTTTAACGGATTTGGAAACCAGCCGATCAGCAGCAGCGCTGGCTTCAGCCTCTTCTGCCGCTTCTTCAGCTGCAGCCCCGGACCCGGCAACAGCGGCTGCGTTTGCCCGTTGACTGCTGCCGTTCATGCCTTGACCGGCGGCAAAGGCCTGTACCCCTCCTTGTGCGGCAGGAGCCGCGTTCAACCCGGCTTTGTTAGATTGCAGAGCAGCGGTCTGAGACACTTCCGGTTCAGGTTCCGCTGTCTGCTGCTCCGCCTGTAGCGGGGACAACTGCTGCGGCGGCTGTTTCCCATTAGCGGCAACGCCTGACTGGCTGGCTGGCAGCGTGTCAGTGTTCAAACCTGCAGATACCCGGCCGGAAACATTGCCCCTGCCTTCTTTCGTGGCAAGCTCGCCCGCTTCCGGCTGCACTCCCTGCTGGCTTGCTGAAACCCTCTCCGCAGCTGCCGGGCTGGAAGACGAGGAAGCGGCAGCTTTAACCGCTGTTTCAACGGGCGTGGCAGTATCTTGTTTTCCTGCCGGATTGGCGGCAGGCGCCTGGCGGGCCGCGCCCGCTTGACCCGGGTGTCCTGCTGCCGCCATCCCTGCCTGGCGTTCGCCGCCGGCAGGTTCAGCCGGCCGGCCTGCTGATGTTTCAGCTACATGCCCCTGGCGCACTGATTCTGCCGGGCTGTCCAGCGCAGGATCTGCGGCGCCAGCCCCGGATCCTGCGCGCTTCCCGTCCGCCCCGGCCGCCTCGGTACCCGTCCGGGGAGAGGCCGTGCCCTGCTGGGCTGTATCCGGATCGGCCGCCTGCGTTCCCCGCACCGGCACTCCCGTTTCACCCGGCTTTGCGGTTGCGGCATCTGCCGGTTTTTCCGGCAGACCTTGCGCTTTCGCTTCACCACGCTCCTTTGTACCTGCAGCCCCTGCAGGCTGAGCACCAGGGGTTTCTGCTGCGCGATCCGCCCCGGGATCCATCAGAGCAAGCCCGGGGTTCCCGCTGCTTGCTGTCAGATTTGCTTTCCCAGAATCAGCTTCCCCATTGCCGGGCTCCGCATTTGCCGCTGTTTCACTCAAACCAGCGGCCTGTTCATTTGCGATCACCGGTGCCTGAACATCCGTCCCTTTAGGATCTGAATCTGAAGCACGGTGAGGCGCCGGGGCGGAATCAGCCGAACCCTTGCCCGCAGCAGGATCCGATCCGGTTTCCCCATCCGCGACTGATTCTCTCTTGCCGGTTCGTGCGTCCAATTCGGCCTTTTCAAGGCTGGACTGCCTGGACACTTCGTCCGCAAAAGTACTGGAATTAGATGATTTTTTTGACGAACCCATCGTTGCAGGCGGTGTTTTCCCAACAGTGCCTGCCTCGGGGGCAAGGATCGAATTCATAATCATGATCGTCTTCCGGATATTCTATCTCGACCCGGACAGGCTTACTCAAAACCGGTTACGGCAATTTTAACCGGTTCCGGCGCAGTCTTGGAAAAATCGATGGAATTCGAATTTTCAAACCGGAGAACCGGATATGCCAGATCTACTGCCAGTACCGATTCAGACACCGTCTGCAATCACCCCGGTGCGGCCCGCAGCCAGCGATCCGCTGCGCGAGGCCGCAATTGAACTGGAAGCCTCCTTTCTTGCGCAAATGCTGAAATCCGCGGGCCTCGGCGAAGCCCGCGAAGGCCTTGGTGGCGGTGCCGGCGAAGAGCAGTTTTCCAGTTTTCTGATCCGCGAACAGGCCACACAGATTGCCCGCTCCGGCGGCATCGGCCTGGCCGAATCACTTTACCACGCATTGAAGGAGACCCAAGGTGAGTGACCCCAAACCCCAGCAGCTCATCGACGAGCTTGACCAGATTCTCGACCGTGAGCGCGCCGCACTGATGGCAGGCGACCTTGCCAAACTGGAAGAGCTTCTGGCCAAGAAAGAGAAGGCAATCGGCAAATTGAACGCCGTAACCGAACTTGAGCGCGAGTCCCTGACCCAAGTGCATACCAAGGTTTCGCGCAACCAGGAGCTTTTGGACAGCGCCATGGAGGGGATCCGCGCCGTTGCCGCCCGCATGGCTGAATTGCGCCGTATCCGCAGGGGATTGGACGTTTACGACCAGGCCGGGCGCAGGACCCGTTTTGGCACCCGCAGCGCCACCCGGCTGGAAAAGCGGGCCTGAATGCAATTTTGGGAAAATTCTAAAAAACCAAATCCCCGCATTAGCACTCCCTTAGCAACTCCTGCGCCAATGTCGCCTTGCACCTCAGACGGGGTGGCGCGGAAACCGGACGGTGGAACGCACAGTCAGAAAGACGTCAAACAACGCCCCTAGGGCAAACAAGATTGGGGCCAAAGCGCCCCGCAGCTAAAGGAAAAAGCTATGACCAGCATTCTGACAAACAATGGCGCAATGGTTGCTCTGCAGACCCTGAAGTCTGTGAACAACAACCTGGAAGAAACCCAGAACCAGATCTCGACCGGTAAAGAGGTCGGCATGGCGAAGGACAACTCCGCTGTCTGGGCCATCTCCAAATCCATGGAATCGGACATTCAGGCGTATCAGTCCGTCTCCGACGCCCTGGACTTTGGTGAAGCCACGGTTGCGGTTGCTTCCTCCGGTATGGAACAGATCGTTGAAACCCTGAAAGAGATGCGCGAGCTGACCGTTGCAGGTGTTTCCCAGAACGTGGACCACGACAAGATCGAGGCCGACCTGGACAAAAAACGTGACCAGATCAATTCGATCATCGGTTCCGCCACCTTCAACGGCGCAAACCTGCTCGACAACAGCGTCACTCCGCAGCTGGACGTTCTGGGCGGCCTGCGCCTGGACGGCAGCGACACCATCACGGTGACCGCGATCGACACCGGTGCCAACATGGACACGACGAGCATCCCGGCGCTCACCAACACTAACGCAACCACCGTTCTGTCGGAAATCGAAGCGATGCTCGCATTCGCCATCGACTCGGCAGCACAGCTGGGTGCGGACAGCAGCCGCCTGAGCGACCAGAACGACTTCGTGTCGAAACTGACCGACTCGCTGAAGTCCGGTGTCAGCACCATGACCGACACCAACATGGAAGAAGCGTCGGCCCGGTTGAAAGCCCTGCAGACCCAGCAGCAGCTGGCAGTGCAGTCGCTGACCATCGCCAACTCGGCGCCATCGACCTTGCAGCAGCTGTTCCGTTAACAGCCTGAACCGGGGCGCGCTTAGCGCCCCGGCCTTCCCCTCTCAGAGAACCTGAAGAATAATACGTTAGGAAAACACGTGAATGCCCTTCTGAAGGCGAAGAGTGCCTATTCGGCGGCAAAGGCCCCGACCCGGACAGCTAAGAATTTCGAATATGAAGTGGTCGCCCGCGTTACCCGCCGGCTGATCACGGCGGCGCAAAACGGCCGCGATGAATTCAGTGAACTTGCAGCAGCGTTGAACGACAACCGCAAACTCTGGACGATTTTCACGGCAGATCTCGCTTCCAAAGGCAACCCCCTGCCGAACGATCTCAAGCAGAACCTCTTCGAACTGGCGGAATTCACGAGACAGCACACCAGCAAAGTGCTTCAGCGCGAGGCCAACATCCGGCCGCTGGTGGAAATCAATACGGCCATCATGCGTGGCCTCCGCAGCGGAGCTTCCTGAATATGAGCGGACTTGTCCTGAAACTTGCCCCCAAGGAGCGTGTCCTTGTGAATGGCGCGGTGATTGAAAACGGCGACCGCCGCAGCCGCCTGTCCATTGTCACCCCGGATGCAAACATCCTGCGCTTGCGCGATGCAATCCACCCGGAAGAAGCCAATACACCGGTGCGCCGGGTGTGCTATGCAGCACAGCTGATCCTGTCCGGCGATGCCGATCCCGAAGAAGAGCGTTTGCCGATGCTGCGCCGGATCGAGGAACTGAGCCAGGTCTTCACCGACCCTGACAGCCGGGCCTCGATTGCTGAGGCAACCGACGCGCTGATCGGCAACAACCACTACCGCTGCCTCAAGGCGCTGCGCACCTTGCTGCCGCGGGAAGACCGGCTGTTTGCAGTCAGGCCGTCATGAGCTTCCAGCCCCTCCTGCCTTCCACAGGAATTGCGGGCTGGAACTTCCTTCAGGCCACATATGACAAGCAGTTCGAAGTCTTTACCCAAGACGCCGTGCTGCAACGCGAATCCGATTACTTTCTGGAAAACATCGGAAATGTGAAAAGCGCCGCGGATCTGATTTCAGATCCCCGCCTGCTAGATGTCGCTCTCGGTGCCTTCGGCCTGGAGGAGGACAGCTACAAGAAAGCTTTCCTGGAGCGTATCCTGCAAGAGGGCACGGAGGCAGACGATGCCTTGGCCAACCGCATGGACGATGCCAGATACGTGCAGCTGAGCGACGCATTCGGGTTCGGCCCTGGCCAGTCTCTGAAAACCGGCGACCTTCAGGCCATGACCGAGCTGGTTTCCGCAAACCAGGTGCAAGCTTTCGAGACAGCCGTCGGCGAGCAGGATCCCGCCATGCGGACAGCCATGTTTGCCGAACGCGAACTGGCGGCCGTAGCGGGCGATGACACTTCGGTGGACACCCAATGGTTCAATGTCATGGCGCAGCCCGCCTTGCGGGAAATGTTCGAGCTGTCGCTGAATCTGCCATCAAGCATCGGCCAGATTGACATCGATCAGCAGCTCACTGCGTTCAAGGACCGGGCAAATGCAGTGTTTGGGTCTGATGATCTGTCGGGTTTTTCCGACCCCGAACAAATGGACAAGCTGATCACCAGGTATCTGGCTATGTCCGAGATCAGCCAGTTTGACTCAAGCATATCATCGGGTTCAACCGCGCTGCTCCTGCTGCAAGGCTGATCATCCCAAACAGAAAGGAGCTTTCAGCAAACACTGAAAGCTCCTGTTGCTTTTGCGGCGCATTCCGCTGCCGTTACCGCCCGGCTTTGGCCCGGCGCAGCAACAACAGCAGGCGGTTAAAGCTGCTGGTGATGCCGTCCGGGTCTTCGCGCCCGAAAAACGCATCCAGCTCGGGCCAGAGACGCACAGCCTGATCCAGCACCACATCATTACCTTCGGCGTAAAGCCCCGCGCGGATCATCACTTCCGACTGTTCGTAGGCGCCCAGGAATTTGCGCACATCCTTGATCGCTTCATTCTCGTCGGCGGAGGCCGCGGCCGGAAGACTCCGGGAGACGGAACGGGAGACATCAATCGCCGGGAACCGGCCGCGCTCAGCGATTTCCCGGTTCAGTACGATATGGCCGTCCAGAACACCGCGCAGAATATCCGCAATCGGCTCGTCCATGTCGGAACCAGCCACCAGGACACTGAACACCGCAGTAATGTCGCCCTGCCCGTCGCCGCCCGGGCCTGCCCGCTCGCACAGGCCGGTAATCAGCGGCGTCACCGACGGCGGATAGCCGCGCAATGCCGGCGCTTCGCCGGAAGCGGCAGAGATTTCACGGTGGGCCTCGGCAAAACGGGTGACCGAGTCGGCCAGGAACAGAACGTTCTTGCCCTGATCCCGGAAATGCTCGGCCACGGTCATTGCAGACCAGGCACAACGGCGCCGGACCAGTGCCGACTGATCGGAGGTCGCTGCAACAACGACGGCCCGCCGCATGCCCTCCGGTCCCAGGACCTGCTCGACAAAGTGATTCACTTCCCGGCCGCGCTCGCCAATCAGGGCCATCACCACCACGTCGGCTTCCATCGCCTGCGCCAGCTTGGCCAGCAGCGAAGACTTACCCACACCGGAACCGGCAAACAGGCCAATCCGTTGCCCGCGCACAATCGGCAGAATCGTGTTCAGCACTGCCTGCCCGGTGGCAAGCCGCTCGCCCATCGCGCGCCGGCCGGCCGCTTTGGGCGGTGCGGCCATCAGATCCCGCGCGGCAGGGCCCGGCAGAAGCGGGCGGCCGTCCAGCGGTTCGCCAAAAGGATCAATCACCCGGCCAACCCAATGATCACTAGGAGAAAACTCCGGAGACGGGTGCAGCAGCACCGCATCGCCAATGGCGGCCCCATCCGGCGCCCTGTCCGGCAGCATGCTTATGTTGCTGCCGCTGATCTTCAGAACTTCGCCGTGCAGCTCATCCTGCGGGCCGCGGCGCAGTATAAGCCTGTCGCCGATCCGCGCGGAAGCCGCAAGACCGTCTATTTCGATCTCTCCGCCCGAGATACCGGTGACTCTGCCCATCTTCGTGGCCAGGCGTTTTCCGGCTATTTGACGGGTCAGTGCTTGCAGCTCTGCTTTCATCGCAGCGGCCTCCATTGATGTCCTGAAAACAATTTCTAAAGGAATCGGGGTTAAGCCTTGATTGAAATCGATCAAGGGAGAAGCCCTGGTGTTCACAGAATTGAACGTCTTCAAAATTGCCTATTCCATGGCGGCGCATGCCGGCAAACGCCAGGCATTGGTTTCCCAGAATATCGCCAATGCCGATACGCCCGGTTACCACGCCAAGGATATCAAGCCTTTCAAGGAAGTCTTTGCAGCAGGCGCCCGCCCCAGCAGCATGATCGCAACCCGCGGCAGCCATTTGAACGGCGCCGCCGGCAGCGGCATGGATTGGGCTGTCACCACCAGCGATGCGGGCAGCGACCCCAATGACAATTCTGTTTCCGTCGAAACCGAACTGCTGAAAGGCGTCGAGACCGAGCGCCAGCACAAGCGTGCCATGGCGATCTATAAGTCCTCCTTGAACATCCTGCGCACCAGCCTGGGCAAGAACTGAAGAGGTTTGAGCAATGAGTGAATTTTCCAGAGCCCTTTCCGTCACTGCCAGCGGCCTTAAGGCGCAATCCGCGCGCCTGCGCCATGTGTCTGAAAACATTTCCAACGCAGACACGCCGGGCTACCGCCGCAAGACGGTTCCGTTTGAAGCCGTGCGGGAGCTGCAGACCGACGTAGAGCACGTGCGCACCGGCCGTGTCACGCTGGACCGCCGCGACCTCGAGGAAGTCTATGACCCCTCGCATCCGCTGGCCGACGAAAGCGGGCACTACAAGGGCTCAAACGTCGATCTGATGATTGAAATCGCTGACGCCCGCGAGGCGCAGCGCAGCTACGAAGCCAATTTGAAAATGTTCGAGCAGACCCGCTCGATGTCCTCCTCGCTGATGGACCTTTTGAGACGCTAACAGACCTAACTGAAACTTTTGGAGATCCAGAATGGATATTCGCAGCCTTTCCGCAACCAGCGGCTATGCCGCCGCCCGCCCGGCAACTAAGGCCGACCCGAATCATACAGCCGCAGGCGCCGGTGCCGGTGCCCGCCTGAAAGAAAGCTTCGAAGATTTTGCCGCCACTTTGCAAAAGAGCGAGCAGGTTTCGATGCAGGCGATGACTTCGCAGGCGGATCCGCACGCTCTGGTGCAGGCGCTGGCCCAGACCGAGCTGGCGGTGGAGACCGCAGTGACCGTGCGCAACAAAGTGGTCGAGGCCTATCAGGAAATCCTGAGGATGCCGGTCTAAGCCATGATGAGCGAAAGCCTGTTCTATGACACCCTGCGCCAGGCCATGTGGGCAGCGGTCACCATGGCGACACCGATTCTGATCGTTGCCCTGGTGGTCGGCCTCGCCATCGGCCTGTTCCAGGCCCTGACTTCGGTCCAGGAAATGACCTTGACCTTTGTCCCCAAACTGACAGCGATTGTCGTCGTGTTCTGGATGACCATGGGCTTCATGACCCAAACGCTGGTGGCTTTTTTCAATGGCCACGTTGTTCCCATGATTGCCGGAGGATCGTAATGGAAACTGCAGGCTATGCCACTCTTTCGCGCCAGTCCGGCCTGATGCGGGAAATGCGCGTGATCGCAAACAATATCGCCAACTCGGCCACCACGGGCTTCCGCCAGGAAGGCCTGATCTTTTCGGAATTCGTGAAATCTTCGCCCGGGCAGCAGTCGCTGTCGATGTCGCGGGCAAACATTTTCAACACCTCGATGGAACAGGGGGCGATGACCAAAACAGGCGGCACCTTCGATTTCGCGATCGAGGGCGATGCGTTCTTCATGGTCGAAACCCCGCAGGGCGAACGGCTGACCCGTTCCGGCGCCTTTTCCCCGAATGCCGAGGGCGACCTGGTGACAATGGATGGCCTCCGGGTGCTGGATGCCGGCCGCGCGCCGGTGTTCGTGCCGCCGGATGCCGGCAAGATCGAAGTCGGCGCCGATGGCTCGCTCAGTGCAAACGGGCGGCTTCTGGGGCAGTTGGGCCTGTTCAAACCGGTGGAGCTGCACTCTTTGGTGCGGGAGGACGGCGTCATGTTCCGCGTCGACGGGGAAATCGAGGAGACTTTCGATTCGAAAGTTCTGCAAGGTTTCCTGGAAGGCTCCAACGTGAACGCGATTTCCGAGGTCTCCCGCATGATCGAAGTCCAGCGTGCCTATGAAATGGGCCAGAGCTTCCTGCAGTCGGAAGACGAACGCATCCGTAATGCCATCAAGAACCTGATCAAGTCCTAGGAGAATCCAGATGCGTGCCCTGAAAATCGCCGCAACCGGCATGAGCGCCCAGCAGCTGCGGGTGGAGACCATCTCCAACAACCTCGCCAACATGAACACCACCGCCTACAACGCGCGCCGCGCCGAGTTTGCCGACCTGCATTACCAGCAGATTTCGCGCGCCGGCACCGTGAACGCATCGGACGGCACCGTGCTGCCAACCGGCGTGCAGGTCGGCCTTGGTGTGCGTCCGGCAGCCATTTCGGTGCATCTGTCCCAGGGCGCGCTTCAGCAGACCAACAATGACCTGGACATCGCAATCGACGGCAAAGGCTACCTGGAGGTCACCCTGCCTTCCGGCGAGACAGCCTATACCCGCGACGGCGCCTTGAAGCGCTCAGCGGAGGGGCTGATCGTGACCTCCGACGGTTTCGCCGTGTCGCCGGAAATCACCATTCCCGATGACGCCACCAGCATCTCGATAAACGCCGAAGGCGAAGTTTACGGCTATTTCGATGGCACGACCGGCGGCCAGCTTCTGGGCCAGTTCACCCTGGCAGGCTTCACCAACCCCAAAGGTCTTGAAGCGATCGGCAGCAACCTGTTCAGCGAGACCGAAGCCTCTGGCGCCGCCACTGTTTCCACTGCCGGCGAAGATGGGCTTGGCACCTTCCGCCAGGGTTATCTGGAAGGCAGCTCGGTCGACGCTGTGCGCGAAGTAACCGAGCTGATCGAAGCCCAGCGCGGCTATGAAATGAACGCCAAGGTCATCTCGGCTGTCGACCAGATGATGGGTGCAACCACACAGGTGCGCTGATGAAACTTGCTCTCGCCTGCCTGACCGCCGCCGCGCTCTGTGCTCCGCCTGCTTTGGCAGAGTATCTGATCCCGCTGCGCACAATCCGCGCCAAGGCAATTGTAACCGCCGAAGACCTGGCCCTGAAGAAAGGCGAGATCCCCGGCGCGTTGTCGAACCCGGCCGAAGTGATCGGCCAGGAGGCCCGCGTCGCGCTTTACGCCGGGCGGCCGCTGCGGGCGGGCGACATTGGCCCGCCGGCCATTATTGAACGCAATGACCTGGTCACCCTGATTTTCCGCCAAGGCGGGCTGACCATTGCGGCGGAAGGCCGCTCGCTTGGACGCGGTGCTGCCGGCGACGCCGTCCGGGTCATGAATCTCTCTTCCCGCGCCACTGTCACCGGGCGCATCTCGGAAGACGGCTCCGTTGAGGTAAACTGATGACTAAGAGATATTCCCCCGTCAAACCGCTGCTGATCGGGCTGACAATACTCGGGGCTTGCGGCCGGATGGACCATCTGGGCAAAGCGCCTTCCTTCACACCTGCGAACGAATCGCCCGAACATGTCGCCATGCTGTACCAGGGGCTGCCGACGCAGACCCAGACCCGGCGCACCGTGGACGGGTCCTCTTTGTGGAGCGGTTCGCAGCAATCACTGCTGGGCGACCGCCGTGCCATGAAACGCGGTGACATCCTGACGGTGGTGATCGAAATCGACGAAGAGGCGGAGATCTCCAACGATACCCAGCGCTCGCGCTCGGGGTCGGAAAGCCTGAATGTGCCGCATTTGCTTGGCTTGCCGCAGCGGCTGGACCGGAAACTGCCCGAAGGCGCCACTTCGGCCGATGCGGTTGAGCTCGGCAGCAGCAGCGCTTCCGGCGGCAAAGGAACCGTCAAACGCAGCGAGAAACTGGAGCTGCGGGTCGCCGCCACTGTTGTTGACGTTTTGCCCAACGGGGTGCTTGCGATCAGCGGCACCCAGGAACTGCGGGTGAACTTCGAACTGCGCGAGCTGCTGGTCACCGGCTATGTCCGGCCCCAGGACATCAGCCGCCAGAATGAAATCACCTATGACAAGATCGCCCAGGCCCGAGTCTCTTATGGCGGCCGCGGCCAGATCACCGATGTTCAGCAGCCGCGCTACGGCCAGCAGCTGCTTGACGTAATCCTGCCGTTCTGAGGGTAGCCATGCTGTCGAAACTCCTGCCAGTCATTCTGCTGATCATCGGAACCGGAGGCGGCATCGGCGCCGGCATCATGCTGGCACCGGCACCCGAGCCTCCTGTCGCCGAGGGCAGCGAAGAAGCAAAACCCGCCGAAGAAGCTGAGGAAGAAATCGCCGAAGAAAGCGAAGAGAACCAGCGCGAGTACATCAAGATCAACAACCAGTTCGTGGTGCCGGTGGTCGAACGCGACGAGCTGACATCCCTGGTAGTCATTTCGCTGAGCCTGGAAGCCAAGAAAGGCACCACGGAAAAAGTGCACATGCTTGAACCCAAGCTGCGCGATGTCTTCCTGCAGGTTCTGTTTGATCACGCCAACATGGGCGGCTTCCGCGGCGCCTTTACCCGTTCGGATGTGCTGGAGCCGCTGCGCACCGCTTTGCGCGAAGCAGCGCAAAAGCACATCGGCAAAGGCGTCTACGACGTCCTGATCATGGAAATCTCCAGGCAGGACGTCTGACCGGAATCACACCCCGGAATCCAAAAGGCCGGTCCCGCAAGGACCGGCCTTTTCGGTTGCTTTGATTCCGGCTTGGTTCACCCCTCCAGCAGCCGGTTCATCTGCGCTTTGGCTTGCTCGGCCTTATGCCGCTTGCGTTCGGCTGCGGCCATGGTTTCCACCGCGTGCTTGCGGCCGAACGCCTTGCGCAGCTGGTCCATCATCCGCAGCTTCTGAGCCGTCGCCTGGGCCAGTTCCAGGTTCAGCTGGCGCCGGGTGCGGGTGTGCCAGCCTTGCCACAAGAGATCTGCGCCCAGCGCTTTCATCGCGTGATCCTCTCCTGCCTCGCTGCGCGCGCTCTGCACCTGCTCGTTCAGTTTGGCCAGCTGACCGCGCAACTGGGCTTCCCTGGCCAGGACCGGCTGCACTTTGGCATGTTCCTGCATGTATTGCGCAGCTGTAACCGCTGCCATCTGATCCAGCATTTTCTGCTTCATGTGACCTTCCCTTTGGCGCGCAGGCGCATTTCTTCGGCAAAGCGGATCGCCGCAGCCACCGGCGCATAATGCTCCTCATGGATTTCGTCGCCAATCTCGACCGCGGCATGCAATGCCCGTGCGGTTGGCGGATCGCTGTGAATCGGAACGCCGTTTTCATTGGCGACGCGCCGGATCGCTGCCGCCACTTCGTCCACGCCTTTGGCGACGCAGACCGGTGCGGTGCCGGGCTCCCGGACCCACTGAAGCGCAACCGCATAATGGGTCGGGTTGACGATCACCACATCGGCCTTGGGCACATCCGCCATCATCTGGCCCATCGCGATCTGCTGTCCGCGCTGACGCCGCTGGCCTTTCATATGCGGATCGCCTTCAGAGTCCTTGATCTCATCCTGGACTTCCTTGCGCGACATCATGTTCTTGCGGCGGTGCTCCGCATGCTGGAAAGCCGCATCCACAACACCGATAGCCAGCGCGATGATCAGCGCCAGGAACAAAAACTCCATCGCCAGCTGCGCCAGCATCAGGACCACCGACTGCGGGCCGGTTCCGGCAGAAGAGATCATCTCCGGCAGCCGGTAGCTGAGATACACGCCCAGGCAAACCGAATAGAGCAGCAGCTTCACGAAGCTCTTGAAGAACTCAAACAGGCCGGAGCGGCCGAACTTATTCTTGGCATTTGAGATCAGCGAAATGCGCGACAGCTTCGGCTCCAGCTTGCTGGGGGCGAAAACAAGGGCCCGCTGCCCGACAATCGAGAGCAGCACCAGGGCAAATGGCACCAGGAACCACGGCAGGACCGGACGGAAAGCGCTGCCGATGAAACCTGCCACCGGGGCGGCGGAGGGACCCTCGAAAAACAGCGGTGCAAGCCGGTCCGGCTGGTCGATAAACGCCATCAGCGCGGTGCCGATGCCTTCGACGCTGCTGCTGCCAGCGGTGTAAAACGCAATGATCAGGCCGAGATACGCCGCAGCCACCGAAAGATCTGTGGACTTGGCAACTTCGCCTTTTTCCCGGGCCTTTCGGAGTTTCTGTTCCGTTGGCTCAAATGACTTATCTGAGTCGTCGTCCTGCCCGCTCATGGCATTCCGCCTCCCGGGTCTGCAATGAACATCATCAAGGCTCTGATCCAGACATCCAGGATCATCGGGCTGCCAACCATCAGGATGAACAACCCGCTGAAGGTAATCACCGGCGCACCGACCATAGCCACCATCAGCTGCGGCATCGCCCGGTTAATCACCCCCAGGGCCAAATTGTAAATGACGGCGGTAACCACGAACGGCGCCGCCAGTGTGAAGGACAGGGAGAAGCTTTGCGAGACCCGGTAAACGCCCCATTCCGTCAGCCCAGCCGCGGCCGGGAACTGGCCTGCGGGAAACATCTGGTAAGAGCGGATCAGCAGCTCTGCCACCCGCACATGCAACCCCATCATTGCCGCAAGAGTGACGCCGGAAATCATCAGAACAGCGCCAAGCGCCGGCATTGGTTCCGCACCGATACCGCCCAGAACCTGCGATAGCGAGGTGCTTTGCGCCGCCATCGTGCCGGCCGTCTGCAAGGCCAGCACAAAAATCCGGATGCCGATGCCCAAAGCCAGCCCGATGATGGCTTCGGTCACGGCAAAGCGGGCAAAGCCCATAACACCTTCCGGCGCCGGGAAGGCCGGCAGCGCCGGTGCAACCACAAAGGTAAAGGCCGCGGCCACCGCCAGTTTGACCCGGGCGGGGACATAAAGCTCCCCCATCGCCGGCAGCACCGACACCATCGCCGCAATCCTCAGAAACACGATTGCGGCATGCCAGAATCCTGCCCCCAGCAGCGCAACCAGCTCCGGGGGCAGAAAGTTCAGGCTCATGCCTGCACCATCCCAACCAGGGCCGGCCGGGCCTCCAGCCCGATTTCCTCGAAGGAAAGCACCGGATTGGTGAGGCCGCGCGACTTCAGAATGGTCTTCAGATAGCGGCGGCGGCGGGTCGAGGTGACGACTGCGGCAAACACCCCCTGGTCGGTCGTGGCAGAGAGTTTGTCGGTCATCCCCTCGGCCAGCCGGTTGAACAGATCCGGCGGCAGCGCGATGTCCAGCCCGGCTCCTTGCCCGTCAACCTGATAGGTCGAGAACTTGTCCTCCCACTCCGGCGCCAGCTGGATCAGCGGGATGGTCCCGTCCTCGCGCTTCATCTCAGCAACCAGCTGGAAGCCCAAGCGCTGGCGCACATGCTCGCAGATCAGCTCGGGCTGGGTGCTGTGCAGGCGGGCTTCGGCAATCGATTCCAGAATCAGCGGCATGTTGCGGATCGAGACCCGCTCCTCCAGCAGCAGCCGCAGCACCGCGTGCAGCGTGTCCATCGGCACCTTGTCCGGCACCAGCGCGTCCAGCAACTTGCGGTTGGCCTCGGCCCGGAAACTGTCCGACAGCTGGGTCATCTCGTCCAGCAGCCGGCGCAGCGATTTCAGCGTCAGCAGGCGGGCAAAGTTCTGCTTGATGATCTCCAGCAGATGCGTTGCCAGAATTTCCGGCGGGCTGACCACCGTGGCGCCGGCCAGAGCAGCCTGCTCCTGCGCCTTTACGGGGATCCAGCGGGCGGGCGCGCCATAGACCGGCTCGGTCACGTCAGTTCCCGGCGGCAAAGCATCATGATTGTCCGGCATCAGCGCCAGCACCATGTCAGGATTGAGAATGCCGCGCACCTGCTCGACCCCCTGCACCTTGATGACATAGGTGCCCTTTTCCAAATCATGCTGATCGGTCAGGCGGATCTCCGGCAGGATCAGGCCGAACGTTGTGGCAATATGCGAACGCATATTGGCAATCCGCGCGTCCAGCCCGGTGCCCGCATCCAGCACCATGCTCACCAGGTCAGGCGCAAACTCCAGATGCAGATCGTCCAGGTCCAGAATGTCGCCCAGAGGCCGGCTGGCGGCCGGATCCGAGGCCTCCTCGATCTTTTCCTCGATCTCGGCTTCGGCATCGTCCCTTTTCTTTTTCGCCATCCTGTAGGCGGCGTAGCCAAGCACCCCTCCACCGGTCACAAACGGCAGGAACGGCAAGCCCGGCACCAGGGCAAACAGCACCATCAGCACGGCAACGGTGGTCAGTGCGGCCGGATGACGGCCGAACTGATCAAACAGGGCGGTGTCGGTGGCGCCTGTGGTGCCGCCGCGGGCCAGCAGAAGCGCCGCGGCAATGGAAATGATCACCGACGGGATCTGCGAAACCAGCCCATCGCCGACAGTCAGAATCGCATAAGTCTCAAAGGCATTGCCGACCGGCATGCCATGGACAAGCACGCCCATGATCAGGCCCATCACCAGATTCAGGAGGGTGATCAGCAGGCCGGCGATTGCGTCGCCCTTGACGAACTTCGAAGCACCGTCCAGCGAGCCGAAGAATGTGGTCTCCTGTTGCTCGCGCTCACGCCGCTCCTTGGCCGTTTGGTGATCGATAGCACCGGCGGACATATCCGCGTCAATCGCCAGCTGTTTGCCCGGCATGCCATCCAGCGCAAAGCGGGCGCCGACTTCGGCCATCCGCGCGGCACCTTTGGTGATCACCATGAAATTGACGATCAGCAGCACCCCGAACACCACCAGGCCGAGGAAAACGCTGCCGCCCATGACAAACTGGGCAAAACCTTCAATCACATTGCCGGCCGCATCGGTGCCGGAATGCCCCTGGCCGATGATCAGCTTGGTTGAGGACACGTTCAGTGACAGACGCAGCATCAGTGACGCCAGCAGAATCGTCGGGAACGAGGAGAAATCAAGCGGCCGCTCAATGAAAAGCGTGATGGTAAAGATCAGGATGGCCAGGGCAAACGAGGCCGCCAGCCCGATATCCAGTACCCAGGCAGGCATCGGCAGGATCATCATCACAATGATCGCCATCAAAGCCAGCGCCAGCAGGACGGTAGGGCTGAATAGTTGTTCTGTTGTCAGCTTAGGCACAGGTCGGGCCCCATGTATTGCGGTTACTTATTGGGAGAACCTGCGGCAAGCGGACCGGAGCAGGAGCCTGGGTCAGATCAGCCGCGCCGCCAGACCCAAAGGCCAGCAGCCTGTATCGCGCAGTCCCCGCCGCAGCAGGCAAAGCAATGGCAACCGTTCTGAAGCGTTTTCGGGCCGCACCGGCAAAATGCACAGCCCCGCGTTCTGCGCATGATCCACGCAGAATCAGCCTTTGCAGGCAAGGTATTGAATAGTTTTCCGGCATTCTGCCCGTTCCAAATCAGGATTCACCCGGTCTTCACGTTACCGGCCGCCGGTTGACAAAGTGTTATCATCAAAAGCAAAGGCCGCCCCGGAAGGGACGGCCAAACGGCTGCAAACAGGCTGCCTGTTCACTGACTTTCTTCGGTATCGCCCAGGCCGGTTCCAACTTGATTGAGCAAATCGGTGATACCGCCTCTGGTTCCTTCGCTGCTTTCGACCAGCGCCCGTGCATGGGCCAGCGGTGTCAGCCCTTCAGGATCCTGCGCCGTTTCGCCAATCTGTGTGGTGACCGAAGCAACCGCTCCGAACTGAGCGTCCTCGCCATCTTCAATGGCTTCGATGGCTTCAAGGTTCTCGGAATGCCAGAACCCGCGGGCTGCTGCATTGGCCTCATCCTCGGCCAATAGATACTCACCCGCCCGGTCATATTCGCCATTGCGCCACAGCGCCTCGGCCCGGATCCGGTTGGCATCAGATCCTTCCAGGCCCATCAGTTCAACAAGCGCCCGGTGCGGTTTGTCCATTACCAGCGCGGCCTCAGCCATCATCAGGCGGCGGGTTTCATCCTCCGGCTCCAGCGAAAGCTTGGTCAGAAGGCTCTCTGCTTGCTCGGCAAACCCAAGGTCCAGCAGGCGGCGGGCCACCGGGACCGCAACCGGGGCAGCTTCAGCCGCCGTAGTCTGCCCCGCGAACACCAGCGCATATTGCAAGAAAGTCACATCATCCGCACGTTCCGTCAAAAGCAGCATCAGCGGCTCGATTGCAGCAGTCCGTGCCTTGGGCCCGTCACGCTCGGTCAGGCTTTTCAGTTCCTGGAACGCGTCGTGGAACTGCCCCATCAGCGCCAGCGAGGCGACCTGCGCCTGACGCAGCTGCGCGCCCAGCTCGGTCTCGCGGTTTTCCAGCTCGTAGGAAGCGATCAGATCCGGAACATCCGGCGACAGCGCCTTGCGCTCCTTGACCGACAAAGCGACCAGATCAATCAGCGCCGCAGGAGCGTTACCTGTCCGCTCGGCAACCTCGCTGGTAAGTTCTTCGGCCACTTTTTCAGTGTCACCCTTCAGCTCGGCGATCGCGGCCTCAGCCAGGTTGATTTCCGGCACATCCTCAACCCCGGTCCGGTCCACCGCCCGCAGCACCGCCTCGGCAACATGATGCTCTCCGGCTTCAGCAAACATCTGGCTCAACCGAGGCCCCAGATGCACCCGCAAATGTGTCGGCATCTTCGAGAAGGCCTGCTGCATGGCATCGGTATTTGCGCTTTTCTTAACGGTTCCGTCGGCCAAGGCACCCCAGAACGCGCCATGGCCTTCGCAGCCCTGCTGCCCGGAGAACGGATTGTTAACCGGGAGGACGGCGCCATCCATCATCATGGCCATAGCTTCCAGAAGCGCGGCTTCCTGGCTGGCCTGCTCTTCAGGAGGCAGAATTGTCAGAATGGACCGGGCCTCGGCACCAAAGCCAAAGAACAGATAGAGCCGCGCCAGCGCATAAACACTTGCCGGGTTCACGTCGTCAAACTCCCGGACAAGCGCTCCGCGCAGCGGTCCGAGCTGATCTGCAAACGGGCGTTCATTGCCCCAGTTGTGGATCGCGACGTCGCGGTCTGCCAGGCAGTGATCCGGTTTGCCGCTGCCGTCTGACAAGGCGGCCATCAGCCCGGTCTCGCGGTCGATTGCGGAGGTGACGGAGATATGATCCAGCGGATTCAAAGGCCTGTCTGAACGCCCCAACGGGTCAAGCCCTGCTGTATCATCCGCCTCAGGGATCCCATCGGCGGCCACGCTGAGAAGGCCTTGATTCGCAGCCCTGCCGATCTGCTGCAGCAGCCGCTGTTCCGATTCCCGCACCACTGCGGCGCGCTCGGTCTCTTCCATGTTCAGCAGCATGCCGGTTTCCGGAAGCCCTGGAGCTGCCTCGTCAGCGGCAGTTTCTTCGTCTTTCGGGAACCCGTTCCCGTCTAAAGGCAGGGACACAGATTCCTGCGGCGGTTCTTCTTCAGCCGCGGTCTCAGCATCAGGCACAGCGCTCTGATCCTGGGGCTTGACGGTCTGTCCCGGAGCGGCCTGACCGGTAATGGCCGCCGCAATCTCCAGCGCCATCCGCGCATCTGCCGCCGCCGACTGGGAAAAATTGAACCGGTAGCCGCTTTGCGAAGACGGCGGCGTAAGCGGGAGAACACTGCTGCCTACCGAATATTGATTCTCTGAGGGCGGCAGCCCGCCATCGCGGATATCGACAACCAGATAGCCGTCCTCCTGTACATAGGAGGTAACGGTGCATTCACACCCCAGCTGCAGCCGCAGCGGCTGGCCAGGCCCGTTTTGCCCAAGCGATTGCAGGCGTGTGCGCGGGATAAGGTTGAACACCCGGGAGGTGTCAAACTCCACATCCGGCGCATCGATGTTCACCGTCGCCGATTTACCGCTTTGCGTCAGCGACCAGTCGGCACCGCCCGGCAGGCGCATGACCAGGCGCGTGAACCCATTGTGCTCACCCGAGCGGGTCACAATCGTCTGCGCCGAGACGGCGCCAGCCGTCAGAATTGCGGCTGCAGTGGCAAGTGCGCGCCAGATCATGCTGCGTCCTGTTTCACCGATTTGAGCGCCTCTTCAAGCTCCGAGAAACCGGGGCGGATATGAGACGGAGTATTTTGACGGCCGACTTCGATGCAAATCGCAGCGGCATGGTTGTGCAGATTGGCCACCAGCACTTCGCGGATCAGCTGGTAGAAATGCGCATCCTCTTCGATCACGGCTTTCACCTTGCCGGCAAATGGGGCGACAAGACCGTAGGCCAGGAACACGCCAAGGAAGGTGCCCACAAGCGCGCCGCCGATCATTTTACCCAGCACCTCCGGCGGCTGGTCGATCGAGGCCATGGTTTTGATCACGCCAAGCACCGCCGCAACAATCCCAAGCGCCGGAAGGCCGTCCGCCATAGTCTGCAGCGCGTGGCTGGAATGCAGCGCGTGATGCAGGTTGGCCTCCATGCGCTTCTCCAGAACTTCCTCCACCTGATGCGGATCGTCATAGTTCATCGACGCCGAGCGCATGGTGTCGCAGATCAGGTTCACCGCTTCCTTGTCGGCCAGGATCTTGGGGTACTTATTGAAAACAGACGAGTTTTCCGGGTCCTCAATATGCTGTTCCACTTCGACCGGATTGGCCCGCGCAATGCGGATCAGGGCAAACAGCAGGCACAGGAGGTCGCGGTAGTCATCCGGCTTCCATTTCGGGCCTTTGAAGACCTTGCCGACGTCCTTGACCGTGTGTTTGACACCGCCCATGTCGTTGCCAAGCAAGAAGGCCCCGACCGCAGCGCCGCCAATCATCATCATCTCAAACGGCAGCGATTTAAGAATAATCCCCATCTTGCCGCCGGCCAGAAGATATCCGCCGAACACCATGGCAAAGATCACCGCAATGCCTACAATCCCGATCATAGGTCCACTCCGAATTCCATTGGTTTTTATAAGATTAGGCGAGTCTTCCTAAGGAAAGACTAAGCCCGCGCGCCCAAGTCACTCCTTGGGCACCGCCCCGTTGCGGCCAGCCAGAACCACGCTGATGGTATAGGCGGCTTCCGGGCTCAGGCCCGCCATGATTCCCGCCGCTGCCTCTGGCTGCATCCGGGCGAGGAAACCCGCAGCAAAGCCGGGATCCATTTCCTCGAACAAGGCCGCGGCCTCCTTGGGCTTCATCTGCTCGTAAACCGTTGTCAGCCGGGTCACATCCGCCTCGGTCGCGCCATCGGCCAAAGCCAGGGTTGCCCGCAGCTTCTCCTCGGCTTCCTGCAATGCCGCCAGCTTCTGCTCGATCGCCTGATCGGCAATTTCCAGCGCTTTCAACCGGTCCTGAAGTTCCGCCTCGCGGGCGGCCAGAGCCTTCTCCCGCTCCTGAAAGGCAGCCAGCATCGTTTGCAATTCCGCCGAGGAGGGCATTTTGCTCATGGGGGTCTCCCCCTTGTGCTCCATCTCCCCGCCGCCCGGCTGCTGCAGACTCGCGACTTCACGGGCGATCGCCGGTCCGGCCTCAAGGCCCAGCCGCACCGCGGCGGAGCCCATCAGCAGAACCGCCAGCATCATCAGCGTGCCGCCGCGCCGCAAGCGCTTGGATTTCTTCGCTCCCTTCGCCATCACGCCACCCGGTTCTGGCTGCGGTTGTGGCGCACGAACATCAGCCCCGAAGGTTTGGCTTCTTCCGCCTCGTCCGCTGCGGGCTGCGAATCGGCTTCATAGGCCGCCGCCATCGCTTCGTCTTCAGAGCCGGCCTGCGCCGCCGGAGCTGCGGCTGCAGCCTCGGGTATGTCGTGCATCGAGGCCATCATCAGTTCCAGCCGCTGCGCCACCGATTCGGCGCGGCCGGTCAGCTGCTGCAGCGCCTTGCTGGAGCCGTCCGACACCTGCTGCGCCGCTTGCAGCGACTTGTTCAGATCATCCACCTGGGCGGACAGCACGGCCACCGCACCGCCTACGCCTTTTTCCAGGTCATTGAAGCGTTTCAGCCGGCGCGACAGCACCAGGCAATAGAATCCGGCGCCCAGCGCTCCGGCCGCAAGCAGGATATCAGCAATAATGTCCATCCTGTCCTCCTAGTTCAGTACGAAATCCATGATCAGCAGATCGCGCACCCGGCCCTGGCCGGTGGCAATATTGATCCGCCGCAGCATCTGCGCTCTCAGTTTCGGCAGCGCCATCGGATCGGTCAGATCCTCAAGCTCCAATGCTCTTAGATAGCTGTTCAGGACATCGATAACCCGCGGGAGGATTTTCTCGACCTCGGCCTGATGGGCAAGATCGACCTCAAGTTGCGCGCGGAACCGCAAATGCTTGATACCGCTGGCTTTGCGCAGGGTAATCACAATCGGGTCCATTTCGATAAAGGCAAGATTGGCGATATCCTCCGCCGTCTCACCATTGTCCACGCCTTCTGGCGCCGCTTCGGCCGCAGGCGCCGGTTCTGGCGCTGCTTTCTGACCAAAGGGAAGAAGGCCTGACTGAACGGCGAAGAATCCTCCGCCCGCCCCTACCAGCGCCAGCACCACCCCGATGATGAGGGGCAGTTTGCTTTTCTTGGCCGGGGCTTCTGCTTCCGTATCTACTGCAGCGTCTGTCATGGCTATCCCTAAAACGTCGTGCAGCTTCTTCATAACCTGCGAGGAACTAACCGAATGTTAAGGCCGATCCGTCAAAAAGGTTGCACGCCGGACAGAACGCCGGTGCGACGGAGGTTAATGTGCAGCAGATCAAGAATGTCTGGGCAGAAATGGACATGCGCAAGCGCGTGATTGCAGTGGGTGCCACGGTGATCATGATTCTCAGCGTTTTCGCGATGTCCCATGTGGCAAGCAAGCCAACAATGACTCTGCTCTACGCCGGGCTGGAAAGCGGTTCGGCTGGGGATGTGGTGCGGGCGCTGGAACAGCGCGGCACACAGTATGAAGTACGCGGCGGCTCGATCTACGTGCCGTCAACGCGGCGTGACGAACTGCGGATGACGCTGGCCAGCGAAGGCCTGCCCGCTAATGGCGGCAAGGGCTACGAGCTCCTCGATTCGCTCAGCGGCTTTGGCACAACATCGCAGATGTTTGATGCAGCCTACTGGCGCGCCAAGGAAGGCGAACTGGCCCGCACCATCGTCGCCAGCCCGCATGTCAGCCAGGCGCGGGTGCATATCGCCAACACCGGCTCGAATCCTTTCCAGCGGACGGTTGAACCCACCGCATCGGTTTCGATTGTGCCGATGGGCTCGCCGATCACACCGCCGCAGGCCAATGCAATCCGCTTTCTGATTGCCTCCGCCGTTACCGGCCTTGCAGTTGAGAATGTCGCAGTGATCGATGCCAATGGCGCGCTGATTGGTTCAACCGATGCAACCGCCGCGGCCGGGGCCGGGACAGACGACCGCTCGCAGACGATTCGCGAACGGGTCATGCGGCTGGTCGAAGCCCGCGTCGGCCAGGGCAATGCCGTGGTTGAAGTCAGTGTTGAAACCGTCACCGACACTGAGTCGATCCGCGAGAAGCGAGTGGATCCGAAAAGCCGCGTCGCGGTCAGCACCGATGTGGAGGAACGTGCCGATTCTTCCAGCAACCAGTCCGGCGAAGTGACCGTGGCCTCCAATATCCCCGATGGCGATGCGGCCTCCGGCCAGGGTTCCAAGGCAAACACCAGCGCGACCCGGGAGCGGATCAACTATGAGATCTCGGAAACCGAAAAAGAAATCGTCCGCGGCCCTGGTGCCATCAAGCGCCTGACCGTTGCGGTGCTTGTGAACGGAACCGCTGCCACTAATGATGCCGGCGAAACTGTTTTCCAGCCCCGGCCGGAAGAGGAGCTGGCTGCCATGCGCGAGCTGATCTCTGCCGCTGTCGGCTTTGACGCAGAGCGCGGCGACGTAATCACCCTCAAGTCAATGGAACTGCCGGCCGTGGAGCCGCAAGGGTCTGTGGCGTCGTCCTCCTTCATGGACAACCTCTATTTTGACGCGATGTCGCTGATTCAGATTGCAGCGCTGGCCATTGTCAGCCTGATCCTGGGCCTGTTCGTGGTGCGTCCGATCCTGTCGAATCAGGCAACGCCGGTTGCTGCCCTGCCTGGGCCGGACGACGGCGGGCTGCCCGGCCTGCCCGGCCCCGGCGGCGACGGCGGCTTCATGACGGCACCGGATCTGGGTGCAGGCCTCGCGCTGGACGGCGAAATCGACAGCGGCGACGGCCAGTTTGAACCGATGGGCGGCCTTCCCACCATGGGTGCGGGCGACATGATGGGCGCTGCTGGCCTGGGAGCACTGGGCGGCGGCTCGGACGATCCGGTCGACCGCCTACGCAACCTGATCGGCGAACGGCAGGAGGAAACCGTCCAGATCCTGCGCGGCTGGCTGGAAGAGAATAAGGAGCAGGCCTGATGACAATTGCCCATTTGCTGGAAGACTTCGGGTTCAGCACCCCGGCAGAACCGGCCGTGCCTGCCGTCTCCGAGGAAGTCATAGAAGAACAGCGCCTGGAATCCTTTGAAAAGGGCTACAGCGCCGGATGGGATGATGCGGTGACAGCCAAGGATCAGGAGACCAGCCGGATCTCCGCCGAACTCGCCAATTCCCTGGAGGATCTCAGCTTTACCTACCACGAGGCGCAAAGCCAGCTGCTTGATTCGCTGGACCCCATGTTCAAGGTTCTGACCAGCGCTATCCTGCCCGATGCAATGGCCGCTTCCTTTGGCCATCACATCGTTGATCAGCTTGCCGAATTGGCCAAGGGGCAGACCGATCAGCCGATGCGGATCGTGGTTTCCCCCGGCGAAGGCGCCACGGTGCGGAACCTGCTGCCGGAGAATTTTTCGGTACCGGTCACGGTGCAGGAAGACGGTGCCCTGACACCAGGCCAGGCCTATCTGCGCATTGGCAGTTCCGAGTGCGAAATCAACTGCGATGCGCTGCTGGAGTCGATTCAGGACTCAATTGAAGCCTTTACCTATCACGCCAAAGAGGACAGCCAGTATGGATGACGCTGCCGATCTGAACATGAAACCCGCCGATGCAGGCAATCCCTTTGTGTCGGTCCCCGTCGAGGTGGTTGTCTCGGTCGGCAAGGCCCGACCGCTGATCCGCGACCTGGTCAGCCTTGGCGAAAATGCGGTCCTGACGCTGGACAAACGGGTCGAAGATCCGGTGGACCTCTATGTCGGGGACCGTTTGGTTGCCCGCGGCCAGCTGGAAGAGCTGGAAGGAGACCAGGCCGGCCAGCTGGCCGTGCGCCTCACGGAAATTGCCGATCTGCAAAGCGGTTTGGGATGACACATAAGACCTTTGTGCGGGCGGCACTGGTCTCAGCACTGCTGCTGGCCTTGCCGCAGACCGCCCTGGCTCAAGAACTGAGCCTTTCGCTGGCAGACGGCGAGTCGGTTTCGGCCCGTTCGATCCAGCTGATTCTGTTGATTACCGTGCTCAGCCTGGCCCCGGGCCTGCTGATCATGATCACCTGCTTCCCCTTTCTGGTGACAGTGCTGTCAATCCTGCGCCAGGGGCTTGGGCTGCAGCAGGCACCGCCCAACATGCTGATGATCAGCCTGGCCTTGTTCCTGACCTATTTTGTGATGGAACCTGTCTTTACCGAAGCCTGGGCCACAGGCATCAACCCGCTGCTGGAAGAGCGGCTGGAGCCAGGAGAGGCCATTGCCCGCAGCCTGGAGCCCTTCCGCGCCTTCATGGCCAACCGGCTGGATCCGGATACGTTTTATGCCATTGCTGACCTCAGGCCGGAAACCCAGGGCATGGACCCCGTTCCCGAGGCCCCTCTGTCGGCTCTGGTGCCGAGCTTTCTGCTGTCGGAAATTTCGCGCGCCTTTCAAATCGGCTTCCTGGTTTTCCTGCCCTTCCTGGTGATCGATCTGGTGGTGGCCGCCGTCCTGATGTCCATGGGCATGATGATGGTGCCGCCGGCAATTGTGTCGCTGCCGTTCAAACTGGCCTTCTTTGTTGTTGCAGACGGCTGGAGCCTGATCGCAACCGCTCTTGTGCGCAGCTACTACCCCTAAGTTCCTTGTAGCCTTGCAAGGCCCGGGCATCTGTTGCGATGCCCGGGCCTTTTTGATTGGCCGTGCACGTTCCTGCGAACTTGTCGAATGCGCCTCAGCAGCAGCGCTATGCTCGTTGCCGTGATCTGATAGAGCATGCAGCGAAACACCTGTGCCTGGGCGGCAGCGAACTCAAAAGCATCCGTCCCGCGCTGATCCCGGGGACGCCACGGCATCCTGCCACCTAGGCCTGATGCCGCTGATGCGGCTGAAGGATGACGAGGGATATCGGCGACAATTGCCCGTCTTCAGAAACATATGCACCGGCGTTTTCCCTCTGGGTCTGCTCCCGCGTCTTATGTCGCCTTCGGCTTGAAAGCAGAGCAGCACCGCTAGTTGCCTGCACATCAAAAACCCTGGCTTGCTCAGGCAAGCCAGGGCGCAATACCCAACAGGTCAATTTCCGTCAGCGCACGACGAACTCGGCATGCAGCGCGCCGGCCGCCTTCAGGCTTTTGAGGATATCGATCATGTCCCGCGGCGAGACGCCCAAGGCGTTCAAGCCTGCCACCACTTCCGACAAGGAGGTTGTCTCCGGCACTTCGGCCAGCTGAATTCCTTCCTCTTCCTCGATGGCTGCCCCGGTCCGCGGCACGGCTACAGTCTGCCCGTTTGCAAAGGGATTGGGCTGCACCACCAGGGGTGCTTCCTCGATCCGCAGGGTCAGATTGCCCTGGGCCACGGCCACCCGGGAGATCCGGACGTCGCTGCCCATG
The DNA here is from genome assembly GCF_000813745.1 of Leisingera sp. ANG-M1. Taxonomy (GTDB): domain Bacteria; phylum Pseudomonadota; class Alphaproteobacteria; order Rhodobacterales; family Rhodobacteraceae; genus Leisingera. The sequence goes on along the minus strand of NZ_JWLC01000013.1, from coordinate 150,325 downwards.
ACGATGGTGCCCGAGCGCTGATCCACCACAACCCGCGCTTTGCGCTGAGGTTCAACCAGGATGTTTTCAATCCGGCCAACCGCATGCGCCGTAGAGCGTGTGTTTGTGCGCTGGATATCCACCTCGACAGTGCCGGAATCGCGCATCAGCGCAACGTTGCGGCCAAACTCATCGTTGATCGCCCGTTCAATCCGGCCCGCTGTGGTAAAGTCCGGCTCACGCAGGGCCAGCCGCATAGAGGACAGCGAGGCCAGGTCAAAGTCGATCTCCCGCTCGACCCGCGCGCCGGAGGGGATAACACCGGACGTCGGCACGCCCTGCGTAACCTGCGCTGCTTCTCCTTCGGCAACGGCTCCGCCTGCAAGAATGGTGCCTTGGGACACCGCGTAGATCTGGCCGTCGGCTGCATTCAGCGGTGTCATAATCAGAGTACCGCCCAAAAGGCTCTTGGAATCGCCGATGGCCGAAACAGTCACATCAATGGTGCTGCCAACCCGGGCAAACGGCGGCAAAGTTGCCGTCACAAACACAGCTGCAACGTTTTTCGGGCGGAATTGCTCGCCGGTCACATTGACCCCGAGACGCTCCAGGATGTTGGACATGATCTCTTCGGTAAACGGAGAGTTCCGCAAACCGTCGCCGGTGCCGTCCAAGCCAACAACCAGACCGTAGCCGACCAGATCGTTGCCCCGGACACCGTCAAATTCAACCAGGTCCTTGAGGCGGATGGTGCTCGCCTGCGCCACTGCAGGCAGAAGAAACAGGCAAGCGATGAGAAGGCGGAAATATACCAGCATCAGAGATAGTTCATCAGTGAGAGACGCGAGCTGCGCGAGGTGATCGTGTACAGGCCTTCCAGCTGAGTTTGCGCTTCTTCCAGCCGGGTATAAGTCTCGTACGGATCAGCGGAAACCAGGTTGTTCTTGACGATGCTCAAGCTGGTTTTCGACGCTTCATTGCGGGTGTTGACGGCCTCCAGCTGGCCTTCGATGAAGCCGACATCCGCCTGCAGCTGGATCAGCCTGTCCTCGCTCTCCGACAATTCTCCGGCGGCGTCGATGACAAGATCAATCTTCACCTCTTCCGTCAGGCCGAGGCTTGGCTCATCCGCAAGCGAGGTGATGACATAGCTCTGCAGCGTGTGCTTGAGGTTTTCGTCATCAGCACGGATGCCCAAAGTGACTTGCTCGCCCTCGCCAACGGTAACCGGTTGCAGCGACGTCGTGGAGCCCTTGTACATCACGGTGTCAAACCCTGCGGGGTCATCAAACCAGTCCTTGACCGCTTGGATGATGTCATCGCTTGTGGTCAGGCCGGAGACCTCGGTCAGAATGGCGGTCATCAGCGTGTTGGAGCCGTTGAGCGGCTGCGTATCCGTTGCAGTGCCCGCAAAGATTGTCCGGCCGCCGACGGCAGAGTTCATCAAATTGATCGCGCTGGACATTCTCTGCTTAGCCTGGCTGGCGAACTGCTCGGCGTTGTTCAGATCCATGGTCGGCGACAGCGTCACGATATCGTTGCGCATCGCTTGCACCTGGCCGTGCACCTTCTCCAGGCTGCCCTGAATGGTTGTGGCAAACAGCTGCACCTCGCCGTTGGCAACCATATAGCTGTCCAGACGGTTCAGGTTGCTTTCCAAATCTGCCAGATAGGTGAAATCCCCGCCCAGCCGCTCAGTCAGATTGGCGGTTTTCCCTGTTGCAAACTCTTCAGACAGGGTGGTGACACTCTCCTTCAGCTCCGAGTTCCGGCTGCGGAGGAAGAGGTGCTGCGCCATATCTCCATAGGAATTAACAATCATGCGTCAGATCCTCAAAAGTGTGTCCATAAGCTCGTCGATCACGGTGATCATCCGGGCGTTGGCAGCGTAGAATTTTTCGACCAGCATCAGGTTTTGCAATTCGGCGTCAGTGTCGACACCCAGCGCAAGCTCGGCCTGGCTCAACTCATTGAAACTCGCGGCGGCAAAGGTTGAGGCACGGGATGCCGTCTCATTGTCCTGGGCAAACCGCGACAGCAGATTGGCGCTCAGCGTTGACGCGGTCATATCTGCAGTCCCCAGCCCGATCGAAGACACGGTCCTGTTGGTGTTCAATGCGTCCGAGTAAGCCTGCAGCAGGCTGGAATCGCCAGGATCGCCCTGCCCGGCCGCATAAAGCCCGTCGCGGAAGCGCCAGGTTTCGGCGGCACCGTCCAAGGCAACCAGATTGTTCAGGTCAATCCGGTTGGAAATTCCCACGGTGTTCACAGGATCGAAGAAGGCACCGTCATCGGTAAAGATGCCGGCATCGGTCGCCCCGATTGTCGCATCCAAGGCTGGATCCTGGAACCGCTCGATCAGATCGGCGGCCATGGCATCCAGATCCTCCTGGGCCTCAACGGCGGTCACATCGCGGATCTCGAATTGCGCGGTCAGCGTGCCGCCGCGCAACGGGCCATCGGTGCTTGTGTCAATCGACCGGCCGTTGACCTCAATCCCGGAAAGCAGGCCGTTGCCCAGCGTCATATGCGGCATGATATCCCGCGACGGCGTAAAGGTCAGTTCGGACGCCTTATGATCCAGCAGCATCACCCCGCCGGCGGAATACAAGCTGAGCTGGCCATTGTCGCGCTGAACCACATTGACCGGGATGATCTCGTTGATCTGATCAATCAGCTGATCCCGCTGATCGTGCATTGAAACGGCATCCATGCCGCCCGCTTCCACGACCATGATCCGGGCATTAAGCTTTTCGATCTCCTTCAGCGCCTGGTTCACCTTGTCCACCTGAGCACCGATCGCATTGTCGGCGACGATCCTCAGGTCCCGAAGCCCTTCGGCGGTGCGGGAGATCGAATCTGCCAGTGTGTTCGCTTTGACCGAAAGATCATTCAGCCGGGGCTGGGAGTCTGGCCGCGACACCGCTTCGATCAGTGACGATTCGAAATCCGATAGCTGCGACGCCAACGACATTTCATCATCGACGGTCCCGACCAGATCGGACATCCGTTCAAAGAAATCGGCCTGCACTTTGGCGGCCCCGTAGTCCGCCTCGGCAACCCGGCGGTTGGTAATCAGAACCGGGTCGTTGAGGCGCTGAACACTGCCAACCTGGACGCCGGGAACACCGGGTCCAGGAGTGTTCAGGTCAAGAACCCGCCGCGTGTAGCCCGGTGTAAGGGCATTGGAGAGGTTCTCGGAGACCACCTGCGACGAGCGGCTGGCCGCGTTCAGCCCGCTCATCGCGCTGTTAAGCGCGGAATAGATAGACATGTTCAGCCTGCTTTCGTGAAGCCAATGTCAGGAGGCATCAAGCGCGTTAGCGCTTGATGTTGGTGGTTTCCTGCAGCATTTCGTCAACGGTCTGAATGACCTTGGCGTTGGACGAATAGGCCCGCTGGGTCTGGATCATGTCGGTCAGCTCGGTCGCCACATCGACAGCGGATTCCTCAAGCGCATAACCCAGTATATCGCTGGTTGGCCCGTCGCCTGCGTCCCAAAGGTAGAAGTCACCGGATTCATCGTTCGGCATATAGGTCTGAGAATCCAGCGCCCGCATCCCGTTCATGTTCGGCACATCCACCAGTGGCACTTGGTAGATGACCCGTTCGTCGCCGGAATCGTAGGTCGCAATAACTTCGCCGGATTCATTGACCTTCACCGCAACAAAGGTTCCGACCGGGTTGCCGTCCTTGGTGGTGTTGTTCTGAACAAATTCGTCACCCAGCTGCTGCAAGCCATTGCCGCCGATGGTGCCGATGTTGATCTCGATCGGGCCGCTTGCAACGTTGACGGTCACGGAACCTTCGGTCGCGTCATACGCGTTCCCGGTCACCAGAGCCACGCTGGCCAGGGTGCCGCCGGTGCTGGAGCTGTCATCAAAGGTCAGCGTGTACTCGGCGATCACCGCACCGGCGGATGCAGAGTCGGCGATTTCCATCGTCCACTCGTTGTCTGCCGCGCCGGTTGGCGTATAGGTGATGGTCAGGTCTTCAGCCCGGCCCATGTTGTCGTAATAGGTCACCACCTGATCTTCGGGACCAGCTGTAGTACCAACCACAGCACTGTCGGCCGGAAGGTTTGCCGTCAGGCTGATTTCGGTGGTCGGAACCGCGGACAGGCGGTTGAGGTCCACGTGGATCGGCTCAAGAGAACTGCTGGTGTCGCGCGGATAGTCCGGGACCGTGCCGTCGGAATTCGCAGGCCATCCCATCAGGACCAATCCCGATTCAGTGGTAAGGTAGCCATTGGAATCTGTGCGGAAAGACCCGGTGGAGGTCATCATCATTGTCGGGCTGCCGCCAGCCTCGACCTCGGTGATGGATGCCACCGGCAGCATGCCGCGGCCGCGCACCGCAAGGTCGGTGGCGTTATTGGTGGACACCAGCGGGCCGCGTTCATCAATAAGGCGGACATTGGTGGTGCGCACGCCGCCCGCCGAATAGCTGCCGCCGGAGCCGGACAAAACCATAGAATGGAAGTCTGTCTGCACCCGCTTGTACCCGCGGGTCGAGGAGTTGGCGATGTTGTCGGAAATGGAAGCCAACCGGCTGGCGTTGGCGCTCAATCCTGAAACGCCCGCGTTCAGCGACGAAGAAATGGTCATAGCACGCCTTTCTGCTGCATCTAATCATTCTGGATGCAACAGCTAGCGCAGGAGCGATTAACGGGCGGCTAACAGATAAAATACAAGTTATCTGCCAGCCGCCGGACCCAGTGTTTTCAGGGTTTTATTCGCGCAAAAGGATGATTTCGATCCGGTTGTTGCGGGCCGCCATCGGATTCGCGACAGCCAGCTTGCGGTCGGCATGACCGGTCACCCGGTGAATCCGCCGCGCTGCCAGCCCGCCCGATTCGAGCAGCACGCGGGTCTTGTCCGCCCTGGTGTGAGACAATTCCCAAACAGGGTTTCTCGCCAGCACAACCGGATGCGACCGGATATGGCCGCCAATGGCCGCATTGCTTTCTACCCCTTCGGAAACCCGGGCAATCATCCTGACCAGATCCCGGAACAGGGCAGTCGGCTCCGCTTCCCCGTCTTCAAACAGCGGAGCGTTCTCAGTTGCAAACAGCTCGATGATCAGGCCTTCATCGGTGACGCGGGTCACGATATGGCGGGACATCGCGACAGACACCATGCTCTCGCCGCCGCGCCCGGAAAGCTGCTCCTCGATGGCGCGGAACTTGGAATCTTCCTCTTCGCGCTTTTCATCGGCTTCAACCCCGGTGTCGCCCTGCGCCTGCTGGGCATCCACCGGATTGACATCCGTGGCCCCGGTGCCGGACTGCGGCTTGATTTCCTCGGTGAACATGCTGTCCCCCTGGAAGGCGCCATTGCCGCCGCCGGAAACCCGGCTCAGCGGAATCGATGGCGAGAAGTAGTCCGCCAGACCCTTGCGTTGTTTTTCTGTTGTCGCGTTCAGCAGCCACATCAGCAAAAAGAAGGCCATCATCGCGGTCACGAAGTCTGCATAAGCCACTTTCCACGCGCCGCCGTGATGGCCATCGCCACCACCCGATTTTTTCTTCTTGATGATAATGGGCGCCACATTGCCTTGTGCGCTCATGTTCACCACCACTATTTTCACCCATTCTCTGGATAGCAGGCGGCGCGTTAAACGGGCCTTAACAATTAAACTTGCCGGCAGTTCGCAGGCGAAGTGGCGCCTGTTCCGGCCAAATCAATGCTTTGGCCCGAAAGCCTTGCGGCGCGGCGGCGGTCTGGCGCCGCTGCGCGCCAGCGCAGCGCCGGGCCCAACGGCGGCGTGCATTCAGTGAATGCACCAAGCAGGCGGGAGCCTGCCCTGTCCTGTCAGGAGGCACGGCTGTAGCGCACGCCTTCCGGCATATGGGCGTCAAACCCGCTGGCGATAATCCGGGTCAGCGCCCTGCCTTCGGGAGCAATCTCCAGCGCTTCGCTGGTCAGCGCAACATAATCCCCGAATTGTTCCGCTGTCCGGGCCAGGCCGGCCTCCAGCCGATCCGCAATTCCGCCGAAGCGCTGCCGCAGCTCATCCCTGTCCAGCCGGAAACCGCACATCAGCATCTCGATCGCACGGCCGCGCATCAGGTCTTCTTCGCTCATCACATGGCCGCGCGCGCCCGCCAGCTGGCCCGACTCGATCCGCTGCACATAGGCAGGCGTTGCCGCGGCATTCTGGACATAACCGCCAGCGAAACGGGAAATCGAAGATGCCCCGAACCCGATCAGCGACGGGCATGTGTCATCGGTGTAGCCCTGGAAATTGCGCCGCAGATGACCGCTGCGGGCCGCGCGTTCCAACCCATCTCCGGGCTTGGCAAAATGGTCGATCCCAATCGCTGCATATCCAGCCGCCGCAAAGGCCTCTGCCGCTTGACCGGCAAGATGGAACCGGGCGATGTCATCCGGCAAGGCCTCCTCTTTGATCAGCTTTTGCCGCTTGGCCACCCAAGGCACATGCGCATATCCGAACAGGGCGAGCCGGTCCGGACCCAGGCTCAGCACCTTTTGCACTGTATCTGCGAACCGCGCCGGGGTCTGATGCGGCAGCCCATAGACCAGATCCGCATTGAGCGAAGTGATTCCCGCGGCGCGCAGGTCGTCCACACAGGTCCTTGTCACCTCAAACGGCTGCGCCCGTCCGATTGCCTGCTGCACCAGCGGGTCGAAATCCTGGATACCGATGCTGGCCCGGCTCATGCCCTCCGCAGCCAGCGCCGCAATCTTGTCCCGGTCCACCATCGTCGGGTCGATCTCCACCGAGAACTCCCAGTCGTCTGTCTGCGGGAAAACCGCCTTTACCGCTTTCGCCAGGCGGTGAATCAGATGCGGCGGCAGAATGGTCGGTGTGCCTCCGCCCCAGTGCAGCCGCCCCATCTGCAGCCCTTCCGGCAGCAGCGGCGCCACCAGCTTCAGTTCCTGCTCCAGTGTGCCGATGTAGCTTTCCACCGGGCTTAGCGTCTGGGTGCCTTGTGTGCGGCAAGCACAGAACCAGCAAAGCCTCTCGCAGAACGGAATATGCAAATAGACGGAAACCGGCACATCCGGATCCAGCGCTTGCAATTGGCGGGCTTGTTCCTGGGCGCCCACCGACGGAGTAAAGACCGGCGCGGTCGGATAAGAGGTATAGCGGGGCACCCGGCTGTCGAACAGCCCAAGAGCTTGGAGGCGGTCAATCTGTTTCATGACTGTCCTATGCCTGTTTAACGGCCCCGCCACTTTGCGCAGGATCAAACCGATGGCCTGAGTTATCCATTCCGGCTTTTCCGCGTTTCCCATCAACACACTGGTTTCAATTGAAAATTCCCTGCATACGCTGATTTTCCGGAAAATCGGCAAAGACGCGCATTTTCCATTTGACGCTGCCTGCGACTCTGCTTATACGCCCTCCTCACGACACCTGCCCAGGTGGCGGAATTGGTAGACGCGCTAGCTTCAGGTGCTAGTGTCCGTATGGACGTGGAGGTTCGAGTCCTCTCCTGGGCACCATTTCCCAAGATATATACGCCAGTCCGGGATGCCCCGTTCCGCAGCACGGCTAAGCGCACCTGTAAACCAGCCTGCCCCGGCGCAGTTGAGTTTGACGGCCAAAGCGCCTATCTCCTGTCCAGCACCAGCCGGCGCGGTGAATATCAAAAGGGAACCCCTGTGGCCAACCACCTGTACAAGAACGACCTGCCCGACGGGCTGGACCTTGGTCCTGTTGTGGCCATTGATTGCGAAACCATGGGTCTGAACCCGCACCGCGACCGGCTTTGCGTGATCCAGATGTCCGGCGGCGACGGCGACGCCCATATCGTGCAGGTGGCCAAGGGCCAGACCGAAGCTCCCAATCTCTGCCGGATGCTGGAAGACCCCAATGTCCTGAAACTGTTCCATTTCGGCCGGTTCGATATTGCCGCCATGTATAATGCTTTTGGCGCCCTGGCGGCGCCGGTTTATTGCACCAAGATCGCCAGCCGCCTGGTGCGCACCTATACCGACCGGCACGGGCTCAGAAACCTGACCCAAGAACTTCTCGGCGTCGACATCTCCAAGCAGCAGCAGATGAGCGACTGGGGTGCCGAAGAGCTGACCGATGCCCAGCTCGATTATGCCGCCTCGGACGTGCTGCACCTGCACAGGCTGCGCGAGGCGCTGGACAAGCGGCTCGCCCGCGAAGACCGCACCGGAATGGCCCAGGCCTGTTTCGATTTTCTTCCCATGCGCGCCAGGCTGGATCTCGCCGGCTGGCCCGAAACTGATATTTTTGCACACTCATGACCAATACAGAAAAATTCCTTTCTACCGCCCGCCAGGTGATCGCTGATGAAGCCAAGGCGCTGGACGCTCTGGCAGACAGCCTGGACAACCGCTTTGCCGAAGCGGTGCAGCTGATCCTCGGGGCAAAGGGCCGCATCATCGTCAGCGGCATCGGCAAATCCGGCCATATCGGCCACAAGATCGCCGCCACCCTCGCCTCCACCGGCACCCCCGCCTATTTCGTGCATCCGGCCGAGGCCAGCCACGGCGACCTTGGCATGCTGTCCGAGGGCGATGTGGTGCTGGCGATCTCCAACTCCGGAGAGGCGCCGGAACTGGCCAACCTGCTCGTCTTCACCCGCCGCTTCGGCATTCCCCTCATTGGGCTGTCCAGCAAGTTGGACAGCACCCTGATGAAACAGGCGGATGTGCATCTGCAGATCCCCTCGCTGGGTGAAGCCTGCGGGTTTGGCATGGTGCCGTCGATCTCAACCACTCTAACCCTGGCGATGGGCGACGCGCTGGCGATTGCGCTGATGAAACACCGGGATTTCCGCCCGGAGAATTTCCGCGACTTCCATCCGGGCGGCAAGCTGGGCGCACAGCTCAGCAAAGTGCGCGACCTGATGCACGCCGGCGAGGCCCTGCCGCTGGTCCCCGAGGCCACGCCGATGCCCGATGCGCTGATCGAGATCAGCCAGAAAGGCTTTGGTGTTGCCGGCGTTGCCGCAGCAGACGGTTCCCTGGCCGGCATCATCACCGACGGCGACCTGCGCCGCCACATGGACGGGCTGTTGGAAAAAACCGCCGCGGAAGTCATGACCGCGGGCCCGGCCACAATCGCTCCTGGCGCCATGGCCGAAGAAGCGGTCGCCGTGATGAACCAGCGCAAGATCACCTGCCTGTTTGTGGTGGATCCGGAAAACGGCGGCAAGGCCGAGGGGCTGCTGCACATCCACGACTGCCTGCGCGCAGGCTTGGGCTGACGCGGGCCGGAGTTTCAGGACTATGGACAGCTACTCCAGAGCCGTTGCCTATCTCAAGGTGTTGCTGCCGTTGGCGGCCCTGGTTCTGATGTCCACCCTGTTCCTGATCTCGCGCGGCGTGAATACGGACGCGGTGATCCCCTTTGCCCAAAAGGAGATCGAGGACAGGATGAAAGGCCAGCAGATCACTGCGCCGTTCTTCTCCGGCACCACCGCGCAGGGCGACGAGATCATGGTCACCGCCTCGCTGGCCCGTCCCGGCGGCGCCGGCTCCCCGGCGATTGCCAGCGATCTCGCTGCCGAGATCAATCTGGCCGATGGCGGGCAGATCACCCTCGCCTCCAAGACCGGCGCCATTCATCCCGGCCAGGACACCGCGCAGTTCACCGGAAACGTGACCATTACCTCCGCCGACGGGCTGCTGGTCGAGACCGAAGAGCTGAACACCGCGCTCAGCGGGCTGGAAGCGGAAAGTCCCGGCCCGGTCCGCGCCAGCGGCGCAATTGGCAAGCTGACCGCAGGTAATATGCGCATCGGGGTGAAAACCGAGGGCGGCCCGGTCCATATGCTGTTCAAAAACGGGGTGAAGCTGCTATATGATCCCCAGAAACCGGAAAGATAACCTGTGTCCTATTTGCGCGCCCTGATATTCTGCCTGCCGCTGGCAATGCTTCCCGGCCTTGCTGCTGCGCAGACGGCCTCCGTCGCTTTTGGCGCGGTCAAATCCGATCCCAGCCAGCCCGTCGAGGTCACTGCTGACAATCTGGCGGTGAACCAATCCGACGGCTCTGCCGAGTTTACCGGCAATGTGCTGATCGTTCAGGGCATCATGCGGCTGTCGGCCGACAAGGTACTGGTGATCTACAAGACCGCGGATGATAGCGGCGCCAAGGCCGGCATCGAACGGCTGGAGGCCACCGGCAATGTGGTTCTGGTCAGCGGCCCAGATGCAGCCGAGGCGCAGCGCGCCGAATACACCATCGACAAGGGCACTATCGTGATGACCGGCAATGTTCTGCTGAACCAGGAAGGCGGCACTCTGGCCTCGAACCGGCTGGAAGTGAACCTGACCTCGGGCACCGCGCAGATGGCAGGCCGGGTGAAAACCATCCTGAACCCGGACGGCGGCAGCAACTGATGGCGCGGCCGGATCTGACTGTTACCGAAGGCTCCTCCGGGCTGCGCATCGAGAAGCTGCGCAAATCCTACCGCAAGCGGGTGGTGATCCGCGACGTGTCGATGTCGCTGAAGCGCGGTGAAGTAGTGGCACTGCTGGGTCCCAATGGCTCCGGCAAGACCACCAGCTTCTACGCCATCGCCGGCTTGGTATTCCCCGAGGCCGGCACCGTCACCATAGACGGCCAGAACGTGACCGGCCTGCCGATGTACCGCCGCGCCCGGCTGGGCATCGGCTACCTGCCGCAGGAAATGTCGATCTTCCGCGGCCTGTCGGTCGAGGACAATATCTCTGCTGTGCTCGACATCTCGCAAAAGCACGAGCACAAACGCCGTGAGCGGCTGGAAGAGCTGCTGTCGGACTTCTCGATCGAGCACCTGCGCCGCGCCCCGGCCCTGGCGCTGTCGGGCGGCGAGCGCCGCCGGGTCGAAATCGCCCGCTGCCTGGCTGCCGATCCGAAGTACCTGCTGCTTGACGAGCCTTTTGCCGGCGTCGACCCGATTTCGGTCGGCGATATCCGCCATCTGGTGGCGGACCTGAAAAAGCGCGGCATCGGTGTTCTGATCACCGACCATAACGTGCGCGAAACGCTCGAGATCGTCGACCGCGCCTATATCCTGCACGACGGCCAGGTGCTGATGTCCGGCAGCCCCGAGGAAGTGGTGGAAAACGAAAACGTCCGCCGCGTCTACCTCGGCGACAATTTCCGGATTTCCTGACCCGCTCCGCCAATGGCGGGCAACCGGAAAAATATGCCTGAAACCCATGTTTCTTTTTTCCGGGATTCGCATTGACTCTCCCGGCCAGTTGCCGTCGAATTACCTCATGGCAAATGCGCACACCGATGCAAACCGCTTGATGGCCTTGGCAACAGGGCCTGCAGCGATGCAACCGGCCGCCTTGCCTGCCCCCCGGATCCGCATCTGACGTGACACTGCCAAGGATTGCCTTGGCAGCAGATTCGGCCGCAATAATTCGTGAAGGAGATCACATGCGTTACAAAATCAGCGGTAAACAGATCGACATCGGCGAAGCTCTGCAAACACATGTGCAGAACGAGCTGGGTTCGGTTGTTCAGAAGTATGCTGAACGGCCAACCGACGCCGCCGTGGTCTTTTCCCGTTCGGCGCATGAGTATGTATGTGAAACCACTGTGCATCTGTCCACTGGACTGACCGCCCAGGCCAAAGCACATGCGACGGAAATCTATGCTGCGTTCGAAGGCTGCTGCGAGAAAATGGAAAAGCAGCTGCGCCGCTACAAGCGCCGGTTGAAAGATCACCACAAGGACCGCAGCGAACCGGTTGAACATCTGGGCGCCAATTCGTATATCCTCGCATCTGAGGAAGCGGATACCGAGCCGGACTCGCTGCAGCCGATCATCGTCGCCGAAATGGAAACCCGGATTCCGTCGCTGTCGGTCGGGGAAGCGGTGATGCAGATGGAGCTTGCAGGGGCACCGGTTCTGGTCTTCCGTAACGAAGGCAAAGACGGGTTGAATGTGGTCTACCGCCGTGAAGACGGCAACATCGGCTGGATCGACCCGTGATCATCTAAGGTATCGGCGCCCCTGCGGGGCGCCGGAACGGAGCAGAAGAAATGCAGATTTCCAGCATCCTCAAGCCAGAGGCCGTCCGGGTAATCGGTGCGGCCTCCAGCAAGAAGCGCTTGTTCCAGGAAATCGCAGATGTTGCTCAGACCGCCTATGGGCTGGACGCCCAAGCCACGCTCGAGGCTTTGCTGGACCGCGAAAGCCTCGGCCCCACCGGGGTGGGCCATGGCGTTGCCCTGCCGCATGCCCGGCTGGACATGATCAGCGAGGTCTGCGGCATTTTCCTGATTCTGGAAAAGCCGCTGGATTTCGGAGCAGTTGACCGCCAGCCGGTGGACATCGCCTTTGCCCTGTTTGCACCGGAAGACGCCGGTGTCGAGCATCTGAAAGCCCTGGCGCTGGTGTCCCGCACTCTGCGCGAGCAGAGCTTCTGCACCAAGCTGCGCGCCAATCACGAGCCGGCAACCTTGTACACCATCCTGACCGAGGACCAGTCAGTTCAGGCTGCCTGACGTGCGATTTCCGGCCATCTGAAACCCAAACACCGCTTGCCGCCCGTCCGGTTGCGCCGTCTGCTTCCGGTGGCAGGATCTCCCGCCCGTCATCGGCCGCCTTCCGGCGGCACTCTTCCCGTTGGGCCAGGCACGCCTGAGAGCCTTCAGCTCACAGGCATGCAGCCGCGCTTCCCACTGCACCGCCGCATCTCTGCGCAAAGCCTGCCGCAATCACCGCGCCGCACTCCGTGCGGCGCCCGGCCCAAGGCCGTTGCGGATGTTTGGCTTGCCAAACTTCCGGCGGGCGCGGGAGCGCCTTGCTGGCAGAGACCGCAGCGGTCCGGGCAGGCCAGGTCAGGTCAGGTCAGTCCTGGCGCCAAGGACCAAAGCCAAAAGCCAGATAGTCGCGCTGGTACACCGCTGCAACCATCGCTTCCAGCTCCGCGTCATAGATATCGTTCAGCGTAAACGGAACGTCCGGCGCAGCAGCAGGCACCTCCCCCGGCTCCAGCCGCCCCAGTTTGCGCGCCAGTGCCGGAAGATCCTCTGCCATTTCCTCCTCGCGGATCAGAAGGTCCGGAGATCCGAGCTCGGCAAATCCTGCCAGAACCTGGCTCTGGCTGGCCCACTCCGGATCCACCCGCACCGAGGTCTGCCCAGCCAGATTGGCCCGCAGAAATGCCAAAAACCCGCAAAACGCTTCTCTGTGCTGCGGCAGGGAGTAGCCTCCGCCTGGACCGTTTTCCGGGATTTTCACTCCAAATTGACGCCGCAGCGTGTTGCGGACCGGTTTGTAACTGCCCTCTCCCGCCCGCAGAACGCGGCGGCAGAACACTGCATGCGCCCGTGCTGCCGGGTGGCGCAGCACCGTGAAGCTGCGGAAGCCCTTGTTGCCGCGTTTCCACTGCCGCAGCTGCTTCTGGTTCATGCCCTGGATCAGCCCGTCCGGCGCCACATGGTCCAGGCCTGCCATCCAGCGCGCCACCTCCGGCTCAGGCCCGCCCTTCAGCGGCAGGTACAGCAGCGGCGTCACCACGCCGGCAGCATAGCCGGGCACCGCCGGCCCCCGGCGCGGCTCGAAATTCGGCGTCCGTGTCAGGTTGAACCGGTCCATGCCGGCCAGCGCCTCCTGCACGTCATCAGGATTGGCGACCTTGGACAGCAGCGGCGCCGGGTTTTGCCGCTTGAGGCTCTCGTCCAGCGCCTCCAGCTGCTGCGGCACCCCAAGCCAGCGCGCCAGCCCGTTCATCACCTCCACGCTCTGCAAATCTTCGTAAGCCACATAAAACGCCGTCTGCCCCAGGCCCTGCAGCCGGTTCAGCAGCGTCACCTGGAAGTCCTGCAGCGCCTCCACATGCGCTGCAAACTCCGCTGCGTCAAACCGCACCTTGGCCTCCTTGCGGCGTTTCACATTGGTCAGCTTCCACTGGCCGGTTTCCTGAGCGATCTTCCAGGACACATAGCTGTCCAAAGGATTGCGGGTCAGCACGATCTTGCCGCAGCGCGGATCGTCCAGCATTGTATCCAGCACCCGCGGATCGTGATCGTGGAAATAGCGGAAGCCCCCCAGCACACCGGGCTGCGCCTTGATCTCCTGCAGCAGCCGCTCCGGGTCCGCCTCGCGCATGGGCTGGGTCACGCCAAGAATTTCGCTCTTGTTCGGATAGCCGATGAAATGCGGATTGAAGGCCTCGCCGTGGCAGATGAGTCCGTCAAAGGCGTTGAGGTTGGCCTCCAGGAAATTGGAACCGGTCCGCATTTCCGCAAAGACAGCAAAATAGTCAAAGGAAGAAGACATCAGGATTTATCGCACCAGATAGGGTTTGCGCGGCGGCTTTGGCATGCTGACCGGACCATGCTCAACCGGGAAGTCCCCCATCAAATAAGGATGCATGCCCTGGTTCTTCAGATTCTGCAGGAATTGCCCGAAACCTTCAAGATCGGTCATTTTCGGCGCCTCGCTCAGGTGACGGGCTGCCAGCGGCCCGATTTCGTCAATGATCGTTTGCAGCGGTTCCATCGGAGCCTCTGCAAACTCCGCCATCGGCCAGATCCGCACCCGCGCCTTGGTCCATTGCGACCGCAGCACTTTCAGCTGCTCGGCCTCGATCCGCTGCAGCCGGGCGGCTTCCTGCCGCAGCTCGGTGAAATTACGGTTGGATTTGAACAGAGGCACGGCCCATGCACCGCTAATCACCGAAATCTGCACGTTGGAATCCCGGGCTATCAGCCAGTTCACCGCCTGATTGTCGCGGGGCCCGAATTGGAAGCACTGGCGTTCGCCCCGGGTGTTCCAGATCAGGCTGGTGAGAAAACTCTCGGGGTTATAGTCGCGCACCTTGGCGCTGCCGTTGAGGCAGCCGTTGAGCAGGGTCTGGCCTTCCGAGAATGCCGCCCCTTCGGGTGCAAAGATATGGCCATGCACCCGGGCGCCGGTTGTTCTGGCCAGCCAGGTCTCAAAATCCTCAAACAGCTCGGTAAAGCCCTGGAACACGGAATAGGGGCTGGAGGTGATGCCGTTCTCCGAACCATGCCCGGGAAAGCGGCTCTGCATGTAGAGGCCGGGGCGGCCGCGTGTGCGCCGCTCTACGGCCTTGGCAAAGATCCGGTCGATCTTGCCGGGGTTTGGCTCGGTCCGCTTCATCGCTCCGGCCGGGTCGGTCAGGAAAGCCTGGTACAGCCGTTCCGCATGCGGCCAGATCTTGCGGGCGACAAAACAGTCGGACCGTCGCAACAGCTGCAGGTGATCGTCATAGAAAATATGCGGCTTGCCCTGGAAATCGAATTTCGACAGCGTCAGCGAGCGGCTCTCGATATTGCTGGAACACTGCCGCACCAGCGTCTGAAAGTAGCTTTCATCCGGAATCCAAACCTTGCGGAAGTAGGCATCATAAACCGGGCGCTCCGGGTCCTCCAGGATCGCAGACAAGGTCTGCCGGGTCAGGCACCACCACTGGCTGCCCATATGCGGCACCAGCCCGGGCGGGATCCGGCGCTTGAACCGCAGCTTGCGCTGCAAGTTCACGTAACGGTCGAAAAGGTAACGGTTCTTCTTCCAGGAGAACGGGAACCGCAGGGTAAAGCGCTCATGGCTGAGGCCGCCGACAATCCACGGCACATCTGCGGTGGTGGCGCTTTCGATGAAATCGGTGCGCGGGCGGGCGGCAAGGTAATCAATCAGCTCTTCGATCGGCCGCAAAGGCAGGCAGGACCCCGAAGCGAGATAGACATGGCGGACGCCCGGGAACTGCGCCAGCATCACCTCGGACGCGGACTGCGAGGCTGCAACAATGCCCCAGGTGCCCCACTCGCAGCGGTGGCGGGCAGAGAAGCGCACCAGCGGTTCATCAGCCAGCGACTCTCGGAACCGGGTGAACACCCGGGGGTCCACGTTGCGGTCCACATGCAGGACCACCGGGCAGCCGCTGGCGGTCCAATGCCGTACCACCTGCGCCGCCCGCTCCAGCGCCGTGTGCACCAGCATGACCACCCCGACCGTGCTCATGCCCAGTTCCCCTTGGACATCAGCCCCAGAATCTCAAGCTGGCGCCAGTTGATGTATTTCTCGCTCCATTTGCACCACAGCTCCGGCTGCTCCGCCAATCCGCCTGCATAGGCCTTGTATTCCACCGACCCGGCATAATGCTGCCCCCGGACCAGTTCCTCCTGCGCTTTGGCGGTGAACGTATCCAGGAACTTGGTGTGCAGCAGCGCGCCGCTGGCCTTCTCGCCGCCATCCGCCTCATAGACCTGGTTCAGCCCGCGCGGCAGCAGCGCATGGGTCGAGCTCGCATAGGCAAAGCGCCGGTGCCATTTGACCAGCGGTATCTTGTTCAGCGCCGGCGCCTTCTGCGGCTGGTCGGCAAAGAACACCCGCGCCCGCGGCCCGCCCTGAATCCACAGGTTGCCGTATTCCGGGTTGCGGGAGATCATGTAATTGCCGCTGTCGAACCAATGGGCGATATCCAGCGGATTCTGCCCTGCCTGATACGGCACCTCGCCGATCCGGCCCTTGGGATAGACGTCGATCAGCATCGCCGAAAAGCTGCGGATCGCGGAATTGTCCAGCCAGTCGGTCAGCGCCCGGATCGGCCTTGTATCGCAGAACGGGTAGATAAAGAACTCATCCGGATCGACCACCAGCACCCAGTGGCCGTGCGCGTATTTGCGCTTGAGATAGTTCATCCAGTCGATGCCGAACCCCGCCCGCTTATAGCTGGCGGTCGTCTGCCACAGCGACACATCCGCCATTCCGCGCAGGTAGTCGGCAGTGCCATCGGTGGAACCATTGTCCACGAACAGGAAATGATTGATCCCCATGCCGCGGTAATACTGCAGGAAATAGGGCAGCCGGATCTGTTCGTTGCGCATGGTGCAGACCAACAGGATGTCACCGGGCCGGATCGACCCCGTATGATCCTGCACCGGGGTGAGTTCACCGGATTTGCGCACCGCGCGCACAAGCCGCCGCTTGCGCCGCAACCGCATCCGGTAAGAATCCCAAAGCCCCACGTTTACTCCAAATCATCTCTCAAGGAGCGCACCCGCCTGGCCGGTCCGTCCCGGACCTGTCGCAAGCTTCCGCACAATATGTCACGGGTGCACTGTATTAACAACGAATTTAGAAACAGTTACACGGAGCTACGGTCCCGCTGCAACAGTGCCGTTGCAGCAGATGTCTCACTCTGGGCCTCACCAAGCAGCAGGCTGCATCAGCCCCAGCTCCGCCAGCTGCCCGGGGCCCCGGTACCGCACCGACCCGGCATGCCACAAATCCGGAGCCTCCGTAATGCGGTCGTAGTAGGCATCAAACTGCTGCGGCGTGTGAAAATGCTGCCCGCGCTGTTTTTCCGTTGCCGATTTGGAAACAATTTCGGGCAGGAACTTGGTGTGCAGCAGCACCCCCGAAGGCGCCGCGCCGCCCGGTCCCCTGTACAGCGCATTCAGCGCCGGCGGCAGCAGCGAATGAGTAGAGTTGATATAGGCATAGCGGCGGTTCCAGCGGATCAGCGGGATCTTGTTCAGCGTTGGCGACCGCTCCGGCTGGGCCTGAAAGAACATCCGCTCCCGGGCACCGCCCTGCACCCACAGATTGCCTGCCGGGTGCTGCCGGACCGCCCTGTAAGGCCCGGCATCAAACCATTGCAGCACCTCGCAGGGGTCCTGCCCCGGCGCATAGCTTTGCGTTCCCAGCGGTCCCTTGGGATAGAGGTCCAGCATCAAAGCGCCAAAACCCGGCTGGCCGCGGCGCTCCAGAACCTCAGTCAGCTGCGGCAGCCCGTGCTGTTCCATGCCGGAGTAGACCAGCAGTTCGTCCGTATCCACCGTCAGGCACCAGCGCCCGTGCCCATAGCGGATCAGCAGCCAGCCCAGCCAATCCAGGCCAAAGCGGGTCTCACGGTAACTCGCCGAAGTCTGCCACAGCGACACATCCGGCTGCGCCGCCAGCAATTCGGTGCTGCCGTCATCGCTGCCGTTATCCACTGCCAGAAAATGCACGGCACCCAGGCGGCGGTAGTGCTCCAGGAAATACGGCAGCCGGGTGATCTCGTTGCGCAGGACGGTAAAGACGAGCACCCCGCCGCCGGGAATCTGCGCGGTCCGGTTCGCAACTTTGGCCAGCTGGCGGCGGGCCCGCAGGCTCCGCCATAGCATCCGCCGCCGCTTCCACCGCATCCGGTAGGCCCCGGTCAGGCCCAGCGGCGGCAGGTCAGGAGCGGCGGGGCCTGTCATGCTCAGCCCTCGTAGTGGCCTGTCTTATGCCACTTCCAGGCGTCGGCAATCATTACCTCCAGCGTCGACCGCTGCGGCTCCCAGCCCAGGTCGGTCACCGCCCGGGTCGAGCCCGAAACCAGTTTGGTGCAGTCCCCCGCCCGGCGCTCGCCAGTGTTGCAGGGCACCTTTTGCCCTGTCACGGCTTCCGCCTTGTCCATCACCTCGCGGACAGAAAAGCCTGAACCGGTGCCCAGGTTGAACACCTGGCTGCCCTTGCCCGCTTCCAGCCATTTCAGGCCCAGCACATGCGCATCCACCAGATCGCAGACATGCACGTAATCGCGGATGCAGGTGCCGTCCGGCGTGTCGTAGTCGGTGCCGAAGATGGTCAGCGCATCACGCTTGCCCGCAATCGCATCCAGCACCAGCGGCACCAGATGGGTCTCGGGGCGGTGGAACTCGCCCACCTCAGCCTCGGGGTCCGCTCCCGCCACGTTGAAATAGCGGAAGATCACCGAGCGCAGCCCATGCGCAGCGCCGAAATCCTTGAGGATATCCTCCACCGCGCGCTTGGACGCGCCATAGGCGTTCAGCGGCAGCTGCGGGGTGTTTTCGTCCAGTACCACATTGTCGTGCTCGCCATAGGTGGCACAGGTCGAGGAGAACACGAAGTCCAGGCAGCCCGCTGCAACCGCAGCTTCGATCAGGTTCAGCGAACCGCCGGTGTTGTTGGCCCAGTAGCGGCCCGGCTCGCTCATCGCTTCGCCAACCTGGCTGAGCGCCGCAAAATGCATCACGGCGGCGGGCTGGTACTTGGCAAAAACTTCGTCCAGCCGGGCGCGGTCATTCAGGTCGCCCTTCTCGAAGGGGCCGAATTTCACCGCATCCTGCCAGCCGGTCACCAGATTGTCGTAGGTTACAGGGGTATAGCCCGCCGCCTTCAGCGCCTTGCAGGCATGCGAGCCAATATAGCCGGCGCCGCCGGTCACGAGGATATTTGTCACTGTCTCTGCCCCATGCAGGGCCGCCCCGGCAGGGCGGCCAAAGGTTTTACTGGGCGGCTTTGCCGACCTGGGCGATCTCGGAAATATAGCTCATCAGATCGTCCCGCAGTTCATCCCGCGCCAGAGCAAAGGCAACGGTCGCCTGCAGAAAGCCCGCCTTAGAGCCGCAGTCGAACCGCTGGCCGCGGAAGCGGTAGCCGTAAACCGGCACGTCCTGGGCGATGTCCTCGGCAATTGCGTCGGTCAGCTGGATCTCGCCGCCGGCACCCGACTTCATCTTGTTCAGGTTCTTCAGAACCGAAGGCGACAGGATATAGCGGCCGATCACCGCCAGATTCGACGGGGCCTCCTCAGCCTTCGGCTTTTCCACCATGCCATTGGCAGAAACCACCTGGCCCATGTCGTCCTTCACGTCCAGAACGCCGTAGGCGGAGGTCTTCTCGGGCGGCACTTCCATCGCCGCGACCATGTTGCCGCCGGTTTCCTCATAGGCCTCGACCATCTGCTGCAGGCAGGGCTTTTCGGCTGCAATCACGTCGTCCGGCAGGATCACCGCAAAGGGCTCATTGGCGATCAGGCGGCGGGCGCACCAGACAGCATGGCCCAGGCCCAGCGCCTTGTGCTGACGCAGATAGGCAATGGCGCCGGATTCCATATTGGTGCTCTGGAGCACTTCCAGCAGCTCATCCTTGCCCTTTTTGCGCAGCTCCTGCTCCAGCACCGGCGAGTGGTCGAAATAGTCTTCCAAAGCCCCCTTGCCGCGCGAAGTGACAAAGATGAACTCCTTGATCCCGGCTGCGCGCGCCTCGTCGATGGCGTATTGCACCAGCGGCCGGTCGACCAGGGTCATGATCTCTTTCGGAACGGATTTCGTTGCGGGCAGGAACCGGGTTCCCAGGCCTGCAACCGGAAAAATTGCTTTGGTTACTTTTCTGCGCATAGCGTTCTCTCAATACTCAAATCCCGGGGCCGGCGGCTGTCTCCCGCGCAGGGCGCAAGACGTCTGGCGCGCATCATGCCCGGGTTTCTCCAACAAATTGTAAAGCAGCTGCCTGCCGCAGCCCGCTGCCGCGGCCCTGTATCAGCTTTTGCCCTCATTACCATCTTCCAGTCACTCGTGCCCCATCTTCTTCATCATCGCTTCCAGCCGCGGCACATCCTCGGGATTGTTCAGCTCCCAGAATTCCCGCCCGCGCGCCTCAACTTCCACGCACAGCACCTTGCGGCCGTTCTCCAGGAAGCGCAGCTGTTCCAGCCCTTCCAGGCTTTCCAGCGGCCCGGTCTCCCAGTCAGGATACGCTGCCAGCGCATCCGGACGGTAGGCATAGACGCCGACATGGTGGTAGACCGGCGTATTTTCGCCATCTCCGTAGGTTTCGCCGCAATAGGGCACCACCTCTTTGGAGAAGTAGAGCGCACTGCGGTCTTCGGCAAATACCGCGGTGGTGCCGCCGACCCGGCCGGCCTTGCGGTCGGCCAGAAGGCTGTTCAGCGTTTCGCCGTTGCAGCGCAGGACCGGTGTTGCCAGCCCCATGCCCGGCGCCGCGCGCAGGCCCGCCACCAGGTCCTCGACAAACCAATGCGGGGTCAGCGGCGCATCGCCCTGCAGGTTTACGACAATGTCATAGCCGCCGCCCAGCGCCGCATGCGCTTCGGCACAGCGTTCGGTGCCATTGGCGCAGGTTTCCGAGGTCATAACCACCTCGGCGCCAAACCCCTCGGCAGCGTCTTTGATGCGATCGTCATCCGTCGCCACCACAACCCGGTCCACGCCCTGGACCGAGCAGGCCGCCCGCCAGGAACGCTCGACCAGCGTGCGTTTCTCGCCAGTGGCGCCGGTCAGCGGCACCAGCGGCTTGCCGGGATAGCGGGTTGAGGCATAGCGGGCGGGGATGACGATCAGGACAGACATTCAGGCTTTCTTCAGTTCCACGGCCGGTGCATAGGCGATGAAGAACGGGTTCGCATAGCCCTCTTTGCCATAAATCAGCGGGGAATGATCGTCAAAACGCACCACATTGCCGCCAGCCCCTGCGAGCACCGCGTGACCGGCAGCGGTGTCCCACTCCATGGTGCGGCCGACGCGCGGGTACAGATCCGCCTCGCCGGTGGCCACCAGGCAGAACTTCAGCGACGAGCCGGCGCTCTTGCTGTCCTTGACGCTGTACTTGCCGATGTAGTCGTCGGTGGCCTGGTCGCGGTGCGATTTCGACGCCACCACCATCAGGGCGGAATTATCGCTGTCTGCCACCCGGATCGGGCGGGTCTCGCCGATCGCCGCGGGATCAAAGGCGCCGGTCTCTTCGACCGCGCTGCCGTCGGCCAGGGTAAAGAACATGCGCTGCTTGGCCGGTGCATAGACCACGCCGCGGGTCGGCACGCCTTTTTCGACCAGCGCGATATTGACCGTAAAGTCGCCGCGGCGGTGGATGAACTCCTTGGTGCCGTCCAGCGGATCGACGATCAAGAAGGTGTCGCCGCGCTCCTTATGCGAGGCCGACTGTTCCTCGGTCACCAGCATCATGTCAGGGAACGCTGCCCGCAGACCGGCCGAGATCAGCGCGTCTGCCGCTTCATCAGCCTCGGTCACCGGGCTTTCGTCGGATTTGACCTTCACGTCGAAATCGTCGGAGTTGTAGATTTCCATAATCTTTGCGCCGGCCTCGATGGCCAGGCGGCGGATCACGGGCACCAGGTCTTCATAAGTCACGCAGCTCTCCCTGATACAGGTTTAATTGAAAATTTGCCTGCTCCCCCTTATGATGCGCTGACAGCAGAACGGCAAGCAGCCGCATCAAATTCGAGCAGAGATTACAGGCCTCATGTTTCAGCAGCGCTCACAGCAATCCTGGTACTTCGGATTTATCCCCTTCGCCGAGGTGGTGTTTCACTCGGTGGTGCGCAGCGTCCGTTCCAAGCACAACAATGCATTTCTGGCCCTCGGCCTGAATATCCTCCAGGCCGTGCTCTTCGTGGGCGCGTTCTATGCCATGTTCTCCCTGCTCGGGCTGCGCGGCTCAGCCATCCGCGGCGATTTCCTGCTGTATGTGATGTCCGGTGTCTTTCTGTTCATGGTCCACACCAAGACGGTTGGCGCTGTTGCCAACGCCGAGGGGCCAAGCAGCCCGATGATGCAGCATGCGCCGATGAATACGATGGTGGCAATTGCGTCGGCGGCAATCGGCGCGCTCTATATTCAGGTGCTGTCGCTGTTCATCATCCTGTTTGTGTATCATGTCGCCTTTACGCCCGTGCACATCGAACAGCCCATTCCGGCTTTTGGCATGGTGCTGCTGTCCTGGATCACCGGGGCCGCGGTCGGGCTGGTGCTGCTGGTGCTGAAACCCTGGGCGCCCGGGCTGGTCAGCATCCTGACAATGATCTACCAGCGTGCCAATATGATCGCCTCGGGCAAGATGTTCCTTGCGAACACCTTGCCCAGTTTCATGCTGGCCATGTTCGATTGGAACCCGCTGTTTCACTGCATTGATCAGTCCCGCGGCTATGTCTTCATCAACTACAACCCGCATTTCAGCTCCTGGCAGTATGCCGCCTGGGTTGCCCTGATCCTGATCGTGATCGGCCTGATGGGCGAATTCTACACCCGCCGCCATGTCTCCATCAGCTGGAGCGCGCGGCGCTGACGTCAGGCGCAGCACAAGGTTTTTGAGTAAAACTCCCGGCAAAAGTTTTTGAAAACTTTTGGTCCGGCGCCCCTCAGGTCACCACGCGCAGTGTCAGATTGATCCTTCCCCCCTTGGGCAGCAGGCGGGAGGATTTGAACCGGATCCGGTCCACCCCGTGATACGCGAGCCGCGCCTCGCCCCCCATCACCACCACATCGCCCGAGTTCAGCCACACCGATTCGGTCCTGCCCCCGCGGGTGCGGTTGCCGATCCGGAACAACCCGTCGTCCCCCAGCGAAATGGACACCACGGGAAAGGAAAAATCCGCCTCGTCCTTGTCCTGATGCAGCCCCATCCGGGCTCCCTCGCCATAGTAGTTGAGCAGGCAGCACTCCGGCTGCCGCTCCAGCCCGGTCAGGTCCCGCCAGATGTCCAGAACCGCCTCAGGGATTGCCGGCCACTTCTGCCCCTTGGGGTGCTGCTCCGCATAGCGGTAGCCGGAACCATCGGAATACCAGCCGAACTGCCCCGCCGAAGTCATCCGCACCGACATCTGCCCGCCGCCCCGCACCTTGGGCGAAAACAGAGGCGCAGCTTTCAGCACCGGCCGCAAAGCCTCGATCAGCACCGCCTGGCGGGCGGGTTCCAAATAGCCCTTGCACACATCAAATCCGCGCACGCGCAGCAGGGTCATTGCCGTTCATCCATCCTTAACCATGACCCTTGCAAAAAAGCGCATCGATTCACGCATCACAGCCAATCTGGGCGCTTGCAGGGGCGTTTTCTGCTCCCTATATACGCCGGGACGCGGCAAGGTGCAGACCAAACCGCAACTTCAATCGGGGCCGGGATGCCGCAACGGGTTCAGGCCTCGGGTAATCGCCTTGAGTAGTAAAAGGGATCGAATATGAGCAAAGTTATCGGCATCGACCTGGGTACCACCAACTCCTGTGTGGCCATCATGGACGGCTCGCAGCCCCGCGTGATTGAAAACGCCGAGGGCGCGCGCACCACCCCGTCGATTGTTGCCTTCACCGACGACGAGCGTCTCGTCGGCCAGCCGGCCAAGCGCCAGGCTGTCACCAACCCCGACAACACCGTCTTTGGTGTGAAACGCCTGATCGGCCGCCGTAACGACGACCCGGCCGTCGCCAAAGACAAGAAAATGGTGCCCTTCGCCATCGTCAACGGCGGCAACGGCGACGCCTGGGTTGAAGCCAAGGGTGAGAAATACTCCCCGTCGCAGATCTCCGCCTTCACCCTGGGCAAGATGAAAGAGACCGCAGAATCCTACCTGGGCGAGGAAGTCACCCAGGCGGTTATCACCGTGCCGGCCTACTTCAACGACGCACAGCGCCAGGCCACCAAAGACGCCGGCAAGATCGCAGGCCTCGAAGTTCTGCGCATCATCAACGAGCCGACCGCGGCTGCGCTGGCTTATGGCCTCGACAAAGAAGACACCCAGACCATCGCGGTTTATGACCTCGGCGGCGGTACCTTCGACGTCACCATCCTGGAAATCGACGACGGCCTGTTCGAAGTGAAGTCGACCAACGGCGACACCTTCCTGGGCGGCGAAGACTTCGACATGCGCATCGTCAACTACCTGGCTGACGAGTTCAAAAAGGAAAACGGCGTCGATCTGTCCAAGGACAAGATGGCCCTGCAGCGTCTGAAAGAGGCCGCAGAGAAAGCCAAGATCGAACTCTCCTCCACCTCGCAGACCGAGATCAACCAGCCGTTCATCTCGATGGATCCCTCCTCGGGCCAGCCGCTGCACCTGGTGATGAAACTGACCCGCGCCAAGCTGGAAAGCCTGGTGGCTGACCTGATCAAACGCTCCATGGATCCGTGCAAGGCGGCTCTGAAGGATGCTGGCCTGTCCGCCTCCGACGTGGACGAGGTGGTTCTGGTCGGCGGCATGACCCGGATGCCGAAAGTCATCGAAGAAGTAACCAAATTCTTCGGCAAAGAGCCCCACAAAGGCGTGAACCCGGACGAAGTGGTTGCCATGGGCGCCGCCATCCAGGCCGGCGTTCTGCAGGGCGACGTCAAAGACGTGGTTCTGCTCGACGTGACCCCGCTGTCCCTCGGCATCGAAACCCTGGGTGGCGTCTTCACCCGTCTGATCGACCGCAACACCACTATCCCGACCAAGAAGTCGCAGGTGTTCTCGACCGCGGAAGACAACCAGAACGCCGTGACCATCCGCGTGTTCCAGGGCGAGCGTGAAATGGCAGCCGACAACAAGATGCTCGGCCAGTTCAACCTCGAGGAAATCCCGCCGGCGCCGCGCGGCATGCCGCAGATCGAAGTGACCTTTGACATCGACGCCAACGGCATCGTGTCGGTCGGCGCCAAAGACAAGGCGACCGGCAAGGAACAGCAGATCACCATCCAGGCCTCGGGCGGCCTGTCCGACGACGACATCGAAAAGATGGTCAAGGACGCCGAGGAGAACGCGGAAGCCGACAAGGAACGCCGCGAGCTGATCGAAGCCAAGAACCAGGCCGAATCGCTGATCCACTCCACCGAGAAGTCGGTCGAGGAGCACGGCGACAAGGTCGACCCGTCCACCATCGAAGTGATCGAACTGGCGGTTGCTGCGCTGAAGGACGATCTGGAAAACGAGAAATCGACCGCCGAGAAGATCAAATCCGGCATCCAGAATGTTACCGAAGCGGCGATGAAGCTGGGTGAAGCGATCTACAAAGCGCAGGCTGAAGCAGACGGCGACGACGAACCGGCAGCCGCAGATGAGGCCGCAGGCCCGGCCGACGACGACATCGTTGATGCCGAATTCGAAGACCTGGATAACGATAAGCGCTAAGCCTGAAACTCAGGCCATAGCGGGCCGGTCCGGACCCCGGACCGGCCCATTTTCGTTGCGGCAGATGGGGTAACCGATGTCAAAACGCGATTATTACGATGTTCTCGGGGTGGCCAAAGGCGCCTCCGCCGACGAGATCAAAAAGGGCTTTCGCAAGAAGGCCAAGGAACTGCACCCCGACCGGAACAAGGACAATCCGGACGCCGAGTCGCAGTTCAAGGAAGCCAACGAGGCTTATGACGTCCTGAAAGATGCCGAGAAAAAAGCGGCCTATGACCGCTTTGGCCATGCTGCCTTTGAAAACGGCATGGGCGGCGGCGGCCAGCGCGGCGGCGGCCAAGGTTTTGGCGGCGGCGATTTCTCCTCCGCTTTCTCCGACGTGTTCGACGACCTGTTCGGCGACTTCATGGGCGGCCAGCAGCGCGGCGGCGGACGGCAGCGGGCCTCCCGCGGCGCCGACCTGCGCTACAACCTGCGCGTCTCGCTCGAAGAGGCTTTTGGCGGCCTGCACAAGACCATCAAGGTTCCGACCTCGGTCTCCTGCACCTCTTGCGAGGGCACCGGTGCCGAAGGCGGCGTGGAACCCACCACCTGCCCGACCTGCTCCGGCATGGGCAAGGTCCGCGCGCAGCAGGGCTTCTTCACCGTTGAGCGCACCTGCCCGACCTGCTCGGGCCTGGGCCAGATCATCAAGAACCCGTGCAAGTCCTGCCACGGCCACGGCCGCGTCGAAAAGGACCGCTCGCTGTCGGTGAACATCCCGGCAGGCGTGGAAACCGGCACCCGCATCCGCCTGGCAGGCGAAGGCGAAGCCGGCCTGCGCGGCGGCCCTCCCGGCGATCTCTACATCTTTGTCGAGGTGACCCAGCACGCGCTGTTCGAACGCGACGGCAACAACCTTTATTGCCGCGTTCCCGTCAGCATGGCCAAAGCCTCGCTTGGCGGCTCGATCGAAGTGCCGACCATCGACGGCGGCCGCGGCCGTGTCCAGATCCCCGAAGGCAGCCAGTCCGGCCGCCAGATGCGCCTGCGCGGCAAAGGCATGCCCGCACTGCGCGGCGGCGCCACCGGCGACATGTTCATCGAACTGGCGGTGGAAACCCCTGTGAACCTCACCTCCCGCCAGAAAGAGCTTCTGCGCGAGTTCGAGGAGATCTCCGAGGAAAACACCAACCCCGAATCCCGCAGCTTCTTCTCTTCGGTGAAAAGCTTCTGGGATGGCATGAAGGGGTGAGGCCCGTCTGGGAAACCGTCCGGGGGACGGTTTCAGGGCCGAACGGGCGGAGCCCCGGGCGTTGCCAACTCTCTGGCTTTCTGAAAGCGTCCCAGCCGGGGCGCTTTCTTTTTAAGAAGGATCAGTAGTGGCCAAAAAAGAATGGAAGATCATCGACGGCAAAATCCCTGATGACGCCATGGCATTTTTGGAGGATGTCATCGCCAAGGGAAATGCTGCGTGGGACAAGCGCGTCAAGGAAGGAACCGTCGTACCACCCTGGCACGAGATACCGGGCTACGGCCGGGCTTCGATGTGCTGGCGTATGGGCGGCGGTGAAGATTACATGAGAAACTTCCGCGAGTGGTTCTCGGTCTTGGACCGCCATGACAGAGAAAAGTTTCAAACTGAGTTCCCGGAACCTCAGGATTGGTCAGGATTCTACGCTTCTATGCTGACTGGACCATAGGCCACTGCCCCTTCACACCCCATGCCGCACCGCTGCGGTGCACAAGAGGTGCACAGATGGTGCACACAGATCCCCCTCACTGCCGCCGCAAAGCAGCCCGCATTAACACTTCCTCAACCAAGATGGCGGCACCATGGCGCCATGGCACAGGACCCCTCATTCCAGGACGTCTCCCTGCCGCTGTTCCCCGGCAGCGACGAAGCCCCCCCACAGCCCCTGACCGCCGGCCGCCTGCCCTCCTACATCAAGGACCACCGCTCCCGCCTGCGCGACCGCTTCATGACGGGCGGCGCTGCCGCAATGCCGGACTACGAACTTCTGGAACTGGTCCTGTTCCGCTCCATCCCGCGCCGCGACGTTAAGCCTTTGGCCCGGCAACTGCTTGATACTTTTGGTGATTTCAACCGTGTCGTCACCGCCTCACCGGAGCGGCTGGCCACCGTCAAGGGCATCGGCGATGCAGTGATCACTGACCTCAAAGTGCTAGAGGCCGCCGCCCACCGCATGGCCCGTGCCCGGGTGATGCAACGGCAGGTGATCTCCAGCTGGGACGCGCTTCTGGACTACTGCCACACCACCATGGCCCACCGCGAGACCGAGCAGTTCCGCATCCTGTTCCTGGACCGCAAAAACGTGCTGATTGCCGACGAAGAGCAGGCCCGCGGTACCGTTGACCATGTCCCCGTCTACCCCCGCGAAGTTGCCAAACGCGCCCTGGAGTTGAACGCCAGCGCCTTGATTTTAGTGCATAATCACCCCTCCGGGGACCCCACCCCCTCAGACAGCGACATCAGTATGACTGAGCAGATACAGGTCGCGCTCACGGCCCTGGGAATCACTCTCCACGACCATCTGATCATCGGTAAATCCACCGAGCTCAGCTTCCGCGCCCACGGGCTTCTTTAGCGCTGCCGCACCGCGCGCCCGCGCGGTGCCGGGCCCAAGGGTTTGCAGGGCATCTTTGATGCCGTGACAAACGCGCGGGAGCTTCCCGCCCCATGAAGGTTACCGCACCCAGACCTCAACCCGGCGGTTGATCTGGCGGCCCCAGGCGCTGTCGTCACAGGCCATCGGAAGCGCTTCGCCAAAGCCTTCGGTGCGGATTTTCACCCGGCTGATATCGGCTGTTTCAGCAGCCTTGATCACTGCGTCCTGCACTGCGCCAGCCCGTTTCAACGCAATCTTCCGGTTGCCTTCCGCAGCTCCCACTCCATCAGAAAACCCGGCAAAAACAAGCTCTTTTGCGTCATACGCTCCCGCTTCCAGCGCCCGAGCCAGCTGTTCGATATTGCTGCGGGATTGCGCGTCCGGCCGGGCGGAGCCGGGCTCGAACCGGAACGATACCGTCAGCCGCTGCAAACCGTTCAGCGCAGTGACCAGCCGCTGCAGCTCATCCAGCCCCGCTTTCCCCTCTGCCGCCAGAACCGCATTGGCCAGGCGGCTGCCCTGGCGGCTGACCGGAATGAGCTCCGGCGCCTGGTCCACAAATCCTGCCCGCCGGATCACCGCCTGTGCCGCAGGGCCGCGCACATAGGCCATGAAATCTCTGGCGACCTTGGGCAGACGGCGGGCCGGCAAATACAGGAACATCGGCACCGTAAGCGGGTAATCTTCGGTTTTCACGGCCCGCCGGCTGGCCTTCAGAGCAAAACCGCAAGGCCCGGTCAAAGTCAGCATCCGCGCAGCGCCCTTCTCGGCATAGCTGGCAATGCCAATCGCAAAAGGATCAACCAGAACCTGGCGGGCCAGCGCGCTGCTGCGGGCGTGGCGGCGGGCCGCCGCTGGAAAACCGGACCCGAACGGCGCCATGAGCTTGTCCTCCACGGCCTGCGCAAGCCCGGAACCGGCGGCTGGCAGATGCAGCGAAACCGGCGCATCCGGGCCGCCAAGTTCCTGCCAATTGGTGATCTCTCCCGAAAGCACCCGGGCCAGCTGCGGCAGTGAGATCTCGCGCACCGGGTTGCTGGGTGCCACAACCGGCACAAAAGCATCCAGGGCCAGCACCCGGCTGCGCCCTGGGGCTGTCAGGTCGCCCAGCCCCGCGGCGCGTGCCGCTTCCCGCTCAGCCGGGCGGATTTCACGCAAGGCCATCGCCACATCGGCCTCGTCAGCCAGCAGCGCAGCCAATCCAGCATCGGTTTTACTGACGATAAAGGTGAACCGGGCAGCCGGCGTCTGTCCCCGCAGCAGCACATGGCTGAAATTGCCTTCGGGCAGCGCCTCCCGGCGGGTCTGATAGCCATTGCGCAGCGCAAACCCCTCGATCAGCGCAGGCAGAAGGACCTCGGACATCGACGAAGATCCGGCCAGCGTGATCTCAGCCACAAACCCGGACAGGCTGGGGCAGCCAGGCCCGTCGCAGACCACGCCCGAACCGTCCACGGTCAATTCGCCGAACTGGGTCTGCACCCGGTAGAATTCGCCGTCAAACCCCAGCAGGGTGCCGGTGATTTCAACCGCGCCGTCGGGCGAGGACAACGTGACATCCTGCGCTGCAAGCGCGCGCGCGAAGGCTGCTAGAAAAAGTGCGGCACAGATGGCCGCACGGAGCATGTTCATGAGGGTACCTGGAATTACCGCAAATCAGTTGGTTGCGATTTTCAGGTCTTCCACAAGATTATTCAACACCAGAAAACTGCCCTGTGCATCGCAACCAGGCATGGCCATCACCAGATCCCGGCTGCTGAGGCGGCCGCCGCGCAGCTGCAGCGCCTGAGCGGCAACATCGCGCCCGCAGTTTTCTGCGGTGACTTCGGCCTCGGCAGTAAGCGCCACGGTGCCGGACTGGCCGGGCAGACTGGCGGGAAGGCTGTAAACCTCTGCCACCCGGGCTCCCAGAAGGCTGCCGTTGCCCAAGCGGATGGCCTGTCCAGCCCCGGTTGCGGCGCCATGCCAGACATGGCCGGCACTGCCATATGCCGCACCGAATTCCCGGGCATGGATTTCCAATCCGCTGCTGCCGCTCCATTGCAGAACAACGCGTTCGATGGAGCCAATATCCTCCACCTCGGCGACAGCAACGGCACCATTGCCGCTGACCGTCTCGGCAATGAACACTGCCGTCTGTGCCAGTGCCGGCACCAGCGCGGAATAGCGGCCCGACGCATCCAGCTTCACCGTAAAGCTCATTCCGCTGTGATGCACGGTCAGACGTTCACTGGCACGGCATGGAGCCGAAACCGACAGGCTGACCATAGCCGCCGGAGCTGCCTCGGCAGTTGCTGTCATCTGGCAGAGAAGGGGCTGCACCGGGGCTGCTGCCGCGCCGTCTTCGATCCCGTTCTCTTCTTCCACAGGAGCCGACGTCAGAGTAATTTGCTCAATCTGCAGCTGGGCTGCTTCGGGCTCGCCGGGCAGCTGCGGGTCAGCGGCCGCAACCGGACCAGCCACCCAGCCCGGGCCGGAGGCCTGCATATAGAACCCGATACCCAGCGCGCAGGCCAGCGTCATGGCGCTCGTCAGCATTACCTGTTTGCTTAGCATTGGATCCTCCTGAACCTGGTTGGTTCTGAAACTGTGCCGGGAAATGCCGGCCAGTTTGTGGCCGCATGCAGGAGAGAATCCGGCAAAACCGGCAAAATTCCATGCGCCGGCAGGCTCCAGCCGGGACCTATGCGGCTTGCGCGTATGGTGCCTGCAACCGTCAATGCGCCTTGTTCAAAGCCCGATTCTCTGACGCCGGACCGGGACGACCGGAAGGGCAGTGCAGCTTTTCAGGATCTCAAAGGTGCCGTTTGCCCAGCTGCGTCACGCACCAGCTGGATGAAGGTTTTCACCACCAGATTCGGCTCCTCGCCGCGTTTGCGCACCAGCTTGATCTCGGACTTAAGATCAAACATGCCGTCGCCAACGGAGCGCACCCGGCCCTCGCGCACCCAGATATCGGCAAAGCTTTCGGGCAAGTAACCAATGTAGCGGCCTGTCAACACCAGCATTGCAATGCCTTCAATCTGATGCGCGCTGGCGTTTGACGGCAGCCCGCGGGAGACCGGTGCCACCAGATCTTCGTTCAGGTAGGCCCGCTTGCAGAAATTGGCCTGCGGCAGCAGCTCCTCGACACGCGCAGGCGTGTCAGCGGTAAACAATGGATGGCCGCGGCTGCAGTAAAGCCCAATCCGTTCATATCCCAGGGTCTCATAGATCAGGCCAGGCTTGTGTTTGTGAAACACCCCGACGCCCAGCGCGATCTGGCCATCCTGCACCGCCATCTCGATGTCATCCGGAGCCAGCGAATGCATCTCGATCTCAACCTCCGGCGCGATCCGGGTGAATTCGGCCAGGGCACTCATGATCGGTGCCTCGTTGTTGAACACCCAATTGTCGATCGCCGCCACCGGCAAACGGCCGACCAGTTTGCCTCGGGTACCGTCCACCGTCTCGCCGAACTGGTCCAGCGCCGCAAACAGCTTGTGCGAGGCGGCATAGACGATCTCGCCTTTATCCGTCAGCCGGAACCCCTTGCGCCCGCGCTGGCACAGGCGCATGCCCAGCCGGGTTTCCAGATCTGCAATCTGCCGCGAGATGGTGGAAGCCGAGACATTCAACGTAATCTGCGCCGCCGAAAACCCGCGCGCTTCCACCACCGCGCAGAAGACGTAGAGCAGGTGCAGGTCGGCTTTGGAGAGGGCGGGCGGCAGCATGGCGTCACCATACTTGCATGGATGTAAAAGTTAAGTCCCTTAGTTTGTAATTTAATAAAAGCTAATCCCGAACGATCCTTCCTCCCAAGCATGTAATGACTGGGAGGTTGAGCAGCATGGATGCAAGCACTGCAACGGCCAAGCGCTGGGGGATCAACAACGACTACGCCAAGCTGACGGATGTTCTGCTGGGCAAGCCGGAGTATTTCAAATGGGTTGAGGCCGGCCCGCTGATCGGCCGCACTCTGGCCAATGCGCATAAGACCGGCGTGCAGTTCGACCTGCAGCTGGCGATGAAGCAGCACTCAGAGATGGTGTCGATCTACGAGGGGGCCGGCGTCACCTGCCATTACCTGGACAGCGACGAGGTGCTGCACCGCAATTTCTTCGCCCGCGACAGTTCGGCCATGACACCCTGGGGCGCGCTGATCTGCCATATGCAGCTGAAATGCCGCCGGGCGGATTATGCCACCGCGATCAAATTCTATCAGGACAATGATATCCCGATCTGGAAGTTCGCTACCGCGGGCCATTTCGAGGGCGGCGACTTCAATATCATTGAGCCGGGCCGGGTTCTGATCGGCTATTGCGGTGAGCGCTCCGAGAAAGAAGGTTCGGAGCAGGTCGCCGAATTTGTCCGCGCCGAAGGCTGGGAGGCCGTGGTGGCCCCGATCAGCCGCGAGTTTGTGCATATGGATGGGCTGATCGTGCCGCTGGCCGAGAAGCTGGCAGTGGCCTGCATCGACGCGATGGAGCCCTGGCTGGTGGATATCGTCAAAAGCTGGGGCATCGAGATCGTCGATGTCTCCTATGCCGAAGCGAAGAACCTGGGTGTGAACCTGGTGGCGCTGGGGGATGGCAAGGTGCTGTCGATGGACGGCGCCAAGGATCTGAACGCTAAGATGCGCGCCCTGGGGTTCGAGGTCTACGACCCGGACATGTCGATGTTCACCCTCGGCGGCGGTGGCGTGCACTGCCTGAGCCAGGCGCTCTGCCGCGAAGACGCCCCCCAAAGCGCATGAGCAGCAACCACCGCATAAATGGCGCCCGGCTGTGGCAGAGCATCATGGAGATGGCCAAGATCGATGCCTTGCCGGGCGGCGGCTGCGGGCGGCTGACGCTCACCGATGGCGATCTGGAAGCGCGCGAGCTGTTCACGCGCTGGTGCGAGGATGCGGGCTGCACCGTCACCTATGACCGGCTGGGCAACATGTTTGCCCGCCGCGCGGGCCGCGATCCGGACGCGCTGCCGATTGCCATCGGCAGCCATCTGGACACCCAGCCGCACGGCGGCAAGTTCGATGGCGTTTACGGCGTGCTGGCAGGTTTGGAAGTGGTGCGGACGCTGAACGATCTGGGCTTGGAGACCGATGCCCCCATCGAGATCGTCAACTGGACCAACGAGGAAGGCGCGCGCTTTGCCCCGGCCATGCTGTGCTCGGGCGTCTATGCCGGGCTGTTTGACCTGGAATTCGCCCTCAGCCGCGAAGATGCCGAGGGCCTGCGCTTCGGTGATGAGCTGGCACGGATCGGCTATGCTGGAACAGAACCCTGCGGCGCGCATAAATTCGGCGCCTTCCTCGAAGCCCATATCGAGCAGGGCCCTGTGCTGGAAGCCAATGACGAGGTGATCGGCGTGGTCACCGGCGGCCAGGGCCAGCGCTGGTATGATGTCACCGTCACCGGGCGCGACGCCCATTCCGGCTCCACCCCGATGCCCGGCCGCAGCGACGCGCTGGTGGCCGCCGCCCGGCTGATCCAGGAGGTGCAGCGGATCGCCTTGGCCTATGGCCCTGACGGCGTCGGCACCGTGGGCGAGCTGCACGTCAGCCCGAATTCCCGCAACACCATCCCCGGCGAGGTCCGCTTTACCATCGACTTCCGCCACCCCGACGACGCCGTGCTGAGCGGCATGGACAACGCCATCCGCCGCGCTGCCGCCGAAGAACAGGAGGCAGACGTCGCGCTGGACATGATCTGGCACAATCCGCCAGTGAAATTCGACGACCGCTGCGTCACCGCCATCGAGACCGCGGCCAAAGACAGCGGCCATCCCTGGCGCCGGATGGTGTCGGGCGCAGGCCACGACGCCTGCCAGGTGGCGCGCAAGGTGCCCACCGCGATGGTATTCGTGCCCTGCCGCGACGGCCTCAGCCACAACGAAGCCGAATGGGCTGAACCAGACCACCTCGAGGCCGGCTGCAATGTGCTGTTGCAGGCCGCGCTCACACTCTCAAAACAAATGGCCCCGGCATCGTGATCACGCGCCGGGTGCTCAAACAATGAACAAAGTGATCATCCAACAAGGGAGACTAACATGAACAAGACCAAAACACTGGCCGCCGCCGCATTGGCCGCCACCATCGGCAGCACCGCCATGGCGCAGGATGTGGTGATCGGCGTGCCGAACTGGGCCTCGGTCCGCGGCACCGCACACATTTTGAAAGTGGCGCTGGAAGACAATCTGGGCCTGTCGGTGGAGCTGCAGAACGGCACCAACCCGATCATTTTCGAGGCGATGGATTCCGGGGCCATGCATGTCCATCCGGAGGTCTGGCTGCCCAACCAGCAGAACCTGCATGACACCTTTGTCACCGGCAAGGGCTCTGTGGCGCTGAACCCCAACGCGGTGCTGTCCGACCAGCAGATCTGCGTCACCAAGGATACCCAGGAGCGCACCGGCATCTC
Source organism: Leisingera sp. ANG-M1 (assembly GCF_000813745.1). GTDB lineage: Bacteria > Pseudomonadota > Alphaproteobacteria > Rhodobacterales > Rhodobacteraceae > Leisingera. The sequence goes on along the minus strand of NZ_JWLC01000013.1, from coordinate 115,727 downwards.
GGCGCTCAGCGACCTGACCGACCCGGACATGGCCGCCAATTTCGACACCGACGGCGACGGCCGCGGCGAGATGTGGATCGGCGGGGCAGGATGGGCTTCGACCAATGTCGAGAAGATCCGCGCCAAATCTTATGGCTACTCCGAGACCATGAACCTGATGGAGATGGACGAGACTCTGGCCCTGGCCCAGGTCGACAATGCTGTGGCACAGGGTCAGAACATCGTCTTTTACTGCTACACTCCGCACCACATGTTCTCGCTCTACGACCTGGTGCCGCTGACCGAGCCTGCCTATGACGCCGCCGAATGGGATGTGAAACAGCCCACTGACGACCCGAACTGGCTGGAAAACTCCAAAGCGGGCACCGCCTGGGACGCCGCCAAGCTGCATGTGTTCTACGCAGCCGGCCTCGCCGACAGCCAGCCGGAAGCCGCAGATATGCTGAGCAAGGTGAAACTCACCACCGAACAGGTGAACGCAGTGGTCTATGCGCTGTCGGTCGATGGCCAGGACCCGGCCGAATTCGCCCGCAAATGGGTCGATGAGAATGCCGATCTGGTGGACTCCTGGTTCCAGTAAACTGCCGGAACCAAAGGGCCACAGGCGGGTGGCAGCGCCGCCCGCCAAACGAACCGGGACATCCGGAGACTGAGCTTATGACTGACAATGTGATCACGCTGGACGGCGTGTGGAAAATATTCGGCAACAATGCCGATGCTGCGATGGCGGCAATCCGGGAACGCGGCCTGGGCAAGGCCGAGGTGCTCGAGGAATTCAACTGCGTGGTCGGCATTGCCGATGTGTCCTTTGAGGTGAAGCGCGGCGAGATCTTCTGCGTGATGGGGCTGTCCGGCTCCGGCAAATCCACCATGGTGCGCCACCTGAACCGGCTGATCGAACCCACCGCCGGCAACATTTCGGTGATGGGCCGGGACATGCTGACCCTGTCGGACGCCGACCTGCGCGAGATGCGGGCGATGAACATCGGCATGGTGTTCCAGCATATGGCGCTGCTGCCGCACCGCACCGTACGCGACAATGTGGGCTTCCCGCTGCAGGTGCGCGGCGAACCGAAATCCACCCGCTGGGAAGTTTCGCAGCGCTGCCTGGACAAGGTGAACCTTACCGGTTTCGAGGACCGTTTCCCGCGCGAACTGTCCGGCGGCATGCAGCAGCGGGTCGGCCTGGCGCGTGCGCTGGCCTCGGACCCGGATGTGCTGTTGATGGATGAACCCTTCTCAGCCCTCGACCCGCTGATCCGCCGTCAGTTGCAGGACCAGTTCATGAAACTGTCGGCTGAGCTGAACAAGACCACCGTCTTCATCACCCATGACCTGGACGAGGCGATCCGTATCGGCAACCGCATTGCCATCATGAAGGACGGCCGCATCGTGCAGATCGGTACGCCGGAAGAGATCGTCACCCAGCCCGCCGACGACTACGTGCGCGATTTTGTCGAGGGGATTTCCAAGCTGAAATTGGTCTTTGCCCATTCGATCATGGTGCCGATCAGCGAGTACCAGCCCACCCGCCCGGTGAATTTCGACGAAAGCCCGCGGGCGCATCACGGCACTGACCTGGACCAGCTGATCGATATCGCGACCTCGACCGAGAACGTGATTGTCATCACCGGCGACGATGGCGCCGACATCGGCGTGGTTGACCGCGCGACGCTCTTGAAAGGCATTCAGGGGGGCAAGGCATGAAGGATACAACGTTTGAATCACCCGGCCTTAGCGTCGAAGAATTTGCCGTCGAAAACGGCCCCTACTACGCCCGCGAATTTGCCCGCATCCAGGGCAAAACCGGCTTTGCCTGGTCCTGGAACACCATGGCTGCCGTCTGCGGTCCCTTGTGGGGTGCCGCCCGCGGGGCCTGGGGCTTTTTCTGGATGTTCCTGGTGCTGGAGCTGTTTGCCCTGGTGCAGATCGGCCGCGGCCTTTGGGGCGAACTTGGCGCCGACCAGCTGGCCCGCTATGAGCGCCTGCTGGGCAACATTGCCAAGCGCGAAGCCCAGGCGGCGGATCTGACCGCCGCGGGCGACGCTGCCGGTGCCGCCTCGAAACTCAAGATCGCCGACAACCTGCGCGCTGCCGCCGACAAGGCGCTGGAGGCTGCCAATGCCGCCAGCAGCACGGCGCTGGCTATTCTGCTCACCGGCCTTGCCTTGATGGCCGTGATCAAACTGGCCGAGGGCTTTTATGCCAACACCGCCTACGAGGCGCAGTACCTGCGCTGGCGCTCGGGCCAAAAGGCGCAGTCGGGGATGAGCCGCAACGGGTTGATCTTCGGCGCCATCGGCCTCTTGGCGATCTGGCCGCTGACCCTGGTGCGCTTCACCGTCGCCAAACCGGACGAGGCCATGGCGGGTGTCACCGGCGGCCTGCTGGGCGAGCGCCTGCCGATCACTGAATTCCCGGTCGGCAAGGAATACTTCGCCGCGCTGTCCAAGAAAGGCGATGCGGGCTTCGACTGGCTGGCCAACAACTTTGGCGATGTCTTCGACGGAGTGACCGCCGGCATCCGCTGGGTGCTGGACGGCCTCGAAGTGTTGCTGATCCAAACCCCCTGGCCGGTGGTGATGTTTGTGACCGTGGTCATGGCGCTGCGCCTGGCCGGGCCGCGCGTGGCGATCTTCACCGCGGCCTCGCTCGCCTACCTCGCCTTCATGGGCCTGTGGGAGCTGGCGATGATCACCGTGGCGCTGATTGGTGCCGGCGCCTTCCTCTGCGTGGCAATCGGCATTCCGCTCGGCATCTGGTTCGGCAAGTCCAAGCGCGCCTATGCCATCGCCGAACCGGTGCTGGACTTCATGCAGACCATGCCGGCCTTTGTCTATCTGATCCCGATCATCGCCTTCTTCGGCACCGGCAAGCCGCCGGGGGTGCTGGCCACCCTGGTTTTTGCGATGCCGCCGGTGATCCGCCTCACCGCCCTCGGCATGCGCGGCGTGCCCGAGGCCACCAAGGAAGCCGCCGTGGCATTTGGCTGCTCCCGCCGCCAGCTCTTGTTCAATGTCGAGCTGCCGCTGGCGCTGCCCTCGATCATGACCGGCATCAACCAGACCATCCTGATGTCGCTGTCGATGGTGGTGATCGCCTCGCTGATCGGCGCTGAAGGGCTGGGCGCCCTGATCTTGGAAGCGCTGCAGTACGCGGCCAAAGGCCAGGGCCTGCTGGGCGGTCTCGCCATCCTGTTCTGCGCCATGGTCATCGACCGGATCGCGCAAGGCGCCTACCGCAAGAAAACCGGCGAAAGCTGACCCCTCCCCCGGGCTGTTCCCGGACTGCCCCGGTGCTGCAACTTTGGCATCGGGGCCCTTTTCTTCTCTAACTCGGAAAGACTACTCATGGCTGACGAACATCTGAAATCCATGATGGAGAACCTCTACTGGTGGGGCATCCCCACCATGTTCCGCTGCCCCAACGAAGGCCCCGACGGCCAGGACATCGCCCTGGTCGGGGTGCCCCATTCCACCGGCAACGGCACCACCGAGCGCGACCAGCATCTGGGCCCCCGCGCGCTGCGCAATGTCTCCGCCGTCGGGCGCCGGATGCATGGAGAGTTCCGGCTGAACCCTTGGGAGGCCGCCAAAATCGCCGACGTCGGCGATGTGCCCTTCCCCCGCGCCAATGACAACGAAGACTGCATCGAGCAGATCACCCACTTCTACCAGGAAATTGACACAGCAGGCGCCCGCCCGGTCTCCATCGGCGGCGACCACTCAATCACCGGCGGCATCGTGCAAGCCATCGGCTGCGGCAAGATCACTAAGGGCGAGCCGGTCTGCTTCCTGCATTTCGACGCCCATACGGATGTCTTTACCAAGGTCGACCACTTCCTGGGCGCCAAGAAGTCCGCTGCCCATTGGGGCGCCTATCTGGTGGATCAGGGCAAGGTCGACCCGCACCACTCGATGCAGATCGGCATCCGCGGCCATGCCCGCACCCTGGACTGGCTGGAGCCGTCTTATGACTATGGCTACAACGTCGTCACCATGAAGGAGTTCCGCAAGCGCGGGGTCGAGGATGTGGTCGCCCAGATCAAGGAAGTGATGGCAGGCCGCCCGGTCTATATCACCTTTGACCTCGACAGCCTGGACCCGACAATTGCGCCGGCCGTTTCCAACCTGGAGCCGGGCGAAAAGGGCTTTGATATCGACGAAGCCGTTGCCCTGCTGCACGCCGTGCGCGGCATGAACATCGTCGGCGGCGATATCGTCTGCATGATGCCGACCAAGGACAGCCCCAACCAGATCACTGCCCTGACCGCCTCTGCTATCATGTTCGAGATGATCTCGATGATTGCGGAAAACGTGAAGAACGGAGCAACCGCATGACCCAAACTGGTGATGACTTCTTCCAGCCGGTATCTGCCATGGATCTGCCCCGCTTTGCCGGGGTGCCGACCTTCATGCGGCTGCCAGGGCTGACACCGGATCACCCGCGCTATGGTGATGTGCAGATGGGGCTGGTCGGTGTTCCTTGGGACGGCGGAACCACCAACCGTCCCGGCGCCCGGCACGGGCCGCGGCAGCTGCGCGACTATTCCACCATGATCCGGGCGATGAACCCGGTCACCGGTGTGAACCCCTTTACCACCGTCAACTGCGCCGACTTGGGCGATGTGCCGCCCAATCCGGTGGATATCCAGAACAGCCTGGAGCGGATCACCGCCTATTACAGCGGTTTCAAAGCAGCCGGCATCACTCCGATGACGGCGGGCGGCGACCATCTGATCACCCTGCCGATCCTGCGCGCGCTGGCGGCGGACGGCCCGCTGGGGCTGGTGCAATTCGACAGCCACACCGACCTCTTCGACAGCTACTTCGGCGGCTACAAGTATACCCACGGCACCCCGTTCCGCCGTGCGGTGGAGGAAGGGCTGGTCGACCCCAAGCGCTTTGTCCAGGTCGGCATCCGCGGCACCGCCTATAACACCGAGGACATCGAGTGGGGCCTGGAGCAGGGCATCCGGATCTTCCGGGTGGAAGAGCTGTTCGACCGCGGCATCAAGGATGTCATGGAAGAGGTGCGCGGCATCCTCGGCAGCCAGCCGGCCTATTGCACCTATGACATCGACTTTGTCGATCCGACCTATGCGCCCGGCACCGGCACGCCTGAAATCGGCGGCCCCAACAGCTTCCAGGCGCAGCAGGTGATCCGCGAGCTGGCAGGCGTCAACCTGATCGGCGCCGATCTGGTCGAGGTGGCGCCGCCCTTTGACGAAAGCGGCAGCACAGCCTGGCTGGGCATCTCACTGATGTTCGAACTGATGTGCGTGCTGTCGCAGGCGATGGCCGCGCGCGGCGTCTGACGGTTGCGGAGCACCTCAGCGCGGGTGCTCCACCATCCCGTATTGCGCATAGCCGCGGTAGAGCTGGCGGTGCCGCAGGGTGCCGCCAATCTCTGCCGCGGCCTTGCTCAGCGCCTCCTCCAGATCCAGCCGCGGGCTCACGTGGAACTTGTCCAGCCAGCGGTTCAGCCCGGTTCCGAACCAGCGCGGCCAGCAGTGCTGGTCTGAAAAATCCACCACATGCAGCTGGCCGCCCGGCGCCAGATGGGCGCAGGCCATGCGCAGGGCGGCTTGCCAGTCGGGGATCATCGACACGCCGTAAGAGATAAACACCCGGTCAAACCGGGCGCGGCGGAACAGCTGGGCACCGTCGAAATTGCAGGCATCCGCCTGGGCCAGTTGCACCTGCGGGTGCACCTTTGAACGGGCCGACGTCAGCATTTCAGCCGAGATATCCAGCCCGTAGAAAGCGCAATGGGGATACTTCCGCGCTGCAACCTGCAGGTTCCGCCCGGTTCCACAGGCGACCTCCAGCACATGCGAACCCTCGCGCGGGCTCAGCCCTCTGATCAGGTGGTCGCGGCCGAACAGATAGTATTTCCGGGTCAGGTCATAAAACAGCCGCTGGCGCCGGTAGGTCTGATCCATCAGCGCTGCGTGGGTGGCGGAGGTGTTATCAAGCATCGGTCTCAGCCCTGAAAACGGTAAAGATGGAAAGCGCCGTAAATGGCAGAACGGTCCTGCGCGGTGCCGAGGGCAGAAGCCTCAGCGTCATAGACCCAGCGGTCCAGGATCTCAGGTGCCACCCGGCCGGGCAGAATGTCATCGCCGCCGCCGGTGCGGAAAATCACCCGGGCACCGGGTGCCGCGGTGCGTGTGATTTCTGCCCAAAGCGCGTTGAGCTGCCCGTCATTCATCCAGTCCTGTGCATCCAGCAGCACATAACCTTGTTTGGACTTGTCAGCCTCACCTGCCAGCAGATCAGTCAGCGAACGGTTCACGATCCGTCCCCGGCCTGCATAGTCCCGCAGTGCTTCAAAGTTCTGCTGCTGCAGGTAAGGCGGCAGCGAGGCGTCCGGCGCCGGGTCATAGCAGCGGCCAAAGGCTTGCCAGGCAAAGTAATTTTCCCGGATCGGAAAGTCGCACATCAGCTTGCGCACCCGCTCGCGCAGCACTGGCAGCACGTCGCCGCCGCCGTCTGCCGCCAGCTTGTCGTACTGCGCGGGCGGGATGCCCAGGCCGAACAGCGACACCCGTAAACCCGCCAGCGTGCGCACCAGCCGCATCTCGAACAGCGGCGCGATGCGGGTATCAAAAAACACCTGCTGCTCCTCCAGAGTGCGGGCAGCCAGCAAAGGGGTAAAATCCACGCCGCCAAGCCGCGCGATCAGATGCACTGTCCCCAGGAACCGGCCCAGCAACCCGTGACGGTAAAACCCGGTTTGAAACACCGAGATCCGGCGGCGGAACAGCTGCCTGCTGTCCCAGAAGCCACGTGTTTCGGCGTCCAGGCTGCCGCGGATGTACCGGTCATAAAGCGCACCATTGGCAGCCATGTCAGCGCGCCCGAAGAACTGGTAGAACGCCGCGTGATCCGGAAGCCTGCGCGCTGCCGCCAGCTTCAGCCGGCCCAGCGCCACATGCGCAGGTGACAGATCCACCGCAGTCACCGAAGCCGGACCCGCGGTCAGATAGGACAGAAGGTTGCAGCTGCCGGAGGCAATGCAGACCAGATTGTCGCCCGGCGCAATCTCCAGCGCCTCCGTATCAACCACAGGGTCCTCCCATATCTGCGGATAGACCAGTCCCAGAAACAGGCGGGAGAACAGGCGCTCCAGCCGACCGGTTGCGGCATCGCCTTCTTGCAGAACGGCGGCGTCCAGCTGCGCCTGGGCAGTGCTACTCATGTCTCAAAGCCTTCTTCATACATTTTCGAGGTGTTTCTGGCGGGAGCGCACGCGCCGGGTGCGGACCCGGTGGCGGGCCTGCCGCGCCGTGCGTTCCCAGTCGATCAGGGCCAGCCGGCCGCTTTCCAGCTCAACCACCGCCGTGCAGCTTTCGACCCAGTCTCCGGTATTCACATAAGCGATGCCGCCCATGTCCCGAACTGCAGCACTGTGGATATGGCCGCAGACCACCCCGTCATAGCCGCCGCGCCGGGCTTCGGCAGTCAGCACGTTTTCATAGGCGCTGATGAAACTGACTGCCTGCTTGACCTGATGCTTGGCCCATTTCGACAGCGACCAGTACTGCCCGCCCCACAGCCGGCGCGCCCGGTTCAAATGAGTGTTGAGCCACAGCATGAGCTCATAGGCCCGGTCCCCCAGACGGGCGAGCCACTTGGCGTTCACCACAACTGAGTCGAACTGATCGCCATGGGTAACCAGGTAGCGTTTGCCGTCGGCAGCGGTGAAATCCGCGCTGCGCACCACCTCGATGCCGCCGAAATGGGTGCCAAGGTAAGAGCGCAGGAATTCGTCGTGATTGCCCGGGATCAAATAGATACTGGCGCCGCCGTGCGCCTTGGCCAACAGAGCCTGCACCACGTCGTTATGCGCCTGCGGCCACAGGAAGCCTTTGCGCCGTATCCGCCAGGCGTCGATGATGTCGCCAACTAGGTAATAGCTTTCGGCCTCGTGCCTTTGCAGAAAATCAAGCAGCAGCTCTGCCTGGCAGCCGGGAGTGCCCAGGTGAATGTCCGACAGAAAGATGGTGCGGTACTTCATGCGGCGCGCCCCAGCCTGTTTGCTTGGCACCACCCATAGCCCGCCTGCTTAACAGAACCATGACGCCCTGTTTGCCCGCCGGACCAGCGCGTTTCCGTTTGACGCCCCTCTCAAACAGGCTTATACGCCCTCCTCACGACACCTGCCCAGGTGGCGGAATTGGTAGACGCGCTAGCTTCAGGTGCTAGTGTCCGTATGGACGTGGAGGTTCGAGTCCTCTCCTGGGCACCATTCCCCCTAACTCGAAACTGGTTTTCCGCTGCAGAGAAATTGCGCCCGCCGTTTCCGGCAGGCGCGGGCCTGGTACTCAGGCCGCCTGATACTGCGGTGCGGTCGCCAGAAAACGGCCGTAGGCACCGGCATCCGGCGGTGCGAAATGCTCGGCCAGCGGGTTGGAACGCTTCCACTGCGCCGCCCCCATATCCATCAGCAGCTCATCGAAATGCTTGAAATGGAAGGGAGCCGAGCACAAACCGCCGTAAATCTGCGCAGCTGGGCGCTCCCTGCGGCGCCAGTCGAGCATCATCTGGATGTTCTCCTCCATCTCCGCCCGGGAGGGCTGGCGCGTCAGCTTGCCGTCGGCATAGCGCACCAGCCAATTGGCCACCATTTCGGCCGACAGGATCGTGCAGAAGCTGGAGTTGAAACCGACAAAGCCCATTTCCGGCAGGTCCGGGTTCACCGCCAGGCGATAGGTGCGGTACTGGCCGTCCGGCTCGATCAGCTTGTCCAGATGCTGCTGCCCCAGGTAAGGAATTCCCAGCTTCCAGCCCACCGCCGAGATCACCAGATCGGCGCCAATCCTTTCGCCGCTCTCCAGCACAATCTCCTCGCCATCATAGCGCGAAAACGTCGTGTGCTTCGGGATGATCGAGCCATCCCTGAAACCTTCGAACAGGCCCGGCGTCACAATCGGCACCGAGCAGGAGACGTCCTTTTCGATCGGGATATCCGGTACCATGTCCCACTTCTTGAGCCCCAGTTGCAGCTTCAAAAGCGTCTCTAATCCGCGGAAATTGGCCCAGATCAGAGGTTTCGCCAACCCATAGACCGCCCGGTGCAGCCAGCTGCGGCCCCAACCGTTGAACTGCACTTCCTGCGCCCGCATGTAGAGCAGCTTCTTGAAGTTGATGCCGCCGACAAAATACGGCACCCGCCAGACATTCTGCCGATAGACGAGATGCACCTGCCTGGCGCCGTTTTGCGCTGCGTTCACCGCAACATCGGTGGCCGACTTGGATCCGCCCAGCACCACCACCCGCTTGCCGCGCGCATGTTCCGGATCGAGGTATTCCGAGGAGTGCATCACCTCGCCGCCCTGCGCTGTGAAGGTCTCTTGGCCTGGATGAGTGAGGATGTTCTTCTCGGAAAACTGGCCGGTGCAGACGACGGCAAAATCCACGTCTTGCACCCGGGTTTCGCCCTCCGTTTCAACCGTCAGCCGCCAGCCCGGCTGCCCGTCCGGGCGCCGGTCCATCTCCAGCACATTGGTGTTCAGCCGGAACAGCCTGTGCAGATCATGCTTGGACGCATAGGAATGCAGATAGGCGTGCACCTGCGGACCCTTGGGCCACTCGGGATAATCCTTGGGCATTGGATGGTCGGTATAGCAGTAAAGGTCCTTGGGCGACTGCGTCTGCACCCCAGGATAAGAGCGCGAAGGCTCCCACACGCCGCCAAGGTCATGGCTGCGTTCAAATCCAAGAACCTCGTGCCCCTTTTCGGCAAAAGCCTTGGCTGCCGCCAGCCCGCTTACGCCGCCGCCGATCACGGCGACCGTTTTGCGTTTCACCATGTCCGCCCCCTTTACGCAGAGGGAGGCGGCAGGAAGTCGACCTCATGCAGCGCCGACAGCCGCACCAGCTCTTCCGGGTCTGTCACCCCATCGAGTGCGCAGAACAGTTCAAACAGCTTGCGCGACGGCGCCACCCCGAATACGCAAGCCGCCGGAGCTCCGGAGCGGTTGAAGATGCCATGCGCAATACCCATTGGCATCCGCACCGTGTCGCCCGGGCCAGCCCGATGGACATCGCCGCCGAACTCGACTTCCAGCGTGCCTTCCAGCATTGTGATCCACTCGTCTTGAGTAGGGTGCACATGCGGCGGCACAAAGGTGCCGTCCGGGATGACCGCATGCCAGATAAATGCGTTTTCGCTGTGCAGCTTGGGCGTATAGGTATGCCCCACCACATTCCAGGACAGGTTTTCCAGCCCGTCCTGTGCCTTGGTGATTCCCTGATCCAGAGCCATGCTTTCCTCCCATGTCCGTTCACCCGGTGAGCTTAGGGGCGGGGCAGCAAAAGGCTTATCCGGAATGCGCAAAATAACGCAGCCCGGGGCGATTGCCTGGGCACCGGGCCGTGTTAGGCTGTAGCGATGACCACACGGCAGGCAGCACATAGGCGCGAACCTTTGCGGGCATGGCGGCAGTTTCACAGCCGCGACGTGGATGAAACGCGCGCATTGGTGGCGAGGAAGTTTTGCGACCACCGCCTGCAGCCCAAGGGCCAGGCAGGCAGTTTCGCCACCCGCTATAACCACGTGGGCGGACGCAACCTGTCTCTCAACTACCTCAGCTACGGGTCGGCGGTGCAGATCGATCCGGGCGAGCTGCAGGATTTCTACCTGGTTCAGCTGCCGCTTAGCGGCGGCGCGCGGGTTGCCAACGGTGGCACAGAGGTGCGCTCGGACCGCCGGACCGCCACTGTCCTGAACCCGACCCGCGCAACCCGGATGACCTGGCATGCCGATTGCCGGATGCTGCTGCTGCAAATCAGTAAAACAGCGCTGCACGGCTTAGCCGAACGGGCGACCGGATTATCCCTGCCCGAGCCGGTGGTTTTCGACACAGCACTGCCGGTTGGTCAGGGCGGTATGCAAAACTGGACCCGCCAATTCGCAGCCTGCATCAGCGCGACAGATGCACAGAAGGGTTTCGGCCACTGGAGCGCTTTGCAGCAAGAAGTGATCGAAGAGCAGTTGATCCTTGGGCTGCTAACCCGTCAGCACAGCAATATCCGCCACCTGCTGAAATCCCGTGCACCGGCAGGCAGCCGCCAGATCCGCCGGGCGCAGGATTTCATCCATGCGAATGCCGGCGATCCGCTGACTGTCTCTGCTATTGCGGCTGCGGCAGGCTGCAGCATCCGCTCGCTGCAAGCGGGATTCCGGCAGCACGCCGGCCTCTCCCCCGCAGAATATCTGCGCAATCTGCGATTGGACCTGGCACATTACCTGCTCTTGTCCCGGCCCGCTGAGACGGCCGTCGGCAGCATTGCCTATGAATGCGGTTTCTCACATCTGGGCCGCTTCTCCCAAAGCTACCGGAACCGTTTTGGCGAATTGCCCAGCGCCACCCGCGCCTCTTCTGCGAAACCGGAGCAAAGCGCATGATCCCCACTTGCGCGGCTCAGGTGCAATGTTTAAACGAACACCACCTGATTTCTGCCGCCCGCAGAAACCGGTGCCGCTGTAGCTCAGCTGGTAGAGCACGTCATTCGTAATGATGGGGTCGGGGGTTCGAGTCCCTTCAGCGGCACCAAAATAGACTCTGTGGTCTGTGACCTTCTCTAAAGCTTTAAGTGGCAAGGCTATATGAGGCAGGTTGGGGGCGCTCTTCACCCGCCTCAAGCCATTGCAAAAATCCGGCACACAGAACCCCGGCGGGCTGATTTGGACCGCCAACGAAGGCTCCACGGTAAGTGCTTCCGGCAACGGCCTGACCTCAGGCTAGGCCGCAAAGTTCGGAAGGCCGGGTCTCTCTGACAAAGGCGCTTCATCACCCCCCTCCGCCTCAGAGTGCGCAGCAGGCAGCACTATCCGGAAACAGGCTCCGGGCCCTTCGTTTGTGACAGAGATGGCCCCGGACATATCCCGGATAGTGCCAAAGCTGATCGACAAACCCAGGCCTGTTCCTTTGCCAGGATCCTTGGTGGTGAAAAATGGCTCAAACAGCTTGTCCAGGAATTCCTCCGGCACTCCACCGCCAGTGTCACGGATTTCGATGACATGGCCATCTTCCGTCGCGAATTCGGCGGCGATAGAAATCATGCCCTCGCTTGCGCCGCTGGCTTCGATTGCGTCGCGGGCATTGCTGACCAGGTTAAGCAGTACCTGCTCGAAAATGACCTTCTCTCCCAGCACAACCGCAGGCTCGTCAGACATTGCCAGCCGCAGGGATATATCCTGCGTATGCAGCTGCGTCCGGGCCAGGGTTGCCATTTCCTCAAGGCTGGTGCGCAGATCGAACGGCTCGCTGACACCCTCGGCCTTACGTCCGAACACCCGCATGTGATTGATGATCTGAGAGGCACGCTCGGTTTGCTCGCCCATGCGGACAAGCTTGCTGCGCAGGTAGTCAAGCTCAGCCTTGCCTTTGTCGATCCGCTTGACGCAATTGGTCGATGCCATCCGGATCACCCCAAGCGGCTGGTTGAGCTCATGGGCAATCCCGGTCGCCATCTCACCCAAAGTGGCAAGTTTCGAGGCCTGGATCAGCTGATGCTCTGAGTGGCGCAGGTCAGTCACGTCTTTGGCGGACAGCACGGTTCCGATGCCTTCCACTTGAGATTGAACCGTCAGCAGGATCCGGTCCGGCGCACGGCGGATTTCACGCGGCGTGCCCTGTTCGCGGGTAAGCTGCTCTTCAATCCAGCTTTCATGGTCTTTCACGGCAGGGAATGCACCTTGATCCAATCCTTCTTCCAGGAAACTGCGCAGAGTGAAATCATCTGGCAGCACATCCAGCAGCGCGTGGTTGAACGACCGGAAAGCTGCATTCACAAACAAGACGGTTCCATCGATGCCAAAGATCGCAACCTGCTCTTCCACCTGGTCAAAGGCTGTGATCAGGCGCTGCTGTTCAAGCCGTGCCAGCTCGATTGCCCGCATTGCCTCGCGGAAAACGACCGTTGCACGGGCCATATCACCGATTTCATCCTGGCGCTCCGTATCCGGCACTTCGATGATTTCGCGCTTGCCTGCGATGTCCCGCAGGCACCCGACAAGCACCTCAACACGGGCCTTTTTCTCCAGCAGCTCGTCCTGCTGGTTTTGCAGAACCCGGCGGTCATGGGCCAGTGTGCGGGCCATGTTGTTGAAACACCGCGCTGTATCCGCCAGCTCGTCCCGGCCCCGTACATGGATCTGGCAGCCCAGATTGCCGCCGGCGATGGCGCGGGCGCCTTCACGCAGCCAGTGCAGCTGGCGGGTCAGCATGGTGCCAAGCCCGTAGCCGAAGACAGCCACCAGCGACATGCCCAGGATTGCGACAATCACATTCCAGCGCAGCGCCTGGGCGATTTCCTCTTCCACCGCCAATGCCGACAGGCCAAGCTCAATGTATCCGTAAGTGGTGCCGTTGACGGCAATGGGCAAATCAATATCGATCTGATGGTCGCTGCGAGCGGAATCAAAGTCCGCGTCGCGCTGAAAAGGAACGGCAAGCGCGGCTTCCTCGCCGCCCTGCGACAGGACCGCTCCGCTGGGGCTTTTAACGCGCAGATAAGTGAGCTCCTCACTGGAAACCGCAGTGGCAATGGTTGCGTCCAATGTCGCCAAATCCGTCGAAATCACGGCGTCCGAAACAGCATTGGCAAAAACACGCGCGGTTGCTTCGGCCCGCTGATAAAGCTGGGTGGCCGCGGAGCCGCCCAGAGCAAATTGGTTGATCCCGATAAGCAGCGCCATGACCGTAAGCTCGATCAGGGCGATGCCAAGAATTGTTTTCAGCCGGAAGGACATTCAACGTCTCCTTGCTTGGAAATTCCAGTGTCTTCCCGGGCCATTCCCAGCGCCCGGACATCGTCCCAATCGCTGTCCTTGGCCTGGACAAATCCCTTCATACCGATGGCCTTGACAAGTTCAGGGTAGGCCTCGGACAGGAGAAGCAATTCCTCCTGCACAATCTGCGCCAGGTCATCTGCAACGCTTTGGTGAACTGCGACGGCATGAGGGGTGTACCCGTCGGTTTCGTAAATGACCCGCAGTTGCGCACGCACTTCAGGGTCCACCGCATTCCAGGTCCGGGTCACCCCCCCGCCCGCTGCCATCAGCCCGGCGGCAACTGCGCGGTAGACGCTGTCATGGGACTTCACATATGACGGGGTGAACTCGACACCTTCTTTTTGCAGGGAGGCCCGGTTCAGGATGCTTGCGCCAAAAGCGCCCGGTGAAGGAAAGGCAATTCTCTGCCCGGCGAGGCTGCTGAGGTCCGCGAACGCTGAGTCCGCACGGGCCACCATAACGCCTTTCAGGCGCTTGCCCTCCTGATGCGCAATCGCCCGGTATGCCGCCTCCTGCGAGAAGATGGTGTAATGCATCGGGTTCATGTAGGCGAAGTCAAAAGCGCCGGCGGCCAGGCAAGCTTCAAACGTCGGGATATCCTTGGTGGTGCGGAACCGGAAGGTCATCCCCGTGCGGCTGCTCAATTCATCCAGCACAGGCCCCCACATGCGGGCCAGGCGGCTGGCGGATTGCTGCGGCACAATACCAAATGTGACTTCCCGGTTCGCGCCGCTCTGGCCCGACTGAGCGGGCGAACAGTGAACGAAGGTTAGGGCCGCAGCGGCTGCAAGAAGCAGTCTCATGCCACACCTCCTGCGGCACGGACGCGCGCATCATGCATTTCCTGAGTGACTTCTTGCACCCGCTTGAGCAGTTTCTGGCCGCTCTTGAGACAGCCTGGGGCCCCGATTCCAACTCCGGCACCTGCTTTGATCGCTTCGACCAAGAGGTCAGCATCAAGCGGCTTCGACAAGAAATCGACAGCGCCGATCTGTTCGGAGGATTTAACTGCAGATGGGTCGCCGCTCAACACCACAAAGTTGAGATCCCGGTCCGGGAAACGGGCCTGGGCCCTGGAGACAAGCTGGATTCCGGTGGACGAATCGCCCGAAGGATCAACGAAGTGAACATCGGTTACGACCACGCCGATGAACGGGTACCATTCAAGGACTTCCATCGCCATATCGACACTGTCGGCAATGATGGCATTCCAGCCTTCAAGATCAACAATATCCTGCAGCTCTTCCAGTGCGTCCTTGTCGTCGTCAACAACTAGGACGGTCATGGCTTGGACGTCTTTTGGGGTGTCTGTATGGGTCATCTCACTCTCCGCTGGCTGTTGAAGTTACAGTCACAGGATGAGCTATGTATACCGTTGCACACAATGACTTTAGCACGGCCCTATCCGTCAGAGCGCGGCAGGCCTATCCAAAAGGTGCACAGGCCTTACCCGGGTGAATAGGGTCAGGCCCGCTCACCGATGACTTCAATTAAGTCATCAATATCAAGAGGTTTTGAGAAACAGGCCGCGGCTCCAAGTGCGATTGCTTCCTCCCGCGACGATTCTGCGCCATGACCGCTGACGACAACCACAATACCCTGATAGTTGATCTGGTTCAGGTGGCGAATCAACTCAAGCCCGCCCATCTTCGGCATTTTCAGATCAGTGACCACAGCGTCAAAGGCCGCACCCTCGAGCTTCTGGAGAGCATCAGGAACGGACTCGGCAGTGGATACGTCAAAGTCCTCCAGTTCCAAGGACTCTTGAAGCTCTTCCCGCAGCAGGGGTTCATCGTCAACAATCAGAACATTGGTCATATGCAGCCTCCAGCAGTTTCGCGGCCAGCATGACACAGATCTGTTAACATGCTGATGACCTTTCGATCAGCATGGCGCAGCAATTCTTGGAGAAGGTGATCAAAAGGCATAGCCACAGCGCCTTCCCGGCACACCTATTTTAGCACTTTTGATAGATGAGAACGCTCTGAGTGCCGACCCGGTAACGCCTGCCGCAGTCTTCAGAACCACAGGACTGCAAAAAGCGCTATGCAAAGCGCGTCCGGGGTACACCCGCGCCTGCGGGTGCACTGGCTTCACCAGTACTCCCTGGCAGCCTTGGGCGTGGCGCTGCGCCACGCCCAACGGGAGCGGACTTTTCAAAAGTCCTGCGACGGGCGGGAGCCTCCTGCAATGCCCGGAAACCGGTACCGGTGCCTAGCGGCAGCCCCTCCAGATGCCTGTCACGGCCTCAAACGAGGCTGCCGTGGCAATGCTTGAACTTCTTGCCCGAGCCGCAGGGGCATTTGTCGTTGCGTGAGGGGTTGCCCCAAGTCGACGGGTCATCCTCGACGAAACCCGGCGCCGGATCTTCAGCCAATGCTTCAGCTGCAGCAGGCTGAGCAGCCATCTGCTGCATGGCTGCCTGGCGGGCCGCCATCTCCATCAGCATCTGCTGCTGCTCCTCGTCAGTCATCGGGCGCACACGGCTAAGCTGCTGGGATACTTCCTCGCGCAAGCTGTCGAGCATGCTTTCGAACAGCTGGAAGCTCTCATTCTTGTACTCGTTCAGCGGATCCCTGTTCGCATAGCCGCGGAAACCAACAACCGAGCGCAGGTGCTCCAGGGTCAGCAGGTGCTCGCGCCATTTCTTGTCGATGGTCTGCAGCAGCACCTGTTTTTCGATGTTGCGCATGTTTTCCGGGCCAAAGGCCTCGGCCTTCTCAGCCATCATCGTGTCGGAGGCTTCGACCAGCCGCTCGCGGATCTGCTCATCATCCACGCCTTCCTCGGCAGCCCACTCCGCCACCGGCGCGTCGATCGACAGCATTTCGCGGACCTGTTCCTGCAGGCCCTGGGTATCCCACTGATCGGCATAGGTTTTGGGCGGCATATGGGTGTCCAGGAGGTCGTCGATCACCTCGTGGCGCATGTCGTCAGTGATCTCGGACAAGTCCTCGGACGCCATGATCTCGCGGCGCTGGCTGAAAATCACCTTGCGCTGGTCGTTCATCACGTCATCGAATTTCAGCACGTTCTTACGCATGTCGAAGTTGCGGCCTTCGACTTTGGCCTGGGCGCGTTCCAGGGATTTGTTCACCCAAGGGTGAATGATCGCCTCGCCTTCTTTCATGCCCAGCGAGGACAACAGCTTGTCCAGACGTTCTGAGCCGAAGATGCGCATCAGGTCGTCTTCAAGGCTAAGGTAGAAGCGAGTGCGGCCCGGGTCGCCCTGACGGCCGGAACGGCCGCGCAGCTGGTTGTCTATGCGGCGGCTTTCGTGGCGCTCGGACGCCATCACGAAAAGCCCGCCTGCGTCCAGCACCTTCTGCTTTTCCTCAGCGTGTTTGGCTTCTTCCGCTTCACGCAGCTCGGCCGGGTCGGCCTCGGGGCTGGCGGCCAGGGCTTCAAGCACCTTCATCTCGACGTTGCCGCCCAGCTGAATGTCGGTGCCGCGGCCGGCCATGTTGGTGGCAATAGTCACCGCGCCATAGCGGCCGGCGTCGGCGACGATCTGGGCTTCCTGCTCGTGGTGGCGGGCGTTCAGCACGTTGTGCTGAATGCCTTCCTGCTGCAGCAGGTGGCTCAGCAGCTCGGACTTCTCGATCGAGGTGGTGCCCAGAAGAACCGGCTGGCCCTTCTCATGGGCAACCTTGGCTTCCTTGATCATCGCCTCGTATTTCTCGCGGGCGGTACGGTAGACCTGATCGTCTTCATCCACCCGTGCAATCGGGCGGTTGGTGGGCACTTCGACGACACCGAGGCCGTAGATTTCCTGAAATTCCTCGGCCTCGGTCATCGCAGTGCCGGTCATGCCGGACAGCGTGTCATAGAGGCGGAAATAGTTCTGGAAGGTCACCGAGGCCAGTGTGGTGTTTTCCGGCTGGATATCCACCTCTTCCTTGGCCTCGATAGCTTGGTGCAGACCTTCGGACAGACGGCGGCCCGGCATCATCCGGCCGGTGAATTCATCGATCAGCACTACGTTGCCGTCGCGGACAATGTAATCCTTGTCCCGCTGGAACAGCTTGTGAGCGCGCAGCGCCTGGTTCACGTGGTGAACAACCGTGGTGCTTTCCGGATCATACAGC
Source organism: Leisingera sp. ANG-M1 (assembly GCF_000813745.1). Lineage (GTDB taxonomy): Bacteria > Pseudomonadota > Alphaproteobacteria > Rhodobacterales > Rhodobacteraceae > Leisingera. The sequence continues at coordinate 97,833 of NZ_JWLC01000013.1, read as the reverse complement.
GAAGCGTCTTCTTCAAGCAGGCCATGCTCGCGCAGCTTCTGCTCAAGATATTCGTTGCCGTCTTCGGTAAAGGTCACACCGCGGGTTTTCTCGTCCACCTCATAGTGCTCTTCCGCCAGCAGCGGGATCACCTTGTCGATGGTCGAGTAAAGCTCGGACCGGTCCTCGGCGGGGCCGGAGATGATCAGCGGGGTGCGGGCCTCGTCGATCAGGATCGAGTCCACCTCGTCGACGATGGCAAAATTGTGCTGCTTCTGGAACACCTGCTCCAGCGACGGCTTCATGTTGTCGCGCAAGTAGTCAAAGCCCAGTTCGTTATTGGTCGCGTAGGTCACATCGCAGCCATAGGCGGCCATTTTCTCGGCATCGGGCTGGTTCGACCCGATCACGCCGGTGGTCATGCCCAACTGGGCAAATACCTTGCCCATCCATTCGCTGTCGCGCGTGGCCAGGTATTCGTTCACCGTGACCACATGCACACCCTTGCCGGTCAGCGCGTTCAGATAGGCCGGGAAGGTCGCCACAAGGGTCTTGCCCTCGCCGGTTTTCATCTCGGAAATGTTACCCTGATGCAGGAAGATCCCGCCCATCAGCTGGGTATCAAAAGCACGCAAGCCCAGTGCCCGCTTGGCTCCTTCGCGCACGTTGGCAAAGGCCTCGGGCAGCAGCGCATCCAGGCTTTCACCGCCAAGTGCCCGCTTGCGCAGCTCTTCGGTTTTTTCGATCAGGCCTTCATCGCTGAGCTTCTCGAACGTCTCTTCCAGCCCGTTAATCTGCGCGATCAGCGGCCGCGTCGCCTTGATTTTACGGTCGTTCGGCGTGCCGAAAACCTTTTTGGCGAGTGTTCCGAAACCCAGCATATTTTCTCCAGCGATCCTATCTGCGGCCTTTGCACCGGGCAGGCTTGCCCGCCGTGTCCGCAACCCATAAACAATGGTGCAAAGACGGTCCTGCCAATGGCCTCAAGGCGATGTAAGCGGCAGGGTATTGAGTGTCAACGGCACGCCCCCTTGCGGCCATGGAATAGGAAGGTTTCAATGCGTAAAGGTCTCACTTTTCTGCGCGGTATTGCGGTGGCGGCCTGTGCGGCGCTTCCGCTGGCTGCTGCAGCAGCTCCGCACGCCAATACGGTGGTCGCTTCGGTCAACGGCGAGGAGATCACCATTGGCCACATGGTCATGGCGCGCGAAAACCTGCCTGAACAATACAAGCAGCTGCCTGATGAAGTGCTCTACAATGCCATCCTCGACCAGCTGATCCAGCAAACCGCCCTGAAACAACAGCTGCACGGGGAGGTGCCCCACTATGTGCAGCTGTCGGTTGAAAACGAAGAACGCGCCATGCTGGCCGCCAATGTGATCGAGATGATCATGGCCAAGGCCAGCACCGAGGAAAAACTGCGCGCCGCCTATGACGAGAAATATTCTTCGGGCGACGGCGGAGATGAGTTTCACGCCGCCCACATCCTTGTCGACAGCGAAGAAGATGCCCTGGACGTAAAGAAAGAACTGGATGCCGGCGCCGATTTCGCCACGCTGGCCAAAGAGAAATCTACCGGCCCCTCTGGCCCGAACGGCGGCGATCTGGGCTGGTTCACCACCGGCCGCATGGTGCCGGAGTTTGAACAGGCAGTACTGAAGCTGCAATCCGGCGAGGTGTCCGGCCCGGTGCAGACGCAGTTTGGCTGGCACGTGATTCTTCTGCACGAACGCCGCAAGACCGAAGCCCCCGAGTTCGACGAGGTGCGGGCCCAGCTCGCCGATGAGCTGCGCCAGAAAGCAGTTGAGGACCGAGTCAATGAGCTGACGGCCGCTGCCGAGATCGAGCAGAGCGAGATCGAAGACCTGGATCCGGCCATTCTCAAAGACCTCAGCCTGGTAAGGAACTGATCATGGGCGGAACGATGCCTGTCTCTCCCCTGGCCCCGGCCAGCTTTCCCGATCTGCCGGTTATCAAGGGCGTGCGTTTTGCTGCCGCCGCAGCCGGTGTCAAATACCAGGGCCGCACAGATGTGATGCTGGCTGTGATGGACCCGGGCACCGCGGTGGCCGGCGTCTTCACCCGGTCCAAGACCCGTTCGGCGCCGGTGCTGGACTGCCAGGCAAAACTGGGCGGCGCCACAGATACCGGCGCGGCAATCCTGGTGAACTCGGGCAACTCCAACGCCTTCACCGGCCACTATGGGCAAAGCTCGGTGGCTGAGATCACTGCGGCTGTGGCGGATGCAACTGGCCTGCCCGGAGAGCGGATCTTTACCGCCTCCACCGGCGTGATCGGCGAGCCTTTGCCGCATGACCGGATCGTCGCCAAAATCGGCGAGCTGAATGGCGCGCTGGCTGAGGCCGCATTGGAAGACGCAGCCAAAGCGATCATGACCACCGACACCTTTGCCAAGGGCGCTGCGGCTGAGGTCGAGATCGGCGGCCGGACGGTGCGGATTGCCGGCATTGCCAAGGGTTCCGGCATGATCGCGCCGGATATGGCGACAATGCTGGTTTACATCTTCACCGATGCGAAAGTGGAGCAGGCTGCCCTGCAAGCGCAGCTGGCTGAGATTTGCAACCGCAGTTTCAACTGCATCACCGTGGACAGCGATACTTCGACCTCGGACAGCCTGATGCTGTGCGCCACCGGCGCCTCAGGAGTGGACGCCACCGGCAATGCAGAATTCGCTGCCGGATTGGAGAAGGTCATGCTGGACCTCTCGCATCAGGTGGTGCGGGACGGCGAAGGCGCGACCAAATTCGTGGAAATCCAAGTCACCGGCGCAGCCTCCGATGCCGATGCCAAGGTGCACGGGCTGGCCATTGCCAACTCTCCGCTGGTCAAAACCGCCATTGCCGGCGAGGACCCCAACTGGGGCCGCGTGGTGATGGCGATCGGCAAATCCGGCGCCGCGGCCGATCGGGATCTGCTGTCAATTTCCTTTGGCGATGCTCTTGTAGCAGAAAAAGGCTGGGTGTCGCCGGACTACAAGGAAGAGCTGGGCGCAGCCGAGATGAAGAAGCAAGAGATTACCATCAAGGTGGATCTGGGCCTGGGTAACGGAAAATCTACCGTCTGGACCTGCGATCTGACTCATCAGTACATCTCTATCAACGCGGATTACCGGTCGTGAAGGTGGTTCTGGTTTCCGCAGTCGCGCTCATCGATGTAGATGGGCGTGTGCTGCTGGCGCAGCGGCCAGAGGGTAAGTCGATGGCCGGCCTGTGGGAGTTTCCCGGCGGCAAGATTGAACCCGGCGAAACCCCGGAGGCCGCACTGGTCCGGGAGCTGCACGAAGAGCTGGGGATCGATACCTGGACCTCCTGCCTGGCGCCCCTGACCTTTGCCAGCCACTCCTACGAGGACTTCCACCTGCTGATGCCGTTGTTTGCCTGCCGTAAATGGGACGGCATTCCGCAAGCCAAAGAGGGTCAGACACTGAAATGGGTGCGGCCGCAGGATCTGCGCGACTATCCGATGCCGCCGGCTGACATCCCGCTGATCCCGATCCTGCGCGATTGGCTTTGAGCCGCTGCGGCCCTGCTCCCTGGGGCCGCATCACTACCCTGACGAAATCCAGGCACTTTTCCGGACGTTTGACTGCAGCGATTCGGCCAGTGAACGATTTGTTAATCATTCTCTTCAAACATTAGAGGACGTTCGCAACCACCACCCGGAATTGTACACAGGCAGGAGACGGCCATGTTTCGGACAATTACTGTGGGAAGCTTCTCACTGGTTCAGGGCATCTTCATACGAGCACTCCCGGACGGGAAAATAGCGGTGCGGGTCGGCAAAAAAACATACGAAGGCCGCCCTGTTTCACCGGCCGCCTGAGTCGCCACTCACGGTTTTCAGGCGGAAAGGGCAGCTTCTCCCGGCTGCCCTTTTCCAGTGCCATGGCATGTTATTGAGCGGAGAAGCACCCTGCACTTCCGGTTAGGGCCCCACCGTTTTGAACCTGGGAGACCACCTTCCAGTCAGCTTTCCCTACGGCAGCCGCCAAGGCATAGTAGTTTGGCAGCAGCGAAGGGCCTGACCTGAGAACCACCAGCGCCAGAGAAAATGTTCCGCCCAGGCAAGCGCTTCGTTTAGCTGCTGCACGAAATCAGCCTTGAGCCATCGATCCCCCCCGGGCTCAAAGAAAACAGGCCCCGGCATATCTGCCGGGGCCTGTTTCTTTTTGTCATTCTCCGTACGGATCAGTCGAGAGTGCGGGTCACTTCCTCGCGCTCGAAGATCTCGATCACGTCGTTCGGACGGATATCGTCGTAGTTCTCGAACGCCATACCGCATTCCTGACCGGACTGAACCTCGGCAACTTCGTCCTTGAAGCGCTTCAGGGTCTTCAGCGTGCCTTCGTGGATCACCACGTTGTCGCGCAGCAGGCGCACACCGGCCGAGCGGCGGGCAACGCCTTCGGTAACCAGACAGCCGGCAACCTTGCCAACGCCGGTGACCTTGAAGACTTCCTTGATCTGCGCGTAGCCGATGAAGTTCTCGCGGATTTCCGCGGACAGCAGACCCGAGGCCGCGGCCTTCACGTCATCCACCAGATCGTAGATCACCGAGTAGTAGCGGATCTCGACGCTCTTCTGGTTGGCGGTGTTGCGGGCCGAGGCATTGGCACGGACGTTGAAGCCCATGATCGGCGCGCCGGAGGCTTCCGCCAGGCCAACGTCGGTCTCGGTGATCGCGCCAACACCCGAGTGCAGCACGCGCACGCGCACTTCCTCGTTGCCGATCTTTTCCATCGCCTGAACGATGGCTTCGGCGGAACCCTGCACGTCGGCTTTGACCAGGATCGGCAGCTCGGAGACATTTTCGTCTTCCTTGGCCTTCTGCATCAGCTGTTCCAGCGTGGTCGCAGCACCGGCAGCGGCGCGTTTGTCCTTCGCGGCCTGCTCGCGGTAGGCGGCAATCTCGCGCGCCTGGGCTTCGGTTTCGGTCACGTTCAGAACGTCGCCTGCTTCCGGGGTGCCGTTGAGACCCAAGACCTCAACCGGGACCGAGGGGCCGGCTTCTTTGACGCGCTCGCCCTTGTCGTTGATCAGCGCACGGACCTTGCCGTACTGCTCGCCCACAACAAAGATGTCGCCCTGGCGCAGGGTACCGGTCTGAACCAGAACGGTAGCGACCGGACCGCGGCCCACATCCAGCTGCGCCTCGATCACAGCGCCTTGGGCGGCGCGGTTCGGATTCGCTTTCAGTTCCAGGATTTCCGCTTGCAGCGCAATGGCTTCCAGCAGTTCGTCCAGGCCCTGGCCGGTGTGCGCCGAAACTTCGACGTCCTGCACTTCACCGGACATCTGCTCCACGATCACTTCATGCTGCAGCAGGTCGGTGCGGACCTTGTTCGGGTCTGCGGCCGGCTTGTCGCATTTGTTGATTGCCACGATCATCGGCACTTCGGCGGCCTTGGCGTGGTTGATGGCTTCGATGGTCTGCGGCATGACCGCATCGTCCGCGGCAACAACCAGAACCACGATGTCCGTCACCTGCGCACCGCGCGAACGCATCGAGGTAAAGGCCGCGTGGCCCGGAGTATCCAGGAAGCTGAGCGTGGTGCCGCTTTCGGTCTTCACCTGATAGGCGCCGATGTGCTGGGTGATGCCACCGGCTTCGCCAGCCACAACGCGGGCGTTGCGGATCGCATCCAGGATCGAGGTCTTGCCGTGGTCGACGTGGCCCATGATGGTGATCACCGGCGGACGCGGCTTCAGGTCCTCGTCCTTGTCTTCGACCTCTTTGATCACGTCTTCAACGTCAGAGTCAGAGACCCGCACCACCTTGTGGCCGAATTCTTCGATGATCAGTTCCGCGGTGTCGGCGTCGATGGTCTGATTCTGAGTGACCATCATGCCCATGTTCATCAGCGATTTTACAACTTCGCCGACGCGTTCTGCCATCCGGTTGGCCAGCTCGGAGACCACAATGGTTTCCGGAAGCTGAACGTCACGGATGATCTTTTCACGCTCGACCTGATTGCCCATGGCTTTCTGGCGCGCACGCTCTTGCTTACGCTTCATCGAGGCCATTGAGCGCTGGCGGTTGCCGGCGCCGCCGGTGGCTTGACCAAGAGTCAGCTTGCCAGAGCGGCGGCCATCGTCCTGCCCTTTGCCGCGGCCGGGGCGCTGATCACGCTCACGGTCGGACTTGCGCGGGGTCGCGGACGGGGCTGGCTTGTTCGGCACAGGGCGGGCAGTTTTGGGTGCATCGGGCGCAGGTGCAGCGGCGGCGGCAGCAGCGCGTTCCTTGGCTACCTCGGCTTCGCGTTTTTTGCGCTCTTCTTCTTCTGCCTTGGCCTTGGCACGCTCTTCAGCTTCACGCTGTTCGCGTTCCTTGGCTTCCGCTTCGGCACGGCGGCGCTCACGCTCTTCGGCACGGGCCTTTTCCTCGGCTTCGCGCTGCGCGGCTTCTTCTGCTTCGCGTGCCTTGGCAGCCTGCAGCGCCTTCAGGCGGCGCTCCATCTCCGCGTCACTGATACCGGCAGGCCGGCGGGATCCGGAGCCGCCCGGTGCAGCACCGCTGCCGCCTTTGGCTGCACCCGGCTTGGGAACCACAACGCGCTTGCGTTTGGTTTCCACTACGACATTCTTGGTCCGTCCATGGCTGAAACTCTGTTTCACGTTCCCCGGACGGGAACCCCCACGCAGACCCAGTGTCTTTTTGCCGTCACTATCGCTCATAAAGCTCTTTATCCTTCCGTGCGGCCGATGCCGCCCACCATTTCGCGCAAACCTTGCAGTCGTTGCGCCTCATCTACAACACGTTTGCTGAGTCCGCCAGAGGCGACGGCGGCATGTATCACAGTTTGGCGCCCAAATGCCATTCCCAGCTCGTCCGCCGTGAGGCAGCCGATAAATTTGCCCTTGTAAGGCGTGCTCAGCTTCGACTTGCCCCGCCCGGAGCCATCAGAAGCCTGGATCAGTACCTTGGCGTCTTCCTTGTAGAGCCAGTCCTTGACCTTTTCAAAGCCGGCCACCGCGTCGCCGGACTTGCGCGCCAGGCTGATCAGCTCGACCAGGCGGCGGACAATCAGGCGTTCGACGTCACCTACAAGGTTTTCAGGCAGCTGCACCTGCGACTTGAAACCACGGGCAAACAGTTTCTTCTTTACCGCGGCTTCCAGCGCCTCACGGGTGGAGGACACATAGACGCCACGGCCCGGCAGCTTGCCCATGACATCCGGGAACACCTGACCCTCAGGGCCCATCACAAACCGGATGAGGCCCTGTTTGGGTTCGATCTCCCCGGTTGCGATGCATTTACGCTCGCTGCCTTCGGACCGGTCTTTTGTGGCGCCGCCGCGTGTCATTCAGCTCTCCTGTTCGAAGCCTGGGATCAGGCCTCGCCTTCCTCTTCGCCAGCGTCTTCGTCCTCGGACGCTTCCGCTTCCAGCTCGGCCGGGTCGACCCAGCCCAGGGTGATGCGGGCGGTCATGACCAGATCCTGCGCTTCCTCCAGCGACATGCCGAAGGGCTCCAGGATACCGTCGTCCTTGATCCGCTCGCCGCCGTCGTTGGTCCAGCCGCCGGCCAGTTCCCAGTCGGCGCAGGTGGCGAAGTCTTCCAGCGACTTAACGTCGTCCTTGGCCAGAGCCTCAACCATCTGCGGAGTCAGCCCCTCGAAGTGGATCAGGCTGTCTTCGGCGCCCAGGGCACGGGCTGCATCGATCGCTGCCTTGGCCTGCGCTTCCAGGTAATCGCGGGCACGGGCCTGCAGTTCCTCGGCGGTGCCTTCGTCAACCCCGTCGATGACCAGCAGTTCGTCCAGCTCGACATAGGCGACTTCTTCCAGGTTGGTGAAGCCTTCGGAGACCAGCAGCTGGGCAAAGAACTCGTCCAGGTCCAGGGTTTCCATGAACAGCTTGGTGCGCGCCTCGAATTCCTTCTGGCGGCGGGCCGATTCTTCTTCCTCGGTCATGATGTCGATGTCGAGGGCAGTCAGCTGCGAGGCCAGGCGCACGTTCTGGCCGCGGCGGCCGATGGCCAGGCTCAGCTGCTCTTCCGGCACCACAACTTCGATCTTGCCGGCTTCTTCATCCAGAACAACCTTGGAGACCTCGGCGGGCTGCAGTGCGTTCACCAGGAAGGTCGGCTGATCTTCATTCCACGGGATAATGTCGATCTTCTCGCCCTGCAGCTCGTTCACCACGGCCTGCACGCGGGAACCACGCATACCCACACAGGCGCCAACCGGGTCGATCGAGCCGTCATAGGAGATCACCGCGATCTTGGCGCGCGAACCCGGGTCGCGGGCAACCGCCTTGATCTCGATGATGCCGTCATAGATTTCCGGCACTTCCATCTTGAACAGCTCGGCCATGAACTCCGGCGCGGTGCGCGACAGGAAGATCTGCGGACCGCGCGGTTCGCGGCGCACGTCTTTGATGTAGCAGCGCACACGGTCGTTCGGGCGGTAGCTTTCGCGGCCGATCTTCTCGTTGCGGCGCAGGATGGCTTCGCCGGCGCCCACGTCGACGATGACGTTGCCGTATTCCTCGCGCTTGACCAGGCCGTTGATGATGGTGCCGGCGCGGTCCTTGAATTCCTCGTACTGGCGGTCGCGCTCTGCTTCGCGGACCTTCTGCAGGATCACCTGCTTGGCCGACTGGGCCGCGATCCGGCCCATTTCCACCGGCGGCACTTCCTCGACAAAGGTCTGGCCGACCTCGGGGTTCGCCATGTACTGGCGCGCCTGCTCGACGGTCATCTCGGCCTGGTAGTTTTCCAGCTCGTCATCGGCAACCACGGTGCGCACGCGGGTAAAGGTGGCGCGGCCGGTTTTGCGGTCGATCGACACGCGGATGTCCATTTCGGCGCCATAACGGCTCTTGGCTGCGCGGGCGAGGCTCTCTTCCATCGCCTCGATGACCAGACCGGGGTCGATCATCTTTTCGCGTGCCACGGCCTCAGCGGTTTGCAACAGCTCCAGCTGGTTTGCAGAGGTGATCGCCATTACTTGTTCTCCTCGTCAGACTCTTCGGTCTCGATTTCGTCGAATGCGTCTTCGTTCAGCGTGCCGGCCTCTTTGCGCTGGCGCAGCATTTCCTTGATCAGCTCATCGGTCAGAACCAGCTTGGCATCGCTCAGCCAGTCGAATTTCAGACCGATGGTCACAGGCTGGCCCTGATCCTCGATGTTGATCAGAACCTCGTCGTCCTCAGTGCCTGCCAGCTCGCCCTTGAAGCGGCGGCGGCCGCCAACCAGCTCTTCGGTTTCGAGCTTGGCCTCGTAGCCTTCGAACATGTCAAAGTCTTTCAGCCGGGTCAGCGGGCGGTCAATGCCCGGGCTCGACACTTCCAGCGCATAGGCGTCGATGATCGGGTCCTCGACATCCAGGGTCGCGCTGACCGCGTTCGAGATCGCAGCGCAGTCATCCACCTCGATGCCGCCTTCGGGCTTGTCGGCCATGATCTGCAGCGTTGTCGCCTTGCCGGACATCAGCCGGATCCGCACCAGCTCATAGCCCAGATCCTCGATCACCGGAGAGACGATCTCGGCCAGGCGCCGGTCGATGGCAGCTTTGGCAATCAGGTCGTTGGTCATCAGACCTCCACTTGGAGCGCGCAGGCCGGGCCTGCAAACACAAAAAAACGGGCGCGCGGCCCGTCGAAATTCCCGGTGGAGCCTTGAGCCAGAGGTTCAACGCGCCGCTGTTGTCAAAGGCATATAGGCGGGTTTGGGCGAATCTGCAAGGGGGTCGTGAGATGCGGGCAGATAAGGCACAGCTGACAGTCAGCCCAGCTTGCCGCGGATGTCCTCCGCAATGGCATCGACAAAGCCCTGATCCTGGCCGCCGATCACCAGGTAGCCAACGCCGTTGCTGACCCAGGAAGCCGCGGCCATGCCCGCCAGAAGCTCGCTTTGCATCGGCTTGTCATCGCCGGAGGAGCGGGTGATGCAGAAAGCCACCGGAACGCCGTCCGGGCCGAGATAGGCCATTTGCAACAGAGGTTTGCCCTTGAAGCCCAGCAGCTGCGCGCGCTTGAACTCCAGACCTTCCACGGTTTGCGCCGGGGACAGGTCAACGCCGTGGCCGCTGCCGAACCCAGCCAGCACTTCGGCGGTCGCATCCGGCGACTGCACCGCATTTGCCACCGTGTCGGTTATATAGAGCGATTGGTAGGAGGCAACGACCGCCTTCCAGCCCGGCGCCTTGGCGGGCGGCGGTCCCGGCTGCAGCAGGTAGGTGGAAAGCACGCCCAGGCCAAAGGCCAGCGCCAGCCCGGCCACCAGCCGCAGCGGCGCACGGGTTTCACGTGGAGCAGGAATCAGCGTCTCGGGCATTTGCGGTGCGCCCAGCGCTTCAGGCGAGAACGCATCGCGCAAAGCCGCCACCGGCAAGTCAAGCGCCTGCAGCCGCCGCGCCAAAGCCGCATCGGAGGTGAGCGCCAGCTCAACCCGGTCACGCAGACCGGCATCGGCCTCACCGTCAAGATAGGCCGTCAGTTCTTCGTCTGTGAATGCCGCTTGCGCTTCATTCATGTTCCCGTCTCCGTTTCCGACAGCTCTGCCGCGATCTTCTTGCGGGCAGCTGCCAGCCTGCTCATCACCGTGCCGATGGGGACATTCAGGACTTCCGCCGCCTCCTTGTAGGCAAAGCCTTCGACGTAGACGAGCAGAACCGTGACCCGCTGGCTTTCGGGCAGTTCCCCTATCTTTGAAAACACCTCACGGGCAAAAATATTCGTTTCTGTGTTTGCGCGCTGATCCGGGATTTCGGTTTCTTCCAGCGCCACCAGCCCGCCGCCGGTGCGCACCGCGGTTGCACGCAGCTCATTCAGCCATAGCCGGTGGGCCATTCGGAACAGCCAGCGGTCCAGATGCGTGCCTGCCTGATAGCCCGCATGTTTCTCCAGCGCGCGCAGACAGGTCATCTGCGCCAGGTCGTCGGCCCGATCCCGCCGCCCGGTCTGCATCAGGCAGAACCGCCACAGCCGCGGGTAAAGGGGGCTTATCCCCTCCCGGATCTCATCCTCAGCCGTTTTTTTGCCGAACCAGCGAATAATCCGCGCTCCCGCCGTGTTTTGATCTCAGGGCCGGCCAAATAACCGCGCCACAAGAACATTGATAATCGGAAGGATATAGGATGCTCAACTCACTGTTTCGTGGCGTTTCTGTTGCAGCGCTGGTTTTTGCAGGCCAGGCAGCGCTGGCAGGCGGCTGGGTGCTGGACGGCGCCAGCTCCAAACTTGCATATGGTTCGATCAAGAAGGACAGCGTCGGCGAAGTGAACAGTTTCGAGGAGCTGTCCGGCACGGTGAGCAAGGACGGCATGGTGAAAGTGTCGATCTCGCTGCCGTCGGTGGAGACCTTCATCGACATCCGCAACGAACGGATGATCGAACATGTGTTCAAAGGTACGGCTGAGGCGACGCTGACGGCACAGGTCGACATGGCTGCGCTGGAGGCACTGCCCGCCGGCGGCACCATGGTTGCGGACGTGGAAGGCAAACTGAGCCTTCTGGGCCGCGAAATTGCAGTGGAAACAGAAATGTTCGTGGCCCGCCTGTCGGAGCGCAAGGTGATGGTCTCGACCAACGACCTGCTGTTTCTGGGGGTTGAGGACGCGGGGCTCACCAAAGGCGTCGACATTCTGCAGGAGCTGGCCAAGCTCTCTGGCATTACCCGTACCGTGCCGGTGACCGCCCGCTTTGTCTTTGAAAGCGATGGCGACACGGCACAGGCTGCGCCCACCCAGGAACAGGCCGAGGTTGCACTGGCCGGCGATCCGGCCAAGGGCAAGAAGGTGTTCCGCAAATGCCAGGCCTGCCACAGTTTTGACGAAGGCAAGAACGGCGCGGGCCCCAGCCTGCACGGCATCATCGGCACCGGCTCTGCCGCGGTGGACGGGTTCAAATACTCAGGCGCCTTTCAAGAGGCCAAGCTGACTTGGAGCGAAGACCAGCTGGCTGCTTTCCTGGCCGATCCCAAGGGCGTGGTGCCCGGCAACCGCATGGGCTTCCGCGGGCTGAAAAAGGATGAGGATATCCAGAATGTGATCGCCTACATCCGGCAGGAAAGCTGAGAGTATCGAGCAGGGGGGATGGCCGCCAAAAGGCCTCCCCCAAACTGCGTGCCTAGGCCAGCCACCAGCGTTCGGCGATGCGGCCATCGTCCAGCGGTGCGCGCTGGCCCACCTTGCGGGGGATGCCAACGGTGTGCCGGGCCGCCAGCGCCATATCGCTGGACGAGGGATAATACAGGAACTCGCCCCGTTTCAGCAGGCCGCGCGGTTCCGGCAAAGCGGCCACGTCGACATACCCATCGCGCAGCGCTTCGGCGCGGACAGCAGCGTCAGGGATCACGATAATCTCGACCGTATCCGCCCAGCCGGCCGTGCCGGATTTGTAGTGATCAGCCACTTTAGAGGCACGGAAGTGACGGCCTTCCTGACCGCGCTCCACCTTGTAGCAGCCGGTGCCAACGGCCTCGGCCAGCGGAACCGGCAACTCGCCGCCGGGGGCAATCATCTGATCAGCGCCGGCGAGCAGATAGGGAAGATGCGGATTGGGCTGCGCCAGTTCGACCAGCAACTGCCGACTGCCCAGCGCAGTGACGGCCTGCACGTCTGCTCCAGCAATGCCCTGGGATGTGAGCGAAGCAGCGGCGTCCTCAGCCGTCAGCGGTGCGCCATCGTGGAACGCCACGCCCTCGCGCAAGTCAAAGGTCCAGCTCCTGGCATCCGCTGTGGAGTGCCAAGCCGTGGCCAGCTCTCCGCGCAGCAGCCCGTCAGGGGCAATTTCAGTAAGCGTGTCATAGACCGCGCCGCGGGCCGCCTGCTCCAGCATGCCGCCATCGCGCGGCACCGCCAGACGCAGCACGCCGCCCGCCTTGGGCGCAGCATTGACCGACCCGCCGGCCGCCGCCAGCAAGGCGGCTGCAGCACCCGAGGTAAACAGCGCGCGGCGGTCGATGCGCGTCATCGGACAAGCTCCCCTGCAATCCGGTCCATCGCCCGGACCAGCTCAGCGCTGATTCCCGGCTCCGACAAAGCATGGCCGGCATTGCGCACCATCTTCAACTCCGCATTTGGCCACAGCTCGTTCAATTTCCAGGCAGAGGAAGGCGGGCAGATCATGTCATAACGGCCCTGCACGATCACGCCCGGAATATGCGAGATCCGCCCCATATTGGCGAGGATCTGGCCGTCATAGTCCAGGAAGCCGTGATTGATGAAATAGTGGTTTTCCAGCCGGGCAAAGGCGCGGGCGTAATCACCGGGGCTGTCGCCGCTCTGGCCGTTGGAATGCACCGAGGCCAGTGCATTCTCCCAGGCCGACCAGGCCCGGCCAAAGCGCACTTCCTCGTCCAGGTTCCCGGAAAACAGCCGCTTGTTGTAAGCGCCGATCATGTCGCCGCGTTCGGAATCCGGCACCAGAGACACGAACTTAGCCCAGGTTTCGGGCCAGAACTTGCCGGCCCCGCCGCCATAGAACCAGTCCAGCTCGCCCTTGGTCATCAGGAAGACGCCGCGCAGGATGATGTTCTGCACCCGGTCCGGGTGGGTCTGGGCATAGATCAGTGCCAGGGTCGCGCCCCAGCTGCCGCCGAACAGGATCCAGGACTCGATGCCGAACTGGCGGCGAATCAGCTCCATGTCGGCAACCAGGTGCCAGGTGGTATTGTCCTCGCAGGACGCATAGGGGCGCGAGCGGCCGCAGCCGCGCTGGTCGAACAGGATGATTCGGTAAACATCCGGATCGAAATACCGCCGCATCGCCGGGCTGCTGCCGCCGCCGGGACCGCCATGGCACACGATCACTGGAATGCCACTGGGATTGCCGCTTTGCTCGGCATATATGCGGTGGCCCTGGCCTGCGTCGATCATGCGCTGGTCAAACGGCTCGACCGGCGGGTAAAGATAATGCACAGCGCGCTTTTGGTCCGGGTATCTATCCATTACTGACCTTAGTGAAACGTCAGACTACAAAAGAGCACACGGAGACAGGAATGCAAGCGCATCAATCCACAGTCGACCCTGCGGAAGTCGCCAAATTCGAGGCGATGGCGGCGGAGTGGTGGGATCCGAACGGCAAGTTCAAGCCGCTGCATATGCTGAACCCGTGCCGCTTGGATTACATCACCAGCCAGATCGCCGGCGAGTTCGGCCGCGACCTGACGTCACAGCGCCCGTTCGAAGGCCTGCGCCTGCTGGATATCGGCTGCGGCGGCGGGCTGCTGAGTGAGCCGATGGCGCGTCTGGGCGCCACCGTGATCGGTGCCGATGCCGCTGAGGGCAATCTGCCGGTTGCGCGCATCCATGCCGAGCAGTCCGGTCTGGAGATCGACTACCGCCACACCACCGCCGAGGCCCTTGCCGCGGCAGGCGAACAGTTCGACGTGGTTCTGAACATGGAAGTGGTGGAGCATGTGGCGGATCCGCTGGGCTTCCTCACTGCCAGCCAGCAATTGCTTAAACCCGGCGGGCTGCTGATCTGCTCGACCATCAACCGCAACCCCAAGAGCTTTGCAGTGGCAATCGTCGGTGCCGAGGTGATCATGCGCTGGCTGCCCCGCGGCACCCATGAGTGGTCCAAATTCATCACCCCGGACGAATTGTTCGAATTGCTCCGCAACGCCGGCCTCAATCCGGTCGACCGCAAGGGGTTTGTGTTCAATCCGATCACCTGGAACTGGTCGATTTCAGAGCGCGACCTATCGGTGAACTATGTAACCGCCAGCGTGAAACCCGGCTGAAGCCGGCGCTCGTTCCCTCAGCAAGCGCATCTTCTATCCTTAAGGATAGGTAGTAATCCCAATGCGCACTTTAGTACTCCGGCGCTGCTTGGTATCGTTAGATAACGGATTTGGAATATTTTCCGGTCTGTCGTGGGGCCAAGCCCCGTAACTGAGTGAATGCTTGCCACCGTTACTGGTGGGTCCGCCCAAAGGTTTTCGAAACCGCCACTCACGGATTGATGGGGACTGATGGGGAAGAGGGGCGCCTGCTTGCAGGCGTCCTTCTTGTTTTTCAGCTACTTAGATCCCCAGATCAGGGTTTAGCTGCTTTCTTCCAGCTTGCCGCGCAGCTCACGCAGGATTGGCAGTGTGGCGCGCACGCGGTCGCTGCCCAGCTCGCCCACCACTTCGGAAATAACCGGAATGATCCCGGCCAGCGCTGCATCGCGGGCCTGTTTGCCAGCCGGGCTGATCGCTACCATCTTACGCCGCGCATCGTCCCAGTCGGGGCGGACATGGATATAGCCGGCCACCTCCAGCTTGTTCAGCGTGTTGGTCATCGCGCCGCGGGTCACGTGAAACGCTTTGGCCAGCTGTGCAGGCGAGCGTTCCAGCCCGGCGCGGGCCAGATGGTTCAACACCGAGAAATGCGACAGCTCCATTCCCTTGGGCAGCACTTTGCTGAGGCGTGACCGGGCCAACTGGTCAGCCATGAGTATTTCGCTGAACAGCGATACCGCCAAGGAATTGGTTTCGTCCATCAGGGTCCGTCAAACTCCCGGTCGTGGGTCAGGGAAGGCACGCGTTTGCGTGCTTCTGCCACTTTTTCCAGGTCGAGATCAACGAAAGTCACGCCCGGTTCCTGGCCCGCATCGGCCAGCACTTCGCCCCAGGGCGCCACGGCCAGCGAATGGCCATAGGTCTTGCGGCTGGGCCCGCGGGAGGCCGGGTGTTTGCCGGTCTGGGCCGGGGCCAGCACAAAGCAGCCGGTCTCGATCGCGCGGGCGCGCAGCAGAGAATGCCAATGCGCGGCACCGGTCACATAAGAGAACGCCGCCGGCGCAGTGATGATCTGCGCGCCGCCCTTGGCCAGCGCCCGGTGCAGATGCGGGAAGCGCACATCGTAGCAGATGGTCATGCCGATTTTGGCAAAGGGTGTTTCCGCCACAACTGCCTGGGTACCCGGGCGGTAGCCGTCAGATTCGCGGTAGGTTTCCTCGGGCGTGACCTCCACATCAAACATGTGGATCTTGTCATAGCGCGCCTTGATGTCCCCTTCCGGGGAAATCAGGAACTGCCGGTTGGCAAAGCGGCCGTCATCGTCGTGCGTCTTGATGCCCAGCGAACCAAGCAGCAGCCAGATGCCATGCTTGGCAGCCTCATCGCGCAGGGCCGCCAGAGTCGGATCGTCTTCCTCGTGGCACAGCACACCGTTCTGGTGGGTGCGGCTGCCGGAGAGGCAATTGGTGACCTCCGGCGTCAGCACAAAACCCGCCCCGCCGCGCACAGCTTCTGCCATCATCGCTTTCACCGTCTCCAGGTTTTCAGCCGGAATGTCGGTGGATGTCATCTGCAGCAAAGCTGTGCGCATATCAGGTCTCCAGGTTCAGGCAGCCAGAAGCGGGTCGAGCTTACCCGCCTGCTCCAGCGCATAAAGATCGTCGCAGCCGCCGACATGGGTATCGCCGATAAAGATCTGCGGCACGGTGCGGCCGCCGTTGGCGCGCTCGATCATCTCGGCCTTGCGGCCCGGTTCTGCCAGCACATTGACTTCGGAAAAGCTGACACCCTTCTGGTTCAGCAGACGCTTGGCCGCGTGGCAAAAGCCGCAGAGAGGCGAGGTGTAGATTTCGACGGTTTTCATTCAGGACCCCATGATCTGGTTTGCAAGGTTTTGGAGGAATTGGGGTCTCATTGCAACAATTGCCAGAGGGCGGCCCTTTGCCTCACGCTTGCGTGACCCGGGCCAAAACCGCAACCCGCACCTCTGCCGCGCCCGCCTGCAGGCAAGCGTCGGTGCAGGCGCTGAGCGTCGCGCCGGAGGTCATCACGTCATCCACGATCAGAACAACGCGACCCTTGATCCGATCCAGCCGACGCGGATGCGGCGTGATCGCCGTCCCCAAGAGCTGATAGCGCTGGTCCCGCGTCTTGCCCTCGAGCGCTGGTGTCTTGCGTGTCCTAAGCAACAGGTCGGGGCAATGCTCCAACCCGCTGCGTTTCGCCAGCGCACCGGCCAGCAGAGCCGACTGGTTATACTTGCGCTTGAGCAGCCGGGTCCAATGCAGCGGCACCGGGCAAAGCAGCGGATCATCCCGCAGAAGCGGCTGCGCCGACCGTTCCAGCCATCCCGCTGCTGTCTGCGCAATCTCTGTCCGGTCGCCGTGTTTCAAACCCAGAACCAGCCTGCGCCCCTGCCCTTCGTAAAGCAACGCCGAGCGCCCCTGGCTCCATGGCCGCGGGTGGCGCAGGCAGCTGTCGCATTCCAGCCGGAAACCATCCGCTTCACCAGGCAAAGGCACGCCGCAGCCTTCGCAGACTGTACCAGTGATGAAGTGCATACCCGCCCAGCAGGTGCCGCAGAGGCCAAAGTCGCTGTCGACCAGCCCGCCGCAGCCTATGCATTGGGCTGGATAAATCAGCGAAACAGCGGTTTGAATCCCGGCCAGCAGCATCTAAATAGCCCCCATGACACAAGCTCCCGTTCAGCTCTTCGACCGCCGCACATTGGCGGCCCGCCGCGCCCGCCGGCGCGCTGACGCTTTGTTCCTGCATCAGATGGCACGGGATGAGGCCGAGGATCGCCTGAGCCTGGTTAACAGAACCTTTACAGCGCCCGCTGTGGTCAGCCCTTTCCTGGAGGTTTGGGAGGGGTTCTTGCCCGAAGCCAAAGTTGTGCCGGACGAGGATGTGCTGGCGCTGGAAGCAGGCGCGCATGACGTTGTGATCCATGCCATGTGCCTGCATTGGGCCAATGACCCGGTCGGCCAGCTGATCCAATGCCGCCGCGCACTGAAAGAAGACGGGCTGCTGCTGGTCATCCTGCTGGGCGGCCAGACCCTGCACGAGCTGCGCGCCGCCATGGCCGAGGCAGAGACCATCGTGATGGGCGGGCTGTCACCGCGCGTTGTCCCGATGGGAGAAATCCGCGATCTGGGCGGCCTGCTGCAGCGGGCGGGGTTCGCCCTGCCGGTGGCTGATCTGGTGCCGCTCACAGCCGAATACCGCGACCTCACGCATCTGATCCACGACCTGCGCGGCATGGGCGAGACCAACGCCCTTGCCCAGCGCCTAAAACGACCCTCCCCGCGCGCTCTGTTTCAGCTGGCAGACCACATCTACCGGGAACACTTCGCCAATGCCGAAGGACGCCTGCCCGCTACCTTCGAGATGGTCTGTCTCACCGGCTGGTCGCCCTCGGACAGCCAGCAGAAACCTTTGCGCCCCGGCTCCGCACAGATGCGGCTGGCCGATGCGCTGAAAGTACCGGAATCCAAACTCTGATCCCGATAACCTGCCCCTATGACTGCGCCAATGTGATCCAATTGGCCTTTCGCCCGTAAAGACAGTAACTTCCTCTCGTTCACCGAATTTCAAGCCCCACAGGACCTGCCCATGCTGGACGCCGCCCAGACCGCCAATTGCCCTGCTCACGCTCCTGCCGATCATCCCAGGGTCGCAGCAGAGAAGGTCGGCATCCTGCTGGCAAACCTCGGCACTCCGGATGACTATTCCTACTGGCCAATGCGCCGGTACCTGAGCGAATTCCTGTCCGACAAGCGGGTGATCGACTACCCGTCCTGGAAGTGGCAGCCGCTCTTGCAGCTGATCATCCTGACCAAGCGGCCGTTTTCCTCGGGTGCAGCCTACAAATCGATCTGGAATCACGACAAGGGCGAAAGCCCGCTGATGACCATTACCAAAGACCAAACCGCCAAGATGGCAGAGGTGATGAAAGCGCGCTACGGCGATCAGGTGATGGTCGATTTCTGCATGCGCTACGGCAATCCGTCGACCAAGTCCAAGGTGCGGGAAATGGTGAAGGCCGGCTGTCAGAAGATCCTGTTTGTCCCGCTTTATCCGCAATATGCAGGCGCCACCTCGGGCACAGCCAATGATCAGTTCTTCCGCGCATTGATGGAAGAGCCCTGGCAGCCCGCCGCCCGTACCATCGAGCCCTATTTCGACCAGCCCGCCTACATCGACGCCTTAGCGCGTTCAGTTGAGGATGCCTATGCCACGGCGGAAAAACGCCCGGATATCCTGGTGGTCTCCTACCACGGGATGCCCAAACGCTATCTGATGCAGGGCGATCCCTACCATTGCCAGTGCCAAAAGACGACGCGGCTGCTGAAGGAGCGTCTAGGCTGGGACGACACCCAGATCACCACCACTTTCCAGTCGGTGTTCGGCCCCGAGGAATGGCTGAAACCCTATACCGTCGATCACGTCGCCACGCTGGCCAAGGAGGGCAAGAAGAACATCGCGGTGATCGCGCCGGCCTTCTCCGCCGATTGCATCGAGACGCTGGAAGAGATCAACGAAGAGATCCGCGAGAGCTTTGAGCACGCAGGCGGCGAGGACTTCCTCTATATCCCCTGCCTCAACGACGATGATGATCACGTTGCGGCACTGGCAGGCGTAATCGAGCAGAACCTGAAAGGCTGGCTGGACTAAACGCCCGTCCCGGTCCAAATAGGATCCAATATTGGATCGCCGGGCACACCGGCAGACCGGGGAGAGTTTGGATGACGCTAGCGCATTGGGCGGCCGCCCTGAAACAGCATTGGGGCATCGAGGCGGAGCTGACCCGCCTGGACGGGGAATACGACCTGAATTTCCTGGCCAAAGGGGCTGATGGCCGGGGGTATATCCTGAAAGCCATGCGCCCCGGTTGCGAGACCTGGCTGGTCGATATGCAGGTGAAGGCCTTTGAGCATATCGCCGAACGCCAGCCGGACCTGCCCTGCCCGCGGGTGATCACCTCGGCTGATGGCCAATCACTCCTGACCATCGCAGATGAAGACGGCAAGCAGCGGCTGGTCTGGCTTCTGAACCAGCTGCCCGGGCGCTGTTATGCCAAGGCTGAGCCCAAAGGCGATGCGCTGATCCATGAAATCGGCCAGGTTCTGGGCGGGTCGGCCAAGGCGCTGGCGGATTTCCAGCACGAAGGGCTGGAACGTGATTTCAAATGGGACCTGATGCGCGCGGGTTGGATCACGGATCAGCTCTCCTGCATTTCCGATCCCGCGCGCCGAGCGATCCTGGGAAATATCTGCGCTGATTTTGCCAAGTTAGAGCCTGTTCTAAGCAAGCTTCCAAAACAGGCTATCCACAACGACGCCAATGACTACAACATCATGGTCGCAGGTGAGCTGGGCGCGCCGCGCCAGGTATCCGGCCTCATTGATTTGGGCGACATGTGCACGGCGCCGCGGATCTGCGATCTGGCAATTGCCGCAGCCTATATCGTGTTGGACCACCCTGCGCCTGAAGCGGCGCTGTCGGCGCTGGTGGCCGGTTATCACGAGACCTGTCCGCTGACACCTGCTGAGCTGGACCTGGTCTGGCCGCTGCTGCGGGCGCGGCTGGCGGTGAGTGTGGTGAACTCCACTCTCATGGCGGCGGACAACCCTGACGATCCCTATGTCACTATCTCGCAGGCAGCTGCCTGGCGGTTCCTCGAAGGTACCGCATTGCACGGCGGCCTGCTAAGCGCCCGGCTGCGCGCCGCCTGCGGTCTGCCGGTGGTGGAAGGTGCTGACCGCGTGATGGCTTGGCTGGAGCAAGAGCGCGGCAATTTCGCCTCGCTGATGGGTGAGGATCTGGCTTATGCGCCGATGGGCTCGCTCTCGGTGGAACATTCCACCTGGCCGCAGAACCCCTTCCACATGCCGCTGGAGGAAGCTGCCAAAGTCGGTGATGAGTTCGAAGACAACGGCCGCATCTGGCTCGGCTACTATCACGAACCGCGGCTGATCTATGCGGAACCGGCGTTCCGCAAGGGGCCGTGGAAAGCCAGCGACCGGCGCACGGTGCATCTGGCCGTCGATGCCTTTGCACCCGCAGGCACACCAATGTTTGCTCCGCTGCGCGGTGAGGTTTTTGTCGCCGAGTACCGGGCCGGGCATCTGGACTATGGCGGAGTCATCATCCTGCGCCATGAAACCCCGGAAGGCGATCCTTTCTACACCCTTTACGGCCACCTGAACCCCGAGTTCCTCGACCGCCTGAAACCCGGTGACGTGGTTGAAAAAGGGCAGGAATTCTGCCGCCTCGGCGATCCCAGCCAAAACGGCGGCTGGGCCCCGCATGTGCATTTCCAGCTAGCCCTGACCACCGAGGGAATCGAGGCCGACTGGCCCGGCGTCGGCGACCCGGACGAGATGTACATGTGGCGCGCGGTCTGCCCGAACCCGGCGGCGCTTCTGAACCTCCCTGATGAGAAGGTCCGCTACCACCCCACTGACAAAGGCGAAGTTCTGGCAGGCCGCCGCGCGCATTTCGGTGGCAACCTCAGCCTCACCTACAACGATCCGGTGATGCTGGTGCGCGGCTGGAAACACCATTTGTTCGACGAATGGGGCCGGCCCTATCTGGACGCCTATAACAACGTCCCCCACGTCGGCCACGCCCATCCCCGTATCCAGGCAGTCGCCGCTGACCAGCTGAAGCGGATGAATTCCAACACCCGCTATCTGCACCCTGCGCAAACTGCCTTTGCGGAGAAAGTTCTATCAAAGCTGCCGGATCATTTCGAAGTCTGCTTCTTCGTGAATTCCGGCACCGAGGCCAACGAGCTCGCCCTGCGCCTGGCCCGCGCTCATACCGGTGCCAAAGGCATGGTGACACCCGACCACGGCTACCATGGCAACACCACCGGCGCGATCGACATCTCTGCCTACAAGTTCAACAAGCCCGGCGGCGTTGGCCAGTCTGACTGGGTCGAGCTGGTGGAAGTCGCCGATGACTACCGCGGCTCCTTCCGCCGGGACGATCCCGAACGGACACAGAAGTTTGCTGATCTCGTGGACCCAGCCATCGAAAGCCTGCAGGCAAAAGGCCACGGCATTGCCGGCTTCATCGCCGAAACCTTCCCCTCGGTCGGCGGCCAAATTATCCCTCCCAAGGGCTACTTGCCTGCAGTATACGAGAAAATCCGTGCGGCAGGCGGCGTCTGCATCGCTGATGAAGTGCAGACTGGCCTTGGCCGCCTTGGGGACTACTACTTCGGCTTCGAACACCAGGGCGCGCTGCCGGATATCGTGGTGATGGGCAAACCCATCGGCAACGGCCATCCCTTGGGAGTGCTGGTCACAACCAAGGAAATCGCCGACAGCTTTGCCAAAGGGCCTGAGTTCTTCTCAACATTCGGCGGTTCAACGCTGTCCTGCCGGATCGGCAAGGAAGTGCTGGACATCGTCGACGACGAGGGCCTGCAGGAGAACGCCCGGTTAATTGGTGCCAAACTGATCGATGGTCTGAAAGCGCTTGAGCAGAAACATGCCTGTGTCGGCGATGTCCGCGGCATGGGGCTGTTTCTGGGATTGGAGCTGATCAATCCGGACGGCTCAGAAGCGACGGAGATTTGCTCCTACGTCAAGAACCGCATGCGCGATCACCGCATCCTGATCGGCAGCGAAGGTCCCATGGACAGCATCCTGAAAATCCGCCCACCGCTCACCATTGATGGCGAAGATGCCAGCATGATCATTGCTGTCTTGGACAAAATCCTAGGCGAGGCGGCCTGACGGCCCCTGCACCCATAGTCTTCAGGCAACAAAAAAGGCGGTGGGAAACCACCGCCTTTTCTGTAACCGTGTATCGAAATTAGTTCGATGCAACAGCTGCGCCAACCAGGACCAGCAGCAGCAGCGGCAGCAGGATGCCGCTGGAAGAGCCCTGAGCTTCTTCCACGATGACCGGCGGCTCGACGACCGGCTCGGACAGGTTGCCAGCAGTGGCGGTCGAAGCAGCAGCGGTCAGCGCAGCGGCGATAACGAGTTTTTTCATGTTAACCTCCAGAATTTGCGCGGAACACACAACTGAACCACGCACCCAAGACTTACCTCGTGATTTTTTCTAACCAGCAAAAACGCGGGATTGCAATTGCTTGTTATAGTTAACAGCTTAGCGCCAAGGCAGGTGTCGTCAAATAAGCAACACCTGCGTGCCGACTTTCGCCAGGCTGAACAATTCAGCGATATGTTCGTTGTAAAGCCCGATGCAACCGTTGGAAGATTTACGGCCGATCTTCCGGGTGTCATGGGTTCCGTGAATCCGGTAGTACTTCCAGCTGAGATACAGCGCATGGCTGCCAAGCGGATTATCGGGTCCCGGTGGAATATATGCAGGCCACTCCGGGTTGCGTTTGCGCATGTTCGGCGTTGGAGCCCAGCTGGGTCCTTCCACCTTGCGCACGATCTTGGTGCGGCCGCGGCGGGTCAGGTCATCCGACAGCGGCACTGACGACGGAAACAGCTTGTAGGTGCTTTCGTCCTGAGACCAGTAATGCAGTGCCCGGCTGTCGATATCGACCAGAATCGCGCCATTACGTAGGTTGTCGAAATAGGGCGTCCAGGACTTGGCCCGGAAGGCAGAGATATTGCGCTGGACCGGCGGTTCGGGTTCCGGCGGCGGCCGCAGCGGATCATAAGCCGGCGCTTGTGCCGCAGACTCGGCAGCCTCCTGCGCCGTGTGCTCGCTGGCATCCAGTGCCAATGCAGGAGAGGAGATCAGTGCAGCACCGCCGGCAAGAACCTGCCGCCTGCTGAATCTTTCAAAGGTGTTTCGGGACATTACTCATTCCAACTTGCGCAATCGGGATCCAGGGTTGCCGCATTTTATGACCGGAAAGCCGCAGTCGCAAACCAATCCGGCCGGCGCATCTGCATATTTCTGCCGGCCCGTTTGCACCTCTGCCACAGGAAGGATAAGCCGGTCAGCAACTGACGGAGCGAGAGAGCAAAATGAAACGTGTTATTCTGTTGATGGCTGCTGCAATCCTGTCCGTCGCGGCAGCCTGTACCCCGGCGACAGAACCCAGCGGCGGTTACCGCATCAAAAACGCAGACAAGGTTCAGATCCGCATGCTCGACTCCGTCAACGCCCTGCGCCAGGCTGCGGGCGCACCGGCAGTTCAGCTGAACGCCGAACTGACCGCCGCCGCCGCCACCCATTCAAGGGATATGTCGGTGCAAAACCGGCCCTGGCACTTTGGCTCCGACGGCTCCTCCCCGCTCGACCGGGTTGCCCGCGCCGGGTACGGCGGCACGCTCCTGGGCGAAAACATCTCGGAAACCTATGAGAACGAGCAACAGACTTTGACCGCATGGCTGGAACAGCCTGCCACCCGGGCGGTCATTCTCGACCCCAAAGCCGTGGATATGGGCTTTTCCTGGTTCCAGGAGCCGAACGGCAAAATCTGGTGGACTATGGTGATGGGCAATTGAGCCGCGGCGCCGTGCGTCAGCACGGCGCTACGCCCAAGGCTGCCAAGGGGTGTCCGGCCCTGCCGGTGCACCTGCAGGCGCGGGAGTGCCTGCCTCCGGATTACGGCCGCAACGCAATCGTGGTGCCGTTCGGCACCATCGCATAAATCTCTTCGATTTCCTCGTTGGTCACCGCAATGCAGCCCGCGGTCCAGTCATCCACCCGCGCCGCCCGCTTGCGCTCTTTGGCGTTGTTCGGCTGGCCATGGATAAAAATCTCGCCGCCGGGCCGTTTGCCCTGCCCCCGCGCATGCGCCCGGTCCTGCGGATTCGGATACGAAATCCCAACTGACAGGTGATAGCGGCTGTTCGGATTGCGGCGGTCGATCACATAGGTGCCTTCCGGCGTCTTGCCGTCGCCTTCAAACTGCTTGTGCCCCAGCGGCGCAAACCCCAGGTCGACCTCATATTCCCGCAGGATCTCTTCCTTATGCAGCAGGTAAAGCTTGCGCGCGCCTTTATTGATCACAACAGAGGTGACCTGCGGACCGCTGTATGACTGGAATCTGCTCACCGCACCGCCTGCAGAGCTGCAGCCTGCCAGTGCCAGGCTTGCGGCCGCACTGATCCCAAATGCCCTTCTGTTCATTGTTGAGCCTGTATTTCTTATTTGCCTCTATTCAGCCCATAGCGCGAAATCAGCGTTAAGAAAATTCACATTTTCCTGCCACGTGTTCTCGTCAGGATTTCTTGTCCGGGGCGGACAAGGCGGAAATCCTCTGCTCGATGGCCTCCAGCCGGCTCAGCACTTCGTCCCGGTAGGCATCGGTGCGCTCGCCCTCTTCCTCGCCATGGGCATCCTGCATAGAGTTCACAATGAGGCCGACCAGCAGGTTCACCACCGCAAAGGTCGTCACCATAATGAAGGGCACAAAGAACGCCCAGGCATGCGGATGCACTTCCATCACCGGACGCACGATCCCCATCGACCAGCTTTCCAAGGTCATGATCTGGAACAGCGAATAGGCGCTGAGGCCCAGATCGCCGAACCACTCCGGGAAGTCCTGGCCGAACAGCTTGGTCGAGATCACCGAGCCGATGTAGAAAATGATCGCCATCAGCAGGAACACCGACCCCATGCCCGGCAGCGCGGTGATAAAGCCTTCAACCACCCGGCGCAGCCGCGGCGCGACCGAAATCACCCGCAGCACCCGCAAAATCCGCAGCGCCCGCAGCACCGACAGCCCTTGTGTGCCCGGCGCCAGCGCAATGCCGACGATCACAAAATCGAACACGTTCCAGCCACTCAGGAAAAACCGGTGCCGCCGGACGATAAGCTTGGCCAGGATCTCCACCACAAAAATCGACAGGCAAATGTAGTCGATCAGATGGATCAGCCCGCCCGCCTTGGCCATGACCGAGGGCGCCGTTTCCAGCCCCAGCGTCACCGCATTGACCAGGATGACCGCGGTGATGAACCGGCCAAAGCCATCACTGTCCAGGATGGCAGCCAGGCGGCCGGTTGGAGGAGTCGCTTGGGTATCGGTCATCTCAGTCTTCCAAAGTGAATTGCGCAACCAGTTCGGTATGGGCCGACCAGCGGAACTGGTCAACAACCTGTACCCAATCAAGGCTGTACCCCGCCGAGACAAGGGTCTTTGCGTCACGGGCAAAGCTCACCGGGTTGCACGAGACATAGGCGATCACCGCCGTGCGCGCTTTGGCCAGTTGAGCGGTTTGCGCTTCAGCTCCGGCCCGGGGCGGATCGATCACCGCAGCATCAAAAGCGGCACCAAAGGGGTTCAGGTCTTCGGGCAGCAGCGGGTTACGGAACAGGTCGCGTGCCTCGGTGGTGGTTTTCTTCAGCCCCTGCGCCTTGCGCCAGCCGGCATCCAGCGCCTCGACCATCTCCCGCTCGCCTTCCACCGCGTGGACCTCGGCGTACTGCGCCAAGGGCAGCGTGAAGGTGCCGCAACCGGCAAACAGGTCAACGATCCGCTTGGCGCCTTTGGTGATTTCCAGCACCCCTGCCAGCAGCGCATCCTCGCCCTCGCGGGTGGCTTGCAGGAAGGCGCCGGGCGGCGGGCAGACACGGGCCGCGCCAAAAGGCTGCACCGGCGGCTGCTCCATCGCAACCGGCTCATCATCCCAGGTCAGCCGGGCAATCCGGTGCTTCTCCGCCAGCTGCGCCAGTTCAATACGCAGCGGCCCGTCCAGCGGCTTGCCGTTCTTAACGAGCATGTCCAGACCGGCGTCCGAGGTGGTGACGGTCACCGCCAGCGGTGTCTTGCGGCTGGCGCCGGCCAGGGCCAGCGCCTCGGCCACCGGAATCGCCGCCATCAAGGCAGGCTCCAACAGCTGGCAATCAGGAATTTCGGTGATCACATCCGAGGCCTGGCCATGAAACCCGGCCATTGCACCCTTCTTGGTGCGCCGCACGGCCAGCGTTGCACGGCGGCGGGACCGCGGCGGCGAGGTGCGAAGGGGGCGGAACTCCGTCTCCAGCCCCTGCGCCGTCAGCGCATTTCGCACCACTTCCGTTTTCCACTCGGCCACAAAGGCGTCGCTGGCGTGCTGCAGCTGGCAGCCGCCGCAGGATTTGTAGTGGCGGCAAGGCGGCTGCACCCGGTGCTCGGACGGGGTTTCGATCCGGATCCCAGTCAGGCGGCTGCCCTCGGCGATGCCGGAAACGGTTTCGCCGGGAAGGGTGCGCGGGGCAAACAGGGGGCCGTCGGCCACGCCATCACCCTGATGGCCCAGCCGGCTGATCGTTGCTGTGGTTCTGGCTGCATCAGTCATGGCCGCTCCATAGCGCGGCACATGGGCCAGCAAAAGCAAAATGAACGGGGAATTCTATTCAGCCGCCTCAGCCGCGTCGTCATCGGTGCAGATAAACCCGCCCGACTGCCGCGCCCAGAACTGCGCATAGAGCCCGCCACTGGCCAGCAGCTCCTCATGGCTGCCGCTTTCGGCGATCCGGCCCTTTTCCATTACGACAATCCGGTCCATCTCGCTGAGCGTCGACAGCCGGTGCGCGATCGCCAGCACCGTTTTGCCGTCCATCACCCGGTGCAAGGCGGCCTGGATCGCGGCCTCAACCTCGGAATCCAGCGCCGATGTCGCCTCGTCCAGCACCAGGATAGGCGCATCCTTTACAATGGCGCGCGCCAAAGCAATCCGCTGCCGCTGGCCGCCTGAAAGCTTCACTCCACGCTCGCCCAGGTAAGCGTCATAGCCCTGGCGCCCCTGTCCATCTTGAAGCTCGGTGATGAACTCATGCGCCTCGGCCTTTTCTGCCGCGGCGATCAGTTCTTCCTCCGAAGCATCCGGCCGCCCGTACAGAATGTTCTCCCGCGCCGAGCGGTTGAACATCGCAGTTTCCTGAGTGACCATGCCGATCTGGCTGCGCAGCGAATTCTGCGTGACCCCGGAAACATCCTGGCCATCAATCCGGATCTGCCCTTTTTCCCCATCATAGAGCCTGAGCAGAAGCGACACGAGGGTCGACTTCCCAGCCCCGGATGCACCCACAATACCAAGCTTTTCACCCGGCTGAATGGTCAGGCTGATGCCCTGCACCCCGCCGACATCGCGGCCATAGGCAAACTCCACCTGATCAAAGACAATGCCGCCCTCACGAACCCGCAAGTCCGTGGCGTCCGGCACATCCTCAACCCGGTCACGCACCGACAGCGTTTTCATACCGTTCTCGATCTCACCCACGTTGGAGTAGATCGCCATCAGCGTGAAGCTGACCCACCCTGTCATCTGGGCAATACGGATCGAGACCGCGCCGGCAGCCACGATGTCACCTTCGGTGGCTGTGCCGGACTGCCACAGGAACAGGGTCGCACCAATCAGCAGCACCGGCAGGATACCGGCGAGGCACATCAGGCAGAAACGGAAGCTGGCCGAGAGATAGCCGAAATGCAGCGACTTTTCCCGGAAGGAGACCATGGCGTCCTGCGCTGTACGCTCTTCGTGGTCAGCATGGGCAAACAGCTTCACCGTCTTGATGTTGGTGATCGAGTCGACCACCTGGCCCGTCACCATCGCCCGCGCGCCGGCCCGCGCACCGGAGCGTTTGCGCACGCGCGGCAGGAACCAGCGGATCAGCGCAAAATAGCCGATCAACCAGGCCAGAAACACCCCGGTGATGCGCCAATCAATAGAGCCTAACAAGGCCAAAGACCCCGCAAGCGATGCCAAGGCAAAGGCCACGACATTGATCATCTCGGTGGTGACGGAGGTCACCGCCGTGGCCGTTTGCATCTGCTTTTGGGCAATCCGGCCGACAAAGTCATCGTCGAAGAACCGTACCGACTGCCCCAGCGTCCATCGGTTCAGCCGCGACAGCACCAGCGGGTTCACATTGGGCTGCACCACGATGGCATTCGAAGCAGCCGACAAGCCAAACAGCACCGGGCGCACAAACAGGAAAAAGCCCAGCGCCAGCGCAATCACCGCGACGTTGGCCGCGGAAAAGAACTGCTCTGGCCCGCTAGCGATCGCGGTGTCGATCACCATGCCGAGGATAAAGGCGGTGCCAGCTTCCATCCCGCCGGCCAGCGCCGAAAACGCCGCTGCCATGAACAGCATCGGCCAGGCGCCGGACAGGCACCAGCGCAGGAAGGCCCCCAGCCGCTGCGGCGGCGGGCCCTCGGCCGGGCGGAAGGCGTCGATCAAATTGCCTATGTTCATTCTGCTGCCTCGATGTTCAGGAAACCGCCGGACTGGCGCGCCCAGAGCTGTGCATACAGCCCCTGCGCTTCCAATAGCGCCTCATGCGTGCCTTCTTCAACTATACGGCCCTGATCCATCACCAGGATACGGTCCATCTGCGCGATGGTGGACAGCCTATGTGCAATCGCGATCACCGTCTTGCCCTGCATCATGCCATAGAGTGTCTCTTGGATGGCGGCTTCGACCTCTGAATCCAGCGCCGAGGTTGCCTCGTCCAGCACGAGGATCGGCGCATCCTTCAGGATCACCCGCGCGAGCGTCACCCGCTGGCGCTGGCCGCCGGACAGTTTCACCCCGCGCTCACCCACATGGGCGTCATAGCCCTTGCGGCCCTGCGGGTCCTCCAGATCGAGGATGAAGTCATGCGCCTGGGCCTGTTTGGCAGCCGCGATCATCTGTTCCTCAGTGGCGTCTGGACGGCCATACAGCAGGTTGTCCCGCACTGAACGGTGCATCAGCGCGCTGTCCTGCTGCACCATGCCGATCCGGCTGCGCAAGCTATCCTGAGTCACCGCGCGGATGTCCTGGCCGTCGATCAGGATTTGGCCGCTTTCGGCGTCATAGAACCGCAGCAGCAGTTTCACCAGCGTCGACTTGCCGGCCCCCGACCGCCCGATCAAACCGATCTTCTCTCCTGGCTGGATGGTCATGCTGATCTTGTCCAGCCCGCCGGCCTCACGCCCATAGTGGTGCGAGAGGTTGCGCAGCTCGATCTCACCCTCGGCCAGCCGCAGCGGGTTCGCGTTGGCGGCATCCACCAAGTCGATGGGCTGGGCAATGGTCTCCATGCCTTCGGCCACCACCCCCAGCTGGCGGAAGAAGGAGGTCAGCGCCCACATAATCCAGCCGGTCATCGCGTTGAGCCGCAGGGTCAGCGCCGTTGCGGCGGCCACCAGGCCAACCGAGGCTGTGCCCTGCATCCACAGCATCACCGCCCAGCCGACGACGCCAACAATCAGCAAGCCGTTCAGCGTAACCAGCGCCGCATCCATGACAGTGAAAATCCGCATCTCCACCTGGAAGGTCTTACGGGTGTTCTCGATCGCATCGCGGGCATAGGTCAGCTCGTGGTCGTGATGGGCGAACATCTTGACCGAATGGATGTTGGAGTAGCTGTCGACCACACGCCCCGTCACAGTGGAACGCGCATCCGAGGACGCCTGGCTGGCCGGCCCCACCCGCTTGACGGTCCACATCACCAATAGCGCATAGAGACCGAACCAGATCGCCAGCGGCAGCATCAGCCGCACATCAGCAACCCACAGCAGCACTGCAGCACCGGCGAGGTAAGCCAGCGAAAAAGTGATCGCATCAAAGACCTGAAAGATCACCTCACCCGCTGCGGGCGGGGTCTGCATGATGCGGTTAGCGATACGGCCGGCAAAATCGTTCTCGAACCAGCCAACAGACTGGCGCAGAACGTGCTTGTGCGCGCGCCAGCGGATCAGCGTGCCATAGTTCGGCAGGATTGCGTTGTTCAGCAGCACCACGTCCAGAAACTGGATCAGCGGCCGCAGCAGCAGGATGAACAGAGCCACCAGGATCAGCTCGGTGCCGTAGTCCTCCCAGACCTGCTCGGGCGTGCCGGACATGATATCCACCACCCGGCCCATGTAATAGATCAGCCCGACCTCGATCGCGGCGACGATCACCGACATCAGCGCGGTCAGGACAAAGACGGTTTTGAAAGGCTTGGAATAGTCGCGCAGGAACGGCCACAGCCGCGTCGGCGGCGTGTCGGTCTCGGGGTAGGCGCAATAAGGGTCAATCAGGTTTTCAAAGTAGCGAAACATGCGGGTGCTCCAAGCGTTCGAGCATTATGTTGGAATACAGATGCAGACAGCGGGCCGCCCAAGGCTCCCACGTCTAACGGGGCAAGGTCTCAGGCGTTAGAGAAACCAGATCCCGTAATACATCAGCATTCCTCCCGTCATGTGGTGGCTGCCCTAGGCTTAAGCAAGATTTCTTGTGTTGTCACCCCCCTGCGGTTGTGACGCTGCTGACAGGGTATGTCAGCGGAGGGAAGCCAGCAGCTCTTCCCGGCTTAGGGTGAAACCGGAGGCAATCCATTCGGCCTCGAGTTTTTTCAGCGCTGCGCCTAGCGCCGGCCCTTTGAGATCCGGCAGCAAATCACGCGCCTTCACAGGGAATACGGCCCCACTGCCCAGCGCGATTTCAGTCTCTAATTCAGGAAAAACCTGTTGTTCCAGCAAAGCGGCGCGCAGCAGCATTGCGTCCAGCGCCTGTTCCCCGCCAAGCCTGTAGCCCAGTTCTCCTGCCCCGGCCGTACCTTCCGCAGCGTCTCGGATTGCCATCAGATGAGACGCTTGCGCCCTGCTAAGCCGCAAGGCCTCCTGCAGCCCCTCCCCGCTCAGCGCACCCAGGCGCCGCAAACCGGATACGGCCCGGTCCGCTTCAAGATGAATCAACGGAGCCAATGCGCGATCATCTGCCCCGGGAAGCACCTGAGCCAGTACGCCAGACTGCCGCATCGCTGCAACCGAAGGGGCCGGATCAGGAGCGGACAGCAATTTCAGCAGCTCAGCCCCGACGCGCTCCTTCGACAATGCCGCCAAGCCATCCAGGTTTGCGGCAATTGCTGCCAAGGCGTCCGCGTCGAACCCTTCAGCAGGATCGCCGTACCAGGCATGGAAGCGGAAGTACCGCAAGGAGCGCAAGTAATCCTCGCGGATACGGTTCTGTGCAGTACCGATGAACTGCACCCGGCGCGCCTGCAGGTCCGCCATCCCACCCAGCGGGTCAACGATCTCGCCATCGGGGCGGGCGTAGATCGCGTTCATGGTGAAGTCGCGGCGGCGGGCGTCCTCGGCAATGTCTTTTGAAAACGCCACCACGGCACGGCGGCCATCGGTTGCCACATCCTTGCGGAAGGTCGTGACTTCATGCGGGATTCCGTGCTTCACCAGCGTCACGGTGCCATGGTCGATGCCGGTCGGAACTGCCTTGATGCCCGCACGCGCGGCCAGCGCCATCACCTGCTCTGGCAGCGCATCTGTGGCCAAGTCCATGTCCGAGACCGGTTCTTCCAGCAGTGCATTGCGCACGCAGCCGCCAACAAACAGCAGCTGCGCGCCATCTGCTGTTACCGCATTGCAAACCGCTTGGGTCGCCGGGTCCTTCAGCCAGGGCTGATCTATCCGCATTACGTCTCCATCCGCGCCGCCAGTCCGCGCAGCATCCGCGCGGTGGCGCCCCAAATGTAATAGGGGCCATAGGGTACGGTATAATAGCGGCGGCGGGTGCCGCGCCAGCGCCGGGATTCAATAATGTAGTTTTCCGGGCTCAGCACATGGGTCAGCGGCACCGAAAACACTTCTGCCACTTCTCCTGCTTCCGGGCGGGCGGTGAAGTCTTCCCGCACCAGCGCAACAACAGGAGTGACTGAAAATCCGGTCACGGTCTCATGTTCTGGCAGGCAGCCGATGATCTCCGGCAAGTCCTGCGGCAGGCCGATCTCTTCCCAGGCCTCGCGCAGCGCCGCAGCGCAGGCGTCCGCATCGCCGGCATCCACCTTGCCGCCGGGAAAGGCGATTTGGCCCGGGTGGTGTTTCAGCGCCGAGGACCGTTTGGTCAGGATCAGCCGCGGGGTACCTGTGGCTATCGAGACCGGCACCAGCACGCCGGCCGGCCGCAGCTTGCGCCCTTCCGGCAGAACGGTGCCGGGGTTCAGGTCAAAATCGGATGAGCCGCCGCCCTGTTTGCCCAGCGCGGCAGCAAGTTTTTGGGTGAGATCCTGCGCGGCCTCACTCACTGGGCGGATTGTCCGCATCAAAGCCAAGCGACGCCGGGTCCAGATCATAGTGCGCACCGCAGAACTGACAGTCGGCAGTGACCCGGCCATCCTCGTTCGTCATGGTTCCAATGTCCTTTGCCGAGTAGATCGACAGGCTTTGGCGCACACGCTCTTCCGAGCAGGTGCAGCCAAAGCGCACCGGCTGGAAGTCATAGACCCGCGGTTGTTCCTCGTGAAACAATCGGACCAGCAG
This sequence comes from Leisingera sp. ANG-M1, assembly GCF_000813745.1. Lineage (GTDB taxonomy): Bacteria > Pseudomonadota > Alphaproteobacteria > Rhodobacterales > Rhodobacteraceae > Leisingera. The sequence continues at coordinate 64,980 of NZ_JWLC01000013.1, read as the reverse complement.
GTCGGTGGGTGTGACGGACGGTCCGATAAGTTCCAGTTCTTCGACCGTGTTCATCAGCATGGTGACCCGGTTCCAGTTCTCTTCTTCCTCGCCGGCGACCAAATCGCCGGCCAGCAGAATCTCGCCTTCACCTTCGCTCTGGGCGGCAAAGGGCGACGCCTTGGGCATACTCTGCAGCATGACACCGCCTGCGCGCCAATGCTCGGCCACGCCGGGCGCAGCCGATTTGCCAAAGCTCAGCTTGAACATGGTCGGCAGCTGTTCGGACTGCGCAAAATAGGCCTCGGCGCAGGCGCTGAGCGAACCGCCGGCCAGCGGCGTGATGCCCTGGTAGGGCTGGGTGCCGTTGCCCTGGTCGATCAGAATAGCAAAATACCCCTCGCCCACCTGCTCGAACGGATCGCCATCGGTCAGCCGCTCGCGGTCAAAGCTGGCATAGGCACGGATCTGGCCAATCTCGCCCTCTTTCTGCGGCGCGTAATAGTCGGTGGCAATCATCCGCACCGCGCCTTTGGACTGCACTTGCAGCGACAGTTTCCAGCGCAGCGAGATGGTCTGGCCGATCAGCGCTGTCAGCAGCGCCATCTCGGCGACCAGCGCCTCGACCACCTGCGGATAGTCATGCTGTTTCAGGATACCGTCCAGCACGCCGTCCAGCCGCGCCACGCGGCCGCGCATGTCGGATGCATCAAGCTGGAAGGGCAGGACGGTGTCGTCCCACGCGATTTTCGAACCAATGGTCATGGGGTTTCCTTACGCGCCGGGGATTGGCATACCGGGGCTATATAGGAGAAACCGCAGAAGAGTGAAGAGGCAGGCCTGTGATCAGACGATTTGGCGACACGCCGCAGAAGGGCCAGACCTATCGCAGACGCCCCGGCGCTTATGCGCTGCTGCCACGGGACGGCAAGCTGCTGGTCACCTGCCAATATGATCCCGACCCCGATTTGCAGCTGCCGGGCGGCGGCATTGATCCAGGCGAATCACCCATTCCAGCCCTGCACCGCGAGGTGTACGAGGAAACCGGCTGGAAAATCTCCGCCCCGCGCAAACTGGGTGTGTTCCGGCGGTTTGCCTATATGCCGGAATATGATCTGTGGGCTGAAAAGCTCTGCCATATCTATATTGCCCGCCCGCTGCGCCGGATCGGACCGCCGCTGGAAGACGGCCACGAAGCGCTATGGATGGATCCGCAGGAAGCCGCGGCCCGGCTCGGCAATGCCGGAGACCGCCATTTCGCAGCCCAACTGGCCGCACGGCTGTAAGCCCGGAAAAATCGCCTTCCCAAAAACACAAAATCCCAGCCTCGGCCGGGGTGGTCTGGCGGACAACGGAAGAAGGTTTCTAGGGGCCTTGGTACTCGAACAGCGTGGCTGAGACATCATCCTCCAAGCCATGCTCCTTGCTCATCACCTGAGTCAGGTGCCAGTAGAGATCGTCCAGGAATTCCTTGCCGCTCTGATCCGGGCTGCATTTTCCCACCAGGTCGAGCAGGCCCTCGGGCTCCAGCATAGAGCCGTCTTCAAGCCGCGCCTCGGTGAACCCGTCAGAGAACAACAGAAGGCGGTCGCCCTGCTCCATGGTGAATTCTTCCTGGCTGTAGCCGATATCAGGCACCAGCCCCACCGGCACGCCGCCTTTGCCGATAAACTCCAACTCGCCGCTTTTGCGCAGCAGCAGCGGATGCGGGTGGCCTGCCTGCACCATCTTGACCACACCGCTGCGCAAGTCGGCGATGCAATAGGCCATGGTGAAATACTCTTCGATCCCGGTATCGGCGATCAGCCTGGCATTCAGCAGGCTGGCCACTTCCTCGGGCTGGCGCAAAGCGTAAAACCGGTTGAAGCGTTTCTCCATCCCGACGTTCTGATCGAAGTAATTCGAGGACAGATAGCCGCCAAGCCGCGCCGTCATCATCGCCGACGTAATGCCATGGCCGGACACGTCGATGGAGTAAAACCCGATTCGATTCACCCCTGGAGAGAACATGCCCACCAGGTCGCCGCCGATATGGCCGCAGGGCTTCAGCAGCAGGCTAACGGTTGAGGAGCCGAAATCCTTGGACAATTCCGGCACCAGCGATTCCTGGATCTTGCGGGCCTGGATCAAGTCCTTGTCGATTGCATCATAAACCCGCTGCAGCTCCCCCAGAGTTTCCGACACGATGCGGTTCTTCTCAGACAGTTCCCGCTGCATCCGCAGGATCCGCTCACCCGCGGAAATCCGTGCACGCAGCTCATCCGAGCTGACCGGTTTGGTCAGGAAATCATCGGCGCCGGCGTCCAGCCCCTCGGCCACCTCGTTCTTTTCGCTCTTGGAGGTCAGCAGGATGAAATAGGCATAGTCTTCGCTGGAGCTGTCCCGGAACGCCCGGCAAAACTCCAGCCCGTTCATGCCCGGCATCATCCAGTCGCTGAGGATCAGATCCGGAGTTTCGGCCCGGCAGATCTCCATCGCCGCCTCGCCGCTCTCGGCCTCGACAACCTCGAACCCCCACTTCTTGAGAGAAGCCACAAGGATGCGTCTTTGCAGTCGGCTGTCATCGACAACCAGCACACGGCGTATTGATCCGGCCACTGTGTGGTCCTCGTTGTCCATCGAACTTTCTGGCAGCACCGAAGGCACCTCACAAATGGCAAAATCAGATGATCTTGTGATACTATCGGTCCAGAAATTTAACAGGCGGTGAAACCTAAAATTTGAGCTTCCCCCTTTAATTCACTATATTTTTACTGCAATCAACTTATGAAATGACCTATCGCGACAGATCCTAAGGACGTTGAAACATGATTGACTGGCCGCGCGTGACCGAGCTTCGTGAAGAAGTCGGCGCAGAGGATTTCGAGGAAGTCGTTGAAATCTTTCTGGAAGAGGTCGAGGAAGTTATCGGCAAACTTCAGGGCGGCGGCAGCAGCCAGCTGGAGCAGGACCTGCATTTCCTGAAAGGCAGCGCTCTCAACCTGGGGTTTGAGGAATTTTCAGCACTATGCCTGGATGGCGAGCGGAGATCCGCACAAGGCGACGCAGAGAGCGTCGACGTCGCCGCCATCATCAGCAAATTCCACGATTCGAAGTCCGCATTCCTGACCGGCCTGTCGGAAAGATTCTAATCCCGGAGACCGGACTCAGATCACGAATTGAGCCAATGTCTCGTCCTGGGTGATATCGGTATAGGTCATCCCCGCCGCATCAAGCCGCGCAAACAGCAGCTCAAAATTCTCCGGCCGCTTGGTTTCGATCCCGATCAGAACCGAGCCGAAGTTGCGCGCCGATTTCTTCATGTACTCAAAGCGGGCGATGTCGTCCTCCGGGCCCAGAATGCCCAGAAACTCCTTCAGCGCGCCGGGCCGCTGCGGCAGCCGCAGGATGAAGTACTTCTTGACGCCGGAATACCGCTGCGCCCGTTCCTTGACCTCGGGCAGACGCTCAAAATCGAAGTTGCCGCCTGACGTCAGGCACACCACGGTCTTGCCCCGGATCCAGCTGCGCACGTCCTGCAGCGCCTCAACCGCCAGCGCCCCGGCCGGCTCCAACACGATGCCCTCAACGTTCAGCATTTCAATGATGGTGGCGCAAATCCGGTCCTCGGCCACGCTGAGCACATCCGGAAGCGGCACATCCTTCAGGATGTTAAAGGTCTGATTGCCGATCCGTCCCACCGCAGCGCCATCGCAAAAGGTATCGACATGCTCCAGCGCTACGGGCTTGCCCGCAGCCAGCGCCGCGCGCAGGCAAGCGCCGCCGGAGGGTTCCACAAACAGGCTGTGCACCTCCTCGCCGAACCAAGAGGCAACGCCGGAAGACATGCCGCCGCCACCCACTGGCAGGATCACGTGATCCGGCGCCTTGCCCAGCTGCGCCTCAATCTCCACCGCAATCGAGGCCTGGCCTTCGATCACATCCGCATCGTCAAAGGGCGACAGGAAATGCCCGCCCTCCTTGGCGCACCACTCCTGCGCGGCAGCCAGGCAGATGTCGAAATAATCGCCAACCAGGTGGATCTCGATATTGTCGCCGCCGAACATCCGGGTTTTCTGGATCTTCTGCTGCGGCGTGGTGACCGGCATAAAGATCACCCCGCGTTTGCCCATGTGGCGGCACATAAAGGCGACGCCCTGTGCGTGGTTGCCGGCCGAGGCGCAGACAAACAGTTCCTGATCGGGCTGCTTGCGCATCGCATTCAGCGCGCCCCGGATCTTGTAAGAGCGGACCGGGCTCAGGTCTTCGCGCTTCAGATAGATGTCGGCGCCGAAACGCTCGGACAGATGCACATTGCGTTGAAGCGGCGTGGGCGGAAACACATCGCGCATCGCCGCCTCGGCCTTGCGGGCCTGGGTCTTGAAATCGCTCATGCCACCTTCAGTGGCGCAAGCCCGCCCCCAAGGCAAGGGGCGGGCGAAATGCATACATAAGAATACCGGGAGTTAGATCGGGCGGCCTTCGACATAATGGCCATAGAACGTGGTTAGGACGCTGGCGCTCACCAACGACAGGATAAGCATCGCCGCAAAGACGATGATGGCACCGATAACCGGGATCATCAAAACGACAGCCGCCGCAAGTTGAATCAAGATCTGAAACGCCACCATAATCAGGAAGAGCGCAATAATTGTCCCATTGGCCCCCGCTGTCGCGTTCCAGGCTTCTGTCAGTTTTAATGGCTTGCCAATAGCTGCTGCCGGCAGCACCGGCACCAGCCGGTACATCGCAACCAGCAGGGCCAGGTAGGCGACAACCATAACAATGATCGAAACAGCCGGCGCCACCGCGGAAACAGTCATGATGAGCAGCATGATTGGTACCATGATGGCAAATGCAACCAGCAACATCAGCAAGCCATGCCCGAAATAGGACAGCATACGGTCAAACCGGAAGGCCGGCACCCAGCCGGACGGATATTCTTCCAGCAGAACAAACCGGTGCCAGGACACAACGATCCACAGCATCGTAACCATGATCAAAAGCCAGAACACAAGAATCCCGCCCGCAAAACTGCCCGAGTTCTCCACCAACATCTGCTCCATTGCGGCCTGATCAGAGAATGCAGAAAAGCTCAGCCCTGCTGTCGCTCCCAGAGCCAGCAACACCCCAAAGGCAATCGCCGCCGGAACCAGTGCGATCTGAACCGCCTCTTTAATGTTGCGGATAACCATCCCAAGTGAATGGGCGAAAATCGACCACGCTTTCATAGCCTACGTCTCCAAAAGATCATTCTGTTTTGCCGCGCACGTTATGCGTGCCCGGCGGATTAGAAAACCCCGGACAACCTTGCCCTTCCGGGCAAAACCCGCTACGCCCCAGACGTTCTGACCTGAGAGGGAATTCCATGTCCGCGCCCAAGAAAGTTGTGCTCGCCTATTCCGGCGGCCTCGACACCTCGATCATCCTGAAATGGCTGCAGACCGAATACGGCTGCGAAGTTGTCACCTTCACCGCCGACCTCGGCCAGGGTGAAGAGCTGGAGCCCGCCCGCAAGAAAGCGGAAATGCTGGGCATCAAGCCGGAAAACATCTTCATCGAAGATGTGCGCGAGGAATTTGTCCGCGACTTCGTCTTCCCGATGTTCCGCGCCAATGCGGTCTACGAGGGCCTGTATCTGCTGGGCACCTCCATCGCCCGCCCGCTGATCTCCAAGCGCCTGGTGGAAATCGCCGAACAGACCGGTGCCGACGCCGTTTCCCACGGCGCCACCGGCAAGGGCAACGATCAGGTTCGTTTCGAACTGGCGGCCTACGCGCTGAACCCCGACATCAAGGTGATCGCGCCCTGGCGCGAGTGGGACCTGTCCTCGCGCACCAAGCTGCTGGAATTCGCCGAGGCGCACCAGATCCCGATCGCCAAGGACAAGCGCGGCGAGGCCCCCTTCTCGGTCGACGCCAACCTGCTGCACACCTCGTCCGAGGGCAAAGTTCTGGAAGATCCGGCGGAAATGGCGCCCGACTATGTCTACCAGCGCACCGTGCATCCCGAAGACGCACCCGACACCCCGGAATTCATCGAGATCACCTTTGAAAAAGGCGATCCGGTTGCCATCAACGGCGAGGCGATGTCCCCGGCAACCATCCTGACCACACTGAACGAATACGGCCGCAAGCACGGCATCGGCCGCCTCGACCTGGTCGAAGGCCGCTTTGTCGGCATGAAGTCGCGCGGCATCTACGAAACCCCGGGCGGCACCATCATGCTGGAAGCCCACCGCGGCATCGAATCCATCACCATGGACCGCGGCGCCATGCATCTGAAAGACCAGCTGATGCCGCAATACGCCGAGCTGATCTACAACGGCTTCTGGTACTCCCCGGAGCGCGAAATGCTGCAGGCCGCAATCGACGCGAGCCAAACCCATGTTTCCGGCACCGTGCGCGTGAAACTCTACAAGGGCTCGGTGAACACTGTCGGCCGCTGGTCCGAGAACTCGCTCTACTCCGAAGCCCATGTGACCTTTGAAGAAGACGCCGGCGCTTACGACCAGAAAGACGCTGCAGGCTTCATCCAGCTGAACGCTCTGCGTCTCAAGCTGCTGGCCGCCCGCGAGCGCCGCGTCAAGAAATGAGTGAATACGACGATATAGACGGCGATTTCGAGGACGATTTCGCGGAAGAGCTGGATATGTTCGTCGAAGCTCAGGACACCGTTTGGGCGGATGTCCTGAGTGAGCTCACTGCAGGACAGAAGACGAGCCACTGGATGTGGTTCGTCTTCCCCCAGCTGGCAGAGCTCGGCCGTTCTCATATGGCGCAGCTCTACGGGATCGAAGATCTCAACGAAGCCACCGCCTATCTGAACCACGAGAAACTGCGCGCCCGCCTGGTCGAGGTCAGCCGGCTGATGCTGTCGCATCAGGACCAGGACGCTGCACAGATCCTCGGCGGCATTGACGCCAAGAAGCTGCGCTCCTCAATGACCCTGTTTACCGCGGTGCCGGATGCGCCCGGGGAATTCCAGCAGGTGCTTGATGCCTTCTACGGCGGCCAGCCCTGCCCGCTGACCCAAGACGCGCTTGCCGCCGGGTAACGCCGCGGCTTCCCCTTTGGTCAATATTGTCTGCAAGCACCTGCCTGCCTAACTCTTCCCACAGTACGGGAGGATCATATGGCACTGGACGAGATTGCCGCACACATCCGGGACGGCTTGGCCGGCAAGAGCTTTGACGGCTCACTCAAATTCGACTGCGGTGAGGAGGGTGTGATTGTCCTGGCCGGCGGAGACGCCGGCACCACAGACCGCGATGCCGACTGCACCTTGCGGCTATCGGCCGAGAACCTGACCAAACTGCTGAGCGGCAAGCTAAACCCGATGACTGCCGTGATGATGGGCAAGATCAAAATTTCCGGCGACATGAGCATCGCCATGAAACTCAGCAAGCTGATCGCCTAAGCTTTTCCTCTTGCCCAAAATATCCTGGGGTGAGCGCCGCAGGCGCGAGGGGCAAAGCCCCTCCTACCTTCAGATCTTCGCCGCCCTCATCTGCTCATAGTAGGGCATCGCTGCCTCCAGCACAGGCTGCAGTTCGTCCGGAACCTCCGGCAGCGGCCCTTCCGCCCCGGCAAACCCGGTGGAGCTCCAAACCGCTCCGTACCAGTGCGCGGCCCAAACACCATCATCCTTGTGACCGCCCTTCGGCCAGATCAGCATCCTGGGCGAGAAGGGCATGCCGATAGCCTCGCACAGCTGCTCCAGCTTGGCCGCCGGATCCTCGCGGACATCATGACTGTCCACGACGACAGGTGTTTGCCCCCAGCTGCGCACCAGATCAAACAGCTCGGCCTGCTGGCGGAACCCGATATCCTCCAGCGCCGGGTTTTCCCGTTTCACCGCATAAGAGGCAATCACACGCGCCGGGTGGCGGATCAGGAACACATTGGTGACATCGCGCATCCAGTCCCGCGGCACGCCGGGGATCATGTGGTGGGTCATGTGCTTCTGATAAAAAAACGGTTTGGCCTCAGGAACCGGCCCCAGCAGCGCCTCCGCTACGGTTTCCGGATCCTGCGACTGGCTGTCCAGAATCTCCGCCCGCATCGGGTGGTCCAGCCCGGTCATCGCCAGGTAGGCCGCATAAAACGGCTCATCCGCCACCGCGCAGTCGCCGCGGTTGCCAAAGGCATACATCATCGCCGTCGACAGGTTCCGCGGGCCGGACCACATGGCAATCCGCATCAGGCGCACTCCCGCTCTATAAGCGCTTTATACAGGCCACGGATGCGCTCGGTCACCGGACCCATCGTTCCGCTGCCGATTTGCCGCCCGTCGATATCCCCCACCGGCGTCTGAGCACCGAAGGTGCCGGTCAGGAAGGCCTCATCGGCGCCATAGGTATCGACCAGAGAATAGTTCCGTTCATGCACCGGAATGCCGTTTTCCCGGCACAGGTCAATCACCTTCTGGCGGGTGATCCCGTTCATGCAGTAGTCGCCGGTCGAGGTCCAAACCTCACCTTTGCGCACAATGAAGAAGTTGCAGGCGTTGGTGGTGTTCACAAAACCATTCACGTCCAGCATCAGCGCTTCATCCGCGCCAGCCTTCTCGGCTGCAATGCAGGCAATGATGCAATTCAGCTTGGAGTGAGAGTTGAGCTTGGGATCCTGGGTCATCGGCAGCCCGCGGATATGCGGCACTGTGGCCAGCTTGATCGGACGCGGCAGATTTGGGCGTGAATGCTCCATGATGATGGTCATTGTCGGCCCCTGCTGCGACAGCGACGGGTGCTGGAACGGCCGGGTCTTTACCCCCCGCGTCACCATCAGGCGGGCATGGGCATCGGTGGTCATGCCATTGGCTTTTTGCGTCTCTAATACGGCATTTTTCACGCCGTCCCGATCCATGCCAATATCCAGGTCAATGGCCTTGGCGGCCTCAAACAAACGGTCCAGATGCTCGTCAATGAAAGCCCAAGTGCCGTTGTAGAGCCGCAGCCCTTCCCACACCCCGTCTCCCAGCATGAAACCGCTGTCATAGACACTCACCTTGGCCTCGGCCTTGGGGAGGATTTCACCGTTCAGATAGATCAGGATCTCTTCGTTGCGCTGATCTTCTTCAGCCTGATGGGTGCTCATTTTTTCGGTCATGATGTCCTCCTGCGGGCGCAAACTAGTAATATTGGATCCAATTTCCAAGCAGTAACTTGCTGTCACCTGTCCGTGAAATGCGGGCGCCGCGGGTTGAGCCGCGCAAGCTCAGCCGGCAGGGTGGCTGCAAAACAGGATGGAGGCAGAGATGCGTGTTCTGGAGAGACTGAAACCCTTGGCCCTGATGGGTCTCATTGCCATCGGCACAGTGGCGCACACCAACCCGCTGCAAGCACAATCTACCGAAGTGCTTACCGTGGCCGGCGGTTGCTTCTGGTGCGTGGAAAGTGATTTTGAAAGCGTGCCGGGGGTGATTGAAGCGGTGTCGGGCTACACCGGCGGCAAAACGGAAAATCCTACTTACAAGGACGTGACCGGCGGCGGAAGCGGCCACTACGAGGCGGTGCAGATCACCTTTGATCCGGCAAAAGTATCGCGGGAGCGCCTGCTGGAACTGTTCTTCCGTTCGGTGGATCCCACCGATGACGGCGGTCAGTTCTGCGACCGCGGAGACAGCTACCGCACGGCCGTGTTTGTCTCTAACCCAGAGGAAAAGAGCCTTGCAAAGCAAGTCAAAGCCGAGGCGCAAGAAGCCCTGGGGCAGAACATCGTGACACCGGTCCTGCAGGCTGGAACCTTTTACGAGGCAGAAGACTATCACCAGGACTACTACAAAGGCGACAGCCTGGTGTTTACCCGCTTTGGCCCCAAAAGGCAGGCGGCAGCCTATAAGCGTTACCGCCAGGCCTGCGGACGCGACGCGCGGGTAGCGCAGTTGTGGGGAGATGACGCGCCTTTTGCCAAGGGGTACTGAAGCGGGGCGCTGCCCCCTTGGCCTGACGGCCAATTCCCCCGAGGTATTTTGAACCAGAAAGAAGCAGGGCGCCCTGGATCAGAAACGGGCGCCCTGTACCTCTGTCAGCTCTGGAATGACATCTGCAGTGCCGTGGCGTGTCACCATCAATGCCGCGGCGCGGCTGGCTGTTGCCATTGCCTTCTCCATGGCCAGGCCCTGGTCCAGGCTTGCCAGCACATAGCCGGTGAATGTGTCGCCGGCACCAGTGGTGTCAACCGCGGTAACCGGTAGGGCCGGAACCTCCTGAGTTGTGCCCGTATCGCCGTCGATATGCCGGGCGCCCTTGGCACCAAGCGTGATGATCACATCCCTGACGCCGATTGCGCCGGGCGGCTTCCCAATGGCCTGCTCAAGCTGTGCCGCCTCGACTTCATTCAGGATCAGAAAGTCCAGAAACGGCAGCACCGCCTGCACCGCATCGGCATCAAAGGGGGCCGCCGCGTAGCAGACCCGCAAACCCAGCTGCCGGCCCAGCTGCGCCGCTTCAGCCTGCAGGCTGGTTTCATTCTGCATCACCAGGATATCATCAGGCTTTGCCTTTGATAGAGCCTGTTTCAGCTGTTCTTGGCTCAGCGCCCGGTTGGAGCCGGGGAACAGGATGATTTGATTTTCCCCATCCGGCTCCACTGCGATAATGGCATGGCCTGTTGGCGTATTGATCTGGGTAACATGCTCAATCCCGACGCCATAGCTCTGCAGCCGCTCCACCGCCCAATGCCCGTCCGGCCCTACGGCACCAATGTGATGCACTTCGCTGCCGGCCCGGACTGCAGCAACCGACATATTGGCCCCCTTGCCGCCCAGGAACCTATCCAGGCTGGAGGCGGCAAGGGTCTCCCCCGCCGCCGGCAGATGCGGCATGGCATAAACCATATCCGCGTTGATCGAGCCCAGGTTCCAGATCGCCATGCCGGATCACCCGATGTTGCAGGCCGCCAGCACCGCCATGTTCAGAATGTCATTGGTGGTGGAGGTGGTTGAACAGATCTGGATCGGCTTGTCGATGCCCGACAGGATCGGACCGATCACGGTGGCGCCGCCCATCTCCTGCATCAGCTTGACCGAGATCGAGGCCGAGTGGCGGGCCGGCACGATCAGGATGTTGGCCGGGCCGGTCAGGCGCTGGAACGGGTAATACCGCTGTGCCCGCTCGTTCAGCGCCACATCAACGGTCATTTCGCCTTCGTACTCAAAATCGACTCCGCGCTGATCCAGTACGGTGGGGGCGACATGCATCTTCTCGGCCCGTTCCGACACCGGATAGCCAAAGGTCGAGAAGCTGACAAAAGCAACACGCGGCTCAAGCCCCATATGGCGGGCCACGCCGGCGGCGCGCTCGGCGATATTGGCCAGGTGGTTCTCGTCCGGCCATTCATGCACCAGCGTGTCGCCGATCAGCACGATCCGGCCTTTGTGCAAAAGCGCGGTGACGCCTGCAACACCATGCTCGGCATCGGCATCAAACACATGGTTGATCCGTTCCAGCACATGTGCAGATTTCCGGGTGGCCCCGGTCACCAGACCGTCGCCATGGCCATGCGCCAGCATCAGGCTCGAAAACACATGCCGGTCGCGGCCGACCAGGCGGTGAATGTCCTTGTGGTCAAACCCTTTGCGCTGCAGGCGGCTGTAGAGGAAATCCTTATAGGCATCAAAATGCGGGGTGTTGGCGGCATTGACCACCTCAAGCTCGCGCACTGCGTCGCCCAAGCCGGCTTTTTCCAGTTTCTCGCGCACATCTTCCTGACGGCCGACCACCAGCGATTTGCCAAAGCCCGAGCGCTGGTACATCACCGCGGCGCGCAGCGCCCGCGGGTCATCGCCCTCGGCAAAGATCATCCGCGACTGGGCTGAACGGGCCCGTGCGTTGAGGCCGCGCAGGATCGAGGCGGTCGGGTCCATGCGGGACTTGAGGCCAACCTCATAGGCATCCATGTCGACAATCGGACGCCGTGCCGCACCGGTGTCCATGCCCGCCTTGGCAACCGCCGGCGGGATCCGGTGGATCAAACGCGGATCGAACGGGGTCGGGATGATGTAATCCCGGCCAAAGGAGAGCGATTTTCCATAGGCCAGCGCCACCTCATCCGGCACATCCTCGCGTGCCAGTGCGGCCAGCGCATGGGCACAGGCGATCTTCATCTCATCGTTGATGGCACGGGCGTGGATGTCCAGCGCACCGCGGAACAGATAGGGGAAGCCCAGCACGTTGTTGACCTGGTTCGGATAGTCCGAGCGCCCGGTGGCAACGATGGCATCCACACGCACTTCATGCGCCTCTTCCGGGGTGATCTCCGGATCCGGGTTGGCCATCGCAAAAATCACCGGATTGTCGGCCATGGAGGCAACCATCTCCTGGGTCACCGCACCTTTGACCGAAACGCCAAGGAACACATCGGCGCCACGCATCGCCTCTTCCAGCGTGCGCAGATCGGTGGAGATGGCATGTGCCGATTTCCACTGGTTCATGCCCTCGGTGCGGCCCTGGAAAATCACACCCTTGGTGTCGCAGACGATACAGTTCTCGTGCCGCGCACCCATGGCTTTCAGCAGCTCGATACAGGCAATGCCCGCCGCGCCGGCACCGTTGAGAACGATTTTCACGTCCTCAATCTTCTTGCCCGACAGATGCAAAGCATTGATCAGGCCGGCCGCGCAGATCACCGCAGTGCCGTGCTGGTCGTCGTGGAAGACCGGAATGTCCATCTCTTCCTTCAGGCGCTGCTCGATGATGAAACATTCGGGCGCCTTGATGTCTTCCAGGTTGATGCCGCCAAAGGTCGGCCCCATCAGTTTCACCGCATCGATGAACTTGTCCGGGTCTTCGGTGTCCAGTTCGATGTCGATCGAGTTCACATCGGCAAACCGCTTGAACAGAACCGACTTGCCTTCCATCACCGGCTTGGAGCCCAGCGCGCCCAGGTTCCCAAGCCCCAGCACTGCGGTACCGTTAGAGATCACCGCAACCAGGTTGCCCTTGTTGGTATAATCATAAGCGGTTTCAGGGTTCTCAGCGATTGCTTCGCAAGGAACCGCCACACCCGGAGAGTAGGCCAGCGACAAGTCCCGCTGCGTCGTCATCGGGACGGTGGCGTTGATCTCCCATTTACCCGGCGTCGGCTGCAGGTGGAACGCCAGGGCTTCTTCATTGGTGATCTTTGATTTGGGCATTGAAACTCGTGTCCTCTCCTCGTCGGAGACCCTCTTATCCCAGCCAACCGCGGCCCTCAATCAAGGGTTTCAAGAATCTGTATAGCCAGAATTGAGATAAAAGCGGCTAAAACACGATAAATACCGTCAGGTTTTCGCCTCAAAGTAGACCGGCCGCCGCTTCATTTGTTCAGTAGATGTTAACCTGCACCTGAACGCCAGGTGGCGCTCGGGTCGGAAACCAAACCGGGAAAGCACCTGTCAGAATGACATCTGTCCGCCCGGCAACCGGGCATAGGATCAAAGGAACAATGAGGAATGATAAGCATCCACAACAATTCCGGTGCGATGGTCGCCCTGCAGACTCTGGGCGGTGTGAATACGCAGCTCAACACTGTTCAGGACAGCATCTCGACCGGTAAGGAAGTCAATACGGCGCAGGACAGCGCCGCGCTTTGGGCCATATCCGAACTGATGAATTCGGATATTTCCGGTTTGCAGTCCGTCTCGGACTCTCTGTCCCTGGGCGAGGCAACCGTGGCCGTAGCGTCTGCCGGGGCGGAGCAGATCACCGACACCCTGACGGAAATGCGGTCACTTGCGGTGATGGCAGCAAGCGGCATGGGCGACTTCAGCAAGTTCGAAGCCGCGCTGGCCAAGAAGTCCGAGAAGATCAATTCGATTATCTCCTCCGCCAGTTTCAACGGTGTGAACTTGCTGAAAACCGATGTCGACGGCAGCGGCGGCACCTCGCTGACCGTTGCGTCCTCCCTTTCCGGAACCGGCAGCCTCTCCATCATCAGCGTCGGCGGCGCAGATTTCGAAGGCAGCCCGCTGTTTGACATCGGCAACCGCACTGCAATCACGGACAGCGCCAGCGCCATGACCGCCCTGAGCGAAATCGAAGGCTTTCTGTCTTTTGCAATCGACAGTTCGGCGGCATTGGGCGCCAGTGCAAACAACCTGGCCAGCCAGAACAGTTTTGTCGGCAAACTGTCGGATTCGATCACCCAAGGCGTCAGCTCGATGATCGACACCAGCATGGAAGAGGCGGCAACTCAATGGCGCGCTCTTCAGGCACAGCAGCAGCTAAGCACCGTGGCGCTCTCCATCGTTAACACTATGCCGGACACCCTGCGCAATCTCTACTGACAGCAGCCTGCCGCCGGGCTGCCCGGCGGCAGGCACATCCGGGTTTCCCTCGGACTCCCCCCAATGTAAATGTCATGCAACGACGACCCCGGGGGACTTTTCATGACCGTAACGCCCATGATGGCGCAGTATCTCGAGATCAAGGCAGCGCATGCGGACGCGCTGCTTTTTTACCGGATGGGCGATTTCTACGAGATGTTCTTTGAGGACGCGGTGAATGCGGCCGAGGCCCTGGACATCGCGCTGACCAAACGCGGCAAACACAACGGTGAAGACATCCCGATGTGCGGCGTGCCGGTCCATGCAGCCGAAGGCTACCTGCTGACCCTGATCCGCAAAGGCTTCCGCGTCGCCGTGGGCGAACAAATGGAAAGCCCGGCCGAGGCCAAGAAACGCGGCTACAAATCCGTGGTGAAGCGTGATGTGGTGCGGCTGGTGACCCCCGGTACCCTGACCGAGGATTCCCTGCTGGAGGCACGCCGCCACAATTTCCTGGTCTCCTATTCCGAACTGCGCGACGAGGCCGCGCTGGCCTGGGCTGATATCTCCACCGGCGCGTTTCACGTGATGCCGGTTGCCCGGGTTCGCCTGTCTCCCGAACTGGCCCGCCTCGCCCCCTCCGAACTGATCGTCGCCGACGGCCCCGCCTTTGACGCCGCGCTGCCGTTGGCTGATGAGTACAAAATCCCGCTGACCCCGCTGGGCAAGGCAAGCTTTGACAGCACCGCAGCGGAGAAACGGATCTGCAGCCTGTTCAACGTCAGCGCCTTGGACGGCTTCGGCACCTTCACCCGTGCGGAAGTCTCAGCCATGGGTGCGCTGATCGACTATCTGGAGATCACCCAAAAGGGCAAACTGCCGCTGCTGCAGCCGCCGCAGCAGGAGGCCCAGGACCGGGTGGTGCAGATTGATGCCGCAACCCGCCGCAATCTGGAACTGACCCGCTCGCTGTCCGGCGGCCGGGCCGGCTCGCTTCTGTCGGTTGTAGATCGTACCGTCACCCCCGGCGGCGCCCGTCTGCTGGAACAGCGCCTGTCCAGCCCCTCGCGCAGTCTGGATGTGATCCACCA
The DNA here is from genome assembly GCF_000813745.1 of Leisingera sp. ANG-M1. Taxonomy (GTDB): domain Bacteria; phylum Pseudomonadota; class Alphaproteobacteria; order Rhodobacterales; family Rhodobacteraceae; genus Leisingera. The sequence continues at coordinate 49,684 of NZ_JWLC01000013.1, read as the reverse complement.
GCGCCTTGCCGCTCTGGACTTCACTGTTGATAAAACGCAGACCGCAGAAGATCTGCGTGCTTCACTGCGTAAGACCCCTGACCTTGACCGGGCATTGTCACGCCTCGCCTTGGAGCGCGGCGGTCCCCGTGACCTGGCCGCCATCCGAAACGGGCTTTCTCAGGCAGAGGTGATTGCTGATCTTTGCTCTGGTCAGAACCTGCCCGAACTGATGGCCCGCGCCATGTCTGAATTGCAGGGGTTCGATGACCTGCTCTCCCTGCTGGACGCAGCCCTGATTGCCGAACCGCCCTTGCTGGCCCGCGACGGCGGTTTCATCGCCACCGGTTATGACCCGGAACTGGACGAGGCCCGCACCCTGCGCGACGAAGGCCGCTCGGTCATTGCCTCGATGCAGAAGCAATACGCCGAACACACTGGCGTTGCCTCGCTAAAGATCAAGCACAACAATGTGCTGGGCTATTTCATCGAAACCACCGCGACCCATGCGGACAAGATGATGTCGCCGCCGCTGAATGAGACATACATCCACCGCCAGACAACCGCCAACCAGGTGCGTTTCACCACGGTGGAGCTCAGCGAGATCGAGACCCGCATCCTTAACGCAGGCAACCTGGCGCTGGAGATCGAAAAACGGCTCTATGCACGGCTTTCAGGCGCTATCCTGGACTGCGCAGCCCGGCTCAACACCGCCGCCCGCGGACTGGCCGAATTGGACCTGCTCACAGGCCTCGCAGACCTCGCCCGCGGCGAGAATTGGACCCGCCCCAAAGTCGACAACAGCCGTGCGTTCCACGTGGAAGGCGGCCGCCACCCGGTTGTGGAACAGGCCCTGCGCCAGCAAGGTGGCGAGACCTTCGTGGCCAATGACTGCGATCTCACCGCCCAGGACGGCGCCGCTGTCTGGCTGCTGACCGGTCCCAACATGGCCGGTAAATCGACCTTCCTGCGCCAGAACGCGCTGATCGCCCTGCTCGCCCAGATGGGCAGCTATGTCCCGGCCGAGGCTGCCCATATCGGCCTGGTCAGCCAACTGTTCAGCCGTGTCGGCGCCTCGGACGACCTGGCCCGAGGCCGCTCCACCTTCATGGTCGAGATGGTCGAAACCGCCGCGATCCTGAATCAGGCCGACGACCGCGCATTGGTGATCCTGGATGAAATCGGCCGCGGCACCGCCACCTATGACGGCCTGTCCATTGCCTGGGCAACACTTGAACATCTGCACGAAGTGAACCGCTCCCGCGCGCTGTTCGCCACCCACTACCACGAGCTGACCCAGCTTGCCGCCAAACTGGAAGGCGTCGACAACGCCACCGTTGCGGTCAAGGAATGGGAAGGCGAGGTGATCTTCCTGCACGAGGTCCGCAAAGGCGCTGCCGACCGCTCTTACGGTGTGCAAGTGGCACAGCTGGCCGGCCTCCCCGCTTCTGTGGTGGCCCGTGCCCGCGACGTCCTCGATATGCTGGAACAAGGCAGCCGCGAAGGCGGTACCAAGATCCAGATCGACGACCTGCCCCTGTTTGCAGCTGTCCCACCGCCACAGCCCAAAGCCCCCGCAGGCCCCTCTCCTGCAGAAGAACTCCTGGCCAGCATTCACCCGGATGACCTCAGCCCGCGTGAAGCGCTGGAAATGCTCTACAAGCTGAAAGAAGCCGCAGGCTAAACAAAAGCGGCCCCAACCGGGACCGCTCTTTCATCTTGCCAAAAATACTCCCGCCGGAGGCAGCGCCCGCAAGGGCGCACCCATCATGCAGGCGTCGAAGACACGCCAACCTGCGCCGCGCGCAGCAGGCGGTCATGCAGCATGAAGCCTTCCGCCGACACCTGAATGATGTCGCCCGCCTTGGTGCCCGGCACAGGGGCCTCAAACATCGCTTCATGCACCTTCGGGTCGAACTTGTCGCCGACCTCGGGCGAGACAATCCGGATGCCGTGCTTCTCAAACACACCCAGCAGCGAACGCATGGTCAGTTCCACACCTTCGATCAGCGCCGCAGACACTTCACGCTGCTCGTCGGTGGCGGCTTCAATCGCGCGCTTCATGTTGTCATAGACCGGCAGCATGTCGCGGGCCAGTTTCGAACCACCATAATTCTCCGCCTCGCGGCGTGCCTTGTCACCGCGCTTGCGGGCATTCTCGGCATCCGCCAGCGCCCGCATGAAGCGGTCTTTCAGCTCATCCCGTTCCGCCCGGAGCGCATCGATTTCCAGCGAGGCGTCATCAAATTCCTCGGTCTGCGTCGCCAGCTCTTCAGCCTCGGCGGCGGCGATGTCATCCAGAAAGTCTTCGTCCTTGAGCTCTGCCATGTTTCACCTCTAACTCCGGTCCGACAACAGCTTGCCGACCAGTTGTGCCGTATAGTCCACAATCGGCACGATCCGTCCGTAATTCAGGCGCGTCGGGCCAATCACCCCCACCGCACCAATGATCTTTCGATCCGCGTTCATATAGGGAGACACCACCAAAGAGGAACCCGAAAGTGAGAAAAGTTTGTTCTCCGAACCGATAAAAATGCGCACGCCCTCGCCGTCCTCGGTCAGTTCCAGGAATTCGGCGATATCGCGCTTGCGCTCCAGGTCGTCAAACAGGGTGCGGATCCGCTCCAGCTCCTCCGCTGCACCGGTCTCTGCCAGCAGATTCGCACGGCCCCGGACAATCAGCCGGGCCTGATCGCTGCCGTCATCTTCCCAAACCGCCAGACCGCTTTCGATCATAGCATGCGCCAGACTGTCGATCTCCTGCCGCCGTGCCGAGATCTCACCCTGGATCTGCCGCTGCACCTCACTCAGCGTCCGCCCTTCAATAAGCGCATTGAGGAAGTTCGCCGCCTCCCGCATCGAACTGGGCGTCTGCCCCGGCGGCGGCGTGAACAGACGGTTCTCCACGTGGCCGTCCGAAAACACCAGAACCACCAGCGCCCGGTCATGCGCCAGCGAGACAAACTCGATATGGCGGATCTCGGCCTCGTGCTTGGGTGTCAGCACCAGCGACGCCCCCTGCGTGACGCCCGACAGCGCCGCGCCCACGCGGTCCAGCATGCCGCCCACGTCGCCGGCGTTCTTGCCCAGGGTCGCGTCAATCTTTTGACGGTCCTGGGCTTTCAGGTCCTCGACCTCCAGAAGGCCATCGACAAACATCCGCAAACCCAGCTGCGTCGGCACCCGTCCGGCACTGATATGCGGGCTGTCCAAGAGCCCCAAGAACTCCAGATCCTGCATCACATTGCGCACTGTCGCCGCGCTGACCTTCTCACTTAGTGAACGCGTCAGCGTGCGGCTGCCCACCGGATCGCCGCTCTCCAGATAGCTTTCCACCACCGTCCGGAACACTTCCCGGGAACGGTCGTTCAGATCCTGCAGAATGTTTTGCGGGTCACTCATCGGCCTTCCAGCGTGTCTTGCGGTTTCAACATAAGAAGCCGCTGCCAAGATGTCATTAAAGAGCAGCAGGCCAAAAGGTCAATCGGGCTTGCATCGCCTTGGTCCCGGGGGCTATCCCCAAGCCAACAGCAAAAGGATGTATCATGCGACCCTCCGGACGAGAATTGAATGAAATGCGCGCCGTCTCGATCGAGACCGGTTTCACCAAACACGCCGAGGGCTCCTGCCTGATCAAGATGGGCGACACCCACGTGCTCTGCACTGCCACCATCGAAGACCGCGTGCCGCCGTTCATCAAAGGCACCGGTTTGGGCTGGGTCACCGCCGAATACGGCATGCTGCCCCGCGCCACCAACACCCGCATGCGCCGCGAGGCTTCCTCGGGCAAACAGGGCGGCCGCACCGTTGAAATCCAGCGTCTGATTGGCCGCGCCTTGCGGGCCGGCGTCGACCGCGTTGCCCTGGGAGAGCGCCAGATCACCGTCGACTGCGACGTGCTGCAGGCCGACGGCGGCACCCGCTGCGCCTCGATCACCGGCGGCTGGGTGGCGCTGCGCCTGGCGGTCAACAAGCTGATGAAGGCCGGCGACGTGCAGATCGACCCACTGATGGATCCAGTCGCCGCGGTGTCCTGCGGCATCTATGCCGGCCAAACGGTGCTGGACCTCGACTATCCGGAAGACTCCGAGGCCGGCGTGGACGGCAACTTCATCATGACCGGCTCCGGCAAGCTGATCGAAGTTCAGATGTCGGCCGAAGGCTCCATCTTCTCCCGCGACCAGATGAACCAGCTGATGGACTTGGCTGCCAAAGGCACCGCCGAACTTGCCGAGATGCAGAGGGCCGCCTGCAAATGATCCGCAAACTGGAAGGCGGCAAGCTGCTTGTCGCCACCCACAACAGGGGCAAGCTGCAGGAGATCTCCGAGATTCTCGCTCCGTTCGGTGTGAGTGTGGTAGGCGCCGACGAAATGAATCTGCCGGAACCGGAAGAAACCGAGGACACCTTCGTCGGCAATGCCCGCATCAAAGCCCATGCCGCGGCCAAGGCCACCGGCCTCCCTGCCCTTTCCGATGACTCCGGCATCACCATCGACGCACTGAATGGCGCCCCCGGAGTCTATACCGCCGATTGGGCCGAAACCCCCAACGGGCGCGACTTCAAAATGGCGATGACCCGCGCCAATGACGAACTGAACGCCGCCGGTGCCAATGCCCCCCGCACCGCCCAGTTCCGCTGCACCCTGGTCATTGCCTGGCCCGACGGCCATGACGAAGTCTTCGAAGGCGTAATGCCCGGCCAGCTGGTCTGGCCGATCCGCGGCGAACACGGCTTTGGCTACGATCCGATGTTCCAGCCTGACGGTTTTGACATCACCTGCGCCGAAATGGATCCGGCAGAGAAAAACAAGATCAGCCACCGCGGCAAAGCGGTGGCCCGGTTCGTCCAGGGCTGTTTCGGTGGATGACTGGCGCAATGGGGGCTTTGGCCTCTATGTGCATTGGCCCTTCTGCCAGGCCAAATGCCCCTATTGCGACTTCAACAGCCATGTCTCCGCTAAAATAGACCAGAACCTATGGGTTAGGGCCTATTTGGCCGAACTGGACAGACTCTCTGAACAGCTATCAGGCCGCGTTCTGAACTCGATTTTCTTCGGTGGCGGCACCCCGTCCCTGATGCTGCCCGAAACAGTCTCTGCCATTATCGAACGGGCACGTGAAATCTGGCCCTTTGCCAACGACATAGAGATCTCTCTTGAAGCAAACCCAGGCTCTGTCGAGGCTGGCCGGTTTACCGGCTACCGCGATGCCGGCCTCAACAGGGTCTCTATGGGCATTCAGGCTCTGAACGACGAGGATCTGCGCCGTCTGGGTCGCATCCACAGTGTGTCTGAAGCCAAGGCCGCCTTTGACATCGCCCGCAATTGTTTTGACCGTGTGAGCTTTGATCTGATCTATGCCCGCCAGGGCCAATCCCTGGAGGCTTGGCAGGCTGAACTGCGCGAAGCCCTGTCGATGGCAATCGACCATCTGTCGTTGTACCAGCTCACCATCGAAGACGGCACAGCCTTTGGTGACCGCTACGCCCGCGGCAAGCTGCGCAACCTGCCGAGCGATGACACCTCCGCCGACATGTACCAGGCCACGCAGGAGATCTGCGCGGACTTCGGTATGGGTGGCTATGAAATCTCCAACCATGCAAAGCCCGGTTCGGAATCGCGGCACAACCTGATCTACTGGCGCTATGGCGACTACGCCGGCATCGGCCCCGGCGCCCATGGCCGCCTTACCCTGAACGGCACCCGCTACGCCACTGAGACCCACCTCTCCCCTGGTGCCTGGCTGGATGCTGTCCGTAAAGGCAACGGCGAATCCCTGCGAGAGGCTCTGGTTAAGGAAGATGCAGCGGCTGAATACCTGATGATGGGGATGCGCCTATCTGAAGGCCTGGATATGGTGCGGTATTCCCAGCTCGCGGACCGTGACCTGCCTGAAAACCGGCTGGATGACCTTGTACAGTTAGGTATGGTCACTATCTCTGACCAGAGGCTGCGCGCGACTCATCAAGGCCGCGCGGTATTGAATGCGGTTCTCCGCGACCTGTTGATGGATTGAAGCAATGCGTTTTCTCTACGCCGGCCTTGGACTTCTTTTTGTTGCCCTGGCCGTCATCGGCATTGTCCTGCCTCTCCTGCCGACGGTTCCCTTCCTGCTGCTTGCCGCCTTCTTCTTTGCCAATTCCTCGGACCGTCTGCACAATTGGATCTTGGCCCATAATGTCTTTGGCCCGATGATCACTGACTGGCGCGACCACGGTGCCATCCGGCCGGGCGCAAAAAAGGCGGCAACCATTTCGATTGCCGCCGTCTTTGGCATTTCCCTACTGGTTGGCGTTCCCACTCATGTATTGGGGATCCAAGCGCTGGTGCTCTCAGCCGTTCTGATCTTTATCTGGACCCGGCCTAGCGGCTAAGCAGATTGCACAGCTCATCCAGCTGATCCAGATCCTCATAGCTGATCGTCACCGAGCCGCTTTCCCCGCCCGACTTGTGATCTATGGAGACCTTCATCTTCAGCATCGCTGACAGATCACCTTCCAAGGCGCGAGTGTCTGCGTCCTTTTCAACCGCTTTCTTCGGTTTCTTTGCCGCAGCGGTTTGATAGCCGGCAGCATCTTTCTTCACCAAAGCCTCAGTCGCGCGGACGGATAGACCACCTTTCACAATCTTCTTAGCCAGATCGGACGCATGATCCGACGTAATCAAAGCCCGTGCGTGGCCGGCAGACAGCTTCCGCTCCTGCACCAGGATCTGCACGTCCTCGGGCAAATGCAGCAGCCGCACCAGATTGGCAATATGGCTGCGGCTTTTGCCAAGCGCCTCTGCCATCTTTTCCTGGGTATGGCCGAACTTCTCCATCAGCTGCTTATAGCTCTGCGCCTCTTCCATCGCGTTGAGGTCAGAGCGCTGAATGTTCTCGATGATGGCAACTTCCATCATCTCGAGATCGGAGTAGTCCCGGATCAGCACCGGCACTTCATGCAGCTGCGCCGCCTGCGAGGCACGCCAGCGGCGTTCGCCGGCGACAATTTCATATTGTCCGCCAGGGCGCGGCCGCACGATCAGCGGCTGCAAAACACCCTTTTCCTTGATGGAGGCGGTCAGGTCATCCAGATCCTCCTGCAGAAACTGCCGGCGCGGCTGGTTCGGGTTGGCAACGACGTTTTCAATCGGCACCAGAATTTCCGCATTCCGCGGTGCCTCAGCCTGCGTGCTCACCGGCGCAGGGTTCACATCTGCCATCAACGCCGACAGCCCCCGGCCGAGCCCGCGCGGTTTTGCTTTTTTTTCTGCCATGGTTGCCTCCGGTACGTCTTCTGCATTTACGCCGCAATCTTGTGATGTTTATTGAGGATTTCTTCCGCCAGGGCGCGATAGGCCTGTGCTCCCTGCGAGTTTGTATCATAGTTCAGAACCGGCTGGGCATACGACGGTGCCTCGCTGACCCGAACGTTGCGCGGGATTTTGGTTTGAAACACGAGCTCACCCAGATTGTCGCGGGCATCCTGCTCAACCTGCTGCGACAGGTTATTACGCCGGTCGAACATAGTAAGGACGATTCCCTCGATCCGCAGCGCAGGATTGGCCGACTGCCGTACTTCGCGGATCGTCAGCATCAACTGAGTAACACCTTCCAGCGCAAAGAATTCGCTTTGCAGCGGCACCAGCACAGAATGCGACGCCACCATGGCGTTGACTGTCAGAAGGTTCAAGGAAGGCGGGCAGTCAATCAGCACATAGTCCCAATCGTATTCATCCATCGCCGTTTGCCGCAGCGCATCGTGCAAGAGAAAGCTGCGCTTCTCATTGGTAAACAGTTCTATATCCGCTGAGCTGAGATCAACAGTAGCCGGAATGATGCAAAGATCTTCGATTTCCGTCTGCCGGATCACGTCTGTCAGCGACGCGTCTTCGACAAGCAGGTCATAGGTCGTCAGATCCCTGTCCGACGGCTCTATCCCAAGCCCGGTAGAAGCATTCCCCTGCGGATCCAGGTCCACAACCAGCACCCGCAACCCGCACTCAACCAGCGCCGCTGCGAGATTTATGGCTGTCGTTGTCTTCCCTACCCCGCCTTTTTGATTTGCCACCGCGATAATACGAGGCCCCTCAGGCCGGGAACAATCAGACACGTGCCACTCCCCTAATTTTCAGGATTACTGCTTCTGGTTCTGTCAGACTTCTAACCGGTTCCGCATCAAAGCGCCATTGCTGCCGCGCGTTATCCACTTCTTTTTTCCAAGTAACTCCCTTTGGAAACAGCGCGGTACCGCCGGCTGCCAAGTGGCGTTCCGAGAATTCAAGAAGGAGAGACAGGTCTGCCAGCGCCCGGGCGGATAGAATATCCGCGTTCTGAGGGTCAGCTTGTTCGATTCTCTTTGAAATAACGGTGAGACTGACGCCGCATTCTCTGGCAGCGGACCGCAGGAATGCAGATTTCCTCTGATCGCTTTCGATCAGCGTTACTTTCATGTCCGGCTCTTCGTCAGCAGCCAGGATGGCTACAATCACACCGGGGAACCCGCCACCAGAACCGATATCTGTCCAGAGGCTGCCCCTTTCGCCGCACCTGAACACTTGAACGGAGTCAGCTATATGCCGCGTCCAAAGGTGATCCAGGCTGTTTTTGGAAACCAGATTGATCTTCGGATTCCACTTCCGGATCACTTGCTCAAAGATTTCCAGCCGCTGCATTGTTTCACGTGAAACATCCAGGGATGCGAGAATTTCTTTCTGGTTCATGCGGATTTCCCCTGGCGGCCCTGCTCCTTCCGAAGCCGAGCGAGCAGAAGAGCCAAGGCAGCCGGGGTTATACCGTCAATCCGAGCCGCCTGTGCCAGAGTTTCCGGCTGAGCGCGAGCAAGTTTCTGCTGCAGTTCCTTAGAAAGGCCCTCAATCCCGTCATATACAAAGCCGGCAGGAATGACATAACCCTCGTCCCGCTTCATCGCGGATATCTCCCGCTCCTGCCGGGCAATGTAATTGGCATACAATGCATCCCGTTCGACTTGCCTGCGGATGTCACTTTCGGCTACGGAAAGTTCCGGCAGCAACGGAAGCATGTCCTCAAAAGTCACATCCGGAAACGCCAAGACGTCCAGCCCGGAGCGCTTATTGCCATCCTGGTTGACGCGAATACCGGCCTCCAGAACCTGCTTGGGCGTAAAGCTGGCTGCCTCCAGGGTTGAACGCGCTGCCTCAAGGCGTTCGCTCTTGTCCTGGAATGCCGCTTGCCGCTCCGCCCCGACACATCCGAGCTCGATCGCCATTGGTGTCAATCTCTGGTCGGCATTATCCGCACGCAAAGACAGCCGGAACTCCGCTCGCGATGTGAACATCCGGTAGGGCTCACTCACCCCGTTGGTGGTGAGGTCATCTATCATCACCCCGATGTAGCTGTTGGAGCGGCCAAATACGGCAGGTTCCCTGCCCTTGCAGCGCAGAGCAGCGTTCAGGCCAGCAACAAGCCCCTGGGCAGCAGCTTCTTCGTAGCCCGTGGTGCCGTTGATCTGCCCTGCAAGGTACAGTCCGGGAACCTCTTTCAGGGCCAGATCCAGTGAGAGCGCGCGCGGATCGACGTAGTCATATTCAATCGCATAGCCCGGCTGCAGGATTTCTGCATTCTCCAGTCCTTTGATCGAGCGGACATAATCCTCCTGTACATCCAGCGGAAGGCTCGTCGAAATTCCATTGGGATACACGGTGTGGTCGGAAACGCCCTCTGGTTCCAAAAAGATCTGATGAGAGTCCTTATCGGCGAAACGGACAATCTTATCCTCGATTGACGGACAGTACCGCGGCCCCACCCCCTCTATGTGCCCTCCATACATGGCAGAGCGGTCCAGATTCTTCCGGATAATGTCATGTGTCTTTGAATTGGTGTGGGTGATCCCGCAAGAAACCTGCTTTGCGTTCAGTTTCTTCGTCAGGAAGGAGAAGAAGACCGGATCTTTATCACCAGGCTGCTCATCCAGGATACTCCAGTTGATCGTCCGCCCGTCAAGCCTCGGCGGTGTCCCGGTCTTCAACCTGCCCAAAGGAAGGTCAAAGCTGTCGAGGCGTTCTGCCAACCGGTCGGAGGGCTTGTCGCCCATACGCCCGCCCGGCCTGGAAACATCACCGATGTGAATGACGCCGCGCAGGAAGGTGCCGGAGGTCAGAATCACTGCGCGGCTGGAGATCTCGCTGCCATCGGCAAGGACCACGCCGGCGACGGTTTTCCCATCCATCACAAAGTCAGTGACTTCGCCTTCGACGATATCGAGATTGCTCTGAGCTTCTGTCAGCTTCAGCATTTCAGCCCGGTAAATTGAACGGTCCGACTGCGCTCTTGGCCCTTGAACTGCCGGCCCTTTACGCCGGTTGAGCAAACGGAATTGGATACCTGCCAAGTCGGCCACCCGGCCCATCACCCCGTCCAGTGCGTCAATTTCCCGAACCAGATGCCCCTTGCCCAGGCCGCCGATTGCAGGATTGCAGGACATAACGCCAATCCCGCTGCGGTCCAGCGTGACCAGAGCGGTCCGTACACCCATGCGCGCTGCGGCATGGGCGGCTTCGGTGCCGGCGTGCCCGCCGCCTACTACGATGACATCGTATGCTGAATGTTTCACGTGAAACACTCCTTCACTTTCCTAAGCAGAAACTCGAGAAGATCTCGTCCAGCAGGTTTTCAACGCCGATCCGGCCCACAAGCATTTCCAAAGCCCGGATCGCCGACCGCATTTCCTCGGCTGCAATATCATAAAACTCCGGACCACGCTGCAGGATATCCTGTGCTTCCTTTAAATTCACCAGAGCTGTCAGCATAGCATCCCGGTGCCGCGCACGGGTGGCAATGCCGGCCTGGGCAGAACGGTTCTGCAAAATCTTGGAAATGTGATCAACCAGATGATCGATTCCCTGACCGGACCGGCCAGAAACCGCATTGCCGGCGTCCTCCCGCAAATCGGCCTTGGGACGCAAGCGGATGTCGCCGGCCCGCATTTCCACATCGAGGAGTTCATCGTCCTCCGCCAGAAAAACACGAAGATCCGCATCTTCCGCCCGTTTGCGAGCCAGGGCGATGCCGATACCTTCGACGTGGTCATCCGTGTCCCGCAGGCCGGCAGTGTCCAATAGGGTAACAGGCAAGCCGGCGAGGTCCATACGGACTTCGATGATATCGCGTGTAGTGCCGGCATACTCAGAAGTGATCGCTGCTTCGCGGCCGGCCAGCGCATTCAAAAGCGTCGACTTCCCGACATTGGGTGCACCAATGATAGCCACTTCAAAACCGCTGCGGATCCGCTCTGCAAATTTGACGCCGGCGGTTTCCTGTTCCAAGCCGGCTTGAACGTTTTGCAGCAGGCCGACAACCTCCGGCGTAACGTCGACAGGCACTTCTTCGTCGGCAAAGTCGATAGTGACCTCTATCAAGGAGGCCGCCCGGATCAGATTTGCCCGCCATTTCTCGGCCAGATCTCCAAGCCCGCCGGCGAGAATCACCTGCGCCTGTTTGCGTTGGGCTTCGGTTTCTGCATCGATCAGATCAGCCAGGCCTTCAACCTGGGCCAAATCCAGATTGCCGTTTTCCAGCGCCCGGCGGGTGAACTCCCCGGGTTCTGCCATTCTCAAACCACTGATTCGTCCAAGCGAATCGAGCACTGCAGTTACGACGGCAGTGCTTCCATGTGTTTGAAATTCAACAGTATTTTCGCCCGTAAAGCTATTCGGAGCGGAGAAGGTAAGAACCAGCGCCTCGTCCAGGCGTTCACCTGATTCGTCCCGCAGAACCCGCAGGCTGGAGCGCCGCGCCGGCAAAGCACGGCCGCATAGCTGAACACCAGCCTCCAACGCCAAAGGGCCGGAGACGCGGATCACCGCAACCCCGGCCTTGCCTTGAGCGGAGGCCAGCGCAAAGATCGTGTCCATTGGGTGGCCCTTCTCTCTCGCCGGCCCGGATCAGGTGTTCATCGAGTCGAAGAACTCAGAGTTCGACTTGGTCTGCTTCAGCTTCGACAGCAGGAACTCAATCGCGTCGGTGGTGCCCATCGGGTTCAGGATCCGGCGCAGCACAAATGTCTTGGCCAGATCGACTTTGTCGACCAGCAGGTCCTCTTTCCGGGTGCCGGATTTGAGGATGTCGATCGCCGGGAACACGCGTTTGTCGGCAATCTTACGGTCCAGCACGATTTCCGAGTTACCGGTGCCTTTGAATTCTTCAAAGATCACCTCGTCCATGCGCGAGCCGGTGTCGATCAGCGCGGTGGCAATGATGGTCAGCGAACCGCCCTCTTCGATATTGCGCGCGGCACCAAAGAAGCGTTTGGGGCGCTGCAGCGCGTTTGCGTCGACACCACCGGTCAGAACCTTGCCCGAGGACGGCACCACGGTGTTAAAGGCCCTACCAAGTCTTGTGATCGAGTCGAGAAGAATCACAACATCTCGTTTATGTTCCACCAAACGCTTGGCCTTTTCGATGACCATTTCGGAGACCGCAACGTGCCGGGTCGCCGGCTCGTCAAAGGTGGAGGAGACAACCTCACCCTTCACCGAGCGCTGCATGTCGGTCACCTCTTCCGGGCGCTCGTCGATCAGCAGAACGATCAGGTAGCACTCCGGGTGGTTCTTTTCGATCGAGTGGGCGATGTTCTGCAGGATCACCGTTTTACCGGTCCGCGGCGGCGCCACGATCAGCGAACGCTGGCCTTTGCCGATCGGCGCAACCAAGTCGATCACCCGGGCGGAACGGTCCTTGATGGTGGGATCCTCGATCTCCATCTTCAGACGCTCATCCGGGTAGAGCGGGGTCAGGTTGTCGAAGGCAATCTTGTGACGGGCCTTTTCCGGCTCCTCAAAGTTGATCTTGGTGACATTGGTCAGCGCAAAGTAACGCTCACTGTCGAGCGGAGCCTTGATCTGGCCTTCCACGGTGTCGCCGGTGCGCAGCGACCACTGGCGGATCATATCGGGGGAAACATAGATGTCATCCGGACCCGGCAGATAGTTGGCTTCGGGCGAGCGCAGAAAACCGAAACCGTCCTGCAGCACTTCCAGCACGCCGTCGCCGCCGATTTCCCAGCCCTCATCCGCGCGTTCGCGCAGGATCTGGAACATCATCTCGCCCTTGCGCATGGTCGAGGCGTTTTCGATCTCCAGCTCCTCGGCCATTGCCAGCAGCGCTTTGGGGCTTTTTGCCTTGAGATCGGACAGATTCAGGGATTGCACGGTCATATATATACGGCCTCTACTCCCCCGTTTGCCCAGGGGGTCGGTCTGACGACAGGATTGGAAAACACGAAATGCCCGGACGGGCCCGTTGAGAGCCATACATAGGGACTCGTTTCAGGTGAGTCAAACGCCGGCTGCAAGCGTTCCGGCGCTGCTGGGCCTGTTTCTGCGCTTCTGCGTCAGAATTTGAAGGTGACCGAAACCACAATCATCAGCATCAGCACGGTGGGGACCTCATTCATCATCCGGAACTGCCGGCCGGTGAGAGTATTCCTGCCTTCTTTGAAATCGCGGTAGCGGAACAGCAGCCAATGGTGGAACCAGGTCATGGCAATCACTGAAACGCCCTTGGTCCAGGGCCAGATGTAGCTCCAGTCGACGATTCCAGGCGTTAGAACGATGAACAGCCCTGCAGCCCAGGAGACATACATTGCCGGGCGCATGATGATCCTGAGGAGCTTCTCTTCCATTTGAAGGAAGATCGGCACTGCTTCCTGCACATTCTCAGCCTGCTCCACGTGATACACAAACAGACGGGGGAGATAGAAGAGACCTGCCATCCAGCTGAGGACAGCCATGATGTGCAGCGATTTGGCATATGGGTAGAGCGTGAACATGACATCGCTCAGGTCCATGGGCTGTTCTCCCGAACTGATCTGATCTCTCTAATAATTAAATGATTATTAGAAGGATGATGTTTTTGTAGTGTGCGTGGATTCCGGTGGATAAGTGAGTCCTCCTCCGCTTATCCCCAGCAGGGATAAGATTCCAGCTTGGATGGGACCGGAGTCGTGGAAATTTTCTTAACGCCTTAGAAATAAGGTGCGTTAAGAATGTGTTTACCTATCCGTACTTGGGGATAAGGCAGGGATGATCCGGGGAGAGCCGGCATATCCACGGATTCAAAGTTATCCTGACTCACAAAGGACGACTCAGCCGGCTGAATCCTGAGATTTGCGTCAACCCCTGTAGTCTTTACTTGAGCGTGGAAAACCATACAAAACGTCCTGAAACAATCTGCGTCTTTCCCACGGGGTTTTCCACATGACTGCCCACATAGTGCTGGCTTCCGGTTCCGAAATCCGGGCGCATCTTCTGCGCCAGGCATGCATAGAATTTGAAACCGACGTGCCGCGGCTGGATGAAGAGGCGATCAAGGCCGCGCTGCTGGCTGAACAGGCGCCGCCGCGCGACATCGCCGATGCGCTGGCTGAGGCCAAGGCACGCAAGATCAGCGGCAAACATCCGGGCAAACTGGTGCTAGGCTGTGATCAGGTGCTTGATTTCGAAGGGAAACTACTTTCCAAGCCAACCAGCGAAGAGGTTGCGCTGGCGCAGCTCAAGGAAATGTGCGGCAAGCGGCATATGCTGCTGTCGGCCGCGGTGATCTACCGCGATGGCGAACCGATCTGGCGCCATGTGGGGCAGGTCCGGCTGGTGATGCGGAAATGCTCGGATGCTTATCTGCAGGACTATGTGTCCCGCAACTGGGACAGCATCCGCCACGCGGTGGGAGCTTATAAACTGGAGGAGGAAGGCGTGCGCCTCTTTGCCTCCATTGACGGAAGCTACTTTAATGTCTTGGGATTGCCGCTGATGGAGCTTATCAGTTACTTAGGCCTGCAAGGGGTAATCGAGCAATGACAGAAGCAAAAATCCCGCTCGCCGGCGTTATCGGCTGTCCGGTTGCACATTCCAAATCTCCGCAGCTGCACCGTCACTGGCTGAACACCCATGGGATCGCCGGCCATTATGTGCCGATGCATGTGGAGCCCGAAGATCTGGCGGACACTATCCGGATGATGCCGAAGATGGGGTTTGTCGGCGCCAACGTGACCATCCCGCACAAGGAAGCGGTGATGGAGATTGCTGACAAGGTCACCGACCGGGCCAAGCTGATTGGTGCGGCCAATACGCTGATCTTCCGCAAGGACGGCACCATCATGGCCGACAACACAGACGGCTATGGTTTTATTACCAACCTGCATCAGGGCGCGCCGCTGTGGGAACCGCAGTCCGGGCCGGCCGTGGTGCTGGGCGCCGGCGGCGCCTGCCGCGCGGTGGTGGCCTCGCTGCTGGAGGCCGGCGTGCCCGAGATCCTGCTGACCAACCGCACCCGCGACCGCGCCGAGCAGCTGCAGAGCGATTTTGGCAGCCAGGTGAAAGTGTCTGATTGGGTCCAGGCCGGCAATATTATTGAAGAAGGTGCGCTGATCGTGAACACCACCTCGCTGGGCATGGTCGGCAAGCCGCGCCTGCGGGTGCCGCTGGACGGGCTGCAGCGCAATGCCGTGGTGACAGATCTGATCTATGCGCCGCTGAAAACCGACCTGCTGCAAACAGCCGAGGAGGCCGGCTGCACGGTGGTCGATGGGCTCGGCATGCTGCTGCATCAGGCGGTTCCGGGTTTCGAGCGCTGGTTCGGCCACCGCCCCGACGTGGATGCAGCCACCCGCGCGGCGGCGCTCAGATGAGTTTCAGCCTCGGCCTTACCGGCTCCATCGGCATGGGCAAAAGCACCACCGCCAAACTGTTCGCGGCCCAGGGCTGCGCGGTGTGGGATGCCGATGCGGCGGTGCACCGGCTGTACGGCAAGGGCGGAGCGGCAGTCGGGCCGATGCAGGCCGCCTTCCCCGGGGCCATCGAGGATGGCGAAGTCAGCCGGGCCGTCTTGAAACAGATCATTGGCGCTGACCCGGACGCATTAAAACGCATCGAAGCCATCGTGCATCCCTTGGTTGCGCAGGACCGGGCCGCCTTCCGGGCGAAGGCGCAAAGCGATGTCCTGGTCTTTGACATCCCGCTGCTGTTTGAAACCGGCGGCAATGCCGAAATGGACGCAGTGGCCTGTGTGAGCGTCGATGCCGAAACCCAGCAGCAGCGGGTTCTGGCCCGCGGCACGATGACGGTTGAGCAGTTCCGGCACATCCTGCAAAAGCAGATGCCGATTGAGGACAAGCGCGCCCGCGCCGATTACGTGATCGAAACGGACACTTTGGAACACGCCGAGGCGCAGGTGGCAGAGATCCTCGCAGATATCAGGAGCAAACTGGCCCATGCGTGAAATCGTTCTTGATACCGAAACCACCGGCTTTGATCCCTTCTCCGGCGACCGGATTGTCGAGATCGGCGCGGTGGAGCTCTACAACCACATGCCCACCGGCAAGACGTTCCACGAATACATGAACCCGGAGCGCTCGATGCCGGCCGAGGCATTCTCGGTGCACGGTATCGGCCCGGATCTGCTGGAGCCGCCGCAGAAACCCGAACCTGGTGCCGTGACCCTGCGGGACAAGCCGGTGTTTGCCAAGATTGGTCAGAAATTTCTGGACTTCGTGCAGGACTCCAAGCTGGTCATTCACAACGCCAGCTTTGATATGAAGTTCCTGAACGCCGAACTTGGCTGGATGGGGCTGCCGAAATTGCCGATGGATCAGGCCATTGATACGCTGGCCATGGCCCGCCAGCGGTTCCCGGGCTCGCCGGCGACGCTGGATGCGCTGTGCCGCCGCTTCAACATCGACAACTCCAACCGGACCCTGCATGGGGCGCTGCTCGACTCCGAGATCCTGGCCGATGTCTATCTGGAGCTGATCGGCGGCCGGCAGCCGGATTTCGGCCTGTCAACGCAGGCCTCCTCCAGCTCGGTTCATGTGGAAGACGACTGGCGCCCTGCCCAGCGGCAAACGCCCCTGCCCTCGCGGATCACAGCCGAGGAACAGGCCGCGCACGAGGCCTTTGTGGCCAAGATGGGCGATGACGCCCTGTGGAAGGCGTCCTGACCTACGCAGCGTGGCCCACGCAGGTTCACCCAAGCCGGCCGGGAAAAAGAAAAACGCCGCTGAATATCAGCGGCGTTTTCTGTTTCAAAACTCTGAATCCTTACTGGGTCGGCGCAGCCGCAGCGGCCTCTTGCTGGCGGCGGGCCAGTTCGTTGCGGTAGATCGCGACGAAATCGATATTGTCCAGGTTCAGCGGCGGGAAGCCGCCGTCGCGGGTGATGTCCGACACGATGCGGCGCAGGAACGGGAAGGTCTGGCGCGGGCACTCGATCAGCAGGAACGGGTGCAGCTGGTCTTCCGGCACGCCGGCGATGTTGAACACGCCGACATATTCCAGCTCCAGCACAAACAGGACGTTGCCGCCTTCCTTGTTCTTGGACTCGACGGTCAGCTTGGTGACAACCTCATACTGGTTCTCGGCCGAACGCTTTTTCGCATCCAGGTTCACCTGCACACTGACGTCGGGCTGCACGTCGCCGCCGGTGCCTTTCTGCGCCATCACGTTTTCAAACGACATGTCGCGGATGAACTGGCCCAGAATGTTCATCTGAACCTGGGGCTGCTGCTGGGCTTCGCCGTTTTCGGCCATGGAGATACTCCTGAAAAAATGCTTTGGACCGTGCTTAACAGCTTGATCCGGGTATCTCAACGGGGGCCGTCAACCCAGCCCGACGGGCCCTCAGGGCGCTTCCCCGGGGTCACATCTTCGTAATCGCCGTCGATGATGTCATCGGGCCGGCCCGCGGTTCCTGGGTAGTGGCGCCCCTGCATGCTGCCCGGCCCCATCTGGAACTGCGCCACTGTGACACGGGCGCGCAGGTAGCGGTACACCGCCAGCCGCACCGGCGGCATCAGCAGCGCAAAGCCGAAGGCGTCGGTAAAGAAACCAGGCGTCAGCAGCAAAGCGCCTGCAAACAGGATCATAGCCCCATGCGCCAAGGGTTCTGCCGGATCGTTCAATTGCTGAAACGAGGACCGCAGCTGCCCCATTGCCATCCTACCTTGGGTTTTCACCAGCCAGGTGCCGATCACCGCGGTCAGCACCACGATGGCCAGGGTCGGCCACAGACCGATGGCGCCCCCCACCTGAATAAACAAAGCGATTTCAATGATGGGAACCATCAGGAAGGCCAGGAAAAGATACATTAGGGTTTCCTTGAGATCATACGCTGCAGCGGTAGACTTGCCCCCGCCCGTCACCTACATAAGACTTGACCGCTTTGGTTTCAAACCAAGCACGAACGCCTAGCATGAGGTATCCATGGAGTCGCCTGTGATTCAGCTTTTGGTTTTGGCCGGTATTGCTGTGTTTCTGATCCTGCGCTTGAAAAGCGTGCTCGGAACACGCGAAGGCTTTGAAAAGCCGCCGTTGCCGCAATCCGAAGCGCGCGGCCGCCGTCCCGATCTGGAAGTGATCGAAGGCGGGCCGGACCGGGACATCACCGACTATGTCGCCGATGACAGCCCGCAGGCGCGGGCACTGGCTGAGATGAAACGGGCAGAGCCGTCGTTCCAGGTGCAGGAATTTGTTCAGGGCGCCCGTGGCGCCTATGAAATGATCCTGATGGGCTTTGAGCATGGCAACCTGGACGACATCCAGCCCTTCCTGGCAGAAGATGTGTTCGACAGCTTTGTCGATGCCGTCGCACAGCGCGAGGATCAGGGTCTGAAGATCGAGGCCGAGTTCATCGGCGTGCGCGAAACCACCGTGGCCGATGCGCAGTTCGACGCGCAGTCCGGCCGTGCCGAGATCACTATGCGCTTTGTGGGTGAGATGACTTCGGTTGTCCGCGACCGCGGCGGCGACATTGTCGAAGGTGACCCGAAGGCAGTGAAACGCCAGAAGGACACCTGGGTCTTTGCCCGCAACATGGGCGCGGACGACCCCAACTGGCAGCTGGTCGCGACGGACGCATGATTGCCGCGCTTCGGGGGGCACTGGCGGCAGCTGCATTTGCAGGTGCCGCAATGACCGCCTCCGGGGCGCAATCCGAGACCGTCTCCAGCATGCTGGAGTTTTCCGACCTGCAGGGCTGGGCCGAGGACGACCACGCCGCGGCGCTGTCAGTTTTTCTGGAAACCTGCCGCGACCTCAAGGACCCCGATTGGGCGGCCCTCTGCAAGGCCGCGCATTCCCAGGCACCGGAAGGCGCCCGGGCCTTTTTTGAACTCTTCTTCCGCCCGGTGCTGATCGAGGACGGCAATGCCGCCCTCTTCACAGGTTACTTTGAGCCTGAGCTGAACGGCTCCCGCTACCCATCTGGCCGTTATCGCTATCCGGTCTACAAGATGCCGCCTGAGGCGCGCCAAACCAATCTGTGGCTGCCGCGCCGGGACATTTTGACCAGCGGCGTGATGGAGCGCCGCGGGCTGGAGATTGCCTGGGTCGACGACCCGGTCGAGCTGTTCTTTCTGCAAATCCAGGGCTCCGGCCGGATCCGCCTGCCGGACGGCTCGATGATCCGGGTTGGCTATGGCGGTGCCAACGGGCACGAATACAAATCCATCGGCCGCGAACTGGTCCGCCGCGGTGTCTACAACGCCCATCAGGTCAGCGCCCAGGTGATCAAGTCCTGGGTGCGCCGCAACCCGGTGGACGGCAAGGAGCTGCTGTTTCACAATCCCTCCTACGTCTTTTTCCGCGAGGTGCGCAAAGTCGCTGCCTCCAAGGGTCCTCTGGGTGCCATGAACCGCTCGGTCACGCCGATGCGCACCATTGCCGCCGATCCCGCCTATACCCCGCTGGGCGCGCCGGTCTGGGTGGAAAAGGACGGCCATATGCCGCTGCGCCGGCTGATGGTGGCGCAGGATACCGGATCCGCCATCAAGGGTGCACAGCGGGCTGATATCTTTGTCGGCACCGGCGACGAGGCTGGACAAACGGCCGGCACAATGAAAGACCCCGGGCGGATGGTGGTGCTGCTGCCGATCCAGCGGGCCTATGCAATGTTGCCGGAAGACCTTTGAATGACACGGCGGAAATTGACGGAAGACGAGATCGACCTCTGGCAGAAGGTCGTCAAGCAGACTGAGCGCCTGTCGCCCGGCTCTCACTCCACGCCGCCCTATCCGCCGAAACCCAAGCCGAAACCGGTCAAACATCCGGAGCCGCGGCTCGACCCGTTTGAACTCGGCAGCCGCGCCAAGCCAAAACCGGTGAAACACGACCTCAAGCCCTCGATCGCCCGCAGCCTGGCCAGCGATCCGGTGAAGATGGACGAGAAGTCCTTCCGCCGCATGAAGCGCGGCAAGATCCGGCCCGAGGGCAAGCTGGACCTGCACGGCATGCGCATCGATGGGGCCCACCCTGCCCTGACCCGCTTCATTCTGTCTGCCCAGGCCTCGGGCAAGCGGCTGGTGCTGGTGGTCACTGGCAAGGGCAAGCACCGGGATGAGCCGGGTCCGATTCCGGTGCCGCGCGGGGTGCTGCGCCACAAGGTGCCGCAATGGCTGGCGCTGCCGCCCTTAGCCCAGGCGGTGCTGCAAGTGACGCCCGCCCATATCAGTCACGGCGGAGAAGGCGCGTACTACGTGTATCTGCGCCGCGCCCGCTGAACCTCGCTGCCTGTGCTACTTGTCGCTGCTGAGCGGTGCACTTAACGAGACTTGGGTCGCGTTATCCCGGATGACAATCTGCCCCGGCAGGATCCGCCCTATAGGCACGCTCTCGCGTTTGAACGTTTCGGTGGTCTCCTGCGCACCGTTCAGCAGGGCCAGCAGCGCCGGCGAAGTTGCGGCGACAAAATGCTGCGAGCCAGCTTCCTCGGCAAACTCGGTGGTGTCGATAATGCCGACCGGGAATTCCTTCACCTCTTCGATGTTGTCGAGATTGCCCAGCCGCTCGCGCCCGTCCAGCCCGCGCAGGCGCTGCGACAAAGTCAGGATATTGTCCTTGCGGGAGACGAAGATCAGGAAGGGCTCCGGCACTTTTTCAAACCGGCGCATTTGCGTTTTGAAGACATCGACATCCAGATCCGGTGACATCAGCACCACCCCGCCCAGGTTCCTGGCCGCCCAGCCTGGGGTTTGAATCTCGATCTGCCGCAGGGTTTCCATCGTCAGCAGCCCGCCCATGGAATGCGCCACGATCACGATCCGGTCGACGCCCGAGGCCCGCAAGTGCCGCAGCAGCCGCTCCAGACCATCGCGGGCAAACAGCACGCTGTCGCCGTCATAGGCATAGCCCAGCGGCTTACCCTTGCTGGGCCAGGAATAAACAACCGTCGCGCCGGGGATTTCGATATCATGGCTCAGCTGTGCGGCCCGGAAGGCGGTCTCGGCCTGGGTGGAGTTGAACCCATGCACAAACAGCGTCACTTCCCGCTGTTTGCTGGGAAATTTGCTCAGTTCCTGCTGCAGGCGGGCCGTGAAATCAGCCTCTGACGCAAAGGTCTTGCGCCCGGCCATGGTGAACTCACGCAACGGGTCGGGATCACCATAGCCGAACTTCAGGTCCCCGGCCGCATGCCCCGGCGGGATCGACACGGTGAGTTCCAGCAGGCTGAAGTCCTCAGCCCGCTCCGACCCAAAGGTCCCGTCAGGCAGCGGTTCGCGGGTGGTGGCGGCAAAGACGGTCTTCGCGGTGCCCACTTCCAGTGCTTCGGGCACGGTGGGGCTGTAGGACCGGTCTGCACATCCCCCCAGTCCGATCAGTAACAAAGCGGCAACCGCGCGCAGGCCCAGCATTGATATCTGCCCTCAAAACCAATTGACGGCAGGCTACTGCACCTGCCGCCAATGTCCAGAGACCCGGCCCGGTTCCGGCGGTTTACAGCACGTAACGGCTGACGTCGGCGGACCGGCCCAGCTCGCCCAGATGCTTCATGACAAAGCTGGCATCGACGGTCACCGCCTCGCCCGAGCGGTCCGGCGCGGTAAAGGACAGCTCCTCAAACACCCGCTCCATCACCGTGTAAAGCCGGCGCGCACCGATGTTTTCGACGGTCTGGTTGACCTCAGCCGCAATCTTGGCCAGCGCCGCGATACCGTCTTCGGTGAAGGTGACCTCGACCTCCTCAGTGCCCATCAGCGCAGTATACTGGCGGGTCAGCGCATTGTCGGTCTCGGTCAGGATGCGCACGAAATCGCCCTCGGTCAGCGCCCGCAGGTTCACCCGGATCGGCAGGCGGCCCTGCAGTTCAGGCAGAAGGTCCGAGGGCTTGGCGATGTGGAAGGCGCCCGAGGCAATAAACAGGATGTGGTCGGTTTTCACTGGCCCGTGCTTGGTGCTGACGGTAGTGCCTTCGATCAGCGGCAGCAGGTCGCGCTGCACGCCCTCGCGGCTGACATCGCCGCCGCGGGTCTCCTGCCGGGCGCAGACCTTGTCGATCTCATCCAGGAACACGATGCCGTTCTGCTCAACCGATTCCAGCGCGGTACGGGTGACGGTTTCATCATCCAGCAGCTTGTCCGCCTCCTCGCCGATCAGCACCTCATAGCTTTCGGCCACGGTCATCTTCTTGCGGGTGGTGCGCCCGCCCATGGCTTTGCCGAACAGATCGCCGAGGTTCAGCATCCCCATATTGCCGCCGCCCGGCTGGCCGGGAATGTCGAACATATTGCCCATCGGGTTTGAGGTATCGGCCACATCGAGCTCGATCACGGTGTCGTCCAGCTCGCCTGCCTTCAGCTTCTTGCGGAACATTTCGCGGGTAGCGTCGCGCGCGTCGGTGCCGGCGATGGCCTCGACCACACGGTCCTCGGCCGCCTTGTGGGCGTTGGCCTTCACTTCCTCGCGCATGTACTCGCGGGTCTGGGCAATGGCGCTGTCGACCAGATCGCGGATGATCTGTTCCACGTCGCGGCCGACATATCCGACCTCGGTGAACTTGGTGGCCTCAATCTTGATGAACGGCGCCCGCGCCAGCTTTGCGAGACGGCGCGAGATCTCGGTCTTGCCGACACCGGTGGGGCCGATCATCAGGATGTTCTTCGGATAGACCTCGTCGCGCAGGTCGTCTGCCAGCTGCTTGCGCCGCCAGCGGCTGCGCAGGGCCACGGCCACGGCACGCTTGGCCTCCTTCTGGCCGATGATAAAGCGGTCCAGTTCGGAAACGATTTCGCGCGGGGTCAGATCGGTCATGTCTCTCAGCTTTCTTGTTTCACCGGGAACCTAATCATGGGCGCGAAAAACACAAGCCGATCACGCCTTGATCACGGATACCTCACGCCGGAACACGCACCAAACACGCCAGATAATAGGCCGGTGAGCCCCGGTTTCTTTTTGAACGCGAACCTGCCCAGATGCAGCCAGCGTTTTGTTCAGGAGCCAAAGGGAGACAACAATGCTGAATCGCCGTTCCTTCTTCGCAGCCGCCGCTGCAACCACCGCCGCCGTGACCCTCACCGGCGCAACCGCAGCCGTTGCCGGCGGCGTCAAAGGCCATTTCGAGGGCCGCTCCAACCACGTGACTTCCGGGGCTGTCAAAATCGTTGAGGAAGGCGGCCGCTACATCGTCGAACTGGGCGATGATTTCTCGCTGGACGGCGGCCCGGATCCGCGCGTCGCCCTGGGCAAGGACGGCAAATACGACCCCGACACCAAGCTGGGCGCGCTGCTCAGCCTGACCGGCAAACAGCGTTACGCGGTGCCCGCCACCTGGGACATTTCCAAGCACAACGAAGTCTACATCTGGTGCGAAGTCGCCGGCGTGCCGCTGGGCGTTGCCAAGATCAAGTAACCGGCGCCGCCACTCACCTAGCGAAGCCAAAGGGAGGGCTGGGCATTTGCTCAGCCCTTTTTCTGTTAAGGGAGCAAAGCGCTAGTGCTTGCTGCCTTTGGTCAGCTCGGTCCTGCTGGGCGGTGAGCGTCTGCCCTGGTGGGCGCGGTACGCGCCCGCCATGGGGCGGGCAGGCGCGTGGCTGCCGCTAGCGCGACAGCCGATGAGTTCGATTGAATTAGTGAGACGGCGGCAGCCGATGCAAGGGCAGTACCCCGCTAAGCGGCGCCAGCAGCGCAGCCCGGATCCGGCTCCAAAACGCACCCAGGGCCACCAGGAACACGCCAAGCGCCAGGATTGTGATCGCGGTGCCCTCGCCGTTGAACACCGTGCCGGCCAGCGTGACGCTGTAGCCGATGGCGGCAATTAGGAACGACCGGCGGTCGATGATGATCGCAATCAGGGCAAACAGCAGCAGAACACCAAACAGCAGCATGTTGGAGCCTGAGGTACCCGCGTCCAGCAGGCTCAGCGCGATGGTGTTGACCAGGGCCGGCGCGGCAACAACGTGCAGCCAGAACCCCTGCGCCGACCGCCGCGTCACCCGGTGCGGGTCGCTGAGGTCAAAAGCCATCGCCACGGCAAAGACGGCAAAGCCGACGGCCAGGGTGATCCAGGCAAAGGGTCCGCTGGCCGACAGCAGGAACAGGTCGCTCACCCCTGCCGGGGTGCCGGCCTGGATAGCGCCAGTCAGCAAGGCAAAGACAAAGACCCCCAAGGCGATCAGCGCCATTGCAAAGGGCACCCGGAAGCGCAGCCAGAACACGGCAATGGCCAGTGTTGCCAGCGCAAAAGGCAACGGCAGGCTGGAATAATCGTTCTGCGCGATCATGAACGGTTGCGAGAAATGCGCCGCAAAACCGGTGCCCGCATTCCCGGCCCACAGCAGCGACAGCGCAATCGCCGGCGCCACCATACGGCGGCGGCGAATGAAATACTCGGACAAGATCCACAGGACCACGGCGCCGGCGGCAGCGGAATAGACTGCTTTTTGCTGATAGCCGCCCAGCGAGCCGGCCAGATCCACCGCGGTGAAGGCCATCCAGCCGGAAGCCAGGATCAAAAGGCCAATGACAATAAAGATCTCGTTGAACCCTTTGAACAGCTCAAACGGTTCATCTCCCGGTGCCAGGTTCTCCCGCGCACCCCGCCGACTGTCGGCCAGCGCCAGCAGCGAGGCTGCCTGCGCCTCGCTCAGCAGACCGGAGCCAACCGCAGCCCGCAAATCATCCTGGCTGATGCGGCTCATCTCAGCTGTCCTGGCCGATGGTTTCGACGGTCAGGTTGCCATTGGTGTAGACGCAGATGTCGGCAGCGATGGCCATCGCATCGCGGGCCACTCCTTCGGCGGATTTTTCGCTGTCCATCATGCCGCGCGCCGCAGCCAGGGCGAAATTGCCGCCCGAACCGATGGCCGCCACATCATGCTCTGGCTCCAGAACGTCGCCGGCGCCGGTGATCACAAACATGTCCTTGCCATCGGTGACGATCAGCATCGCCTCCAGCTTCTGCAGGTATTTGTCGGTGCGCCAGTCCTTGGCGAGCTCCACGCTGGCGCGGGCCAGCTGGCCCGGTGTCGCCTCAAGCTTGGCTTCCAGCCGCTCCAGCAGGGTGAAGGCATCCGCGGTCGAGCCGGCAAAACCGGCAACCACGTCAAAGCCGCCGGGCGACAGGCGGCGCACCTTGCGGGCGGTGCCCTTGATCACGGTTTGGCCCAGCGACACCTGGCCGTCGCCGGCGATAACCACCTCGCCGCCCTTCTTTACGCCGATAATGGTTGTGCCGTGCCAGCCGGGGAATTGATCGTCTGCCATTCATGCCTCCAATTGAGTTGCCCTTTATATGGAACCATCCCCTATCCGGCACAAGGGAAAGCGGTCTTGCCCCCGCAGGCACAGCAGCCTTATCAATCTGGGAATGAGCGAGGCACGTATTCTTACCTTCTATCTGCACGACAGCCTGCGCCGGCGCGCAGAGGCGGGGCGGCACAATTTCATCAACAAGCTGTGCAATGTCGTGCGGGAAGCCGGGTTCTCCGTCGCCTTCACCGGCCCGAAACAAGAGCAGCTCACCTTGTCGGTTTCCCGCCCGGGGTATGCCATGTTCCACATGGCGGATCCGTTCCACGACCGGGCGCTGACCATGCGCAAAGTGTATGAGTACCCGTTCTGGGCCATCGAAACCACGGCCAAGCGCTGGGACTGGCAGGTTGCCCGCAGCAGCTTCCCGGCGGAAAAGGCGGATCGCAAAGAAGCGCAGCGCTTTTACAAGTTCTGGCAAAACCGGCAGTTCGGCCCCGCCGCGGCACAGGCGGACAAACAGGGCTTTGTCTATATTCCGCTGCAAGGCCGCCTGCTTCAGCACCGGTCGTTCCAATGCTGTTCGCCGCTTCGCATGGTGGAACAGGTGCTGGAGCACGACCGGACCCGCCCTGTGGTGGCGACCCTGCATCCGAAAGAGACCTATTCCGCCGAGGAACTGGCGGCGCTTGAACAGCTGGAAAAGCGTTTTCCCCGTCTGACAGTGCGCACCGGCGGCATGGCCGGATTGCTGGCCGGCTGCGATTACGTGGTGACGCAGAACTCCTCTGCTGCCTTCTTCGGGTACTTCTTTGCCAAACCGGCGGTTCTGTTCGGGCAGATCGACTTTCACCACATCGCCGCAAATGTCATCCAGGACGGCGCGGCAGCGGCGTTGGAGATGGGCCCGCATCTGCAGCCGGACTATGCAGGCTATGTGCATTGGTTCTGGCAGCAGATGTCGATCAACGGCGGGCTGGATACTGCGGAGGAGAAGATACGGTGCCGCCTGAAGGCGGCCGGATGGCCGGTCTGACCGCGTTAAAACCTAAGCAACCCGCCATGCAGCCAGTGCAGAGCGGGGCTGAGATTCCAGCAATTGTGGGACTCAGCAGCACATCCTACATGGGGCTCACAACCGGCACAGGGTCGGCTGTTTCTCAGAAGGACTAGCGCAATGACTACCGCAAACATCTACGCGCCGCTCGGAGCAGTCACCGTTCTCCGCGTGGTCGACACACTGATCAACGTGAAAACTGCTCTCGTGGAATGGAACGAGACCCGCCAGACGCGTAACGCTCTGGACAAGCTGTCGGACGCCCAGCTGGCAGATATCGGCCTGGTCCGCGGCGACATCGCGTCGCTGTAATCCGCCGGCCAGAACTGAGTTTTCTAAAGCCGCCCGGTTGGGCGGCTTTTTCTATGTTAGAGACTGCTTTCAGCCGCTGATCTTGTACTTTCCGGCCTGGTCCGGAACCCAGGCCTCAATCGCAGCCGTGGCAACCACATGCCGGGTGCCGGCCTCGGCATCCTCCACATCCAGGCCGCCCTTGACCGCCCTCACATTGGCCCGGCCCCGCGGCAGGTCTTCAGCCACCAGACCGCAATCCACTGCCTCCGGCTGCTGCACGCCGATGGTCACCTCGACGCGCATTTCGCTGTGATCGATCCCCAGCTTGGAAAACAGCGTGATCGAGGAGTGATGCAGCGCGTCCTGCACCGCGCGCCGCGCCGCCTTGGTATAGTCCTGGCCGTAAAGGTCATTGCCCATACCCATTTCCAGGATGATGCGTTTCTCGCTCATTGCGCGGCCTCCATATCAAAGGACACCACAACGGCGGCATTGGCGATCACCGTGCGCCCGCCGTGGGGTTTCTCGATGTTCAAACCGCCTTCCACTACCCGGATGCTGGGCCGGCCGTAGGGGAAGATCTCCTTCAGCGCGTCTGTGTCGACGGCCTCTGGCTTCTGCACACCGATCTCGGCGTCGATGATCATGTCTTCCTTCTGGAAATCAAACAGCTCCGCCATGCTGACGGAGTTGTGCCACAGCGCATCCTTGATCGCGCGGCGGGCGGCCTCGGTATAGTCCTCGCGCCGCAGCGACGTGCCCATGCCGAATTCCACCAGTACCCGTGTCTTGGCCATAGTGCCTCCTGTACCTGTCTCGGCGCGGACCGTCGCAGGGTGGCGGCGCAAAGGAAAGAGCCAGTTTGCCGCCGGCTACTGCACCAGAGCGCAGGGCATGAAAAAAGGGCCGTCCCCGCGGGGACAGCCCTCTGAAACCCTTTAATAGGGATCCGGCTTAGATCGCGTCTTCGATCCAGCTCTGCAGCGCAGCCTTGGGGGCGGCGCCGGCCCGGTTCGAGATCACCTGGCCGTCCTTGAAGATGAACAGCGCCGGGATGCCGCGCACGCCCATTGCGGCGGCGGAGTTCGGGTTGCTGTCAACGTCGACCTTGGCAATTTTCACCTTGCCGTCGAATTCCGCGGCCAGCTCTTCCAGAGCCGGGCCAATCTGCTTGCAGGGACCGCACCACTCAGCCCAGAAATCCACCACAACGGGGATATCGGAGTTCTTGACTTCGGCGTCAAAGGTGGCGTCGGTGACGGCTACGGTGGACATATGCATGTCTCCATGGAGTTATGTGGCAACTGGAGTTGGAACCTATGTACGGCTTAACAGATCGTCAAGGTTCCATCCGCCGCAGCAGCGCCTCTGTCATGCGCTCGTGCGGAAGCGGCATCAGGGTTGCTGTGCTGGTCCACAGAAGCGCGGTCTCAATGATCCGGTCCGGGTAAATCTGTGCCAGCGCATAGGCATAGGCGCCCATCTGACGGAGCAGGCCTTCGGGGCATTGCTCAGGCGTTTCAGGCAATGTGGCGTTGGATTTGAAATCCACAGCCAGGACTTTTTCCGGTGTGACAATCAGCCGGTCGATGATGCCGTGCAGGCGGTTGCCCTGCAGTTCCGCCGTGACCGGCACTTCAGCCAGCGCATCCGGCTGGAAGATGTGCAAAAGGGCCGGATTTTTCAGCACTGCCGAGGCTTCGCCCAGAAGTTCTGCAGTGTCTTCACTGCCCTGAAGCAGGTTCTGCGCCAGTAGCGGCCAGTCTGCCTCGGGCCGGCCCGGCAGATGCTCCAGCAGCAGGTGCAGCCGGCTTCCGCGGGCTTTGGCAGCCTCTTCGTCCAGGCCCTGATCACCGGGCAGAGCCTTTGCTCCGCCCAGGTCCGAGGGGCTGAGCGCCGACGTCGGTGCTTCATAGGAACGGGCGGGCCGGGTGAAGACCTCCGGCAGGGAATACTTAGCAGTTTCGAGGACTGGCGGCACTTCCAGCGGCAGACCGTCCCAATCACCATGCTGCATGCGCAGGCCTGTGCCGCCACCAGTCTCGCACTCCATGGCGCCGCCTTCCCGCATGGCACCTTCGACCATGCGGTACCAGCTGTCGCCGGCTTCACCTGCGTCGCCGGCGGCGGCGACAATCAGCCACTTCTCCGCCCGGGTTAGAGCCACATACAAGAGTCGCAGCCGCTCGTTTTGCAGCTTCTCCTGCGCTGCTTCGCGGGCCGCCAGCATGGCGGCGGGCATCTGCTCCTTCGGCACCTTCCAGACCGGTGTGCCATCGGCCAGCATAATCTCTGCATCCGTCGGCGGCCGCCGTTTCGCGGTGTCCGGCAGGATCACGATCGGCGCTTCCAGACCCTTGGAGCCATGCACCGACATCACCCGGATCATGTCGCCGGCGGCGCTCATCTGGCGTTTGATTTCCAGATCATCGGTTTGCATCCAGACCAGAAACCCGGTCAGGCTCGGCACATCCGTCCGCTCATAGGCGAGAGCCTGCGACAGCAGCGCATTGATGCCGTCCTCGGCCTCCGGACCCAGCCGGCCCAGCAGTTTCTGGCGGCCGCCGTGGCGGGTCAGAATGCGTTCGATCAGGTCGAAGGGGCGCAGGAAATCGGCATTGGCGCGCAGGTCGTTCAGCACCGCCATGGTTTCCGGGAACTCCCCTGCCCGTTCGCGCAGCGCCGGCCACAGGTACATCGCCTCCCGCCGGTGCGCGAGGTCGAACAGCGCCTGTTCCCCCCAGCCGAACAGCGGCGATTTCAGAGCCTCTGCCAGCGACAAAGAGTCTTCGGGCAGCGCCAGGAACCGCAGCAGTGCGGCGATGTCCTTCACCGCCAGTTCCGCCCCCACCTTCAACCGGTCAGCACCGGCGATGGGCAGCTCAGCCTTTTTGCAGGCGCGGATGATTTCCGAGAACAAGTCCGAGCGCCGCTGTACCAGGATCAGGAAATCGCCGGCTGTCACCGGCCGGCGCCGGAAGGTGCCGCGCTCCGCACCGTCCTCGGGGATGGTCACACCGGTTTCGATCATCTGTTTGATCGAACGCGCGATCCGTTCGGCCAGGATCACCGTGTGATGGCGGCTGCTGGGGCGGTCGACGGGGCTGGTCCAGTCGGGATCCTCGTCATCCTCGACCTTTTCGACCACCGGCCACAGGTCCACCCGGCCCGGCAGATCGGATTTGAAGGCTCGGTGCAGCGCTTCCTTGCGGAAGCCAGCCCGGGGGCTATCCTTGAACACCAAATCAACCAGTTTCAGGATCGCGGCGGAGGAGCGGAAGGAGAAATCAAGCGAGGCATCCTGCAGCCCTGCCCCGGTTTCCGCCAGCCGCTTGCCAAATTCCTGTTGCATCCGGTCAAACGCATCCGGGTCAGCGCCCTGGAAGGAATAAATCGACTGCTTCTTGTCGCCGACCACAAAGATCGTGCGCTCCACATCCGACCGCGCGCCCTCGCCGGCAGTGAATTCCTGCGCCAGCTTCTCGATCACGTCCCATTGCACCGGGCTGGTATCCTGCGCCTCGTCCACCAAAATATGGCCGATGCCGCCATCCAGCCGATACAGAACCCAGGCCGCCACGCCCGGATCGTTCAGCAACTGCCGGGCCTTCAGGATCAGATCATCAAAGTCGAGCCAGCCGCGCAACTGCTTGCGGCGCTCGTACTCCGGCAGAAAGGCGGCGGCGAAACGGTGCAGATGGTGGCTCTTGCGGGCGGCGGTGAGGCCGAGCCGCTTGGCACGGGCATCCTCCACCCGCAACATCAGCGGCTCTAACCGGTCCATCAGCGAGAGGTGGGACTCACGCAGTTTCTTGGTCGGGAACTTGCCAACCTTGGCGGTGAACGGTTCCTTTGTACTGGCGCCGGTCAGGAAGATGCTTTCCAGCGTGCCGAGATCACCAAGTGTGGGTTCGGTGATACCCGCCAGCTTGGCAGCGGCCTTTTGATCGGTCGCACCGCCCTGCCCCAGCATCTCGCGGGTGCGCTGCAGCAGTTCCTCTTCACCGCCAAGGAACACCAGTTCCTCCAGTGCAGCCTCGTCAAAACCTTCGGGCAGTTCGAACAGCTCCAACAGGCCGCCCCGGTCCAGCGGCTGGCCAAAATCGGCGCGGCGCTGGCAAATGGCGGCGGTCAGGGTCTCAAAATCGCTGTCGCTGACATGCCGCGCCAGCGCATCGACCAGCGGGGCCTCGTCGCCTTGGGCAAAATCCTCCATGATTTCCGCCCGCAGCAACTGGCCCGCGCGGTCGTCCATTTCCGAGAACTGCGGGCTGACGCCAGCCTCCAGCGGAAAGCGGCGCAGGAGCGACGAACAAAAGGAGTGGATGGTCTGGATCTTCAGCCCGCCCGGCGTCTCGATGGCGCGCGCAAAGAGCGTGCGCGCTTTGGCGAGATCCTCGGCGGCGGTGTTGACCTCGCCCAGCTCTGTCAGGGCACCAATCAGCGCCGGATCACCCAGCATCGCCCATTCGCCCAACCGCTTGAACAGCCGGTTCTGCATCTCGCTGGCGGCGGCCTTGGTATAGGTGAGGCAGAGGATATGCTGCGGTTGCACGCCCTTCAGCAACAGCCGCGCAACCCGGTCGGTCAGCACTTTGGTCTTGCCGGAGCCGGCATTTGCCGCCAGCCAGGTGGAGGCATCCGGGCGGGCGGCGCGGAACTGCGCCTCGGAGGCGGCGTCGCGGATGGTCATGCCAGATCCTCCGGCTGCGGCGTGGCGCTGCGGTCCCATTCACCGTAGCGCGCCAGGTGGTCATAGTCGCCGGCGATGTCGTCCCGGTGCACCATGCGCCGGCTCGAATACCCTTGTTCAGGTTCGAAATAGGCTCCGATCAGGGTGCGTAATTCGTCCCAGACCTTGGCCGGTGGCTGCTCGTCTAAGGGTGCGCGCACTTCCTTCATCTTGCTGCCCAATCCTATGAACAGAGCACGGGCGACCTCGGCTGCACCAAGATCCTCAAAGGCGCCTTCTTCAGCCATCGCAGCCTCGATCAGCAGCTGTTTTTCGAACTTCTTCTGCTGGGCTTCAGAAGGAGGCGCGCCGGTCTTGTAGTCGTAAAGATGCAGGAAGCCGCACTCATCCATGTCGATCCGGTCGGCGCGGCAGGCGATGGTGAAATCCAGCGGATCCAGCCGGGCGCTGCCCTTGGCCTCAAACGCAATCGGCTTGGCGCGGGACTGGCGTTCCTGTTCCGCCAGCACAAAGTCGCCGGCAATCTTGCGGATGCGCGTGTGCCACAGGATGCGGGCAACCGGCCAGGGCACATGAGTGTCCAGCAATTCGCGGGTCTTGGTGATGAGGTGATCAGCAGTCAGCAGCGAAGGATCGGCCTGGGCTTCCTTGATAAAATGCTCAAACACTTCATGCACGACAATGCCGCGCAGCAGGGCGTCCGGCTCCTGCACCAGCGAATTGAGCGGTTTCAGCCGCAGCACATGCTTGGCGTAAATCGCATAAGGGTCGCGGATCAGCCGGGGAATTTCGGTAATCGTCAGCCGCCGCGGCCGACTCGGAACCGGCGGCCGTGGCGAGGGCCGCGGCATTTGCGGGATCGGCGTGGGTTCTTCCAGCGCTTCGGCCCAGCCCAGCCATTGGCGGCCCTTGGCCCGCATGACATCCAGCGCATCCCGGCCGCCTTGCTCCGGCAGGCCGGACAGCAGGTTGGTCAGCCGGTTCAGCCAGCGCGAGGGAACGGTATCGGCTTCCTCAGAGCGTTCGGCGCGTGTCAGCCAGACCTCGGGCGCGGCAATTGCCTGCTGGAAGTCATGCGCCGACAGGCCGATGCGGCGTTCCGGCAGCAACAGCCCCGCCTGATTGCGCAGTTGGCGGTTCAGCCAGGGGTCGGGAGAGGCGGCCTCGGGCCAGCTGCCTTCGTTGAGGCCGCCAAGGATCACCAGGTCGGCCCCTTGCACACGGGCCTCCAGCGTGCCCCAGATCATGATTGAGCCATAGGGCGCATCACGGTCGCGCACTTCACCTTGGCTCAGCAGAGCACCCAGCAGGTCAGCGAAATCACGGGCGGACATCTCGCCGCCATAAGGCGCCTCAGCCTCCAGGTTTGCAATGCAAGCAAGCGCGGCTTGGCCGGCTTTCTTGTCCCAAAGGGTGCCGGAGCCCTCAGCCTGGCTGCCGGCCGCGATGCGTTCGGCCAGATCGCGCAGGCGCTCGACCCAGTCCGTCAGGGGCAGGGTGCTGGTGATCTCCTGATGTGCGAAACTGGCTGACAGCCATGCTGTCCAGCCAGGTGTCAGCTCCCGGCCCGTCTCAAACTGCGCAAAGGCTTCGGCATTGGGGAAGGGCGGGCCGTTGCGGCGCAAGGAGAGTTCCAGCTCGCGGGTCTGGCGCAGGTGATTGCCGCGGTCCGTGCCATCGTGCGTCAGCGGGTGTTTCAGCAGCGTCAGCAGGCTGTCACAGGTGAGCGGCTTGCAGAACAGTCCCGCCACATGGCGCAGGAAGCGGCCCGGCGGAGACAGCTGCAAAGGCTGGCCGGCCGAGTCGTCGGGCAGGATGTCCCAGCGGTCCAGTGCGGCGGAAACCTGGCGGGTCAGCATTCGGTCCGGAGTGATCAGCGCAGCAGTCTGGCCGTCCTCGGCTGCCTGCCTCAGGCGCAAGGCAATGGCCAGCGCCTCGGAGCGGGGGCTGGGCGCCTCGACCAGCGTTACTTTTTCTGTGGCCCTGTCCAAACCTTCCAGCTTGGGTCCTTCACTCATCCAGGCATCTGTGACCGGGGCCGGGCGCAGGGCCAGCGACACCAGCTTGTTCCGTTCCGGCGAGACCTGCGCTGCACCAGTCCAGGGGAGTACATCCGACGGCGAAATCCCCAAGTCTTTCATCAGCTTGTGGAACCGGTACTGCGGGTGATCTTCCGAGATCATGGGGTCATCCAGGCCGTTCCAGACGTGATCCGGCTGGTCGAAGTCGAACCCAGGCAGCACCACGGCGCCTTGCGGCAGGCGGGCGATGGCCTGCATCAGCAGCAGCGTGGTCCCGCGCGAGCCGGTGGAGCCGGCCAGGATCACCGGATGCTGCGGCGGTGTGTGCTGCCAGTGTTCAACCAGGTTCAGCACCACCTGCCGCTGCCGCGCCTGGGCGTCCATCGCGCCCTCATGCAGGCCGGTGAACTCATCCGCGATGCCGATAAAGGCCTGCGCCCGGGCCCAGTGGCCGGACATGTCAGAGACATCAAGATTGCGGATGGTATCGGTGCTGACGCCTTCACCCTGCATTTCGTCGATCAACGCCGCCAGGCTGTCAGACAGATCATAGAGCGAGGCGCGCGAGGCCAGATCGGGCTGGGCGTCCAGCAGCTTGGCGATCAGCTGCGACAGCTCCAGCCGGCGCCGCAGTGGCGGCAGAGCGGGCGGCAGGCCCTCCAGCGTGGCGCGCTGGGCCAGATCCGTCAGCATCAGCATCCGCGGCAGCAGAAGGGCAGGGCCGTCATCAAACAGTATCCGTACCCGCCGCGCCATGCGGGAGGTGTTGAGGATCAGCTCGGCCCGGGCCAGAGCCTCGGGCGGCTGGCCGAGGGTACGGGCGCGCAGGCCTTCAACCAGCGCCCGCGGGAAATCGACGCCGCAGGGCACGGCAAAGACGCGCGGGGTACTGGTGGGTTCAAACATCATCTGCGGCGATCAGCTCCTCGGCCAAGGTAATCCCTTCGGGGTGGCCCACATCGCACCAGCGGCCGGGATATTCCAGTGCAAACAGCCGGTTGTCCGCAGCCATTTTGTTCCACAGCACGTTCAGCGAGAACACTTGTTCTTCGACGTGGTGCAACCCGTCTGTTTTCAGGATCTGCACCCCGCCATAGACCAGGTTGCCGCTCCGGCTGATGCGGCCCTCGGCGTCTGCCGAGAAATCGCCTCCGCCGGGGCGGCCCACGGCACGGTCCAGCGGCACGCAGACCAGCAGCGCGTCCATGGCGTCCGGGTCCCAGGCCTCAAGCGCCAGTTGCAGCGGGTTCGGCCCTTTCCAGATGGCATCGGTGTTCATGGTGAAAACCGGCCCATCTCCCAGCAAGGGTAGGGCGTGGCGCAGCCCGCCGCCGGTGTCGAGGATTTCGGGGCTTTCGAGACTGATCTGCACGTTTTCAGGCTCTAACAAAGCTTGCAGCGGCTCAGGCTTGTAATGCAGGTTCGCCGCGATCCGGGCCGGCTGAATCGCCTTGGCCAGCTCCAGCGCGTGGGTGATCAGCGGCCGGCCGGCGACTTCGATCATCGGCTTCGGCTTGTCGCGGGTCAGCTCCCGCATCCTTGTGCCAAAACCCGCAGCAAACAGCATGACGGCATCAGGGGAGCGCTGCATCAGGGCCTCAGATTGTTCAGGTTGTCCGGGGTAGGGACAGGCAGGCTGTCGCGCAAAAGCCCTGCAACCGGGGCCAAGGCGGGATGCTCCAGCCCGCGGATGAAATGGTCCCAGACCCGCGGAATCAGGTCGACGTAATGCGGTTTGCCGTAGTCCATGCTGAGCCGGGCAAAGACGCCAAGAATACGCAGGTTCCGCTGCACCCCCAGCACCGTATAGGCGGTGCGGAAGCCGGACTCGTCCACGCCGGCGGCGGAGATGTAACGGTCGATCATTTGCATTTCGATACCCGCCGGAACATCGCGGCGCGCGTCTTGCAGCAGCGAGACCAGATCATAGGCCGGGTGGCCGGAACGTGCGTCCTGAAAATCCAGCAGGCCGACCCGGGCCACCCCTTCCCGCTCTGGCAGCCACAGGAGGTTTTCGGCGTGATAATCGCGCTGGACCAGTACCGGATCGCCTTTGATCGTCTCGCGCAAGATATCTTCGAACTGGTCCTCGAACCGGGATTGCAGCTGCGGATCGTGGCCGCCCAGGATGCCATCGCGGTATTTCGAAAGCGCCAGCCCCGCCATTTCCGCCATCATCCGCGGGCCGTAAGGCTCCAATTCCGGCATCGGTGCCTGATGCAGAGCCACGAGCGCATCAGTTGCTGCTTCATAAAGCTCCTTTTCCAGCGCCGGTTCGCGCAGGACAACGCGGGCAAACAGGTCGTCTCCCAGATCCTCCAGCAGCAGGAAGCCGTGTTCCGCATCCCGGGCCAGGATCTCCGGAGCGCTGAGTCCCTGGGCGCGCAGGTATTCCGCGATGCGGATGAAGGGGCGGACGTCCTCACCCTTTTCGGGCGGTGCGTCCATCAGAACGACGGTCCGGCCATCCTTCACCAGCCGCTCATAGCGCCGGTTGGAGGCATCGCCGGCCAGCGGTCCCCGCTGCCAGGCGGCATAAGGTGTTGATGCGAGGAAGTTCTCACACAGGGTGTTGCGGTCACTCATGCGCAGATGCGCTCCATCAGGGGCTGCCATTTCGCATCGCTCCAGCGGAGCGTCAGATGGCGGCGGTCTTCGTGTTCCGGGTCCAGGGCAAGGGCCAGGTGCAGGGCGTGGGGCGGCGTCAGCTCGGCCAACCGGTCCGGCCATTCGACCAGGCAGATGGCGCTGTCGAAGGCTTCGGTCAGGCCTAGCTCCTCCAGTTCATCCAGCGAGGACAGCCGGTAAAGATCGGTGTGCCACAGCTCGCCGGCAGGCACGTCATAGGTCTGCACCAGGGTGAACGTCGGCGAGGGCACATCCTCGGGAATCTCCATCAGCGATTGGATCAGATGGCGGGCGAAATGGGTCTTGCCGGCCCCGATCACCCCTTCCAGCAGCAGGCAATCGCCGGGGCGCAGGGCCCCGGCGATTTCTGCGGCCAGTTGGGCCGTATCATCCGGTGAGTTCAGCGTGCGGGACGCAGTATTCGGTGTCATGGCGCTAGAATGGCGCCGCGGCTGATCCGCCGCAAGCCGGTTTCCGGGCTCAGCTTTGGCTGATGGCGGGGAAGCGCTCCTGGCTTGCCGGCAGGGCGGCCGTTTCCGGGGCGCGGAAGCTGACCATGGTGGCGCCGCTCTGGATGGCGGAGACCTTGCAGATCAGCCGGGTGCCGTTGCGCAGCTGAACGTGGGCCCACCAGGTGTCGCGCTCTTCGCAGCCGGCAACAAAATCGCGGATCTCGCCCCAGACCGGGGTCGGCGCGCAGGTGTCCTGCCAGATCCGGCTGGCGTCCATGATCGACACTTTGGCAAAGCTGGCTTCGGGGTCCATCTGCCACAGGCTGCCATAGGCGCTGTTGGAGAAAGTCATGGAGCCGTCATTGGCAAAGACCGCAATCGCCTCGTCCATCTGGTCCATGATCGACTGGCCCATCTCCAGCTCAGCGCGGAATTGGCGGGTGAGTGTGACCTCGGCGGTGATGTCCTCGAACAGGAAGGCAATGGCACCATCCGGGTGCGGCCGGCCCGAGACCTTGTAGACCGAGCCCGACGGCAGCGACCAGGTTTCCTGGTAACGGCCTTCGGCGGCGGCCTCCAAAAGGTCGGCCATCTGGTGGCGCCAGCTGGAATAGCTTTTGGGCTCCGGCATCATCCGCTGATCGCGCAGCCGGTCAAAGAACGTCAGCAGATTGGGGCGCGAGCTAAGGAAATTGGCGGGCAGGGCGGTGAGGTCGATCAGCACCGGGTTGAACAGCACCAGCTGGCGGTTGCGGTCAAAGATCGCCAGGCCGATCGACAGCTGGGCAAAGGTTTTCGCCAGGGTCTGCACAAAATTGCGCTGGGCAACCTCAGCGTCGACCACGGCGTTCACATCCACCGCATGGCAGAGCCAGCCGGCTTCGGTTTCGGTGGTCGAAACGTTGTACCACAGTTTCTTGCTGCTTTCCGGCAACGGAATGCTGATCCGCTCCGGCTTGCCGCTGGTCATCGGGTCATGCAGATCGGTGAACAGGGGTTCGGCAAAGTCGGCGTTGCGGCCGCGGATCTTCTGGCTGAGGTCGTCATAGGCGAGGTTGGACCAGGTGACATCGCCCTCTTCCGACTGCAGCCAGACCGGGTAAGGCGCCTGATGCACCGCGGCGCGCAGGGTGGTGAGCTCCTGATCCAGGGATTTGTTTTGCTCTTCCAGGGTGCTGCGGCGCAGCTGCACGCGGGTGACCCCGTCGATCCATTCGCAATGCGCCTCGCGGCTTTCGGCAGAGGCAGTGCCCGACAGCACCAAAGGCCCGACATCCTTGAGGAAACCGGGCGATTGCGGCAGGCCGGGATAGCTGCGGGCAAGCTGGTCGCGCAGCATGCTCCAATCGAAGTTCTCGGTCTGGTCGCCGATGAACTTGCGTGCCCCCGAAGACCAGCCGATCAGGCTGTTGTCGTCGAACAGGAACACCGCATCGGCGCGGCCGTCGCCCGCCAGAAGGTCGTGCTCCATGCCGCGGCGGCGCGGCGCCGGCGACAGCCACCAGACCGCGGCTGCGGCCGTTGCCGCGCACAGCGCTGCCAGTACAAACCACTCGATCGAAGCGAAGTTCTGCATGTCGTCCTGCCCAATTCAGCTCTCGTTTACCGGCATGGTTCCCTAATAAAGGTTAAATCAAGTTTAATTGGTTGCCCAAAAGTGAATAGTTAAATTTCTAGAGGAATATTTTTTCCAAGCGCCGGATTGCTGCCGCCTGCCAGGGCATCAATCTTCTTGCGCGGCCAGGACACTTCGACAATAGCACCGCGGCGGTCCTGATAGGGGTTGAGGGTCTGGAACGTATCCGTTCCATTGGCGAACCGCAGCTGGGCGCCGGTGCGTTCCAGCAGCGTTTTGGCAATGAACAGCCCCAGACCCATGCCTTCATATTCCGGCCGCTGTCTCAGCTCGCTTTCACCGCGGCGGCGGCGCACGAAGGGGTCGCCGATCCGGCCGATCAGCTGCGGCGGGAAGCCGCGCCCGTCGTCGCAGATTCGCAGGGTGATCCGCTCGTCATTCCAGGCCGCATCGATCCAGACAGTGGTTTTGGCAAAGTCGACGGCGTTTTGCACCAGGTTGCGCAGCCCGTGGATAATCTCGGGCTTGCGCATAACGGTGGGCTGCTGGAAATCGCCGCCCTCCAGCGGCTCTTCGCTGTAAACAATTACCTTGCCGCGGTTCATATGCGGCTCAGCGGCCTCATTCACCAGGGTCGAGAACGGCGCCTGGCGCAGGTGCAGGTCGTCTTTGCCGGCCCGGCCCATGCCGCGCAGGATGTCGCGGCAGCGGTCAGCCTGCTCGCGGATCAGCGCTGCGTCCTCGCGCAGGTCGGGGCGGTCATCAAGCTCCTCTATCAGCTCGGCGCTGGTGAGTTTTATGGTCGCAAGCGGCGTGCCCAGCTCATGCGCGGCGGCGGCCACAACCCCGCCCAGGTCGGTCAACTTCTGCTCGCGCGACAGCGCTAGCTGGGTGGCGCTCAGCGCATCCGACATCGAGCGCATCTCGTTGCTGACGCGGAAGGAATAGGCGCCAATGAACAGGATGGCGATGACGATGGCGATCCAGTTGCCGAAAATGAAGATATCTGGGATGCGCAGAATGAACCCCTGCTCGGTGCGCAGGGGCAGGTGGAACTCGGCCATCAGGGTGACCAGGATAATGGCGGTGGCACCGATGATCAGGGTCGGGCGCAGCCCCATGACGGCAGCAGAGATCGTCACCGGGCCCAGCACCAGCAGCGCAAAAGGATTGTTCAGCCCGCCGGTCAGATACAAGAGGAACGCCAGCTGCAAGAGGTCGAACAGTACCATCAGGAAGTTCTCGAACTCGCTCAGGCGCTTGTTCTCAGGAAAGGCAAAAACGGCGATCAGGTTGCCGGCGGCAGAAACCCCGATAGCCAGATAGCACAAGGCCAGCTCCAGCTGCAGGCTATAGCGGTACTGCGCCACGGCGATGGCCGTGACCTGGCCGGCAATGGCCACCCAGCGCAGCAGAATCAGCGTGCGCAGCCGGATCCAGTTGCTGTGCTCCTGGCCGCTCATCAGCCGGAAAGGGCGTTCGCTCATGTACTTCGGTGCTCCCGCAGATGTGACGCCGTGCGCCAGTTGCATCGGCTGTAATTCTTGATAGGTCTGGCGCCGCAAACGATCAACAACCCTTCCCTGATGATAAGTGTGATCTCATGACCCGCCTATATGCTCTTCTTGCTGCCGTATTTGTTGCTGCCCTGCTGGGCGGCGCCTGGATGATGACCCGGGGAGGCAATGGGGGTGACAAATTCGCACAGTGCCGCAGCAGCCAGATTGCCGGCGGCGCGGACACCATCGGCGGCCCGTTTGAGCTGGTCAATGCCAAGGGCGAGACCGTCACCGACAAGGACGTGATCACCGAGCCGTCGATTGTCTATTTCGGCTACACCTTCTGCCCCGACGTCTGCCCGATGGATTCCGCCCGCAACGCCGATGCGGTTGATGTGCTGGCAGACCGCGGCATGAGCGTAACGCCGGTGTTCATTTCCATCGACCCGGAGCGCGATACCCCTGAGGCAGTGGGCGATTATGCCGAAAACCTGCATGAGAAGATGATCGGGCTGACCGGCTCGCTGGATCAGGTGAAGGCCGCCAGCAAGGCTTATAAGACCTACTTCAAGAAGAACGAGGGCGACGAGGATTACTACCTGGTCGACCATTCCACCTTCTCCTACCTGGTGCTGCCCGAAGTTGGCTTTGTCGAGTTCTTCCGCCGCGACGAAACCGCCGAACAGATGGCCGAGAAAGCCGCCTGCTTCATCAGCAAAACCTGAAGCAGGATAGCTGTTTGACCTTTCCTGCCGCGCGGACATATTCTTGCGTGAACAGAAAAAGGACGCGGAGGACCGGGCATGGCCGAAACTGCTCTGCAGGAGATTGGACCGGATAAGACGCTGCTGCTGGTCGATGACGACGAGCCGTTTCTGCGGCGTCTTGCCAAGGCAATGGAGAAACGCGGCTTTGAGGTGGAGACCGCAGGCTCGGTTGCCGCAGGCAGCGCTATCGCCACAGCACGGCCGCCGGCCTATGCGGTGGTCGACCTGCGGCTGGAGGATGGCAACGGCCTCGACGTGGTTGAGGTGCTGCGCGAGAAGCGCCCCGACAGCCGGGTTGTGGTGCTGACCGGATACGGTGCCATCGCCACCGCGGTTGCCGCGGTCAAAATCGGCGCCACGGACTACCTGTCCAAGCCGGCCGATGCCACGGACATCATGAATGCGCTGCTGGCCAGCGAGGACGAGCTGCCGCCGCCGCCGGAAAACCCGATGAGCGCCGACCGCGTGCGCTGGGAGCATATCCAGCGGATCTACGAGCTTTGCGACCGCAATGTCTCGGAAACCGCCCGGCGGCTGAACATGCACCGCCGCACCCTGCAGCGGATCCTGGCCAAGCGCAGCCCGCGCTGAACCCTGCATTTCAAGTAGAAGTTCCTGCCCCGCCTGACCGATGGCGGGGCGCTCGCAGGTGTTGCGTCCCCTGCGCACGCTTGCTTCACGTAAAATTCTCCTCTGCCTGTCATAGTTCGGGCTGATCGCGGTCACCGCCGGGCCTGACACACCCGGCACTCAGGAACAGGTTCCCCTCTGCGGGGACGTGCAGAGACAACGTTTAGCACGCGGGCGGATATGCCCGTCCGCCTCCGCCTTTTGGCGGCGCCGCCTTCCTTTACCAGCTTGGTGGATACGCAAGACCGCCAGCAGACAGCAGAAAACAGACTGCAGACACCGGCAGGGCAGCGCCCTGGCCGGACAGAACCCGTTGGCAGGCAGGACGGGTGATGCCGGCAGCCCGGGTCCGGAACTGTCAGGCGTCACATCTGCTCAAGAAGCTGATGATGCCGGGCAACGAAATCCTGCCGCACCTCGACAGGCGGGCGCAGGCGGATCTCCAGGTTGCGGACGATATCCTCATTCGGCCGGCCAAAGAACTTGGTGGCTTCTTTCTCGGAAAATCCGGCAATCTGCACGGCTTCCATCCAGGCGCTGACCTTGTCGGCCCGTTTGATCTGCGCTTTCACCGTCTTGGGCAGGGCGGCCGGCAGCCCGAACCGCAGGTGAATGGCAGCAGTCAGCCGCAGGTCCAGCTCGCCGTATCCCGGGCCCACGGCGGCCTTCACTGGCGAGATCATGTCGCCGATCACATACTCCGGCGCGTCATGCAGCAATGCTGCCAGCCGCCATTTGACCGGCGCCTTGGGGCGCATCCGGGTGAAAATATCCTCAACCAGCAGCGAATGCTCGGCCACCGAATAGGCGAAATCCCCCCGGGTCTGGCCGTTCCACCGCGCAACAAAGGCCAGCCCGTGGGCGATGTCCTCGATCTCGATATCCACCGGGGTCGGATCCAGCAGATCCAGGCGGCGCCCCGAGAGCATCCGTTGCCAGGCGCGGGGGTGTTTCATGGGCTGCCTCTCGAATTTTTTTGTCTGCTTCGTGAGGCCGCAGGATAGGGCGCAAGCCCCGGTTTCCATAGGCTGAAATTGCAAAAAGTTAAGGGGGGAAACGGATGGGTTCATAACCTCTTTTGACACCCGGTTGACCGGTTGTGAGTTTGAAAAGAGCCCTTTGCGACCCCATATTAATAGTACGACGGGGGTCATTGCCCCTCCCAGGCAAGCCCCTTTCGCGAACGTGATGCGAACGAAAGGAGCAAGTCATGTTTAAGCGTCTGTTAGGTCTTTCCCTGCTCTTCGGCATGGCGGCGACGGCCCCGCCGGCCTTTGCGGCCAGCTGCGGCGACCGCGAGGTGATGACCGCTAAGCTGGAAAGCGGATACTCCGAACGGCTGACCGCCGGCGGATTGCAGAAGAGCCGCCCCGAGGCCACTGTGATCGAGGTCTGGTCGTCGGATGAAACCGGAACCTTTACTGTTCTGGTGACACATGCAAACGGGATCAGCTGCGTTGTCGCAACCGGCTCGTCCTTCTTTCATATCCCGGAAAAAGAGCCGGATCCGGGTACGCCAAGCTGAACCTGTGCAGCTTGACAGGCTTCCCCCCACAGCCTGCCCTGCCTTGAAGGCCTGAGCTCAATTCTCAGGTTGCCCGTATCTTCGTTGAATCTAAACACTCCCGGTGTTAGGGCCTTCGGCAAGATTACGTGTAACCGGAATGGAGCAGACTATGGCCGGGGATTATATCGTCAAGGACATCGCGCTGGCAGGCTTTGGCCGCAAAGAGCTGGACATCGCTGAAACGGAAATGCCGGGCCTGATGGCGCTGCGCGAGGAATACGGCGACAGCAAGCCGCTGAAAGGCGCGCGCATCGTCGGCTCGCTGCACATGACCATCCAGACCGCGGTTCTGATCGAAACGCTGGTGGCGCTGGGCGCCGATGTGCGCTGGGCGTCGTGCAACATCTTCTCGACCCAGGACCACGCTGCCGCGGCAATCGCCGAAGCCGGCATTCCGGTCTTCGCCATCAAGGGCCAGTCGCTGGAAGAGCATTGGGATTACTTGGATAAATCCTTCATGTTCCCCGAGGGCGCCAACCTGATCCTGGACGATGGCGGCGACGCCACTCTCTATGTGCTGCTGGGTGCCCGCGCCGAAGCCGGCGAAGAGATCATCCCGGTGCCGCAGT
The DNA here is from genome assembly GCF_000813745.1 of Leisingera sp. ANG-M1. Classification (GTDB taxonomy): domain Bacteria; phylum Pseudomonadota; class Alphaproteobacteria; order Rhodobacterales; family Rhodobacteraceae; genus Leisingera. Next base: position 6,478 of record NZ_JWLC01000013.1, on the reverse strand, counting down.
CCGAGGAAGAAGCGGTTATCAAGGCGCAGATCCAGAAACGCATGGAAGCCTCCCCGGGCTGGTTCACCAAGACCCGTGATGCGATCCTGGGTGTTTCCGAGGAAACCACCACCGGCGTCCACCGCCTGTATGAGCTGCAGAAAAACGGCCAGCTGCCGTTCCCGGCGATCAACGTGAACGACTCGGTCACCAAGTCCAAGTTCGACAACAAATACGGCTGCAAAGAATCGCTGGTCGACGGCATCCGCCGCGCCACCGACACCATGCTGGCCGGCAAGGTTGCAGTGGTCTGCGGCTATGGCGATGTGGGCAAAGGCTCTGCTGCCTCCCTGCGCGGCGCCGGCGCCCGAGTGAAAGTGACCGAAGCTGACCCGATCTGCGCCCTGCAGGCCGCCATGGACGGTTTTGAAGTCACCCTTCTGGAAGACGAAGTTGCCACCGCGGATGTCTTCATCACCACCACCGGCAACAAGGACGTGATCCGCATCGAGCATATGCGCGAGATGAAGGACATGGCGATTGTCGGCAACATCGGCCACTTCGACAACGAAATCCAGGTTGCGGCGCTGAAGAACCACAAGTGGACCAACATCAAGGACCAGGTGGACATGATCGAAATGCCCTCGGGCAGCCGCATCATCCTGCTGTCCGAAGGCCGCCTGCTGAACCTCGGCAACGCCACCGGCCACCCGTCCTTCGTGATGTCGGCGTCCTTCACCAACCAGGTGCTGGCCCAGATCGAGCTGTGGACCCGCGGCGACAACTACGAAAACGACGTCTATATCCTGCCCAAGCATCTGGACGAGAAGGTCGCCCGCCTGCACCTGGGCCGCATCGGCGTCAAGCTGACCCAGCTGAGCTCTGAGCAGGCTGCCTACATCGGCGTGAAGCCCGAAGGCCCGTTCAAGCCGGAGCACTACCGCTACTAAGCGGCTTCGCTTTTGAATATTCAGCGCCGCTGGAGCAATCCGGCGGCGCTTTTCCTTTGATTGGCAGTGTTTCGGCAACTGGCGCCGTTAGAGTTTCGCGGTGAGCGTCTGCCCGGGTGGGCGCGTGCCCGCCGCTGACGCGACGGGCAGGTGGCTATACTTGAGCGAGGCGTTTGCCGGCGATGCAGATCATCGCTGGTTCGGCATATGGCTGCCGCGCCCCTCGGGTGTCAGGTCGAACAGGCTCCAGAGCGGCCACAGCGCATCGATATGGCGGGGCTGCCAGGGGCTGGGCTCAAAGAACATATCGGACCCCCAGAAATGCCGGATGCTGTCCCCGGTGCGGGTGAAGACATGCAGCATCGGCAGCTGCGCGCCGGCTTCATTCTCGGCCAGGTAATCCTGCTGATAACTGGTCCCTTCAGCAGAATAGAGCGGCAGTGCCTGCCATCCCTTCTCCACTTGCAGCGCCGCCAGCCGCTCTGGTGAGGATTGCGCGACAACGGCAAACCCCATTCGCTCCTGCGTGGGAAACCTGCCCGCGCCAGCCGTCCAGAAAAGCCGAACACATCGGGCAGGCCGCCTTGGCCTCCGGTCCGTACATCAGCGAATAGATGGCAAGGGTGCTGTTTTCACCAAACAGCTCCCGCATGGATACCTCAGCCCCGCTGGTGCTGCGGAAGCCGTAGTCTTGCGCAACCAGCCCGCCTTCCGGCAGGGCGCGGCGCAGGGCGGCGACCTCTTCCGTCTGTGCCCGCAGCGCAAGTTCGGCTTTCAGCAGTTCATTGCGCGCAGCCCGGTAGGCCGCGCTTTCATTGGGGAGGCTTACAGGCATGGTTCACCCTTTCCGGCTGGCAAGCTTTAAATTTAACAATATTGTTAAATAACGAGTCATTCCTGTCAAGCCGGACTCCGGCCTCGGCATGTCGTTCCCATTTGTCTCGCATTGTCCGGGTTATTGCTTTGCGGAATCGGGGCCGGGCAGCCTATACCTGATGTCACGGTCAGGACGGCCAAGACAGAGATTTTCATACGCGTGTGGTGGATATGGAGCACGCGGGGTGGAAGGGAAGGTCTTGTTTGTCCCCAAGACCTTCCCTTTTTCAATTCAGGCGCAGCGGGATCAGAACAGCCCCAGCACCGCACCTGCAGCGGCGCAGGCCAGCGTGGCATAACCGCCGTCGATCAGCGTCAGCTTCACCGGCCGCATCCCGTACATGTTGTTCAGCGCGATCCAGGGACTGATGAAGAACAAGCCGACACCGGCGCCGCCCACCAGGCCCGCGCCCAGGGAATCGATGCCCGACAGGGTGAACACATGGCGCATCATGCCAGCGACGATCAGCTGCAGAACAAAGGCCATGGCAAAAATCGCCGGGCTCTGGCCGCCCTTCGGTTTGCCGTTCTCGTCGCATTCCACACCTGCGGCCTCGACCCAGGGTTTGGCCAAGGCGCCGTAATAGACCGCGCCCAGCACAAAGGCAGCCGCAGCCGCCGCAATCACACTTACAAGTTCCATGATGCTCTCCCTGATTTTTCTGCCTGTGGAGAGCAGCTTGGCAGATCAGCCGGGATCTGTCTCCCCCAGCGCGCAGATGGCGGACCACTCGGCCTCGCTCACCGGCTGCACCGACAGGCGGGAGTTTTTGACCAGCACCATTTCCTCAAGCCGCGGATCAGTTTTGATCTGATCCAGAGAGACCGGCTTGGCAAAGGGGCGCACCGCCTTGATGTCCACGCATTCCCAGCGCGCGTCCTCGGTGGTGCTGTCGGGATGCGCCTCGGCGCAGACCTCGACGATGCCGACCACGGATTTTTCCTTCTGCGAGTGATAGAAGAACCCGCGGTCGCCGATTTTCATCTCGCGCATGAAATTGCGCGCCTGGTAGTTGCGCACGCCGTCCCATTCCTCACCGTCTTCGCCTTTGGAGACCTGGTCATCCCAGCTCCAGGTGGAGGGTTCGGATTTGAACAGCCAGTAACGCATCAGCCGATGACCTTTTTCCAGGTGATCAGTTCGACAGCTTCAAACAGGCCTGCCTTGTTGTAGGGATCACTGTCCGCCCAGGCCTGGCCGGCTGCCATGTCTTCGACGTCCAGAATAACCAGGGAACCGGCCATATTGCCATCCTGATCCAAGAGCGGGCCGGCCTGCGCCACAACACCGGTGTCGTTGATATAGGCCAGATGAGCGTCGCGGTTGTCGAGACGGGTCTGCAGGGCGCCGGGTTTGTCGCGGGCAATCAATGCGATGAGCATTTTATTCCTCTTTTAATGGTCTTTTAAGCAAATGTGCCGCTGCCTCGCTGATCGTCAAGCGCTGATCGAGCAAATTGGTTACCGTGAGCGTGATCGGCATGTCCAATCCCATCCGCTGGGCCTGCGCTGCAACGGCCCGCGCGGTGGCGGCGCCTTCGACGGTGATGCTGGAATCAAACTCCTCGCCGCGGCCGATAGAGAGGCCCAGCCGGTAGTTGCGGGACAGGTCGGAACTGCAGGTGAGCGTCAGGTCGCCAAAGCCCGACAGCCCAGCCAGCGTTTCCGCCTTGGCACCGCAGGCCAGCGCCATGCGCTGCATCTCGGCATAGCCGCGGGTCATCAAGGCGGCACGGGCGCTGTCGCCGAGGCCCGCACCGATGACCGCGCCGCAAGCGATTGCCATGACGTTCTTCAATGCACCGCCGATTTCGGCGCCGGCAGTGTCCGTCGTGCGGTAAAGACGCAGGTTGGCGGTGGTCAACTGCTCCTGCAGCACCTTGCATTGCTCGGCATCGCCGCAGGCAAGCGTCAGGGCGGTCGGCAGCCCTCTGGCAATATCGGCAGCAAAACTCGGGCCGGTCAGCAGAGCGGCGTCTGCTTCTGGCAGGACTTCCTGAATGACGGCGATAGGGCCCAGGCCAGAGTCCAGCTCGATCCCTTTGCAGCAGGCGACAAGCGTCTTGCCACGCATATGTGCCTGAAACTCCTCCAGCACGCCTCGAAGTGTCTGCATCGGCACGGCCAGCAGCAGCACGTCAGATTCGCAGGCTTGGGCAATATCTGCAGTGATAGAGAGGTTTTCCGGCAGCGCCACGCCGGGCAGGCGGGTGCCGTTGCGGCGGCTGTCCTGCATCGACTGCGCCTTCATGGCGTTGCGGGCCCAGAGGGTGACTGGCCCGTTGCCGGCCAGAGAGATGGCCAAAGCGGTGCCGAACGCGCCCGATCCCAATACCGAAATGCTCATGCCTTGGCTCCCTTGCGGCCGGATCCGATCAGCGCCGGGCTGGTTTGGTCGAGCGGCCAGCGCGGGCGGGCGGTCAGGTCCAGCCCGTCGCGCGCGCCTGCCTTGAACCGCTCCAGCCCGGCATAGGCGATCATGGCGGCGTTATCCGTGCAAAGCCGCAGCGGCGGCGCGGTAAAGGCAGCGCCTGCCTCGGCACAAACAGTCTCTAACGCGGCTCGAATGGCGGTATTTGCCGCCACACCGCCAGCCACGGCAACGGTTGGCTGCGCAGGCTGCTCTTCCAGATAAAGGCGGATCGCCCGGCGGGTTTTCTCTGCCAGCGTATCCACCACAGCCGCCTGGAAGCCGGCACAAAGGTCGGCGCGGTCCTGGCGGGTGAGACCGCCTTTCTCTGCCACGATCTGGTCCCGCATCCGCATCAGCGCGGTCTTCAGGCCGGAGAACGACAGGTTGCAATCCGGCCGGTCCAGCAGTGGCCGCGGGAAGCGGAAGCGTTTGGGATCGCCGCCTTCGGCTTCAGCCTGCACCGAAGGGCCGCCGGGCTGCGGCAGGCCCAAAAGCCGGGCGGTCTTGTCGAACGCCTCGCCCGGGGCATCGTCGATGGTGCCGCCGAGCCGGGTGAAATCCTCCGGCCCGCGGGCCAGCAGGTACTGGCAGTGGCCGCCGGAAACCAGCAGCATCAGGTAGGGATAGGCAATGCCGTCGGTCAGCCGCGGGGTCAGCGCATGGCCGGCCAGATGGTTCACGCCCACCAGCGGCAGACCGGTGGCGGCGGCGATCCCCTTGGCGCACATCACGCCCGACATCACCCCGCCGATCAGGCCGGGGC
>NZ_JWLC01000013.1:0-951 GCF_000813745.1 Leisingera sp. ANG-M1 | reverse complement strand
TCGAGGACAGAACCTCAGGCTGCGCGCCCTCAGCCTGCCGCACTACGGCGGCGGCGGTGTCGTCGCAGCTGCTCTCCAGCCCCAGAATGGTCAGGGTCTTTGTCATGGCCTTACCGTTGCATCGAATTGCCGCCGGGGCTACCACCTAAGCGGCCTGCAAACAATCCCGGGAGCCCTGTGATGGTCCCTTTGCTGATGACACGTCCGCTGGCGGCGGCAAAGCGGTTCACGGCCGGGCTGCCTGCTGATGCGCGCGCCGGGCTGCAGGTGGTCCATGCACCGCTGATTGAGATCCGCCCTGCGGGCACCCCGGTCCAATTAGATGGTGCGAAGGGGGTCATCTTCACCTCTGCAAACGGGGTGGAGACCGCTTCACGTGAAACCACCGCCCGTCTGCCTGCCTATTGTGTCGGAGAACGCACTGCGCAGGCCGCTATGGAAACGGGCTGGACGGCGTCCTGCGCAGGCATATGCGCGGATGAGCTGGTTGCAGCCCTTTTGCAGCAGCGCCCTGAAGGACCGTTGCTGCACCTGCGGGGTGCGCACGCACGGGGAAATATTGCACAGAGGCTTGAGGATGCGGGACTGCCGTGCCGGGAGCAGGTGGTCTATGATCAAGTGCTGCTGCCACTGACGGAAGAGGCCCAAGCTGTTCTTTCTGCGCAAAATGATGTGATCGTGCCGCTTTTCTCTCCCAGAACTGCGCGTCATTTTGCCAATCTGTGCGGGGATGCCGCGAATTTGCATCTGATTGCGCTGAGCCAGGCGGTGGCGGAGCCATTGAAAGGCTTGAATTGCAAGGCGTTGCGCGTAAGTAAGGCGCCGGCTGCGAAGGCGATGGCGGCGGCCGTCCTTGATGCCGCAGCGCAGCTGACGCGGCTTGAGGGCCAGCGGCGCGCGGAGTAGTGTCGCGGCGTGTTCGCAGAAAAGTATTTTAGGAATCGAGGGGGG
>NZ_JWLC01000012.1 GCF_000813745.1 Leisingera sp. ANG-M1 | reverse complement strand
AGTATTTGGGGAAAGATGAAGCGCAGGGTGCGGTGATTGGTGTCTTGGTATCTTGATACCAATATTGAATTCCCCTATAACGCCCTCCGAAAGGAGGGCACGATGAAATCTGTAACCCGTGTGCAAACCGGCCTGCGCCTGGAGGCGCGGCTGTTGAAAACAATGAAGGCGCTGGCGGAATATCTGGATATCTCGGTAGCGGAGCTGGTGGAGGGCATGGCGCTGCATGCCTTTGAAGGCAAGGCGCCGTTTTCCGAGGAAACCCTGGGCAAGATCGAGGCGCTGCGCGCGGTCTACGGGCTGGATCTGACCGCCGCCGACAGCCACAGCCTGACGGAGGATCCGCAATGAGTGAACGGACCGATTATGCGGTGATGGCGCAGGAACTGGCCGCGGGCACCCTGCAGTCGGAGGGTTTCACGCACCGTGCGCATCTGGGGGTCGCTTATGAAATCCTCTCCCGCCACGAGGTGTTCGAGGGCATGGCGGTCTATGCCCGCGGCTTGCGCCGGCTGACCGAAGCTGCCGGCGTGCCGGAGAAATTCAACGCCACAGTGACGCTGGCGTTTCTGAGCCTGACGGCCGAACGGATGGCAGCAAGGGATTACCCGGACACGGAGGCGTTTCTGCATGGCAATCCCGACCTGCTGCAGCCCGGGATTCTTGGGCGGTATTACCCGGCCGGGGCGCTTGGTAGCGATCTGGCGCGGGCGGTGCCGGTGCTGATGCCGCATAACGCGGGCGGTGCGGATGATGGGCAGCGCGGCGTTTGAGTATTTGGGGCAAGATGAAAGGCGCGCGGCGGTTTTGCCCCCGCTCTAAGGTCTGATAACGCCAACTGTGGCAGGAATGCCGGTTCACCCCGGCGCAGCGAGGCGCTAGAAGGCTTGCGAAGATTGCCCAACCCTGCCTTGCCCCGGAGCTGACTCATGAGCGCACCCAAACCCGTTGTCCTGTGCATCCTTGATGGCTGGGGCAGTGGCGAGCCGGGCAAGGCCAACGCGCCTTACCTTGCCGATACGCCCGCCTTTGATGCGATCATGGCCAAGGGGCCAAAGGCCCAGCTGATCACCCACGGCCCGGATGTGGGCCTGCCGACAGGGCAGATGGGCAACTCGGAAGTCGGCCACACCAATATCGGCGCAGGCCGGGTGGTGGCGATGGATCTGGGGCAGATCGACCTGGCGATCGAGGACGGGTCTTTCTTTGAAAACACGGCCCTGCAAGCGTTTATCAAGCAGCTGAAGGAAAGCGGCGGCGCGGCGCATCTGATGGGGCTGGTCTCGGACGGCGGCGTGCACGGGCATATCAACCATATCCTGGCAGCGGTGAAAACGATCACCGGTGCCGGTGTGCCGGTCTGGCTGCATGCGATCACCGATGGCCGCGACGTGGCGCCGAAATCGGCTTTTACCCATTTTCGCAGGCTGGAAGAGAAACTGCCGGAAGGCGCCCGCATTGCCACCGTCACCGGGCGGTACTTTGCCATGGACCGCGACAACCGCTGGGAGCGGGTCAGCGAGGCCTATGATGCGATGATCCACGCCAAGGGGCGCCCTGCATTCTCGGCGCACGGCGCGGTGGACCATGCCTACAACCAGTCGGAAACCGATGAGTTCATCGCCGCCACGGTGCTGGCAGGCTATGACGGCGTGCAGGATGGCGACGGCTTTTTCTGCCTGAACTTCCGCGCCGACCGGGCGCGTGAGATCCTGCGTGCCATCGGCGAGCCGGGGTTTTCGGAGTTCGATACGGGCGAGCGCCCCAAGCTGGCCGGGGTGCTGGGCATGGTGGAGTACTCTGACGGCCACAATGGCTATATGACCACCTGCTACCCCAAGGCCGAGATCGTCAATACGCTGGGCGCTTGGGTTGCCAAGCAGGGCAAGCGCCAGTTCCGCCTGGCCGAGACCGAAAAGTACCCGCATGTGACCTTCTTCCTGAATGGCGGCAAGGAAGAACCGGAGGAAGGCGAGGACCGCTTTATGCCGAAGTCGCCCAAAGTGGCGACCTATGACCTGCAGCCCGAGATGTCGGCTCCGGAAGTGACGGAGAAATTCGTCGAGGCGATTGAGGCAGGCTATGACCTGATTGTCACCAACTATGCCAACCCGGACATGGTCGGCCATACCGGCGACGTCAAGGCGGCAATGCTGGCCTGCGAGGCGGTGGACCGGGGGCTGGCGCAGGTGGTTGCGGCGTTGGAGAAGGCGGGCGGCGCGATGATCGTTACTGCTGACCACGGCAATTGCGAGGTGATGGTGGACCCGGAAACCGGCGGCGCCCATACCGCGCATACGCTCAATCTGGTGCCGGTGGCGCTGGTGGGCGGGCCCGAAGGGGCGCAGCTGCGCGACGGGCGGCTGGCCGATCTGGCGCCGACCATTCTGGAGTTGATGGGCCTTGAGAAACCGGCCGAGATGACCGGGGAGAGCCTGCTGTCATGACCCTGCGGGCGGGCCTCCTGTCGCTGGCATTGCTGGCCGCGCCTTTGCAGGCCGCAGCGGACCCGGCCGGGGCCGCGCGCGAGGCGGCAGCACAGCTTGAGGCGGCCTCAGTCCAATTGCAGCAGGCAGACAGCTCCCGCGACCGGGTGAAGGCGCTGACCGCCACCGTACAGGCGTTTGAGGCCGGGCTGGCCGCAATGCGCGACGGCTTGCGGCGGGTGGCGCGGCGCGAGGCGCAGCTGAGCGCGCAATTGGCTGCGCGGCAGGAAGAGGTCTCGGGCCTTCTGGGCATCATCCAGACGATTGAAACCTCGCCGCCGCCGGTGCTGATGGTGCATCCCTCCGGGCCCCTGGGGGCGGCGCGCTCGGCGATGATGCTGGCTGAGGTGACGCCGGCGCTGCAGGCAAAGGCGCAGTCGCTGAAAGTGGACCTGGACGAAGTGCAGAGCCTGCGCATGCTGCAGCAGAATGCAGCACAGACCCTGGAAAAGGGCCTGGCGGGCGTGCAATCCGCGCGGGTGCAGCTGTCCACCGCCATTGCCGACCGCACGACTTTGCCGAAACGCTTCACGGCCGATCCGGTGCGCACTGCGATCCTGATCTCCTCGACCGAGACATTGTCGGGCTTTGCCGATGGCTTGGCCGAGATTGCCGGCGGTGAGATTGCCGCGACCAGCGCCGACATCAGTGATCTGCGCGGCTCCCTGCCGCTGCCGGTCGAAGGCCTGGTGCTGCGCGTTTATGGCGAGCGGGATGCCGCGGGCATTGCCCGGCCAGGCCTTCTGATCGCTGCACGGCCGCGGGCACTGGTCACCGCGCCCACGGCTGCCACCATCCGCTACCGCGGGCCGCTGCTGGACCTTGGCAACGTGGTGATTCTGGAGCCGCAGCCGGAGACCCTGTTTGTGCTGTCGGGCTTGGCCGAGGTCTTTGGCGAGGCCGGCCAGGTGATCCCCGAAGGCACCCCCGTTGGCCTGATGAGCGGAGAAAACCCCAAGCCGGATGCAATTCTGTCACTTAGCGGTGAAGGGGGTGGAACTGACCGGACAGAAACGCTCTATATAGAAGTGAGAATGGACAACAGCCCGGTGGACCCGGAAACATGGTTCCGCACTGGAAAAGGTGGATGAAGGCTTGATGAAAAAATTTGCGATGGCCGCCCTGGGCGGCACGCTGGCAGGGATCGTTGCAACAACCTATGTCGCAGGCCCCTTGCTGGCCCAGGAAGGCGCGCGCGAGGCCAATGTCTATGAGCAGCTGGACCTGTTCGGCGATATCTTCGAGCGCATCCGCGCGCAATACGTCGAGGAAGTCGACGAGAAAGAGCTGATCGAGGCGGCCATCGGCGGCATGCTGACCTCGCTGGACCCGCATTCCAGCTATCTTTCGCCGGATGACGCCAGCCGGATGCGGGTGCAGACCCGCGGCGAGTTCGGCGGCCTCGGCATCGAGGTCACCCAGGAAGAGGGCTTTGTCAAAGTTGTCTCCCCCATCGACGGCACCCCGGCGGATGAGGCCGGCATGGAAGCCGGCGATTTCATCACCCATGTAGACGGCGAAAGCGTGCTGGGCCTGTCGCTGGACGAGGCGGTCAACCTGATGCGCGGGCCGGTCGGCTCGGAAATCGTGATCACCGTGGTGCGCGAAGGCGAGGATGAGCCGTTTGACGTCTCCATCATCCGCGACACCATCAAGCTGACCGCGGTGCGCGGCCGCACCGAGGGCGACACCGTGGTGATGCGGATCACCACCTTCAACGACCAGACCACACCGAACCTGGAAACCGGTCTGAAGAAGCAGATCGAAGAAGCCGGCGGCATGGACAATGTCAACGGCATCGTTCTGGATCTGCGCAACAACCCGGGCGGGCTGCTGACCCAGGCGATCAAGGTGGCGGACAGCTTCCTGGAGTCGGGCGAGATCGTCTCGACCCGCGGCCGCAACCCGGAAGATGGCGAACGCTTTAACGCCACCCCCGGCGATCTGGCCGACGGCAAGCCGATTGTGGTGCTGATCAACGGCGGCTCGGCTTCGGCGTCCGAGATTGTGGCCGGCGCGCTGCAGGACCACCGCCGTGCGATTGTCGTGGGCACCAAGTCCTTCGGCAAGGGCTCGGTCCAGACCGTGATGCCGCTGAAGGGCGAGGGCGCCATGCGCCTGACCACCGCGCGCTATTACACGCCGTCGGGCCGCTCGATCCAGGCGCTGGGTGTCAGCCCCGACATCGTGGTGGAACAGCCGCGCCGCCGCGCCGCGGCCGAGGAAGAGGATTCTCCTGCCCGCCGTTCGCGCTCGGAAGCAGACCTGCGCGGCAGCCTGAACAATGACTCATTGAGCGAGGACGAGGTCCGCCAGATCGAAGCCGACCGCGAAAAGGCTGAGAAAGCCGCCGAGCTGCGCGAGCAGGATTACCAGCTGGCCTATGCCATCGATATCCTGAAAGGCCTGGTGGCGCTGGGGCCGAAGTAAGCCTGAGCTTTGTTGAAGCACAGAAGGGCCGTCCGGTTGGGCGGCCTTTTTTTGCCCGCTGTTTGCCGGCCTGGCGGGTGGCAGACCGGTGGCGCAGGATTTGAAGGCGCGAAAGAAGGGGGCGTTGCCCCCTCAGGCCTGGCGGCCTTCACCCCCAGGGTATTTGGGACCAGAAAGAAGCAGCGGCGGTTTGGCGTGCGTGCAGCACGGAAAGCCGCCGGAGCGGGCTGCCCGGGCGGTTTTGCTTTTGTCTGCTGCCGTCTGTTCGACGCGGGTCCGGTGAAGGATGGCGGCGCCGCCGGGCGGAGGTGGACAGACCCCGCGGGGCCTGCTCGGACAAGCATGCTTGCACGACCCCCTTATTATCGGGGCCGGTCTCCGGGTGATGCGCAGGCGGCCTCACAGTTCGCTTGCGCCTAGTGCCAGGGGTGATCGATCAGGGGACAGTATCGCGCCAAGACCTGAGGATCCGGTGAAGCCGGCGCACGGTAAGCAGGCAACACCCGGCTCCCTGGCGTCAAAGTGAACATCAACGCCCGATCTTCGGCGCACTGGCGGGTATTGCTGGGCTAAGCTCGCCCCATGATGTTTGACCTGCCTGATTCCCGGACGCTGTACCAAGCGCTGATCACCCGTGACGATGCCTATGAAGGCCGTGCTTATGTGGGCGTGGCGTCCACCGGCATCTTTTGCCGGCTGACCTGCCCGGCGCGCAATCCCAAGTTCGAGAACTGCCGGTTCTATGCCACGCCCGGCGAATGCATCGAAGCGGGGTTCCGCGCCTGCAAACGCTGCAAGCCGCTGGCCGCCGCCGCGGGCGATGACCCGATGGTGCAGGATCTGCTGGCCCGGCTGGAGGAACGGCCCGCCTACCGCTGGGGGGGGGGGGACCTGGTGCGGATGGGGCTGGATGCCTCGACCGTGCGGCGTGCGTTCAAGCGGCACTTCGGGATGACTTTCCTGGAGATGGCCCGCCAGCGCCGGCTGCGCGAAGGCTTCACCGCGCTCAAGGCCGGCGAGCCGGTGATCGCGGCGCAGATCGACGCCGGATTTGAAAGCGCCAGCGCTTTCCGCGCGGCTTTTGCGAAGCTGGTGGGGATTGCGCCTGGCGCCTTCCGCAAGGATGCGCTCTTGCTGGCCGATTGGATCGATACGCCGCTGGGGGCGATGATCGCCATCAGCTGCCAGCACCAGCTGCATCTCTTGGAGTTTGCCGACCGCAAGGCGCTGCCGCGCGAGGTGGCCAAGCTGCAAAAGGCGCAGCCCGGCGGCCTGGGATTCGGCCGCCCGGCGCCGACAGAGCAGATTGCCGAAGAGCTGCGCCGGTTCTTTGCCGGTGAGGGGGCAGAGTTTGAAACCCCGCTGGCGCTGCATGGCACTGGTTTCGAGCGTGAGGTGTGGCGCTACCTGCTGACCATCCCGGCGGGCGAGACCCGCAGCTATTCGCAGATTGCGCGCGAGCTGGGGCGGGCCTCGGCGACGCGGGCGGTGGCGCGGGCCAATGGCTCGAACCAATTGGCGCTGGTGGTGCCCTGCCACCGGGTGCTGTCGGCAGATGGCGCGCTGACTGGCTATGGCGGCGGCTTGTGGCGCAAGCAGCGGCTGATCGAGATTGAAACAGGCTACAAACAGAGGATTTCTGCATGACATATTCTGACCGCGCAGCGGCGTTTGCGGCGCTGCACCAGCCCGGCAACCCGGTGGTGCTTTACAACATCTGGGATGCCGGCAGCGCCAAGGCAATTGCCGGGGCGGGCGCCCTGGCACTGGCAACCGGCAGCTACCCGGTGGCCGCGGCGCAGGGGTTTCCGGACGGCGAGCAGATCCCGCTGGAGTTTGTGCTGGGCAATGCGGAGCGCATTATCGCGGCCACCGATCTGCCGGTGACGATCGATTTCGAGGGCGGCTATGCCCGGGAGCCGGAACAGCTGACCGCCAATGTGAAACGGCTGGCAGAAACCGGTGCGGTGGGGCTCAATTTTGAGGACCAGGTGGTTGGCGGTGACGGCTTTTACAGCATTGAAGAGCAGGCCGGCCGTGTGGCTGCAGTCCGGGCGGCCCATGCGGACATTTTTGTCAACTCGCGCACCGATTTGTTTCTGAAGGAAAAAGACGCCTCGAAACACGGGCTGCTGATCGGCGAAGCCTTGGAGCGCGGTGCGGCCTATGCCGAGGCCGGGGCCAGCGGGTTCTTCATCCCCGGCCTGACAGATCCGGATCTGATTGCCAATGTTTGCGAGGCCAGTTCGCTGCCTGTCAATACGATGATGCGCGGCATTGCACTGGAGACCGCCCGGCAGGCCGGTGTGGCGCGCTGCAGCTATGGTCCGATCCCGCATGCGAAACTGATGCAGGTTCTGGCAGAGCACTTCCAGTCTTTGGCGTAAGGAAGGCTCAGGTCGTTTCCAGGCAGTGGCGGCGGAAGGCGCGTTTGAGCATGTCCAGCTCTGCACGCAGCAGCTCGACTTCGGCGCGCAGATCGTCCGCCACCGCCTCGCCGGCGATCAGGGTGAAATCGCCCAGCCTTGTGCTGCTGGCCTCGTCAAAAATCACAAAGGTCTGCACCCCGTCGGCCAGCGCCTCGGCCGGAACCGGCACCGAGACGGTCCATTCGCCGCCCGCCTGACCCTCGTCCAGTTTCACGTCCCGGACCGGCTGATCCTGGAACATCACCGTGATTTCCGGCTTGGCGCCGCTGGCGGGCGCGTTGCTGATCTGGCCCTCCCAGATGCCGTTGCGAAAGCGGATTTTGGTCAGTGTCAGGTCGCTCATGGGGCAGGTCTCCTCAGATCGCCGCGCGGCGGTGGCGCGAGAAGGTCAGATCGCGCAGAATGATCTGGTTCAGGTCCGGCGCCTCAAAGATCAGGTCCAGCCAGATCTTCTCGATCCGCTTTTCGTTCAGCTTGGAATAGGCGAGATCGAATTCCACCACGATGTTCTTATCCTCCAGCGGCAGTTCGCGCACGATCTGCTCGGTATTGGGGCCGTGCTGGACGTTGAGACGGGCGAAAATTTCAATCGGCTTCTCGGATTCGATGATGCTGTCGATGCGCAGCAGGTGCTGGCGGGTCATGCCGTCGGTTGCCGGCGGCGGCAGGTCGATCACCAGCGACAGGAAGGAGCCGTCGAATTTGAACACATCCATGCGCAGGCCGAAGGGGGCGAGGTCCTCTTCGCGGGTGTTCCTGAGCTGGCGTAGGGTGAGCTCGGAAAACTCGCAGTCGTGGAACAGCTGCACTTCTTCGCCAAGCCTGGCTTTGGTCGGTACCGAGGACAGGCCGCGTTCGGGCAGCGGCCCGCGCCACAGCTCCGGGCGCCAGGACCAGTCGGTGCCATGCGGCCGCGGAAAGAAGCTGGAGCCGATCTGCGGCAGTGCCAGACGGCCATCGGCAGTGTGGATCAGCCGGTCCAGATGGGTGCGCAGCTGCCGGGCCTGGTTGCGCTGGCGGCGCAGCTCGGACAGGGGCGCGCGGGCAGATTCCTCGGCAGCGGCGCGCCAGCGGCGCAGGCTGCGCAGGTGCATAAACCGGTCCATGATCCTGCCCATCGTGATCCCTCTTGCCCGGCCGGGCCCGTTATTTGTTTCTGCCCGCGTGCGTCGCAGCGGGATTGTGCGGCAGTGTAACCGCTGGCGGCTATTGAAATAAACCGGCAATCCGCCGGCCCAGACCGGGTTTTTTGCGGGGGGCGGCCCCAGCTGCACTTGCCGGCTCTGCACTTGCCGGACGGGACCTGGGCCGCAGCGGTTGCTCCGGGTCCTTGGGACGAACCGCGCCTGCCTCTTCCAGATCGGGCAGGGTGGAAACTTCCAGTGAGCGGTGGGTTACTTCATTCAGCAGCGCTGCCCCCTGGCTGCCCAGGGCGTGGCTGCCCTCGGGGGCATAAAGCGCCAATGCGACCAGGTGGCGGTCCAGTACAAACGCGCCGCGCCAATGAACCGGGCTGGCGCCTTCGGCCACTGCGCCCGGAACCTCCAGCTTGACCAGCGGCAGCAGCTGATCCTCGCGGGTTTCCAGCAGTTTGGCGTCCGGGAACATTGCCACGATATCCTTGGCCTGCGGCGCGGCGGCATCCTGCGCGGCGGGCCCGATCGAAGCTGTCAGCACCGCTGCCTTGCGGGTCCCGAACCAGTTGCGCCGGTCGAGCCGGTTGCACATGGCCATCAGCGCAAATCCGCCCTTGTCGTCCGCGGTGCTGCTGCGCCGGTCAAAGCAATAGCTCTCGGGCGCTGCCAGCAGCACGTCCCCGTTGGCAAAGGACATCACCTGGCCGCCTGGCCGCGGCTCAGATGCCTTCCCGGTGCCGGGGTTGCGGGCAGCGAATGAGAGGCTTTTGACGTTTTGCAATGATGGGCTGCAACCTGCCAGCAGAACTGCCGCCAGCAAGAACGCTGCGGCTTTGCCAGAGCCTGCAAGCCTCGGCATCACTCCGCCGGCTGGCGGAAAAGACGCAAGTTTTCCGTGGTTTGTCCTGGTCACTGCCGCCCCTGCCGGTGTTTTTCTTTTGTTAAAATCAATAGGTGCCGGCCTCTTCTGCGGCAAGTCCGAACCGCGCCTGAGAGGCCATGCCTTGCCATGGCGTTGCAGCAATGCATAACGTTGCCGGGATTTGCCGCCAGACCTTCCGGAGGACGCATGCAGCACAGGCACAGCTACAGGGCGCATGAGGCTTTGGTGCGCTTTGCCCGCCAGCAGCCTGAGCTGTGGCGGCTCCTGCTCGGGCTGGTGCTGGTGGCAGCGGTGAGCCTGGCGATGACGGCGGCGCTGCAGACGGCGGTGGCGGGACTATTCCCCGGCGCCTGGCTGCAAGGGCTGGCGGACGGCAGCACGCCCGGTGCCATGCTGGTGCTGCTGGGCAGTTTCGCCTTTCTGTCCCTGGGCGTGGCCATGGCGGCCCGGCTGTTTCACCACCGCAGCTTTGCCACCGTGACCGGGCACCTGCGGCCGCTGGCCTGGCAATTCACCCAAGTCAGCATCTGCCTGCTGGGGCTGACAGTGCTGCTGATCGCGCTGCCGCCCTACAGCATGGGGCCGCCGATGACGCCGAACCTGCCGTTCTGGACCTGGCTGGGCATCCTGCCTCTGTCCATTGCCGCGGTGCTGGTGCAGACCGGCTCGGAAGAGATCCTGTTCCGCGGTTACATCCAGCAAGCGCTTGCCGCCCGCTTCCGGCATCCGGCGGTGTGGCTGCTGGCGCCCTCGGTCCTGTTTGCGCTCGGCCATTACCTGCCGTCCGAGGCCGGGGAGAATGCGCTGCTCATCACCATCTGGGCAGGCACTTTTGGCCTGTTGATGGCGGATCTGACCGCACGGGCGGGCACCCTTGGCCCGGCGATGGCGGTGCATTTCTTCAACAACGTCACCGCGCTCCTGCTGTTTGCTTCGCCCACCAGCCTCAACGGGCTGGCGCTTTACCTCATTCCTTTTGATATGGCGGACGTTCAGGCGCTGCGTCCGTGGATGGCTGTCGACTTTGCGCTGATGCTGGTCAGCTGGCTGACTGCACGGCTTGCCATACGCCGCTGATTGCAATTGCGGCAAATGCGCCTTATCTGGGGGGCAAACCGCGCCCCCGGAGAGGCAAGCAATATGAACTGGATCACCAACTACGTCCGGCCCAAGATCAACTCGATCTTTTCCCGCCGCGAAGTGCCCGAGAACCTTTGGCAGAAGTGCAGCGAATGCGGCACCATGCTGTTCCACCGCGAGTTGAGCGACAATCAGAACGTCTGCACCAGCTGCGGCCACCACATGCATATCACCCCGCGCGACCGCTTTACCGCGCTGTTTGATGGCGGTGTGTTCACGGAAGTGGCGGTGCCGGAACCGCTGGCAGATCCGCTGAAGTTCAAAGACCAGAAGAAATACCCCGACCGCGTGAAGGCCGCCCAGAAAAAGACCGGCGAGAAAGACGCGATGCTGGTCGCCGCCGGTGAAATCGGCCGCACCCCGATCATCGCCGCGGCGCAGGACTTTTCCTACATGGGCGGCTCGATGGGCATGTTCGTGGGCAACGCCATCATCGCCGCGGCTGAGGAAGCCGTGAAACTGGGCCGTCCGCTGGTACTGTTCTCCGCTGCCGGCGGCGCCCGCATGCAGGAAGGCATCCTGTCGCTGATGCAGATGCCGCGCACCACCGTGGCGGTGCAGATGCTGAAAGAGGCAGGCCTGCCCTATATCGTCGTGCTGACCCACCCGACCACCGGTGGCGTGACCGCCTCTTATGCGATGCTGGGCGACGTGCATATCTCCGAACCGAATGCCTTGATCTGCTTTGCGGGCCCGCGGGTGATCGAACAGACCATTCGCGAGAAGCTGCCCGAGGGTTTCCAGCGCGCCGAGTATCTGCTGGACCACGGCATGCTCGACCGGGTGACCCCGCGCACCGAGATGCGCGAAGAGCTGATCAAGATCACCCGGATGCTGATGGGCCTGCCGCCGCAGGTGGTGGGCGACCTGCCCTCGCCGGAAGAGGATGCAGAGGCCGCAAATGCGCCGGCTGATGGCGCACCTAGAGAAGAAGCTGCCGAATAAACCGGTTTAGATAGACCCGCCCGTCCTTCAGGCCGGGCAGCGCGCGTCCCGCCTTCTTACAGGGCGGGACGTTTGCATGTTGAAGACCCTGAGACCCCTGTTGCCAGAGAGCCTGCCATGACACAGACCTCCGACGCGATCCTCGCCCGCATGATGGCGCTGCACCCCAAGATCATCGACCTGACCCTGGACCGGGTCTGGCGGCTTCTGGAAGCGCTGGACAACCCGCAGGAAAAGCTGCCGCCGGTGATCCACCTGGCCGGCACCAACGGCAAGGGCTCGACCCAGGCGATGATCCGCGCAGGCCTCGAGGGCATGGGCAAGTCCGTGCACGCTTATACCTCGCCGCATCTGGCCCGCTTCCATGAGCGGATCCGGTTGGCCGGTGAGCTGATCTTGGAACAGCATCTCACCGAAATCCTGGATGAGTGCTACGAGAAAAACGGCGGCATCGACATCACCTATTTCGAGATCACCACCTGCGCGGGCCTCTTGGCCTTTGCCCGCTCGCCTGCGGATTACACGCTGCTGGAAGTGGGGCTGGGCGGGCGCCTGGATGCGACCAATGTGATTACTCCCGAGCTGTCGGTGATCACCCCGGTGTCGATCGACCACGAGCAGTTCCTGGGCGACACGCTGGCCAAGATCGCAGCCGAAAAAGCCGGTATCATCAAGCGCGGCGTGCCGGTGATTGTCGGCCCGCAGCCGGAAGAAGCAATGGAAGTGATCGAGGCCACCGCTGCCCGCCTCGGCGCGCCGGTGATCGCCTACGGCCAGCACTGGCATGTGCATGAAGAGCACGGCCGCCTGGTGTTCCAGGACGAAAGCGGCCTGCTTGACCTGCCGCTGCCCGCGTTGCTGGGCGCGCATCAGATCCAGAACGCCGGCGCAGCATTGGCTGCCCTGCGTCACCTGGGCGCTGACGAGGCTGCCTGCGAAGCGGCGATGAAAAATGCTGAATGGCCCGCCCGGATGCAGCGCCTGAAATCCGGCCCGCTGGTTGAGGCGGCAGGCGAGGCTGAGCTCTGGCTCGACGGCGGCCACAACGCCGCCGCCGGCATCGCGCTCGCGGATGTGCTGGCCAAGCTGCCCAAGCGCCCGACGCATCTCATTTGCGGCATGCTGAACACCAAAGACGTGACCGGCTACATGCGTCCGCTGGCGCCGCAGGTTGCCAGCCTCACCGCAATCTCGATCCCGGACGAGATCAACACGCTGAGCGCCGAAGACACCGAAGCGGCTGCCAAAGCTGTGGGTATCGCGGCAGCAACTGCCGAGAACACCCAGGCGGCCCTGCAGGCCATCCTCGCCAACGATCCGCAGGCCCGGGTGCTGATCTGCGGTTCGCTCTACCTCGCGGGCCATATCCTGCGTGAAAACGGCTGAGCCTTCTGGCGCCGGGAGCACTCCCGCCCGCTTGGGACCTTGCGGTCCCCGCTGGTTGGGCCCGGCGCCGCTGACGCGGCGTGCCTCCAGCTTCTTTCTGGTCCGAAATACCCCGGGGGTGAGGCCAAAGGCCGAGGGGGCAGCGCCCCCTTACGTTTCCTGCCCCCAATCCTTGTCCTGCATCTCGCGCAGGCGCGAGGCGGTGCGTTCAAATTCAAACGTGCCTTCGCCCTCGACATAGAGCATCTCGGGCTGCGCCGCCGCTGAGCAGATCAGCCGCACCCTGGCCTCATAGAGCGCATCGATCAGGGTCACGAACCGCTTGGCCTCATTGAAGTTGTTGCGCGAAAGGCGCGGGATGTCCTCAAGCACCAGCACCTTCACTTCTTCGGCGATGGCCAGGTAATCGCCCGGTCCCAGCATCTTGCCGCACAAGTCATAAAAGCTGGCCCGCGCGACACCGTTGCGGAAGGCGGGCAGGGTCACTTCGCGGCCCTTCACCTCCAGCGTCAGCGGCTGCGCCGGACCGCCTGAAAGGTCCGTCCAGATCGCCCGGATCTGTGCGCGGGCCTCTGCATCGACGGGCGCAAAATAGACCTGGGCGCCGGTCAGCCGGTGCTGGCGGTAGTCGATGGGGCTGACCATTTCATGCACATCCATCTGCTCCTTGATCAGATCGATGAAGGGCAGGAACAGCTGCCGGTTCAGCCCGTTTTTATACAGTTCATCCGGCACTCGGTTGGAGGTGGTGATCACCGTGACCCCGGCCGCAAACAGCGCTTCGAACAGGCGGCCGACGATCATCGCATCGGTGATGTCGGTGATCTGCATCTCGTCAAAGGCCAAGAGCCGCACGGACTCGGCCACCGCCTTGGCCGCCGGCGCCAAGGCATCCTCGACCCCGTTCTGGCGCGCCTCATGCATCTGCGTGTGGATTTCCTGCATGAAGGCATGGAAATGCACCCGGCGCGAGGGGATATCGCCGAGGCTGTCAACAAACAGGTCCATCAGCATCGACTTGCCGCGCCCGACCCCGCCCCAGAGATAGAGCCCCTTGACCTGTTCAAATTCCGCCTTGCGGAAGAACCCGCGCTTCACCGGCGGCGCCTTGAGGCCTTCGGCGATACGGTCGAAATGGGGAAGGACGGCTTCCTGGGCCGGGTCGGGCTTCAATTCGCCCGCGTCGATCTTCTGCCGGTACAGCGTGCTCAAATGGGTCATGGGACAGGGATAGCGCGGGGCGCGGGGGATGGGAAGCAGGGAGGTCTTTCCTATTACGTGTGGTACCGGGAAGGTTGTTTGGCTACTTTATGTTGCAGCACCTTAAGGGTTTCAGGTTTTGTGCCGTTACCGGTTCACGGACCCCCAATATTTTCACTAGGAAAACTTATGACAACTCCAGATTTCAGGATTTACGGCTGTCCACGCGCTGACATGCAAGAAGTTGCTCCAGAACTCGCCGGTGTTTCACTATGCTTTCTGAGCGCCAAGGAGATGCGTGCCTTTGCCCGCTTTGTAATGAGTTGTGCGGATGAGGCTGAGAAGGATGGAAATTGGGACCATGGGCACTTTATTGGCAAAGATGAGCATGATCAAAATATAGTATTGGCTTTGCTTGACGAGCGTAACTATTAGGCGCGCGGCTTTGAGGCGGTTTCAAACCAAGCTGTTTGTGCGCTTCGGTCTCTCTCACATCAAATCTCCTTAACCCAGCATCCAGAATTCCTGATTTGACGCCTGCAACATAATCCCTGAGGGTTGCCGGACCTGTCAGGAGAGACGCCATGGACCGTTCCGCGCCGCTGTTTACCCCCGTTCTGATCGTGGGCTGCATCATCATCATGGTGAGCTTTGCAGTGCGTGCCTCCTTTGGTGTCTTTCAGATCCCGATTGCCGAGGAGTTCGGCTGGCTGCGTTCGGAATTCTCCTTGGCGATTGCCATCCAGAACCTGGCCTGGGGCATCGGGCAGCCGATATTCGGCGCCATTGCCGAGAAAATCGGCGACCGCAAGGCGATCATCATGGGGGCGATTGTCTATGCCGCCGGGCTGGTGCTGAGCGCCTGGTCGACGACGCCGTTTGAGATGCAGTCTTATGAATGGCTGGTGGGTTTTGGCATCGCGGGCACCGGTTTCGGAGTGGTGCTGGCGGTGGTTGGACGGGCGAGTTCCGACGAGAACCGGTCGATGTCGCTGGCGATTGTCACCGCGGCCGGCTCGGCCGGGCAGATCTTTGGGGCGCCAACGGCGGAATGGATGCTGGGCTTCCTGCCCTGGCAGACGATTTTCCTGGTCTTTGCCGGTGTGGTGCTGGCGCTGATAGCGCTGCTGCCGCTGATGCGGGCGCCTGAGGCCGCCAGCAAGGCGGAGCTGGAAGAGAGCATGGGCGCGATCCTGATGAAGGCGTTCAAGGACCCGTCTTACACGCTGATCTTCCTTGGCTTTTTCAGCTGCGGCTACCAGCTGGCCTTTGTCACCGCGCATTTCCCGGCTTTTGTCACCGAGATGTGCGGACCGATCCAGCCGGGCGGGGCGCTCTATTCCATGGGGATCACCTCGACTTCAGCCCTGGGGGCGGTGGCGATCTCGCTGATTGGCGCGGCCAATGTGGGCGGCACCTTGCTGGCCGGTTACCTGGGCAAGCGCTATTCCAAGAAATACCTGCTGGCACTGATCTATACCGGGCGGACGCTGGCGGCGGCGGCGTTTATCATGGTGCCGATCACGCCGCTGAGCGTCATCGTGTTCTCAATCGTGATGGGGTCGCTGTGGCTGGCGACAGTGCCGCTGACCTCGGGCCTGGTCGCGCATATCTATGGCTTGCGCTACATGGGCACGCTTTACGGCATCGTGTTCTTCAGCCACCAGCTGGGCAGCTTCCTGGGCGTCTGGCTGGGCGGGCGGATGTATGACACCTACGGCGATTACACCTTTGTCTGGTGGATCGGCGTGGCGGTCGGCGCGTTCAGCGCGATTGTGCATCTGCCGGTGAAGGAGCGGCCGCTGCGGGCGGCGGCGGCCTGAACCTGGCGGCAGGGATTGCGGCGGTCCGGGAAGCCGGGGCGCTGCCCCGGACCCCGAGGTATTTAGGACCAGAAAGAAGCAGAAGCTGTGCCTTGATCAGAGGCTCAGTTCAGGCCGCGGCGGTGGTTTCTGGAGATGATTTCCAGCACTTGGTCGGTGTGGGTATAGGGCAGGCCGTGGCCGGCGCCTGCGATTTCCTCCTGGCGGATGGAACGGCCGTGTTCGGCAACCCGGCCGGCCGTGTTCGGCGGGATCACCCTGTCCTCTTGGCCCCAGACCGCCAGCACCGGAACCCCTGCCTGGTGCAGGCGGCGGTGGTCGGCGGTGAAGTCCTCGTTCAGGATTCCGCGCAGGGAAGCAAGCACTGCAGGGATGAAGCCGCGGTAGCCCAGCTCACGCTGCTGCAGGTCGACGATGCCCGGTACCGAGCTGGGCAGCGCGCGCTCGGCATTTGTGCCGCGGATGTGCAGGGCAGGGTAGAGCGCCTGCATCAGCCAGTCGCCCACCGCCGGCAATTGCCGGACGGCCCAGGTCAGGCGGCCCGGGCTGCTGCCGAAACCCGCGGGCGCCAGCAGGATGATCTCGCGCACCCGGCCGGGATGGGCCGAGGCAAAGGCGGTGGCAATGGCGCCGCCCATGGAATAGCCGATCAGGGTGAAATCCTCGCCCACCTTCTGGTCCTCCAGCAGCTCCTCGAGCTGGGTGAGGAAAAAGGCCCGGTCCTGCAGGCCTTCGGGGCGGTCTGAGTAGCCGCGCCCGTAAAGGTCGTAGCTCAGCACCCGGTAGCCCATGGCGGCCAGGCCTTCGGCAACCCCGTCCCAGACGAAGGAAGGTGTCGTCAGCCCATGGATGCAGACCGCGACGGGGCCGCGCAGCGGGCCGCTCCAGCGGTAGTGGGTGAGGCCGCCGGAGAGCTGCGCGAAGCCTCCGGGCGCATCCTGCCTTGCGGCGGCGTTCATTGGCTTGCGCAGTTTCTCGCGCAGCAGCGGCAGGATGATCAGGATCAGGACAAGAGCACTTAGTACCAGCGGCCAGCTCATGCGTTTTCCTTCCACTTTTGCAGGACGTGATGGCTGGTCATCAGGTCGAGATGGGCGCCGCCGCCGTTTTTGAACAGGGTGATCTTGCCTGGATCATAGGCGGGGAAGTTTTCAAGCGCATAGAAATCGGCCAGCACGTCGCTGCGCTGGATGGTGCCATCGGCCAGCGGGATCTTGAACTCGCCGATATGGTCAAGCGTGGTGTCGAAGCTGTCGCAGAAGATCTGCGCGCGCCTCAGCGCTGCGTCGTCGGCTTCGCGCATGTCGGGGCGGTAGGCGCCGATCATGTTGAGGTGCTGGCCGGGGCGCAGCCAGTCCCCTTTGATCACGGGCTCAGAAGACATTGTGCAGGTGACGATGATATCTGCGGTGCGCACTGCGCTTTCCAGTTCCGGCGCGGCCTTGGTGCCGGGGTACTGGGCGCAGAGCTCTTCGGCCTTGGCACCGGTTCGGTTCCAGACCCGGATCTGCGCTTGCGGGAAGCCCGCAGAGAAAGCCTCGATCAGCGAGGCGCCGACAGTGCCTGCACCGACGATCAGGATCTCGCGGGCGTCCGGGCGGGCTAGCCGAAGTGCGCCGAGCAGGCTGTCGCCCGCAGTCTTCCACTTGGTCACCAGGTGGAAATCCACCAGCGCCTCGGGCGTGCCGTCCAAATCGGAGTAGAGGCAGACTGCACCGTTGATCATCGGCTTGCCGGTATCGGGGTTGCCAGGGAAAATGGTGGCCGACTTCACCGCAATTCCCATGCCGTCGATCCAGGCAGAGCGGCTGAGCAGGGTGTCGGGACCGCGATAGAGGAAGGTGTCGCCGATCTCTGCCTTGGGCAGATCATGGCCTTGGGCCAGGGCCCGCGTGAAGCTGATCCAGTCCAGAACGGCCTCGCCCGCGTCGAAACTGATGAAAGGAATACTCATGTCTTGCGCCTTTGCCTCCGCTACGGGCCGTTCAGGGCAGCCCTTGGTGCCGCTTCAGGCGGCCTCTTGTTCTGTTAGCAGCCCCTCCTGCACCAGCCGCGCAGCAAAGGCGGCGGGAGCGGTGAAAAGATGGGTCTGCCAGCCGCGTATCCGGGCGGCTTCGATGTTCTCCGGGCGGTCGTCGGTGAACAAAAGCCTGTCCGGCGCCGCTCCGGTTCCGCGTTCCAGAATGGCATAGATTTCCGGCTCTGGCTTGATGCATTTCAGATGCGCAGAGACGCATGTGTGGTCAAAGCCACGCAGGAAAGGATAGGCCGCGCAAGCGATCTCAAAAGTTTCGGCGCCGAAATTGCTGAGTGCGAAGACCGGCAGGCCCTTGGCCTGCAGTGCTTGCATCAGACGGAGAGAGTGCGGGATCTCCCGCTGCACCATCTGCAGCCAGCAGTCGTGCCACCAGCGGATTTCTTCGCTCCACTGCGGGTGCTGATCTGCCAAGGCATAGACAGAAGCCTGGAAGGGCGCGCCGCGGTCGATCTCCAGATTGACGGCGTGCAGGGGCACCTCCTCGAACAGCTGCCTGCGGCGGGTTTCTCCGATCCGGCTGTCATAGAAACGCTCGGGCTCCCATTCGATCAGCACGCGGCCAATGTCGAAAACGACAGCGTCGATAGGCATCGGATGGTTTCCTTCCTGTTTATCCAGCTGCCCGCGGCCGGGGGCGGGAGGGGGGATGCTTGCGGCGGGTTTCGCGCCACACCGAGACGAGGCCGGAGGCGATGATCAGGCTGCTGCCGGCCCAGACCGCGGGATCCGGCCATTCGTTGAAGATCAGAACGCCCCAGATCACCGACATCGGCATGGCGATGTATTCGAACGGCGCGGCAAGGGCGGCTTCATTCAGGCGGTAGGCCTGGCTGACCAGGTAGCCGCCGACGGAGCCCGCCAGGCCCACCCCGATCAGATAGGGCCAGTCCTGCGGCGCGGGCCAGATCCAGGCGCGCAGGATGAAATCAAGTGCGGCGCCGCTGCCTTCGTACCGCCCGTCGCCGAACATGAGGCCGGCCAGGGCGCTGACGATCAGAAAGCCCAGCATCGGATAGAACGCGAGGGTTGCGCCGCTTTCCGAACTGCCTGCGCGGCGGGTCAGCACATGCAGGGTGGCATAGCCGCAGGCGCCGAAAAAGGGCAGCAGCGCGGCGGCCTGGAAGGTGCCGGGGCCGGGGCGCATGATGATCAGAACGCCCAGGAAACCCGCGCAGACCGCACCCCAGCGCCAGGGGCCGGGGCGCTCGCCTAGGAACAGCGCCGACAGGGTGGTGACGATCAGCGGGGTGGCAAAGGCAATGGCGACGGCCTCAGCGAGGGGCAGGATGGCGAGGCCAGTGAAGAAACAGAGGTTAGCAAACAGAACCGCGCAGCAGCGCAGCAGGTGCAGTTTCGGCTGATGGGTGCGCAGGCGGCTGTAGCCGCCCTCGAGCGGAACAATCACGGCGAGCATGACAATCATCGCCACAACAGAGCGGAACAGCACGACTTCATACAGTGGGTAGTCGCCGGACAGGAACTTGAAAATCATGTCGATGACAGAGAAGGCCACGCCGGCTCCGGCCGCCGCCAGCAGCCCGAAGATATTGACCTGCGCCTGCGTGTTCATCAGAGGGTTCCGCCGGGATCAATCGTGGGGTGTATGGAGGATCAGTGGCGTAAATGACTGGGGCTGGCAATGGGGCGGGGGGCGGAAAATTGTGAATTTTCCGGGCAAAATTCTTAACAGGAATTCTTCAACGCTGAACTCTTAGACAGTGTTTCTGACTGTTGGCAGGCTTCCTTGCTTAGAACCGCTTCTGGGCAGGGTCCGCCCTGAACGCGCCAGTCCGAGGGCAAGATGCAGCGCGTCGGCAGGGCATCGGCTTTTGTGAATGGCGGATCACACAATCTCATTGGGAATTGCCAGGCGGTTTGCCTAGCCTTCCGGGGAAATCAGAAAGAAAGCCGTGCAATGATAACCTGCTACATCACCTATGAAATTGATCCGGACAAAGTAGATGCCTTCGAGATTTACGCCAAGGCCTGGATCCCGCTGGTGGAGCGCTTTGGCGGCACCCATCACGGCTATTTCCTGCCGCATGAAAGCGCCAATGACCTGGCGGTGGCGCTGTTTTCCTTCCCGTCGCTGGCCGCCTATGAGGACTACCGGGCCCGGAGTTTCGAGGATGCGGATTGTCTGGCTGCCTTTGAATTCGCCAGGCAGAACAGTATCGTCCGCCGCTATGACCGGACTTTCCTGCGGCCGGTGCTGGAAGGGGATCTGGCGCCGCTGAAGGCCGCTATGGGCTAGCGGCCTGCCTTGGCTGCCCTGAGCTCCCGCTCCAGCGCATCGAGAAACCGCGAACGGTCGGCCTTGGTGAAGCCCTTGCCGCCGCCCTGAACCCCCAAAGGGTTGGCGGCGCGCAGATCGGCCATCAGGTCGCGCATTGCCAGCTGCTGGCCGATGTTGGCCTCAGTGAAGCGCTCGCCGTTGTGGCGCAGCACCCGGGCACCGGCCTCGATGCATTTGGCGGCCAGCGGGATGTCGCCCGTCACCACCACATCGCCTGGCCCGCAGCGCTCTGCGATCCACATATCGGCCACATCGGCGCCCTCAGCCACGATCACGGTTTCCACCAGCGGGTTCTGCGAAGGCCGCAAGCCGCCGTTAGAGACCACAAACATGCGCAGCCCGTGGCGGGTGGCGACCCGCTCGGCCTCCTGCTTGACCGGGCAGGCGTCAGCGTCGATGTAGAGCGCGGTCACTCGGCCGCCTTCTGTTCTGCCTCAGCCGGTTTTTCCGCCTTGGGTGCAGGTTTGGCCTTGGCCTTGCGGGACGGTTTTTTCACCTTGAATTCTTCCGGGATCGGCATCCGGTTGAAGGCGTCCAGCCCGGCAACCTTATAGGCCTCTGCCAGAGTCGGGTAGTTGAAGGTGTTCTGCACGAAGTAGTCCACGGTTCCTTGCAGGTTCATCACCGCCTGGCCGATGTGGATCAGCTCGGTGGCGCCTTCGCCGACGATTTGCACGCCCAGCACCCGGCGGGTTTTCAAGGACAAGAGCATCTTCAGCATACCGTGCTCCAGCCCCATGATGTGGCCGCGCGAGGTCTCGCGGAAGCGTGCTTCGCCGACTTCGTAGGGGATGCCGCGCTCTTTCAGCTCCTCCTCGGACATGCCGCAGGTGGACATTTCCGGCACCGAATAGATGCCGTAAGGATACCAGGGGCTTTCCGGCATGGTGGGGGTGTCAAGCGCGTGGCAGGCAGCAACCCGGCCCTGCTGCAGCGAGGTGGAGGCCAGCGACGGGTGGCCGATCACATCGCCGGTGGCATAGATATGCGGCACTTCGGTCTGGTAGGTCTTTCGATCCACGCTGAGGCGGCCGCGGTGGTCGGTCTTCAGCCCGGTAGCCTCGAGGTTCAAGGCGCCGGTGGCGCCCATGCGGCCGGCCGCAAACAGCAGCATTTCGGCGCGCACATGGCGGCCGTTGGCCAGGGTGACCTCGACATGTTCGCCCGCGTCTTCGATGTTTTCCACTGCCGAGCCCAGCCGCAGGTCGACACCGTTTTCGCGGATCTGATGGGTGAATTCCTGGATCAGGGTCTTGTCGATGAAGTCGAGGAAGGTCTCGCGCGGCTCGATCAGGGTGACGCGCACATCGAGGGCGGAGAACATGGTGGCATATTCCACCCCGATGACGCCGGCGCCGATGACCACCAGCGAACGCGGGATTTCCGCCATCTCGAGGAACTCGTCGCCGTCAACGATGGTGGAGCCGTTGAAGGGCACGTAGTCCGGCCGGTAGGTCTTGGTGCCGGTGGAAATCAGGAATTTCTCCGCCGTCAGCCGGGTGGTTTCGCCGGCCTCAGTCGCGACCTCTACCTCGTTCGGGCCAACGAATTTGGCCAGGCCCAGCAGGGTGTCCACGTGGTTGCGGTTGAACTGATGCTCCAGCACATCGACCTCGTGGTCCAGGGTCTTGTGCAGGCGCGCCTTCAGGTCCTCGGCAAGGATGTCATCCTTGACCCGGTAGGAGCGGCCGTAGAAGGAGCGCTCGCGCCAGCCCGACAGGTTCAGCACGGTCTCGCGCAGGGTTTTCGACGGGATGGTGCCGGTGTGCACCGACACGCCCCCGAGCCGGTCCTTGCGGTCGATCACCAGCACCCGGCGGTGCAGTTTGCCCGCCTGGATGGCGGCGGCGCGGCCCGAGGGGCCGGAACCGATGATGATCAGGTCATAATCAAATTCGTCACTCATGGCCGCGTCCTTTGTCTCTTAGCTCTGGTACAGTGCGTCGGCGTGGAAGGAGACGTGCTCCTCCATGAAGGTCGACACGAAGAAATAGCTGTGGTCGTAGCCCGGCTGCATCCGCAGGACGGCCTGCTGGCGGCGCTCGGCCGCGGCGTGGGCCAGCGCTTCGGGCTTCAGCAGGTCGATGAACTGGTCCGAGGTGCCGGTGTCGATCAGGATCGGGCCGTCAAAGCCTTTCTCGCGCATCAAGAGGGTGGCGTCATGCTTGGCCCAGGCCGCTTCATCGTCGCCCAGATAGGCGCTCAGCTGCTTGCGGCCCCAGTCCGATGCGGTCGGGTTGGAGATCGGCGCAAAGGCAGAAACCGACTTGTAACGGCCCGGCAGGTTCATCGCCAAGGTCAGTGCGCCATGGCCGCCCATCGAGTGGCCGGTGATTGCCTGACGGTCCAGGTCGATGGCGAATTTTTCACCCAGCAGTGCGGGCAGCTCCTCGGCCACGTAGTCCCACATGCGGAAATGCGGCGCCCAAGGTTCCTGGGTGGCGTTTACATAGAAGCCCGCGCCCTGGCCCAGGTCGTAGGCGTCATCGTTAGCGACGCCTTCGCCGCGGGGGCTGGTGTCGGGGAAAACAATGGCGATGCCCTGCTCGGCGCACCAGGCCTGGGCGCCTGCCTTGGTCATGGCGTTTTCATGGGTGCAGGTGAGGCCCGAGAGGTACCACAGCACCGGCACCGGGCCGTCCTGGGCCTCTTCCGGCAGGAACAGGCCAAAGGTCATGTCGCAGCCGGTGGCGCTGCTGGCGTGCTTGTAGACGCCCTGGGTGCCGCCAAAGGCGCGGTTCTCGGAAACGGTTTCCATGCGTGAGGCTCCTTGAATCTGTTAGCCCTATCGCTAACGGCTGATCGCGGCAGCGTCCAGCGGGCGGGCGGCGGCAATGCCTGTTTTTGCGGCAGAAGGCTTGCGAAATCGCAAACATCCGCGGCCCAGGCAAGGAATGGCTCCCGCCTGTGGCCGGAGCATGGGGCATGCTCCGCTCCCCTTGGGCCCGGCCCGGCGCACAGCGCCGGGCCGGGCCCAAGGCCGCCAAGGACGCGCTGACGCCAGTCAGGGCGTCCTGCGGGCGCGGGAGCCTTCCCGGGTTGTGCAGGCCTCAGTCAGGAAACCCAGGCGATGACGGCAGGAACGGTGGCGATCGACAGTAATGTGGAAATCAGGATGGCGGCCGAGACCCGCTGCGGCGCGACGCCGTAATGCTGCGCCAGCATGTAGACATTGCCTGCGACCGGCAGTGCGGCTGCTGCAATTGCGATGGCTGCGGAATACGGCGCCACCGGCATCAGCCACAGCACGCCGAGGGCGACGCAGGCCGGGTGCAGCACCAGCTTGGCAAAGCTGAGCCAGCCTGCGACCTGCAGCCGCTCGGCGGATTTCGAGGCGAGCGAGGCACCGATGGCAAACAGCGCGCCGGGCGTGGCGGCTGCACCGAGCAGGGTGAGGAAGTCATTCACCGGCACCGGAAGCCGGAGCTCTGACGCCGACCAGGCGAGGCCTGCGCAAATTGCCAGTATCATCGGGTTCTTGAGCAGGCCCAGCCCGACCAGTTTCAGCGTCCCCAGCCCGGGGCCTTGACCGCGGCCTGCATTGATCAGGATGACGATCAGTGAGGAGAACACCACCAGGTCCACGCTCAGCACCAGCATCATCGGCGCCACTGACGCGGGCCCGAACAGGGTTGCCATCATCGGCAGGCCGAGGAAACCGACGTTGCCGATCGCCGCGCATTGCGCCTCGACTGCTGCGGTCTGCATGTCCAGCCTGCGGATCATGGCGACGGCGGATACCAGCAGGTAGACCGCCAGCGTGCCGGCCAGATAGCCGAGGATCAGCGCCGGGTCGAAGACTTCGGCAAAGGAGAGGTTTGCGGCAAAGCGGAAGATCATTGCCGAGAGCGGAAAGTAGAAGACGAATTTGGTGAGATAGGCGGTGGCCTCTTCGGTAAAGAACCGGCTGCGCCCGGCGCCGTAGCCGAGGGCGATGATTGCAAAGAAGGGCAGGGTGCGGAAGAAAATCTCGGCCATTGGCGGATTGGTAACCTGAATTGACCAATTGGCAAAGGCTGATTTCAAGGCGAGGGGGTACTCCCGCCTGTTCATGGGCATTCTGGAGAATGCCCCTCACAGTTGGGCGTGGCGCCGCGCTGCGCACGGCGCGGCCCTGCCGGCGGAGTGCCTTTGCGGGAGGCAGGAAATACGGGCTTTTCGGGCGGGTGGCGGTTTAAATGCCGGCCATGCTAGATACCGTCTTTCAGCACCGCCGCAAGGGCCGCAACACCGGTGATCTGTACTGCTCGCCAGGTCTCTATTTCCAGTTTGGTGAAACCGCTTTTCTGGACTTCAGCGAGACCCCGCCGCCCAGCCGGCTGGCTGTGCTCGGGGGCGGGCAGGTTTTCGGGGACTGCGTGAATTCGGTGATCTACGGCACGCCGGAGGCGAAGCACCGGGTGATCCGGGGCGTCGGTATCGGCCGCACCGCGGCTGCCAGCATCGAATTTGATATCCTGCAGGGAATTTGCGCCTTGATGTCCTCCCGGAACTGGGATGTTCCGGGGTGTGAGTTTGTGCCCTGCCCCAGCGCCATGTCGCCGCTGTTCGAGGTCCAGGCGGAACCGGAGCATGAAGTTGTGCTGTTCAGCCACACGCAGAAGCCGGACGGCTTGGCGCGGGTGGCGGGGATCCCGGAACTGACCAATGGGCAGGCGGATATGGAGGAGGCGCTTGCCTTTCTCGCCAGCGGCGAGATCGTGGTGGCCAATTCCTACCACGGCACCTTTTGGGCGATGTGCCTGGGGCACCGGGTGCTGTCGGTGCCCTTTAGCGACAAATTCCGCCAGTTCCGGGAGAATCCGGTGTTTGCCGGTCCGCAGGACTGGCCGGACAAACTCGCTGCGGCGGAAACGCGGGAAGGGGTGCTGGAAGATGCGCGGGCCCGCAACCGGGCGTTTTACGAAAAGGTGCGCAACCTGGGTTAACTGATGCCCCATGCATAATGCCGGCTTGGGCCAGGGGCGCCGTGCAGTGCACGGCGCAGGGAGGCTGCCGGGAAGCGCTTTATGAGCAAATATGTTCTGAGACCGCCTGACTGGTTGCGGCCGCTGCCGGAGTTCCGCCCGCTGGAAAACAGACTGCCCACCCGGAGGGTTTCCGGGAAGCATGCTCATCCCTGACCCGGTGCTGTCCGCAGGCGCCATCTGCAGCGCGCCAGCGCTGCCGGGCCCAACCGGGAAGGGCAGCCTTGGGCTGCTCCGGAGCGGGCGGGAGTGCCACCGGCGCGGTGACTAGCCGCTGCCGATGAGCGCGCCGGCGCCCAGCACCAGGGCGCCGCCCAGCACCACTTGCATCGTGGCGCGCCAGAACGGTGTTTGCATAAAGCGGTTCTGGATCCAGGCAATCGCCCAAAGCTCAACAAAGACAATCAGCAGGGCGAGCGTGGTGGCGGTCCAGAACTCGGGGATCAGGTACGGCAGGGCGTGGCCGAGACCGCCCACGGTGGTCATCACGCCGGAGGCCAGGCCGCGCTTGACCGGCGAGCCGCGTCCAGAAAGTTCACCATCGTCCGAGGCGGCTTCGGTGAAGCCCATCGAGATGCCGGCCCCGACCGAGGCTGCCACCCCGACCAGAAACGTGGTCCAGGTGTCCTGGGTGGCAAATGCGGTGGCAAAGATCGGTGCCAGGGTGGAGACCGAGCCGTCCATCAGTCCCGCCAGGCCGGGCTGCACCCAGGTCAGCACAAACTGGCGGTGGGCGGCCCTGTCCTCGTCGGCACGGGTACCGTCGTCCAGATGCGCCTCCTCAAGTTCTCCGGCCCGGGCCTGGTGGCCCGCTTCCGCCGCGGCCAGATCGCCCAGCAGCCTGCGTGTGGCGGCATCCTGTGTGCGGGCAGCGGCGGCGGTGTAGAAACGCTCGGCGTCACGCTCCATCGCGCGGGCCTCGTCGCGGATGCGGTCCAGGCTCAGGTTCTCCGTCAGCCAAACAGGGCGGCGGGCGTAAAACCCCGCCACATGCTCGCGCCGGATCAGCGGTATCGCCGGGCCGAAACGCGCCTCATGCAGGGCAATCAGCTGGGCGCGGTGCGCGTCCTCTTCTGCTGCCATGCCGTCGAACAGCGCCGCGCTGGCGGGGTAGTCCGCCCGCAGCCGTGCGGCAAAGCCGCGGTAGATGCGCGCATCATCCTCTTCCGAGGAGATCGCCAGGGCCAGAACCTGCTGCCCGGTCAGCTCTGCAAAGTGTTTGCGCTGGGTGAAAAAACGCATGGGATGCCCTCAAATTAGAATGATTCTAAACATAACGGTTCCTTGAGCAGCTGCAAGACGGCACAGCAACCCTGTTGCAAAGCGGCGTCCCGGATTACATTAGGGGCAGATCCTGCTGCCCCTAGCCCGTATCCTGAGGAGACCTCATGAACCAGCAAGCCAGCGTTCTGCGCACCGGCCGGAAATTCGACCAGGTCCTGGAGGGCGCACGCGAGGTGTTCCTGGCGGACGGATTCGAGGGCGCCAGCGTCGACAAGATTGCCAAGGCGGCCGGCGTGTCCAAGGCGACGCTGTACAGTTATTTCCCCGACAAGCGGGTGCTGTTCATGGAGGTGGTGCGCTCGGTCTGCGTGCAGCAGGCGGACAGCTCGCTGGATCTGGCGGAGGGCTGCTGCGGCCCGCGCGATGTGCTGCGGCTGGCAGCAGAGCGGGTGCACGGAGTGCTGCTGAACGGTTTCAGCCTGCAGCTGTTCCGGATTTTCGTGGCCGAGGCCGACCGGTTTCCGGAACTGGGGCCGATGTTCTATGAAAGCGGCCCGATGGTGCTGCACGGGCAGATCCGCGATTACCTGGCGGTGGCGGCTGAGCGCGGCGAGCTGGCAATTGCGGACGTCGATCTGGCAGCGGCGCAATTCATCGAGCTGTGCAAGGCGGATGTGTTCCTGCGTTTCCTGTTCAAGATTGACGAGAGCTTTTCCGAAGCCGAGCTGGAACGGGTGATCAGCGGCGCGATCGACACTTTCCTGGCCCGTTACGGCGCCTGAAGCCGGGGAGGCGGGACAGGGGACTGTCCCGCACGGCTGCTTAGTGGTTCGAACGGTTCAATGAGTGATGAATGTATTCGGCGTGTTGCGGAAGGTCTCGTGGCAGCTGATGCAGCTTTGCATCAGGCTGGGCAGAGTCCGGCGCAGCCCGGGCAGGGTGCGCGCATTGAGTGATTTGGCGGCAGTCTGGGCCAAGTCCGCGCGGGCCTCGAAATCCTTCCAGGCGTGCCAGATCAGAGGCCGGGCATTTGAGCGCGGATCCAGCCGCGGTTTCTTGAAATGCTTGCGGATCGACCCGGTGGATTTGACCAGCAGCCGCCGGGCCGCCTTGGCTTTGGCAGGATCGAAATAGCTGCGCCCGGCCATCATGCTGGTGAGTTCATCCATGGCGGCCTTCTGCGAGGTCATCAGAGCAATCCGGCGCGTCACGTGCTTGTTCAAGCCATTGCCGGCGGTGCTGGGAGCGGAACTGCCGATGGCCAGGGCGGCAATGACTGCCAGAAAGGCAGCGGCTTTGGCGAGGCGGAGCTTCATCGCGGCATCCCCCGGCAGCTTGATCGAATCAAATGACAAGAACAAAATAAGAACATATAGTGTGACACTCCCATAATCTGGCCTGCTTGCGGCTTGCGCTGCCGCATGCTTTGCCCCCGTTGCCGACCCGTTGCCCATGCTTCACCGCCGCATCCTCTCGCTTTGGTTTCCGCGTCTTGGGGCGGAGCGTGCCATGCGGGCTGAGCGCGGCGGCATCACCGGGCCGCTGGCCGTTGCCTGCGAAGTGTCCAACACGCAGGTTATTTCTGCGTTAAACGCAGCTGCTTTGGCAGAGGGCTTGCAGGCGGGCCAGCCGTTGCGCGATGCCCATGCGATGTGCGCTGCGCTGGTGGTGCGGCCGCGCAACCGCGCTGCCGAGGCTGCGTTTCTGGCCGCGCTCAGGCGCTGGGCGGGCAAGTTCAGCCCCTGGGTGGCCGAGGCAGAGGAGGACGGGCTGGTGCTGGACATCAGCGGCTGCGCCCATCTGTTCGGCGGCGAGGCGGCGCTGATGGAGGCGGCGGGGACGGACTGCGCAGAAATGGGCCTCAGCGTGCAGATGGGGCTGGCCGACACCCTCGGCGCCGCCTGGGCGCTGGCGCGCTACGCCGGGCAGGAAGCGGCGCCGGACCGCTCCGGCGATGCCATCGACCAGGAGGCGCCCGCGACCCGCGCCCGGGCGCAGAAGCGCACACCGCGGCAAAGCGCCAAGCGCCGCCACTGGACCCGCGGCGGTGCCGCGCCGCAGGTCCAGGCGGTGCCGCCGCAGACGGGGCGGATTGCCGAACCGGGGCAGGCCTATGCCGCGCTTGGGCCCTTGCCGGTGGCGGCGCTGCGGCTGGACGGCGCCACCGTGGCGCAGCTGAACCGGCTGGGATTGCGGCGGATCGGCGATCTGCTGGGACAGCCGCGCGCTGGGCTGGCGCGCCGTTTCGGCCGTGGGCTGGTCCTGCGGCTGGACCAGGCGATGGGCAGCGCGCCCGAGCCGGTCTCGCCTGCGCGCAGCCCGGACCATTTTGCGGTGCGGCTGACCCTGCCGGATCCGATCGGGCTGATGGAGGATCTCCTGGCCGGAATCGACCGGATGCTGCCGCGGCTCTGCGCCCGGCTGGAGGCGCGCGGCCGGGGCCTGCGCAGCCTGCGGCTGGAGGCGCACCGCTGTGATCAGGCGATGGAGGCGGTGGCGGTCGGCCTGGCGCGGGCGACCCGCGATCCGGCCCGCATCCGGCCGTTGCTTGAGATGAAGCTGGAGCAGATCGACGCGGGCTATGGCATCGACATGCTGCGGCTGGAGGCGTTGCAGACCGAAGCCATCCATGACCGCACCCCCGCGGGCCATGCCGAGGCAGGCGCCGCGGCGCGGGCGCGGCAGGAGGGGCGGCAGGAGAATGCGGCGGCGCTGGAGGATCTGATCGGCCGCCTTGGCGCCCGGCTGGGGCTGGAGGCGATTACCCGCTATCACCCCGCCGAAAGCCATATTCCGGAGAAGACTTTCACCGTGCAGGCCGCAGCCTGGTCCGAGCCTGCGTCAGGGGAGTGGCCGCGGTCCCCGCGGCCGCGGCCGCTGCTGCTGTGGCGGCCCGAGCTGGTCCATGCGCCGGATGTGCCGCAGCTGCCGGGGCGTTTCCGCTGGCGGGGCCAGGACTGGGAGCTGGCGCATGCCGAGGGCCCCGAGCGGATCGCGCCCGAATGGTGGCTGGAGGACCCCGAGTGGCGCAGCGGGGTGCGCGACTACTGGGTGGTGGCGACCGCCTGCGGTACCCGGCTGTGGCTGTTTTTTGCCCATGGCGGCGCGCTGTCCAGGGGCTGGTTCTGCCATGGCTCCTTTGCCTGAACGGCGCGGACAGTTCGGCGGGGGACGAAGGGTTTTTCTTGGGCCTCAGGGCCGTAAGGGCGTAGGATAAAGCTATGACCACACCGCGTTTCGATATCCTGGGCCAGGCCATCAGCGACGCTAGCCGCACCCAGATGCTGTGCGAGCTGATGGAAGGCCGCGCCTATACCAATAAGGAGCTGGCAGCGGCGGCCGGGGTGACGCCGCAGACCGCTTCGGCACATCTGCGGATGCTGCAGGACGCGGGACTTGTGCTGGCTGAAAAGCGCGGCCGCTGCGTCTATCACCGGCTGGCCAGCGCCGAGGTGGCCCATGCGCTGGAGCAGCTGGCG
The DNA here is from genome assembly GCF_000813745.1 of Leisingera sp. ANG-M1. Classification (GTDB taxonomy): domain Bacteria; phylum Pseudomonadota; class Alphaproteobacteria; order Rhodobacterales; family Rhodobacteraceae; genus Leisingera. The sequence goes on along the minus strand of NZ_JWLC01000012.1, from coordinate 48,439 downwards.
GCAATTGCGCCCGCCGACAGCCTGCATCGGGCCCAGCAGCGCAAGGCGGGCGGCCTGGCGCAGCTGCGCAGCTGCTATGACCACTTGGCGGGGCCATTGGCGGTGGCGATGACCCGGGCGTTTCTGGACCGCGGTATGCTGGCCGAGGAGCACGGGGCCTTTCGTGCGGAACCGGCCGGGGAATGGCTGAAGATGGGGGTTGTGCTGCCGGAGAAACCCGCGCGCCAGCCCTTTGCCAGGCCCTGCCTCGACTGGACCGAGCGCAAGCTGCATGTGGCCGGCCCGATGGGCCGGCAGATCCTGGATCACGCCTTGGACAGCGGCTGGGTCAAGCGGCACCGGCACAAGCGCGGCCTGATGCTGACGGCGCCGGGGCGGGTGGCCTTAGAGCAGATCCTGGGCGTGCAGTGCGGGGAGCTGGCGGCGGCCTGAACCCCTTCAAAACCCGGTGAAACCGCAGTGCAAAGCCTGTGCGCCGGGTGCATCACAGGAAAATTCGAACGTCATAAACCTTGATTTGCCGGGCAAATGAGGCAAGCTTTATCTTATGAGCTTTGATCAGGTGCAGCCTTTTCCCGGATCTCCCATTCCTCAGCAAGTCGCATTTGACCGGCGGGAACTGTCGGTCATTCTTTCGCTTTACGGGCGGATGGTGGCGGCGGGCGAATGGCGTGACTACGGGATTTCTTCCTTGCGTGATCTGGCAGTGTTCTCGGTCTTCCGGCGCACGGCAGAGCATCCGCTCTACCGTATCGAAAAGCGCCCCAAGCTGCGGCAGCGGCAGGGGCAGTATTCGGTAGTCGGTATGGACGGTCACATCCTCAAGCGCGGCGCGGATCTGAAGACCGTGCTGCGGGTGCTGGAGCGCAAGCTGATCCGCTCCGTGGAGTAGCCGCAGGGATCGCGGCGGAGCGGGGACCGGAAAATTCGAATTTTCCGGCCAACACTCTTTGTAGGATTTTTGCCGCCTGAGGTGGCGAATGCGCGTTAGGCCAGCCGTTTGTGCGCGGTGACCGGGCCGTCGCCCTGCGTCTGAATCCGTTCGATGGCGGCATCTATGGGTTCAAGTGCCACCGCCATGTCATGAGCATTGGCATGGATCAGCGTTTGCGCGTCCCGCACCATTGCCACATGGCCTTTCCAGAACAAGAGGTCGCCGCGCTGGTAATCTCCGGACGGGGCCGGTGCCCCCAGTTCTGCCTCCTGCATGTCGCTGTCGCCGGGGCAGGGGATACCGCAGGCCAGCAAGGCCGCCTGCACCAGGCCGGAGCAGTCGATGCCAAAACGGCTGTTGCCGCCCCAGAGATACGGCGTGCCGAGGAACAGTTCGGCCACTGCCACGGTGTCATCCGCATGGGCGCCCAAAGGCGACAGGTGGCGGGCGGGGATGAAGCCGAGGTTGGTTTCCAGGAACCGCCCAGGTAACTGCCCGGCGCCGCCCAGCACCTGCACCCGGCTGCCATGGCTGAGGGCGCGGGTCTCGGGCGATTTGAAATCATCCGCGGTATAGGCGTGGGTGGCGGGGGCGCTGACCCAATGGGTGGCCTCGAAAACCGGGATCAGGGCGGTGCCAGGCACATAGCCGACATAGCCGACATAGCCGTCCTTGGCCGCCTGCAGAAAGGCCCAGCCCTCGTGCTCTTCGTAGACGGTGACCGGCTCGCCATAAACAAGCTGGCGGTCGCGTGCGCCATTGGGCGCGCGCAGCAGGTCGGCAACCGGCACTCCGATGCGGGCGGCGGTGCCGTCTACCCGCTCAACTCCTTCCGGCAGATCCTCAAGATAAGCGGCAGCGACGCGGCTGTTTGCCGGGGTCAGGCGGCGGTCGGCCATCGGTTCAGAGCTCCAGCATGCCGGGCAGCGCCGCAAACAGCGCGCGGGCGCCTTGCAGGGCGCCGCCCTTGGGGCGGCCGGGCGCCGCGGCCGGGGTCCAGCCGTAGATATCGAAATGCATGTAGCGGGCCTCGCCGGCAAAGCGGCGCAGAAACAGCGCCGCGGTGATGGAACCTGCAAAACCGCCCGAAGGCGCATTGTCCAAGTCAGCGATGCCGGGTTCGATCATCTTTTCATACGGCGCGTGGAAGGGCATCCGCCAGACGGGGTCGGCATTGGCAGCGGCGCTTACGGACAGAGCGGCAGCATCGGCGTCATGATCGGTGTAGAAGGGCGAGAGGTCCGGCCCCACTGCCACACGCGCAGCGCCGGTGAGGGTCGCCATCGAGACCAGCAGATCGGGTTCGTCCTCGGCAGCCAGCGCCAGGGCGTCGGCCAGCACCAGGCGGCCTTCGGCGTCGGTGTTGTTGACCTCGACCGTCAGGCCTTTGCGCGAGGTGAGCACATCGCCGGGCCGGAAGGCGGGGCCTGAGACGGCGTTTTCCACTGCGGGGATCAGCACCCGCAGCTGCACGGGCAGGCCTGCGGCCATGATCATCCGGGCCAGCCCCAGGACATTGGCGGCACCGCCCATATCCTTTTTCATCAGCGCCATGCTGTTGCCGGGCTTGAGGTTCAGCCCGCCGGTGTCAAAGCACACGCCTTTGCCGACCAGGGTCAGCTTGGGGCCGGCATCGCCCCAGCGCAGGTCGATCAGCCGCGGACTGCGGTCCGAGGCGCGGCCAACAGTGTGAATCAGCGGGAAGTTCTGCGTCAGCAGATCGTTGCCCAGAACCGCAGAGGCTGTGGCGCCAAACTCCCCGGCCAGCGCAAAGGCTGCTGCTTGCAGTTCGTCCGGCCCCATGTCCGAGGCGGGCGTGTTGATCAGATCACGGGTCAGGCATTCGGCGGCGGCCAGCGATTCGACTGCGCCTGCATCAAGGCCGTCCGGCGCGACCAGCGCAGCGGCTTCGCCCTTGCCGTCTTTGTACCGGTCGAAGCGGTATTGAGACAGCAGCCAGCCCAGCGTCTCAGTGCTTGCTGCGGCGGCTGGAAGCCCGGAGGCGATCCGGTAAGTCCCGGCAGGCAGTTTTTGCGCGGCTTCCGCCAGCACAAAGCGGCGGCGTGCCCGTTGCGCAGGGCTGCCGTATCCGGCCAGCGCCATGCTGATGGATCCGTCTTCCGCAGGCACCGCCAGGGCTTGGCCGCAGGCGCCGGTGAATCCCTGCGCTTTTGCCCAGGCCTGAACGCGCTGCGGCTGGCCTGAAAGCCAGCTGTCGGAAGAATCGCTATCGATGACATGCACCGGACAGGCGTCCGGGCTGGGAACGGCAAAGACGGGCGGCATGAGGATACTCCGGGTTCGGATCAGTCTTGATGCGCCAGAGTAGCTGCCGCAGCGCGGCCTGCAAGCCCCGCAGAGCCTGGAAGAATCAGATCGTCATGTCCTGCTCGTCCCAGACTGCGGTGAGAGAGCGTTCTCCAACCCGCATCAGCCGGAACAGAATGGCGGCAACCGCCGGCCCGTCGTCGGCATCAATGGCCTGGGTCACGTCACCCGCAATCGATGCCAGCGCCGTCATGCCGATCTGATCGGCAATTGCGATCAGCGAGCGGGCGCTCTTGCGCAGGTTCATCATGTCATTCTGACGCCACAGGCGCTCGCAATGCGTCAGGCGGACTGCCATTTCCTCAACGGCCCGGCAGACCACGTCCTCGGCACCGGTTTCACCGAGCTGTTCATACAGCGCGGTAAGTTTGTCAGGATCAAGGCGCACTGTCTCCGAGTGCATCACTGTTAGTATATTGGCCACCACATTCACCCAAATTCATCATGCCCCCACGGCACGTCTGCCAATTTGCGCCGCACAGGTTGTCAAAAGGTTTCCGGGCGAGGGGGCAAATCCTTCGAATTTAGGGACAATGCGGCGCAACGGACCCGGCAGCGCCAGCGAATAGGGGATTCGGCAAGGGATTCTGCCAAACCCTCTTTGGGCTGCCGGGACTGGGCTAATGAGCCTCGGTTTCGGCCCGGGCGGCGGTCACGATGGCACCTCGGCGGCGCTGGACCGGGCATCGCCCGTGCGTCAGCTCCTGGACCTGGCGGAGAGAGGAATGATGCCGGCGAAAGCAGGCTGGAAGGATATGGCAGCAGGACCGGCATTTAAGCCAGGTCATGACGTCAGCGCTCTTGCTTCCTGCTGCCGAACGCCGCCGCCAGATTGGCCGCTGCTTGCGTATAGCCACCAGCCGCGCCGTCAACAAAGTGGATGTGATCGTCCTCCAAGGGCGATGGCACGATGCAGGTGACCATAGCTGCGTTCTGTTCATGGAGGCCGAAGTGCACCAGGCCCCCGGCTGCCGCCTGTTCCAGATGCTGCCGGATCCGGTCGCGGATCCCGGGAGTGCAATCCAGCGTCATTTTCAGCCCGTCGTCGAATTTGCGGAAGTCGGAGTTGGCCTTGAGCACGGACAGGTAATGTACCGGGTCAAAGCTGCCGGCCCGGCGTTTGGTGGCAAAGATCAGCCCGGCAAAGGCGCTGTGGAAGAATAGGTAAAGCTTCCTTAAAAAAAGCGGGGTTTTGCCGCGGGAGGACTGTGCCTCGAGGTGGAGCCCGGCGGGCGGAAACTGCAGTTTCGGGCCGGTTTTCGGAACTGGATGGCCGCCGCCCTCCAACTGGCCGGCCAGTTCCAGCACTTCGGCGGAAAGCCTGGCAAAATCCTGCGGTTTCGTATCAGGCGCGGGCAAGGCGACCACCGACAGGATGATTCCATTGCGTGCGGGCGTGTTGCTCCAGCGGCAGGAGAGGCCGGCCAGATCGGGCGGCTCGGCCAGCAGCGCGGGCGGCACTTCAAAGGCGCCGGCTTTCATCTGCGCTTCGGCCCAGGCCAGGCCGCCGCCACTGAACATGGCAAAATCCGCATAGTCTGACACTGCATACCGGGCAACTTGCACATCAAGCCCCTCGGCCCGGATCCAGGCCAGCGGCAGCATCGCTGCCCGCAGGCCGATGCCGTATTCCGCCTCGGTCCAGGCGCGCAGCCCTGCCAGCACCTGCTCTGCGGTATCGCGGTGCCGGGGCGGCACTGCAAAGGAGGCGCCGTCGCCGCCGAAGATAAAGGGGAAGGCCTCGCCCTGCAGCGCGTTGCGCATGGCGGCAATCACCGCGGCGCCGATCATGTTCACGGTCTTGTAGCGGCCCGCCGCCACCAGGCCGGTGGAATTCACGATGTCGGTGCAGCAGAGGTGCCAGTCCGGCGGCAGCGGTGCAAAACCTTCAGGGCCTGAAAGGCTGGCGAAGGCGCGGATCTTGGGCAGGCTGGCGTAGAAAGTGTCGGTTGTCATGTCGTTCCGCCCCGCTGCCTGTTTCCGCGGCCTGCTCCCGGTGACCCGCCGTTCCTGCCTAAACGAATTGTGCCGCGGGGCCAAACATGCAAGCTGTGCGGCAGAAGAAAAGATCACGGGGGGCGGGAAATGCAGGCGGGATTGATATTGTTATGCCTGGCCTATGTGCTGAGCCAGTTTTTCCGCGCCTTCCTGGCGGTGCTGTCGGGCGTGCTGGGGCAGGACATCGGCGCGGCGCCGGATGATCTCGCCTTTGCCTCGGGCATGTGGTTCCTGTCCTTTGCGGCGATGCAGCTGCCGGTGGGCTGGGCACTGGACCATGTGGGGCCGCGGCGGACTGCGGCCTTGCTGCTTCTGCTGGGCGGCGGCGGCGGTGCGGCGCTGTTTGCCGCTGCCACGGCGCCTTTGCATGTGAGCGTCGCGATGTTCCTGATCGGCATTGGCTGCTCGCCGGTGCTGATGGCTTCCTACTACATTTTTGCGCGGCAGTACCCGCCCGCCCGCTTTGCCACTTTGGCGGCTGTGATGCTGGGCGTGGGGTCGGCCGGCAATCTGGTGGCCTCTTACCCGACGGCGCTGGCGGTGGACCTGTTCGGCTGGCGCGGGACGCTGGCGGGTCTGGCTGTGATCTCGGCTGTCGTGGCCGCGGGGATTTTCGTGACCGTCTCGGACCCGGACAAGCCGGAGGGCGAGCACAAAGGATCGGTCTTTGATTTGCTGAAAATGCCGGTGATGTGGGCGATCTTTCCGCTGATGCTGGTGGCCTATGCGCCCTCGGGCGCGCTCAGGGGGCTGTGGATCGGGCCCTACCTGAACGATGTCTATGGCCTCAGCACCCAAGCCGTGGGGCTGGCGACGCTGGTGATGGGGGCGGCGATGATTGCCGGGACCTTTGCCTATGGGCCGCTGGACCGGGTGCTGGGCACCCGCAAATGGCTGATCCTGGGCGGCAACGTGCTGGGCTGTGCGAGCTTAGGCGGGCTGATCCTGGCCGGCGGAGCACCCGTCTGGATGCCGGTGGTGATGATGGCTGCTGTCGGCTTTTTCGGCGCCTCTTTCCCGGTGATCATGGCGCATGGCCGCGCCTTTGTGCCGCCGCATCTGGCCGGGCGGGGTGTCACGCTCTTGAACCTGTTTGGCATCGGCGGCGTGGGAATCATGCAGTTTGCCACCGGGCGCATTCACGCAGAAATGACCGGTGCGGACCTAACTTTGCCCTATACAGGGATTTTCACGTTCTTTTTGGTGTGTCTGGGCGCGGGATGCGCAATTTATCTGCTCAGCCGGGACAGCATGGACTGAGAGGGGACTTTAAACTTGTCTCCGATGGCAGTAATACTCCGCCGCCGGCCATGAGGCCGGGTGATACTGGAGAAACAGACAAATGGGTTACCGCATCGTCGTCGTTGGCGCCACTGGCAACGTGGGCCGCGAAATGCTGAACATCCTGGCCGAGCGCCAGTTCCCTGTGGATGAGATCGCTGCGCTGGCAAGCCGCCGTTCTCTCGGCACTGAAGTCAGCTTTGGCGATAAGACACTCACTACCCAGGATCTGGACACCTTTGATTTTGCGGGCTGGGACATGGCGCTGTTTGCCGTGGGTTCTGCCGCGACCAAGGATTACGCGCCCAAGGCGGCTGCGGCGGGCTGCGTGGTGATCGATAACTCCTCGCTCTACCGCTACGACCCGGACATTCCGCTGATTGTGCCGGAGTGCAACCCGGAAGCGATCCACGACTACAAGAACAAAAACATCATCGCCAACCCCAACTGCTCGACCGCGCAGATGGTGGTGGCGCTGAAGCCGCTGCACGACCGCGCCAAGATCAAGCGCGTTGTGGTTTCGACTTACCAGTCGGTGTCGGGCGCCGGCAAAGACGGCATGGACGAGCTGTGGGATCAGACCAAGGCGATCTACAACCCGACCACCGAGGTTGAGCCGAAGAAATTCCAGAAGCAGATCGCCTTCAACGTCATTCCGCAGATCGACGTCTTCATGGAAGACGGCTCGACCAAGGAAGAGTGGAAGATGGTTGTGGAAACCAAAAAGATCGTCGACCCGTCGATCAAGGTCACCGCAACCTGCGTCCGCGTGCCGGTGTTTGTCGGCCACTCCGAAGCCGTGAACATCGAGTTCGAAGAGTTCCTGGACGAGGACGAAGCACGCGACATCCTGCGCGAGGCGCCGGGTATCATGGTGATCGACAAGCGCGAAGCCGGCGGCTACGTCTCGCCGATCGAATGCGCGGGCGATTTTGCCACTTTCATCAGCCGCATCCGCCAGGACTCGACCATCGAGAACGGCATCAACCTGTGGTGTGTCAGCGACAACCTGCGCAAGGGCGCGGCGCTGAACGCGGTGCAGATTGCCGAGCTGCTGGGCCGTGAGGTTCTGAAGAAAGGCTAAAATTTTATCCTTTGGGATAGGGGGCTGCTTCGGAAGAGGCGGCCCCTTTTCTTTTGCACGGCTGCCTTGTGTGCGGCTGTCCGGCTAATTTGAGGAGGACAGCAGACAAAGAGGAACACAGCCATGATCGCACTGCAGGATTTCAGCAACGCCGCTCCCGTCGTCCCCGCCGCCGCGGCTGAGCCGAAAGGCGCGCTGGCGCAGATCCTGTCGCAGCCGAAGCTGAATTGCGTGTCGGCAGCTGAGCTTCGGCAGCATCTGGAAGCGGAGATTGCGGCGGCCGGCGACTGGTTCACCCTGTGCCGCGGCCTGCGCCGCAAGGGGATTTGCCTGAAGCGGCGCGAAGGCGATCTGTGGGTCCATGATGCGCAGAACCAGGCGGCAATATCCTCCTGCGACGGCCTGGGCATTGATGCCGATGAACTGGAACTGCGTTTCGGGCCTTCGCAGCCCTGAACCCCGGCCTGCTGGCCAGGCGGGCAGGCGGCCGTTAGGATTGGCATCGGGCAGGCGGTTTCAGCCTGCTGCGATTTTTTCGAGAGATGCCATGCGAATTTCCTTGAAGCCTGTTCTTCCATACCTCTTTGCTTTCGCCGCGGTTCCAGCCGCGGCAGAAACCATTCCTGTGACCAGCAGGGTCGCGGAAGTGACCCTTTACCCGGGCCTCGCCGAAGTGACCCGCAGGGCGGCGGTGCCGCTGCCGCCAGGACGGCACAGGCTGATCCTGCAGAACGTGCCGCGCACGGCGGAACTGGACACCTTGCAAGTCGAGGTGGCGGGCGCCCGCCGCATCGCAACTTTGATGCGGGAGGATTTCGTGCCGCCGCGCCAGGCTGGCGATCCGGAGGCCGCGGCGGCCGAAGCGCGGGTGCGCGAGGCGGAAGCCAGCATTGCCGCAGTCCGTGACGAGGCCGGCCAGGCCCGGGCCGAGGCGCGGGCAGCGGAGGCTTCGATCGGCTTTTTGCAGCAGCTGGGGGCCAATGAAGGCCTGGCGCAGGCAGATGCGGTCGCGCTGGGCGCAGTTGCCCGGATGATTGCGCGCGAAGCGGGCAAGGCTGGTCAGGCAGCCGTGAGCGCAGAGAGCAACGCCCGCCGGATTGAGCTGCAGCTGGAGGCTCTGGAGGATGAGCTGGACGCAGCCCGTGCGGCTTTGGCGGCAATCCAGCTGGAGGATGAAGACCGGCTGTTCATTGCCGTGGATGTGGCGGTCGAACAGGAGGTCGAAGGGATGGTGGCCGTCCGCTATTTGACGGAGGGCAGGGGCAGCACCGGCTGGTCGCCCTCCTATGAGCTGCACCTTGACACGGGAGATGAGACAACAGTCACCCTGAAACGGGCCGTTGTGCTGCAGCAGAGCACCGGCGAGACCTGGGAGGATGTTGCGCTGACGCTGTCCACGGCAAAGCCCTCCGGCCAGGGCGGCCCGTCGGTGCTGCGGCCCTGGCTGCGCAGGATCACCGAGCCGGAACCGCCGCGCACGCAGAAACGGCTGCTGTCGGACGGAGCTGAAATGAGCGCCCTGGCCGAACCGGTGATAGAACCGGCTGCCATCTATGAAGAGGCCGCGCCTTGGAGCGCGGATGCGGGCGGTGCGGCTGTAGTATACAGTTTCGGTGAGCCGGTCACGGTGGCGCCTGGCGCGGACCTGCTGCGGTTGGAGATGGACAGCCTGACGGTTGCAGCGGAACTGACAGCGGTGGCGGTTCCTGCCCAGGATGAAACGGCCTACCGGGTTGCAGCTTTCACCAACAGTTTCGGCGAGCCGTTGCTGGCCTCGGAATACGTGCAGCGGTTTGCCGATGGAAAGCTGGTGGCGGTCGAGTATTTTGAAGGCCTCGCGCCAGGGGCAGAGGCAAAGGCTGGTTTCGGTCCGATTGAAGGCCTGCAGGTGCGCCGCGATGTGCTGGACCAGAGCGAAGGCGGCCAGGGGCTGATCTCGCGCAGCAATGAGCAGGTGCAGAACGTGGAGCTTGAGGTGGAAAATCTGACCGGGCAGGCTTGGCCGCTGCGGGTTCTGGACCGGGTGCCCTATTCGCAGCAGGAGGATCTGGGGATTGCCTGGAGCGCCAAGCCGCGGCCCTCGGAGGAAAACGTGGAAAAACAGCGCGGGATCCTGGCCTGGGACATGGAGTTGGCTGCGGGCGAAAGCCGTGCCATCCGCTTGGACACCACGCTTAGATGGCCGGAAGGCATGGTGCTGCGCTGATCCGGCGGCGGGCCCGGACCTGCCATTGTGGCTCTCCCGCCCGTCGTCAGGCATTGGAAATACCTTCCTCCCGTTGGGCGTGGCACCGCGCATCGCGCGGTGCCACGCCCAAGGCTGCTGCCGCTGCTCTGGCTTTGCCAGGGCAATGGGCAGGCGCGGGAGAGCTTCCGTTGCGGTTTGCGGTCCGCCGTTAGACCGCCTTCCACTTGGCGGCCAGATCGCGGGCGTTGCGGGCCAGCACCATCACGTCGATTCCAACAGCCAGGAACTGCGCGCCCATGTCCGCGTAGGCCTGTGTTGCTTCCTCAGTTGTGCCGAGGATGCCGGGGGCGACGCCTGCGGCCTTGATTCGGGTGATGGCATCAGCAATTGCGGCGCGCACCTCCGGATGGGCAGAGTTGCCTTGATGGCCCATGTCGGTGGACAGGTCCGCGGGGCCGATGAAGACGCCGTCGATGCCTTCGACCTTCAGGATCTCGTCCAGTGCCTCCATTCCGGCGCGGTTTTCCACCTGCACCAGCAGGCATACCTCCTGATCGGCGGTCTGGATATACTCGGAGACCGTGCCGAACATGGTGGCGCGCGCCGCCGTGGCGCCAACGCCGCGCACGCCCTTGGGCGGGTAGTGGCAGGCGCGGACCAGCTCGCGGGCCTGTTCAGCGCTTTCCACGATCGGCACCAGCATTGTCTGGGCACCGGCATCCAGCACCTGCTTGATCATCCAGGTCTCGCCCACCGGCACCCGCACCACTGGATGGCTGGGAGAGGCCGCCAGTGCCATCAGTTGGTCGCGGATCGAGCGGATGTCGTTGGGCGCATGCTCGCCGTCGATCACCAGCCAGTCGAAACCGCAGGTGCCCATGATCTCGGCGATCTGGCCGTCGGCAAAGCTCATCCAGCAGCCGATCTGCCGCTTTCCCTGTGATAGAGCCTGTTTGAAGCTGTTTGTGGGTGCGGGCATGGGGCCTCCTGTCAGGCGAAATTGATGGATACGGAACCGAAGGGGCCGAAATCTGCGGCGATCTCCGTGCCCGGCGGGCATTCGATGGGGCGGATGAAAGAGCCCGAGAGCACGATATCCCCGGCCTCGATCTGTTGTCCATATTCCGCCATCCTCCGCGCCAGCCACAGGACCGAGGTGGCGGGATCGTTCAGAACGCCGGCGCCGAGGCCGGTTTCCTCGACCGTGCCGTTGCGGGCGGTGATGGCGCCCACCCAGCGCAGATCATGAGCGTCAACCGCGTGGCGTTCGGCGCCCAGCAGCACGCCGGCATTGGCGGCGTTGTCGCTGATGGTGTCGGTGATGATGCGGGCCTGGCCGGTTGCCGGGTCTGCGCGCAGGAGGCGGGTGTCGAGGATCTCCAGCGACGGTGTCACATAATCCGTGGCGGCCAGAACGTCTTCGCGGGAGCACTCGGCGCCTGCGAGCGGGGATTTCATGATGAAGGCAATCTCCGCCTCGACCCGCGGCTGGATAAAACGTCCTGCCGGGACGGTGCTGCCGTTTTCGAACGCCATGTCGTCCAGCAGAACGCCGCTGTCGGGGGTGGTGATGTTCAGCGCCTGCTGCATGGCGCGGCTGGTGAGGCCGATCTTCCAGCCGATTTTCTTGCGGCCGGAGGCCAGTTTCTGCCGGATTAGAGCCTGTTGCACCGCATATGCGTCGTCCAGCGTCATGCCGGGATAGGCCAAGGAAAGCAGGCCGCATTGCTGGCCAGTTGCCTCGGCTCGGAACAGTTTTTCTGCGGCTTCCTGATGCTGCTCCGGGGTCATGCCTCATCCTTAACCGTGTTTCGCAGGATGCCGATGCCTTCGACCTCGACCTCTACCACATCGCCGGGGGTCAGGTATTTCGGCGGTTCAAACCTCGCACCTGCACCTGTCGGTGTGCCGGTGATGATCACGTCACCGGGCTGCAGGGTGGTGAAAGTGGAGATATAGGCAATCTCCTCGCGGATCGGGAACATCATGCGGGCCAGGGTGTCGTCCTGGCGGACTTCTCCATTCACGCGGGTGAGGATGCGGGCCTTATCCAGCTGTGCAGCATCGGTGAAAGGCACCAGCCAGGGCCCGATGGAACCGGAATTGTCCCAGTTCTTGCCTTGCGTCACGTTGAACTTGGCGTGGCGCACCCAGTCGCGGATGGTGCCCTCATTCGCCAGTGTTAGAGCCGCAATGTGATCGTAGGCGTCTTCCGGTTTGATCCGGCGGCCTGCCTTGCCGATCACCACGGCGACCTCGCCCTCGTAATCCAGCGTGTGGTTTTCCGGCGGGCGGATCAGCGGGCGTTCGGCGCCGGTGAAGGAGCGCGGGAAGCGGGGGAACAGGGACATGTGCTTGGGCTGGGAAGAGCCGTCCTTGTACTCCGCGTTGCGGTCCGGGAAGTTGACGCCGACGCAGATGATCTTTTCCGGGTTTGGGACCGGGATTTCATAGGTGAATTCCGTGTGGGTGACGGGCTGGCCTTCGGCGGCCTCTGCCAGTTTCGGGAGACCTTCGGCGGCAATCACGTCGCGCATCGTGGGCCAGTCCGGGAACTGCGGCGACAGGGCAATCATGCCCGCATCTGTGACCGCGCCATAAAAGGCCTCGCCATTGGCGTTGTAGGTGGCAAAGCGCATCAGGTCAGGCTCCTTGCGATTTCGGTGATGACATCGAAAGCCATCATCACGTCTGCTTCGGTGGTCTCGAACTGGCCTGCCTGGAAGCGGATCACCAGTTGGCCGTCGAGGCGGGTCTGGGTCAGGTAGATGCGGCCGTCGTCGTTGATCGCATTGACCAATGCGAGGTTCAGATCGTCCAAGTCCGAGGCGCCATCGGGGGCATAGCGAAACGACCAGAGCGACCACATCGGTGCAGTGGTGATCTCAAAATAAGGCTCTAACTTGAGCCTGTCGTGCAGCTGGTTCGACCAGTTGATGTGATTGCGCAGCCGCTGGCGCAGGCCCTCAAGCCCGTAGGTGCGGATCAGGAACCAGATCTTGAGCGCCCGGAAGCGGCGGCCCAGCGGCACCGACCATTCGGAATAGTTGATGATGCCGTCATGGCCGTGGGTTTTGAGGTACTCCGGACTGATCGCGAGGGTTTGCACCAAGTCATCCGGGTTCTTGAGGAAATGGGCGGAGCAGTCGAATTGCACGCCGAGCCATTTGTGCGGATTGAAGACGATGCTGTCGGCACGCTCCACCCCCGGCCAGTAGTGGCGGTATTCCGGGCAGATCATCGCGGAGCCGGCCCAGGCGGCGTCGATATGGGTGTAGAGGCCATGCTTTTCAGCGACGTCCAGCACCTGGTCCACCGGGTCGGTGGCGCCAACGCCGGTGCCGCCGACGCAGAGGATGACGCCCGCGGGCTGGTGGCCAGCTGCGAGGTCGGCCTGGATAGCGTCCTCCAGCGCATCAGCGTCCATGCCGCGCCAATCGCCTTTGATCGGCACACGGATCAGATTTTGCTGGCCGATGCCGGCAACCCAGATGGCGCGGTCGATGGATGTGTGAACCTCAGATGAACAGTAAATCCGGAGTGTTTTCTGGCCGAACAGGCCCTGCTGGTTGCCCTGCCAGTTCAGCGCTTTCTCCCGCATGGTCAGCACTGCGGCAAGGGTGGCGGAGGAGGCGGAGTCCTGAATGACGCCCTGGAACTGGTCCGGCAGGTCCAGCGCCTGGCGCAGCCAGTCCATCATCCGTGTTTCCATCTCAGTCGCTGCGGGGGAGGTCTGCCACAGCATGCATTGCGGCGCGATGGCAGAGGCGAGGAACTCTGCCAGCACCGAGGGCGCCGCCGCGTTGGAGTTGAAATAGGCGAAGAAGCGCGGGTGCTGCCAGTGAGTAATGCCGGGCATCACGATGTCTTCGAAGTCACGGAAGATCGCCTCCATCCCCTCTCCGTCCTCTGGCGGGGTTGCGGGCAGGGCGTTCAGCATGTCTCCCGGTGCGGTTTGGGCCCGTACCGGCCTGTCGCCGACGGTCAGGTGGTAGTCCTGCGCCCAGTCCGCGGCCTTGCGGCCCCATTCGGAGAATTCATCCCATTTCATGTCGTATTCCTTTGTGCCTGCCCAAAGCGCGGACCGCGCACGGGTGCGGTCCTGTGTGGCGTCAGGGTGCAATAATCGGCTGGGCTTTCAAGGCGCTTGGTTTCGGTTCTGCGCCTTCGAAGACTGAGCCTTCTTCGAACCAGCTGCGTGGCGCCGGGGCGCCCCAGAGGGTCTGGCGCTGCGGGTCGGTGAGCGACCATTTGATCGGCTCCAGATCCGGGTCGACGGTCTGGTAATCGGAGCAGTAGATCTCAATCCGGTGGCCGTCGGGGTCGCGCACGTAGAGGAAGAAGGCGTTGGAGATGCCGTGGCGGCCGGGGCCGCGCTCGATGTTGCCGACATAGCCGGTGGTCGACATCAGGTCGAGCAGGTCAATGATGTTCAACGGGGTCGGCACCCAGAAGGCGGTGTGGTGCAGGCGTGGGCCCAGGCCGTTGGTGAAGGCCACGTCATGCACGCCGCCCTTGCGGTGCATCCAGGCGGCCCAGACCTTGCCGCTCTCGTCATCCTCGGTGAACTCGGTGGTCCGGAAGCCCATTTCATTATAGAAGGCGACTGCGGCGTCCACATCCGCGCTGAACATGTTGAAATGGTCGATGCGGAGCGGTTTTACCCCGTTATAGAGCCTGTACTGCTGATGAATCGGCTCCAGCCGGTCCATTTTGACGTAGAACTCCAGCGGGATGCCCCAGGGGTCGCGGGTGCGTAAGGTGCGGCCCATGTGGGGGCGGTCGACCCACTCGACGGGAAGGTCCTTGGAGGCGAAGAACTCTGCCGCCTTGTCCAGATCCGGTTCATCATAAAGCTTGAAGCCCAGCACCCCGACCGAGGCCTCATCCGCCTGCACCAGCACGATGCAGTGGTGGCCGCGTTCCTCCATTGCGCGGAGATAAATGCGCACGGAGTCCTCATGCGTCACCTGCAGGCCAAGCGTGTCCACATAGAAGGCACGGGAGGCGGCCAGGTCGGTCACGGCGTATTCGACGTGGCTGAGCCGCACGATGTTGAAGGGCGGATAGAGGTTCGGGGCAGGGACGGGCATTGGGGGTCTCCTATTACTGAACCGGGAAGATCACGTTGGTCTGGCCGGTGCCGGAACTGGGGAAATACTCGGTGATCACTTCGCAAGGGGCGGTGTAGCTGTCCCAGCCAAGCGCGCCGTAGAGCATGGCGGTGTCGTGCATGGAACCTTCGCCGCAGCAGAAGTCGGCGTATTCGCCCAGCATCCTGAGGAAGGTGGCATGGTCACCCTTCTGCCACAGCTCCAGCACCCGCAAGTCCATCTGGCGGTTGAACTCTGAGCTGATGGTGAAGGTGCCGTTGTTGGCGGCATAGTCCCTGTTTGCCCAAATCTTGTGGCTGAGCGAGCCGGAGGCGACCAGCAGAACCTTGCTGTCCGAGGCTTCAACCGCCTCGCGAATGGCTTCGCCGATCACCCGGCTTTCGTCGTGGTCATGGACAGTGCACCAGGCGGCGATGGAGACCACTTTGAAGTCGCCCTCGCGGCTCATGAAGCGCATCGGCACCAGGGTGCCGTATTCCAGTTCCAGAGAGTCGAGCTGATGCGACAGGGTATAGACGCCCTTGTCCGAGGCCGCTGCCGCGATGGCGTCGCCAAGTGCCGGATTGCCCTCGTACTCATAGGGCAGGTTCTGGATGAACTGCGGGAATTCGTTGGAGGTGAACAGCCCTTTGAACCGGCTGTTGGCGTTGATGTGATAGCCTGCGTTGATCACCCAATGGGTGTCGCAGATCACGATGGTATCGGCGCCGAGTTCCTTGGCGCGGCGGGCGATTTCCCGGTGGCCGTCGATGGCGGGCTTGCGGGCGCCCTCCAGCCGGCCGGGCTGTTCCGACATCAGCATGGTAGGCACATGGGTGCATTTGGCGGCGAGAACGATTTCTCCCATGAGGGTGTCTCCAGTTGATAGGGCGAGGGGCCGGCCCCTCGCGCTCCCCGGGATATTTGGGGCAAGAGGAAGAAGCGGATCAGGCCCCCAGGCGCGGGATCTTGTGCTGGCCCAGGGCAAAGCCGACGTGCTTCTGCTCCATGTAGAACTCGAAGCTCCAGTCGCCGCCGTCGCGGCCGATGCCGCTGGCCTTGACCCCGCCAAAGGGCGTAGGCAGGTGGCGGACGTTTTCCGAGTTCACCCAGATCATCCCGGCCTCGAGATGGTTGGTGAAGCGCAGGGCGCGGGTCAGGTCGTTGGTCCAGACGTAACCGGTGAGGCCGTATTGGCTGTCATTGGCCAGTGTTAGAGCCTCATCCTCGTCCTTGAAACGTATCGCGGTGAGGACGGGGCCAAAGATTTCTTCCTGCGCAATGGTCATATCGTTGGTGGCATTGGTGAACAGGGTCGGGCGCACGAACCATCCCTGATCGCCGGCGCGGGTGCCGCCGACGGCGATGGTGGCGCCGTCCTGTTTCGCGGTCTCGAAGTAGGAGGTGACCTTGTCGAAATGCACCTTGTGGATCAGCGGGCCGACCTCGGTGGCCGGATCCAGCGGGTGGCCGACCTTGATGTTATTGACCCGCTCGATGAGCTTGGCTTCGAAGCCGTCTGCGATGCTCTCCTGCACCAGCAGGCGCGAGGAGGAGGTGCAGCGCTCACCATTCAGCGAGTAGATCATGAAGATCGCGGCATCCAGCGCGCGGTCGAGGTCGGCGTCGTCGAAGACCACCACCGGGTTCTTGCCGCCCAGTTCGAAATGCACGCGTTTCAGGGTGTCGGCGCCCTGTTTCATGATCATCGATCCGGTCTTGCTTTCGCCGACAAAGGCGATGGCCTTGATGTCCGGGTGTTCGGTCAGCGCCTTGCCGGCATCCTCGCCGAAGCCGTTGACCAGGTTCCAGACGCCCGGTGGAAGCCCGGCCTCATGGGCGATTTCAGCCAGGATGCGCGCGGTCAGCGGGGAGAACTCGGCCGGTTTGTGGACCACGGTGCAGCCTGCGGCGAGCGCGGGGGCAATCTTCCAGGTCGACAGCATGAAGGGCGTGTTCCAGGGGGTGATCACGCCCACCGGGCCAATCGGCACCCGGGTGGTCACGTTCATCAGGGTGGGTGACTGCAGTTGCTGGCCGTCGCGGGCCGAGGTCGCCTTGTCGGCAAAAAAACGGAAGTTCTCGGCACCGCGCAGGGCAGCCTTTGACATGAAACGCAGGGCCTGCCCGGTGTCCCAGCATTCGCAAAGGGCGATCTCTTCGGCACGTTCGACAATCAGGTCGGCGATGCGGTTGAGGATCTTCTTGCGCTCCAGCGCCGGCATGTCGCGCCAGGCCGGGAAGGCCGCCTTGGCGGCTGCAGCTGCTGCGTCGATGTCTTCGCTGCCGCCTTTGGCGACGGCGCAGATTGTGCTCTCGTCCACTGGCGAAGATGTTTCGAACGTGGCGCCGGAGGCCGCAGGGCGGCTTTCGCCGCCGATCAGGTTCAGGATGCCGGTGTCGCGGAATCGGTTCAGGTGGCTGTTCAGCGTTTCGATGTTGGTGGTCAGGTCGCTCATCACTGGTCCGCCTTCTGCATATGGTCGCGGATGGTGCCGCATTTTGGGGAAAGCCCGGGGTCGATGTCGCGCATCTCAAGCGAGAGCGCGATGGAGTGCTGCTGCATGGCCGGTTCAAGGAAGGATTGCGCCGCCTCAAACACCGCCTGGGCGGCGCGCTTGCGGGTGTCCAGGTCGCGGCCGGCACGCAGCCGCACCGAGATGTCGATGTAACCGTGCTGCGGATTGCCATCGGCAATCGAGACATAGTTTGCCGCGAACGCGCGCACCCGGATACCCGCCAGGGGAAACACGCCAGTGGCCGCTGCTGCCTGCCGCAAGTGGCTGCAAAGCGCGGCGATATCGGTGCGCTCCTCCATGTTGGCTGAGTAGTCCAGCGTGATGTGCGGCATCTGCGTTACCTCTCGTGAATTACTTAACATGTTTACCAATTGGAGTACCGTGAGTCAAGCAGAAGAAATCCAAGCGGCAATTGCGTTTACCCGGAAGGGGGGTGATAATCGGATATGACCAAGATGATGCCGGCCACAGACCGATCCCTTCCGATTGCGCTTCTTCGGGCGCGCGAGCGTGTGATGGGGCCGATCCGCGCCCTCTTGAGCGGCGCTGATCTGACTGAACAGCAGTGGCGGGTGCTGCGGGTGGTGCAGGAGGACGGGCCGATCGATCCGACCCAGATTGCCGACAAGGCCTGCCTGCTGCTGCCGAGCCTGACGCGGATCCTGCAGAAGCTGGAGGAGAAGCAGCTGATCAGCCGCGAACGCGACACCGAAGACCGCCGCCGCCAGGTGGTTCGGATTGCGCCGGCGGGCGAGGAAATCATCGCCGACAACATTGACGCGAGTCTTGAGCTGATGAACCGCACCCGGGCCAAGATGGGAGCGGAGCGCTATGAGGCGCTTTTGGATCTGTTGAACGAGCTGGATCAGATCGACCTTTCGGAGTGAGTCGTTTCTGCCGCATTTGACGCAGATGCCGGGGCGGTTGGCGCAAACCGGTGTGACGCGGTGGTTTCTCTGAACTTGTGCTGAATTTCAATTTTATTGCGTAAAAACAGTTTGTTGATACTAAAATCCCGCTGTGATTGCGCCGGAATCCATGCTGCATCTGCATTGGTGATTTGCGGAATATGACGCAAATGGCGTGTCCGGCGTCCGATATCGCTCTGTGAAAGGCGGCGTTTCTCGACGACCCTTACCGGGACAGTTGAGAGGACATCATGCGGTATTCCGGCCTGAAAGTGATCAAGGAGGCCCTGACGGGCCACAAGGGATGGCGCCCGACCTGGCGCGATCCGGAACCCAAGAAAAGCTACGATGTGGTGATCATCGGCGGCGGCGGCCACGGGCTGGCGACGGCGTATTACCTGGCCAAGAACCACGGCATCACCAATGTCGCGGTGATAGAGAAGGGCTGGATCGGCGGCGGCAATGTGGGCCGCAACACCACCATCATCCGCTCCAACTACCTGCTGGACGGCAATGAGCCGTTTTACGAGCTGTCGCTGAAGCTGTGGGAAGGGCTGGAGCAGGACTTCAACTATAACGCCATGGTCAGCCAGCGCGGCATTCTGAACCTGGTGCACACGGACGCGCAGCGCGACGCGGCGCGGCGCCGGGGCAATGCGATGATCCTGAATGGATCGGACGCGGAGCTGCTGGATGTGGACGGTGTCCGGGCGATGTACCCGTTCCTGAACTTCAACAACGCGCGTTTCCCGATCAAGGGCGGCCTCTTGCACCGCCGCGGCGGCACCGTGCGCCACGATGCGGTGGCCTGGGGCTATGCCCGCGGCGCCGACCTGCGCGGCGTCGACATTATCCAGAACTGCGAGGTCACCGGTTTTAAGATCGAGAACGGCAAGTGCCTGGGCGTGGAGACCACCAAGGGCTTCATCGGCGCCAACAAGGTGGCAAGCTGCGTGGCCGGCTCCTCCAGCCGGGTGATGGAGAAGGCGGGCATGCGCCTACCGATCGAAAGCCATGTGCTGCAGGCCTTTGTATCCGAAGGTCTGAAGCCGGTGCTGGATGGGGTGATCACCTTTGGCGCGGGCCACTTCTATTGCAGCCAGTCGGACAAGGGCGGCCTGGTCTTCGGCGGCGATCTGGACATGTACAACTCCTACGCGCAACGCGGCAATCTGCCGGTGGTCGAGGATGTGATCGAAGGCGGTATGGCGCTGATCCCGGCGCTGGGCCGGGTGCGGATGCTGCGCAGCTGGGGCGGTGTCATGGATATGTCGATGGACGGCTCTCCCTTCATCGACAAGACCCATGTGGACGGCCTCTATTTCAACGGCGGCTGGTGCTACGGCGGGTTCAAGGCGACCCCGGCCTCGGGCTGGTGCTATGCGCATCTGCTGGCAACGGACACGCCGCATAAGGTGGCCACGGAATACCGGCTCGACCGGTTCCGCCGCGGCTGCATGATCGACGAAAAGGGCCAGGGCGCCCAGCCGAACCTGCACTGAGGAAAGGAAGACAGCGATGATTATCAACCATCCGATCCTCGGGCCGCGGGACAGCCAGGAGTTTACCTATCTGGGTGATGCGACCCTGATCGACCGTCCCGACTGGGAAGCTGATGACGCGGCAGGGCAGTTCCACGACTACCTGTACCTGCGCGACAACCCGGCGGGCGAGCACCGCGAGCTGTGGTTCCACGAGCAGGGCGACCGCTCCTGGCTGGTGGTGACCCGCAACACCGTGACCCATGAAATCCTGAATGTCGAACTGGCCCGCGATGTGGCCCGGGCAAGGGGGCGCAGCAAATGACTGACGCAGTGATGAATGCAGGAACGGTTGCGTTCCAGGCCGACGGCAGCACCGGTGCCCGCAAGGGCGTGCAGGTGAACCGCCTGGATGGCGGGCTGATCAAGGGCAGCAAGGCGCTGAACTTCACCTTTGACGGCAAGCGCTACAAGGGGTTTGAGGGCGACACCCTGGCTTCAGCCCTGCTCGCGAACGGCGTGCGGCTGATGGGCCGGTCGTTCAAATACCATCGTCCGCGCGGGGTGCTGACTTCTGGCTCGGAAGAGCCCAATGCGCTGGTCGAGCTGCGCAGCGGCGGGCGGCAGGAGCCGAACACCCGCGCCACCGTGGCCGAGCTTTATGACGGGCTGGAGGCAAACTCGCAGAACCGCTGGCCGTCGCTGAAGCATGACTTCATGGCGGTGAACGACCGGTTCTCGAACTTCCTGACCGCGGGGTTCTACTACAAGACCTTCATGTGGCCTGCGGCCTTCTGGGAAAAGCTGTACGAACCCATCATCCGCAAGGCAGCGGGCCTGGGCAGCATCAGCTTTGAGGATGACCCGGATGCCTATGACAAGGGCTTCCTGCATTGCGATCTCTTGGTGATCGGGGCCGGGCCCACCGGCCTGATGGCGGCGCTGACCGCGGGCCGTGCCGGGGCGCAGGTGGTCATTGCGGATGAGGACTTCCTGCTGGGCGGGCGTCTGAATGCCGAGACCTTTGGCATTGGCGACCTGACCGGCGCGGCTTGGGTGGAGCAGGCGCAGGCTGAGCTGGCGTCGATGCCGAATGTGCGGGTGATGCCGCGCACCTCGATCATCGGGGCCTATGACCATGGCATCTATGGCGCGGTGGAGCGCACTGCCGACCACGTGCTGGCACCGGAAACAGGCAAGCCGCGGCAGATCCTGTGGCGGATCTACTCCAAGCGGGCGATGCTGGCGGCGGGTGCAACCGAGCGGCCCATTGCCTTTGAGAACAACGACCGTCCCGGCGTGATGCTGGCCGGTGCCGTGCGTGCCTATGCCAACCGCTGGGCGGTGACGCCGGACCAGACGGTTGCGGTCTTCACCAACAACGACGACGGCCACCGCACGGCGGCGGACCTGATCGCCAAGGGTGTGAAAGTGACTGCGGTCATTGATACCCGTGCGGATGCGCCGAAAGTGGACGGTGCCGAGCTGTTTGCTGGTGCCCAGGTGGTTGATACCAAGGGCCGGCTGGGTCTGGAGTGGGCGCGCGTGCGTTTGGCCAATGGCACCACCCGCGATGTGCCCTGCGGTGCGCTGGCGGTCTCCGGCGGCTGGAACCCGAATGTGCATCTGACCTGCCACCAGCGCGGCCGTCCGGCCTGGCGCGAAGACATTGCCGCTTTTGTCCCCGCGGGGACACTGCCGCAAAACATGTCGGTGGCTGGGGCTGCGAATGGTGATTTCTCCACCGCTGCCGCGTTGCGGGCCGGTGCCGAGGGCGCCGTGGCCGCACTGTCGGAGCTGGGAATTGAGGCCAAGGCGGGCGATCTGCCCGAGGCCGAGGATGCGCCCATCAACGTGACTCCCTTCTGGTACGTCAAGGAAGGCAAGGGCCGCGCCTGGCTGGACCAGCAGAACGATGTCACCGTCAAGGACGTGAAGCTGGCGCATCAGGAGAACTTCCGCTCGGTCGAGCATCTGAAGCGCTACACCACCCTTGGCATGGCGACCGATCAGGGCAAGACCTCCAACATGGGCGGCCTGGCGATCATGGCTGAACTGGCAGGCAAGCAGATCCCCGAGGTCGGCACCACCATGTTCCGCCCGCCCTATACGCCGGTCTCGTTTGGCGTGATGGCAGGCCGGTCCGTGGGCGAGGAATTCCGCCCCACCCGCAAGACCCCCAGCCACAAATGGGCGGAGGAGCAGGGCGCCGAGTTTGTCGAGGTCGGCCAATGGCTGCGCGCCCAGTGGTTCCCCAAGGCGGGCGAGACCCATTGGCGTCAGTCGGTGGACCGCGAGGTGCTGCAGACCCGCAACTCGGTGGGCATCTGCGACGTGACCACGCTGGGCAAGATCGACGTGCAGGGCAAGGATGCGGCGGCGTTCCTGAACAAGATGTATGCCAATGCCTTTGCCAAGCTGCCGGTGGGCAAGGTCCGCTACGGCCTGATGCTGCGCGAGGATGGCATTGCCTATGACGACGGCACCGCGGCGCGTTTTGCCGAGGATCATTTTGTAGTGACCACCACCACCGCCAACGCAGTTCTGGTTTACCGCAACATGGAATTTGCGCGCCAGTGCCTGTTCCCTGACATGGATGTGCAGCTGATCTCGACCACCGAGGCCTGGGCGCAGTTCGCGGTGGCGGGTCCGAATGCCCGGAAGCTGCTGCAAAAGGTTGTGGACCCTGAGTTCGACATCTCGAATGAGGCGTTCCCCTTCATGGCTTGCGGTGAAGTCACTGTGGCAGGCGGCTGCCGGGCGCGGCTGTTCCGGATCTCCTTCTCTGGCGAGCTGGCCTATGAGATCGCGGTTCCGACCCGTTACGGCGATGCGATGATCCGCAAGCTGATGGAAGCAGGCGAGGAGTTCGGCGCGGTGCCTTATGGCACCGAGGCGCTGGGCGTCATGCGGATCGAGAAGGGCCATGCCGCCGGTAACGAGCTGAACGGCACCACCTCGGCGCTGAACCTCGGCATGGGCCGGATGGTCAGCAAGAAAAAGGACTGCATCGGCAATACGCTGAGTGAACGCGAAGGCATGAACCAGGAGAATGCGCTGAAGCTGGTTGGTTTCAAGCCGGTGAATGCCGCTGATCCGGTGCAGGCCGGGGCGCATCTGATGAACGCCGATGGCGAGGTCAGCGCAGCAACCGATCAGGGCTATATCACCTCGGCCGCCTATTCGCCGGTGCTGGGCTGTTCGATCGGGATCGGCTTCCTGAAAAGCGGCGACAGCCGCAAAGGCGAGGTGATCCGCGCGGTCAATCCGCTGGAGGGCAAGGAAGTCCAGGTCGAAGTTGTCAGCGCGCATTTTGTGGATCCGGAAGGGGAGCGTCTCCGTGGGTAAGTTCGATAATCATGGTCTGAAAGCGGTCTCTCCCCTGGGCGGGTATGAACCGCATGTGGATGCTTTTGCCGGGCTGCTGATCCGTGAAGTAACGGACCGGGCGCTGGCCTCTCTGGCGGCGCGCCAGGGCAGTGAAGATGCGGTGAAATCCGCCGCCGCCTCCTATCTGGGCGGGGCTTTGCCGGAGCCTGCAAGCTGGAACGCAAATGGCGAGTTTGCAGCCTGGTGGATGGGGCCGGACTTGTGGATGGTCTCGGCGCCGCATGACAGCCACGAGCTGCTGGCGGGGGAGCTGAAGGAAGCGGTGGGCGACGCCGGTTCCGTGGTGGAGCAGACCGACGGCTGGTGCCGCTTCGACATGGAAGGCAGCCGCTGCTTTGACGTGCTAGAACGCCTTTGCAACGCCAATATCCGGACGGGCAAACCGGGTGATGCCAGCCGCACCTCGATGGAGCATCTGGGGGTCTTCCTGCTGTGCCATGAGCCGGGGCAGAAATACTCGATTGTGGGGCCGCGCAGCTCTGCCGGGTCGCTGCACCACGCGCTGGTGGCGGCGGCGCAGTCGGCGATTTAAGACCAAAAAAAGAATTTGGCAGGCGCTCCGGCTTACGGGGCGCTTGTTTCATTTGGCGGCAGCACAATGAACTCGGCGGCGGCGGGGCTGGCGGCCCAGTCTTTGCAGGCTTTGGCAAACGTGCTGGTGATGCGGCGCGGGTTGGTGCGGTTATAGCCGACGGCCAGTGACAGCGGGGTGCCGCCGTCCGCGATTGGCCGCGCCGCCAGCGGCTGGCCGCCATAGCTGAGATCGGTGGCGGGGCGCATGTTCAGGATGGCACAGCCGTGGCCCGCGGCGACCATGGCACGGACCATCTCGGTGGTGTTGGCCTGCACGATGGTTTCGGGACGTCGGGTGAGGCCGGCAAAGAGGCGCAGCTGATAATCCGTGACCATCGGGCGGTTCAGTGCGATCAGCGGTTCATTTGCCAGGTCGGAGAGGCTGAGCGCTTCGTTTTCCGCCAGCGGATGACCAGGGTGCAGCAGTGCATACGGCGGCGCCTGCAGCAGCACCTCGTAGTCGATTTGCGGGTGGCTGCCGTCCGGGACAAACAGGATTGCGTCATAGCGGCCGTCCTGCAAGCCTGCCTGGGCGGCATCGTTGTGGCATTCCTCCAGCTCCAGCGCGACCTGATGCCGGGGCGCCAGGAAGGGCGCGAGGATTTGCGGCAGGAAGCCGGGGGCCACGGGCGCGTAATAGCCAAGACGGAAACTGCCGGTGAACTCCTGTTTCAGCTCGGCGCCCTCGGCCAGGATTAAGTCGTAATCTTCCAAGAGACGCGTGAACTTGCGGGCCATGTCGCGGCCTGCCCGGGTGGGTTCGATGCCGCGGGCGCGGTGGCGGGTGATGAGCTGAAGCTGAAACTGCGCCTCGATCTGGTCAATTGCCGCCGAGACGGCGGATGCCGCCACATGCAGCTCCTCGGCGGCGCGGCTGATGCTGCCGTGCTGCAAGGCAGTGGTGAAATAGCGCATGGCTTTGAGGGTGAAGGGCATCTTTACCTCTGAATTTCAGAGGAAGATTATCTGAATATTCTGTTTTTCAAAGATGAAATTCCGCGGCAGGCTATCGCTATCCTGAAGGGAGGGCAGCAGATGAGCGAACAGGAACTGAAAGGCTGGAACCACTTGCCGGCATTGCCGCTGCAGACCTCGCCACTGTTTCACTGGCCGCCGCGGCCGGTTGCGGCGCTGAAGTGGTGGCTGAACGGCTGGTTCCTGATCTCGGAAAAGCTGATCATTGCGGGCATTGCGCTGATCTCCTTCTACTGGTTCCAGCCGCCTCTGGAGGAGAGCCAAAATCTATCGCTCAGCTGGATCGCGCCGATGTACCTGCGCAACCTGGTTCTGATGGCAGGGGTGGCCGGGCTGCTGCATCTCTATTTCTACAGTTTCACCGCGCAGGGGCAGCGGCTGAAATACGATCCGCGGCCGCTGATGAAGAACGGCCGCCAGTTCACGCTGGGCGGACAGATCCGGGACAATATGTTCTGGACCATGACCAGCGGCGTGTTCTTTTGGACCGCTTACGAGGTGCTGATGTTCTGGGCGATGGCCAATGGCTATGCCCCCATGATCACCTGGGCGGCGCATCCGGTCTGGTTCATTGCATTGTTCTGGCTGATCCCGATCTGGGAGAGCTTTTACTTCTACTGGATCCACCGGCTGCTGCATGTGCCGTTCTTCTACAAGCACGTGCACGCGCTGCATCACCGCAATATCAACGTCGGCCCCTGGTCAGGCATGTCGATGCACCCGGTGGAGCATCTGATTTTCCTCGGCTCAGTGCTGATCCACTGGGTGGTGGCGGCGCATCCGGTTCATATCCTCTACCACCTGCAGTTCAACGCGCTGACCGCAGCAACCACCCATACTGGGTTCGAAGGGTTGCTGATGAAGGACAAGAACCGGCTGACGCTGGGCACCTTTCACCACCAGATGCACCACCGTTATTTCGAGTGCAATTACGGCTCGCTGGAGGTGCCCTGGGACAAGGTGTTCGGCTCCTTCCACGACGGCACGGTCGAGGCTGACGCGGTAATGAAGGAGCGCCGCAAACGGATCATGGGAAGCTGATGCGTCAGGCGGAGGGGATCGGACGGTTGTCCTGGACCCGGAACAGGTTCACCTTGCGGCGTTCCTCCTGCGGGGTGACGCCGAAGCTTTCGCGGTAGTGCTGCGACAGGGTCGAGGAGGTGGCGTAGCCCACCGCATTGGCGATCGAGGTGATCGAGTCGCGGGAATACATCACCAGCTGCCGGGCGGCATTCATCCGCAGGGTGCGGTAGTAAATTGCCGGGCTCTGGCCGGTGGAGGATTTGAAGCTGCGCTCCAGCTGGCGCGGCGAGACACCGATCTGGCTGGCGGCATCGCGGATCGAGACCGGGTGTTCCAGGTTATCGGCAAAGAGCTCGACCGCCTTGGCCACCGGCGGCGGCAGGCTGTCAGCGGTGCTGTCGGTTTTGAAGGCGGGGATCTTCTGGCGCACACCCTCGGCGCGGACCATCGGGTGCTGGAACCAGCAGGCGACCTCAGTCATCACTGCATCGCCCAGGGCCTGTTCAATCAGCTTGAGTGACAGGTCGAACATCGCCGCAGCGCCGCTGGCCGTAAATCGGCGGCGGTCAAGCACGATCACGTCGTCGGTGGTGGCAAGCGAAGGGAACTCTGCGGTGAAGGCAGCCTTGTAGCACCAATGGACCGAGCAGCTGTGCCCGTCCAAGAGGCCGGAGCGTGCCAGCGGGAAAACGCCGCCTGAAACCGCGCCCATCTTGGTGCCGTGGCGGGCCAAATGGCGCAGCTTGCCATTCGAGCTCTTGGGGTCTTCGAACTTGCCTTGCGGGCTGGAGAGCAGGAACAAGGTGTCGATTTCATCGGCCTGATCCAGCGAGCAGTCGGGCTGGAAGGCGACGTTGGCAGAGGCATTCACGCTGGCGCCGGTCTCGGACACAAGTTTCCATCGGAAAGTATCAGTGCCGGCAATTTCGTTTGCCGCGCGCAGGGGTTCGATGGCCGAGGTCAGGCAGGCCATTGGAAAGCCGGGGAAAATCAAAAATCCGAGAGTCATGTTTTTGCCGCGCTGCATGAGGTGGATCTTAGCTTGCGAAGGGGGATTCGCACAGCAGCGAAGGGGTGCCTGCGCCGTACAGGAAGGCAAACGGCGCAGGCGGATCTGCTTAGTTTTGCAGATATACTTCCAGCGTGTCGTCCAAGGCGTCTTTCCACGGGGTGTGGTGCACGGGCGCCATGGTGCCGGTGATGACCGATTTGTAGGAGTTGTTGCGGAAAGCCATGATGTCCTCCGCCTTGTGCCCCTTCCACTCGTAGAAAGCCTGGCAGGCGCCAGCCACGTCGAAGGTGGGGTAGTCGGTCTCTTCGATCAGCTCCAGCACGTAGTCGCCCTGATATTTGATCGCGTATTTGACGTCCGGCGAGGCTTCTTCGCGCTCTTCGCGCTCTTTCACGTCGGCCAGCAGGGTTTCCTTGTCCGCCGGGATCTCGATCTTGCCCATGATCGCGTCGCGGACCCACCAGGCCTGCGCGTCGAACATGTTGAAGGTGAACCACTGGTCCTGCATGCCCAGGTAGAACATCTTGGGGTTATGGGCATAGACCACGCCTTTGTAGAGGTCGGCAGCGGCCAGGCGGTTGGCGGTCTTCAGGCGCAGATCATCCGGCAGGAAGTTGAAGTAGTGCTTGTAGCCGGTGCAGAGGATGATCGCGTCAACCTCTTTCTGGGTGCCGTCAACGAAGGTGGCGGTGTTGCCGCTGACCGATTCCAGCGCCGGAACCTCGTCCCAGTTGTCCGGCCATTTGAAGCCCATCGGCTCGGTCCGGTAGGAGGTGGTGATCGACTTGGCGCCGTATTTCCAGCACTGGGAACCGATGTCTTCGGCCGAATAGGAGGCGCCGAGGATCAGGATGTCCTTGCCTGCGAATTCGCGGGCGTCGCGGAAGTCATGGGCGTGCAGGACGCGGCCGTTGAAGGTGTCAAAACCCGGGTAGAACGGCACGTTCGGGGTCGAGAAGTGGCCCGAGGCGCAGATCACGTGGTCGAAATCTTCTTTGTAGGTGCTGTCCTTGGCGTGGTCGTGGACGGTGACGGTGAAATTGCCCTTGTCCTCGTTGTATTCCACCCAGCGGATCGGCGAGTTGAAGCGGATCCACTTGCGCACATCGGCTTTTTTCACCCGGCCTTCAATATAGTCGAACAGCACGGCGCGCGGCGGGTAGGATGCGATCTGCTTGCCGAAATGCTCCTCAAAGGAATAGTCGGCAAACTCCAGGCCCTCCTTGGGGCCGTTGGACCACAGGTAGCGGTACATCGAGCAGTGCACCGGCTCACCGTTTTCATCCAGGCCGGTGCGCCAGGTGTAATTCCACAGGCCGCCCCAGTTGTCCTGCTTTTCGAAGCAGACGATTTCGGGGATCTCTTCCCCCTTGTTGGCTGCGGACTGGAATGCCCGCAACTGCGCCAGGCCGGACGGGCCTGCGCCGATGATGGCAATGCGTTTCTTGGTCATGTGGCTCTCCCATTGGTTCAGACCAATGTCTTTATTTGGTTCATTTGGTCTGATCCAAATAGGTCCAAATTTGGGCCGGTAAGTCAACCAATTTTCACTGGAGGAATAAGATTCTTCGCAATTGGACTGGAAGCGCGCAAAATTATTGTTAGGATTCAAAGCATGAAGACGACCAGTTTTGCACATCAGCTGACGGCCCGCGCGGCGCTGCCGCGGCTGTCGGTGGGGATGACAGAATCAGTGAATATCGGCTTTCTAGGCCCGCTTTCGGGCCGTGTGGAGAGCTGGGGGCTGCCCGGATTGAACGGCTGCCGGATCTGGGAAGACGGGCTGAACAAGGCCGGCGGGGTGCTGGTTGGCGGCCGCCGCTATCCGATTCGGATCCATTCCTACGACTGCGGCTACAACCCGGACCGCGCCCTGGAAGGCGCGGTGGAACTGGTCCAAAAACACAACGTCAAGCTGATGCTGATGCTGGGCGGCGACACCTTTGCGCCGGTGCAGGATCTCTTGATGCGCAACAAGGTGCTGACCTCGACCCTGCTTCCAACCGATCTGTCGCCGGATACGCCTTATCTGATTGCGCCGAGCGAAGCGCATCCGATCCAGAATGTGACCGGCGTCACCTGGCTGGCCGAGAACCGGCCGGAGCTGAAGACAGTGGCCTTGTGCAGCCAGATGGATCTGCTGGGACTGCCGACGCAGGCGGTCTACCGTGCGGCCTTCAAGGCAGCGGGCAAGAAGATCCTGCGGGAAGTGCAGTATGATGCGCGCTCAATGGACCCGGGGCCAGTGGTCGATCCGATGCTGGAAAGCGGCGCCGATATCCTGTGCTGGTGCTCGTCGTATACCCCGATGGTGCATGCGATGACCGAATACGCCTATGCCAAGGGGTTCAAGGGTCAGATCATCAGCTGCACCATGGATGGCTACGGCAAGCTGGTGGAGCGGACCTCGGAAGAGTTCATGGAAGGGGTGCTGTTTCAGTTCCCGGACTTCGACGATCCGCTGCTGCGGGAGAAGGCATTTTTCTTCAACCAGCCGCACACGTTTTATGAGGAATACAACCGCCGTTTCCCGGGCACCTGGTCGGCGGTGAGCTGGGAATATGTGGCGATCCTCGACATCTGGCACAGCGCAGTGGAGAAGGCGGGCTCGGTCGAGTCCCCGTCCGTGCTGGCGGCGATGAAACAGCTGGGGCATGTCACCCACGCCTTTGGCCATGCGGAATGGTGGGGCGAGGAAATCTTTGGGATTTCCAACGCTTTGGTTGGGGATTGGCCGGTGGTTACTATCCAGGAGGGCAGGGCGCGGATTGCCGGGTTCGGGTCGATTCCGGGCTGGCTGGCGCAGCATTCCAACCTGCTGAAGGCGGAAATGGCGGCGCTGGGGCAGCTGTGGCATCAGCGGCTGGAAAGCGCGGCGCCTGGCAATGAAGCCAGTGCGCGGGCGGTTCTGGGATAAACCGGTTCAGACTTCCTGCAGCAGCAGTTTCTGTTCG
Organism: Leisingera sp. ANG-M1; assembly: GCF_000813745.1. Classification (GTDB taxonomy): domain Bacteria; phylum Pseudomonadota; class Alphaproteobacteria; order Rhodobacterales; family Rhodobacteraceae; genus Leisingera. The sequence continues at coordinate 18,698 of NZ_JWLC01000012.1, read as the reverse complement.
TCGATCAGGTGCAGCTTGATGAACTCCACCGCGGATTCCACATCCCGCGAGGCGATGGCGTTGAACAGCGTGTTGTAACGCTTCTGGTAGTCCTGCATCCGCTGCGGCGTCAGGTGGCGGCGGCGCAGGGCGGTGCGGTAGGAAAGACGGCAGGCCTCGATCGTCAGCTCGTAGCAGGAATGCAGTAGCGGGTTGCCGGAGCCCTCGGCGATCTTGCGGTAGAGGTCTTCCTCCGCCTCGATGAACGCATCCGTGTCGGTGCGCACGGCCTCGATGCGGGAGAGGATCTCGTCCAGTTCCTCGATCTGGCGCGGGGTCATGTTGATCACGGCCAGGCGGATCAGCTCCGGCTCCAGGATGCCGCGTACCACCAGGTGGTCCAGCGGCGAGACTTCTTTGGCAAGCGAGGAGTACGTGGCCTCGGGCTTGGGATCGGAGCGGAATTTGACAAAACTGCCGGAGCCCGGACGGCGGTGGATCACGTTTTGCGCAGCCAGCACATCCAATGCTTCGCGTACGGTATTGCGGGCAACACCCAGTTCCGAGGCCAGGGTGCGTTCCGATGGCAGCCGGGTGTCGACCGGATAGGTGCCGGATTTGATGCGGGCAAACAAAGTGTCGATCACCACCTGCACGGTGGCGCCCACCGAATGGGTGGTCAGGATCTGCGACGTGGTTTCTTCCGCTGAGCTCATAATCTGGTTTTCCCGGCCGGCTGAGCGGGAGAATCCCCTGCTCCTGGTCACTGCAACAGAGGTGCCAATACCGGCTTTAGAGGCCTTTTTGCAACCATCTGACGCAGCTGTGATTGGCTTTCAGCCTACCGGTTTCCGCACCGGACGGCAAGAAAGATGCGGAAATTGGTTCAAAAATTGGTTTTCTGCTTGCCTTGTTAAGGTGAGGGGTAAAGGCATGTTTTAATGCCGTTTTTAAGACTTCATTTGCCGCATTTCTGTGCCTTTGGTCTGGTTTTGGTGCCTTTTCGGTCCCGAAAGTGAAAGAAAATTTCTTGACGGTGAACCATGTGGCTGCCAGCCTTGAGCCAGGATGGGTCCAATTTGGATTAACTGGTTCAGTGACGTTGGGCTGAACCCGCGGGTCCCGCAAGTGGGCCTCATTCCGCAGAACACACCGCCGCAAAAACAAACAGGCGGGTCCAACATGGGAGAAGAAGATGATTTCCAAGATCGTGAAATCGGGGCTGACCCGGCGGACGTTCCTTCATTCGACAGCAGCTGCCGCAATGAGCGCCGGGCTGCCGGGCGCGTCGCTGGCAGCGGGCAGCACCATCAAGATCGGCTTTCTGGCGCCTTTGACCGGCGCGGTGGCGGCCTGGGGCAAGCCCGGGCTGGACGGCTGCGAGATCTGGGCCGAGCGGGTGAATGCCGCGGGCGGCATCAAGCTGGGCGATGGCAGCCACAATGTCGAGTTCGTGGCCTATGACAACGAATACGACCCGGCCAAGGCGCGCACCGGCGCCACCAAGCTGATCCGCGAGGACGGTGTGAGTTTCATCATGATGCTGGGCGGCGACACTTGGCCCGGCGTGCAGCCGGTGGCGGACAAGACCGGCATGCTGTTCTCGACCCTGCTGCCGTCGGACCTGTCGCCCGATACCAACACGCTGATTGCGCCGGCCGAGGTGCATCCGATCTACAACGTCACCGGCGTGGAGTGGCTGGCCGAGAACAAGCCGGAGCTGAAAACCGCGGTGATGTGCGCGCAGGACGATGCTTTGGGGCTGCCCTCGGTGGCGACCTACCTGGCCGCGTTTGAGGCGGCGGGCATTGAGATGCTGGACGATCCGCTGCTGTTTGACCCGGCGACCACCGATTTTGCCCCGGTTGTGACCCGCCTGATCAGCAAGAACCCGGATATCGTCTGCCTCGACACCTGCTATTCCGACTATGTGCACCCGATTGCTGAGCAGCTGTTCCAGCAGGGGTTCAAGGGGCAGATCATCTCCTGCACCGCGGATTTCTATGATCAGATGATCGCCAAGACCTCGGAAGAGTTCATGGAAGGGTTCGTCTTCCAGTTCCCGGATTTTGATGATCCGGCGCTGAATGGCGACAACATCAACTTCACCGACCCGAACGGCTTTTTTGCCGAGTTCAACAAGCGGCATCCGGGCCAGTGGGGCGCGGTGAGCTGGGAATATGCCTCGATCATGGATCTGTGGAAGGCGGCGGCTGAGAAGGCCGGGTCGGCCAGCCCGGATGCGGTGGCCTCGGCGATGAAGCAGGGCAAGGGCAAACATGCCTTTGGCGATGCCGACTGGTGGGGCACCGAGCTCTTTGGCATCGACAATGCGCTGGTCGGCGACTGGCCGGTGGTGGCGATCGAGGGCGGCAAGGCCACGATCAAGGAGTTCCGCTCAATCCCGGACTGGTACGCCAAACATGGCGATCTGCTGGTCAAGCATATGAAAGCTTATGACCAGATGTGGGATCAGCGCAGCTGACCTTTCAGGCAGGCAATCAGGCGGTGCGGGACAAGTCCCCGCACCGCGGGACCGACTGAAAAAAGAGACAATCCAATGCTGGACCTTTTGGCGCAGACCGGCCTCAACGCCGTGTATGCTGCGAGCTATATTTCCCTTGTTGCTGTGGGGCTTGTGCTCATCTTTGGTGTCATGGGGGTGATCAACTTTGCCCATGGCGAACTGTTCATGGCGGGCGCCTATGCCATTGTGGCGCTATATGCCGGGCTGAATGTGCCGTTTTTTCTGGCCGTGGCGGCGGGGCTTCTGTTTGTGGGCTGCCTGGGCCTGCTGATGGAGAAGGCACTGTTCCGGCCGTTGAAGGACAACCCCTTGGGCGGGCTGGTGGCCTCGATCGGGTTCCTAATGATTCTGCAGGCGCTGGCGGTGATGGGATTTGGCGTGCGGATGGTGCATATCCCGCCGGTCACGCAGGAGGTGATTGCGTTCTCCGAGAAAGTGCGGCTGCCGGTGGCGCGTTTGTATGTGATCATCGCCGCCATCGTGCTGCTGTCGGCGCTTTGGTACTTCCTGAAACGGACAAAATTCGGCTGGGCGCTGCGGGCGTCTGCCCAGGATCCTGAAGCCGCGGCGCTGCAGGGCATCTCGATCACCCAGACCGCCAGGATTGCCATGTTCATCGGTGCAGGCCTGGCGGGGATTGCCGGTGCGCTGACGGCGCCGCTGGTCTCGGTCAACCCGCATATGGGGCATTCGGTGATCGTCACGGCATTCATCGTCATCATTGTCGGCGGGGTCGGCTCGCTGGAGGGTGCCATCGTTGCCTCGGTTGCCTATGCGCTGGTGCATACATTCGTGACCACTTTCTGGGACGGCGTGCTGGCCGACATCGTCGGGCTGTCGCTGATGCTGCTGGTGCTGATCGTGAAGCCCACTGGCCTGTTTGGGAGTGCGGACCGTGCCTAAGTTCCTGATATGGATTGCGGCGCTGGCCGCGCTGATCGCCCTGCCGCATGGGCTCAGCTTCTCGCAGCAGGAAATCCTGGTGTTCCTGACCATCAATGTGCTGCTGGTGGCGAGCTACCGGCTGCTGACCCTGACCGGCGAATGGTCGCTGGGGCACGTGGTGATCATGGGGGTGGGGGCCTATAGCTCGGCGCTGCTGACCAAGAAGCTGGGCGTCTATGTGCCGGTGTCGATGCTGCTGGGCGGGGTCATTGCGGCACTGATTGCGGTGCTTTTGTCTTTCCCGCTGTTCCGGATGAAAGGGTTTTATTTCCTGATAGGCTCGTTTGCGGCCGGTGAGATCATCCGCCTGCTGTGGAAACGGTTCCGTGATCCATTTGGCGGCGCCAAGGGGATCAAGGGGATCGACCCGATGCCGGATTTCTCGGTTGGCTTCTACCAGTTCGATTTCTTCGAGCCGACGTCCTACTACTACTTTGCAGGCGTTGTTGTGGCGGTCTGCCTGTGGATCCTGTGGCGGATTGAGAAGTCGCCGGTTGGCCTCACCTTCCATGCGGTGCATTGGCAGGACAAGCTGGCGCAGGCCTCGGGCGTGAATGTGCGGGCCTACCGGACGCTGGCCTTTGCCATTGCCTCGGGCTTTGCCGGCATCTCCGGCGCGCTGCTGGCGCATTACGTGGGCACCATCAACCCCAATGCCTTTGACATCGACCTGATGGTCTTTGTGCTGACCTGGGCGATTGTTGGCGGCACCGCGACTTTCTATGGGCCGATCCTGGGCTGTGTGGTGCTGACCGTCATCAACGAAGTTGTTCTGCGCGAGCTGGGGCTCGAACAGATGCGGCCGCTGATCTACGGCGCCATCATGATCCTGTCGATCCTGTTCCTGCCCAACGGCCTGGAAAGCATCGTGCAGAAACTCACCAAAAGACGCGCTGCTGGCGGCGCGCCGGAACGGAGCCCGGCAGAATGACCGATTTTCTTGAAGTCAAAGACCTGACCATGCGGTTTGGCGGCCTGATTGCGGTGGACAGCCTGTCGTTCAAGGTGGCGCATGGCTCGATCCACGGTCTGATCGGCCCGAACGGGGCGGGCAAGACCACGACGTTCAATATGATTTCGGGGTTTTACAAGCCGACATCGGGGCAGGTGCTCTTGCGGGGGGAGGATATCTCCGGCCTGCAGATGCATGAGGTGGCCCGGCGCGGGGTGGTGCGGACGTTCCAGCATTCGACTTTGTTTGCCGAGCTGACGGTGCTGGAGAATGCGCTGGTCGGCACCCATATGCCGTTCCGCCCCAATATCTTTGCCGCGATCATCGGCTGGGACAAGGAAGACCGCAGCGGCGCCGAGGCGCGGGCCAAGGAGGCGCTGGAGTTCTTTGGCCTGGATCACGTGATGCAGGAGCGGGCGGGCGACCTGAGCCACGGGCATCAGCGGGCGCTGGGCATGGCGGTGGCCTATGCCAGCCACCCGGATGTGATCCTGCTGGATGAGCCCTTCACCGGCATGAACCCGGAAGAAACCCGGCAGATGATGGATCTGATGAAACGGCTTAAGGCCGACGGGATCACCATCCTGATCGTTGAGCATGACATGCAGGCGATCATGGGGCTGTGCGACAACATCACCTGCATGAGCTTTGGCAAGTTCCTGGCCGAGGGCGGCCCGCAGGAGATCCGCAACCATCCGGCGGTGATCGAGGCCTATCTGGGAGGCGCGCGCCATGTTGCTTGAGATGAAGAACATCGCCGTCAACTACGGCAAGATCAACGCCATCCGGAACATCTCGGTGGCGGTGCCGGAGGGAAAGATCGTCACCATCATCGGTGGCAACGGGGCAGGCAAGACCACCACCCTGCGGGCGATGTCGGGGATGCTGCCGATCACCGCGGGCGAGATCACCTTTGAGGGCAAGCGGATCGACCATCTGCCCGCGCATAAGGTGGTGGCCAACGGTATCGCCCATGTGCCGGAGGGGCGGCGGATTTTCCCCGACATGACGGTGGAGGAGAACCTGCGCACCGGGGCATTCCTGCGCAAGGACAAGGAAGCGATTGAGGCGGATCTGGAAGATGTCTTCAAACGTTTCCCGCGGCTGCGCGAACGGCGCACCCAGATGGCCAAGACGATGTCGGGCGGCGAACAGCAGATGCTGGCCATCGGCCGCGCGCTGATGTCCAAGCCGCGGCTGCTCTTGATGGACGAGCCGTCGATGGGGCTGGCGCCGGTGATTGTCGAGGAAATTGCTCAGATCGTTGAGGAGATCAACGCCAACGGTCTGTCGGTCGTCTTGGTCGAGCAGAATGCGGAGCTGGCGCTGGAACTGGCTGACTACGCCTATGTCCTGGAAACCGGAAATGCAGCAATGGAGGGACCTGCAGATGAGCTTCACGGAAACGAACACGTCCGCGCCGCGTATCTGGGGCTTTAAGCAGGACGCGGAAATGCGGGTGGCGCGCGCGGCTGGCTGGTCCCGCGCCGACCTGATCTGGGAGCGGCTGATGGAGCGGGCGCTGGCAGAGGCTGCGGCGGGGCATGTGCGCAAGGCGATGCGCCTGTTCCGGCTGGCTGGTCTGCTGGCGCGGATTGCCTTTCCTGGCGCAGACTTGCGGCAGGCCGCAGCCCCCGCCAATCTGGCGGTGCTGGCGTTCCGGTCGGGGGCGCTGGAGGAGGCTGAGAAGCTGCAAGCCCGCGCGTTGCGGGTTTGGAGCGGGGCCTCGGAGCAAGTGGCGGAGATGTTTATCGCTCCGCGCAGCCGCTCGTCGCTGTTTCATTTGCGTATGGAGGCGCTGCACCGGGAGACCTACCACGGCAATCTCAAAATCAGGATCGGTGCGATTGCTTCTGAAACGGAAGAGACCCTGCGCAGCCTGACGTCCGGCTGGCCCGTGGACCACCGTCATGCCAGCCGGTGGCGCGGTGAGAAGCCGGTGGTGTTTGATGGCACCCGCAAGGTGCTCGGGGCCTGTCTGCTGCTGCTGGATGACTGAGACGCTGCGTTTTGCGGCAGCTGGAGCAAGCCCGGGGCCCTTGGCCCCGGGTTTCGATGTTCCGGGCTGGAGCGGCGGGGCAACAAATTTCTTTCCTGTGACGGTGAGGGCTTGGGAAAAACTGGTAATGGCAGTAAAATAATTTTCGCGTGGTTTCTTGTGTCCGTAAAAGTTTTTGCGTAATCCCCGCTGCGCGCTTGTCAGAGGCCGTCCAGAAGGAAGATAACACAGTGGCAAAACCCAAAGACGATACCGACGCAGTGGCCAACAACCTTTCCCAAGATCCGCATCGAGTCCGCGATGGCGCGGAAAAAGTCCTGGAAGTAGCGATCGGCCGCGAGGTCCGCTCGTTCCGGCGCCAGCAGGGGATCACGGTGGCGGATCTGGCCAATCTGACGGGCTTGTCGATCGGGATGCTGTCGAAGATCGAGAATGGCAATACCTCGCCGTCGCTGACCACGCTGCAGCTGCTGGCCAATGCTTTGAGCGTGCCGATCACGTCGTTCTTCCGCCGCTTTGAAGAAACCCGGGAGGCGGTTCATACCAGATCGGGCGAGGGGATGGAGACTGAGCGTGCGGGCACAAGGGCTGGGCACCAATACCAGCTTTTAGGTCACTTGGGGGCAAATGCATCCGGTGTGGTGGTTGAACCCTACATGATCACCCTCACCGAAGAGTCGGATGTGTTCCCGACCTTCCAGCACGACGGCATCGAGATGCTTTACATGCTGGAGGGCGAAGTGGACTACCGGCATGGCGACAAGGTGTTTTCCCTGAAGGCCGGGGATACGCTGTTCTTCGATGCCGACGCGCCGCATGGGCCGGAAGGGCTGGTGAAACTGCCGGCCCGCTACCTGTCGATCATTTCCTATCCGCAGTCGAGCTGACCTGCGGCGGGTGTGCTCCCGCCTGCTTCAGGAACATCTGAAGATGTCCTTGCGCAGTTGGGCGTAGCGCCGCGCGATGCGCGGCGCGGTTGCGTATTGCCTTAAGCTTGCTATCTGCCGCCCGCAGCGCGCGAAGCGCGCTGCCCGGCCCAACGCTGCACAGGGGGCAGGCGAAGCCAGCCGTCTGATGCAGGGGCGGGAGCACCCCCCCTATAGGTAAAAAAGAAACTGCCGGAGCGCAAAGCAACGGCAGTCAGTGAGGCGGGCCTAAGTGACAGGGGGTAGGGACGGCCCGCCAGGTCCGCTCGGGATCAATCGTCGGGCCAGATACCGTCCGAGGTCGGGCTGCCGTCGTCGTACTGCGACAGCCATTCCACCATCAGCGGGCGGTTATCGATGAAGCCCTTGTAGGTGGCCAGCTCCTCGGGCAGATCGCGGATCACCCGGTGCAGGCGGCGGCCCCATTTCGGCACTGTCACCAGATCTTCAAACCGGATCAGGTAGCAGCGGATCGGGAACACCAGTGCGTTGGAGCGCGGCAGCCGGAAGAAGGTCTGCAGTTCGACCCGCAGGTGCTGCTTCTCGCCGATGTTCTCCATCGTGAGCCCCTGCTTCATGGTGCCCCATTTGTGGTAGTTCTCCGGGGAGGTGTCGAGCAGAGGATTGACCGTCATGGTCCAGTTCAGGCGGCGGGCGGGCTGGCCCTGCTGGATGTTCAAGAGGAACTTCAGCGCGCGGACGAAGATGCCCATCTCGTGCGCCTTCGGCACCGGCGCGTGCCATTCGAAGAAGTTCATGCCGATGTCGAAGTCCAGAGACCAGTCGGCCTGGGTGGTGACCATGCCGGCATCCATCCACAGGTTGTCGTCGCGCTGGTCGAGCACCGCAAAGTCGCCCTGAGTCTGGCGGGTGATGTATTCCATCGGCCCGTAAGGCAGGGTGCTTTCATCGAGGAAAGTGAAGGTGTCGTCGATGCCGAGCGGCTTGTTGATCCAGCGCCAGCGGTTGCCGTCTTTATGCAGTTCAAACAGATCCGGGTATTCGGCCGCTTTGGCTTCCATGATCAGCTCGACCAGGTCCCAGCCTGCCAGCGTCATATGCGGCAGCGACTGGCAGCGCAGCGGGTCGTCGGCCAGGACGCGGGCGCGGTCCTTCATTTCCGCCACATAATGCTCGTCCACGTCGAAGGTTTTTTCGAACACCGAGCCGGGGCGGTAGGACTTATGCGGCTCCATGTTCACGGAATACATGTAGCTGTCTTCGTGGAACGGGAAGGGGAAGCGTTTGATCGCCCAGTCCGAGTTCTTGAAGGTGAAGTCGCCGTGGAAGGTTTCGTCGTTGAATTGGATGGTCATATCTGTCTCCCTCAGCGGTCCAGGACCAGGGTTTTGCCTTCAAAGCGCGAGACGCAGGGCATGATGTGCTTGCCGCCTGCCTTCTGCTCGTCGGTCAGCCAGTGGTCGTAGTGCAGGAACTTGCCGTCATAGCCGATGACATTGGTCTCGCACTGACCGCAGGCGCCGCCGCGGCAGAGATAGGGGGCGTCGATGCCCGCCGCTTCCAGTGCTTCCAGCAGAGACTGGTGCTCGCCGACCTGGACCACTTTGTTGGACACGGCGCATTTCACCTCAAACGGCTTGCCCGATGCAGGCGCCAGGAATTCCTCGGAATGCACAGCCTCGCGCGGCCAGCCCATGTCCTCGGAGGTGCCGTGCACCCAGTTGATCATGCCCTTGGGGCCGCAGACATAGACATGAGTACCAAGCGGCTGAGTAGCGAGCAGGGTATTGAGGTCAATCGCTTCGTCCTGGTCGTCGTGATAGATATGCACCTTGCCCGGGTACTGCGCTGACAACTCTTCGGCATAGGTGCCTAGCGAGGCAGTGCGTACCGAGTAATGCAGCTCAAACTGGCCGCCCATCATAGACAGCTGATGCATCTGGGCAATGAACGGCGTAATGCCGATGCCGCCGGCCAGCATCAGGTGCTTTTTGGCGCGCAGATCCAGCGAGAACAGGTTGACCGGGTTGGAGATCACCATCTCCATGCCCTCTTTCACCTGGGAATGCATGAATTTGGAGCCGCCGCGGCCTTCGTCATCGCGGCGCACCGAGATCATGTAGGCGCCGCGGTCGGCCGGGTCGGACATCAGCGAATAGGCATTGAGCCGGGTGATATCGCCGTCCTGCATTTCCACCACGGTATGGGCGCCGCCCGAGAAGGTGGGCAGGTCGCCGCCGCCGGTGCGGACGAATTTGAAACGGGTGACGAGGTCGTTGATCGGTTTGACCTCGGCCACGGTGACATTCAGTTTTGCGGTGCCAGCACTCATTTGAACAGCTCCACTTTTTCGGGGATGTTGCCCGGATCTTCGGCATCCACCCGCACGCCCTGGAAGGCGGCGAGACGGCGCGAATAGTGATCGCGCACGAACAGGCTGAGGCCGCAGTGGCTGCATTCGAACGGGTCGGTGGTGACGTCCTCGGTGATGCCCTTGCAGTGCACGCATTGCATGCGCCGCGCGGTGGAGCCGCGGTGCTCGGTCTGGATCGCGGTATGCGGAATGCCGGCGGCGGTGGCCTCGGCCATGGCCTGGCCCATCAGGCTTTCGGTGCCGGTGAGGTATACCTGGGTACCCATGTGGCAGTCCAGCAGAGCGCGGCGGATGCGGCTTTGCGCGGCCTCGTAGGAGGGGCCTGCGTAGTACTGGCCAGCACCCAGCTCTTCCAGCTGGCTGCTGTATTTGGTGCCGGTGCCCTTGGGGATGTAGATGATATGGGCCTTGGCCCAGAACGCCGCGTCGGCGGATTTGGCCAGATCGAGGATCGCCTCAGCGCCCTCGGCGTCGGCAATCATCAGGTGGCCGCTGCCGGCGCGGGCTTCAAGCTCGCCGTAGACGGGGCGGCTTTTGATCGAAGGGGGGAATACGGTCTTAGACATGTGGGTCGCTTTTCCTGCAGTCCGGGTGAACGAAAGCGGGCGCCTCCGGGATGGAGACGCCCGGGATCCGGATCAGCCCTTTGCGGTGCGGATCGATTTGTCCTTGTCGTAGAAGGGCATCTCGGCGGCGGTGGCGGCAATCTCGGTGCCGTCGCCGTTGCGGACAGTCAGCTCGGTGCCCGGCTTGGCGCAAGCCACCGGCATCCGCGCGATGCCCACGTTGTGTTTGTTCACGTCGGAGTACATGCCGTAAGTGACCACGCCGACCTTTTCGCCGTTCTGCAGCAGGTCTGCGCCTTCATCCGCCGGGGTGGTGCCCTCCAGCTGGACGCCGTAGATCTTGAACCGCTCTTTGCCTTCGGCGGCATAGTGGTTCTCGGCGCCGATGAAGCCGGTCTTGCCCGGAGAGACGGTAAACTCGAGGCCCAGCTCCCACAGGGTGTCGCCGCAGGTCTCGTTGTCGAACGGGTAGGTTTCCGAGTTGTCGCCCGGATAGAACAGCAGGTAGCTTTCGGTGCGCAGCAGGTCGAGGGTGGAGAACTGCACCGGCACGATGCCCATGCCCTTGCCCTTGTCCAGGATGCTGTCCCACAGGTGAACCGCGTCTTTGGCCTGGCAGAAGATCTCATAGCCGCGCTCGCCGGTGTAGCCGGTGCGTGAGATCATCACCGGGCAGCCGAACAGCTTGGTCTGGATGATGCCGAAATAGGCCAGATCGCGGATGCCGGGCACGTATTCGGCCAGGAAGTCCACGGCAACCGGGCCCTGCAGCGACATGTCGTGCATGTTGTCGTCGAAGATCACCGAGCAGTTCTTGCCGGCCGCGACCGTGTTCAGCTGCTCCATGCCGGTGCCGGTGCCATGCACCACCAGCCAGCTGTTCACCGACAGGCGGTAGATGATGCAGTCGTCCACGAATTTGCCCTGGTCATTCAGGATCGAGGCATAGGTGGAGCGGCCCGGCATGATCTTTTCGACGTTGCGGGTGGTGACCCGGTCGATGACCTGCGCGGCGTGCTCGCCCACCACGTGGACTTTCTTCAGGCCGGACACATCCATCAGGCCGGCCTTGGTGCGGATCGCCTCATAGTCGGCTTTGGCGCGCTCGGGGCTGTGGTCATAGAACCAGGCGGTTCCCATGCCGTTCCAATCTTCCAGCTCGCCGCCGATTTCCTTGTGGCGCTGGGCCAGTGCTGAAGTCCGCCAGATGATGGCCATTGTTCGTTTCTCCCTATTGGTGCGGACCAAAATTCTTGATTTGGTTCCATTGGTCTGGTCCAGTTAGCCAAGGGAGGGGGTTCAATGTCAATGATTATTCCTAACAGGAAAAAGATTTTGCCGAAAATGCCGGTTTCGAATGGGTTTGCGGCATGAATTGGCCTGAAATGGTCTTTTTCGACATCAGGCTTACGGTTGCAGTAAGCGCTGGCCAACCCGTTCCGGGGGAGAATCATGCGGGCGCAGTGCCGGAGATTCGCGTGATTCCGTCGCAAATGCGCAGTTGGGGCATGGGTTTGGCGGTCGCAGCAATGGGGTGCCGCCGCCCGGAACCGGTCAGGGCCAGTTAGCGCTAAGTCTTTGGGCGCCCGGGACTTAACTGGTCTGGAAAGCGGCAGGAAGGGGGCGCCAAAAGCGGCATGAAGTTCCCTGCTGGTGAACAAATTTTCACATGAAGATTGACAGGTCTGCCCGCTGAGACCCAATAATAAGGTAAAATAATATTCCCAAGAGGCAAAAAATGCCCGGGAACACTGCCAACAGGAGGGCAAAAAATTGGATGGAAATCTGAACGCGTTAACAACGGTGTTCACCGAGTTTTATTACTGGGTGACCGTTGTCTTCATGTTCCTCATTCACGTGGGGTTCTGCATGTATGAGGTCGGCGCCAGCCGCCACCGCAACCACATGCACACATTGATGAAGAACATCATGATCATTCCGCTGGTCACGGTGACCTTCTTCTTCTTCGGCTGGTGGATCTATTGGGCCTTCCCCAGCTTCCCGTTCTTCGGCGGCCTGAACCACGACGCTGGTTCGGCAAACCTGCCGTGGTCGCAAAACATGGGCACCAACCTTTCCGACCGGATCACCGGCGTGTTCTGGGCAGCGTTCCTGCTGTTCTCCTGGACTGCTGCCTCGATCGTGTCCGGCGCGGTGATCGAGCGGATCCGCTCGTCCGCCTTGTGGGTGCATGCGGTGATGATCGGCTCGGTGTTCTGGATCATCGACGCGGCCTGGGGCTGGCATGCCGAAGGCTGGATGGTGAAGTATCTGGGCTACCACGATGCCTATGCGTCCGGTGTTATCCACGCGATTGCCGGCGGTTACGCATTGGGCGTGATTATGGTGCTGGGCCCGCGCCTGGGCAAGTTTGCCGCTGACGGCACCCCGCGCGATATCCCGCCGCATAACCCCTGGATGCTGACCATTGGTATCTTCCTGATCTACTCCGGTTTCTGGGGCTTCTATGCCGCCTGCAACATTCCGGCGATCTCGCCCGAAGGCATTGGCGGTCTGATCACCGGCGAAACCTGGACGGCAACCAACATCTATCTGGCTCCGACGTCGCTGTCCGCGATCACCTTCAACTTCCTGATGTCGCTCTCTGGCGGTTTGATGGCGGCCTATGTGGTGTCGCGCGGCGATGCGTTCTGGACCTTCTCCGGCGGCCTGGCGGGCATCATCACTGCTTCCGCGGGCAATGACCTGTATCACCCGATCCAGGCGATGCTGGTGGGCGCCGTTGGTGTCGTGATCGTCTACAAGCTGCACTACTGGGTCGAGCGCACTTTCAAGATCGACGATGCGGTCGGCGCGGTTGCCGTGCACGGCTACTCGGGCGTTGTCGGCCTGATCATCTCCGGCTTCCTGCTGTGGGGCGCACCGAGCTCCCCGTATGAAGGCTTTGCCGCGGTGAACCCGGTTGGCCAGACCATCGGTGCGGTGATCATGTTTGGCGTGCTGGGCTGGCTGCCGGGCTTTGTGATCGCCAAGATGCAGGCCGCTGCCGGCGTGCTGCGGATCCCGGAAGAGGTGGAACTGCAGGGCCTCGATTACGCCGAGCACCATGCCTACGAAGATGCCAAGGCCGAAATCATTGCCGCCGACAAGGCTGCGGTGAATGGCGGCGGCGTTCCAGCTGAATAAGGAGATTTGAAATGTCTACGATCGGATACGACAGCTGGGCAGTCGACCTGGCAGAAGTGGGCCCGGTTTACCCCTTCCAAGGATCAGAAGGATTGATGGTTGTCCTGGGGGTGATCTTCTGGATCGCTTGGCACCGGATCCAGTTTGTCCGAGAGGGCGAACACCTCAAGAAGGCTAAGCAGATGGGAGATAGGGAAAAAATACACTCTTTGCTGGAGAAGTATTGACCCGGACCCAACCAGAGGCGCGCCAGACGGCGCGCCTTTTCTTTCCTTCAGGGGAAAATAAGTTTCATAAGAGTTGAACGACTGCCGGCAAACTGCTAGCGTTGATTCGAGATGAAAAGCAGGAGGCACACCCATGTGCGGGATTGTCGGTCTTTTTCTGAAAGACAAATCACTAGAGCCAAAACTGGGCGATATGCTCACCGATATGCTCATCACCATGACGGACCGCGGTCCCGACAGTGCGGGCATTGCAATCTACGGATCCGAAGCGGACGGACGCACCAAGCTGACCGTTCAGTCGGATGCGCCGGAGGAGGCCTTTGACGGGCTGGACGGCGCCCTGGCCGAAGCGCTGAGCAGCGATGTGTCGATCCGGGTGATCGATACCCACGCGGTGCTGGATGTGGCCGCGGGCAAGGCCGAAGAGGCGCGCAGCGCGCTGGCCGAGCTGCGCCCCGGCATGCGCGTCATGAGCGCAGGCGACACCATTGAGATCTACAAGGAAGTGGGTCTGCCCGAGAAAGTCGCCGAGCGTTTCGACGTGCGCGGCATGAGCGGCACTCACGGCATCGGCCACACTCGTATGGCCACCGAATCTGCCGTGACCACCGAGGGCGCACACCCGTTCTCGACCGGCTCGGACCAGTGCCTGGTGCACAACGGCTCGCTTTCCAACCACAACTCGCTGCGCCGCAAGCTGCGCCGCGACGGTGTGCGGATCGAAAGCCAGAACGACACCGAAGTCGGCGCGGCCTATCTGACCTGGAAGATGCAGAACGGCGCCACCCTGGGTGAAGCGCTGGAAGGCACCCTGGAAGACCTGGACGGGTTCTTCAACTTCGTGGTGGGCACCAAGGACGGCTTTGGCGTGGTCCGCGACCCGATCGCCTGTAAGCCGGCCGTGATGGCGGAAACCGACCAGTATGTGGCTTTCGGTTCCGAATACCGCGCGCTGGTGAACCTGCCGGGCATCGAAGATGCCAAGGTCTGGGAGCCCGAACCCGCAACCGTTTACTTCTGGAACCACTAAGATGCAGACATACGATCTTGAAGCAAATGGCCTGCGCGGTCTGAACTCGACCCTGCAGGAGCAGAACGGCGGAACCAACAAGACTGCCTGGGAAATCGTCAACCCCAAGGGTAGCCATGCGATTGCCGTGGGCCTGGACTCGCCGATCGACGTGACCGTCAAGGGTTCCACCGGCTATTACTGTGCCGGCATGAACCAGCAGGCGACCGTGCGCGTCGAAGGCTCGGTTGGCCCCGGCGTGGCCGAGAACATGATGTCCGGCCAGGTGATCGTCGAAGGCGATGCCAGCCAGTATGCCGGTGCCACCGGCCATGGCGGGCTGCTGGTCATCAAGGGCAATGCGTCCTCGCGCTGCGGTATCTCGATGAAAGGCATCGACATCGTCGTGCACGGCAACATCGGCCATATGTGCGCCTTCATGGCGCAGGCGGGCAACCTGGTTGTCTGCGGCGATGCCGGCGATGCGCTGGGCGACAGCTGCTATGAAGCGCGCCTGTTCGTGCGCGGCTCGGTCAAGAGCCTGGGCGCCGACTGCATCGAGAAAGAGATGCGGCCCGAGCATATCGAGATCCTCAAGGATCTGCTGGAACGCGCGGGCTCCGACGCCAAGCCGGAAGAGTTCAAGCGCTACGGCTCGGCCCGCCAGCTCTACAACTTCGACGTCGACAACGCGCAAGCGTACTAAGGACAGGATCAAAAGGCATGGATAACAAGAACATCCCCCGTACCGAGCCGATCCAGTCGGCGACTTTCACCAACCCGATCAACGCGGAAATCCGCCGCGCGGCAGCCACCGGGATCTACGACATCCGCGGCGGCGGCGCCAAGCGCCGGGTCCCGCATTTCGATGACCTGCTGTTCCTCGGCGCCTCGGTCTCGCGTTACCCGCTGGAAGGCTATCGCGAGAAATGCGAAACCAAAGTGACCCTGGGCACCCGTTTCGCCAAGAAGCCGATTGAGCTGGATATCCCGGTCACCATCGCCGGCATGAGCTTCGGCGCGCTGTCCGGCCCCGCAAAAGAGGCCCTAGGCCGCGGCGCATCCGCAGCCGGTACCTCCACCACCACCGGTGACGGCGGCATGACCCCGGAAGAACGCGGTCATTCCTCGAAACTGGTCTATCAGTATCTGCCGTCCCGCTACGGCATGAACCCGGATGACCTGCGCAAAGCGGACGCCATCGAAGTTGTGGTCGGCCAGGGCGCCAAGCCCGGCGGCGGCGGCATGCTGCTTGGCCAGAAGATCTCGGACCGGGTTGCAGAGATGCGCTGCCTGCCCAAAGGCATCGACCAGCGCTCTGCCTGCCGCCACCCGGACTGGACCGGCCCGGATGACCTGGAGATTAAGATCCTGGAGCTGCGCGAAATCACCGATTGGCAGGTGCCGATCTATGTGAAAGTGGGCGGCACCCGTCCCTACTACGACACTGCACTGGCCGTGAAAGCCGGCGCCGACGTTGTGGTTTTGGACGGCATGCAGGGCGGCACCGCTGCAACCCAGGACGTGTTCATCGAGCATGTCGGCCTGCCGACCCTGGCCTGTATCCGCCCTGCCGTGCAGGCGCTGCAGGACCTGGGCGTGCACCGCGAAGTGCAGCTGATCGTTTCCGGCGGCATCCGCACGGGTGCGGACGTGGCCAAGGCGATGGCGCTGGGCGCTGACGCGGTGGCCATCGGCACCGCGGCGCTGATCGCGCTGGGCGACAACGACCCGAAATGGGAGAGCGAGTACCAGAAGCTGGGCACCACCACCGGCGCCTATGACGACTGGCACGAAGGCATGGACCCGGCGGGCATCACCACCCAGGACGCCGAGCTGATGAAGCGCGTCGACCCGGTTGATGCGGGCCGCCGTCTGCGCAACTATCTCAAGGTGATGACCCTGGAAGCCCAGACCATTGCCCGCGCCTGCGGCCACAACCACCTGCACAACCTCGAACCCGAGGATCTGTGCGCCCTGACCATGGAGGCCGCCGCTATGGCGCGCGTGCCGCTGGCGGGCACCGACTGGTACCCGGGCAAAGCAGGGTTCTGATGATTTTCGGGGCGCGGCTGGTTACTGGCCGCGCCTCTTTTACAAGCAACATGCAACAGGGAAAGGAAGTAGGACCATGACGACAGATCTGGCTGCTTTCGCAAAAGAAAAAGGCGTTAAATATTTCATGATCTCCTTCACCGACTTGTTCGGTGGCCAGCGCGCCAAACTGGTGCCGGCACGGGCGATTGCGGATATGCAGGAAGACGGGGCCGGCTTTGCCGGTTTTGCCACTTGGCTCGACCTCACTCCGGCGCATCCGGACATGCTGGCGGTGCCGGATCCGGAGGCAGTGATCCAGCTGCCCTGGAACAAGGAAATCGCCTGGGTGCCGGGCAACTGCGTGATGGAAGGCGAGGATGTCGCCCAGGCGCCGCGCAACGTGCTGCGCCGCCTGATCAAGGAAGCCGCGGACGAGGGCCTGCATGTGAAGACCGGCATCGAAGCCGAATTCTTCCTGCTGACCCCGGAAGGCGAAGAGATCTCGGACCCCTTCGATACTGCGGAGAAGCCCTGCTACGACCAGCAGGCAATGATGCGCCGCCTCGATGTGATCCGCGAGATCAGCGATTACATGCTGGAGCTGGGCTGGGGCGCCTATCAGAACGACCACGAAGACGCCAACGGCCAGTGGGAGATGAACTGGGACTTTGACGACGCTCTGGCGACCGCGGACAAGCACAGCTTCTTCAAGTTCATGGCCAAATCCGTCGCGGAAAAGCACGGTTTCCGGGCGACCTTCATGCCCAAGCCCGTTGAGGGCCTGACCGGCAACGGCTGCCACGCGCATATCTCGGTCTGGGACGCGCCGGGCAAGGACGCCAGCGTCAACGTGTTTGCCGGCGAAAAGGGCGAAGGTGACATTGCTGAGCTGGGCTTGTCAGAGCAGGGCGGCCACTTCCTTGGCGGCATCATGAAACACGCCTCGGCGCTGGCGGCGATCACCAACCCGACGGTGAACTCCTATAAGCGGATCAACGCGCCGCGCACCATGTCCGGTGCCACCTGGGCGCCGAACACCGTCACCTGGACCGGCAACAACCGCACCCACATGGTGCGTGTCCCGGGCCCCGGCCGGTTTGAGCTGCGTCTGCCCGACGGTGCGGTGAACCCCTATCTGCTTCAGGCGGTGATCATCGCCGCGGGCCTCTCCGGCATCCGCACCAAGGCGGATCCCGGCCCGCGCCACGACATCGACATGTATGCCGAAGGCCACACCATCACCGATGCGCCGAAGCTGCCGCTGAACATGCTGGATGCCTTGCGCTTCTATGATCAGGACGAAGAGCTGAAGAGCATGATGGGCGAGGAGTTCTCCAACGCCTACATGAAGATGAAGCAGCAGGAGTGGAACTCCTTCGTCAATCACTTCTCCCGCTGGGAGAAGGACAACACGCTGGATATCTGAGTCCTGCCTCTGATTCCCCCTGTCCGGTCTTCGGATTGGACTACGCACGGCCCGGGCATCGCCCGGGCCTCTTTTGTTTGCGGCAGGCTTTGCCGCATATGCGCCGCTTTCACCCAGGGTGAAATTCGGCCTGTTTCCGATCCGCGGCAGAAACAGCAAAATCCCCCTGTTTTTCAGGCAAAATCCTGCAGGAATGTGTTGACGTGCAGGAAAATAATTTGAGTAATAGGAATATATCTTGCCTCGCGGGGAAAATCAGCGGCGGGGCCTGAACCGGAAGAGATGGCAACAGGGAGAGGGCCATGAGCTACAAGAGTGACATTGAGATTGCGCGTGAAGCGCAGAAGAAGCCGATCCAGGAGATTGGCGCGAAGATCGGGATCTCGAACGACGATCTGCTGCCCTACGGCCACGACAAGGCGAAGGTGAGCCAGGAGTTTATCAACTCGGTTCAGGGCAAAGAAGACGGCAAGCTGATTCTGGTGACCGCGATCAACCCGACGCCTGCGGGCGAAGGCAAGACCACCACCACCGTGGGCCTGGGCGACGGCCTGAACCGGATCGGCAAGAATGCGATGATCTGTATCCGCGAAGCGAGCCTGGGCCCGAACTTCGGCATGAAG
>NZ_JWLC01000011.1:87417-171041 GCF_000813745.1 Leisingera sp. ANG-M1 | reverse complement strand
GGCGGCACGGGTCTTGATCATACGGTTGTTCCTTCGTCTTTTTTCTTCGGTGCCGGACCGCCGCAACAGCGGGACCGGGGTGAATTCTTTGTCAGCGGCGGCGCAATGCGGGCCTCCCTGATCCAGCGTTACATTTGCGGTCCGGTGCGCGCAAGCGTCCCGGCCACCCTAACAGCGGCCGGCTGCGGGGCTTTGCCCCAAATGCGACCGCAGAACACCCGTCCGCGCCATTGCCTGCAGGTGCAAAAGCAGCGCAGTTCCAGCGGCTTGCCTGAAAGCTTCCGGTTTTGGGAAGGAAAGTAGCAGCAAGGCCTTGACCTTCCACTGACAGGAACCCTCATATGGTCTGGCATAGGACCCTAATCAGCGGATTTCCCATGTCGGACCTCACCCGGATTTCATTGCATATCACTGGCCTCAGCTGCGCGGGCTGCGCCGGACGGGCGGAGCGTGCCCTGGCCGGGGTTGAAGGGGTGTCCTCGGCCTC
Source organism: Leisingera sp. ANG-M1 (assembly GCF_000813745.1). Classification (GTDB taxonomy): domain Bacteria; phylum Pseudomonadota; class Alphaproteobacteria; order Rhodobacterales; family Rhodobacteraceae; genus Leisingera. Next base: position 170,554 of record NZ_JWLC01000011.1, on the reverse strand, counting down.
GGTGAACCTGGCCAATGCCACAGGACAGGTGGAGGCGGCAGGTGATGTGCCGCTTTCGGATCTGACCGGCGCATTAGCGGCGGCGGGGTATCCGGCGGCGGAATCACAGGCGGTGCTGACGGTCGGGGGTCTGAGCTGTGCGTCCTGCGTTGGCCGGGTTGAGCAGGCGCTGCTGGCGGTGCCGGGAGTGCTGGAGGCCAGCGTGAACCTGGCAAATGAGACGGCGCAGGTCCGCTATTTGACCGGCATGGCCCGTGCCGCCGATCTGGCCCGGGCGGTCAGCGCAGCGGGCTATCCGGCCCGCCTTAGCGTCGCAGCGGCAGATGAGGCAGAGCAGGCGGGGCGGCGCAAGGCGAATGAGATCAATGCGCTGCGGTGGCAGGTGCTGCTGGCTGCGCTGCTGACTCTGCCGGTGTTTCTGATCGAGATGGGCGGCCACATGGTCCCGGCGCTGCACCATTGGGTGGCCGCCAATATCGGGCTGCAGAACAGCTACCTGCTGCAGTTTACGCTGACCTCGGCGGTGCTGGCGGGACCGGGGCGGCAGTTTTATGCCAAGGGCTTCCCGGCCTTGCTGCGCGGCGCGCCGGACATGAACGCGCTGGTGGCTCTGGGCACTGCGGCGGCTTTCGGGTTTTCGGTGCTCTCCACCTTTGCGCCAAGCCTGCTGCCTGCGGGCACCGCCAATGTCTATTACGAGGCGGCAGCGGTGATCGTGGTGCTGATCCTTACCGGCCGTTTTCTGGAGGCGCGGGCCAAGGGGCGTACTGGGGCGGCGATCCGTAAACTGGCCGGGCTGCAGCCCAAGACCGCACTGGTGGTCAGCGGCGGTGCAGCAGTGGAGACGCCGGTTGAAGAGATCGGTGCCGGAGACCTGATCCGCAGCCGCCCGGGCGAGCGGATTGCGGTGGACGGGGAAGTAATCTCCGGCAGCTCTTACATCGACGAGAGCATGATTTCCGGCGAGCCGGTGCCGGTGGCCAAGTCCCGCGGCGATGAAGTGACGGCAGGGACCGTAAATGGCAACAGCGTGCTGGAGTACCGGGCCACAAGGGTCGGGCGCGATACGGTGCTGGCGCAGATCATTCACATGGTTGAACAGGCGCAGGGCGCCAAACTGCCGGTGCAGGGGCTGGTGGACCGGATCACCCTCTGGTTCGTGCCCGCGGTGATTGCGGTGGCGGCGCTGACGGTGCTGGCCTGGTCTGTTTTCGGTCCGGCCCCCGCGCTGCCGCTGGCATTGGTCGCGGGCGTTTCGGTGCTGATCATTGCCTGCCCCTGCGCGATGGGTCTGGCAACGCCGACCTCGATCATGGTGGGGATCGGCCGCGCTGCACAGATGGGCGTGCTGTTCCGCAAGGGAGACGCATTGCAGCGCCTGCAGGAGGTGCGGGTGGTGGCGCTCGACAAGACCGGCACGCTGACCGAAGGCCGCCCTGCGCTGACTGAGCTGATCTGCGCCGAAGGCTTCACCCGGGACGAGGTGCTGCGCTTGGCCGGGGCGGCGGAGGCGTCTTCGGAACACCCCATTGCACAGGCCATTGTTGCCGCGGCGGGCAAGGGGCTGCCCGGGGCGGACAGCGTCGAGGCCATTCCCGGCTATGGCCTGCGGGCGGAGGTGGAAGGGCATGCGGTTCTGGCAGGCGCAGCCCGGCTGATGGCACGCGAGGGTGTTGCGTTGGGCGCTTTGGGAGGTGAAGGCCAGCGGCTTGCAGAACGCGGGGAGACGCCTTTGTATGTGGCCATTGATGGCCAGGCGGGGGCGCTTCTGGCAGTGGCGGATCCAATCAAGCCGGGCACTCCGGCAGCCATCAAGGCATTCCATGCACAGGGGCTGAAGGTGGCGATGATCACCGGCGATGCAGAGGCCACGGCGCAGGCAATTGCCGCGCGGCTGGGTATTGATGCGGTCAAGGCGGAGTGCCTGCCGGCGGACAAGGTTTCGGCGGTCAAGGAACTGCAGCAGGACTTCGGTGCGCTGGCCTTCACCGGCGACGGCATCAATGACGCGCCGGCGCTGGCCGCCGCGGATGCGGGCATTGCCATCGGCACCGGCACCGATGTGGCGATCGAGGCAGCTGATGTGGTGCTGGTTTCGGGCGATCTGCGCGGGGTGGTGAATGCACTGACGGTCAGCCGCGCCACTATGCGCAATATCCGCCAGAACCTGGGCTGGGCTTTCGGTTACAACGTGCTGCTGGTGCCGGTGGCGGCAGGGGCTCTGTATCCTTTCGGCGGGCCGCTGCTGACGCCTGCGCTGGCGGCTGGTGCCATGGCTTTGTCGAGCGTCTTTGTGCTGAGCAACGCGCTGCGCTTGCGCCGCCTGAATCCTGCTATAGATGAGGAGGGAGCCGGGCAAGCGCCCGGTGCGGCCCGCAAGCAGGAGGCAAGCGTATGAATATCGGCGATGTGGCCAGCCGGTCAGGCCTTCCGGCCAAGACCATCCGCTACTACGAGGATATCGGCCTGATCAAGCCGCACCGCAGCGCCAACGGCTACCGCTGCTTTGCTGAGACCGACCTTCACAAGCTGGCGTTTCTGGGCCGGGCGCGGGCCTTGGGGTTCACCATCGAGGACTGCCGCACCCTGATGGCGCTTTATGAAGACGAAAGCCGCGCCAGCGCTGATGTGAAGCAGCTGGCGCAGGAGCATCTGGCCAAGATCGAGGCCAAGATCGCCGATCTGCAGGCCATGCGGGACACGCTGGGCGAGCTGGTCAAAGGCTGCGCGGGCGACAGCCGGCCGGATTGCCCGATCCTCAAGGATTTGTCTGGCAAGGGGTAGCGCGCGCCGCCCCTTCACATGAGGGCGGCGCGGCCCTGCCTTGGGGCCGGGCGGGACCCGCAGCAGAGGTCAGCGCCAGACCGGGTTGGACCAGGCGCGCTTGCCGCTCCGGTCGATCACCGTAACCCGCAGCCAGGGGCTGTCATTGAAGCGGTCCAGCGGGATACGGGCCTGGGTCAGGCTCTCGCCGTGCTGGGACATCGCGGCGGAGCCATGGCCCTGCACGATCACGGTGGACACGGCAGAGCAAGCCACATCGATATAGCCGCCATTCAGCGCCACCGCCTTCAGTTCCGGCCCTTGCGAGGAATAGAAATTCCCGGCCTTAAGCGCCTCCAGCAGCAGTTCGGGCTCATTCGCCTCGGCCTTGACCATCACCCAGCCGCCAAAGTGGTCGGGGCCGGAGAAATGCGCATCATCAGTGGCGATGAAGCTCAGGTCGCGGTGTTCGGACAGCAGCAGATCCGCGACATGAAACCCCTCGCCGCGGTCGCATTCCACCGCACAGCCGTGGTTGTAGATCTCCACCGCATGGGCGGCCTCAACCGAGCGGGCATCGGCCAGCGTCAGCCCGGACCAATGCGGATGCGCCACGGCGACAAAGGCGCCGGCGTCGCGGGCGCGCTGCGCCAGCTCGGGGCCGCTTTCCTGGCCGTCCACAGGCTGAAAATCCGGTGAGTTGGAGGCCGCGAAGTCCGCAGGCAGGCCGACGGCCACCAAATGCCACAGCTCGCCGTTCTCCATCGCGCCGGAATGCACCTCGGCGCCCAGGAGGGTAGTGAACACTTCATCGCGGAACCCGGTGGTATCGGTGATCGGATACTCATAACGGCCAACAAAGTGTTCAGTCAGGGCGATGAAGTCATAGCCTTCGGCCTTGTAGCGGCGGCAGACCTCCGATGGGTCCAGAACCCCGTCAGAGCGGTTGGAATGGGTGTGCAGGTTGCCGCGGTAGAACTCTCCGGGGGCGGCAAAGGCGGGGTGCAGCATAGGGCGGTCTCTCCAGTTCGGTCTGACTGGCAGCTACGCTTCTGCGGCAATGGATTTGTGACAGATCTGTTGGGGTTTCGTGAAATTTCCGGGCTCATTCCAGGCCCAAAAGGGCAGGCAATTGCCACATGGCGCCAAAAGGCTGGGCGCCGAACAGGCGGCCCGGCGGCAAAGTGCCAGCACCGGAGTAGGCGTAGCAGGCCATGCCCGCCGCCTGCGCCGCTTCCAGCCCGCTGGGGCTGTCCTCGATCACCGTGCAGCGCGCAGGCGGGATGCCATGCAGCTCCGCAGCAAAAAGGAACACATCCGGCGCGGGTTTGCTGCGGCCCACGTCATAGGCGGAATAGAAGCGGTTCTCGAAAAACGGCAGCAGGCCGGTGTGCGACAGGGTGAATTCGATCTTGTCGCGCAACCCGTTGGAAGCGGCGCAGAACGGGATGCCGGATTGGACAAGCGCCTGCAGCACCTCCTGCACGCCGTCTATCGCCTGGCAGTCGCGTTCCAGCTCGACCATCGCCTGGGCATAGAAGGCGTCCGGCCAGTCCGCCGGGATCGCCAGGCCTTGTTCGATCAGATAGGCCTCCACATCGCCTCTGCTCTTGCCGATGAACTGCGCGCAGCAGTCGGCATGGGTCAGAGAGGCGCCGGCGGAGAGCAGGAAGCGGTGCAGAACCCGCAGGAAGATCGGCTCGGAATCCACCAGGACCCCGTCGCAATCAAATATGACCAGTTCGGGCCGGGAGAAGGAAACGGGCATGGGGCGCCACCTTTGATTGTGATTGCGCGCACTCTAGCCGCCTGGAATTGCAACGCAAGTGGCTGACACAGGCACCTTACCCGGGCCGCAGCTCCAGGATTTCGCGGGCCTGCTTCCAGGTGGCGACAGGGCGTTCGTACTTTTCGCACATCTCTGCCGCGCGTTTCACTAGCGCCGCGTTGGAGGGGGCGAGGGTTTCCCGGTCGAGCCGCATGTTGTCTTCCAGCCCGGTGCGGGTGTGGCCGCCTGCGGCGATGGACCATTCGTTGACCAGGATCTGCCCCGGCCCGACCCCGGCGCCGCACCACTCAGCCTCCGGTGCCAGCCGCTGCATGGTCTTGACGTAGTAATCAAACACATCCCTGTCAACGGGCATCGCGTTCTTCACCCCCATCACAAACTGCACATATAAAGTGCCGGGAATGCGCCCCTCGCGGTTCATCCTCACCGCCTGGTGGATGTGGGAGAGGTCAAAGGCCTCGATCTCGGGCTTGACCTCATAAGTGCGCATCTCCGAGGCCAGCCAGTCGACCAGATCGGGTGAATTCTCATAGACCCGGGTCGGGAAGTTGTTCGACCCCACCGACAGCGATGCCATGTCGGGGCGCAGGGGCAGCATGCCGCCGCGTTCCTGACCGGCGCCGGAGCGGCCGCCGGTCGACAGCTGCACGATCATGCCGGGGCAGTGCTTTTGCAGGCCTTCCATCAGGCGGGCGAATTTCTCCGGGTCCGAGGTCGGCGTCTGGTCGTCGTTCCTCACATGGCAATGGGCGATGGAGGCACCGGCTTCAAAGGCTTCCTGGGTGCTTTCGATCTGCTCGGAGATGGTGACGGGCACCGCCGGGTTGTTGGCCTTGGTCGGCACTGAGCCGGTGATGGCGATGCAGATGATACAGGGTTTGCTCATGAGCCATTCCCTTCAGATGTCAAAGAACACGGTTTCGCCGTCGCCCTGCAGGCGGATGTCGAAACGGTAGACGGTCTGGCCGTCCCGCTCGCTGCGACGGGCGATCAGGGTCTGGCGGCGGCTTTCCCATTCGATCAGATTGATCACCGGGTCCGTGGCATTGGCTTCGGCCTCATCCTCGAAGTAGAGCCGGGTGTTCAGCCCCACATTGATGCCGCGCGCCACGATCCACAGGTTGATATGCGGCGCCATCCTTTGGCCGTTCCGCCCCATCGCCGGACCGGGCTTCACCGTGTCAAAGCCCCATTCGCCGCTTTCGAAATCGGTGATCACACGGCCCCAGCCGCGAAAGCCGTCTTCCACCTCGCCGCCATGTTCGGGATGCGCATAGACACCCTCCGCATTGGCCTGCCAGGCCTCCAGCAGCACGTCTTTCACGGGTGAGCCGGTGCCATCCAGCACGACACCTTCGACCCGGATGCGTTCGCCCCTGGCGTTGGGCCCGGCGATGTCCCAGCCAAGCTCCTGTTCGTAGATCTCGAACCCCGCGGCGCCGGGGGCCAGGCCGATATGCACATAAGGGCCTGCGGTTTGCGACGGGGTTTCCTTCAGATAGTCCAGCTTCTGACCCATCAGTTCCCCTCCAGCCGGTTTTCGAACAGGGTCGACCGCCGCCCGCGCAGCACGATGTCGAACCTGTAGGCGATGGTGTCAAGCGGGATGGTCGCGTTCATGTCAATCCGGGCGATCAGCATATCGACGGCCTTCGGGTCGGGGATAGTGTTCACGATCGGGCAGCGGGCGATCAGCGGGTCGCCTTCGAAATACAGCTGAGTGATCAGCCGCTGGGCAAATCCGGAGCCGAACACCGAGACATGGATATGCGCGGGGCGCCAGTCGTTCACCCAGTTGCGCCAGGGGTAGGCGCCGGGCTTCACGGTGCGGAAGAAGTAATACCCATCCTCATCCGTCAGGGTCCGCCCGCAGCCGCCGAAGTTGGGATCCAGCGCGCCCAGGTAAGTGTCCTTCTTGTGCCGGTATCTACCGCTCGCATTGGCCTGCCAGATCTCCACCAGCGTCTTCGGCACTGCCTGTGCGTTTTCATCCAGTACCCGGCCATGCACAATGATCCGCTCACCGATCGGGCTTTCGCCGGTTTTGGCAAAATTGCTCAGCAGGTCATTGTCGCCAGGATTGATGTCATTGTGGCCGAACACCGGTCCGGTGATCTCGCTGGCGGTGTTCTCCAGGCTGATCAGCGGCAGGCGCGGCGAGCGGGTGACCGAGGTTTTGTAATCCTGAGACAGGGCAGGCGGGTGCCAGCGCCGGTCGCGCTGGTAGAACTCGCTTGGCTTTGGCGGTGTGGTCATGCGGTGTCTTCTCCCTCGGCGTCCATCTCGGCATAGGTCTGCTTGGCCAGTTTCAGCGCGCGGTTGGCCCGCGGCACGCCGGCATAGATCGCCACATGCTGGAAAGCCTCCAGCACGTCCTCCTGGCTGGCGCCGGTGCGGGCAGTGGCGCGGATATGCATCGGGATCTCATCGAAATTGCCGGTGGCGGCCAGCAGCGCCAGCGTTAGCATCGAGCGCTCGCGCAAGCTGATCCGGTCCGAGGCCCAAACCGTGCCCCAGGCCCCTTCGGTGATCAGGTCCTGAAAGGGCGCATCCAGCGCGGTCTTGGCGGCCTCGGCGCGATCCACATGGGCCGCGCCAAGTACCTGCCGCCGCACCTGCATGCCGCGGCTGTGGCGGTCCTGCGTCATCTTGCTCTCCCTTTGTCGGGCAAAGTATCGCATACCGGGAGTGATCTGTATAATCCTGAAATGATCATAAAATCATAACCCAAAAGATATGAGATTATCGTCATCGTTGAAACTCCGCCATCTTGAGGTCTTTGTCGAAGTAGCCCGCAAGATGAGCGTCACCCAAGCGGCCGAGGCGCTGGGCATGACACAGCCTGCGGTCACCAGGGCTTTGCGCGAGCTTGAAGAGGTCTGCGGCAAGCCACTGGTGGAAAAACACGGCCGCGGTATCCGGCTCAGCGGCTATGGCGAACTGTTCCGCGATCACGCCGGGCGCAGCCTGGCATTGGCGCGGGACGGAGTGGCGCTGCTGCGGGGGCTTGGCGAAGCTGACGGGCCGCTTGTCTCCATCGGGGCACTGCCTACAGTGGCGGCGGACCTGGTTCCGGACACGCTGGCTCAGTTGCGCGCAGGCGGTGCACCGGGACGTTTCATGGTCCTGTCTGGGGATAACCAGCATCTGATCGACCAGCTGCGCCGCGGGCGGCTGGACGTTGTCGTCGGCCGGCTGCCTGCCCCGGAGACTATGGCAGGGGTGGAGTTTGATCCGCTGTTCCGCGAGCGCGTTGTGGCGGTGGTGGCAAAGGATCATCCTTTGGCCGACGCAACGCATGTGCCGTCTTCCGCTTTCGAAGACTATCCCTTGCTGCTGCCGTCCGAAGGCTCGATCATCCGCCCCTTTGTCGAGCGGATGTTCCTGGAACAGGGGCTGAGGATGCCGCGGTTTCCGGTGGAGACCGTTTCCGCGGCTTTAGGGCGGCGGTTTGTCCTGAAGCACCAGGCAATCTGGATCATCAGCCAGGGGGTAGTGCGCCCAGAGCTGGAGGCAGGCAGCATGGCGGAGCTGCCGCTGGACACGGACAGCACCCTGGGGCCGGTCGGCCTGTGCCTGCGGCGCGAGCATCAGCTTTCTGCCGCGGCGCAGCGCTTCTGTTCCGCCTTGCGCAGAAACTGCAGGGCATTGGGTTGAACTGCCCGCTCCCTGCAAGCAGCCTTTTGCGCCTGCGTCAAAGCCGGGCGTTTCCATTGTCAGTGAAGCTGTGTACAATTCAGTAAATAGAATATGTGCATCTGATGCATTGGTTTAGAGCGAGGGGACCGGCATGGATCTGACCAGACGGAATTTCGGCCTGGCGGCCGCAGCAGGACTGGCAGCAGCGGCGGCGCCAGGCTGGGCGTCGTCCAGGATCGAGCTGGGCAGTAAGCGGATTGAAACGGTTTCGGACGGCTATCTCACCTTGCCGCCGGAATTCGTGTTCGGGGGGCTCGATCCGGAAGCGCTGCAGCCGGTTTTGCAGCAGCACGGGATCGCTGCCGGGCCGCTCAAACCCGAGGTCAATGTGACAATGCTGCGGGAGGAGGGCCGAGTTGTGCTGTTCGACGCCGGGGCCGGACCCGGGTTTCAGGACAGCGCCGGCAAGCTGCCAGCAGCGCTGGAGGCGCTTGGGGTTGCTCCGGCAGACGTTACCCATGTGGTCTTTACCCATTGCCACCCTGATCATCTGTGGGGTGTTCTGGATGATTTCGACGACCTGCTGTTTCCGGAGGCGGTGCATCTGATGGGGCAGAGGGAGTGGGATTACTGGTACGATCCGGAAACCACGGACCGGATAGGCAGCAGCCGGGCTGCTATGGCCGCCGGTGCCCGCCGCCGGTTGGAGGTGCTGGAAGACCGGATGCAGCTGGTGGCCGACGGTGAGGAGATCCTGCCGGGCGTCGCAGCCCGCGCTACCCCGGGCCACACGCCGGGGCATATGTCCTTTGAAATCCGCGGCGGCAGTGAAAGCGTGATGGTTCTGGGTGATGCAATCGGCAACCACCATGTCAGCTTTACCGAGCCCGCCTGGCCGGTTGGCTCGGATCAGGACCCGCAGACTGCGGCAGCTGTCAGGCTGCGTCTTCTGGACCAGCTTGCCAGCGGGCAGATGCAGCTGGCCGGCTGTCACCTTCCTGGCGGCGGTTTGGGCCGGGCTGAGCGTCAGGGCAGCGGCTACCGGTTTGTGCCGCATGGCTGACGGTCCGCCGGATGCGGCAGGCTTGGCACCCGGCCTGAAAGGCGGCCGACCGGCTTTCCGCCACTGGCGGAATGCAGCCGCAGTCCGGTTAGGAACTATTGTGCATATCGGGATTTTCACCTATTTCGTGTGCTTGGAGGGTGTTAAATTTCTCCAGGGTGAAAAAAATTGAAACCCTGCCGGTTCGGTCGTTGATGCCCGCAAACCCGGTGTAATGAGGTTGCTGTTTACAGTAAGTTAACTATAATAGATTGCAATAAATTCACGTCAATTGGTTGAAGTTGATGCGCCCTGAGGTTGCTTTGCATATTTTGCAATCAAAGATTGCAAAATAAAAATGAACGATGCAACATGATGGTAATTTAATCTCGGGTGCAGCAAGCGTTAAATGGGGTTAACAGATGACTGTCTTACTTAAGATTTGCCGGTTCGGTGCTTTTGGCGTCTTTCACGCGGACGGATCCAATGTGCAGCTGGGGGCAAAGCATCAGGCGCTGATGGCGCTTTTGTCGACGGCCGACGGCGGCATCCGCACGCGGGCATTTCTGGAGAAGACATTGTGGTGCCTGGCGCAGCCTGAGCAAGCCAAGGCGAGCCTGCGTACGGCGTTGTCGACACTGCGCCGCCACTTGGGTCCGGAAGCGGCCAAGCTTTTGTTTGCCAACCGGGAGCGGGTCATTCTTGATCTGACCCGGGTCGAACTGGACAGCAGCGCGGCAAGTGCTGAGTTCATGGAGGGGTTCGAGCTTCCGCATGAGACCGTCTTTAATGATTGGCTGGGCGAGACCCGGTCGGACTATGCCCGCGAAGCCGCAAGCCCGGCGCCGCCTGCCGCCCTGCCGCCCGGGCGTGTGATCCTGGATCATTTGCTGCCCTCGATTGCTGTGCTTCCCTTTGTGCACCGTGCGCCGGGAACCTCGGCGGTGTCTTTGGGGTCGCTGGTGTCCGAGGAACTGGCCCGTCACCTGTCGCGCAGCTGGGCTTTTTCGGTTACCTCTTATCTGGCCTCGCGGCAGTTCGATCCTGAAACCGTGCGCCCTGCTGAGGTTTCTTCGGTGGCGGGTGTCGATTATCTGGTGTCGGGCACCATTACCGGCGAAGGCAGCCGGTTCCGCGCCGAGATTGATCTGCATGATGCTGTCCGCGAAAGGGTGATCTGGTCGCGCAGTTTCGAAGGCGCCAAAAGCAGCCTGATGGAGGGGCGCAGCGCGATGCTGCGCAATGCCACTTTGCAGATCGGCCAGACCGCAGCGGGCGAGGCGGTGCGGCTGGCTGCGTTCAAGCCGCTGTCCAGTCTCGAGAGCCACACCTTGCTGATGGCGGCGATTTCACTGATGCAGGAGATGGATGCGCAGAAGTTCCAGCAGGCGCATGAAATCCTGACTCACCTTCTGGAGCGGGAGCCGAAGCATGCGCTGCCATTGACCTGGATGGGGTTCTGGCATGTCATGCGGGTGGAACGGGGGCTGTCACCGAACCGGGAAGAAGACAGCCGCCTGGCCAGCCGCATGGCCGAGGCCGCCATTGAGGCGGCACCGGGGTTCTCGCTGGCGCACACGCTCAAGGGGCTGATTTCCAGCCATTTGATGTTCCGGTTCGATCTGGCGCAGGACGCTTATGACCTGGCCCTGCGCGACAATCCCAACGAGGCGCTGGCGCTGCTGCTGAAAGGGGCGACGCTGGCCTATCAGGACATGCCCGACGAAGCGGTGCAGATGACCGATGCCGCCCGGCGGCTGACCCCGCTGGGGCCGCAGCGGTACTATTTTGATGCGATCTCGGCGCTGGCCAACCTCTCCGCCCGCAATTACGGCCGGGCGATCGAGCTCGCGGACCGCTCTCTGGAGGCCAAGCGCGCCTTTCCGGTGCCGCTGCGCTCCAAGGCTATCGCCTTGCAAATGTCCGGCCGCGATGATGAGGCCCGCACCACGGTGCAGAAACTGCTCAAGGCAGCGCCGGAGTTCAGCCTGTCGCAGTTCCAGCGCGACAACCCGGCAGCCATGAGCCCGGCGGGGCAGGAATGGGCTTCTGCTCTGCGGCAGGCCGGGGTTCCGGAATAGCTGGCCGCCGGCGGCAGGGCGCCGGAGCAGGGGGCAATGCTGGATGACGCCGGGTAACATGTAGGTAAAAGTCATCTTTTGTGTCAGTATCCGAGCTGGCAAGTTGTCTTTTGCCGCAATCCTGCGGATGGCAGGTCTGCTCAGCGCGCATTGGCCTTTGAGGGGGGCAAAGTGACGGAAGATCTCGCTTTTGAACGGCGTTTTTCTGAATACGGCAGCGGTGTGCAGCCGGAAGAGCGGACCCAGGAGATCCTCGATGTGGTTGAGGATTTCATGCACCGATGGGGCTATTCCGTCCGTAATCTGATTGGCGCGGAACTGACTGTCGAACATCTTGGCAGCAGGCCGGAAGAGGTGCCGGATCTCATTTTCCGGATGGCGGCGCTGGATTATTTTGAGATTGTCATCCGTGGCAGCAACGGGGCCGTCAGCTATGGCGGCTGGCTCACCGGCACTTTGCCGGTGAAGGTTTCCTGCGAGCATGTGAACGGCCGCCCAGTGCTGTTGACCACAAGCCGCGACGGCGGCCAGATTCGCCATGCCTTCGATCCACTGACCGGTTACCGGCCCGACTCCGAGGCGCTGAATTTGCCTCTGCACGCCGCCAGGCGTCTGTCCGGGTCTGCCTGAGAGCGGCCCGGCATCCTGGCAAAGGATGCGGCGGCGGTCGCTAAAATTCAAAAGACTTTCAGCTGCCTCCTCACTGTTTCTTTACGCTCTTGCGCCTTCTTTTAGCAGGAGAAGCGGGCAGCTGCGCGTCAGCAGCCCGCAGTGTTAAATGCCCGGCCCGCCTGCCGCAGCAGCAGGGCCGGCCTGCCGTCCGGCCATGTGCCCAGACCGGGTGCGGACGAGGGCAGCTGCCTTGGATGAGACTATGACTGCAAAAAAAGACGTTCCCGCAAAGCGCGGATTCCGGGTGTTTTCCAGCATTGGCGCCAAGTTCACGCTGATCTTGATTGCAATGGGAGCGGCGTCTGCAGTTGGCGGTGTACTGGTCACGCTGGTCTTTGCCCAGACTGGCCGGCAGATGGAGGTTCTGACCGGTGAGAAAGTGCCTCAGCTGGAACTGAGCAGCCAGCTAGTCAATGCTGCGGCCCGGACCAAGAATGCGATGATCGGGGTGCTTCAGGCAGATGGTAGCCAAGGGCTCGCCGCTGCGGAAGAGGAGGCTGCGGCGGCAGTCGCCAGCCTTGACAGCACCGTTGCCGGGATGGACGCCGCCGGGCAGAGCCTGTTTGCGCCGGCTGCGGTCAGTGCAGCGGAACGGATTGACAGCCTGGTCGCCGCCCGCAAAGGCGCATTCCGCAACCAGGCGTGGATTGATACTCAGACAGCCAATTTGCAGACCCTGAGCCAGACATTGCAGGAAAAGCTGGTGCAAGTGGCGTCGCAGGCCCGCGATAGCCTGATGGCTGGCGGCGAAGAAACGATCAGCCAGGTCGATACGGTGCTGAACAATCTGGTGGAGCAGCAGTTCGGCAGCTTGCAGACCCTGCTTGAGGCCCGTGCTGACATCAGTGTGCTGTCCGGCGCGGCTTTGGCCCTGGGGCACGTGCGCGACGTGCCTACTAAACGGGCCCTTAAGAAAATGGCGAACGACGCGCTGAAGCGCCTGGAGCCGGTCATGGGACGGCTGGAGGACCTGGGGCTGGATGCTTTCCGTGCCAAGAAGGTCCGCGAGGGCGTGGAGCTGTTCCGCTATACGCTGTCGGCCAGCCGCAAGGAGCTGAAGGAGAGCCGCAAGGCGGTGCTGAGCGCCCGCAATGCCAGCGTGCGGCCCTTGACCCAGGCAATGGACCGGATGGTGTTCACTCTGTCGATTGCAGCCACCCAGGCGGGCACTGATAACCGCACTGCCATCCAAAGTCTGCTGGACAATCAGGTTGGCGTGCTGCAGCAGCTGCTGGAGATCAACGGCTGGATCAGCGCGTTCCAGGTTGCGGCGCTGGACTTGGCCGCTGCCCATGAGATTCCGGCTGCCAACGAGGCCGCTGAACCGCTGCAGGCGGCTGCGGCAGCGCTGCAGGGATACACCGGGTTCAATGGCGGTGTCTTTGCCGAGGAACTGGAAGGGATGATTGCTCTTGCCGATCCGTCTCAGGGGCTCCCTGTGTTCAAGGCAGCTGCGCTGGAGGCTTCGGAAGAAGCGGCCGCTGCCGCACAGGCGACAGTGGATGCCGTGCTGGAATTCTCCCGCCGTGCCTCGGCCCTGGGCGCCGAAAGCCAGCAGCAGATCGCGTCGATCGCCGGGGGTATTGCCGGAGATGTGAAGGCCGCACAGCAACAGCTGCAGATCCTGATGCTTGTGGCAGCAGGCGTGTTCCTGGCGGCGCTGGTTCTGACCCGTGTCCTGATCCTGCGTCCGCTTGCCGACATCAGCGGCACAACAGAGCGCCTGGCATCCGGCAACTTGCGGCCGGTCAATGGTTTTGAACGCTCCAGCGACGAGATCCGCCGCATCGCAACGGCCCTGTCAGTCTTCCGGGACGGGCTGGTGGAAAAGGCGGAAGTGGAAGCGGCCGCGGAGGAGGAGCGCAACGCCCGGCTGGCGGAACAGGCTACAGCGGTGACCGCCATCGGCCATGGGCTGGAGCGGCTGTCGCAGGGCGATCTGACCATCCGGATCCATAGCGAGATGGGGGAGGGCTATGCCAAGCTGCGTGACGATTTCAATGCGGCGCTGGACAAGCTTGAGGATTCAGTGCGCAGTCTCAGCGCCAGCGGCCAGTCCATTGCCGGCGGCAGTACCGAAATTTCGGCAGCCTCGCATGATCTGTCAGAGCGCTCCGAACGCACTGCGCAGACGCTTGCGGGTACGGCGGCGGCAGTCAATCAGCTTTCGGTCTCCATCACTGGAACGGCACAGGCTTCCGGCGAAGCGGCCGCTTCGGTCGAAACCGCGCACCGCAACGCCAGTGAAAGCATCGACGTGGTGAAGCGGGCCTACGGCGCGATGGAGGCGATCAAGGACAGCTCCGAGAAAATCTCGCGGATCATCGGCATGATCGAGGCGATTGCCCAGCAAACCAACCTGCTGGCGCTGAATGCAGGCGTCGAAGCGGCGCGTGCGGGCACCGTCGGCAAAGGCTTTGCGGTGGTGGCTTCCGAGGTCCGCACCCTGGCGCACCGTTCCAAGGAGGCCGCGACCGAAATTGCCGCTTTGGTCGAAGAATCGGGCCAGAATGTCGAGCTGGGCGCCGAACTGGTTGAGCAGACCCGGGCTGCGATCAGCGAGATTTCCGCTTCCGTGGCCAGTGCGGCCGAATTGATGGCGGACATTTCCGAGGCGTCTTCCGAGCAGTCCGGCAGCCTTCAGGAGATCAACTCGGCAATGGCCAATCTCGACGATGCGACCACCCGCAACGCAGCTTTGTTCGAAGAAGTGACCTCGTCCAGCCTTGGGCTGTCCAAAGAGGCGCAGGCGATGGCCGGTGCTATCGGAGCCTTCCGCACCAACGAGGCAGACCAGACAGATTTTGCCGGTCAAGCCGGCCCGGATGAGCAAGGCGGGCTGTCAGGTGCGGTGTATGCGGCGGCGGGCACTGGCTTCTGATCAAGGACCTTCGGGGCCGGGCTGACTGGTGATGCCTGAGCTGCGTTGCCATGCCAGAGCAAGGACCGTCCAGCACAAAGACCTGCCAGCGCACGGAAGCCAGGGTTTCAATCCGGCGGCCTTAGCGGCGGCTGGCGCTGCAAGCACTGAAACGGCGAGGGAAAGCCCCGCCGGCAGGCAGGTATCAGATTATATGGTGATGGCGGTAAAAACGGGATACCCGTTCGTCAGTCAGCAACGGCCCGTGCATCTGGATCACGTCGACATCCGTTGTATTGTTTGCCTCGATGACCGAAATGCCGTCTTCCCGCAGGCATAGGTCCCATCCGATGTAATTGGCGAACGGCAAGCACTCATGCAGAGTGATCGCCTGTTTGAGCACCCGGTCGAAATCCGGCAGCCGCAGCCCTTCGATCCTGCGGTCCGGGTCGTCGATGTGTCCTTGGATTTTCGCCGCCGTTTTGTCTTTCTTCGCCTGTCCCCGGCCGATGATCCCGGTTTCGGTATCAAGGTCGTAGGCGTAGCCGCCGGAGCTGAAGTTGTCGACAGGCCCTGTGGCTTTGTTGCCGACCCGGACCACGCCGCGGGGAACGAAGATCTCGCGGGTCTCGGGGTCCCGCATCGACAACAGCCTGACGGTATTGATCGAGCCCGGGTTGAGCGAATTCATGAAGCTGGACTGCTCCAGGCAATGCAGGAAGACCAAGTCCTTGCGGCTCGCCGCGAGATCTTCGATGTATTCCTTGGCGGGGATCATTCTCCCGTCCGTTTCAACCAGCCCGCCCCGTACCTTGAACCGCATCGCGCCTTTGCCGCCGGCACCGTTCACAGGCTTCATGAAAATAGTCATTTCGGCGCTGTCCTGGGAAGCCAAACGCAAAAACTCCGGCGACCAGAACTCAACGCGCCCCTTTTTCGAAAACGCATGCACTGTTGGCACGTCGGCATAGGCATCAAGCACCTGGCTCGTGAGCATCTTGTCATGAAAGACAATGGCGTAACGGCCGTTTATGAGCTGTGTCATCCGGCGTTCGATATCGTTCAGGTAGAGGCTCGGATGGTACGTCTTGAAATCATAGAGATAGGAACGGCTTGGCCCAAAGCCTGCGGTCAGACAGCGGCTTTTGTGCCCGCTGCTGATTTTCATCCCTGAGACTGCCTTTTTAAATTTGGCAAACGCAGCGTCATAGCGTGCCTTCCGGATTTTACCTGTGCCGCGTTCGGCGACAAATCGGGCCAAATCATCGGTCTCTGTCAAAAGCATGCTTATCTCCTCGGTACAGCATGGCCTTACAAGACCAGTACCTGCCGCGCAACAACGGTGCCCTTGCCGCTTCCCGCGACCAGGTGATCCGTCGTACGGGTCAAAACCGGTGCAGCGTGAACCTCCGTCATCTAATTGAAGACACGGAGGAAGATAATCGCAGAGAAGAGTGGGACCGGAAGGGAGAAGGCGTTGACTATTGGCTGCTATGACGGTGGTCATGTAAAATTCCCGGACCTGAAAACAGCTATCCCGCCTCTTGCGCAAATGGGGAGGTGTGCTCCGGTCGTACTTGCAAGGCGTGATAGCGGATGTCAGGGGTTGGGGCAGAAGCAGTCAGCAAGGCTGGTCAGAAGCACGCCAGTTGATCCGCAAAACATTGGGGCATAAACTGGGGGCATTTCGGGTGCTACGGGTCCCGGGAGTGCCTTAGTTTCTTGTGTGAGAGGCCGATGGCTGGGGTGGTAGGAAACCTTGTGTCTCGATGAACGCTATCAACTTTTTCCAACCTCTGAAGGTTATGGGGCGGATCCTGGGGCATTTCCGGTCCGAGCGGGGAGCGAGGTGGGCAGTTCCGGGGCCGCCGGAGGCAACTAGCGCCCCTCAGTCAGAGGCGCTGGCTGGGATGTTCCGCTGACTTCAATACTGCTCCCACCGCCAACGCCCGAAGGCGCCCGGCGAACTCAAGCGCCCACTGCGCGGGGTACTAAACCTATGAAGCCAAATTCTAGCGCCAGAGCCTACTTTAAAGCTTCCATTCTTTCGAGATGGCTTAAAGGATGACGAACAATTCGCGGTGTTTCGGCAACGATATTGGTCGATAAACGCCCGCTGCAATCCATCGGACGCATCTCTGCGATTGCCATCCTCAATTGAGGTGATCTTTCAACTTGGCGAAATAAGTCATCTGGGCCTACCTTATCTTCCTTCCAAAGTCGATATTTTGGAAGTGTTATCGAGGGGGTGTTCTTACTTGCAACTACCATGTTGAAGGACCCACTTTCAAATAAGCGTCTAACCCCGGAAAAGTCGGTAAAGTATATTCCCTCGTGGTTTCCTAGGCTGAATGGAAGTGCGTTAATAACACATGGCACCAATTTCAGCTTGGAAGCTCCTTTGCCTAGATTCCTCTCGAGAATGTCGGGATGGAGGTTCAGGCCGTTAACTAGGCGTTTGACCTGCTTTACCTGCGAAGAGACTTCTGTTTGGAAACGGTAGGACCCAACGACATTCCCTCCAGATAGAGAGCGGCTCTTGCACTCAAAGAGAAAGACATAAGGGTCCCAGCGCACCAAGACGTCATAGTCGTATTCCTCCTTCTGGTGAGTTTCCTTAACGCTTACTGCGCTCAGCCCTTGGGACTTAAATAGATCCAGAACTGTTTTCTCGAAGGCCTTTCCGCGGATGGCGAAAGATTTCTTGAGAGAGGAAATGCGAGAAAGTATAACTTGGGCTGCAATGGCGCTTTGGATGGCTGGTTTGTATGCCAATATGAGGTCGCCTTTGAACCCAATTAACGGGGTGTCAAATAGGTCTCTGCTTGTTCTTGAAAGCATGGCCACTTTCAGGAATTTCTCAGCAGCTTCACCCTTTAGTCCAACGGATTGAAGTTGTTTTATGAGTTTCTTTCGTGGTTGCAAGGAGGTGTGAATTGTATCAGCCGCGCCGTCCTGTTCGGAATTTTCCACAAATGCCCGCAAAGCTGAATAACCTCGCAACCACTCTAGCAACGTTAGGCCGCTATAAAGTGCGGGGTGTTCTGATAGTTTTAGGCTAAGCGTCTGCTCCAAAATCCAAAGAGAATGCATCTCTTCAGCGCTAATAAAGTGAGTGGGAGCCAGTGATGATGCGCCCTCTACCCCCACTACTTGGCTAGCGGGATTATTATTTACCATCTCAAAGTAGTTTTGCTGAACTCCTTGAGCGAGACGTTGGTTCGCAGCCAGGTCGACTTTACTCCATTCAAGTGACGTAGAAGTATGTCGCCAGATTTTGGTTATACCAAGCTCAAGGTATTCAGGAGGTACAGCTTGGCCGGAAATCGAGTCAATGTTTCCACCAAAGTAGCGGGTATCCTCTTCGATGAACTCCCAAAAGCGCCATGAAGCGGCAAAGAAAAGTATGAACCTAGCCGAATTTACTTCACTTTCTGACACCTCGATCGGAGCCGGTAGAGTTAGAAGACCTTCCTTATTGAAGAGGTTTCCGCGGAATCCCTCCATCAAGAGTGACATAGTGATGTTACTTATCGAAACGCTGGCGTAGACCTCTGGGTCTACACGCTCTCCTTCGCGAAGTCCGGGAAGGGACAAACCTTGTACGTCTAATGGTCCGTTCTCACGGATGGCTTGAGCAATCTGTTCACTGTGCGCCGCTGCTTCCTCTTCACCTGCGAGAAGGATAGCCGTTATACGTTCGGATTGTGATAAGGAGGCTCCAGGGCTCGTATCAGTAGCACTAATGATCTCCCGATATCCGGTTTCGATCTGGCCGATAAGCACCATGAGGTCACTGACTTTTTGCGCCTCCTCTGTCCCGATCTCTGATTGAATATGCTGTACTATCGCTTCTACGCAGGAAGCCCTCTTAGCCTCTTCTTTCTCATTAGGATGTTTGATGAGCCGGAGTGCACCCTGCCTCATGATCAAAACCAAACGATCCACATCCTCCGGAGTGATGCGGAAAGACTTAAGGTGGGAGAGAAGTTTCTTGCGATTTAGGTCTTTGAAACCGCGCTTAATGGTTTCTTCGCTGAGGCGCGGTTTTAAACTCTTTTTGGGCATCACAACTCCTGTGGAAATGTCAACTAAGAAGTTCGCTGTGAGATGGTATGTGGTTTTCAATAGGCCAAGGCTCCAACGGAAGCCGGAACAAGATAACCACTTTGAGCAGGTGCGTTTCTTAGCTTTGGCCGATTTTTAGCAATTAACGTGGACCAACAATATCGCTGCTTGATTCTCAAAGCGCGAAGCCTTTTCATCGAACTTACAATCTGAGACGAATTCTGCTGCAGCTTTGATGCGGGCAATATCATTCTCATTCAAGTAAACAGCTATACCTGCGCGTCCGCCACGGAAGATGTTTGGATTTAGCCGGTCTTGGCGGATAACAACTGCTCTAGTCTCCTGCCCATCTAGTTCAACCCTTACCTTCCACGCGTTCTCCCGAAGCAGTTTTCCCTGCCATTTCAAACTAATATTGGTGACTCTGGGCTCTGACGCGGCAGCTACTACGGAGGTCAGCACGAGGAATGCTGCTACTAATGCTCTGATCATCTTATGCCTTCAGTGAATTGGTGAAACTGATTGGTTGTGGCTGAATGCGTCGTAAGCCAAACTTTGTCTGCGATAGCAGTTACACGCAACAAGAAACTGAGCCTCCTGCTGCATCTAAATTAGAAGCAACAAGGAGTTAAGCTTATGAAATGCCTAAGAACTATTGGCCTGACCGTGAAAGGGTACCTATCGAACCCGCCGCCAAAGGCTGTATTGACCACCGTCATCTGGGCGACTTCCCGTAGCCATCCAGCCGTCTCGGCAGTGGCCGTCCTGGCGCTGTTTCTGGCTTGGAGCGTGGAAGATGAATGACCTGCAGCCCGACGACGTCGTGGTCATTGGCGCATTTGATGACATCCCAGAGCATCTGTTCCGAATAACTGAAGTCTTTGATGACTGCGCCGGTGGCTATTCGATCACTGGCCCTTTGGCCGGAGAGTACGGCGAACCGTCGTTCGACATGATCCTCAGGGTTCACGAGCGCGGCTAATCCAAATCCAAAATCTGTAAAGGAGGAGACGCATGTCTGCTCAGATCAAGTATGCGTACTTGAAGGGCCATACGTGGCTCTATCGGCGCAACTATCCGAAGGACGTGGCGGTTGCATTGGGCCAGCAGGCCCTGAAGCAATCTCTGAAGACCCGTGATGCTACCACTGCTCGGACCCGTGCCGCTGAGATCAACGCCCGCTACGAAGTGCAGGTGGCTGAAGTTCGGGCGGCAGCCGAAGTGGTGCTGAGTGAGTCAGAGGGCACCCGTTCCACCCCTTCATGGCAGGGGAACCTAGAAGGGGCTCTCGATCGCCTACGGGCCACTCTGGAACACTCTGGAGTCACTGCTGCACCGGAATTCCGGCGTGTTGTGGTGCCTCAGAAAATCTCAGTTCAGGAGACTAGCAGAGTATACCTTAACCGTAGAAGCAACGAGTTACGGCCCGGTGGGTTCAAGTCGGTGCGGTACTCGGTGGGCTTGTTTGCCTCCAAGTATGGCGACCGGTCACTCTGCAGCCTGAGCCGTGCCGATGGTCGGGAGTTCCTGGGATTGGTTGCCCGGCTTTCGCCTCTGATCGGTAAGTCTGAGAGGACGAGGGGGCTTAGCCTTGAGCGGCTGGTTGCCTTTTCTGAGGGCGGGACGGCCAGGATCACGGTTCGTACTCAACGGCGCATCTGGTCTCAGGTCAATCACTGGCTCGACTGGTGTGTCTATGAGGGGCATCTGGAGGCTAATCCCTTCAAGACGGTTCTGTTCGATCAGAAAGTCCGGCCCAAGCCGTATGCGGTGCCGACTGATCAGGAGGTCTCAAGGCTGCTGGCGGCGCAGGACGATCTGCATCCCGTGCTGCTGACGTGCTTGCTATCGGGAATGCGCGCCGGGGAAGCAGTTGGATTGCTGCGGGAAGACCTCGTGGCGAAGGAGAACCTGGGATGTTTCGCACATGTCAGGCCTAACCAGCTGCGATTGCTGAAGACTGATGCTGCTGAGCGGCTCGTGCCGGTTCACCCTCGACTTGACGAGGTATTCCGTGCGCTGCCCTCGGCTGGCCCACTGTTCCCGAAGCTAACGGTGAACCATGTAACTAAGGGGTTTGCGGCACTTCGTCGACGGTTGCGGCTAGAACGTCCAGGGCTGGTGTTTCACTCTACTAGGAAGTGGTTCGTGACTCAGTGCGAGCGCACCGGCGTGCCTGAGCACTTCACGGCAAGCCTCGTCGGGCACCAGTCGGCTCGTTCTGAGAATGGCCTGACTTACGGCATCTACTCCGCAGGCATAAGCGATGAGCAGAAACGCTCGATCGTTGACCAGATCAGGTTACCGGGGTCATGAACCAGATCCCTGACATAGACGCATTCGAAGAGAGGGCCGCTATCGCTGAATACGATGGCGGCCTTTCTCGTAGGGCTGCTGAAGATCTGGCAGCTCGGTCTCAGGGCTTCGCTGGCGCTGAAGACTACTGGCGCTGGCTGGCGGAGTACGTGCTGACCCGTAAGATACCATAGAGAAACCCCGGCTGGCTTCGTGCTGGCCGGGGCTTCCACTTTGCTTTTTTATGGGAACGCTCCGTATGCGCCTGGGGCAGCGCCCCTTAATAGGTGTCCCAAGGTTTGGCCATGTTGGAGAACTTTGTCAGCCTTTGTTCAAAGCTAAGCTCAACGAAGCCGATCGGCCCATTTCGCTGCTTTGCAACTGTTATCTCAGCTCGTCCATGAGCACGTTCCATGTGAGATTTCCACTGTTCAACGGCTGCTAAGTCAAAGTCGTCGGGCCGCTGCTGCTCGAGATAAAACTCTTCGCGATACAAAAAAAGTACAACATCAGCAGCCCGATTGATTGCGCCAATTCTCCCTTGATCAGTTAAATTCGGGCGCTTCTTGCCTCTCTTAGGTACTGCGTCTCCGATATCCGCAGTCACTAGAACGCAAATATTCAAGTCTCTGGCGAGTTGCTTAAGGTCCCTCAAGACGCTTTCAAGTTTCGCTGGATACGATGAGTTGCTTGACTGGTTCACGGTTATGTCATCAACCATATCTATCATCAAAACATCCAGGCCGACGTCCTTCTTGAGCTTCTGGGCTCTTGTGGCCACTACCTCCACATCTCCGAAGGTGTCATCAATAAAGAGAGGGATCGCCTCCAAAGTTTTTGCCGCTTGAACGTACCGTCTAAACTCTGCTTCAGTCATATCACCACGCTGAACACGATCGAATGGCACGTCACTTTCAATTGCCAAGATGCGCTGGGCGATTTGTTCAGCGCTTAACTGAAGAGAAAAATATCCAACTTTACCCCCTCGTTCGTAGTTGGTTTCCGCAGAAGGATTAGAACTCGTGCTGGCAATGTTGAGCGCAATTTGCGTCAACAGCGCGGTTTTGCCCATTGAAGGCGCCGCGGCTAGAACAACTAAATCTGGTTTCTGAAAGCCACCAAGATGCTTATCCAAGTCTAGTAGACCCGATGAAAGGCCAATCACACTAGCACCTTGCTGGTAAGCCATGTCCACTGCCGATACTGCGCTGGCCAACGAGTGTAGGAATGGCTTAAAGCTCGCCTCAGAAGTTTCCTCAACCTCTTCAGAGTAAGAACCTACTGGAGAGCTTGAAGTCGATTGGCTATTAGGGGGTTCTGCCGCTTGAGACAGCTGGTTGACAAGCTCAGTAACCTGCTGAGCGGTTGCGAATTCAGGCGTGTCCAAGCTCACAATAAAGTCCCCAAGCTCAGAACCGCGAAAGTCCAAATCAGAAAACTCTAGTGTCTTGAAGTCATTGCTGGGGTCTAGGCCTGCGATAGCACATAGATCCGATAGAATGGCAGAGTTAGATCGTCGAACTGCCCTTAAGAGCGGGAGGTTGGGGGAAAATTCACTAACTTTGGTCATGGAAGGGCTCAAACTTCAAAATTATTCAGTTTCCTGAGATTTGCAAACTACGATACCGCCTCTCGCTAGCACCACTTCTCCTTCTGGTGGAGAAAGACCATCCTTTCGGTTTTGCTCTTCCAGCATCTTAAGTGTCAGTAATCGTTCGATTTGAACCCTGTTTTTCTTCGCCCATCGCGCTTCATTGCGCTCCTCTCCCAAGGGCTGATAGATGCAGTCGCGTTTTCTAGCGCGCAACTCGACGATTGCTGTATATTCATTGCCACCCGTTGGATTGAGAAAGCAGAGAGGATTCAGGGCACCTTCTGTGATCTCGTCCCCCGGGGGGGTGAAGTATCCACCGCGCAGTTCACCGCTAAGCTCGTTTGGATCGCCAATGACTTCGTGACCGATTTGCCAGCGACCGGCTCCTACCCATCGGACGATCTTAAAGTCTAGCTGGCTTTCAATCGATTGAATGTCACCAGATTGAAGGGAGCGTTGCACTTCCGCGTGAAGTTTGCTCTCGATTCCAACAGCTGATAAAAGCTTAGCTAACCTCAAAGAAATGCCCCCAGAGGCGTTCATTCTCCTTGAGCCATGGTCTTCACTGACCCTTTTCAACAAGTGCTGAAACTTTTCCCTTGGCAGTGATCTCTGGTATCTGCCCTCACGAGCAATTTCGCAGTTCTCTGGAATTACCTCAATGAAGGCCCTTCGGAAGCTGAGCTTGAAGCCAAAGCCGTCCTCGTCAGTAAATTCTTGCTCCCCAAATGATGCCTCCACGTCAAAGGGCAAGTTGGCGAACATAGTTTCTCCTTGCCTAGGTAGAAAAACTTCTAAGTCAGCTGCGTAGCGTGCCGCGCTGGTTAGATTGAGACGGGAAATTTGGATGTCTTCCATTTCTGCATCATATAGTTGCATCGCCGAGAGACGGTACAATCAGGCATTCCGAAAGCAAACACAAGTATCCAAAGGCCCCTAAGGTACGTAGTCACCGCAATCGTTTTTGACGACGTAGAGGTGTAGGAGCGTTGGGTTCTGCCTTAAATGGACTGCTTAGTCCTGGGGGCTAAGAAGGCGCCAGCTTTCGATTCCTAAGCCTTCCGCAACGCGGTATAGGTTATCAATTGATATATTCTGCTCTGAACGCTCGACTGCACTAAGGTATGTGCGGTTCAACCCAGCCTCGGCAGCTAACCTTTCCTGAGACCAGCCGCGTTCAGCCCGAAACAGCCGCATGTTCCGCGCTACGATATCTCTGAGTGGGCTTTTTGGCGTTCTCTTCACGCTCAATGCTATTGCGCACTGACGGTTTTAGCTCTACCGGTTTTAAGAGACATTCAGATCTTGAAGACTGTGCCGCTTCAAAACTACGCGGGGCGAAGGCTCTGAAAACTGGGCAGATTAGAACTTCATGCAGCAAGTTGGCGAGGGGCCAATGAACAGCATTCTCAGAAGATCATGCGGTACTGGTGCCGCTGCCGTCTTTGCCGCGCAGGCGTATATTATTGAGGGAGATTGACCGATGTGGGCGTTTTCTTACTTCCTGGCAAACCTTGGAGATTACTTCGACAGGCTCATAGCGAACAAAGTTCTGCTAGGCCTCCTCGTTGCCGTTCCTGTGGCTATTTTGGGTTATGGTCATTGGGCGGAGCAGCAAGTGGAGACGCAACGTGTCCAAGCTGCTGCCGTCGAGAACGTGAAGGGCCAGTGCAGAAGCTGGATTCAAAGAGAGTACAATCGTTACCCGCGCAACAATCCGTCCTTCGTGAGTGGAGTCTGGAGTAAGAACGAGCACATCGTGGTGGAAGTGGGGTGGCGGAAGCAGGCAGATGATGCGACCTACCGTACCCGTCTCTGCGTCTATGATCCGCGCAGTGGGCGCTTGAGTTCGCCGGGCGCCTTCGGGCGTTGGCGGTGGGAGCAGTATTGAAGTCAGCGGAACATCCCAGCCAGCGCCTCTGACTGAGGGGCGCTAGTTGCCTCCGGCGGCCCCGGAACTGCCCACCTCGCTCCCCGCTCGGACCGGAAATGCCCCAGGATCCGCCCCATAACCTTCAGAGGTTGGAAAAAGTTGATAGCGTTCATCGGGACACAAGGTTTCCTACCACCCCAGCCATCGGTTCTCTGACATAGCAAAACAAGAAGCTTGGATGCCTCAGAGGCTCCAAAGTGCCCCGGTTTCTGCCCCAGTTGGTTTGAGCACCCCCGGAGCACCCGTTAGCTCGTTATGCGGGTGGTGCGGGTTGCCCCTCCCGAATTACGGGAGAGTCGGGTTAGCAATTCTAGCTTCGAGATTTTGGCATGGCCTCAGGGCTATAGCAGATTGAAGTCCACCCCGTTGCCCCGTCTCTCAAGCTCATCTCTGAAGTTATCTCCCCGATCACCGATATCGAGATGCCGAGGATTCACGCAGCGCCGGTTATGACACCGATGACGGATCACTTGGTCGCGGCACCAAATCGTTGACATGTTATGGAAGGTATGAGAGACGGCGCGCACTGAAATCTAGGGCGCTAACATGGGCTGGAAAATCTAGACCAGATACAGTCCGCGACTGTCTGTCGATTTAGAACGCCTTAAGATCAGTACCCGGCCTCAGGGGGCCAGCTTTCACGCGATTGCTTTGTTGCAGCCGCGAACGCTGAACCTGAACCGGATCTCCACCAAAACCTACAACACACTGTTTTATAGGCGGATTCCCGCTTGTGAGGAGACTATATGATAAGAAATACAGAACTGATCATGCATGGCGCAGAATACGTACCAGAAATGCTATCGGCGGAGTGGCTGGAAGCGCGCACCAGACGCCAGGGTAAGAACAAGGAAGAAGCAGAGAGTGCGAACGAGGTAGTTGAGGAGGCAACACCAAAGGTAGAGCCTGATAACGTGGCGGCTCTGTGCGAGTACCTGTCAAAGTGCTTCGTGCGAAACCGCAACCAACTCCATGACGTTGATGACCTCAATGTCCCGCTTAGCCAGGCGGACCTGAAGAAGCTTGCTCTTCAGAAGTTCAAACGGGCGTTCCCGGAGATTGAGCTGACCTCGGAGCTTCTGAGAGATGTCTTTCAGCGGGCCATGATCGAAACCCATGACGATGTGAGCCAGCAAATTCCACTCTGGAATGGAACCACCCAATGCGCACCGGGCAATGATGACCGGGTTTTCCCTGTACGGGACATGGTCGCTATCAACACTTGGCGCAAGCCTGCCTATCGCAATCTGACCTCTGCTCAGCCAAACATGGCAATGCTTGAAGCACTCCTTCAGCGGATCTTCCAGCATGCGGTAGATCGTCGTGTATTCATCGATTGGCTTGCTTGGTGCTTGAAGAATGAAGCGGATAAGCCAAACTGGGCTATCTTCTTGTATTCGCGTCAGAAAGGAACGGGTAAAAGCACACTCTGCCAGCTAGCCACCCGTCTGTTTGGCGAAGAAAACTCAGTTGCCCAGAACAGCATCGCCAAGCTGACCGGCAAGTTCAACAAGCCGCTGTTGGATAGCAAGCTGATCGTATCTGAGGAGCTCCAACTCAAGCCTGACTCCCCTCACGGCAATACGCTCAAGACGTACATTACGGAAAGAGTGACCGTGTCAGAAGCTAAGGGGAAGGAGGTCGAGAAGGTACAACAGTCTTGCTGTTTTCTGTTCACTTCCAACCACTTGCCGCTTTGGATCGAGGCGGATGAGCGCAGATACTATGTTATCAACGTGGATCACTCCGGTCATGCCTCTGGCCCGGATGCTGAGGAGTTCGGCAGTTTCATCGCTGAGTTCAATGCATGGATGGAGCGTGATGAGAACATAGCAGGTCTGTATCGCGGGCTGCTGGAGCATCAGCTATCGAATGACTTCAATCCTCGTTCGCTGAACCTCTCCCTGATCGAAACACCGGTTATGCAACAGATCATGGGGGCATCCCGTGAGGTACTGCTTGTTCGCCTGGAGGAGATTCTAGCTGGTCTCGGTGTGTTTGCTGTTCCGTTGGAAGTCATTGCCAAGCTGTTCATTGAGAAGCTGAAGACCAACCAGAACCGGATCCGCCACATGATGCCCGAGCTGGGCTGGCGTTCTGAGACTGCCAAATGGGGCGGTGTTGATCATAGCCGAGCAATCTGGGTTCACCGGGACTATCAGGTGTCTGGTGGACGGGTTCGCGGGCCAAACGGCTACGATGAGCCAATCTGGCCGGATGACGGGGAGGTGGAAATCATTGAGTAAGGACGAGCTGTTCGTCGCCATGGACCGTAGCCAGGAATGGTACAGCGACATATTTGCCTATCACTACGAAGAAGCCCACCAGCGAGTAGAGGAATTGCTGAATGAAACAGAAGAAGACGAGAATGGCTGCATGGTCACGCCAACATCCGGCCCGCGGAAAGTTCGCTTTCAAGGCCATCAGGATCGTGCGTACAGGTTTATTTACTGCATTCTCCACCAGCTTGCCGCCACCCGCGACCAAGTGATCCGTCATCGGTGTCATAACCGGCGCTGCGTGAATCCTCGGCATCTCGATATCGGTGATCGGGGAGATAACTTCAGAGATGAGCTTGAGAGACGGGGCAACGGGGTGGACTTCAATCTGCTATAGCCCTGAGGCCATGCCAAAATCTCGAAGCTAGAATTGCTAACCCGCCTCTCCCGTAATTCGGGAGGGGCAACCCGCACCACCCGCATAACGAGCTAACGGGTGCTTCGGGGGTGCTCAAACCAACTGGGGCAGAAAGTGGGGCACTTTAGAGCCTCTGAGGCATCCAAGCTTCTTGTTTTGCTATGTCAGGAGGCCGATGGCTGGGGTGGTAGGATTCGAACCTACGGTACACGGTACCAAAAACCGCTGCCTTACCACTTGGCTACACCCCATCGGTGAGGCGCTGTCTAAAGTTTGTTGCGGGGGGGTGCAAGAGGGTTTCTGCAAAAAAGAAGAACTTTTTTGGCCATCCAGAAAAAAAGCGGCAAAGGCAGGGAAGCGCCTCGGCGGATGGCATGTTGTCGGCTGGGAAATGGCCGAAATTCTATAGGGTTAGATGGGAGACCAAGCGAGAGCCGGTGTCATCTCAAAGAGGGAGTCACTTGCGGCGCAGCCGGTTTGAACTGGCTGCGCCGCTTGCACAATCTGCTCCCTGGAAGCCAG
The DNA here is from genome assembly GCF_000813745.1 of Leisingera sp. ANG-M1. Classification (GTDB taxonomy): domain Bacteria; phylum Pseudomonadota; class Alphaproteobacteria; order Rhodobacterales; family Rhodobacteraceae; genus Leisingera. The sequence goes on along the minus strand of NZ_JWLC01000011.1, from coordinate 142,659 downwards.
GGCCGGGGACTGCCGGATCAGGAGCCCCAGATGGCCTGATGCGCTTCCTCGCCGCTTTCGAAGATATGAGGCTGGACGCTGCGGCTGGACAGCTCTCCCTGCATCTTCAGGCGCATGAAGGCACTGGTGGTGTAATGCGCGATCGACTCGCTGCTGGCCTCCAGAAGCTGCCCGGCGGTGGCCGCGTAGTCGTCCTGCAGATCCTCGGCAATGCGGAAGCCGTTCTGGTTCACCACCGTGTTCACGCCTGTGCCGCTCTTGGCAAAGGCCTCCTTCAGCACCCGGGTCAGATCCTCGATGTCGCGCTTCTTCTTGACGCTCCAGCCTTCCAGGTTGAGGAACATGGTATGGCGGGCGGCGTCATAGGTGACGCGTTCCGACAGGTTCAGGTTCAGCAGGTCATCGAGCAGCCCCATTGGCTCGTCGCGGAAGATGCGCGGGTCCATCTGGGTGACGTTTTCGATGATCGGCTTGAACTCCATCTGGTCGAGAATATCACGCTGCAGGTCGATACCCGGGGCAATCTCGATCAGCTCCAAACCTTTGGGGGTCAGCTGCAGCACGCAGCGCTCGGTCACGTAAAGCACCGGCTGCGAGCGTTTTGAGGCATAGGGCCCGGAAAAAGTGATCTGTTCGATCAGGCGCACGAATTTCTTGTTGCGGCCCTCTTGCACAATGCGCAGCTGGCCGTCTTCGACAGCAACCTTCAGCCCGCCCGCGGTGAAGGTGCCGGCAAAGACCACAGCACGGGAGTTTTGCGAAATGTTGATGAAGCCGCCGCAGCCGTTCAAACGGCCGCCGAAGCGGGAGGCGTTGACACTGCCTTCAGCATCGCACTCGGCCATACCAAGACAGGTGAGGTCGAGGCCGCCGCCGTCGTAGAAGTCGAACATCTGGTTCTGGTCGATCACCGCGTCGGCATTGGCCGACGAGCCGAAGCTGGAGCCGCCCGCCAGAACGCCGCCCACCGCGCCGGCCTCGGTAGTGAGGGTGATATAGGGGGTGGCCTTCTCTTCGTTGGCCACGGCTGCAACGCCGTCCGGTGCACCGACGCCAAGATTCACGGCGCCGTTGGGCGGCAGCTCAAAAGCGGCGCGGCGGGCAATGATCTTGCGCTGGTCCAGCGGCATCTTGGCGATGCCTTCGACCGGCACCCGGATTTCGCCCGAGAGCGCTGGGTTGTGCTGCACGCCGTAGTTCATCCGGTGCATCTCCGGATCGTCGGCGACACAGACACAGTCCACCAGCAGGCCGGGGATTTTCACATCCTTGGGCTTGATCGAGCCGTCTTCGACGATGCGTTCTACCTGGGCGATCACGATGCCGCCATTGTTGTGCGCGGCCATCGCCTGGGCCAGGCAGTCCAGCGTCAGCGCCTCGCGCTCCATGCTGATGTTGCCCGAGCGATCGGCGCTGGTGCCGCGGATCAGGGCGACGTCGATCTTGGTGGCCTTGTAGAACAGCCATTCCTCGCCCTCGACCTCGTGGAAGCGGACGATGTCCTCCTGCGTTTTCTTGTTGACCTTGCCGCCGCCGTGGCGCGGGTCGACATAGGTGTGCAGGCCGACCTTGGAGAACAGGCCAGGCTGGCCCGCGGCACAGGCGCGGTAAAGCTGCGAAATCACGCCCTGGGGCAGGTTGTAGCCGCAGATTTTTTCCTCCTGCGCCGCCTGCGCCACCTTGGGCATGCGGCCGAAGTTGCCAGCGATCACCCGGCGCAGCAGCCCGTCGTGATGCAGCCGCCCGGTGCCCAGGCCTTTGCTGTCGCCTGCGCCTGCGCACATGATCAGGGTCAGATCGCGCGGGGAGCCTTCCTCCAGGAACCGTTTTTCCAGCGCTGCATGCAGCAGCTCCGGAATGCAGCTCTGCACAAAGCCGGTGGTTGTTACGACATCCCCGTCGCGGATCAGGGCCATCGCCTGCTCTGTGGTGGTGGTTTTGTCTTTCATGGCGGCGCGTCCTCCCCGATGCCTGTCGCCTTCCGTCCCGGCCCTGCTGCCTCACGGAAATCTGATCGGGCATTCTAGGGTGCGTCCGCGCAGCAGCCGCTCCCGGATTGCGTCAACGGAAGGAGGAGTTACGACATCCGGTCCAGGCAGAGGCGGCGAAGTTTCCGATCGGCGCCTGCGTGTGGCCAATGGTGCGAGGGACGGCAGCCCGGCCACCTGCCGGGCATGCGGTCAGAGCACCTGATCGCCGGAAAGCTCCCAATCTTCCAAACTGATGTTCTCCAGCAATACTGACCAGTCATCGCCGTCGGAGATCCTGAGACCGCCTTCCAAGTCTTCGAATTGAAGGGAGTGGCGCATTGGGCCTGTCACCTTGATCCAATCCGCGCCAAGTTCGAAATCTGTGATCGTATCGTCCCCTTGGTGGCGGGACTTGAACTTGAAGCAATCGCTTCCTGCGCCGCCGGTCAGCACGTCATCTCCGGTGCCGCCCGTAAGGGTGTCGTAGTTCGCTCCGCCGTCCAAAGTGTCATTGCCGCTGTTGCCGCTGAGGTAGTCCTGGCCCATGCCGCCATAAAGCTCATCATTGCCGTGCCGGCCGGTCAGATGGTCCCGGTTGGCGCCACCAAAAATAAAGTCGTCCTCCATGCCGCCATTCAGGTAGTCATTGCCGGCACCGCCGTAGAGGCAATCGCTGCCGCGGTTTCCTTCCAGGGTATCGTTGCCATCACCGCCTTGCAGGTCGTCGCAGGCCGCGCGGCCCTTCAGCACGTCGTCGCCTGCACGCCCATGCAGGAAATCACGCATCGCACCGCCTGTAAGAACATCGTCTGCAGTAGTGCCGATGATCCGGTCCATTCCGGCAAACACATCCTTCTGAAGCAGATTGATATCGGTGTTTCTCTTGATGATCTCGGATAGTTTCGTGTCCCAGAGCTCTTGCAGGTCCTCGGCAGGCAGGCCCTCCCGTGCTTCGCTCCAGAACGGATCGCCATCGCGCAAGCGGGTGAACTGGTCCACCATCACGGTGGTGAAGGTTTCCCCCAGCATCCCGTGGCCATAGGCGTCTTCGGCCAGGCCGCCGATCCAAGCGTCGACCAAATCGGTCTCGCCGTAAACCTCTGCCAGCTTGTCCGCCAGCCCGGTGTCGGAGGTGATGTCGGCAAAGGTTTCAGCCCGCTCCAGCCCCAGCGCTTCGCGCAGATCGTTATAGCTGGCAACGCCCAGATCGCGGCCGCGCTGAATGTTGATCGCCGCCAGATCGAACCCGCCGGCCCCTGGCGGACCGAACAGGAAGGAGCGCACATCTTCAACAACCTTGGTGTCGATCGCCTCGGCGGTTTGGCTGGCAGCGCCGCGGATGACGTCCTCCATCAGCCCTGGCTTCTCAAGCAGTTCGGGTTTGAAAAAGGCATCCCGCAGTGCCAGCGGATCGTAACTGGTCCCGTCTTCGGCAACCAGCTGCAGATTTGCCGACAGTAGTGTGTGGCCCAGCCGGAAGACCACCGTCGAAAACTCGATAGCGATCCCCGGGTTCACTTGCGCGTCATAGCCCTGGTATGCCTCCAGCGCGTCTTCGCAGATCAAATACGGCAGAAACTCTTTGTACGTCACCGCCTGCACGAGCGCCTCGACCCGGGCGCGGGCGGCTTCAAACAGCTGGTCATCCGTGAGCGAGGGATCCCGTTCTGCCAGTTCATCCACCAGCCGGTTGTGCTCGCGGGTGAAAATCGTGTGCATCGAGGTGAGCGCGACATTCTCCGCAGCCCGCACATCGCCGGTCAGCAGTTCTTTGCCATAGCGGTACAGATAGCCGTCTTCAGTCAATTGCAGCTTGCCGCCCTCGGCACGCAAGTCTTCCAAGGTCTTCGCATCCGAGCCGTAAATCATCGAAGCGTCGATAAAGGCGGTGATCTCGTTGATGTATTTGCCGTCCTGCTGATCGACCCGAGTAAAGGGGATGACTTCTTCACCGGTGCCATAGGGGTCGAAATAGGGATCGCCTTCCGGGACCGGAATGTCCGCGCTGGTGTATTCCCCGGCGCTGGTCAGCGACAGATCGTGGTCCAGGAACTGGCCCCAGATCCACAGGAAATCCGAAGCGCATTCCGCGTTGTGGGTTTTTCCGTCCTGAACAGACAGGGCGTTGGAAATTTCGCGCGTGCCGGGGCGGTCGTCACCTGACATTCCGCCGCCGGGCCCCAGATCGCTTGGCGCCAGGTTCAGCAGCCCGGTGCCGGTTGCGCCCCAGTCAGGATTTTCAGGGTTTGTGGAATAGCCATCGGCGGGGCGCGCGGCCCCGATCTGCAAATTGGACATGTGATCCCCCAATCACTCATTACTTTCACCGAAAATGCCAACGTGCACGGTCTGCAGGTCCCTTCTGCGGGCGTGCCCGGCAAACGCCTGCAGCTTCCCGAAAATGCAATCCTGCCGGGACTCAGGCATGCTGCCAGTATATCACGTTTTTGTGTCGGATTGTGTTGTTTCGTGAGAAAATGCGGCTTTGCGGCCGACTGGCCGCCGCCTCAGAGCCGCCCGCCTGCGACTGATCAGGCCTGGCGCGCCTGCGCGCCGGTGCTTGGTGCAGGTACGCTGCCGGTCCATTTCGCGATCTGTTCCAGCAACTGCTGCTTGCGCACTGGTTTGGACAGGAAACCGACCATGCCCGCAGCGCGGCAGGCGGCCTCATCAGTGCTTAGCACATTGGCGGTCAGCGCCAGGATCGGGCAGGGGGGGCAGCCGGTTTCCTGCTCCCGGATGCGCAGCTGCCGCGTGGCTTCCAGCCCGTCCATCACCGGCATCGACATATCCATCAGCACCAGGTCGAACGGCTGGGCAGAAAAGGCCTCGACTGCTTCCTGACCATTGCTGCAAAAAGTGATCTGGATGCCCGATGGAGCCAGCATTTTCTTCAGGACAAGCTGATTGGTGCGGTTGTCCTCGGCCACCAGCAGGCGCACATGGCTCAATTCTGGCTCTGCCTGTTCCGCGCCAGGCAGCGCTGCCGCAGGAGCAGCGGTCTGGGGTTCTGCGCTGGCGTTCAGAGCCTCCTGCAGCGTGCGCAGCAGAACCTTGTTGCGGGCGGGCTTCATCAGAACATGCACCGTTTCGCAGTCCTTGAGCCCCTGGTAGCGCGTGATCACCTGGCTGCCGGCACAGAACACGATCGGCAGCCTCCGGCAACTGGTCAGGCTGTGAATGCAGCGGCACAGGTCGCTGGCCTGCTGCGGTGGCAGGCTGTCCTCGATCAGAACCAGATCGGGCTGACCGCCGACGGCGGCCATTGCCTCCAGTTGTTCCAGCAGCTGCGCCGGGGTAGACACGTACGCGGTATCCGCGCCCCAGTATGCCAGCTGGCGCTGCCGGACGGCACGGGAAAAGGCCAGATCGGCCATCACGGCCACCCGTTTTCCGGCCAGCGGCCGGGTCGCGGGCGGCGCAGGGGCGGCCACCGGCAGTGTCAGGCAGATTGTGAAGCAAGAGCCCTTTCCGGGTTCGGACACCGCATCGATCCGCCCGCCCATGGCTTCGGCCAGCCTGGACGAAATGGCAAGCCCCAGCCCGGTGCCCTCGAACCGCCGGGCGGTGCTGCTTTCAACCTGTTCGAAAGCGTGGAAAATCTGGCCGATGCTGTCCTCGGGGATGCCGACGCCGGTGTCGCGCACATCGATGCACAACGGGATCTTGTGACTGGCATCGTAATTCAGCGTGATGCTGACATGGCCCTGCAGGGTGAATTTGACTGCGTTGCCAACCAGATTCATCAGAACCTGCCGCACCCGGCCGCTATCGCCGGTGTAAACAGCCGGAGTTCCTTCGGGGATGTCGATGCAGATCTCCACCCCTTTGGCGGTGGCGCTGGGCGACATCAGCGTCGCGACGTCATAGATCACGTCGCGCAGGTTAAAGGGCTGCTCCAGCATCTGCGCCTTGCCGGCCTCCAGCTTGGAGAAGTCGAGAATGTCGTTGACGATCCGCAGCAGCGCCTCGGAAGAGGCCAGGATGGTGCCGGTGCAGGCTTGCTGCTCCGCCGTGAGGCCGCTTTCGCTCAGCACCTCTGCCATCCCAAGCACCCCGTTGATCGGCGTGCGGATTTCATGGCTCATGGTGGCCAGGAAGCGGGACTTGGTTTCGGTGGCAGCCTCAGCCCTTGTTTTTTCCTGCTGCAGCCGCTCTGCGATGCGCTTCTTCTCCTTGAGGCTTGCCTCCAGCGTGTCAAGCGCGGCAAACACCGCGGCAATCTCGCTGCCGTCCTGGGCCGCGCCATCCTGCTCCTGGCTGGCCAGCCGCCGCAGCTTGGAAGCGGCGGACTGCATTGCGGCCGAAATCCCATGCGCCTTGCGCATGGCAAAGATCAGTGCGGCCGCCATGATCAGCGCAGTGCCGCTGAGCCCCAGCACAAAAATCCGGGACAATGTCTGGTTTGCAGCCTCGACAGCCTGTCCGGCATACACGGCAGCCAAAGAGCTCACCATGGAGGCCTGTTTGGTGACCGCCTCGCTGCTCATGATCAGTGCGCTGAGAGTGGGGATGTCCTGCGCCGGCTTAATGCCCAGCAACACAACGGCCATCGCGCACCATTCCGCCAGCGCATCGTTCAACGCCTCGGCCTCGGCCCGCAACGGTTCCGGCAGCGGCAGCGCGAGCAGGGCACCCAGGTCGCGGTTAATGTCGCGCAGATAGGCTTGAAACTGGCTGGCGACCTCCTCCTGCGGGATCAGCCGGGTCATGGCGATCACGTCCTGGGCATAGGTTTCCGCGGCGGTGATGCCGGTGGCGACGCTGCTGGTGCGGCGGGTGACCTCCAGCGAGGCTTCCAGCACCGCATCTTTCCGGCTGGAGGCGTACATTGCCATGCTGCCCACCAGAAGCGTTGCAAACAGCGCAGCAACCGCGATGACCAGAACCGGCAGGACGATGGAGCGTTTGATGTTCATGAGGGGAAGCTTTCACACACACGCATCAGTTGGCCGGAAGAATAGGAGTGGGCACATTGGATTCATTGTCCGTCAGCGTATCGAGAAAGGCAATCAGATCCGATATTTCGGCCTCGGTGACAGAGAACCCTTCGATATCCGCCTGCCGCGCGGCGCCTTCTACGCCGCCCTGAGCGTAGTGGCGGATGACCGCGCGAAGCGACTGCTGGGATCCATCGTGCATGTACGGCGCCCGCAAGGCGATATTGCGCAGCCCCGGCGTTTTGAAGCGGAAGTTTTGCGCCGGGTCCTGCGGCGCCACACCGCCGCGTCCCAGATCGCTTGTCAGAAGCCCGATGTCGTGCAGCTCATTGTCTGTGAACATCCATCCGGAGTGGCAGGCCGCACAGGCTGCCCGCCCGGTAAACAGCGCAAACCCGCGCTTGGCGGCTTCCGGCACGGCGTCGGCATCACCCGCGACCCAGCGGTCAAAGGCCGCCACGCCGCTGACGATTGTGCGCTGGTATGTGGCCAGCGCGGTCAGGATGGTTTCCTTGCTGATGCCGCGATCGGGGAACAGCCGCTCGAACCAGGTTTTGTATTCGCTGACGGCCGACAGCCGCGCCACAATGCCGTCAAAGGTAGCATTCATCTCGTCCGGAGCGGTGATCGGACCGATTGCCTGCTCCTCCAGGCTGGCGGCGCGCCCGTCCCAGAAAAGCGGCGTGATCCAGGCCGCGTTGATGATCGTCGGCGCATGGCGGCGCACAGGCGCATTGCCGGCGCCGATCGCCTTGGGGACCGGGGTCTCCCAGCCGAAAGAAGGGTTGTGGCAGCTGGAACAGCTGATGTTCTGGCCACCCGACAGGCGGGGGTCGAAGAACAGCATTTTGCCCAGCGTCGCAATCTCGCGGTTGTAGGGGGCCGAGGCCGGGAAAGGGATGGTTGCCGGGCGGCGGAACGAGTCAAGCCCGGCGGTTTCCGCCAGGCTCTGGACGGCCCACAGCAGCAGTGCCGCAAATGCGGCAGCAGCAGCTCTCCACTGCATCCAGGACCTCCTTTTACCATCCAGTCTCTAGTTACCTGGAATGGCATTCTCTGAGAAGGCCGTTAAGATTTCGACTACGCGGGCGGAGCTTCCTGTGCGGCTGGTCCGTTCTTGGTTTCGGGCCGCCCGGATACCTTCTTGGGGCCAAGGCGCGGCGCGGCCAGCCAAGGGCCGAGCTTTGCCGCTGCAAGGGCAAATCCCGCGGTCCACAAGGCCGCTGACAGGGTGATGCCGTCCCAGCCCGCAAGTGCCGCTCCGGCCCCGGCCATGCGCAATACTGCAGCGCCCAGAACCAGTGCAAAGGCTGCCGTCAGCGCTCTGCCGGCTATCAGCGGCCGGCCGCTGTGGCCCATGGCGGCGCGCATCATCACCGCAAGGGTCATGCCGCCAATGGCACCGATGCCCAGAAGGTGGGCCGCCGCGGCAGGCTCCAGCAGTCCAAAGGGTACCGCGGCAGCTGCGGCCAGCCCCGCTGGCACCATCGCATATGCGGCATGCAGCATGAACAGGAGCGGGTCTGCCAGGCAGGCAAGCCCGCGCCAGCGCGCCAGCCGCATAACATGCAGCAGCCCGGCCGCCAGCAGGAGAGCACCGCTGATTTCCGACCAGGGTGCCAGCACCCAAGCCGACAGCGCTGCCAAGCCGCCGGCCAGGCACACTGCATCGAACCTGCCAAAGGGCACCGGCATCGCCGCACCGCCTTTCCTGGCCAGCCAGTTGCGGGTGAAACTGGGCACGATCCGCCCGCCGATCAGCATGATCAGAAAAATCAGCACCGCAATGCCAAGGCGGCGCGAGACATCCGCCGACCCAGCGGTAATCGCCTCGAAATGAAACAGCCCGTTGGCCAGCCCCAGCAGGGTAACCGGCACCAGCACTTTCAGGTTGCGCCAGTTTTCACCGGCAATGATCTCCCGCGCGATCAAGGCAATGACGGCAGCCAGAAAAGCGCAATCCGCGGCCATGACGCCAAGCGCGGGCAGCCCCAGCCATCCCGCCGCCGCCGCCCGGCCCAGGATCCACAGGCCAAACAGCAGCGCCAACGGCCGGCCGCGAACCGGCATCCGGCCGGTCCAGTTGGGCACTGCGGTGAACAGGAACCCGGCGACCACCGCGGCACCATAGCCGAAAACCATCTCGTGAATATGCCAGTCCGAGGGCAGGAACGGGCCGCCAAGCGTCAGCTCGCCCTGCCAGATCAGAAGCCACAGCGGCACAGCCAGCACGGCAAACAGGCAGGCTGCCAGGAAAAACGGCCGGAATCCGAATGAGAAAAGGGCAGGGCCGGTGTATTCTGTTCGCGCACTCATTTCAGTCTCCGTCAGGCACGGGTTTGCGGGCGGCCCGTATCCGGTGCCGCCCGTAGGCGAGGGGCAGGGACGCGGTCTGCCGCCGCACCCGTTATGATCGCCGCGCCGGGCTTGCTGCTGCTCCTTCCGGGACCGGTGCGGTTGTTTCCATGAGCCCCAATATGCGATAACCGCAGCGACCGGACTTTGTCCTTCCTCAAACTTGCGGTGCCTTTTTGCCAAAGCTCGATGAAAGCCTCCTGACCGGCTTGCCCCCCTTCAGCCTGCTGTCCCGCGTGCAGATCCGCGAAATCCTCGATCAGGCGCTGCCCAAACGCTACGACGAGGGCAGCGAGATCTTCCGTGAAGGTCACGACGCAGATCGGTTCCACCTGCTGCTGGACGGCCATATCCGGGTGGTGAAAACGACGCTTGAAGGAGAGCAGATCATCGCGCTGCATATCTCTCCTGGTCAGCTGTTCGGCATTGCACCGGCCCTGAACCGGGACACCTACCCGGCCACTGCGGTGGCGGCATCGGAAGTGCTGGCACTGTCATGGCCGGTACGGCTGTGGGCGGAGTTCACCGCCAAATACCAGGGCTTTGCCACCGAAAGCTATAAGACCCTGGGAGCCCGGCTGGGCGAGATGCAGACCCGTATCGCCGAGCTTGCCACCCAAGCAGTGGAGCAGCGGGTGGCAGCGGCGCTGCTGCGGATGACGCAGCAGTCGGGCCGCCCGGTGGCAGAGGGGATCGAGATCGCCTTCCCGGTTACCCGCCGCAATATTTCTGAGATGACCGGCACCACGCTGCACACAGTCAGCCGCCTGCTGTCGGCGTGGGAGAAAGACGGCATCGTGCACTCCACCCGTAAGCACATCGTTGTCACGGACGTGCAGAGGCTGGAGGCCTTGACCGGGGCGCAGGCGTAACCAGGCTTTTAAAGCAGTTCGCCGCGCATGCAGGCTGGAACCTCTAAAGAGTCTGCTTAGGTTTTTGGCAAGTCGTACACTCCGCCACCGACGGACATTTGCGGATCGTCCCGAAAGTCGTCCAAATAGAATTCGTGATCACGAAGCATGTCTAGAAGAACCTCATCGCGTTCAGCAACTTCTGCTTGGGTCGTCACCGATGACACTGACATGTGTCGCACAAGTGTACTGACGGGTTCCCAATCGAATTCATCTTCGATCTTGCCCGCCTGAATCGCAGCTGCCATGAGGGATTCATCCAGTTTCTCATCGGAAACCCTCAAATTCTCGATTGCCATTTCTTGGCTCTGCGCAACCACAGCTTCGAAGACTCTAAACGATGTTTTCGAGGCGAGGTTAAACCGCTCGCTTTCGATGACCCACCATTTCAAGTGACCCTCAAGGGCGGGCATAGCCTTTGAACGCCGGCTAAATCCAAACATGTCAATCATCACCTCGTGTCATTGCTGCGGTCTGAAAGCAGACATTGAGAGTATGTGCAGAATTTGTCACTTGGGCTCGCAGCGGTCATTCCTGCCAGCAAGCGGTCTGCACGCAGCTGCACCCGCTCGGCTGCACCCGAAGCTCCTTCTCTTCCAGCCTGAGTCCCGGCAAGCATTGATAAGCCTGTGGAGCAGGGCGGCCGGGCAGGCGCTGTAAAGTATCTGACGCCGCAGGCCCCACCCGCGCAGCTGGCAAATGGTGGATCAACTCAGAGCGCGGCAGGCCGGAGCTGTCGGAACCGGCGCGCGCAGGGATATCGGCTTTTCCAGCATTTTGCGTGCAGCAGAAACGTGCGCTCTTTGCGTTCAAACAACATCCGCGGCCCGGTGCGGGGGTAGGCATAGCACATCCGCAACTGCTTTCAGGATGGCGATATGTCAGAGATCCTTACCAAGTCGCGGGCCAGAAACGTGTTTTACGGGGGCTCCCTGTTCTTCGTCGTCGTGTTTCTGGCCATGACCGTTCACAGCCACCGCTACATCGTGAACACCTCCACAGCCGGCATGGAGCTGACCAATGCGGTGCGCCAGGGCAAGCACGTGTGGGAGCGGCACTCCTGCATCAACTGCCACACGCTGCATGGCGAGGGCGCCTATTTCGCCCCCGAGGTTGGCAACGTGATGACCCGCTGGGGCGTGCTGGACGACCCCGAAGGCGCCTATGAGATGCTCGACGGCTGGATGAAGTCGCAGCCCTCCGGCGTCGAGGGCCGCCGCCAGATGCCGTTCTTTGAACTCACCGAGGAAGAGACCAAGGCCTTGTCCGAATTCCTGCGCTGGGCAGATCAGACCGATACCCAGAACTGGCCGCCGAATGACGCGGGCTGAGGGAGAAAAGCTATGAAATACCAATCACAAAAAGTGGCCTACGCCTATTTCATGGTGGCGATGGCCCTGTTTGCCGTTCAGGTTCTGGGCGGGCTGCTGGCCGGCTGGATCTATGTCTGGCCCAACACGCTGAGCGAGCTTCTGCCATTCAACATTGTGCGGATGCTGCACACCAACGCGCTGGTAGTCTGGCTGCTGCTGGGCTTCTTCGGCGCTGCCTACTATCTAATCCCCGAGGAATCCGAGCGTGAGATCTTTTCGGTCAAGCTGGCCTATATCCAGCTGGCTATTCTGGTCGTCGGCACGCTGGGCGCGGTGGTCTCCTACCTGGCCGGCATCCACGGCGGGCGGGAGTTCCTGGAGCAGCCCCTGTGGGTCAAGTTCGGCATCCTGGTTGCGGCGGTGATCTTCCTCGTGAACATCTCGCTCACCGTGCTGGCGGGCCGCAAGACCGCGATCACCAACATCTTGCTGATGGGCCTGTGGCTGCTGTCGCTCCTGTGGATCTTTGCCTTTATCAACCCCGACAACCTGTCGCTCGACAAGATGTACTGGTGGTTCGTCGTCCACCTGTGGGTGGAAGCGACCTGGGAGCTGGTGATGGCCGCGATCCTCGGCTACCTGATGCTGAAACTGACCGGCGTCGACCGCGAAGTTGTGGAGAAATGGCTCTATGTCATCGTTGCCCTGGCGCTGTTCTCCGGCATCCTCGGCACCGGCCACCACTTCTTCTGGATCGGCACCCCTGGCTACTGGCAGTGGATCGGCTCGATCTTCTCGACCCTTGAGGTGATACCGTTCTTCGCAATGATGAGCTTTGCCTTCGTCATGGTGTGGAAAGGCCGCAAGAATCACCCGAACAAGGCCGCATTGCTGTGGTCGCTCGGCGCCTCCACCGTGGCCTTCTTCGGGGCCGGCGTCTGGGGTTTCCTGCACACGCTGCACGGGGTGAACTATTATACCCACGGCACCCAGATCACCGCCGCCCACGGCCACCTGGCCTTCTATGGCGCCTATGTGGCGATGAACCTGGCGATGTTCACCTATGCGATGCCGCAACTGCGCAACCGCGACCCCTATAACCAGGTGCTGAACATGGCCTCCTTCTGGCTGATGACCGGCGGCATGGCCTTCATGACCTTCGTGCTGACCTTTGCCGGCACCATCCAGACCCACATGCAGCGCATCATCGGCGACTACTACATGGATGTGCAGGACCAGCTCGGCATCTTCTACCTGATGCGTCTCGGCTCTGGCGTTGCCGTGGTCCTCGGCGCATTGCTGTTCATCTATGCAACCGTCGTGGTCCGCCGCGAGATAATCAAACCCGGCCCCGCGGCCGTACCGGGAGAGTAAGCCATGAACGCGATGAACATGCCCTCCGTCCCCTTCTACCGTCCCGCAGGCGATGAATTCACCGTCTTCGAGATGGCCCAAGCCAACGGTCTGCCCCTTCTTCTGAAGGGGCCCACCGGCTGCGGCAAAACCCGGTTCGTGGAACATATGGCAGCCCGGCTCGGGCTGCCCCTCCACACCGTTGCCTGCCACGACGACCTGTCGGCCGCTGACCTGATCGGGCGTTACCTCTTGAAGGGCGGCGAGACGGTCTGGACCGACGGCCCGCTGACCCGTGCGGTGCGCGAGGGCGGCATCTGCTACCTCGATGAGGTGGTCGAGGCCAGGAAGGACGTGGCGGTGGTGCTGCACCCGCTGACCGACGACCGCCGCCGCCTGGTCATCGACCGCACCGGCGAGGAACTGGCCGCGCCCAAACCCTTCATGCTGGTCGCGAGCTACAACCCCGGCTACCAGAACATCCTGAAAAAGCTGAAGCCCTCGACCCGGCAGCGGTTCCTGTCGGTCAGCTTCGGCTTCCCGGAAGCCTCTGCCGAGACCGCGGTGGTTGCCTCTGAGAGCGGGCTGGACGAGGACCGCTCCGCCGCGCTGGTACGGCTGGCAGGCCATATCCGCAGGCTCTCAGGCATGGACCTGGAGGAAGGTGTCTCCACCCGCTTGCTGATCTACGCCGCGACGCTGATCGCCAAGGGCATGCGCGTCGAGCGTGCGGTCGAAGCCGCCATCATCGAACCTCTCAGCGACGAGGAGGACGTCTGCCAAGCGCTGCGCGATCTCGCCGCCAGCGTCTACGGGTGATGCCATGATCCATGCGCGCGACCTGCTGGAACCCGAGGAGACGGTTGGCAATCTGTGGCACGGCATGGCCACACGGATCGGCGCCGCTGATGACGGGGCCGGACACACTATCCGGTTCGAGGACATGCGCGCCAGCGTGGCGGCGTTGTTCCGGGCAGTGGGCGGCGGCGGAGGCGTGGAGATCCAAGCGGCGCCGGCGGTGCTGTCGGACCACCGTCCGGACCGGCTGCGCCGCATCGGAACCCCGCGGGAAATGGTACATGTGGCCAGCTTCGACGGTGAACGTCTGCGCCTGCCGCCGGAGATTGCAGCCTTTCCCAGCCGGGAACTGAACCGCCAGGCCTATCTGTGGCTGGCTGCAATGGCCGCCTCGGTCGAATTGCCTGAGCGGAATGAAGACCGCTATCAGGCTGATCAGCTCGAAGTCGCAGCCAATGCCCGTGCCGCGGACAAGGTATTTGCCGCCTGTCCAGGGCTGCGGTCTGCCCATGCTGGGTTCTGTGCCCATATCGCCGAAACCCGCAAACGCAGCGGCCTGCCGAGGTTCGAAGCCCGGATCGAGCGGATGGTGCTGGATCAGATCGGTTCTGACTGCCGGATCGCCGAGCCCTGCACCTGCACCGCGCCGCGCGGCTACCGGACTTATCAGCCGGTGCCCTTCTGGCTGCGTTTGACCGCACCGCAGGCGGGCAGGGGGGCGGCCCCCGCAGCGGATGAGGAGATGAAAACCCCTGGCCTCGCCATCTCCAGCCGCAAAACGGCCAAGCGCCAGGATCAGGACCAGACCCGGCGCAAGGACAGCTTTATCGTCCACCGGTTTGAATCCATCCTGTCCTGGGCCGAAAGTCTGAACATCAACCGCATGGTCGATGACGACGACAACGAGAATGCGCAGAAAGCGGCGGAGGATCAGGACAACCTTACCCTCTCGCAGCATATGAAGCGGGCGGCCTCGCGGCTGCGCGTCTCGCTGGACCTGTCGCCGCTGGATGCTGAGCATGAGCGGCTGGCGGGGCAGTTCACCTATCCCGAATGGAACCACCGGCTGGGCAAGCACATGCCCGCGCACACTTGCGTCCTGGAAGCCGAAGGCAAATCCGCCGACAGCTTCCATCCCGATCCGCGGCTGGTGTCCCGCGTGCGCCGTCAGTTTGCGCCGCTGCACCCGCGCCGGGTGATGCTGCCTCGGCAGCTGGACGGCGACGAGCTGGATCTGGAAGCGGTGGTGAAATCCCATGTCGATCTGGCCTGCGGCCAGCAGGGCAGCGACCGGGTCTGGCAGGCCAGCCGCCCGATGGCCCGCGATTTGAGCGTGGCGGTGCTGATGGATTGCTCCCGCTCCACCGAGGCCACGGTTGGCGACCGCCCGGTCATCGAAACTGCCCGCGAATCTCTTGCGGCTCTGGCAGGCGGCATCGCCACCGCGGGCGACCGGCTGGGCATCTGGGGGTTCTCTTCCCTGCGCCGCGACCGCGTGTTCCTGACCCGCGCCAAGGCGTTCGCGGAACCGATGTCTGACATCGTCACCGCCCGGATCGGCGGCTTCAAACCCGGCCATTACACCAGGCTTGGGGCTGCTATCCGCCATGCCTCCGCCCAGCTGGCCGAGGAAGGTGCCGAACGCCGCCTTCTCTTGGTGCTGACTGACGGCAAACCCAACGATCTGGATCACTATGAGGGCGTGCACGGCATCGAGGACAGCCGTATGGCGGTGCGCGAAGCCCGCGCTTTGGGGCAATCCGTGCATGGCGTGGTGATTGACGCCGACGGACAGGACTGGTTTGCCCGCATCTTCGGGCGCGCCGGGTTCACGCTGCTGCCTGATCCGGCCCGGCTGCCGCGCGCGCTGCCGGAGATCTATCAATCCCTAACCATGGAGCACTGAGATGAAACATTTCCTCGCTCTGGCCCTGCTGGCCCCCTACAGCGCCTTTGCCGCCACCTTTGAACGCCCCATCCCGCAGCCGCAGACCGAAACCGCAGAGATCTGGTTCCTGGCAGCCTCGATTGCCCTGATCATCAGCCTTGGCCTGGTGCAATACCTGGTGAGCCGGCGATGACCCCGCAGCCCTCCTGGCGGCTGCTGGCGGCGCTCTACCCGTTCGGGGCGGGTGCGGCAGCGGTCAACATCTTCTTTGCTTCGCTGATCGCCAGCTGGATCGGGGGGCGGGTGCTGACGCCGCATGAATCTGTTGCCTGGGGGCTGCTGCTGGGCGTGCCGGTCACCTCCGCCTTTGCCCGCCACATCGAGCTTCTGAAGCAGCAGGCCGGCGGCAGCTGAACACGGCTGAAACGGAAAAAAGGCCCTGCAAAAAGCAGAGCCTGGACACCATTTACCATCGGGCGGGACAAGAGGTGGCAAGGCGGCCCGGGGTATTGGGGGGAGCCGCCTTGCCGCGGCATCAGCCGGCAGTTGCCAGAAGGCCGGCTTCTGCCGCTGCCTGAACCTCGGCCAGGTCGGCTTCGCCATCAGCATTGGCGTCGATGGTGGCAAAGGTTTCTGCGGTCAGATCCGGAAAGGCCGCCTGCAGCTCTTCCAGCGAATAGGTGCCGTTGCCATCAGCATCGGCTTCGGTGATGGCTTCCATCGCTGCCAGCGGCGAGGCGGCGAGAACAGCAAGGGCGGCGGCGGTCAGCGCGAATTTTTTCATGTGAGACACTCCATTCATGTTTTAGTTTTCTTCCTGAGGCCGCGGTGTTCCGCGTGCCGTGGCCTAGAGCTAGGGCCTGCCTGCTGCCACCGCTATCCCCTTGTGCCCAATCGGCAAATTCCGGCGCTGCCCTGCCGGAACCAGGGTTTGGCTTCGGCATTTTGCCGCTCCGCCTGAACGCTGGTCCTTTCTCCGCTCAAGCGCCAGACCCGGTTTCGCAAGTTTCTGCCTGCGCCCGGCAAATGAGCTGCAGCAGCCCTTGCAAACTGTGCCCTGACTGCGGTGCGCAGCAGCGGCGGCTGCGTTTTCTGGCGCCTGCGCGTGGACAAGGGGCAATTGCCCTCTAGGTTGCTAAGGGGTGTGTATAGGTGTGCGGCGGGTGTTGTGGCTGCGAGGACGGAAATCATAACGGATCTTGGCGCGCTGGAGGCGCTGCAGCCTGCATGGGATGAGCTGCACCAGGCGTCAGGCGGGGGACCGTTTTCTTCGATGGACTGGATCCTGGCCTGGAGCACCGCCTTCGGCAGGGGCGCACAGCCGAGGTTCGGCTGCAGCTGGCGGGACGGGCAGCTTACGGCTGCACTGCCGCTGGGGATAAAGCGCGCGCCGTTGTGGAACGGCGGCCCCCACCTGCGCAGACTGTCAATGCTCTGCAGCGACCGGGCCGGATTTCACGACGTGCTGGCCGCGCCGGGTCAGGAGGCGGATGCCGCTGCGCTGATGGAGGACCTCCTCGCCGCCCGCGACTGGGACGTCTCCGATCTGACGCCGATGCGGACGGCGGGCGGTTACGGGTGGATCCGGGCCAGCCTTTCCGGTGGCCGGCTCCGCAGCCGCCAGCGCGGCGAGATCCGCGCGGGTGTCTGCCGTCACGACGATGGCTGGGAAGCCTGCCTTGCCCGCCGCAGCCGGGATTTCCGCAAATCTCTGCGCGCCTGCAAGCGCGCTCTGCAGAAACAGGAGCACAGCATTCTGATGGCTGCCGCTCCGGGCGCCGAACAGAAACGCATCTTGGAGGCCGCGCTGGATTTGTCGGCGCGGACCTGGAAGGCCAGGATGGGCACCGACATAGGCACCGACGCCCGCACCCGGCAGTTTTTTCAAGAGCTTTGGCGGCGGATGTCGCCCCGCGGCACGATGGTTGTGCAGCTGCTGGTGATAGATGGCCAGGAAGCGGGGAGCTGCATCTGCCTGGATGCGGGCAACACTACCTATGGGCTGATCCTCGATTTCGACGAGCGTTTCCGCAAATTGTCGCCGGGGCGGATCATGTCCTGGCAGGGTGTGACGGCCGCGGCTGACCGGGGCATTCACTATTCCAACCTGCTGCGTTCGACGCCGTTCCTGGACCGGCTGGCGGATGAGTTTGAAAGCTTTCAGCGCCTGCGCATCTGCCGCCGCTACGGTTATGCCGATCTGCTGCTCGCCGCGCAGGAACTGTTGCGCCCGGTAGGGGCCAAAGCACGCAAACTGAAACAGCTGCGCACGCGCAAGCGGTCGGCCTTTGTCAACTGACCAGCGCGAAAAGGGGGTACCATGATCCGGACAAGGAACTGGCCACGCAAAGCCGCCGGGCTAAGCGCCGTTGCCGCTATTCTGTGGAGCGCTGCTTTGCCGGTGAATGGGAGCGAACTGCTCCTCGGGCCAGGCGATGAGATCAGCGTTTCGGTGCTGAACCGCGAAGACCTGACCCAGACCTACAAGCTGCGCCAGGACGGCCATGTATCGCTTCATCTGGCGGGCAGCGTCCGTGCCGAGGGCCTGACTGCGGCGGAGCTGGAGCTCTGGCTGGAGCAGCAGCTGACGGAGCGCACCGGCCTGCCGGCCTCGGTGGCGATCAGCGTTGCCTCCTGGCGACCGGTCTATGCACTGGGCGATGTTGTCATCCCGGGTGAGATCGCCTTTCGTGACGGGCTGACCGTTGGCCGCATCCTGGCGGTTTCCGGCGGTCTCTATCCCCGGGAAAGCGAAAGCGCTTCCAGCCAGCTGGATATCCGTATCGCCGACGAGCAGGCCCGTATCACTGTCCGACGCTCTACCCTGGTGGAACTGCATTCTCAGCGCTTGCGGCTGCTGGCAGAATCTTCCGGCGCGCTTGATATTGCGCCTGACGCGCAGTTCTCGGCCCTGGCTGGTCCGGAAGCCGATCAGCTGATGGCCGAGCAACTGGAGATCCTGCACAGCCGCCATGACCGGGCCCGTGTCCGCGCAGCCGCTGCCCAGGCACAGGCGGAGCTGGCCGATCAGGAGGCCCAGGCGCTGGCCCGGCAGCAGCAGATCCTGCGTGAGCAGATCGAAACCAGCGCCAAGGCACTGGCCGATCTCGAAGGGCTGCTGGACCGCGGGCTGACCAGCACCGAGCGGGTGCGGCAGCTGCGCACTATCTACAACGACGAGAACATCGAAATGATGCTGGCCGCCAGCTATGAAGCCCGCGCCCGCCAAAGCGAGGTCAATCTGCTGTCCTCGATTGAAGATGCCTACCGGGTCCGCCGCGAGGAAATCGCTTCGGAGCTTTCCTCGGTCATGTCCGGCATCCGGGCCGAAGAGGCCGAGATCGAAGCCTCCCGCGAGCTGATCCGGGCACTGTCAGCAGCACTGGGGGCGGTGCCGGCCACCGGGCCGCTGCTGCCCGCCGAATACCGCATCCGCCGCAACACCCGCTCAGGCGAGGTGATCCTGCCGGCCGCATTGGAGACACGGGTGCTGCCCGGCGATCTAGTGGAGGTCCGCCGCGGCGGCTTTGCCGAGCTGGAACCCGGCTAGACCGCAGCGCTTCCGTCGGGGTCTCAGCTTAATTAGGGAAGACAGGTGCGCACTAACGGGCGGCTTCGGGTGTCAGGCGCGATGCGCGGACCGGGGCCAGCATCCCGCTGGCAAAGCTGTCGAAACACTGTACAGCAGTTTGGGCAAGATAGTGCTGCGCTGCGACCTGGGCTTCTTCCAAAACACGCGCGTCTTTCGGCTGTGTAAGCGCACGGGTTACTGCGGCGGCCAGCGCCGGCGCATCGCCCGGAGGCACCAGAATGCCGAGCTTGCCGCCCTGCAGGATTGCCTCCGGCCCCAGGCAGCGGCTGGCAACCAGCGGTGTTCCTGCCGCCAAAGCCTCCACTGCCACATTGCCGAATCCTTCGCGCAACGAAGGCAGCACCGCCAGCTCGGCCCGGGCAAAGTCCCGCAGCAGATCCTTGGAGTAGCCCATCAGATGCACCCGGTCCGCGATCCCCAGCGCTTGCGCCTGCGCTTCCAGTGCGGCTTGCCCGGACCCTGAGCCGTAGATCAGCAGCTCCGCATGCCGGTGTGCCTTCAGAACTTCGGCAAAGGCGCTTATCAGCACACCGTGCCCCTTGTCCTCAATCAGCCGCCCGGCGGCTACGATGCGGCCCGGCACCCGCTTTGGCGGCTCTGCCTGCAGGCGGGCCAGGGCGGCTTCCTCCAGCACCGGGTTTGGCAGGCAGGCCAGAGGCGGCCCCGGCAGGCGCAGCGCTTGCTGCCAGCCTTTGCCGATGCCTTCCAGCGGCACCGCCAGGCAGTCCGCCTGCGGGTACAGCATCCGGATCAGCAGCCGCCGCAAGCGCGGCTGCCGTGCCTTGGCCAGATAGCTCTCCGCCGTGGTATGCTCCGAGATCACCAGCCGCGGCCGGAACCGCCGCCGCATGAGCGCAACCGCCAGCACCGCCGACAGGTTTATTGCATTGGTGCCGGAATAGAGCAGCTCGACCCGCTGCCGGCGCAGCAGTCCAGCGAGCGCCCGGGCCCGCGGTAGCATCCCCTGGCCGCCGCAGCTCAGAACCGGGACATCCGCCGGGACACTGTCCAGCAACTCCCCTTCGCAGCGGTTCAGGATCAGCATCGGCGCCCAGCGGCTGCGCTCCAGACCGCCCAGCAGCGACCGAACCACCACCTCGATCCCGCCGGCTTTCAGATGCGGCAAGGCAAAGGCAATCCGGCGGGGGTGATTTGATGTCATCTTTGCCGTCCTCGGTTCCTTCAAGTTGCGCGCCGGCTGCAAAATCCCGGGCCGGGCGCCAATCGGGCGCTATATCGTTCAGAGTGTTGAGTTGAGAGTAGGTCTGCCATGAACATGCTCAAGGGCATCCCGCCGCTGCCGGGGATTTTCACACTTGCCGCGCTGGCCGGCCTGGTGCTGACGCCTGCTGCTGCGGATGCAGAAGAGGCCTGCGGCCAGGATAACCGCCACTGGCTGTTCGAGGAAGCGCAAGAAAACGCGGGCTTTGCCTTTGTGCAGCTGCAGCGGGGCGAAGCGGACCAGGTGCAGGACCCGGCCGGGCCCGGCAACCGGGTGGCGCATCTTACGGCAGGCCCCAAGAAACGGGGCAAGGTGGGCAAGGCTGACTATGTGCACCGGTTCGAGCCATTGCAGGCGGGCACAGTGATCTCGATGCAGGCGCGGTTTTTCTTCCCGCCGGACACGCCGCTCAACAGCATTATTCTGATGGATCTGGAATGCGCCTCCTGCGGCATGGACACCAATCCGGGAATCCGCCTCTACCTGCGCAAGGGGCTTCTAAGGGTGGACCGCTCCAAGATCGGTATCCGCCAGCCGTTCCTCTCCACCGTGCCGCGGCTGCTGCAGCCGGGCATCTGGCACCATATCACCTGGCAGGTGACCCTCGGCAAAGGCACTGAAGGCCATTCTCTGGTAACGCTGGACGGAGAAGTGGTCAGCGACGCCCGCGGCACCACGATCCTGTCGCAGGAGATTGTGTCGCAGCACGCAGATATCAGGGTGCAGGAGCAAGTCGACCGGTTTCAGGTCGGGCTTACAGCCAACTCCAACAAGCAGGCCGTGGGGATGTTCCTGGACGATGTCCGTTTCTGCCGGCTGTGATCTGGAGCGGGATCAGTTCAGAGCCCGGCCAAGCGCATCGCAGATCCGCCGCATTTCGGCAGGTTGCAGACCGGCATGCACGGGCAGCCGCAATACGCAGCGTTTGAGCTTCTGGGCTTCGAGGTGGGCAGACAGATCCACCGCCGGGTGGAACTGCCGCCAGAAGCGCACCGTCTGAATGCCCGCCGCCTGCAGGTGCTGATGCACATGGTCCGCATCCGGTGTGAACAGCGGAAAGAAAGCAGGGCAGGCGCCGGCGGGCAGATCCGGCAATAGCGGCCGCATTCCCGCCCGCCGCGGCACATTTGCCTGCAGCAACTGGTAATTCCGCCGGTGCGCGGCGGCTACGGCCCCTGCGTCTGCCGTACGCAGCAGCAGCCGGGTCACCGCGGACATCCGCCCTTTCATGTCGCCGGGCGCAATGCCGGCGCGGTCCTGCCAGGCCTCCAACTGTCTGTTATCCAAGGCGGCGGCCTGGGTTGGGCGGCCGGCCCCAAAACTGCGCCGCAGCATACCCTTGACCCCGGCCAGCACCGGCCGCAGCGGGGGCGGCCCGAGCCGGGACAAGGCACTGGGCTGCGGCTCACGCAGCCACAGGGCGCCGCCGTCAGGCAGCGGCAGAGTCTTGACCAGGCTGAACACCGACATATCGCCCCGGCTGCCCAGCGGCCTGCCGTCCTGGGAAACGGAAAACAGCCCCAGTGCCACATCCTCAATAAGTGCAGCCCCTTGTGCGCGGGCAAGCTCCCGAAGCGCTGCAACCGGCTGGCCGTATCCGAAGTAATGGATGGCGTAGACAGCGCTGACACCGCCCGCTGCCAATTGCCGCTCGACGTCTTCCAGATCAGCGCTCAGGTCCGGGCGCAGCCGGTAGAGGGCGACCTGAAGCCCGGCTGCCAGCACCGCATCGGCTTCGGAGCCACAGTGCCAGGCGGGCAGCAGCACCTTGCTCGCTTTTGCCAGTCCCAGCGCCCGCAGCCCCTCGCGGATAGCAAAACGGCCGTTGCTGGTCAGATGGGTGGCGGAACTGCCAAACGGAAAGGGCAAAGCGGTCCGCGGCAGCCGCAGTTGCAGTGGCGGTGATTTCTGGATCAAGGCTGCGGCGCTCATGCGGTGCCCCGGCCGACGGCCTTGCGCAAAACGCCGCGGACCCGCGCCATCTCGGGCACTTTCAGCGCAGTGGCTACAGCCGCAAAGGCCAGCCCGCCGCATAGCGCCGACAGCGCCGCAACCGACAGCATCTCGAGCCGCCCGGCCAACTCGCGGGCAGCTGCGGCCTGTACCAGCCATATGGCTGCTGCGGCAGCCGCAGACGCCAGGGCCATGGCCGCAAAGGGCCCGGCTTCGCGCAGCCGTACCGGCGTGCCAAAGGCTTGGACCAGCCGCAGGTAGAAGATCAGCAGCATCACCGTCAGCGCGCTCAGCGATGCAATCGGCACCGCCAGCACGCCGTAGACCGGCAGCAGCAGCCAGTTCAGCCCGATCCGCACGATCAGCGCCGCTGCGATGCTGGTGGTGACGATCTTCAGATGCGGCACGCCCGGGTCGGCAAACAGAGCCGAAGCCAGGGTGCCGACCAGGGCATTCACCACCAGCAGCGGCGCCAGCAGCGCGATGATGCTGGCGGTCTGCTGCACCGCCCAGGGTTCAAACGCGCCATGGCCCAGCAATACCGAGACCGCTGGCCGGTTCAGCATGAACAGCACGACGGCCGCTGGCATGACAAACAGCAGCGTGGCCCGCATCGCGTCCTGGACGCTCTTCCGGAAGGCTTCCTGGCGGCCGCGGGCCAAGTGGCTGGAAAACTCGGTGTAGTAGACAGTGATGACGCTGCTGGTCACAACCCCCGGCGCCATATTGGTCATCCGCTGGGCAAACTCGAGCGTTGCGACACTGCCAGCCCCGGTCAGCGAGGCCATCGCCATGTCGATCCAGCCGGCGCCGAACAAGTGGAACTGCGCCAGCAGCATTGCCCAGATCCGGCTGCGGGAGTAGGGCAGCCGGCTGCTGCTGACTGTGCCGCCTGGCTCCGGCTGCCAGTCCTGCGCCAGCGCACGGCGGATACAGATCCCGAAAAACACCGCCATCACCACGGTGCCGGCGGCAATTGCGAGTGCCACCGCGCCCAGCCCGTAGGCAAAGACCGGCACCAGGGCCAGCGCCACGGCTGCGCAGGCCCGCGGCAGCAGCCGCGCGATCACTGGCAGGCGGAACATCCGCAGCGCATTCAGCACCGCCCCTGACAGCGCAGTGGCCGCTGACAGCGGCAGCACCGCCAGCAGGATCCGCAGATAGACTGTGGCACTGGCCTGCTGTTCCGGGCTGAACCCCGGCGCCAAAAACCGGGCAAGGGCGGGTGCAAAAACAAAAGCGGCGGCGCAGAGCACCGCCGCTGCCAGCAGGATCTGCCAGCTGCGTTTGCGCAAGTGCCGGGACAGAACCTCCAGCCCCTGGGTCTCGGCCATCCGGACCAGCGGCGGCACCTGCAGAAACTGGAAAGTGCGCTCCACCCCGGCGGCGATGTTGGACACCACCCGCCGGGCAAGGAAGAACGCATCCGAGGCCGCACCCGCACCAAAAAGATTGGCAATTGCCAGCGCAATGGCCAGGCTCAGCCCCATTCCGACTGATTTCCAGAACGTCACCGAAATGATATTGCGCAATGTCCCGTTTTGTTTCATGCGCAGCGCTTTCCGGACGTCCCCAAATTTCCGTACCAGCGATTCAAATTAGCGCCCTTCAAGGGCTTGGCCATTAAAATAATTCTTTTTGCCCGTCGGGGCAGGAGATGCGGCGGACCTTCCGAGGGAAAACTTTTTGTTTTGTTATATTTCAATACCTTGTGTGGGGGTAAGTCCTTTGGCGTATGCCGCTTGGCCAATTGACACGAATCACCCCGTTTCGTTCCATTGAGGGTGGGGGATTGCGCAAGCCGCACCGCGCCGAATTAATCGCGCGGCGCAGCTAATTGCGTGAAATTACCGAAAATACTGGGAATTGTACAGGGGGATGCAATGAACCGGGTTATTGTGCGCGGTTCGGCCGGGGGGGCTGGCGGCGCGAAATCAATCAATGGCGAACAATCAATGCCAGCCGGGCCAGTCAGATCAGGGGACAGGCCGACAGACACATCCGGGCGCAGCCGCAGGCCGGGCGGCCGGATGCAGGGCGGGCCTTTCAAAACCAGGCCCGTTGCGGCTGCACCCAGAGGGCTGCTGAGCGGCGCCGAACTGCGCACCGGCTATGCCCCGGCGAACCCCTGGCTGGATGCCTGCGTCAACCGCGGCCTGGCTTTGCTCCTGCTGCCGCTGGTCAGCCCGCTGCTGCTGCTGATCGTCCTGCTGCAAAAGATGCTGGTGCGTGGCCCGGTGTTCTATGCCGGCCGGCGCCTCGGCAAAGACCGCAAGGAGTTCAACATTCTCAAGTTCCGCACGCTCAGCTTCAAGGCCGGCACTGTGACCCGCGACCAGACTTTGCCGCGCCGCTCAATGACGGAAACCCGTATCGGCATCTACCTGCGCCGCTCGCGCCTCGACGAGCTGCCGCAGCTTTTCAATATCCTGCGCGGCGACATGGTGTTTTTCGGACCGCGCCCGATCCGGCCGGAAATCGAGGACCTCTACCGCAAGGAAGTGCCCGGCTACGAAGAGCGGTTCCGCATCCGTCCCGGGCTGGTCGGCTTTGCCCAGGCGCTGATGACCCATGAAACACCCAAGGCCTTGCGCGCCCGTTTCAACCGGATGTGCTGCCGCACTCCGATCCGCTATGGCGCTGCCTTCGGCTTCCTCGCCTATGTCGGGATCTGCGTGCTCAGCAAATCCATCCGGCTTGCCGTCTCCGGTCTGGCGGGCCAGTTCCGGCCATTGGCCGAGCACAGGTGGCTGCGCACCGGTTTCAATTGCCCGCCCGACAGCCGGGTGGAGCTTGACGAGGGCAACAGCACCCATGTCGGCGCAATCTGCGGCATTTCGGACGAAGTGCTGCAGTTTGTCTCGACCCGCCCGTTTCCGCAGGGCGAGCATTTCGTGATGCTGACCCGCAAGCGCAAATCGGGCCGGGTCTGCCGCCTGAAAGTGCGGGCCAAAATCGAGCACAGCGAACCGGTCGGCATCGGCCAGAGCGGCTTTGCCAATTTTGCCACCTATTCCACAACCTCCATGGCCGCGAGGCATTTCATCGAGAGGTACCTGCTGCAGTCTTCGGTGATTTCCTCATGACCTGGCGCGGGCGGCAGCGGGGGGCAGCCGCCCGCAGTGATCCAGCAAGGCAAAGCCCCGCATGTCAAACGCCGCCGGGCGGGCAGGGCCGCAACTTGGGGAGGGCCCGGCCATGACAGCGCATTACCGGCAGTTGCTGATCTACTACCGCGGGCTTATCGCCTTCACCTTCCTGGTCCTGGTCGGCGGCACCGCCGCGCTCAGCACCTTTTTCTTGTTTGTTTCGCCGCTTTACACCAGCGCGGCCAAAGTCTCGCTGCTGCCGACCCAGACCGAGCTCGCCTACAGCCAGACCTTTGTGCGCTCGACTACCATCAATCCGGCAAACCTGCTGACCCAGACCCATGTGGAATACCTGCTAAGCCGGGAAATTGCTGCAAAAACAGTGGACCGGCTGAGTCGAGAACTGCCGCCCAGCCAGCCGCCGGCCGACCCGGCTGGGCCATCTGAGGCGCCTGGGCTGAAAGATCAGGTCGCCCAGTATTTCACCAGCTTCCGGCGCAACTTCCGGCGCATCTACAACACGCTGAATTCCGGCAAGCACGTGATCCGGGACCCGCTCACAGATGCGGTTCTGACGCTGCAGGATGCCATTGGCGTCGAGATGATCGAAGGCACCTATATCATGGAGATCAAGGTGACCTGGGACCGGCCGGAGGTGGCGGCGCTGGCAGCCAATCTGCTGGCCGAGGAATATGTCGCCCATCTGCGCGCCCAGGCGGATGCCGCCTCGCTCCGGCTTGAGGCCGTGTTGCGCCAGGAAATCGCCAAGGGGGATGGGAATTTCACCGAGCTTGAGGACCAGATCAACACACTCCGGCTGGCGCGGGCCAACAACTTTGCCATGCTGCGGGTGATCGATCCGGCGGTGGAGCCGGTTTATCCCAGCTTTCCGAAAGTGATCGTCTTTACAGTTTTTGCAATTGCCGGCTGGATCATGGCCTCGGCCTTCCTGGTGATCAGCGCCGATACCTTTTCCAGCACCATAAAGACGGAAAGCGATCTGCAAAGGCTGTTTGGGCCGCGGACGCTGGGCACGATGCCGCTGCGGCGGCCCAAACGGGCCAAGCTGGCTGAGATGGCCAAGACAATGAACCTGCAATGCAATGCCATGCCCTGCCAGGGCGCGGTGACCGTTGTCGGCAGTGACGAGGAAAGCCGTCGCCTCACCGCGGTGGTCGAAGTTGCCTTGCGGCGCCTGAAAGGCTGGCAGCGGGTCAATGTCCGGCGCTTGCAGGACGCGGCAGCCGAGGCCGCCGGGCAGGCGCAGGAGCAAGCTGCCGCCACCGGGCTGCAGGCGGTGCCAGGCAACCGCCCGGTCATTCCGCTCAGCCGTCCGCTGGCCGGGCGCCGCGGCCCTGTGCCGACCAACGGTGTCAAGGTGGCCGACCTCGGCGGCTCGGATGAGAGCTTTTCCATGACCAAGGCGGAAGGCTTCAACTGGGTGGTGATCGGCATCCGCCCCGGCACCGTGTCCGAAGAGACGCTGCAGGGCACTGCTGCCCGGCTGCACGCGCAGGGCGTGGAGAATATTTTTGGCGTATTTCTGAAAGGCTGACAGGAGGGGAGCGGGGCGTGCAGCAGCACTACACATCGTTTGCCGCCAGCCGGCCGGGCCTGCGCGGACGCAAGGCGGAGCGGCGCTGGGCGCTGATGCTGTGGGCGGCGGGGCTGGCGGTTATTATGCTGTTTTGGGGGCTGGCGGAATGGTACGCGGTGCCGGCGGCGGTCGCACCCGGCTGGTGCGTGCTTCCGGCTCTGGCAGGCTGGCTGTGGATTGCCGACGGCTGGATGCGGCGGCCTGGCGGGGTGCCCTGCCTGACATGGCACAGCGTCAGCGAGGATGCCTCCTGGCTGCCCTGGGCCGCCGAGACTTCGGTGCGCCCGGCAACCCTGGACCGCCAGCTGACGCTGCTGCGGCAGATGGGCTGCCAGGTGATGGACACCGCCGAATTCATCCGCCGCCGCTGCGCCTGCCAGCCGGTGCCTGAAGGCACCGTGCTGCTGCATTTCGACGATGGCTACCTGGATAACTGGGTGGCGGCAGCACCAATCCTGCGCCGCCATGGCATGCGCGCTACGCTGTTTGTGTCACTGGAATTCGCCGCGCCCGAGCGTCCCGCCCCGCAAAGCCTGGACGACACCAGCCGACCCTCGCGCTGGGACGGCTACCTCAGCTGGGGCGAGATCCGGGCATTGGACCAGGCCGGCGCAGAAAAGGTCTTTGACGTGCAGCCGCATGGCGTGGACCACATCCGGGTGGCGGCCGGCCCGCGCTCGGCCGGGCGGCTGACGCGCGAGAACTGGAAGCGTCACGCCTGGATGCAATGGGCCGCGATGCGCGGCAGCAAGCATGATTGGTACCTGGCGGAACACCCGCCTGCTGTGCCTGCGGGGACAAGCATCCCGGAAAGCGAGGCCGCCCTGGCCGCACCGGCCTATGCTGGCGGCCGCTACGAAACCGAAGCGGAGTACAGCACCCGCGTCCGCGCCGAACTCGCCCGCTGCCGGACCGAGTTCAAGGCCCGTCTGGGCAAGGCGCCGGCCTTGTTCTGCTGGCCGCAGAACCGGACCTCGGCCCTGGCCCGCAGTATTGCCGCCGAGGAAGGCTATTTAGCCACAACAGCCGGGCCGGGCAGCAACCGCGCGGGCGAGGACCCGGCGGTGGTGAGCCGGGTGCACGCCGGCGAAAACGCCGCCGGTTTCCAAAGCGCCCGGATAGACTCCTGGCACTTCCGCGCCACCGTGCGCTGCTTCCAGGGCAATTACTACTGGTACCTCCTGATCCTTGCTGCCGGCCTGTGCAAGGCCATTTGCAAACGCCTGAAGCCGCGCCGGCAGCAGGCGCAGCAGCGCCAGGGGGCGCGGGTGGCATGATTTTGCGGCTGGCCGGATATCTGCTCCTGGCCGGTGTTCTTGGCTTTCTGGCGCTGATGCTGATTGCCTTTTCTTCGGTCTCGCCGAAGATGGGGGCCGTGCTGGTGCCGGGACTGGCAGCCGGAGGTCTGGTCACCCTCAACCCGTTTGCAGCGCTGCTGCTGCTGGTCGCCTTCTCGCATCTCGATGCGCTTGCCAGCATCCTGTCCAAGGCGCTGCCGCTTTCGGCCTTCAAACTGCTCTCAGTGGCAGCTGTCGGCGGCATGATGCTGAAAAGCTACCGCAAGCCGCGGCGTTTGCGGCTGGGCCCTCCCAGCCGGACCAAATCGCTGGTGCTGCTGTTCCTGATCTGGCTGGGGATCTCCTTCCTCACCTGCAAGTATCCAGGCGCGGGCAAGGATCACGTGATCGGCTTTGCCAGTGTCATCGTGCTGTTCTTCCTGATCGTGGCGCTGGCCGACACGCCGCGCCGGCTGCGCTGCCTGGTCTGGATCCTGGTTGGCACCGGGCTGGTCTCGGGCTTGTTTGTGCTGGCTGAAAGCGTCCTTGGCGTCCGGCTGGTTGCGACCGAAGCCGCGGCTACGACCGCCCAATTCGAGGGCCAGGCCCGCAGCGCCGGCGCCTCCAATTACAACCCGACGACAGCGGCGCATATGCTGCTGTGCACGGTGGTGGTTGCCGCCGTTTTGTTCTTTGAGCATAAATCTCTGCGCTGGTTCAGCGGCGCCGTGGTGCTGATTGGCATGGCCGGGCTGGTGCTGACCCTGGCGCGCTCGGCGGCAATTGCTCTGATGCTGACTGCGCTGATCTACATGTGGCAGCACCGCCAGCACCGCCTGTTCCCGCTGATGCTCTTCGGTCTGGCCGCCGCCGCTGCGGCCGCGCTGCCCTTCGTGCCCGAAGTCTACTGGGAGCGGATGGGCACGATGTTCGAACAGGGGTCGGACCGGACGCTGCTGCGGCGGTTTTCCTACAATCTGATCGGGCTCCAGCTGCTGTGGGAAAACCCGGTGTTCGGCGTTGGCCCCGGCAATTACCCGAATTTCTATGCCGGTGATGAATTCCGCTGGTACCCGGGCCGCGAGCCGGCGCCGCGGCAGCTGCACAACAGCTATCTGGAGGTTGCCGCCGAGCTGGGACTGATCGGCCTGGCATTGTTTCTGGGTGTGATGTTCAGCGCCATGAAAGCCGCAGTCCAGGCCGCCCGCGCAGAGGTTGCCGGGCTGTCGGTCTTTGCCAGGGCGCTGGCCTACGGCTTTGGCGCTTTTTTGATCGCGTCGCTGTTCATGCCTAACGAGGACACTAAATTTATGTGGATCCTGCCCGCGCTGTGCGTGGCGGCACGGCATCTCAGCCTTGGGAAAGGCTCCGGCACCGGCGCTGGCACAGCGGACACAGGCCCAAAGGGACTGGGCCAAGCGGGCAGCGGGGATGGGGGGATCTGACATGCGGCTGGCGGTCATCGTCACAGAATATCCGAAATTCACCGAAACCTTCATCCTGCGGGATGTGATGAAGTTTCTCGAGTTCGGCGCCGAAGTGAGGCTGTACCACTTGTCGCCCTACAACACCGGGGAAGTGCTGCATGACTTCGCCAAGCCGACCCGCGCCATTGCGCGTCATGTCGGGCTGGTCAGCCCGCGCACCCTGGCCAGTTTCGGTGCCCGCCTCGGCAGGATGGCCGGGCCTTTGGCATTGATCGGCGCGCAGCAGGGCGGCAAGCCGGTGCTGGCAGGCAAGTCCGCGGTGGTCTCGGTTGCGGCCAGCGCCATCGCCCGCGAATTGGCGGCCTGGGGTGCCGATCACGTGCATGCGGAATTTGCCGGCCACCCGGCCACCGCGGCCTGGGTGATCCACCGGCTCACCGGCATCCCCTATTCGGTGAGCTGCCGGGCGCATGACATTTTCCGCACCCAGCGCCTCTTGGCCGAAAAGCTGGGTGAGGCGTCCTTTGTGCGCACCATCAGCAACTACGGCCGGGAGTTCCTGGCCAATCACGTCCGCGGCCTGCGTTCTGAAGAAATCCAGGTGATCCACTCCAGCGTCGATGTGGAGGCCATCCCGCAGCTGGGTCCGCCGCCGCAGAAAGGCCCGTTCCATGTGGTCTATGTGGGTTCCCTGCAGGTGCGCAAAGGCGTTGATCTGCTCTTGCGGGCGCTGGCGGCTTTGGAGATCCCGGACTGGCGCTGCTCGCTGGCAGGCGACGGGCCCGAACGCGAAACGCTGGAGGGCCTGGCAGCCGATCTGGGCCTGGGCGGCCGGGTGTCCTTCCTGGGCAAGCAGGATTTTGCCGCGGTCAGCAAGCTTTACGAAAGCGCCAATGTGATTGCGGCGCCCTCGGTGATCGGCCCGTCCGGGCGCACGGAAGGCATTCCCAATGTGGCTATTGAGGGCCTGGCGTTTCAGCGGCCGGTTATCTCGACAAATGTGTCGGGCATCCCCGAGCTGATCCGCCCCGGCCAGACTGGTTTCCTGATCGAGCCGGGCTCGGTGGCCGAGCTGCTCTATGCGCTGGAGGGGGTGCATGCGGACCCGGGCGGCGCTTATGCCATTGCCCGGCAGGGGCGGGCGCTGGTCGAGCAGGAGTTCTCGCTGTCGGTCAATGCGCAGCGGCAGTTCAACCTGTTCCGCGCTCACTCGGCTGCGGCGATGGGGAGGGCGGCGGAATGATCCTGTTGTTCTGGATATGCGCCGGGCTGATCCTGTTTTCGCTGGCCGGATACGGGCTGCTGTGGTGCCTGCTGGCCGCTGTTGCCGGGCGCCGGGCGCCGCTGCCGCCCGAGCAGCCGGTGCGGGCAACGGTGCTGATTGCTGCCCGCAACGAGGAAGCGGCCATCCGCGCCAAGCTGGAAACCATCCTGGCGCAGGACTGCGGCCCGCATTGGGTCGACGTGCTGGTGGTCTCGGACGGGTCCGAGGACGCAACGCTGGAGCAGGCGCTGTCGCTGAACAGCCCGCGCATCCGCGCCTTCCAGACACCGGAGCACGGTGGCAAGGCGCAGGCGCTGACAGCCGGGCTGGCGCGGATCGAGGCGGACACGGTGATTTTTTCGGACGCCAACAGCATGCTGGCGCCGGGCGCTTTGCGGTATCTTCTGGCGCCGTTTGCCGTCGAGGATACCGGGGGCGTGTGCGGGCGGCTGCAGCCGCAGCAGCGCAAGGGCCGCGGCGGCTGGCTTGCGCGGGCAGAGCGTATGTTCTGGGCCTATGACTCGGGCCTCAAGGCGGCTGAAAACCGTCTCGGCGGCGCGGTTTCGGCGCAGGGCACGCTGTACGCGATGCGGCGGCAGCTGGTTCCGGACCGGGTGCCCGGCGATGTGGCGGATGATTTCTACATCTCGGTGCAGGCGCCGGCGCATCACTGCCGCCTGGTGTTCGAGCCGCGCGCGGTGGCTCAAGAGGCGGTCACCAGCCGCACGGGCGACGAATTCATGCGCCGGGTGCGCTCCACCGAACGCGGCTGGCGCGGCCTGATGCGGATGCGGCAGCTGATGAACCCCGGCCGCCACGGGCTCTATGCGCTGCAGCTGCTGTGCCACAAAGGGCTGCGGCGGCTGGTGGCTTTTTTGCTGCCGGTGCTTTTGCTGCTCAGCCTGGCGGCAGCCGCAGAACAGGGCGGCATCTATACCGCAGTGCTGCTGGCGCAAGTGCTGGTCTACAGCATCGGCGCGGGCTCCTTGCTGCTGGCGCCTTTGGCGCGGCTGCCGGGATCCGGGCTCTGCCGCTTTTTTGTGATCGGCCATGCCGCAATGGGAATTGGCATTCTGCGGGCAATGGCCGGGGTGCGCAGCGTGCGCTGGTCCCCGGCACGGAGGATGGCGGATGAATGACTGTGCGGCCATCTGCGGCGCGTCAGGCACCGCGCTGGAGTCCCGGGTGCTGAGCAGCTGGGAGGCTGTCGCCGGGCTCGAAGC
This sequence comes from Leisingera sp. ANG-M1, assembly GCF_000813745.1. Classification (GTDB taxonomy): domain Bacteria; phylum Pseudomonadota; class Alphaproteobacteria; order Rhodobacterales; family Rhodobacteraceae; genus Leisingera. The sequence continues at coordinate 110,487 of NZ_JWLC01000011.1, read as the reverse complement.
CGAATGGCGGAGCATGCACAGACGCTGCCGCGGCCGGCTCTATTCTTCTTTCGATTGGCTGGCTGCGCAGCACGCGGGGTTCGGCGTGCCAGGGGAATTGCGGTTTGTCACCATCTGGCAAGGTGCCGACATGGTGGCGGCGGCGCCAATGTGCCTGGTCCGCAGACGGATCAGCAAGCTGCTGCCCTTCTACTGCCCGCGGGTTTTGGCCGGATGGACCTGCAACTACACAGGATTCTTCGAATTCCTGGCCACCAGCCGGGACACCCTGCGGGCGCTTTTGAAGGCTGTTGCGGCGGCGGCGCCGCAGGCAGGGTTGGAGCTGGAAATCTTCCGCATCTGCACCCGAGACGCCTTTATCACCCGCAGCCTGCGGATGGAGGGCTTCCGCCTGTGGCAGGACAGGACTTTGGGCTGCGCCATTGCCGAGAATGTCAGCTGCTGGGACGGCTATCTCGAAACCCGCAGCACGTCCTTCCGCAGGAAGCTGCGCCGGGGCCGCAGCCGGGCGGAGCACGCCGGTGCCGGGCTGTCCGTGCTGGACAGCTCCAGCCAGGAAGACGCACCGCGCCGCATGCTTGCACTGGCACGCCGGTCCTGGAAGCAGCGGACAGGCACCGGTCTGGCGGCTTTGCCCGGAGCCGGGCCGTTCCTTGAGGGCCTTTGGGCACGTTATTCCGCCCGCGGCGACGCCTGCATTGTGATGCTGCAATGCCGCGCGCAGGATATCGCTTCATTCTTTGCCTTGCGCCAGGACAGCACCTGGTACTGCCTGTTTTCCGATTTCGACGAAGCCTTTGCCACGCTGTCACCGGGGCGGCTGACTGTTTGCGGCGGCTTGCAGACGCTGGTTGCGAAAGGGACGCAGGAGCGGATCGAACTGATGCGCTGGACGCATTTTCTCAAAGATTTCGCCACGAGTGCATATCAGGTGCGCCGCCTGCGGGCGGTGCCGCGGGGCAGCTTCGCCCATTGGCTGCTGAAGGCAACGGCGGTCCTGCACAAGGCTTCCGGCGGCCGCAGCCTGCCGGGACGCCGGAAGCTGCGCCGCGCCGATGTGCTTGGGGCCGGAGGCGGGGAGGCATGACCATGCTGCACAGGCTGCATTGCAATTCCTCGGGCCTGCGTGTCCGGATGGAGCGCAGCCTGACGCCCAAGGCAAAGCGGCGGCTGCAGGAATTTCTGGCGGCCTGCCCGCCGGCCAGCTGGCTGCAATGCCCCGAGTTCACCCGCCGCTGCCCGCCGTCGGCGCGCCACCGCTATGTGATGCTGAGCGCGCTGGAACGGCACGGCCAGCTGGCCGGATTTGGTCTGGCCCGGCTGTCGAGGCTGGTTCCTGGCCGCTACCTGGCCAGCTTCCGCCGCGGCCCGGTGACACGCTCGCCTGAGGATTTGGCCCGTATCCTGCCCGGGTTCGCGGCCCGGCTGCGCCAGATGGGCTGCTGCTCGATGCAGCTGAATCCGCGCTGGAGCGGCGCCGGAGAAGTGGCGAAGGTTGCCCGGATCCTGCGCCAGGCCGGGGCTATCGAACTGCCGGCGCCCGCGCAATCTTTGCATGCGGCCACCGCGCTGGTGGATCTCAGCGGCCGCCCCGAGGATCTGATGGGGCGCCTGAAACAGCGTTGCCGGCGGCAGATCCGCAAGGCGGCCAAGGCTGGGCTGGATGTACGCCCGGCGCAAACGGAGGCGCAGGCGCAGGCCTTTGGCGCCTTGATGCAGAGCTTCTTTCAGGCCCGCGGGCTGGGGCTGGACTCGGTGCCGCCAGTGGAACGGCAATGGGCGATGACCCGGGAGCGCGGCGCCTTTCTGCTGGCCTGGCAGCAGGACCGCCTGATCGGCGGCCATGTGATGATCAGTGACGGCGACCGGGCGTTCTGGCTGGTTCTGGCCCGGGCCGAGGGAGACAAGGCAGCAGCAGCGGCAGGTTACCCGCTGATCTGGGAAGCGCTGAAGCTGGCCCAGGCGCAGGGTTTTGCCGCCTACGATATGGCTGGCGTGCCGTCCGTTTCCGGTGTTGCGGATACCGCCGCCCGCAATCGGGATCAGTTCAAATCGGCCTTCAACCCGGATGTGACACCGCTGGTGCCCGCCCATGTGCTGCCGCTGCGCCAGCCGGATCATGCGCTGCTATTCGGCTTGCGGCAGCAAGTCCGCGGCCTGCGCGCAGCCTGGAGGCACCAATGAGCGGGCAACGGGCGATCCCGGTGTTTGTGCTGGGCCTGCAGCGCAGCGGCACCACGCTGGCGGCCAATCTTCTGGCTGCTCAGCCGGGCATCGCCGCGGTGACCGCGAAACAGCACCAGGGCGTGCATGAGAGCGTCTTCTTCTCGCATTTTGCCAGGTCCATGGAGCCCTGGCCCGCCGCGGGCCGCCGCGCGGCTGCCGCCCGCGGCTTTCTGGCCAGCGAGTACTACCGGCTGAGCGGCCTTGCAGCAGGCTGGGGGCAAGCTGCAGCCGAGGCCAGCGTCAGCCCGGCGGAGCTGTTCAGCCGGGTGATGGAGGAACTGGCCTGGCGACGGGGGGCGTCTGCCTGGGTCGAAAAATCACCGCATCACACTTTGCTGGCCGCTGAAATCGCCGCCAGCCTGCCTGAGGCGCGTTTTCTCTGCGTTATGCGCGAAACACCAGGCTTCCTGCGCTCCCGGCTGTGGTCCTACGGGCGGCAGCCGCCGGCTTATCCGCGCCGGGCGGCACTGATTGCCCGGGCCTGTGCCTCAAATGTCTTCCACCGCCGCTACATGCGCTGCCTGCCCGGGATCCTGGGCCGCCACCGGGTGTTTCTGACAAGTTTCGAAACTCTGCGCACGGCACCGGGCACAGCGCTTGCACCGCTGCTCGCAGAGATCGGCCTGAAACCGGGCCGGTTGCAGCCGCCGCAATTCGCCGCGAATTCCAGCTTCGCGAGCCCGGGCCAGCGGCGGCGGGCCCTGGCCCGGGCCGATGTGCCGCTGGCCCGGGCCGCAGAAAGACTGGCCGAGGCGGTACCGCAGGCGGTGTTGGAAATGCTGCAGCGCCATTTGTCCCGCCGCCGCCCGCGCGCCTTTCCGCAGTGGGTCTGGGCAGAAGGCGCGGCGCCGGCCGGCGTCCGGCGCCAGTTGAACCAGCAGGAGTGAGAAACCGCAGATGAAACCCGCGTTGAGACTGGAGATAATCGAAAGCCCTGCAAAGCTGGACGGGCTGCACCGGCAATTGGAGCTGCTTGCCAAATCCTGCGGTGCCGGCGTGTTCGACCGGCCCGGGTTCTTTCTGCCCTGGATGCGGGCCGCTGTCGCAAGCGGCCAGCTGCCCGCCTGCCTGTGCCTGTTCCGCGGCACGGACCTGAAAGGTTTCCTGCCGCTGTTCTTCCGGCGCGACCGCAAAGCGTTGCTGGCACGCAGAGGCGGGTTTCCGGTGTTCGGCTCTTCCCCGGCCTTTGACTTGCTCTTGTCGCCCTCGGAAGAGGAAACAGAAGCCTGCGTGCTGCTGGCCCAAGCGCTTGAGCGGAGGCGGTGGCTTGATCTGACCTTTGCCAACTTGCCGGATCACAACCGGCTGGGACACTGCCTGGGCCGGGTGTTCCGGCGGCAGGGCTGCCAGATAAGCCGCCCTCCCGGACTAAGCTACATGATGGTTGAAGGCTTCAAGGACAATGCCGAGTACCTGGCGCATCTGAAGGGCCGCCACCGGCGCAATTGGAAGCGGAAGGAACGCCACGTGCGGGAAAGCTGCCGGATCGACCTGTTCACGCATCAGGACGATTACGAGGCTTGCCTGCCAATGATGCGGGACGTGCTGAAGCATAGCTGGAAGTTTGATTCCCGCATGCAGCACATCGGCATGCGGCTTTATGAGGAGCAGGTGCTGGGCACGGCCCGGGACGGAACCTTGGGAGTCTGGTTCGCCAGCAGGGAGGGCAGGCCGCTGGCGTTCACCATTGAGCTTGCTGACGAAACCGGCCACCACCACGGTTATTTTACCGCCTACCGGCCGGAGCATTTACGGCTTGGCGCCGGGGCGGCCCTGGTCTTCATGGCGGTGCAGAATGCTCTGGAGAGGGGGAACTGCGTCTATGATCTGTGGGCAACTCGCGGTCATCTGAACCAATTGGCAACCGGCACCCGTGAAACAGCTTCTCTCTCGATTTGCCGCAAGGGGGCCGTGCCACGGCTGCGCCTGGCAATGGCAGAGCGGCTGAAGGGCATCCGGCAGGTGCTGCGCACGGCAAAACCCCGCCCGCGGACCTGAACCGCGGACGGGGCATTTTCTGCAGCCTGACAGGCGTAGGGATCAGGCCAGGATGAAGTCGCTGGACGACAGTTCGTTGTAGTTGACCCCTTGCAGCAGCAGCGAGTCGTCGCCGTAGGAGATCAGCACACCGCCTTCTTCGCCGCTCTGCTGCTGAACCCGCACCGAGTTCAGCTCGTTCGCGTCGAAGTCCATGAACACCTTGTCGTCGCCAACGGTGAAATCAAGCACCACATCATCGCCGCTGCCGGCGCCGAACACAAAGGTGTCGTTGCCCTTGCCGCCCTTCAGAGTGTCATTGCCGGAGCCGCCGTCCAGATTGTCATTGCCGTTGCCGCCCCAAAGCTTGTCGTCGCCGGACCGGCCAAAAAGCTCGTCGCCGCGGTTGCCTCCATAGACTTTGTCGTCGCCGGCACCGCCATAGACGGTATCGTGGCCGCCGCCGCCGCGGACAATGTCGTTGCCGTTCAGGCCGCGCAGCACGTCGCTGCCCTTATAGCCCTGGATGGCGTCGTTTTGGGACGTGCCGCTCAGAACATCCGCCTGACGGGTGCCAGCGATGTCATTGTATTCGGTCTCACCCGCAGGCGGAGTGGGATCCACCGGCTCGGGATCCACCGGAGCAGGGTCGACCGGGGCGGGATCAACCGGCTCGGGCTCGATCGGGTCCGGGTTGGCCGGCGGCTGGTTCGGGTTGATCTCGTTGACGTAAACCGGGTTGGCCTCGGTGCCGGTGCGGTAGATCTCCTCGGCAAACTGCAGCGAGTCCATTGGATCCACGCGGTAAAAGCTGTCGTTGGCAGTGCCCGGCTCGTCAGTGCTGATTTCGATGTTGCGCACGGCCAGGGCGGCGTCATAGTCGTTGACGTTGGCGGTCAGGCCAACCTGAACGCGGTCGATCCAGGAGTTCGACGAAGTGGTGTCGACGGTCTGGCCATTCTCGTCAACAACCTTCTCGCCGTCCAGATACAGCCGGACTTCGCCGTCGTCGCCGCGGCCCGGGCGCAGTTCCACTTTCAGCGAATACCAGCGGCCGGTCTCCAGTTCCTCCATGTCGGCCGGCCAAAGTTCCTTGATGCCGATCTTGCCGCGCTCGACGCGGATGATGCCGTCACGGACCTGGATACGGACGCCGGGGTTGTAGCCGCTGCTGGCGGAGGCGCTTTCGATGTCGGCCAGGTAGATGTGGCTGGTAGGCATCCCGTCGGGGATCATGAAATCGAACTCGGCCGTGATCAGGCCGGAATTGTCGGTGGAGTCGATGGCGGTGCTGTAGGTCGATTTGCCAACCTTGGAGCCCGCGGAACCCGCCCGCATCAGGGTGACGTTGCCGTCGTCGGAGATGTCGATCCGGCCGTCCTGCAGCTGGATGATGGTCTCTGCGTCGATGCGTTTGTAGTCCGTCTGGTACATGCCTGTTACCTCATACTTTGCACATTGCACTGTTGCGCTTCTTGTGGCCTTGAGGGCTATCAGATTGGAAGCCGCCGAAGCGGGCGGTTCCGGCGCCACAGCGGGAACCCGCCAAGCGGCACAGGCAGAGTTGGTGAAAACTTGCTGAAAATTCCCCGCAAACCAGGAGTTGAAGCCAATTAGCGTCAGGTTTCTGGCGGTCAGGGTTGAGTTGCGGCGTGTTGCGCACTGCTTTTACGTGCGTACTGGCTCGGCGGTTTCCGGCCTGCTGCAAAACGCCCCCCTGCAGAGGGTGGGAACAAAACAGGAAAAGAAGCTTCTACTGTTCCCGACTCAGTGTTTCGGGCGGAAGAAGCGCGCGGGAATCGCAGCTGCGGATGCAGGGCCGGGTTATTGGCTGGGGACTGTAAAGCCGCCGCTCAGGGCGCTCACGGCCAGCTCTGAGGCGCTGTTGCGGCTGGCCATCCGTTCCAGGTTGACGATGGTCGACAGCATGATGCGGTCATGGCTCCAGTCGCCAGGCCGCTGCAGCAGCATCGCCATGGACAGCACCAGCCCGGCCATGCCGGTGGCGACCAATGTCCAGCCCAGCGGGTTCTGCGCGCCCGGCTGCGGTGCGGTCACGGCCAGGATGCGCCGCTGCAGTGCGGCGCCGCGGCGGGTCTCACGGCGGTCGACCAGTGCCACCGCGGGGCTGCGGCGCATGAACAGGGCGGGCCCGCGCGCCGCATGGGCGCAGGCGCGGATCAGGCATTCGCAATAGGCCCGCACATCGAACTGCGGCCGCGCCATCAGCGCCTGATCGCAGGCAAACTCGCGCAGCAGCCGCACTTCGCGGCGCCACAGGTAAAAAGCGGGGTTCCAGAACAGGAGAGGGCGCAGCATCTCCAGCAGGAACTCGCATTCGATGTCGCGCTGGCGGAAGTGCTGCAATTCATGGGCCACGGTCAGGCGCAGGTCGCGCGGATCATTCAGAAGGGCGGCAGGCAGCACCACATAGCGGCGGAACAGCCCGCGGGTGGAATAGGCGACACGGATGGTGTCGGAAACCATCAACTGAACCCGGCCAATCCGTTTCCAGGTGAAAGCGGTTGCCAGGTTCTGGCGCAGCCGGAAAACGGAGACCGCCACATGCAGGCAGCAGGCCGCGGCGCCTGCAGCAAATCCAGCGGCAAGGACCTGCGCCCAAAGCGGCTGCAGGGTGGTGAGGTCCCGCACCGCGTCCTCGCGCAGGCCAAGCAGGGCTTCGAATTCCCCCGCACTCATTCGGACATTGCCCTGCAGGTACTGCGAGACCAGCAGGTCGGAGAAGTTCGGCGGATGAGCGGCAACAAAATGGGTAAAGGCGAGGATCAGTGCCGGGCAGAGGGCCAAAAGCACTGTCATCCCATTGAGCAGCCGCAGCTGCGGCTGGTAGGCGCGGCCAAGTTTGCTGCGGGCCAGCAGCTTGCGCGCCCCGATCCACAAGGTGGCACCTGCCAAGAGCAGGATATTCAGATCGATATAGGCATTCAGCAGAACATCAGTTGGCATTGTCCCCCAGCCTTTCCTCCAAGAGCGCCCGCATCTCCTCGAGCATCTCGTCGGTCACATCCTCATCATCGACCAGCCGCGCCACCAGGGCGGCGGGTGCGCCGTTGAAAAGCTTGCTCGAAAGGTTTTTCAGAGATGTTTTCTGATACTCTGCCTTGGGAACGGCGGGGCGGTAAACCAGGGAGCGGTCTTTGCGCTCGCTGGTGAGGAAGCCCTTCTGCTCCATGATCTTGAGAACCGTGGCCACCGAGGTATAGGCACGTTCCTGAGCCTTGTTCAGCTCGGCCAGGATATCGCGCACGGTGCCGCCGCCGAGGTCCCAGACCACGGTCATGAATTCCAGCTCCACTTCGGTCAGCAGGGAATTGTCCTGTTTCTTGCGCATGAGGTCGGCGGTCCGGTCCGTTTCAGGTTTCAGGCCATGCTAGGGGATGGGGGCCTATGTGAAAACTATTTTTTTAAGAGACAAGCGGCAGCGAGGCTGCTGTTGCCAAAATGCGCGCTTCCGCGCGAGTCTGTTCAGCAAGACGGGAGGTGCTATGCCGCCCTGAGGCAGGTGCTTTGGGGTAAGTCTGATATTCTGCTGAGAAGGCCTTGAAGGGCAGGTTTGCCTTCAAGGCCTATCTCGATTGTGTGTTTTTCTTGCGCGTCAAGGACAAGCCGCTGCGCGGGGCCTGCGGCCTCCTTGACCCGCAGGGTCAGCGCCAAAGATGGGCCCGCAGGCGTCAGACCTTCCAGAAACAGAAGACAGCCCAGGCGAGTGACAGGCCCAAAGGCCACCAGAGAGGCATGCCGACGAGGCCGAGCCAGGCCAGGAAGATATAGGCGGTGCCCAGCAGGCTGATGAACAAACGGTCGCCGCGGGTGGTGGTGAGGCCAAGCGCGCCTTTGCGGGCGTTGCCGCCGGGGGTGCGGATCTCGGCCAGGATCAGCACGCCGATGGCGCTGAAGATACCGATGAAGAGCAGGGCAGTGGGCCAAGTCCAGGCCATCCATGAAAACATTTAAACCCTCCCCATCGCGAAGCCCTTCGCGATGTAGTTGCGGACAAACCAGATCACGATGGCGCCCGGAATGATGGTCAAAGTGCCGGCCGCTGCCAACAGACCCAATTCATAGCCCGCGCTGGAGGCGGTCTTGGTCATGGTGGCGGCAATCGGTTTGGCGGCGACGGCGGTCAGGGTCTTGGCCAGCAAAAGCTCGACCCAGGAGAACATGAAGCAGAAGAAGGCGGCGACGCCGACGCCTGCCTTGATCGACGGCACAAAGATCGTCGCAAAGAAGCGCGGGAAGGAGTAGCCGTCGACAAAGGCGGTTTCATCCAGCTCCTTGGGCACGCCGCCCATGAAGCCTTCGAGGATCCAGACCGCAAGGGGGATGTTGAACAGGCAGTGGGCCAGCGCCACGGCGAGGTGGGTGTCGAACAGCTCCACCGCCGAGTAGAGCTGGAAGAACGGCAGGGCGAAGACCGCAGCCGGCGCCATCCGGTTGGTCAAGAGCCAGAAGAACAGCTGCTTGTCGCCGAGGAAGCGGTAGCGGCTGAAGGCATAGGCCGCGGGCAGCGCCACCGCCACCGAGACCACGGTGTTGATCGACACATAGAGGATCGAGTTGATGTAGCCCCAGTACCAGCTGGGATCGGTGAAGATGGTCTTGTAGTTGTCCAGCGTGAAGGTCTGCGGAAACAGCGAGAAGCCCGCGAGGATTTCATTGGTCGTCTTGAAGCTCATCGCCACCAGCCAGTAGATCGGCAGCATCAGGAACAGGATATAGACGACGGGGACAATAGATCGTTTCTGCACGTGATCCCTCCCTTAGTTCAGGTCGTCCTTGGTCATCAGCGTGTAGAACAGCCAGGAGACCAGGAGTGTGATTGCGAAATAGATGAGCGACATGGCGGCGGCGGGGCCGAGGTCGAACTGGCCAAGCGCGATTTTCACCAGGTCGATCGACAGTAGCGTCGTCGAGTTGCCGGGGCCGCCGCCGGTGAGCACGAAGGGCTCAGTGTAGATGTTGAAGCTGTCCATGAAGCGAAGCAGGATGGCGATGGTCAGCACCGTTTTCATCTTCGGCAGCTGGATGAACCGGAATACCGCCCAGTTGGAGGCGCCGTCGATCTTGGCCGCCTGGTAATAGGCGTCGGGGATCGACACCAGGCCGGCATAGGCCAGCAGCACCACCAGCGAGGTCCAGTGCCAGACGTCCATGGTGACAATGGTCACCCAAGCCGCAACCGGGTCCTGGGTCATGTCATAGGAGATGCCCAGCACGTGGTTCAGGAAATACCCCAGCAGCCCGATGTCGGGCAGGGTGAAGATGTTCCACATGGCGCCGACCACATTCCAGGGGATCAGCATCGGCAGCGCCATGGTGACCAGGCAGACCGGCACCCAGGGCCCCTTGCGCGGCATCGACAGCGCAATGGCGATGCCCAAAGGCACTTCGATGATCAGGATCAGGAAGGTGAACAGGAACTGGCGTCCAAGCGCGGCATGGAAGCGGTCGGAGCGCAGGATCTGCTGGAACCAGTCCAGCCCCTGCCAGAAGAACACGTTATCGCCAAAGGTCTCCTGCACCGAGTAATTGACCACCGTCATCATCGGAATGAGCGCGTTGAAGGCGACCAGCGCCAGCACCGGCAGCACAAACAGCCAGGCTTTCTGGTTTTCGGTTTTCATCAGGCCGCTCCCTGTGCTTGACTCTGAGGGTCCGCCTGGCGGAGGTTTTCGGGATGGTTTGCCGTGGCAGGGACTGTCGCCAGCCAGCCGTCCACGTAAAGCCGGGTCATGTCCTGGCGGAAGCCGAGATGCACGGCCGCGCCTTTTTCAGGCGCAGCGCCTTCGGCAACTGCATTGATGCGGCAGCCGCCGGCCTCGCATTCCACCACTATGTGGCGGCCCACGTCAGAGACTTTGGTGACCGTGGCGGGCAGGCCCTGATCCGACAGCGAGACAAACTCGGGACGAACGCCGATTTCTGTATGGCCTTCGGCGGTGCCTTGAATGGGGCCTTCCAGCGGAATGGCCTGGCCTGCAAAGACCGCGGCGCCGTGCTGCAGCTCGCAAGGCAGGATGTTCATACCGGGGGAGCCGATGAAATGGCCGACAAAGGTGTGGGCGGGGCGTTCGAACAGTTCAACTGGCGTGCCGATCTGCACCACTTCGCCCAGCTGCATCACCACCACCTGATCGGCGAATGTCAGTGCTTCGGTCTGGTCATGGGTGACGTAGATCATCGTCGCCTTCACCCGCTGGTGCAGCTCCTTCAGCTTGCTCCGCAGCTTCCACTTCAAATGCGGGTCGATCACGGTGAGCGGTTCATCGAACATCACCACGTTGACGTCCTCGCGCACCAGGCCGCGGCCCATGGAGATCTTCTGCTTGTTGTCAGGCGACAGGCCCGCCGCCTTCTGGTCCAGCATCTCTGTGACTTCGAGCATTTCGGCAATCGCCATCACCCGCTCGCGCACGGTGGCCTCGTCCCGGCCGCGGTTCCTCAGCGGGAAGGCCAGATTGTCGTAGACCGTCATGGTGTCGTAGATCACCGGGAACTGGAACACCTGGGCGATGTTGCGCTGGTCCGGGGGCAGGGCGGTCACGTCCCGGCCGTCAAACAGGATCCGGCCTTCGGAGGGGATCAGCAGCCCCGAGATGATGTTGAGCAAGGTGGATTTGCCGCAGCCGGAGGGACCGAGCAGTGCATAGGCGCCGCCGTCGGTCCAGTCGAGGTCGATTTCCTTCAACGCGTAGTCCGAGGCGGACTTCGGCGTTGAAAGATAGCTGTGGCGTAGTTTGGAGAGAGTTATTTTAGCCATTGATGCCTCACGCCGCGCGGCTGCCGTCGGGGGCAAAGAAGTATGCCTGCGCAGGGTCCATGTAGAAGTCGTGCAACTCACCCACCTGGTAGGGGTGAACGCCAGGGGCCAGCGATACCCAGCTTCCCGAGCCCATGTCGAAATGGGCAGAGCTTTCAGAGCCGGAAAGCTCGGTCACCTGCACCTGGCCCGACAGCTGCACATGGGTGCCGTTCCTGGAGAGCGGCAGCACGTGGTGCGGGCGGATGGCGATGGTGTAAGTGCCGTCGCTGAGGTTTGCGGCATCGCCGCTCAGCTCCCAGGTGACGCCTGCGCCAAGACGCGCCATGCTGCCCTGCTTGGTGATCTCGGCGGTATTAATCGGCGGGTCGGAGAACACCCGTGCCGCATCGACATTGCCGGGGTTTCGGTAGATTTCGGCGGTGGGGCCGAACTGGGTCACGCGGCCGTCGCGCATCAGCGCGGTCTTGCCGCCCAGAAGCAGCGCCTCTTCCGGTTCCGAGGTGGCGTAGACCACCACTGCGCCGCGGCCGGCAAACAGTTCGGGCAGCTGGTCGCGCAGCTCCTCGCGCAGTTTGTAGTCGAGGTTGGCGAGCGGCTCATCCAGGAACACCGCGCGGCTTTCCTTGGCAATAGCGCGGGCCAGGGCGCAGCGCTGCTGCTGGCCGCCCGACAGCTCATGCGGGCGGCGGTGCAGCATCGGCTTCAGCTGCAGAATCTCCGCAGCTTCCTCAACGCGGCCCGCGATTTCCGATTTCGCCATCCCGGCCACTTTCAGGGGTGACGCGATGTTCTCAAACACCGTCATGTGCGGGTAGTTAATGAAGAACTGATGCACCAGGCTGATGTTGCGCTTCTGGGTGCTGAGACGGCTGACATCCTCGCCATCCATCAGCACCTGGCCGCTGGCCATCGGGTCCAGTCCCGCCATCAGTTTGATCAGAGAGGTCTTTCCGGAGCCGGTGGCACCCAGGAGGACGTTGAAGTGACCGGGTTCCAGCAGCAGCGAGGTTTCCTTGATGTGCTGAATGGCGCCGACGCGCTTGGTCACGTCTATAAGTTCGAGTGCCATCTTGCTTTGACTTTCCGGCAGGCGGCCTGTTTGCGCCCTGGGTCACGGGCACGCAATCTTAGGGGGAAGAAGGCCCCGGAAGACGGGAAAGAGTCTCCGGGGCCTGTTTCAGCCCGGCCGGGCGATGGGGCAGCCTGGCCGGACCGGGAGGAGTCCTTACTGAGTTGCCCAGCGGGTCACCAGCTCGTCATAGTTGACGGTCTGGCCCTGCGGCTTCTCGTTCTCCAGTTTCGGCTTGGCGCCGCCATTGGCGAACCACCAATCTGCGTCCTTCTCCTCGTTCAGGCGCGGGCCGCAGCCGCCATAGACATTCGCCTGCTCGTCTGCACGCTGCATCCGGGCCATGGTGATGTCCATTTCCTCGGCCAGACGGTCCATCGCTTCCTGCGGGGTGAAGGCGCCCGAGTTCACGTCGCCGATCTGCTGCCACCAGATCTGCGCCAGCTTCGGGTAGTCCGGCACGTTCACACCGGTCGGCGACCATGCCACACGGTCAGGCGAGCGGTAGAACTCGACCAGGCCGCCCAGCTTGGGTGCGCGCTCGGTAAAGCTTGCGTGGTTGATCGAGCTGTCGCGGATGAAGGTCAGGCCCACGTGCGACTTCTTCACGTCGACGGTCTTGGAGACCACGAACTGGGCATAAAGCCAGGCCGCTTGCGCACGGTCCACCGGAGTGGATTTCAGGAAGGTCCAGGAGCCCACGTCCTGATAGCCGACCTTCTGGCCTTTTTCCCAGTAGGGGCCATGCGGGCTCGGCGCCATCCGCCACAGCGGAGTGCCGGTCTCGTCGACAGTGTTGTTGCCTTCGGACTGCGGCTTCACCATGTCGGCGGTAAACGCAGTGTACCAGAAAATCTGCTGCGCCACGTTGCCTTGCGCCAGTGCCGGCAGCGACTGGTAGAAGTCATAAGACGCGGCACCCGGAGGCGCGTATTTGCGCAGCCATTCGTCCCACTTGCGGATCGCATAAACCGCCGCCGGGCCGTTGGCGGCACCGCCGCGGGTCACGCTGGCGCCCTGCGGGTTGCAGGTGCCGGCTTCCATGCGGATGCCCCATTCGTCGATCGGCAGGCCGTTCGGCTCACCCTTGGAGCCGGCACCGGCCATCGACAGCCAGGCATCGGTCATCCGCCAGCCCAGGTCCGGCGCCCGCTTGCCGTAATCCATATGGCCATAGATCGCGGTGCCGTCGATTTCCTTCACCTGCTCGCTGAAGAACTCGGCGATGTCCTCATATGCGGACCAGTTGACCGGCACACCCAGGTCATAGCCATACTTTTCCTTGAACGCCGCCTGCAGGTCTTCACGGTCGAACCAGTCCTTGCGGAACCAGTAGAGGTTGGCGAACTGCTGGTCGGGCAGCTGGTACAGGTCGCCATCCGGACCGGTGGTGAACTGGGTGCCCATGAAGTCGTCCAGGTCGAGGCCCGGGTTGGTCACGTCCTTGAACTCACCTGCCATCATGTCGGTCAGGTTATAGGCCAGCTGCAGACGGGAATGGGTGCCGATCAGGTCGGAGTCATTGACATAGCCGTCATAGAGGTTCCGCTTGGTCTGCATCTGGGTCTGCACGGCCTGAACCACTTCGCCTTCGCCAAGGATCTGGTGGTTCACCTTGATGCCGGTGATTTCCTCAAACGCCTTGGTCAGCACTTCGGATTCATAACTATGCGTCGGGATGCCTTCCGACAGCACGTTGATCTCCATGCCCTTGTAGGGCTGCGCGGCCTTGATGAACCACTGCATCTCGGCCAGCTGTTCATCCTTGGTCAGCACCGACGGCTGGAATTCTTCGTCAATCCATTTCCTGGCGGCCGTCTCATCGGCATACGCCATTGATCCCGCAACCACGGCGCAAACGGCGGCTGCGGACAAAAGATACTTGCGCATCTTTCCCTCCCTGAAAGTCAATAAAGGCCAGTTGTGCATTGGCTGCATCTGACTGCCCTAGAGCTTTCATAGGTTGGAAGTTGTTGTCAAACTAATTTTTTAGTAACTGTTAATATATTGATTTTGAACATTTAATTGTTTCGTTTGCGCGTGAGGCAGGTGGTGCTGCTGCATTGCCCGGCCTTGTGACGCAGCGGAATTTTTACGGTTTCAGGGCGCAAGAAAGCGGTCGCCGCGCTTGCGCTTTGCAGCTAAGGAGGCGGGCATGACAGCTGAAAACACATTCGAGATCTTCCTGACCGCGCCGCCGGGGCTGGAGCCGGCGCTGCTGGCTGAAGCCAAAGAACTGGGTTTTGCCGCCCCCAAGGCGGTGCCTGGCGGGGTCACGGTGCAGGGCAATTGGTCCGAGGTCTGGCGCGCCAATCTCTCCTTGCGCGGTGCAGCCCGGGTGCTGGCCCGGATCGGCGAGTTCCGCGCCTTCCATCTGGCGCAGCTCGACAAGCGGTCGCGCAAGTTCCCCTGGGGTGATGTGCTGCGCCCGGATGTGCCGGTGAAGGTCGAGGTTGCCACCAACAAGAAGTCCAAGATCTACCACGCCGGCGCTGCCGCTCAGCGGGTGGAAAAGGCGATCGCCGAGACCCTCGGCGCGCCGGTCACCAAGGACGCGGAGCTGACGGTGAAGCTGCGCATCGAGGACAACCTCTGCGTCTTCAGCGTCGATACCTCCGGCGAGGGTCTGCACAAGCGCGGCCACAAATCCGCCGTCGGCAAGGCGCCGATGCGCGAGAACCTGACAGCCCTGTTCCTGCGCGAATGCGGCTTTGACGGGACTGAGCCGGTGGTGGACCCTATGTGCGGCTCCGGCACTTTTGTGATCGAGGCCGCCGAGATCGCCAAAGGTCTGCTGCCCGGCCGCAGCCGCAGCTTTGCCTTTGAAAAGCTGGCCACTTTTGACGCCGCTGCTTGGGAAGGCATGAAACAGCAGGGGGAACCACGCGAAACGGATCTGCTGTTCCACGGCTCCGACCGCAACGCAGGCGCGGCGGAGATGTCCGCCGCCAACGCAGAC
Organism: Leisingera sp. ANG-M1; assembly: GCF_000813745.1. GTDB lineage: Bacteria > Pseudomonadota > Alphaproteobacteria > Rhodobacterales > Rhodobacteraceae > Leisingera. The sequence goes on along the minus strand of NZ_JWLC01000011.1, from coordinate 95,472 downwards.
CGCGCTGGCGTGGCGGAGAACACCCGCTTTGCCCAGGCCGCGGTCAGTGATCTGCAGAGCCCGGACGGCCGGCCGGGCCTGGTGATCGTCAACCCGCCCTACGGCGCCCGGATCGGCAACAAGAAACTGCTCTACGCCCTCTACGGCGCCTTGGGGCAGGTGCTGATGGAGCGGTTCTCCGGCTGGCGCGTGGGGATCGTCACTTCGGAAACCTCCCTGGCCAAGGCCACCAACCTGCCGTTTCTGCCCTTTGGCGCCCCGGTCGCCCATGGCGGCCTGAAAATCCGCATGTTCAAAACGGATCCGCTGCCCTGAGGCAGCGGACCAGCGGTCACTCGGCAGGCATCAATTCGGGCACCGCGGCCGCTTCTTGACACCCGGCAGCGCTCATCCGGATATGGCAGTGGATGACATGCCCGTCCGCCAATTCCTGCGCGGGCGGCACCATTGTATCACAGATAGACCCGATCCGTTTGGCGCAGCGGCGCTGGAACGGGCAGCCGGTGGCCGGCGGGGCTTTTTCGCTCATGTCATTGGCCAGGAGGGTAGGGGCGGTATCCGGATCGGGCTCCAGCACCGCGCCCATCAGCGTCTGAGTGTAGGGGTGATAGGGCGGCGCATAGACCTGCTCCGCCGGGCCGCTCTCGCAAATCCGCCCCTGGTACAGGACCGCCACCCGGTCCGAGACAGCGCGCACCACCGCCAGATCGTGGCTGACGAAGATATAGGAGGACCCGTTCTCCCTTTGCAGCCGCGTCAGCAGCGCCAGTGCCGCTGCTTGAACCGAAACATCCAGCGCGCTGGTCACCTCATCGCAGAGCGTGACCTCGGGATTGGCGGCAAAGGCCCGGGCCACCCCGACCCGCTGCTTCTCGCCCCCTGACAACTGTCCAGGAAAGTGCGACATATAGCGCGCAGGCAAGCGCACGGCCTCCAAGAGCGCCTCGGCCCGCGCCTGCGCCTCCGCGCCTTTGAGGCCGAAGTACAGCTTTAGCGGCGCCATCAGGATCTCGCCGATGCTCTGGCGCGGATTGAGTGAGGCGTCGGCGTTCTGAAAGATCATCTGCACCCGGCGCAGCGTCTCGCGGTTGCGGCCCGCCACCGGCGCATTCAGGCTCTCTCCATCGCCCAAGGTCACCGAACCCTTGCGGGTGCCCGCGAGGCCGGCAATGGCGCGCAGGATGGTGGATTTGCCCGAACCCGATTCACCGACCAGCCCCAGCGTCTCGCCTTTCTTCAGCACGAAGCCAGCACGATCCACGGTGGGGGCGGGCTCCGGCTTCTTCAGCCAGCGGTTCATGAAGCCGGGCTTGTGATAGCTGATGGCGACATCCTGCAGCTCCAGCGCGCGCGCCTCCCGCACTTGCGGTTCGCGCAGGGTGCTGAGATGATCCGGCGCCGGTTCACCTGCAAAGGGGCAGCGCACCTGACATTCGCCGCGGGGCTCCAGCACTGGCACACCGTCCTTGCAATGCGGCCGCACCTGCGGGCAGCGGTCCGCAAAGGCGCAGGCGGTCAGCTCTGAACCGACGGCAGGCGGCACGCCGGGCATCGAGGCGGGAATGCCCGGCTCGCCCAGCCGCGGGATCGAGGCCAGAAGCCCCCGGGTATAGGGATGGTTCGGCGCCCGCAGCACGTCCCGCGTCGGGCCTTCCTCGACCAGCATGCCGGCATACATCACCGCCACCCGGTCGGCGACGCGGGCAATCACGCCCAGGTCGTGGCTCACATAGATCATCGCCACCCCCAGTTCCTTGGCAAGGCTGCGCAGGAACTCCAGGATATGGGCCTGGGTGGTCACATCCAGGCCGGTGGTCGGCTCATCCAGCAGCAGCGCCTTGGCGTTGCCTGCCAACGCCATGGCGACAGCAGCGCGCTGCTGCTGGCCGCCCGATAGCTCATGCGGATAGCGTTCGGCGATGTCCTCAGGGCTGGGCAGGCGTACCCGGTTCAACAGCTCCAGCACTTTGATCTTGCGCTCATCGGCGTTCAGCGCCGTGTGCAGCCGCAGCGCCTCGTCGATCTGCTGGCCGATCTTCAGCGTCGGCGTCAGCGCCTGGCCCGCGTTCTGCGGGATCAGCGCAATGGACGAGCCGCGCAAGCTTGTCCGCTCTTTCTCAGGCAGGGCAAACATGTCGTTGCCGTCAAACACCGCCCGCCCGCGGAACACCGAGAGGCCGGGTTTCAGGTAGCCCATCATCGCCAGCGCCACGGTGGATTTGCCGGAGCCGCTCTCGCCGACGATGCCCAGGGTTTCGCCCGGCGCCAGCTCCAGCGAAAGGCCGCGCAGGATCGGCGCCTGGCGGCCGTCCTTGGCGGTGAACCCCAGGGACAGGTCTTCGATCTTGATCAATGGTTCGGTCATGGTGTTTCCTCCACACGGCCCCTCAGACGGCGACAGCGGTTGCGCGGTCCAGGCCCAGGGCTTTGCCCACGGCGTCCGCCAGCAGGTTGATCCCGATAATCAGCGAGCTCAGCGCGACGCAGGGCCAGAACACGCCCCAGGGTGCGGTGCTCAGCAGCCCGCGCTCCTGCGCCACCATCAGGCCCCAGTCGGGCGTCGGCGGGGTTGCCCCGAAGCCAAGGAACGACAGCGAGGAGAAGGCCAGCAGCATCCAGCTCCAGCGCATCGCACCCTCAACCAGTAGGATGTCCGAGAGGTTCGGGAACATCTCACGCGTCAGGATTGGCCACAGGGCCTCGCCCCGTGCCTTGGCGGCGGTGACAAAGTCGCGGGCGGATACCTGCATCGCCGCACCGCGCACCACCCGCAGCACGGCGACGCCATAGAAAAAGCCCAAATTCGGGATGATGGTCAGCGGCCCGGCACCGCCGATCGAGATGATCAGCAAGAGGAACAGCAGCCACGGCATCGACAGGAAGGCATCGACGATACGCATGGAGTATTCATCCACCCGGCCGCCCACGGTGCCAAAGAAGATGCCGGCAAAACCGCCCCAGAGGGTGGCGATCACAGCGGCAGTGAAGGTCACCGCAATCGCCAACCGCCCGCCATGGACCACGCGCGAAAACACGTCGCGGCCCAGCGTGTCGGTGCCCATGAGGTGGGTGGCATTGGGCGCTAGCAGGATCGCGTCGGCGTTCTGTGCGGTCGGGTCGAACGGCGCAATCCAGGGCGCCAGCACCGCCAGCGCCAGGTGAAACAGGGTGAGGCCGAGGCCAAGCGCGCCGGAAGGTTTCGAGGCGATGGTTGCAAGCAGTTTCAGCATATCAGTGCCCTTTCCGGCGCAGCCGCGGGTCCAGGGCGAGTGCGGTAAGGTCTGCCAGCAGATTCACCCCCACATAAATGACGGAAAAGATCAGCGCGATGGCCTGCACCATCGGCAGGTCGCGGTCATAGATCGCCTGGATCATCAGCGTGCCAAGCCCCGGGTAGTTGAAGACTTTCTCGACCACCACCACACCGGCCAGCAGCCAGGCGATGGTCAGCGCGATCACATTCAGCGCCGGGATCATCGCGTTCGGCACCACGTGCTTCCAGATGATCTGGCGCTCCGGCACGCCCTTGAGCCGCGCCATCTGCACATAGTCGGACGCCATCACGTCAATCACCGAGGCCCGCATCATCCGCATGATATGGGCGATCAGCACCGCGCTCAGCACAATGACCGGCAGCACGATGTTGGGCAGCATCTGCAGGAAACCGGCGCCAGGGGAGACGATCGTCACAGCCGGGAACCACTGCAGCGAGATGGCGAAAACATAGATCAGCGCGGTGGCGGTCACGAACTCAGGGACTGTCATCGCAAGCATTGCGGCGCCGGACAGCGACAGGTCCAAAGGCCTGTCCCGCCTGACCCCGGCAGCGATGCCCAGGAAGATAGCGAAGGGAATGGCCAGCAGTGCCGCCAGCCCGCCCAGCAGGGCGGTGTTGCGGAAGCGTTCCCAGATCAGTTCGTTGATCGGTTTGCGCTTCTTCAGTGAATAGCCGAAATCGCCTTGCGCAGCCCCGGCGACCCAATCGCCGTAACGGGCCAGGGCGGAACGGTCCAGCCCCTGCTGCTCAATGCAGCGCTCCAGCCGAGGGCCCTGGGCAAACCGCTGCAGGAAGGAGGTGCAGACATTGCCGGGCAGCGCCTCGACAGCGGCGAACATGACAATCGACACAAAACCGATGGTGAAGGCCGCAAAGCCGAAGCGGCGCAGGATCAGGGATGGCATTGGCTGGCCCTTTCCGGAAAAGAAAGCGGCGCGGCCTGCAGATCGTGGGGGGCAGGCCGCGCCAGTTTGAAAGGGGGAGACGCCCCTTTGATTATCGCTTAGGAGCCGGAGCCGGCCTTAACCACGTCCTCATAGCGGATCGAGAAGTCCTCGACTGCTTCGATGCCCGACAGCTTGGAGCTGAAGGCGCGGACAGTGTTCAGGTGGACCGGAATGAAGGAGCCGCCGGTTTCCCACAGTTCTTTCTGCAGCTCACCGTAGAGGGCCTTGCGCTTGTCAAAGTCCAGCTCGGCGCGGGCCGCGTCCAGCTTGGCGTCGAAGTCGCCGCTGTTCCAGGCGGTCTCGTTCCAGGCCGCGGTGGAGCGGTAGGCCTCATTGAGGATCTGATCCGCCGGGCGCTGCGACCAGCCGGTGGCAAAGAAGGCTTCCTTCATCCACACGTCGCCCCAGTAGCCGTCGGAGGGCGCCGGAACCAGCTCGATCTTGATGCCTGCGTCCTTGGCTTGGTTCTGCAGAACCTCGGCCATCTTCACCGCACCTTCGGAAATGTCGGAGACGAACAGCTCAACGGTCAGGCCTTCAGCGTAACCGGCCTCGGCCAGCAGCGCCTTAGCGCCTTCGATGTCGCGGGCACAGTCGATCTCGGTACGGTACTGGTCGCCGGACCAGACCGGGTGGTCGCAGGAGGTAATATAGCCGTCCTTGCCATAGACCAGCTTGCCCAGGGCGTCGCGGTCAGCCGACATGCGGATCGCTTTGCGCACGCGCGGGTCGTTGAAAGGCTCGGTTTGGGTGTTCATCACCAGGCCAACCCAGCGGCCGGTGGGAACCGACTGCACGGTGAAGTTGGGGTTGCCCTCAAACAGCGGAACCTGCTCGGCCGACAGCGCATAGATAAAGTCGATCTGACCGGCCTGCAGCGCCGCCACACGGGCGTCCTGATCCGCAATCGCGATCAGCTCCATGTTTTCGGTGCCAACTGTGCCGCCATAGTAGTTGCCGAAACGCTTGAGCGTCGTGGTGCCCAGCGGGTCGTAATCCACCAGCTGGAACGGGCCGGTGCCTATGCCGCTTTCGCACAGCGCGTCCAGGTCGCCATTGCAGGTCTCGGCGTCGAGCATCTTGATGCGGTAGTCCATCACCAGCAGCGGGAAGTCGGCGTGGGTCTGTTTCAGCACCACCTTGGCGGTCAGCTCATCCACCACTTCGACGTGGTCGATCACTTCCATCACGCCTTTGGTCGGGCTGTCGATGGTCTCGGACTGGGTGCGCATCAGCGAAAACGCAACATCCTCGGCGGTGAAAGCATTGCCGTTGTGGAAGGTCACGCCCGGGCGCAGCTTGAAGGTCCACTCCTTGGCGTCCGGGGTGGCCGACCATTCCAGCGCCAGATCGGCGGAGGGGCGGCCGTCCTCGCCCTGGCGGACCAGGCGGGAATAGACGTTCTGGATCGCTTCATAGAAGCGCTGCGGCGAGATCGGGTCGATCGATTCCGAGCCGCCATAGCCCAGCTCATGCGGGATGCGCAGGGTTTCGGCGGTGGCGGCAGAGCTGGCCATGGCGATGGCAGCGGTAAGCAAAAGCGGCTTTTTCATGGGTCTACCTTGGGGCGTGGCCCGCTGGAATAAGTGGTGGCGTGATTGCCTGCCGCAGGGGATTGCCGGAAGCGGTGACAGATTTGTGACGGGGCAGGGGGGCTTCAGGTGCGCCGGCAGCAGGCAGCGCCTCAAGCCCCTTGTTTTCAAGGCGTTGCGCAGTTCGGCGCTGCTAAGGCCTTCAATAAATTCACAAAAGCTTCACACTCACCCCCTGTCAAAACGGGGTTTGGCGCGGGTATTTTCATCGCTAGATGCGAAATTATTAATGGGACGGCCCGCGGTGTGGAGTGACTCGAATCTCAATCTATCGTGGCTGGCTGCCTTTGACGCTGCCGCCCGGCACCGGAACTTCACCAAGGCGGCCGAGGAACTGCAGCTGACCCAAGGCGCGATCTCGATCCAGATCCGCAAGCTGGAGCAGGCGCTGGATGCGGCGCTGTTCGAACGCCGCGGCCGCCATGTGGTGCTGACCGACGAAGGCCTGGCCTATCACCCGCATGTGGCCGACGCCTTGCAGGCGCTGTCGGTCTCCACCTCGCGGCTGTTCACCGGCTCGCGCCGCAATGTGGTCAGCATCGGCTGCTATTCTCCCACCTTCGCCAGCCTTTGGGTAATGCCGCGGCTGCGGCGGCTGATGGCGGATATCCCCGAGGCCGAGATCAGCCTCACCATCGACTACCAGGCCAGCGGCAGCCGCAGCGGGCGGGATGATCTGGTGTTCACCTACGAGCAGGCCGCCAGCTCCGCCTTCCTGCCTTTTGTGCGCGAAAGCCTGCAGGCTGTCTGCGCGCCAGCCTACCTTGCCGAATACGGTGAAAACTGGGGCCGCGGCGTGCTGATCGAGACTGCTGGGCCCCGCGGCACCTGGCCCGCCTGGCGCGCCGCCACCGGCGGCCAGATGCGGCTGGACGGGCGGGTACTGCAGGTGAACTCTATGGCCGCCGCCCTGGACTTGGCCCGCACCGGGGCCGGTGCCGCGCTGGTGGCGCATCCCTTTGCCAATGCAGCAATCAAGGCAGGCGAACTGCAGGAAATCCAGCCGGGAAAGCGGCTGCCGGGCAAGTTCCACGGGCTGCAAGCAAGTGCTCTGGAAGCCGCGCGGCCGCTTACCAAACGGGTGGCGGCCTGGCTGCTGCAGGAGGCGGGAAAGATCGTGCCGGACTACTTGCTGCGGAAATGAAAAGAGAGGGCACCCGCAGGCGCCCTCTTTGGTGTTCACAGAACCGCTTGAGCTCAGGCGAGGTCGTAGATCTCGCCGGTGCCGCCGCTGGCGCCGGTGCCGGGCATGGTGCCGCCCACCGGCTGGTTCATCAGCGCCATGATGTCCTCGGTGCCGGGCTCTGAGCTGCCGCTGAACTGGTCCGCCAGATTGGCGTCATACCAGTTGCTGAGCCCGTCTCCGGTCACCCCGCCATTGGCATAGCCTGTACCGGTGCTGGCCGCCGCCGCCGGATCATAGCCGCCCTCCAGAACCTCTTGCGAGCCGTCCGGATTGCTCACCACCAGCGACATGCTGCTGAGGTCGATATCCTCGAGCGACAGCCCGGCATCGGACCACAGAGTGAAGTTGGCAGCGTTGACGGTGCCGTCAGTGCTGTCCGGCACCTGGCCGAATTGCACCATCGCGTCAAAGTTTTCCGGCACTGTGGCGCCGTCGTCTAGCTGGTTGACTGCATTTGCATTGGCCTCATGGCCAGTGACCGGCAAAGCGTTCTCATCCGGGAAGAAGTTCAGCCCATCGAGCTTGGCTTCATTCGCGAAGTTGAAGAACACCCCGTCGATATCTGCGACCTCGCCGTCAAAGGAGGTGGGCTGCAGCTTGATGAACAGCTGGTTTTCCGGGGTCTGCAGGACTTCGACAGTGACGCTCGGATCGCCGTTGCCGCCGATCTCGAAGAAGACCGAAGTCTTGTCGCCGCCGGTATTGCCGCCGTCGCCGCCGGTCCCTTTGGTGCCGCCAGTGCCTTTGGTTCCACCGGAACCCTTTGTGCCGCCGGAGCCCTTGGTGCCGCCGCTGCCTTTGGTGCCGCCGGTCCCGGAACCGCCAGTGCCGGAGCCCCGGGTGCCGGTGCCGCAGCCATGGGTTCCGCCGGAGCCGCCAGACCCGCGGGTGCCTCCGGAACCGCCAGAACCGCGCGTGCCGCCAGAGCCGTCGTTCCAGTCATCCTCTTCGCGGTACCACCAATGCTTCTTGCCGTGATGGCCCTTGGTTCCGCAGCCCTTGGTTCCACCCGAACCCCTGGTGCCGCCGGAGCCCTTGGTGCCGCCGGATCCC
>NZ_JWLC01000011.1:0-86668 GCF_000813745.1 Leisingera sp. ANG-M1 | reverse complement strand
CCCTTGGTGCCGCCGGAACCCCTGGTGCCATCGGAACCCCTGGTGCCGTCAGTCCCCTTGGTGCCTCCGGTTCCGTCCTCGTCTTTCTCCCGCTCTTCCCGCCAGGCCTTGTAGCCTTTGCCTTTCCAGCCATAGCGGTCCGACAAGTGGCCGTCATACCAGCGGCTGAAATTCCCGCCTTGCACCCCGCCGTTGTAATAGCTTTTGCCGCCGCAAGCCTGTTTGCCGCCCCAGCCCCATGAATAATGTCCCCGACCCATTCTCTACCCCCCGGAAAAACCTTGAATCACAGTCGCGCAACGGCTTTGGACAGGCCGCACCTGCGCATTGGACAAGAGTAAGAAAGCAGGCGGAAAGGGCCAATTTTTCGGCACATTTTAGTCAAATTTCCATATTGCGGATCAGCAATTGGAAACAATTCCGCGGACCGGACTCTAATTGTGCTGCGTTCCAGCTCAATTGCGTGGCCAGTGGGCGCCGCGCGGAAGGCGAATCAAGGAACCGTGGGCTGCAATTGTCCAATTCTGTCCCGAAAAACGCCTTCATTCGCAACTAAAGCGTTAAGGGATCAGGGGTGCGCTGCGCCTGTTTTGCGCGGCGGGTTGGGAAAGGAAGCACGTTATGGCTGATGGCAGATTTGACGACCGCACCGCGTATATCGCGGGCGCAGCCTGGGAGGTTCTCGGCGAGGAGCCGGTGGAAATCACCGCTCCGGGCGGCAAATCGCGTTCCTCGCTGCGGCTGCATTTCAAGGACCGCACAGCGATTGCCACCCTGCGCGCCAATTTCCGCCGCACGCATCTTGAGGCCTTTGTGCTGGAGCAGCTGGCGCCCCATTGCGACGACATCCCGAAGGTTCTGGGCGTGCATAACGATGTGCTGTTCCAGTCCGACACCGGTGCGATCCGGCTGAGCGAGGAAATCATCGAGCATGAAGAGGGCGACCAGCTGGAGCTGGCGGCCGAGGCCTGCGCTGCGATCTTCCGCATCCAGGCCGCCGCCCGCAAAACCGAGCTGCACACTGTGCTGCCGCATCTGGGCGCCAACCGCAGCTGGATCCGCAATTTCGTGAGTTCGGTCGAGGCGCTGGAGGCTTACTCCATGGGCATCCCGGATGAGTTCGACTACCCGGCGGTGGCGGAATACATGGAACATCCCGGTGCGCAGTTTCTGAAGTGGGACTGCCGCTCGGGCAATGCGGCGATCGGCGAGGACGGTTTTGTCCGCTGGTTCGATTTCGAATATGCCGGCCTGCGCCACGGCGCCGAGGATTTCGCCTGGCTGATCGGCGACGAGACCTGGCCCATCGCGCCTGACAAGATGGCTGATGTGATGATCGAGACCTTCGACCCCAACTGCGGCCACGGGATCGGCGATTATCTGGAGTATCTCTCGGCCTATACTGCGCTGCATTGCGTGCAGCGGCTGGAGCTGATCCAGAGAGAAGTGAAAAGCCGCGGCTGGCTGACTCAGGAAAAAGTGCGCAAGTTCGACGATGCAGGTGTGCACCCGGAATTTGCCGCGCAGCTGTGCCGCACCGGCGCCTATTACGCCGCGCAATCCAGGCTCACCGCGCCGCTCAGCCGCAATTTCGAAGCTGCCGGCAAGGCCTTTACTGCGATGTCTGAGGGCTGACGGGTTTTCCCCGGGGTTCCGCTGATGTGACGTGCGGTCCGGGTTCCTTGCAGGCGCCCCGGGCCGCTATCCTGTTTGCAGAACGCAAAAGGGAGAGACCATGCAGCAGGCCGAAGATTTCCGCGCCGAGAGCCGCGCTTTGGCGGCAATCCTGGAGGATCTGCCCGAGGCCGCGTTCCACCGGGCAACCCAGTTCAAGGGCTGGACCATCGACCACGTGCTGGGCCATCTGCATCTGTTCAATGCGGCGGCGGAGGCATCGTTGCGGGGGGAGGAAGCCTTTGCGGCCTTCATAGCTCCGGTGCTGCGGGACATGCAGGCGGGCAAGCCGATACTTGAGTGCCAGTTCCCCTGGCTGGACGGGCTTTCGGGGCGGGCGCTGTTTGCGGCCTGGAGGCAGGGGGCGGAACGTTGTGCTGGTGCTTTTGCCGATGCGGACCCCAAGGCGCGGCTGAAATGGATCGGCCCGGATATGAGCGCGCTGAGTTCGGTGACGGCGCGGCAGATGGAGACCTGGGCGCATGGCCAGGAGGTCTTTGATCTGCTGGGGCTGAAACGGCAGGAGCAGGACCGCATCCGCAACATCGCGCATCTGGGTGTGGCGACCTATGGCTGGAGCTTCCGCAACCGCGGCCTGGCGGTGCCGGAGCCGGCTCCCTTTGTGCAGCTGACCGGTCCGTCCGGAGCGGTCTGGGAATGGAATGCGCCGCAGCAGGGAAACTTCGTAAAGGGCACAGCAATTGAGTTCGCACAGGTTGCGGCCCAAGTGCGCAACATAGAAGATACCGCATTGCAGGCGGCAGGACCGGCGGCGGAAGGCTGGATGCGCATCGCCCAGTGTTTCGCGGGTCCGCCGGAACAGCCTCCCGCCCCCGGCAGCCGGTTCAGAACCAGGCCTTAAGCCGGCGCGCTGGGCAGGGAGCACTCCCGCCCGGCTTCGGCCTTCCTGCGGAAGACCTGTGCCCGTTGGGCGTGGCGCCGCGCCATAGCGCGGCGCCACGCCCAAGGCTGCCAAGGGGCGGCGGCGCAACCGGGGCACCTGCAGGCGCGGGAGCCCCTCGCTGGCGTGCAGGCGAACCGGTCCCGCAGGGCAGCTAGGCCCGGCGTCATGCTGTCCAGGATCAGTTGCTGGGCCAGGCGTGGGCCAGTCCCTCCAGCGCCATGCGGCGGGGGTCTGCCAAAGTCACCGGCAGGCCTTGGGCGTCCAGTGCGGCGGCATAGAGTCCCTGCAGCGGGGCTTCGGCAATCAGCGCCAGGTTCTGACCCAGCCAATAGGGGCGGGCTGCCGCCAGTTCGGCTCCCAGAAGCAGGCCCCAGATCCGTGAACGCGCTGTGTTTTCAGCGATCTGCCCCAGGCCTGCCGCAGCCTGAACCGAGGCGAGCCTGGCTGCCAGCAGCTCTGGTTTGGCCAGGCCGTCCGCCACTGCCTCCGCCAGCTCCGCCTGCGCCCAGTCACCAGCTGTATTCAACCCGGTGCCCTGTGCCGCTGCCTGCACAAGCCGGCCGGTCATCGCGCTTTGGAAGCTTACGGCCTCACCGGCGCTTATCTGCACCCAATGCGTGGTCTGGCCTGCCAGGCAAACGACCCCGTCCCACTCCGGGTTCAGCCGCAAAAACCCGGCCAGCGGCGCCAATGCGGTGCGCAGCACCGCGCAAGGCGCCGCCTGGCTCAGCCCGGGCAGCGCATGGACCGGCAGACCCTCCACCTGCAGCTCTGCCAGCGGCAGCTCTGCCAGCGGCACCGGCACCGTCTGCAGCGGCGCCAGCGGGCTGCCGCCCAGCAGCACCGGGCGCGGCTCGCCTGCCAGCATCTGCCGCACAGCCGCGGCCAGGGCGGCGGGGCCGCTGTCCTGCAGCTGCAGCTGCCGGGCCTGCCCAGCACTCGTGCCCGTCATCTCCCAGGCGGTGAGCCTGTTGCCATCCTGATTTATGGCCAGCCAGCTGCTGTTGCGGGGAGGGCGCATGGGATCCTCATCTGTTCTGCCATCGCGTCGGCACCGCTTATGGCGCTGATTCCCCATCCGGGCAAGAGGCTGTCCCGGCCGCCGGGACCGGCGCAAATACCCGTTAGGAGAGGGTATGCGCCGTAAGTATGCCCGCGATAGGCTAAAGCGCCCGCGATTTGTGCAAAAGACAGGCCCCGCAGCCCTGCGCCAGGCGGAAAAATTCCATTAGTATAAGGGCGGCAGCCGGCTTCGGACCAGCATTCCTCCGCCGGGCTGCCGCGCAGCAGAAAGGCTGCACCGTGCAACTGGCACGCCGCCCCGGCGTGCCGCCGGGCCTGGCCGCGGAACACGGCGGACTGCTGCCCTTCCTGCCCGCCCGGCCTGCCGGACCATCCCGACGACGACAAGGAACACTGCCAGAAACCGATACGTGCAATTCATTAGGAGGCACAGCACAGATGCCAGAGACCCCGGTCCCCCATAACGCGATCTTCGCCCAGCTGGCCGCCCGCCAGCTGCTGGAGCAGGGCCATGCGCCTGCAGAAGTGTTTGCCGGGACAGGGCTGGGGGAGGCCTTGCTGGAGCAGGAAGAGCCGGTCGCGCCGTTTTCTGATGTCGCGGGCTTCTTCGCCCATGCGGCAAAGCTGACCGGCGATCCGCTGTTCGGCTTCCGCCTCGGTTGCGAAAGCGACCTGCGCACGGCCGGGCTGCTGGGGTATATTGCCCGGACCTCACCGTCCGCAGGCTGCTTCCTGCGCAACCTGGCCCGCTACGGTGCGGTGATGAGCGATGGCTGGGAGCTGGACACCGCCCGGCTTGCCTCGCACGGCGCCTTTGCATGGGACTGCCGGGCGGCCGGCGGCCAGGAGGCCTATCAGTACATCGAGTTCCTGACGGCCTTGTTCTTTGCGGCGTTGCGGGAAGCCGCGCCGCTTAGGATCGAGCCGCGCAGCGTTGCTTTCAGCCACCGCCGCAGCAGCGGCACCGCCGGCATGGAGGCATATTTCGGCTGCCCGGTGCAGTTCGGCGCTCCGCTCTCCCAGATAGTATTCAAGCCGGAAGATCTGGAGCTGCCGCTGGCCAGCGCCGACCGGCGGCTGCTGCGGCTGCTGCGCGCCTATGGCGACCAGCTGCTGGACGGGCGCGGCCGCCAGGGCTCCGGCCTTACGGCCCAGGTCGAAGAGGCCGTGTCCGCCCGCCTGTCGTCCCGCACCGCCACGCTGGGCAATGTCGCGGCGGATCTGGGGATGAGCCCGCGCACCTTGTCGCGCAGGCTGGCGCAGGCCGGCACCAGCTATTTCACCATTCTTGAGGAGTTGCGCAAAGCCATGGCTATCCGCTATCTGAGGGAAAGCGAACTGGCCCTGGCCGAAATTGCCTTTCTGCTCGGTTATTCCGGGCTGAGCAGTTTCAGCGAGGCCTTCCGGCGCTGGACAGGCCAAAGCCCGGGGCAATTCCGGGCCGGCTGACACCAGCGTCAGGCGCGGGACCCCAACGATTCTGGCGGCTTTTTCCCGTTTTGCGGACAATTCCGCTGGGGTGGTGCAATTGTTTCCGGCTGGGCGTTTGCGTTTGCACTATTTCGGGCATTCGCCGCAGTTTTTTCACAATTTACGCGCATTTTCCTAAAATTGCCCTAATTAGGGTTGGGTGCAGGTTTGCACAGCCGCCAGGGGATTGAGCGGCAAGGAAAAAATGCGCGGGCGCGTGGGGGCGCGCCCCGTTTCGAAGCTGAAAATCAGTTCAGGTGCGCCGCGCCCTGCGGGCAGCGGAGCACCGGTTTAGTGATCAGCCGGCCTGGGGGGCGGCTGTCCGGTTGTTTTTGCGGCCGGAAGAGCGGGGGTATTGGAATGAAAGACATGGTTCCCGGAGGGGCGGGGCTGTCTTTTGTGCAGGTTGAGGTTCAAGGCAGGCGGCCGGCAGAGGCCGCCGGCCCGATGCCGTCCTTGCGCATGCAGCCGGCCAATTTGAATGCGGCCTTACAGGGGATTTCGCAGGCCGGCCAGGCGCCGGCCGCGGCCGGGCTTGGCAGCTATGCGGCAGTTGGCAAGCGGTTTCTGGACCTGTTCCTTGTGCTGTTGAGCGTGCCGCTGGTGCTGCCGCTGATTGCGCTCTGCGCGGTTGCGCTCTGGATCGAGGGGGGGCGTCCCTTCTATACCCAGGCGCGGCTGGGGCGCGGCGGCCAGGCCTTCCGCATTCTCAAGCTGCGCACCATGGTGCGCGATGCCGACGCGCTGCTGCAGCATTATCTGGACAGCGATCCGGCATTGCGCCGGGAATGGGACGAGACCCAGAAACTCAAGAACGATCCGCGCATCACCCGGGTCGGGCGCTTGCTGCGTGCCACTTCGCTGGACGAGCTGCCGCAGCTGTGGAACGTGGCCCGGGGCGATATGAGCCTTGTGGGGCCCCGGCCGATGATGCCGGAGCAGCTGCCGCTGTACGGCGACGCGCGTGCCTATTTTGCACTGCGCCCGGGCATCACCGGCATCTGGCAGGTCTCGGTGCGCAACGAGGCCGGCTTTGGCAGCCGGGTGCGGGCGGACTTCGACTATCAGCGCAGCCTGTCGCTGGGCCTGGACCTGGCGCTGATCTGGCGCACCGCGGGTGTCGTGGTGAAGGGGACGGGATATTAACCTTTGTCTGATCCGCTGCGGACCGCTTGCATGGCGGCTTTAGCGGATCAGCCGGCCATTGCGGGGAACGCGGTTGTGAAGCATTTTGCGGTATCAGGGGCCTTTGCTGCCAGCCCGGCGCAAGGCCTGCAACAAGGAGACGAGGCCAGAATGAGCGAGCAGGGCTTTAAGCGCTTCCGCCGCCGCCGGGTTCCGGCGGCCGCCGCCGCGCCGTCAGCTGATCCTGCGCCCTCCCGGCCTCTGACTGCGCAGGAAGCTCCGCAACTGCCCGCGCCCTTGCCGGAACCCTGGGACCGGATCCGCCAGCTTCCTTTTGACAGTGCCGCGCAGGAGCAGGCGGGCCTGCCGCTGGTCAGCCGTTTCCGGGCTGGCCCGGCTGCCAAATCCTTCGATCTCTTGCGCACACGCCTGCTGCACACTCTGAAAGAGCGCGGCTGGAAACGGGTTGCGGTGACCGGACCCGCAGCGGGCTGCGGCACCACCTTTTCGGCCGTGAACCTGGCGCTGAGCCTGGCACGGGTGCCCGGCAGCCGCACTATCCTGATGGACATGAACTTCCGCCGCCCCGGTGTGGCACGGGCTTTGGGGATGCAGCCCCAGGGCGATCTGGCGGGCTTCCTCTCCGGTTCGGTCCCGATGGAGGACCTCCTGCTGCGTCCCATGCCGTCGCTGGCCGTGGCGCTGAACGGCGCCGCCGATCAGGACGCCGCCGAACTGCTGCACGGCCGCGGCTGCGCCGCTGCGCTGGACGACATGATGCTGCGCTCCGGCGCCGATACCGCCATCTTCGACCTGCCGCCGGTGCTGGAACATGATGACACCGCCGCCGTCTTGCCGCTGGTGGACGGGGTGCTGCTGATCTCGGACGGCACCGCCACCACCGCCGCTCAGCTGGCCGCCTGCGAAAAGATGCTGGCAGGCCATACCCAGCTTCTGGGTGTGGTGCTGAACCGTGCCCGCCGCGCGGACAGTCCGGTGGGCTAAGGCGCAAAGGGCGCCATAGTTTTGCCCGGTTGCTGTGGTCAAGATCCAGGCAACAGAATGGAAACGGCGACCGGACGGATACTGGCCGGGGCAAGAGAGCAGACAGATGGGTCCGATCTATTCACTGGGCGACTTCCTGGACATGGTGCGGCGCAGGCTGTTCACCATCTTTTGCGTGTTTGTCCTGGGCTGCCTTGGCTCGCTGTGGTTCGCCGCCAGCCGCCAGCATGAATATGAGACCGCCGAGGTGCTGCAGATCACCCAGCCGCAGATCGCCGGAGAGCTCGCCAAATCCACCGTCGAAGGTTCCTCTGCCCGTCGTATGCAGTTGATCGAACAGCGCCTGATGGCCCGCGGTTCGGTGCTGGAAATTATCGAAAAATTCGGCCTTTACGCGGACATGGCAGCGCTCACCCCGCTGCAAAAGGTGGCCCTGCTGCGCCAGTCGGTGCGGATCACCGGGGTTGCTGCAGCACGGGAAGGCTTTGCTGATGATGGCACCATCTCGGTGCTGACCATCACCGCCCGCATGCCTACCGCCGAACAGGCCCAGCAGGTTGCCCGCGAATTCGGCCGCCGCACCATCGAACTCAGCACTGCCACCCGGATCGATCAGGCCCGCGAAACGCTCAGCTTCTTTGCCGAGAAAGAGGCCGCGTTGGCCGATCAGGTTGCCGCACTGGAAGATGAGATTGCCGCCTATCGCAACGCCAATGACGTGACGCTGCCGGGCACCATCGAATTCCGCCGCGCCGAGATTGCGGCGATGAACGAAGGCCTCCTGGAGATCGCCCGCGAGCGCATCGAGATCCGCCGAGCCGCCGATCAGGCCCAGGCCACCGAACGCCCCGCCACCGCGCGCCGTCTGCAGGCCGAGGCCGGGCAGCAGCTGGCCACTCTGGACGCACAGGAGGCGCTGCTGACCGAACGCAAGGCAGAGCTGGAAGCCTCGCTGCAGACCACCCCCGAGGTCGAGCGCCAGCTGGGCGCCTATGACCGCCGCCTGGAACAGCTGCAGGGGGAGCTTGGCCAGATGACCGCCCGCCGCAACGAGGCCGAAGTCGGTTTCCGCCTGGAAACCACCCGCCAGGCCGAGCGGCTCACGGTGCTCGAACCGGCGCCTTTACCGGACTACCCGGTGACCGGCGCCCGCAAGACCAAGGCGCTGATGGGCGCGGCCGCCAGCCTGATCCTGTCGCTGCTGGCTGCCTTCCTGCTGGAATTGCGCCGCCCCGTGCTGCGCACCGCCAGGCAGATGGAGCGGGAAACCGGGCTGATGCCTGTGGTCTCGGTCCCGGTCATGGACACAAGGACGCGCCGAGGGTTGTTTCGGCGGAAGGCCTAGAAATCTTGTGAACTTCCGCACGGCTGATCGGCCGGGCAGAGCCTGACATTCCGGTTATGCCGGAGGCATGCTTTCAGCGTGACGAAGGCGTTTCGCGCCCACCCGAGGTGAGGCGCTGCCCTCCCGGATTGGGGTTAGGATGCACCCAAATCCGCTGCCATCTCTGCAACCTCCACCCAATGCCAGCTCAACGCCGCGCCGCCCGCCAGCAGCGCCAGCAGCGCAAAGCCCGCGTCATGCAGCGGGTCCCAGACGTGGTGCTTGCGCGCCAGCCGCACCAGCACCGGATAGGCCGCCAGCATCGCCAGCCCCAGCGCCGCAATGCCGCCGGGCAGACCAAACCAGGCCACGCCGCCCAGAAACAGACCTGTCTGCAGGCAGGCCCGCGCCGCTGAGAACATAAAGAAGCCGCGGCTGTCTCCCGCCGCAAGCGCCGCCTGGTCATAGGTCATGGTGATCACCGCAGGCGCCAGCGCCAGCCCAATCAGCACAATCATCGGCCCGGCCTGGGCGTAGCGGTCGTCATACAGGATCTGCACCAGCCAAGGCCCCATCCAGGCCATTGCCAGCAGCATTCCCAGGATGCCTGCGGTCAGCCCGGCCCGCAGCTGCCGCTGCCGCTGCAGGTTCTCCGGCGCTTCCCGCGCGGGCTTGTCCCGGTAGACCGGGATCATCAGCCGCTGGTTCACCGCATGGCCCAAGAGCATCGGAAAGCTCGCCAGGAAGTAACCGATATTGTAGATCCCCAGCACTTCCAGCGAGACAAACTTGCCCAGAATTGCCCGGTCGCCTTGCGAGGTCAGGAACCAGAAGGCGGTGGACAGGAAGATCCACTTGCCGAAGTGGATCAGCTCACCTGCCGCCGCCTTCTCCCAGCGGAAGCGGTTCACGGCACCCGGCAGGCCAAAGTGGCATAAGCACAGCTTGGCCGCCGCCTGGATCACCCCGCCCAGCACCAGCGCAATCACCGACTGGGTGGCCAGCGCCAAGGCAATCATCGCCGCCAGTCCGATCACCTGGCCACCCAGATCCAGCGCCGTGACCCGCCCCGCCAGCAAATGCCGGTGCGCGGTCTCGATCCGCGTCGGGTTGAAACCGGCGATTGCCAGCCCAGTGCCGGCAATGGGCAGGTACAGCAGCAGCTCCGGCGCGCCGTAAAACGCTGCCGCAGGCCAGGCCAGCAGCGCCGTTGCGGCCCACAGGCCAAAACCGCGGATCACTTGGATGGTCCAGGCGGTATCCAGAAAGTCCGGGTCGTCACCGCGCTTGTTCTGGGCAATCGACGGCCCGATGCCGACATCCGAGAACAGCGACAGCCCCACCGTCACCACCGTGACCAGCGCCATCAGGCCAAAGGCTTCGGGGAACAGGATGCGGGTCAGGATCAGGTTCGAGGCCAGCCGCAAGGCCTGGCTGCCGCCATAGCCCAGCATCAGCCAGGAGGCGGACCGCAGCACCCGCGCCATCATCCCCTGGCCTGCAAATAGTGCTGCAACCCGCTGCATGTGTCCCGCATTCCCCTTTGATCCGGCTCAAGGCTAGGGGGGCGGGGCAAGGGCGTCAATCAAACCGGCCAGGACTGCGGGCAAACCTGTTCAGAAGTCTGAAACTGCAAGACAATCCTGCGCGCTGTGCCGCATTCTCCACGGCTGCGGGACAAGCGGATCAGGGTGCTGGGCAAGCCGCAATTCCGCCGCTAACCTGCCGCCAGTCTTTGCCTTTGCACGGAACTTGCAACGTTGAAAATCGCCTATGTCCTGAACACTTACCCGCAGCCCTCGCACAGCTTCATCCGCCGCGAGCTGCAGGCGCTGGAGGCGCAGGGGGTGGAAATCACCCGTCTGGCGATGCGGCCTTCTGAAGCGGCTCTGGTTGATCCCGGCGACCAGGCCGAGGCCGTACGCACCGAATACGTGCTGCAGGCGGGGCCCGCACTCTTGCTGGCGGCTCTGATGCGCGCCGCAGCGGCATCTCCCTCCCGGTTTGCCCAAGCCTTGAAGCTGGCACTGAAACTGGCCCGGGCGTCGGGCAAGGGCATCCTGCGGCATCTGATCTACCTGGGCGAGGCAGCCTATGTGAAACAGCGCTGCGCCGCGGAGGGCGTGCAGCACATGCACGCGCATTTCGGCACCAACTCTGCAGCGGTGGCGATGCTGGCGCAGGCTTTGGGCGGCCCGGGCTACAGTTTCACCGTGCACGGGCCAGAGGAGTTTGACGCGCCGTACACGCTGTCGCTGGGTGAGAAAATCAACCGTGCGGCCTTTACAGTGGCGGTCAGCAGTTTCGGCAAAAGCCAGCTCAGCCGCTGGGCGGAATTTGGTAAATGGGACAGTCTGAAAGTGGTGCATTGCGGCATTGAGCCAGAGCGGTTTGCGGATCCGGCGGCGCTGCCGGAGGGCCCATTGCGGTTGGCGGCGATCGGGCGCTTTGTCGAGCAGAAGGGCCAGATGGTGCTGGTTCAAGCGATGGTTCAGCTGGTCAAGGACGTGCCGGAAGTGCACCTGTCGTTGATCGGCGATGGTGAAATGCGCTCTGATCTGGAGGCTGCGATCCAGGATCAGGCCTTGGAGAAGAACATCACTCTGACCGGATGGCTGTCTGAAGAGGGGGTGCGGGACGAACTTGCCCGCGCCCACGCGCTGGTGATGCCGTCTTTTGCTGAAGGCCTGCCGATGGTGGTGATGGAGGCAATGGCCGCCGCCCGCCCGGTGATTGCCACCTTCATCGCCGGCACGCCGGAGCTGGTGGTGCCTGGGCAAACGGGCTGGCTGGTGCCTGCGGGTGATGCGGCCGCGCTGGCCGCTGCGATGCGCGGGCTTGGCAGCACCGCGACGGAAGACCTGCGGGACATCGGCCAGGCCGGCCGGCTGCGGGTGCTGGAGCGCCACGACAGCGCTGCTGAGGCCGGCAAACTGGCTGCGCATTTCCGCGCGGCTGTTGCGAAATAATTCCCGGAGCTCTCCCGCCCGTCGCCGGTGCATTTGACAATGCCCCGCTCCCGTTGGGCCAGGCTCAGCACCTGCGGCGCTGAGCCTGGCCCAAGGCCGCCAAGGTTGCTCTGGCATAGCCAGGGCATCCTGCGGGCGCGGGAGTGCCCCGCTTTGCATGAAACCGCAGGTGGCGCGGTCTTAGCGGCCGCGGGTCCAGCGGGCCCGGGAGGCAAACAGCGGGGTTTTCACCGTCAGGGCAACAAGCGCGTAAATCAGGAACCCCGCCGGGTCCGACAGCAGCAGCCTCAGAAGAGGCGCCCGGGCTTGCGCCGCACCGCCGCCGTTTTCCAGCAGATGCGGATAGCGGGCAGCCACTTCCGCCACGCCTGCGTCCTGGCGCCGCCGCACCCGCACCAGGTTGCCGAACCCCTCCACCATCGGCCAGCTGTAGCCCGCCTGGACCTGCAGCCGCTCCTGCGGGGCAAAGCTCAGCCGGGCAAAAGTGTCGTCGGAGATGATATCCGGCCAGTCCCCCCAGCGCGCGCGCCCTGTGCGGGTCATGGCAAAGACCCCGAACCCGGGCGCCGTGCTGTTGAAAAACGGCAACCGGGCCCAGAATCGCGCGTAGGCCCGGGTCACTGGGCTGCGGGCGGGTGCCACCGACGGGCGGCCGCCGGCATAGCGCGGCGCGCCATCGGCCAAGGCCGCCGCCAATTGCGGGATGAGCATTGGCGAAACCAGCACATCGGCGTCCAGATAGATCAGGATATCTCCGCCGGCTGCCGCATCTCCGGCAGTCAGCGCGCCCAGCTTTCCACCCTCGGGCAGCTCCAGCACCCGCAGCACCCAGCCCGCGGGCGGCTCAGCCGAACGCGCCAGGGCAGCCGTATCATCCGAACAGCCGTTGGCCAGCACCAGAACCTCGCCTGCCATGCCTTCGGGCAAGGGCTCAGAGGCGAACACCGCCGCAAGACACCCTCCGATATAAGCGGCTTCATTATGCGCCGGGATCAGCACCGAGACCCGCAGTGTCACTTTACCATCTCCAAAGTGTCCCAGCGCGGGTTCTTGTCACTCAAATTGCGCAAGGTCCCCCAGCTGCCCCATTTCCCCGGCACCCCCACATCGGCGTAAGCGGTGAACAGCGATCCGCCAAGCGCGTGCCAGCCGGCCAGCAGCTCGCGGTAGAGGGCGCCCATCTCGGGCGTGTAGTTGAAATGGGTGAAAAAGCCGGTGAGTGCGTCATCCTCTACCATCGGGCCGATCCCCACTACATGGCTGCCGCCTTCATACATGATCAGCTCCAGCCCGTGCTTTTGCGCAACCCCGGCATGATAAGGCAGAACCCGCCCCAGCAGATCCGCCAGCGTGTCGGCCGGCTCGCCCGAGATCAGCCCGTCGCGCAACTCGGCACCGGCCTGGGCCGAGGCCGCATCATACTGGTGACGGTTCGCGAATTCTGCTGCCGCCGCGCCAGCCAAGCCGCGCTCCGCAGCCACCGCGCGGGCCTGTTCGCGGCTGGCGGCAATCCAGGCGCGGACCTGCCCGGCGCGCTCCCTCAGACCTAGAGCGCCGCCGAAATAGCCAGTCACCGCATAGGCGTCAAAGTAGGCGGCAGGCGCGAGCCGGTCCGCCCGCTCCGCCTTCCACAAGGGCGCCGTCAGCACCTGCTCTTCCAGTCCCAGCCAGCCGGTCTGCGAGGAAATCACCCGCACCAGCCTTCCGCTGTCCTCCCCGAACACCTCTGTCCAGATCTGTGCCATTTCCGCTGCGCGGCCGCCGTAGAACTGCATCCACAGGCCTTCGCCGCCCCAGCGCGCCTGCGCCTGGGCATCGGCCCAAGCCGCCTGCTGGAATTGCCAGTTCCAGACCTCGTTGGAGTATTCGGCATAGGCGCGCAGGTCCTCATCCAGCCCTTGTTCTGCCAGCCGGGCAAAGTTGCGCACATAACTGTCATCCGCCATGTGCGGCATGGTGAACCAGGGATCCGCGCCCAAAGTGTTGGCCAGCGCCAGCATCACCTCGGCCGGGACGCCCTTCAGCGCCCAAGTATAATCCTGCGGCAGCGGCCGGTCTTCCCAGCCGGTCTGCAAGGAGTCATTGGTGGCCATCCAATCCATGAACCGAAGAGCGGCAAACCCGTCGAGATGGTCCAGCCACAGCGGGTTGAACACGGCGCCCCGGTCATGGGCCTCCAGGTGCTCTTCCTTCACCACGCTGATATTGCGCACGTAATCACTGCCGCCCGCTGCCCGGCTCCCGGTGCGCTGGATGCGGATCTCAACCGGGCCGGGGCCGGGGCTGTAATCAAACCGCACCTCGCCTTTGCCATAGCGCACGTTCTGCGCCCGGCCCGCAACTTCGACAATGCCCTGGCCGTCGAACCGCAGCACATACCGCCCCTTGAGCGACACTGCGCTCTCCGGCAGGTCGGTCAGGATCACCGTGCCGATCGAGCCCAGCTCCGGCGGGATTGCAGTGGGCCAGCCGTCCGGGTCCAGATAACCGGCCTCCAGCAAGTCGGCATGTTCCGCGCCGCCCCAGCGCCGGGGCAGGTGGCCGATCCAAGGCCGGGCGGTCTTGAAATGATCCAGGAACGGCGCCTGGGTGCTCCAGTCGGCGATCCCCGCCAGATTAATCGCAACAGGCTGGCGCGCGGGTTTGATCGTCAGCGGCACCTCCTCCGCCAAAGCGGCATTGAGCACCGGCAGCGCGGCCTCCGCGGGCAGCGCGCCGGGTTCCGGCGGCAGCGCAGCGGTGCGCACTCCGCCGCCCTGCGCAGCGGCCCAGGCGATCTCTTGCAGCCGCGCCGCCAATTCCGGAGAGGGCGCGGCATAGGGCTTGCCCCAGCGGTCCGTCAGCTGGTGCGGCAGGCCGGCAGGGTCTTTTCCGGTCAGCACCGCATACTGCACCAGCGCCAAAAAGTAGAAGCCGGTGGCATTGGGGTGGATATCATCGGCAAAGACATCGCGGATGCCGTTCAGCCCCGGCATGGTGCCCGCCTGTATCGCATCATCCAGCCGGGCCATTGCCTGCCCCGCAGGCAGCAGTTTCACATCTCCGCCGGTGGCGGCACTGACTTCGTCCACAATTGCTTGCCAGCGCGGCAGATCCTGCGTCAGCCGCGCGCGCCATGGCATATCCGCGCCATCGTCAAACGGCACCTCGGCGCCGGTGCCGCTGTCCAGGCTGTGCCAGGTTTCCTGCAGGTAGAAGTCCACATCCGGATTGGCGGCCCGCGCCACTTCATAAAACTGCGTCACCGCGCCTTCGGTGTCGCTCCACTTCAGGTGATTGGCCAGCGGTATCGCCTCGGTCACGATCACCGCGCTGACGGGCTGGCGCAGTCTTTCACGTGAATCAACGCCCTCGGCGCTGCCGCTGTGCTGCCAGTTATAGCTCAGCGGCGCGCCGTTGATGATCTGCGCTTCCACCGCGGCCTCGCCGCGCGCATCCAAAAGCTGCTCCAGCATCGCCGGGTTGTCATGGCCAATCAAGGAATGGCCGATCATCACAACCGAGGTAATCAGCGCGTCCAGGTTCATTTCCCGTCTCCGGCCGGGACACCGGTGCGGGGCAGTGCGCGTACCGCGTCCCAGACGATCTGCTGCACTTTGGCTGCCCCCTCTGCCGGGAACGCCTCAGCCAGGCTGCCGTCCCTGCGGGTCAGCTGATGCGGCAGACCCATGGGCGCGCGCTGGTACAGCACCGCATAATGGGTCAGCGCCACCACGTAAGCGCCCAAATCGTTGAAGTGGATGGTGTCCAGATCCCCTTCGGCCGTGCGCGCAAACAGCGATTCACGTGAAGCCAGCCCCGGGATCTCCCCGGCCTCCGCCGCCCGTGCCACTGCTGCCAGAACCTGGCCGCCGGGGATCAGATAGGTCGGCTGCTCCGGGTTGCGGCGGCTATCCGGGCCCAGCAGCTGGCGGGTCCAGAGCGCCTCAAGATCCGTGTCGATCCGCTGCAGCCAGCCATCAGCATCATCCAGGCGGTGCCAGGTCTCATAAAGGTAGATCCGCGGTTCAGGAGACGCCCCGCGTGCCAGATCCGCCCATTTCCCCAGATATTTGGCGGCATCAAAATACTTAAGAGCATCGCGCAGCTCGACCATCTCGGTCAGCACCACCGCGCCATAGTCTCCTGATCCGACCGCTTCCTTGGCGTCCCGGTAAGCAGGCGCCTGATTAGCCGTGCCGAAGTGGAGGATATCCTCGCCGGGCTCCCAATGCGCCCGCAAAGACGTGCCCGAACCAAGCTGGCTGTTGTAGGCATGCCCCTCCGGGGCCAGCTGCGCCAGCATATACGGCATGTCCGGCCCGACCAGCGAATGGCCCAGATGAAACACCTGCAAAGGCTCCTCGGGTGGTGCCAGCGGCGGCGGCACCGGAACCGGGCGGCTGCGTGTTGCAAAGACCATCAGCCCGGCCAGGGCTGCCACGCCTCCTGCGGTCAGAAATCCGCGCCGGCCCATCATCCGCGCCCCCGGATTTCCGCCGTTGTCATGATCAGCCCGGCGCCAACAACAAAACTGCCGCCAACCGCCTCGCCGCGCGTAAACGGCAGCCGGTCGGCGGTGAATACCGCTTGATACGCGCCGGCCGCCAGATCGAACTCAAGCTCCATCCCGTCAAAGCCGTAAAATGCCCGGCTCAGGGTGTATTGCGCCTTATAGGCCGCTTCCTTGGCGGAAAAGATCACCTTGGCCATCTGCCCGGGATTATCCTGCTGCCGCAGCCAGGCCTGTTCGCGCTCGGAACATATCGCAGGCAGCAGCTCTTCCTTCAGCGGCGTGTCTTCCTCAATATCAATGCCCAGCCCCTGCACCGCGCCCGTCTGCGAAAGCACCGCCATGGCGCAGCTCTTGGTATGGGTGATCGAGCCCACCAGCCCCGCGGGCCAAATCGGCGCCCGGTCGCTGCCGGCGCGCACCGGCTCCGGTTTCCAGCCCAGCTGCCGCATCGCTTGCCGCACCGACTCCCGGCCGGCCGCAAACTCATTGCGCCGTTTCGCAACCGCATTGGGCGACAAGGCGGCGGCTTCCTCCGGATATGGGGCAGGCGGATTGCCCAACGGGTCCGCACCGGCCAAAGCCACGTCAGCGGCAAAAAGCGGCCGCACCAGCGCCAGCCGCTCTGCAAGTTTGCTGTTGGTTACTTTCATCCGGCTTTTGCCCTGCGGTTTGCCCGCATTGCCCGGCGTTTCGACATGGTGTCGGCGCGGTCCGGTGCTGCGGAGTCTTGCGGCTGTTCTTCCGTATTTGCCGGGGTGCCCGCAAGCCCCTCGATATGCGCTGCCAGCCCTGCCAGCGTCGGGAAACGGAAGATATCCGTGATCGACAGTTTTGCCGTGCCCAGTTCGTCTTTCAGCTCCCGGTGCGCCTGCACCGCCAGCAGCGAGTGGCCGCCAAGGGCAAAGAAATTGTCCTGCGCCCCGATGCCGCTGACACCCAGGATACGGCTCCAGACCGTGGCGATCTTCGCCTGCGCACCGTCGTCCAAAGCCACCGCCGGAGCGGCCTCCGTCCGTGCCGGCTGCGGACCCGGCAGCGCCTTGCGGTCGATTTTCTTGTTTGGCGTCAGCGGGAAAGCCTCCAGCGTGACGATATGCGCAGGCACCATCACCTCCGCCAGCGTGCCCGCCAAAGACTGCTTCAAAGCCTCGTCCGGAACCGGTGCCGAGGCCGTGACATACCCAACCAGCTGTTCCGCTCCGCTATCCCCGCGCGGCACCACCACCGCGCCGGTCACACCGGGGAAGGCGGCCATGGCCGCTTCGATCTCGCCCAGCTCAATCCGCTGGCCGCGGATCTTCACCTGATGGTCGGTGCGGCCAAGGAAGGCCAGTGTCCCTTCAGCGGTCCAGCGCACCAAGTCGCCGGTGCGGTACAGGAGCCCCTCAGCGAACGGTGCGTTTACAAAGCGTTCAGAGGTCAGCGCCTCCCGATGCCAGTAGCCCGCCGTCACCCCGGCGCCGCCGATGTACAATTCACCAGGCGTCCCCGCGGGGACAGGCGTTTGTTTCTCGTCCAAGACGTACACTTGCGTATTGGCTATCGGCGTGCCGATCCCGGCTGTCCCCGCGGAGACAGCGGCGATTTTCTCCACCGTCGACCAGATCGTGGTCTCGGTCGGCCCGTACATATTGTGGATCTCAGCCCCCGTCGCGCCCTGCAAAGCCTGCACCAGGTCGCCCGGCAGCGCCTCGCCGCCGACCAGCAGGTGCTGCAGCCGTCCCATGCAAGCGCTGGCATCGCTGTCGCCTGCAATCATCCGCGCCATCGACGGGGTGCATTGCATGTGGCTGACGCCATGCCGCACGATCTGCGCCGCCAGCGAGAAGTCATCCGCCGCCAGCTCCTGCGGTGCATTCGACAGCCGCAGCAATTCGGCCAGCGGTTTCAGCCCCTCCAGCACCACCTCGGGGGCAATGCCGTAATCGATCAGGCAGGCGATCTCATCGACACCGATCCGCTTCAGCTCCTCAACCCTCTGGCAGGCATCCTGGATGGTGCCGAACAGCCCGGAGTCCTCGAAGTAACGCTCAAAGGCAAAGTCGAGGATCGCTTCCAGCTCATCCTCCGACAACGACCCCAGGTCCATCTCAAACGGGTTCTTCACGCCCTCGGGTTTCTTGAAGGCCGGGAAGGCCCAGGCGTATTGCTTGATCAGCCCCGCGGCCGAGCGGAGGTAGTCCTTCATCGGCTCCCGCGCGACTTGGCGGGCTTCTTCGCGGGTTTCGGCCAGATAGCTGTGCAGCATCAGCGTGACCTTGAAATCCGCAGGGTCATGGCCCGCGCCGCGCAGGGCGTCGTGGTAGATGCGGATCTTGCCCGCAACCTCCTCGATGCTTTGCCCCAGCAGATGGGTCAGCACATTTGCTCCGATCGCACCGGCCTCCCGCCAGGTCTCCGGGTTGCCCGCGGTGGTGACCCAGACCGGCAGCTCTTTGGACACCGGCCGAGGCTGCGTCACCACACTGTGTTCACTTCCGTCCTTGCGGGGGAAGGCCACCTCCTCGCCGCGCCAGAGTTTGCGAACGGTTTCAATACTTTCGAACAGCGCGGGCTTGTTGGCGGGCGGCGTATTCTCGGGCCGCAGGATGAAGTCATCGGGCTGCCAGCCAGAGGCAAAGCCAATGCCCGCACGTCCCGCAGTCAGGTTGTCGATCACCGCCCATTCCTCGGCAATGCGTGCCGAGTGGTGCAAGGGAGCGACGCAAGAACCTGCCCGCACGCCGATGTTCTGCGTCACCGCGGCGACGGCTGCTCCGGTAACCGAGGGGTTCGGATAGGGTCCGCCAAAGGCATGGAAATGCCGCTCGGGCGTCCAGACCGCGTTGAAGCCGTGCTGGTCGGCGAATTTGGCGCCTTCCAGCAGCAAGCGGTATTTCTGCGGCCCCGGACCATCGTCGTTGCCCCAGTAGAACAGGTTGAAATCCATCTTGCGGTCCGACAGAGCCACCGGCCCCTTGGACAGTTCCAGCCGGCTTTCGTCGCTGGACAGGACCAGTTTCAGACCGCGCGACAGGGTCCAGAACAGCTCCAGCACCGAGATGTCAAAGCTGAGGCTGGTGACCGCCAGCCAGGCGTCGCCGGGCTGGTGCGGAATGCGGGCATCCATGCCGGTGAAGAAATTCGACGCATTGGCGTGGGTGACCATCACCCCCTTGGGCAGGCCGGTGGAGCCGGAGGTGTAGATCAGATAGGCGAGATCGCTGCCAGATGCGCCGCCGTCGGTGTTTTCTGCCGCTGTCCCCGCGGGGACGGTTTCGATTTCCAGCACCTGCGCGTCTGAGGCTGGCAGGCTGCCGGCCAGCGCGGATTGGGTCACGATCACCTGCGCTTGGCTGTCGCGGATGTAATGGGCGATGCGCTCGGCGGGGTAGGCCGGGTCCAGCGGCACATAGGCGCCGCCAGCCTTCATCACGCCCAAAGCGGCAAAGACCAGCTCAGGCGCGCGGCGGACATGGATGCCCACATGGCTGCCGGGTTTTACGCCCATCTCACGCAGCCGTGCGGCCGCAGCATCGGCGCGGGCATTGACCTCGGCGTAGCTAAAGCTTTGGTCTTCGAACACCAGGGCGGCAGCCTCAGGGGTTTTGGCAACTTGAGCCTCAAAGGCTGCATGGATGGTCAGATTAGCGGGGTAGTTCGCAGCGGTCTGGTTCCAATCCTCCAGCAGCATCTTGCGTTCGGTATCGGGCAGGATGGGAAGCGCCGAAACCAGCTGGCCGGGGTCACCGGCTATGGCGCCCAGCACCAGCTTGAGCCGCGCGGCAAGCAGCGCGGCGGCTTTGCTGCCGAGCCGGGCATTGTCCGTGAACAAGGCTATTTTGCCATCGGAGTAGTCGACCGTGGCCATGCAGCCCGGGACGGGTTCGCCCTTGCCCAGCGATAGGCCAATAGCGGGCCGGGGCTGCGCAGTGACCTCAGGTGCCCGTGCCACCAGATCCTCGGCAAAACCGCCGAATTTCCGCGCCTTGTCAATTCCTTGCCCAGCACGTTCCAGCAGGCTGGAAAGGCTTTCATCGCGCCGCGCCTGCAGAGGCACCCAGGAGGAGATCAGCCCCGGAACTGCGTTCATACTGCCAGCGGACAAGGCCACATCTGCAGCAGCCTCGCCGCTGCCGAGCAGCGCCCAGGCCAGCACCGAGGCAGCGGCCTGGACCTCGCTGAGAACCGCCGGCAGGGCAATTTCCTGGCGCGTGAAACCGGCGCCGCCGGTGTCCGAGGAAAGCGGCACCTGGACCGGCTGCATGTCGCCAAGGCGCCGGCGCCAGTGGCTTTCGCCGCCTTGCGCCGCGGCCATCTGCACGGTGAGAGTTCCGGCGGCGTCTTCGGTCAGGGAAGGCAGCACCTCACCGGCCTGGAACAGGCTGGAAGCGTTCAGCGGTTGGCCTGCAGAGGTGGTCAGCCGCGAGAGCGTCAGGGCGCCGTCTGCGGCAGCGATGGTCACGCTGTCTTTATTGGCTGCCAATACGGTGCCTGGAGTGCCGGAACTCTCGGCCGTCTTTGCTGCGCCAGCCAGGACAATTGTCCCGCCAGCCCGCAGCTTGGCAGCACACATCGGGTTCCAATAGCCGCCGGTGTCCAAGGCGCGGACCAGGCGGGCCAGCTCAGCGGCGGGGCGGGTGAAATCCAAGAGCCCCCCGGCGGCGGGGCGGTCGGATTTGGCGAAGATGCGGCGCTGCGACAGGTCCTGGGGCTGGCGGTTCAGCGCACCGGTTTCCAGCTGTGCCATCACCTCGCCAAAACTGTCCATTGCCGCGGCATAGCATTTTGAGTTCAGGGTAAAGGCGGTCTCGTCCTCTGCCACATCGAACAGGCGCTGGGCCAGGACATCGCCCTCATCCACGCCGCCTTCGATCAGGTGCCAGGTGATGCCGTGCTGGGTCTCGCCATTGATCAGCGCCCAGTTGGGCGTGTTGAGACCGGCGTAGGCGGGCAGCGGGCCGTCGTGGAAGTTTACCGCGCCCTTCGCGGCCTGGGCCAGCACCGCATCCGGAATCACGGTGAGGTTGGCAATCGACAGGAGCCAGTCGAAGCCGCCTTGCAAATCGTGCTGACTGTCTAGCGCTGTCAGGTCCTTGTCTGCTGCCCAGGCGCGGATGTCCGGATCCTGGGAGACCACGGCCCGGATCTGGTGGCCGCGGGCCAGCAGCGTCTCGGCGCAGCCGATCAGGAGGGATTCATTGCCAATCAGGGCACAGGTGAATGCGGTCATTTCTGCTCCTTCGCAAGCGGAGAGAGGGGGCGCGTTTCCGGGTTGGATCTTTGGCGCGGCCAGAGGGTGGCGCGCAGGCCGTGCAGGACAAGGTCGCGCAGGAAATGCGGCGGATCGGCTTGCGGCTTGTCTGAGATCAGGCGGCGCAGCCCGTAGAGCAGGCTGCCGGTGACGCGGGCCAGGGTGGCCAGGGCGGTATAGCAGTAGCCGTGGTGTTTCACGAAGTAGTGGCGGCGCGAGTCGAACCAGTACCCAGGGGTGCGCCGCCAGCCCTTCATTCCGGTGGAGGCAGAGCCCACATGGGCGACTTCGCTTTCCGGCACGTAATGGGTGCGCCAGCCGGCGCGGGCGGCGCGGCGGCAAAGATCGGTTTCCTCGAAATAGAGGAAGAACCGCTCGTCAAAGCCGCCGATCTCTTCGATCACTTCGCGGCGGATCATCAGGCTGGCGCCGGCGGTCCAGTCGACCTGCACCTCGGCCTTCGGCATTTCCATCGCCACCACCCAGGGCTTCAGCAGCCGGGTGAAGATGCCGGTGCGCACGGCGGCCTCGAATTCGCCGGCGATGGAAGGGAAGCGGAAAGCGGTGCGGTGCGGCACCCAATCGGTGCCGCGCACATAGGAACCGGCAAGGCCTGCGCCGGGGCGTTCCAGCAGGAAATCGCGCAGCGTGCGGATGGCATCGCCCTGCACAAAGGCGTCGGAGTTCAGCAGGTAATAGAACTCGGGCGCGCTGCCGTCTGCGAGGCCGGCCTGCATGCCGGTATTCATACCGGCGCCAAAGCCGCCGTTCACGGGGGAGCGCAGCAGCCGCAGGCGACCGCTGTCCAGCCAGCCGCGGGATTTGGCGCCCTGCTGCAGCTGCTCCCAGGAGGTGTCTCCGGAGCCGTTCTCGACGATCAGGATTTCGCCCGGGAGCTCCTCCATGCCGCGCAGGGCGGCCTCGGCGGCTTCAAGGGTCATCTCCGGCGTGCGGTAGTTCAGGATGATGGTGAGAACGCGCTGCTGCTTCATGGCGTCACTCCGCGGCTTCGGCATAGCGCGGCTGCCGGGCCGCGGCCTCGGCGGCATCCAGCCGGGCTTTGACCCCGGCCGCCAGTGCGCTGACATTGGGCACCAGCACCATGTTGTCGTGATCACCCGGGACCTCGGCCACTTCAACGGCGGGCGCCCAAGCCGTCCAGCCGTTGTCACCGAACACATACTCGCGCGCTTCGCTGACCCAGTTGCCGCCCGAGACCTGCCACTTGCGGTCCAGGGGCGGCCGGAACAGGGTCAGCGGGCCGTCCCAGGGCCTGAGGGCATAGGCGGCAACCGCGGCGCGGAAGGCCAGTTCGATCTTGCGGTTGTTGAATTCCGGCCGGGTGCCGGTCTCGGCGGGTTTGGCGCGGCGTTTCTCAAACTCCCAGGCGATGCGGTTGCGGGCCCATTCGCCAAGATAGCCCGGCCCCTTGCTGCGCAGCTCTGCCAGTTTGATCAGTGCTTTATCCCGGCGGCTGAGGAGCGGGCGCATCGGCAAAGGCGTGTCGAGCAGGATCAGCGCTGCGGTGTCCTGGCCCTGGTCCCGCAACTGCTGCGCCATCTCAAAGGCGGTGATGCCGCCGCCGGAAAAGCCGCCCAAAAGATAGGGGCCTTCGGGCTGGATCTGGCGGATCTCGGCCAGGCAGCTGCGGGCGGCATCTTCGATCCGGTCGTGCGGGTCGTCGCCGCCGACCAGCCCCTTGGCCTGCAGGCCGTAGACCGGGCGGTCCTTGCCGACCAGCAGCGCCAGGTGGCGCAGGTTCAGCACGTTGCCGAACATGCCCGCGACCAGGAAGAAAGGCCGCCGGCCGGTGCCGTCGCCAGGGTGCAGCTGCACCAGATGGGTGTAGTCCGGCTGGCTTTCCGGTGTGGCGGCGGTGCCGTCCGGTTCAGCGGCAACGCCGCCGCCGGTGCGTTCAATGATCCGTTCCGCCAGAGCGGCCACGCTGGGGGCTTCGAACAGCACCGACATCGGGAACTCGGTGCCAAAGGCGCGTTTCACCTGGGCAAACAGCCGCACGGCAATCAGCGAGTGGCCGCCGAGGTCGAAGAAACTGTCCTCAATGCCAACTTGGGATACGCCGAGGAGGGAAGCAAAGAGCTTGGCCAGCTCTTCCTCCACCGGGTTGCGCGGGGCGATATAGTCGGTGTCCAGCTGCGGCCGGTCGAAGGTCTGCGCCTCACCTGCTACGGGGGCAGCGGAGTACGAGGCCTGGGCGATCAGCGCAGGCAGATCAAGCGAAGAAACCACCACTTGCGAAAGACCCGTGGCCAGCGCGCGGGTGAGGGTTTCGCCGCCGTCTTCAGCCTTGATGCCATTTGCGATGTTCAGCTGCAGGCGGCGCTCCTCGGGCGAGAGTGGCTGGGCGGAGCGGGCAGGCTCCAGGCCAAGCTGTTCGGCGGTTGCGTCAGCGGCGCCGGTCTCGTCTGATGCGGCGAAACCTCCTGCCAGGCGCTGCATGCGGAAGCTCTCGATTTCTACCAGCACGCTGCCGTCCGGAGCGGTGAGGGTGATGTCAAAACCGGCGGAGCTGCTGCCGGGCGTGCCGGACAGGCGCACGTGGCTGCAGATACGGCCAGTGAGCGGAGCAAAGATGCGGATCGCGCCGTAAGACACCGGCACCCAGAGCGCCTTGCCCTCATAGCCGGGGATCAGCTGCATTGCCCAGCCGGTGGCCAGGTCCATCAGCCCGGGATGCAGCAGGGTGCCGTCCTGTGCCGCGGCCTCGGGAAGGGCAAGATGTGACAAGCCTTCGCCATCCCCCAGCGCAGCGTGTTCCAGCACATGCCAGCGCGGACCGAAGGCCAGGTGGGCTTCCTGCGGAGACCGCAAGCGCCCGCCGGCCGGGGTCTGCTGAACCGTGCAACGGGAGGAGATCGTCTGGAGGTTTAGTGCGGCGGGGCGTTCTGCCGCCGCCGCGGTGACCAGTATTGCTTGACTGTTTAAACGGTAACCATTTGTACACTTGGAGTAAACAAAGAGTTCATAACCATTTTCATTAGCTTCGAGACGAACCAGGCACTTCCGCGGCTTTCCGTCCTCCACAACTAGAGGGCGCAGGAAATAGAGGTCGCGGATTTCGAATGGGCCGGTGACGCCGATGGCCGCCAGTGCCTCGGCCGCCATTTCGATATAGCCGGTGCCGGGCACCAGGGCGGTGCCGTCCTTGGTGCGGTGTTCGTCAAGCAGCCAGTCGGCGGTGCTGAATTCCGGTGTGAAGATGGGGTTGCCTTGCGCGTCGAAGGCGCGGCTTTGCAGCAGCGGCTGCGGGCAGGGCTCTGATGTGCTGGCGCCCTTCGCGTTGTTGCGGGAGGACATGGCGTCGGCGGCCATGCCGGTGTCGGCCCAGACGCCCCAATCGATGGCGGTGACGCGGGTCTGTCCTCCGGCGCGGTGTTTGGCCCAGGCGTTAAGGAATTCGTTGGCGGCGATGTAGTCCGCCTGGCCTGCCGGGCGGGTGACGGCCGAGGAGGAGGAGAACAGCACCATCAGTTCCAAGCTGCCGTCCGGGAAGACGGTGTCGAGCGCGCGCAGGCCGCTCACCTTGGGGGCCAGGACCTGGGCGATCTGGTCTTCGTCCTTGGCCAGCAGCGGGCCGTCATTGATGACGCCTGCGCCGTGCAGAACACCGGCAATGGGGCCGTTTGCCGCCTCCGCCTCTTCGCGGGCCGCTCGCAATTCGCCGCTGTTGCAGACGTCGGCGGCCAGCGGCAGGATCTGGCCGCCTGCGGTGTCCTCCAGCGCCATCACCGCGCGGATGCGCCGGGCGGTGCGGTTGGCCGGGCTGTGGCTGGCGAGGTGGCGCTCCCAGGCATCGCGCGGGGGCAGGCCGTCGCGCGAAATCAGCGAGATTTTCGCACTGTATTCGCGCATCAGATACTCGGCGATAGTGAGGCCGATGCCGCCATAGCCGCCGGTGATCAGGTAGTGGCCGCCCTGTTTGAACGGCGGGGTTTCCGGTTCGGGCAGGGGCTGCGGGCGCCAAGTGAGCTCGAACCTCTTGTCTCCGCGCCAGGCAGCGGAAGTGTTCGCGGGTTCCGCCATCAGTTCTTCCAGCAGGCGCGGTGTGATGTCCGTTTCAGCCGGGTTGCGGCGGGCAAACAAGCCTTGCGGCGCTTGCGGCAGTTCAATGTCGATGGTGGCGCAGCTGAGGCCCGGAAGCTCGCGCGGGATGACACCGGCGGGGCCTGCGATCATTGCCTTTTCGGGATGGGGCAGGGGTTCGCCGCGAACCTGGGCGGCGCCGGTGGTGAAGACGGTGATATGGGCGGGGCCAGGCAGATCGGCATTGCCCAGCTCCTGCACCAGCGCGGTGAGCGAGTGGAAGCCCATTTCGAGATTGCGGTCAAAGAAGGAAGAACCGGGGCGGAAGGTTTCTGCGTCCGTTACCAGCCAGAAATGGGCGATGCGGTCCGGCAGCAGACCGGCGTCCGCCAGATCCGCCATGAGGGCGCCATAGGCGGGACGGCCCTGCTCGGGCGGCAGAATGTATTCGGTTGGCGAAAGCTGCGCATAGGTATCGCCTGCACGCACGCGGGCGACGGTATGGCCTGCGGCCTGCAGTTGCTCGGCTGCGCGGGCGGCGTGGCCAGTTTCGTCCTCGAAGATCAGCCAGGTATGCGGCTCCTGGCCCAGTTCTTGTGCGACATCCAGGGCGCAATCGGCAAACCGGGGCCGCCAGGCGGGGCGGTAGCCCCAGTCGGTGAGGTCTTCGCGGCGTTCGGGGGCCGTCTCTTCCTCGGCCGCAGGCTGGCCGGGTTCGATGAAATAGCGGCTGCGCTGGAAGGCGTAGCCGGGCAGCGGCAGGCGGTTGCGGCGGGCGTCGCCCCAGATCTGCTGCCAGTCGGCCTCAACCCCACAGGCCCAAAGGCGGCCGATTACGCCAAAGAAATAGGTATCGTCCATCACCTGCTGATCCGGGTGGCGGAGCGAGCTGAGCACCTGGCCCGGCTGCACGGTGGGCGACATCTGCGCCAAGGCGCTGAGGGCCTTGCCGGGCCCGACTTCCAGGAACACGCGGCCCGGGGTTTTTGACAGCGTCTCGATGCAGTCCGCATAGCGCACCGTGTTGCGCAGCTGGCCCACCCAGTAATCGGCGCTGGTGGCCTGCTCTGCGGTCAGTGGGGCGCCGGTGCGGTTGGAGGTCACCGGCAGAGTTGGTGCCGAGAGGCTAAGCGAACGGATGAAATCGCCATACTCCTGCAGGATGCCGTCCAGCATCCGGGAATGCGCGGCGATGTCGATCTGGATGCGCTGGTGTTCCACTTCGCGGGCGGTGAGGTCAGCGGACAGGCGGTCCAGTGCGTCCTGCGGGCCGGAAACGGCGGTGAGGGCGGGGGCGTTGACGCTGGCAATGTCCACGTCATCGCCGATGATTTCTTCAATCTCGGCCAAGGGCAGCGCTATGGAGAGCATGCCGCCGGCGGGCACGGTGTCGAACAGGCGGCCGCGCAGCAGGACCAGATTGATGCAGTCCTCGAAAGACATGACACCGGCTAGGCAGGCGGCGGTGTTTTCTCCCATAGAGTGGCCGACAAGGGCCGCGGGCCTCACGCCCCAGCTGATCCACAGCTGCGCCAGCGCGTATTCCACAATCATGATCAGCGGCAGCTGCACCGAGGGCTGCTGCAGGCGTGCGTTGGCGGCGTCCTCTTCGCCCTCGTCAGGGAGCCAGATGGCGCGGATGTCGTAGTCGAGGCTTTGCCGCAGATGCTCCAGCCCGCGGTCCATCCAGTCGGCAAAGACCGGCTCGGTCTCATAGAGGTCGCGGGCCATGCCCGCATATTGCGCGCCGCCGCCGGGGAACATGAAGACCACCTCGGGCGCGTCGCCCAGGTGGTCGTGGGTGAAGACCTTGCGCGGGTCGTTTTCCTCAATCAGCTCAACTGCCTCGGCCGGGGTTTCTGCCACCAGCACCCTGCGTTTGGCAAAGCCGCGGCGGCCTTCTTTGAGGGTGAAGGCGACGTCGGCCAGATCAGCCTCGGGGTTGGCCTTCAGATACTCCGCCAATCCTTGTGTGTTGGCGTCCAGCGCGGCCTTGGATTGGCCGGAGACGCAGAGGATCTGGAACGGGAAATCGCTTTCCTCGGACGCGGCGCGCTTGGGGGCTTCTTCCAGGATCACATGAGCGTTGGTGCCGCCGACGCCTAGCGAATTGATGCCGGCCCGGCGCGGCCCTTTGTGGGGTTGCCATGGGGTGAGGGCGGCGTTCACCTTGAACGGGGAGGTCTCGAAATCAATAGCCGGGTTCGGGGCCTCATAGCCCAGAGAAGGCGGGATTTCCTTATGGTGCAGCGCTAGCGCCGTCTTGGTCAGGCTGGCGACGCCCGCAGCAGTGTCCAGATGGCCGATGTTGGTTTTGACCGAACCGATGCGGCAGTAACCGGTGTCTTGGGTGGTGGCGCGGTAGGCGTCAGTGAGGGCGGTGACCTCGATCGGGTCGCCGAGATAGGTGCCGGTGCCGTGGCACTCGACGTAGTCGATTGTGTCTGCCGGGGTGCCAGCCGCCTGCAGCGCCTTTTGCACCGCAGCTGATTGGCCGCCGACAGAGGGCGCCAGGTAGCCGGCTTTGTCCGCGCCGTCGTTGTTGATGGCCGAGCCTTTGATGACGGCCCAGATGTGGTCGCCATCGGCAATCGCATCCTCCAGCCGCCGCAGCGCCACCGCGCCGGCGCCGGAGCCGAAGACAGTGCCCTGCGCTCGGTGGTCGAAGGCGTGGCAGTGGCCGTCGGGCGACAGGATCTCGTTTTCCTTGTAGAGGTAGCCGCGGCCCTGCGGCAGTTCGATGGTGACACCGCCCGCCAAGGCCATATCGCATTCGCCTTCGCGCAGCGCTTTGCAGGCGTAATGCACCGCCACCAGCGAGGTGGAGCAGGCGGTTTGCACGTTGACGGAAGGCCCGTGCAGATCGAAGACATGGCTGACGCGGGTCGACAGGAAGTCCTTGTCATTGCCGGTATGGCGCAGCAGGAACATGCCTACATCGTCGACCAGCGCGGGGTTTGAGCAGATGTTGAAGTAGAAATAGCTGCCCATGCCGCAGCCTGCGTAAACGCCGATTGGGCCGGAGATGCTTTCGGGAGGATGGCCCGCGTTTTCCATCGCGCCCCAGGCGACCTCGAGGAACTTGCGGTGCTGGGGATCGAGGATGGCGGCTTCTTTCGGGCTGAAGCCAAAGAACTCTGCGTCAAATTCGTCAAAACCATGGAGGCGCGCGGAGGCGGGCACGTAGTTCGGGTCGGCCAGAGCCGAGGCACGCTCGCCGTTTTCCAGAAGGGTCTCCCTGTCCAGCACCTCGATCGATTCGATGCCGCCGCGCAGGTTCTGCCAGAAGGCCTCGGCCGAGCCGGCACCCGGCACCGTCACCGACAGCCCGACAATGGCTATATCTCCGCCCGCGTGCCTGCCGGCAGCGCTCCCCGCTGCGGGTTTTCCATCCTGCATCGTCATTACCTGACTCACTGGCCCTTCAGAAACGGCCCGGCGCACTGGGGCACGCCCGCGTTTTGCTGGCCTGCCTGCTGCCCGCCGGACGGGTTGTTATTAAAGCCGGGTTTCTCTCCGGCTGGTCGTCCGCGCCGCCCTGCATGATCCCCATCCGCAAAGGCAGGCGCGGTTAATCTCTTATATTTTCTTCAATCCATAGGGCGTGCCTGTGGACGCATTGTGTCGAATTAAGCCGGAAAAGCGGAAAGATTGCGGCATCACAGGATACTGCGCCCCTCCGGCCCGGCGCTGTCAGGCATCAAGGCCTGCGCACCGCCAAATAGCGCGGGTTTGGGCCGGAACAAGTCCGGGTAGAGCAGCCGCTCGGCATAACCCAGCACCGAACCGGCGCACATCCATGTGATCGGGATCAGTGTTGCATTGAGCAGCATGTCCACCAGGGTGGCGGCCAGGATCAGCGCAATCGGCGCCGCATAGGGCGAGACGCTGCCCCTGGGCGCCCGCCGTGCGGCGGCGGCCAGCAGGAACAGCGGCGCTGCCAGAAGGCCCATCTCGGCGATATAGCCCAGCCAGCCGAAAGTGCCGAAGACGATGATCCAGCGCCCGTCCGGGATCGACAGGATCTGGCCGGTTTCCTCGTGCCGGATCAGGTTGCGGCCCCAGCCGCCCCAGCCGAACCAGGTTTTTTCCGCAGCACGTGCGAGCAGCTGCGCCTCGTTTTCAAAACGGTAGTTGAGGGATTGGGCGCGCTCGGCGCTGATTGCCTCGGCCTGGGCAACCAGCGCTTCGGTTGGCACCAGCCCGGTGTTGCGCAGCATTGGGTAAACCACTGCGATCACGGCCAATAGCAGTGCAGCCCGCAGCTGCCAGCGCAGGGGCGCCAGCGCCACAACGGGGGTGAAGGCCAGCGCATAGGCCAGCGAGGCCAGGCTTTTGCACAGCACCAGCACCGCAAAGAGGTAGCCGGCAGCCAGAGCCAGGCGCAGCCGGTCCTTGCCCTGTGCGGCGCGGGACAAAGCGGCGGCCGCGAGCACCGCTGACATCATGAAAAACGCCAGCCACAGCGCATGCGGCAGGAACACGATGGGGCGGAAGCCGCCCTGGCGGATCATCTGGGCAAAATCATGCTGGAAGAAGCCGTAGACCCAGATATTGATCTGCGGGCTGAGCCGGATCTCGATCAGCGACGGGACGGTATAGGCCAGCCCGCCCAGCATCAGCGCCAGCAGCAGCTCGCGCTGGGCCTCCGGCGTCGACAAGTAGCGGCGCGCCAGCAGGAAAGGCATCAGCACGATTACCTGGTTGATGATCACCGAGCCGAGGTCGCGCCACCTAAGCCCCGGCAGCTGGTCGGTCAGGAAGATGATCGGTTCGGAATTGGCGATCTTGCGGAACTGGATCGGCTCACCGTTGGTCAGCACGGTGGGGATGACGCCAAAGACGAAGAGAACAGCCAGCGCTTTGGCAACGGGATGCCGCGGCAGCAACGGCACCGGCTTGCGCAGCACATAGGCGCAGAGCAGAAAGGCCATTACCGAAGGAATGGCGAATTTGTCCATGTCGGGCACCAGCGGCAGATCGAACTCGGCCAGCGGCGGCAGCAGCAGGTAGCCGGCGATGAGGCACCACAGAATTGCCCGCTCCAGCGGCAGCCGCCGGAACAGGTAAAGGCTGGCCAGCGGCCAGGCCAGCAGCATCAGATAGGCCAAGGCATTGGGCAAAGGCCTGAATCTCCCTCATTCCCAGTTTAGATAAAGTTTAACCGCTGCCGCAGGGACTGTCCCGCGGATTTGCAAAAGGCGGTAAACGGGGTGCAGCTTTGCCACGCCGGCAGCGGCAGCAGGCGGCCCATAGCTGGCCTGCCGCGGGCGGCAGCGGTATGACAGGGCGGCGCGTTCATTGGAGGCAGGTTTGTATTTCGAATTTCACGGCCACCGGGTCGCGGTGAACATGCGGGAGCGATCTTTGCTTGAGGCAGAAATCCGCGCCCGCTTTGCCGCCCGCCAGGGGTTTGCGCTGGCGACCGTCAACCTGGATCACCTGGTCAAGCTGGCGGCGGCGCCAGAGTTCCTGGCGGCCTATCAGGCACAGGATCTGGTGGTGGCGGACGGGCGTCCGATTGTCTGGCTGTCGCGGCTCGCCCGCCGCCCGGTGGAGCTGATGCCGGGATCCGACATGGTGCTGCCGCTGTGCCGCCTGGCGGCAGAGGCGGGGGTGCGGGTGGCGCTGGCGGGCAGCACCGAAACGGTGCTGCGGGATGCGCAGGACGCGCTGGAAGCGCAGGTTCCGGGGCTGGAGATCGCGTGGGTCCGGGCACCGTCCGGGCAGTTTGATCCCGACGGCGCCGAAGCGGACCAGATCCTGCACCGGCTGGATGAGAGCGGCATCGGCCTGTGCTTTCTGGCGCTGGGTGCCCCTAAGCAGGAGCGCCTGGCCCAGCGCGGCCGCCGCCTGGCGCCGCGCACAGGGTTTGCCTCGGTTGGCGCCGGGCTCGACTTTCTCGGCGGTCATCAGAAGCGGGCGCCGGCCTGGGTGCGGGCGATGGCGATGGAATGGCTGTGGCGGGCGCTCTCCAGCCCGTCGCGGCTGGTGCCGCGCTATGCCAAATGCCTGGCGATCCTGCCCGGGCAGTTTCTCAGAGCCTGGCGCATCCGGGCGCGCTGAACGCCGGCAGAACCGCGGCCTGGGGGCGGGGATGCGAGGCTCTGCCTCGCGCTCCGGGATATTTTCAGCCAGAAGAAGAATGGATTCGGTTTTCTTCTGGCCGCCAGGCCAAGAGGGGCAACGCCCCTGCAATACGCGCAAGCGCGCTGCCCGGCCCAACCGGCACAGGTCTCCCGCAGGGAGGCCGAAGCTGGGCGGGAGCGCTACTTGTACTCCAGAAGGCCCCGCGACTGGCCGCGCCAGCGGCGCCAGTAGAATTCCAGCGCGCCGGAGGCTTCAGCGAATTTACCCAGCACTGAAAACAGCGCCCGTTCATGCCCCATGCGCCGGGAGAGCCGGCCCAATTGCGCCGGATAGACAAACGCGGCGAACAGTGAATAGGGCTCAATCAGCCCGGCCAGAAGGATGGCGGCCGGCAGCAGGGCGCCCCAGAGCAGCGCGCGGCGGGTTTCGGCCACCCAATGGCGTTCGGGGGCGTTTCCATGCAAGGCTGCGCCCTCGGCAAAGGCATAGCCTGCCCGGCGGCTGCGCTGCCACCATTGGCCAAAGCGCAGCATCTGCGCGTCATGAAGGGTCATCTCCGCATCCAGCCGCCAGATCTGCCAGCCCGCACGCCGCAGCCGCAGGCACAGCTCCGGCTCCTCGCCGGCAATCAGGCTTTCACGGTAGCCGCCCGCCTCACGCACTGCCGCCGCCCGCATCAGCGCATCGCCGCCGCAGGCCTGCGCCTCTCCCAA
Organism: Leisingera sp. ANG-M1; assembly: GCF_000813745.1. Taxonomy (GTDB): domain Bacteria; phylum Pseudomonadota; class Alphaproteobacteria; order Rhodobacterales; family Rhodobacteraceae; genus Leisingera. Next base: position 54,599 of record NZ_JWLC01000011.1, on the reverse strand, counting down.
GGGGGTGTCCCATTCCGCGTCGCACAACCGGTTAAAAACCGAAGCTGCGGGAAACCGCTCCCGCCGCCGCCCGCAGGCCACTGCGGCTTTGGGGTGTGCTTGCAGAAAACGGAGTGCGGTGCTGACCCAGCCGGGATCCACCTCGCAGTCGCCATCCGTGAATTGCACGTATTCGCAGCCCTGCGCCAGTGCTGCCAGCCCGGCATTGCGGGCCCGGGCTGCGGTGAATGGCTGCGACAGGTCCAGGTTCACCACCTCCGCCCCCAGCGCGCGGGCGGCGTCTGCCGAACCATCGCTGGAGCCGCTGTCCACATAGACCAGCTGCTGCACCTGGCCCTGCAGCGAGCGCAGGCAGCGCAGCAGCCGCTCGCCTTCGTTGCGGCCGATCACCACCGCGCCGACAGAGGGCGAGGTCATGGGCTGTCTCCTGCCAGATAGGCGCTGTAGCGCGGTGCGCGGCGCAGAAAGCCCTGGCGCTGCAGGCCGGCGACGGTGGCGTCCCTCTCGGCGTCTTCCGACCACAGGCTGAGATCCGGCTGTCTTTGCATCAGCCCGGCCCGCAGCCGGTCCTCGCCATGCTCGGATACTGCCTCGGCCTGGCTTTGCAAATCCCGGGCAAGGCTGCGGCCGGCAAATTTGTAGTGGCGGATCAGGCCTTCCGTGTCCGCAACCCGGACGCCGGACGAGGCATGCGGATGCACTGCTGCCTGCACGCCGGGACCATTGAACACCAAGGGATGCTTGCTGAGGCAGCAGGCCTCGCCGAAGACTTTGCCGCGCACCCCGCCATAAAGCATTTGCGCACCGCCTGGCGGCAGGCTGTTCTGACGCAGGAAGAAGGAAAAACCGGTTGCCCCGGACGTATAGTCAACTGCCTTGACCGTGCTGATGTCCGAGTATCGGAAGCGGCGCACTGCTTCGGCATATGACAGATCGGCAGCGGCGCTGAGCGGCCCCTTGGGAAACATCTCGAGCATCTGGGCCTGCAGTGCCGTGAAGCCTTGCTGCTGCAAGTAGCCGGTGAGCCCCCGCAGCCCTGCAGTGCTGCTGCCCTCGAAGCTCAGCAGCTCGTCCATATCGGCAAACAGACACCAGCGGTTGCGGCCATAGCGGCCGGCGGCATAGTTGCGGAACGTGTTTTCAATTTGCAGCCAAGGCCGCGCCGAGCGCAGCACAGCGGTGCCGGGTTCCTGGCGGATCCGCTCCAGCGTGCCGTCAGAGGAACCATTGTCGCAGAACACAAAGGCCGAGACGCCAAGCTGGCGGTAGTGTTTGAAGAAGACGTCAAGGTAGTATTCGCCGTCCCGCACCAGCGCGATCAGCACCACCTCCTCCGGGGCGGCAAAACGGCTGGCGGGCCCATGCAGATGGCGCAGCGAGGCGCGGAACCTTGCAGCCTGCGCCATGCGCCCGGCGCGGGAAGCCAGCCTGTGGCCAAGTGATCTGTGCACGGTGAGCCCTGTCCTGCGCGTATCCGGAATTTTTCAGTTAAACTGCAGGCTTCCGGCAAAGGCTGCAAGCGCTGGAGCGGTGTTCAATTGCAAATGCTGCGGGAATGCTGCAGTCTCAAAGCCAGGGGAATTTCAGAAAGGAACGCAGCAGATGGCGGCTGAGCTGACGGTTCTGGCCGGAGATGTAGGCGGCAGCCGGACCCGGCTGGCGCTGGCGGCTCCGGGCATCGGCGTGACCGCGCTGCAGAGCTTTTCCAATGACAGTTTCGCCAGCCTCGAGGATGTGCTGCAGGCTTATTGCGCGCAGCCGGGCCTGCCGCCGCTGCACGGCGCCTGTCTGGCGGTGGCGGGCCCGGTCCGGGGCGGAGCGTTTCAGCTCAGCAACCGCAACTGGCGCGGCGAGGCCAGCGGCATTGCGGCAACACTGGGGCTGGCGGATGCCGGGCGGGTGAAGCTTGTCAATGATCTGGCGGCGCTGGGGCATGCGCTGCCGGTACTTATACCAGGGCAGCTGTCCAGCCTCCGGCCCGGCCGCCAGGGCGGCGGTCAGGCGCTGGTTGTCGGCATCGGCACCGGCTTCAATGCTGCAGCTTCGCTGAACGGGGCAGCGCTGGAAGCCGAACTGGGCCATGCCGGCCTGCCGCAACTGCTGTGCCGGCGCCTGCAGGTGCTTTTGGAACACGCGCCGGATGAGTTCGCAAGCATCGAAGCCCTGTTCTCCGGCCATGGCCTGGTGCGCTTTCACCAGGCGCTGACCGGCACGGCGGCGAGCAGTGCCGAGGGGATCGAAGCGGCCTATTTGGGCGACCCGGACTCGTCCGAGGCGCGGACCATCCGGGAGTGGGCGCATCTGCTGGGCCTGCTGACGCGCGAGCTGACTGCGGCCTATCTGCCGGGGCAGGGGCTGTTTTTCGCGGGCAGCGTCGCACGCGGAATTTTGAACACTCCCGCGCGGGAGCAGTTCCTGCAAAGCTACACGGCTCCGGGCGGGCGGCTTGGCGAGCTGTGCGCCGAGGTGCCGCTGTGGCTGATCACCGATGATGCCGCCGGAGTGAGCGGTGCGGCCCAAGTGGCGCTGGCGGCTGCCGGAGCGCTGGACACCGGTACGGATTCCGGCCCGGAAACCAGATGATTTCCGGATCGTTTTCTGCGCCGGGAAACGGGGGCTGGCGGTCCCGGGGCGTCAGTAGTCGCGCTTGAAAAACAGGCCGAAGCCGGTTTCCCCCTCACTATCCACCGTGCCCTGCACCGTCAGGCTGTCTGTCACATCCAGGTTCAGGCTCAGCTCGCTGTCGCCGCGGGTGTTGACGTTGAAATCGGTATAGACGTTCTCGGCCACATAGCCGCCCAGCCCCAGCTGTCCGGCTCCGAGGTTGTCGGCGCCGATATCGACATCCGAGGCACCGGTGGCATTCCTGACCTTTTCCTGCGCGCCGCCGCCGCGGCCGCTGAGGGTCAGGGCCGAGCCCGCCAGCCGCGCCAGTGCCAGGGGCGAAATGTCCTGAATATTGTCGCCGAACAGCAGCAGCGCCAACGCCTCTTCGGAGGGTCGCGGCGGATCCGAAGTCACCTTGATTTCCGGTGCGTCGACCCGGCCGGAGATTTCCAGCGTGGCAGTGCCCTGATCGGTGGCGGCGGAGGACTTGAACTCGAGATAGGGTTTCAGGTCGCCGAGCAGGGTGATGCGGCCCTCGTCCAGCTCCAGCCGCCGCCCGAGGATGTCAAAAGTGCCGCGGATGAGGCTGATTTGGCCCGAGGGCGACAGCCGCGCAGTGCTGCCGCGCAGGCGGATCTCGCCGCCCAGTTCCGAGCGCAGGCCGCGGCCGCGGGCAAAGATGCGGGACGGCGCGCTGATCAGGACATCCAGTTCGGTCTTGCCGGAACCACCGCTGCTGGCGCCGCTGCCGGTGAGCCCGGCACGGGCCAGGGTCTGGCGCACACCGCGCGGCGCGCCCACATGGCGGATCGGCGGGATCGGTGCGGCTGAGACCGAGCCGCCGGCAGTGTTGAGGTTGATATTGGTCTCGCCCACGTCAATGCGGCCGGTGATCCGGTTGCTGCCTGCCATAGCGCCGGACATCGACAGGGCGCCGTTCAGCAAGGTCTCGTAAGACAGGTGGTCCGTCACTACCACATCGCCGATGGCGATCTGCAGATTGCCACTGAAAGGCGGCAGCAGGCCGACCGGGCCGCTGATCCGCACTGTGCCGCCGTCGCGCGGGCGGGCCGAGACCTGCACTTGGGCGCTGGAGCGGGCGATTGAGACGGTGGCGTTGATATCATCCACCCGCTGCGCCGCGGCCGGGATGGCCAGCGAAGCGCCCGGGACCGAGACAGTGCCGCTGAGCGCGTCCAGTCCCGGCGCGCCTTTCAGCGCCAGGTCGAAATTGGCAGGCCCTTGCAGCAGATTGGGGGAGATGAACGGGTTCACGCCTTCCAGCCGCAGCATGCCCTTGGCGGTCACATCGGCGGTGCCGTCGGCCTCGTTCCAGCTGCCCGCCACCCGGCTGTCGATGCCTGCTGGGCCGCTAGCGGTGCTTTCAACTGTCCAGGTGCCATCGCGGCGGCTGGCGGTGCCCTTGGCAGCCAGCCTGCCGGGCAGGTCCGGGACCAGCCGCTGCAGCTGTTCCATCACCGCATCAAATCGCAGGTCGGCGCTGCCGTCGCTTTCGCGGAAGCTGCCGCCGAAGTCCGCAGCAGACCCGGTGGGTCCGGCCACCGCGGCCGAGAACTGCCAGTCGCCATTGCGGCGCTTGGCGGTGCCATCGGCAACCAGCTTGCCTGGGAGCTGCGGCACAAAGCGTTCCAGCTCGTGCAGCGCGGCTGCGAAATTGAAATCGGCATCGCCCTCCAGCGTGACCGAGCCGTCCAGCTTGGCGCCGGACGCATGCGGGCCGGTCAGCTCCGCGACGCCGCTGAGCCGGTTGCCGTTGCGGGTCAGGGTGGTGGCCAGCGCCAGCGTGCCGGGGTTTTGCGGCACCAGCACCTCCAGTTTCTTAAGCTCGGCGGTGATCTCCATTTGCCCGGCATCGCTGTTGAGGTTGCCGGCGGCGGTTGCGGCAATAGCGCTGCCTGAGAGGTCGAGGTGGTCGATGGCGATGCCGTTCTCGTCCCGCGCGGCCTTGAGCTGCAGGGTGGTGGTGCCCGCCAGCAGCTCATCCGCCTGGGCGATACCGGCGGAGAGGTCCTGTGCGATCACCTCCAGATCGGCGGCAAAGGCGCCTGATAGCGGCGTGAAGGATCCCTTGACCGCGCCGCGTACGGCACCGCCCAGGGGGCGTCCGGCGAGGTCCGAGAAGCGCGCCAGGTCTGCCGCGCCTGCAGTGAGGTCCGCGGTTACTTTCAGCCCGCTTTCCAGACCGTCCAGCGCCACGTCGCCGGCGGCCTGATAATCGCTGCCGCGCAGCTCCATATCCGTGATCCGCAGCGCGCCAGGGCCTTTGGTGCTGAGGGTGCCCTCAAAGCGGATGTCATCCCCGGTGGCCTTGGCCAATGCCGGGTCGCGGGGCTGGAAATTGCTGAGGCCCGCGGCCAGGCGGCCCTCGAGGGCAAAACCGCTGCTTTGGTCCAGGGTGCCGCGGCCTGCGATCTCGGCCTGACCGATCAGGGCGCCCGGGTGGCTCAGCTGGTTCAGGAGGCCGTCCAGGGTCCAGCTGCCCTCAGTGGTTTTGGTCAGCTGCAGATCTGCCGCTGCCAGCGTGGTCTGGCCGCCTGCAACCGGCAGGGTGACGGCAGCCTGGCCTGCGGGCGGGGTGATGGCGGTTTTCAGGTTGGCGGTGTCCAGCTTGCCGCCCGCATCCAGGGAGGCTGCGCCGGTCACCTGCAGCGCATTGGTGCGCAGGACCAGCGTGTCCAGCACCGTTGCGCCGCTGCCTGCGCGGGTGCCTTTGACGTTCAGCCGCAAGCCGGGGCCGAAGAAGGGCCGGTGCACCGGCGGCAGCAGAGGATCAATGTCGCCGGAAAGGTTGGCGAAGAAGCGAATTACATCCGGTGCGTCCTGCCCGGGATTTCTTGGTGACGCAGGAGCAGACAGCCGCACTTCGCCGGCCAGCCGCTCGGTGCCATTGGTGCCAAAGCTGATATCCGCGGTGAAGTCGCTGACCGGGCCTTCGCCCTTGGCGGTCAGCAGTAGGTCGGGACGGCCCGGCAGGTCCAGGCTGCGGGAAATCAGCCCGCCCGGCGCCTCCTGCAGCGCCAGGTCCAGGGTAATTTCCTGGGTTTCATTGGCATATCCAGCTGTGAGCTGCAGATGGTCGCCGGGCTTGTCCAGCCGGGCGGCGTCCAGCTTGGTGTCCAGCGCGCCGTCCGCCAGTTTCAGCGAGCCCTCGACCGAGAGGCTGGCGGCGGTGCCCGCCAAAGCCTCGCCCAGTTCGATCCGGTCTGCCTTGATCTGGCCAAGTTCAATGGAAACCGGCAGGTCCGGCAGGGCAAAGGGCGTGGCCTCCGGCGCAGGCAGTTCCGGGTCCTGCGGCACAGGTTCCGGTGCGCGCTCGACCGCGATGCGTTCCGCTGACAGCTGATTGACCGAGAAACGGCCGCGCAGCAGCTCCAGCCGGTTCCAGTCCAGTTCTGCGCCTTCGATGGTCAGCCAGATGCCGTTAGCGTCGGCAACGGTGATTTTTTCGATAGTGGCTTGGGAAGAAAACGCCCCTTCCAAACCCGAGACGCTGATATAACGGCTGTCGCCCGACAGAGTGTCTTCCAGGAAATCGACCAGCAGGCCGCCGCTTTCCTCGGCGCTGTCTTGCGCGGAGGCGGGGGCGAGGGTCAGGCCAAGGGCCAGGCTGTAGGCTAGATACTGTCTCAAAACGCCTGTCCTATGCCGATGTAGAATTGCAGCCCGTCCTCGGTTCCGCCGTCCACCGGGTAGGCGAGGTCGAGCCGCAGCGGGCCGATGCCTGCCACGTCATAGCGTAGGCCCAGGCCGGCGCCGGCATGGCGGGCCGAAGAACCGGAGACAATGCTGTCTGCGTCGACAAAGCCGAGGTCATAAAAGCCGACCAGCGAGATCTTGTCGGTGACTTTGCCCCGCACCTCTCCGGACAGCGCCAGGAAGCCGCGCCCGCCGGCGGTGCCGCTGCCCACCGGCACACCCAGCGACTGGAACTCATGGCCGCGCACGGACCCCGCGCCGCCGGAGAAGAACAAAAGGGTCGGGGAGGTTTCGCTGAGAGCGGGACCGATGACCGAGCCCAGCTGCAGCCGTCCGGCCAGCACGATCCTGTCACCGGCGCCCAGACCGCGGTAGGCGCGCCCGTCGCCTTTCAGCTGCAGACCGGATGCGCTGCCGTCGATGCCGATAAACGGCGTGGCGCCGCCTTGCAGGAAGAAACCGTTGGCCGGGTTTACCCGGCTGTCGCGGGCGTCGTATTCGGCGCGGATGCGGCCTGCCAGGTATTTGAACCGGCGTTTACCGAAGACATCCGTTGCCAGGGTTGAGGAAACGCCCAATGCGGCCTCGGCAAAGAACTGGTCCGAGAAGGTGCGCCGGGCACCGATGGCACCGAGCACCTGGGTGGCGGTGTAGTGCTCCTCGTCCAGGCGCTCGGCCTCGGCAAGGTAGAAGATCAGGTCATCCGGCCCCAGCGCTGCCGGACGGTCCAGCCGCACCGCGACGCGGCCGTCGATATCATTGCTGCTGCCGATACCGCTGAGCCGGGCTTCGATGCGCAGTTTTTCCGCGGCGCCGAACAGGTTGCGGTGCATCCAGCTGCCCGACAACTCAATTCCGTCAGAGGAGCTGATTTCGGCGCCGAAAGTCAGGCGGCGGGGCGGCAGGTCCTCGACCTGAGCGGTGAAGTCCAGGGTGCCGTCCGGGTTGGAGTGCTCTGCTTCGCTGAGAACAACGGTCGAAAACGTGCCCGTGCGGCGCAGCCGGGTGGCGGATTTGGCGACAAGGTCGGGGTGAAACTCCTCGCCTGCCGGAAAGCCCGCGATGCGCCGGATGGCATCCTCGCGCACCGAGGTTTCCCCGGTGACCTGCATCCGGCCAAAGCGCAGGCGCGGTCCTGGCGCAAGCCGCAACCGGGCATCCAGGCGGGCCTGCAGGTGGTTTGCGGTGATGTTCTGCTCCGCCACACGTGCTTTGGCATGGCCGGCGCGCCGCCAGGCCTTGATGCCGGCAATTGCTGCTTCGCGGATCACCCCTGTACCGGCGGGCCTGCCGGGGGCGAAGCTTTCGGGGAGTTCCACTTCGCTGGATTGCGGGAAGGGCGCCAGTTCCGCCGCACCAAAGGCAAAGCGCGGGCCGGGCTGCACGGTAATCTCGACCTTGGAAACGCTCTTGGGCGGGTTCAGCGGCTGGATCCGCGCCGCTTCGCGCCCGTCGAGGCGGATGTTGACCACCGGTGAGAAATGCCCGGCGTCATAAAGCACCTGCACCAGCGTCCTGTAATCCGACAGGGCGGCGGCCAGCAGCTCCTGCACATTGCTCCCGCCGCTGGCCGCCACCGAGGCGGACGCGCCGCGCAGCCTGTCCGTAAGGTCTGGGTCTGCGCCGGGGGCCTGCAGTGTGGCCTCGGCGCCAAAGGCAGCGGGCGGCAGCAGGGTCAGGAGGCTGAAGGCAATAGCGCGCGCCAGCAGGCGCGGGCGGAGGGGAAATTTCATATCTGCTCCCGGCAGCGGGCATAAATCCGGCCTGGGCCCGGCGGGGCATCAGGCGCCTGGAGGCAAGCCTAGCACGGGGAATTTGCGGGATGGAACCGGCAAAGCGGCAACCTTCCGCCAAGTTCGCATCAGGCTGTGCCGGCGGCGGAATGCCGCGCATCGCCTTGGAGACCCGGCGGGCACTGGCGCCGGGCGGCGAATTTCAGCCAATTTGGCGGCTGCTCTGAACAGTTGGCGGTATTTATGATTTGGCAACCGGAAGGGAATTTGTACTATCCGGTTCAGCTCCGGCAGCTGAAGCCGCCGGAGCTGGCACTGATTAACAAAACTACATCGGGTAACGTCAGGCGCAGCCACCACTCACATGAAGCCAAGCCTGGCGGGAATGATACCACGCGAGATATTACTGTCCATATAATTGTCAGTTTGATAATTTTGCGTGGTATCATTTTAAGTTGCCGGGAGCCCGGCTTTGGTGTGCGTTGAACGAGGGCAGAGGGTTGGACAGGCTGAAATCCATCTATGAGCTGCGCGACATGCTGTTCCAGATGGAGCGGGATATCGGCCTCGACCGTCTGAGCCCGGTTGAGCGCGATGTGTTTCTGGCCGCCCATGCGCTGACTGCCAGCCCGGGCACGCCGGTGCAATCGGAGCAGATCCGCAGCCACCGGCTGGTGCAAGGGATTGCCCAGGCGACCTATCACCGGACCTTGAAGTCGCTGCTGGACATGGGGTTCCTGAAACGGGCGGGCGGCAGCCGGGCCAAGCATTATGTGGTCAGTTTCGACCCGCCGGCCAGGTAATCCGGCCCCGCTATTGGTTGCAGCGCCCAATCTGTGCGGCTAAACCGGTGTTATGACACGCGTTTCATTGTTGTATTCCCGGTTTCAGGTTTTTGCCGTCATCACCGCAGTCTACATCGTTTGCCATGGGGTCACGGCCTGGATTGTGACGCCGGTGCAGGCGCTGTTCCTGCCTGAGCTCACCGTTTTTGCCAGCCTGGTCTACCTGCCGCACGGGGTAAGGGTTCTGAGCGTCTGGCTGTTCGGGTGGAAGGCAGTGCTGCCGCTGGCTTTTGGCGCCTTTCTGTCAGAGCTGATGTTCACCGATGCGGGCATCCTCCAGCTGATGCAGCCGGTGCTGCTGGAATCGATTGCTGTGGGTGCGGTGTCGGCGCTGGCGGCCTTTGGCTTGTTCCGGCTGCTGGGGCGGCCGCTGCATGCCGGGCTGGCGCGGCGGATGGAATGGAAATGGCTGCTGGCCGCAGGCGCGCTGGCTTCGGTGATCAATTCCCTTGGTCAGTCGGTGGTGTTCTCTGGTCTGATTTTCCCCGGTGATCAGCTGCCGGTGATGGCCGTCTATGCAGCAGGCGATCTGATTGGCCTTACCGCCTGCATGGTCGCACTGATGCTGATCTTCCGCTGGCTGCGCCTGGCCGGAGAAAACCGCCTGTCGCAGAAATAGCCAAAGCCCGCAGGGGCGGGCTTTGCTGTCCGGGCGGCGCTCGGCGGGCAGTCCCTAGCCTGCCATCAGCCGCGCCACATCCAGCATCCGGGCCGAGAAGCCCCATTCGTTGTCATACCAGCCGAACACCCGCACCTGGGAATCGCCGGCCATGCGGGTCTCCGGGCCGGCAATCACCAGCGATTCAGGCCGGGCGCGCAGGTCCGAGGAGACCAGCGGCATATCGGTCCAGCCCAGCACCTTGGAGGCGGCAACGCCTTGGCGCAGCGCGGCGGAGAATTCTGTCTCGCTCATCGGCGTCTTCAGATGCGCTACCAGATCCACGGCGGAGACGCTGGCTGTCGGCACCCGCACTGCAGCGCCGCTGACCCGGCCTTTGAGGTGCGGCAGCACTTCGTCGATCAGATGCATTGCCGAGGTTGTGGTCGGCACCATCGACTGGGCGCCGCCGCGGGAGCGGGCAAAATCGCCGCGCGGCGCGTCCACCATCGGCTGCGAGTTGGTGTAGCAGTGGATGGTGGTCATATGCGCGGTGTCGATGCCGGCGATCTGGTCCAGCAGTTTCACCAGCGGCGTCAGCCCATTGGTGGTGCAGGAGGCATTGGAAACGATGCGGGCATCGCCCAGGCTCTCCTCATTGGCACCCAGCACCATGGTCAGTTCCGCCGCCGGGGAAGGGCCTGAGATCAGCACCTTGCCGGCGCCTGCCTTGATGCCGCGTTCGGCCACGTCCGAGGTGCGGGCGATGCCGGTACATTCCAGCACCAGATCGACACCGCTGAGGTCCACCGATGTCAGGTCGGGCGCGTGGCTGACCGGGATGGTGCGGCCCATCACCTGCAGCGCGCCGCTCCCGTGCTCCACTGGATGGGCAAAGGGGCCGAAGGTGCTGTCGTACTGGAACAGATAGGCGCACATGTCCAAGGGCGCGATATCGTTGATCCGCACCACTTCGATGCCGTCTCCGCGCGATGTGGTCAGAATCTGGCGCAGGATGGCCCGGCCGATGCGGCCGAATCCGTTGATAGCAAGTTTCATGCGCAATCTATGGCAGGCGCGCCGGGGCCGCTCAATCCATCGCTCCCAGGAAAATGATCACATTTCCCAAGAGGATGTTTCAGAAAAACGCTGCCAAACCGCGCAAGCGTCAGGCGCGTTCCTATTTGCGGCAGATCATCTGGGCGTAGTAGGTGCCGGTGATGTCGCGCACCATCGTGTCCAGGTTGACGCTGCAGCCGGTCGCGGCGCGCAGAGCTCTGACCGCCTGGCGCGCGGTCAGCACCGCGGGCGGGCGGAACGGCAGGTGTTCGCGGTTCAGCCGGGTGGCGCTGTAGCGGCCGGCCATGTCTTCGACCGGGGCGACGACCCAGTCGCGGCCCAGCACCGTCACCTGTTTGCCTTCAACGCCTTTGGCCAGGGCCGGGGCGGTGAAGGCGGCGCAGAGGGCTGCCGCCAGTGCAGTCTGTTTCATCATCGAAATGCTCCTGCGGAAATCTCTCCCTGCAGCCTAGCGCGGGGCGAAGCCATTGCAAGGCGGGGTTTTCCGCAATGCGCGTCAAAGGTGATCCACAGCTTCGGCCTGGCGCAGTTCGGCAGCGCAGAGCTGCAGGCCGCGCAGCAGCCGTTCGGCATCAGCCTCGGGGTTCAGGCCGCGCGGCGCAGAGCTGCCAACGACCACCGGCGTGCGTCCCGGACGCGACACCGGCACCGCATAGCCGGTGATGCCGGCCTCAAACTCGCTGCCGGTGATGCAGAAACCCTGCTCGCGGGCCTGGGCAGCGCGGTCGAGAATGGCGGCGGGATCCTGCAGTGACTGCTCGGTATGGCGCGGCAGATCTTCTTGCGCGAGTACGGCCGCAGCTTCTTCCGGCGGCAGCCCGGCCAGCAGCATCCGTCCCAGGCTGGTATGGGCCAGCGGGATGTGGGAACCGGCAGTGAAGCCATAGGTGATATGGCCGTGCTCGACGGTGGATTGCGCCAGCAGCAGAACCCGGCCTTGGTCGAGCATCGCCAGGGTGACTTCGACTTCCATTTGCCGGGCATGACGGTTCAGCACCGGCTGCACCTTGCGGCCGAACTGGTTGGCCTGCAGGAAGCCGCCCGCCAGCGCCAGCACCCGCGGTGTCAGTGACAGCATCCGCCCGTCCTGGCGCAGGTAGCCCGCCTGCACTAGCGTCAGCGCCCCGCGCCGGGCGGTGGCGCGGTCCTGGCCGCTGCGTCGCGCGATCTCGGCCAGGGTCATGCTGGGGGTGGCCGCGTCAAACACCGCCAGCACTGCCAGCCCCTTGGCAAAGCTTGAAGAAATATTCCTGTCCTGTTCCGTAACCGTCATCAGATGTCTGCCGTAACTTGAAAAACCGCCGCCTAGCGAGGGTAAGGATGTGCGAATGCTGGACACAATGTTCGCAAAGTGAACGCTGTCAAGGTGCAAAACCCCCGCAATATCTGGAAAGCGCAGCCATATGCGGCAAATGCCGCCGCCAAGCTGGACGCGGGCAGTATTTCCGGTGCATTTTCAAGCAGCTCGCTCTGCAAGAGGCCGCCCATGGCGCAAGATTTCACATCCGGAAAACTGGCCCGCCTGGGGCTGCTTGGCCCTGAGGACTGCCGTCAGGCGGCTGAGATCGTGTCGCGGGCGCAATTTGACGGGATCGAAACGGTCCGGGTGCTGTTTCCCGATCAGCACGGGCTCTTGCGCGGCAAGACCGTGATGGCCGAGGGTTTTGCTTCGGTGTTTGAACGCGGCCTGAACGTGCCGTCGACGCTGTTGCAGAAAGACACCTCGCACCGCACTGCCTTTCCGGTCTGGGAGGGCGGCAGCGGGCTGGCGGGGCCGATGCAGGGGGCAGGCGATGTGCTGCTGGTGCCGCGCCCCGGTACTTACCGGGCGCTGCCTTGGTCGGGCCATTCCGCCTGGATCTTTTGCGAACCGGTTTATCAGGACGGCCAGCCGATCCCCTTTACGTCGGGCAGGGTGCTGCAAAAGGCCGTGGATCAGCTGGCCGGGCAGGGGATGGCGGCGACCTTCGGCTTGGAGGTCGAATTCCACATCTTCGAGCTGGCGGACAAAGCTGCGGCGCATGAGCAGGCCGGCCGTCCCGGCGCGCCGGTGCAAACCCGGAACCTGATGCAGGGCTACCAGTATCTGACGGAGACCCGGTATGGCGAGGTAGAGGGCGTGCTGGACCTGTTGCGCCGCAACGCTCAGAAGCTGGGGTTGCGGGTGCGCTCGGTCGAGATCGAGATGGGGCCGAGCCAGGTTGAATTCACCTTTGCCCCCGATGGCGCCATGGCACAGGCCGACGCGATGGTGATGTTCCGCACCCTGGTGAAGGAGGTCTGCGCCAGGAACGGGCTGCACGCGAGCTTTATGGCCAAGCCGCGGCTGGATAATGCCATGGCCAACGGCTGGCATGTGCATCAGTCGCTGCAGGATCTGGCTTCGGGGCGCAATTTGTTCATGCCGGAAGCCGAAGGCCTGCTGACGCCGCCGGCCAGCGCCTGGATGGCGGGGCTGCTGAAATATGCCGCCGAGACTTCGCTGCTGATCGCGCCGACGGTGAACAGCTACAAACGCTATTTGCCCTATCAGCTGGCGCCGAACCGGATCGGCTGGGGCGAGGACAACCGCGGTGCCATGCTGCGGGCGCTGATGCATCCGGGCGACGACGCCAGCCGGATCGAAAACCGGGCGCCGGACAGTTCCGCCAACCCCTATTTCGCGCTGGCGGCGCAGATCATTGCCGGTGCGGCCGGCCTGGCCGAGGGGCTGGAGGCGCCGCGTCCCACGGTCTCGCCCTACAGCGAAGACAGCGATAAGCTGCCGCGCTCGCTGGGCCAGGCGCTGGCTGCTTTTGAAGGTTCCGGCCTGTGCCGGGAGGCGCTGGGTGAAGATGTGACGGCCTATCTGCACCACCTCAAGCGGTTCGAGTGGGAACGCTACCTGGACACCGTCAGCGAATGGGAGCAAGCGGAGTATTTCAACCTGTTCTGACACCTTCGGCGGGGGGCGGCGCTGCCGCCTAAAATCTTGCTGATCCCGCGATTTGGCATCTTGATCGCAAGGCGCGGCCGTTGCTAGCGTATACCCGCGTATGCAGGGGCTGGTGCGCCGGGCCCCTGTTTCCTGCGGCGCCTTTTGGGCGGCCACAACACATATCTAACCTGTGCTTTTCTAAGGGAAAACAAGATCATGAAATACACCGAGGAACACGAGTGGCTGCTGCCCGAAGGCGATCTGATCACCGTCGGCATCACCGCCCATGCCGCCGAGCAGCTGGGCGAGGTGGTTTATGTGGAGCTGCCGGAGCCGGGCACCGAAGTGACCAAGGATGACGAGATCGTTGTGATTGAATCGGTCAAAGCCGCCTCGGACATCCTGGCGCCGCTGGACGGCGAAGTGGTTGAGGTCAATGAGGCGCTGGCCGATGACCCGGGCAAGGTGAACGAGGACCCCGAAGGCGGCGCCTGGTTCTTCAAGCTGAAGCCCTCGGACCTGTCGCCGATGGACGATTACATGGACGAGGCCGGGTACAAGGATTTCATCGGCTGATCCGGTTGCCGCTGTTGGAAGGTCCGCCTTGTTCCCTGCCGAAAACAAGGCGGTGCCTCCGGCGGGGATATTTTTGGGCCAGAAGAAGCAGGGGAGCGTTTTCCGGGGCCGTTTCAGTAGCCGCGCTGGCGGTCGACTTCGTACAGCAGCGCGCTGCCCGCTTCCAAGCGCCGGTAGTTTTCCACCACGTCTTTCATCGCATCGCCCAGGTGCCAGCCCGAGACATGCGGGGTGATGGTGACGCCCTGATGGGTCCAGAGCGGGCTCTCAGCAGGAAGCGGCTCCTGGCTGGTCACATCCAGCACCGCACGGCCCGGGGTGTCCTTGTCCAGTGCTGCAATGAGAGCGGCTTCGTCGATCAGGTCGCCGCGGCCGGCGTTGATCAGCGTGGCGCCGGGTTTCATTGCCGCCAGCGTCTCCTCATTCATCAGATGGCGGGTGGCCGGGGTTGAGGGCAGGATGGCGCAGACATAGTCGCATTCACCCAGCATCTGCAGCAGCGCGGCCTCGCCGTGGCGGCAGTCAACGCCCTCGATCTCCTTGGGCGAACGGCTCCAGCCAAGCACCCGGAACCGCAGATCGCGCATCAGCCTAGCGGTCATGCCGCCGATATGGCCAAGACCCAGCACGCCGACGGTGGTGTGCGTTGGGCGTTTCGGCGCCAGCGGCTCCCAGGCGCTGCGTTTTTGCGAGGCTTCGTGCTGGGCGATGTTGCGCTGGCCGTGCAGCACGTAGGCAAGGCAGAATTCGGCTATCTCATGCGCCGGCTCGTTCGGCTTCAGCCGGGCGACACGGACATGCGGCGGCAGGCTGGGGTGGGCCACGATACTGTCGACACCGGCGCCCAGCTTCTGCACCAGCTGCAGGTTCGGCAGCTGTTCCGGCAGCCCGCTTTTCAGCACCGTGGTGGCCAGCATGGAGACCTCCGCCAGATTGCCCGCATCGCTCATAGGCCGGATGTCCAGATCCGGTGCCAGCGCCTTCAGCTCGGCTGTCAGCTCCTCATCCGTGAACCAGTTGTCAAACCCGACATTGACCAGAAGCGCCATGCTGCTCTCTCCCTCCGAAGCCTTCAATCCGGCGGACTAAGCCACGG
Source organism: Leisingera sp. ANG-M1 (assembly GCF_000813745.1). Taxonomy (GTDB): domain Bacteria; phylum Pseudomonadota; class Alphaproteobacteria; order Rhodobacterales; family Rhodobacteraceae; genus Leisingera. The sequence continues at coordinate 39,430 of NZ_JWLC01000011.1, read as the reverse complement.
CGGCGGCGGCCGTGTAAAGGTGGGAAATGGCACTTGCCGGTGTGCAAGGGGGCACAAGGGGTGCAGGGAAGGCATCGGGCCGGTTTCGGGGATCAGGCGAAGGGATCGTCCGGGTAGCCGACCCGTGCCAAGTAGAGCCCGTGCCCGGGGCAGACCGGCCCGCAGGCGGCGCGGTCGCAGGCCTCCAGCGCAGCTTTCACATCGGCGGGATCCCAGGCGCCTGCGCCAACCCGCTCCAGGGTACCGACAAAGCTGCGCACCTGGTTGTGCAGGAAGCTGCGGGCGCGCACGTGGAAATGGATTTCCGGCCCGGAAAAGCCCTGCACCCGTTCCACCCGCAGTTCGTCCAGCGTCTTGACCGGGCTGGCCGCCTGGCAGATTGAGGAGCGGAACGTGGTGAAATCATGGTTGCCGGTCAAGTGGCTGGCGCCTTCCTGCATGGCGTCTGCGTCCAGATCGTGGCTCAGCTGCCAGACCTGGCCCGCGTCATGGGTGGCGGGTGCGCGGCGGATCAGGATGCGGAACAGGTACTGCCGCTCCACCGCCGAGAAGCGCGCGTGCCAGTCATCGTCCACCCGGGCGCAATCCACAATCGCCACAGGATCGGGCTTCAGATGGTAATTCAGCGCTTCAGACAGGCGGAACGGGTCCCATTCCTTGGCCATGTCGCAATGCGCTACCTGGCCCAGCCCGTGCACGCCGGTGTCGGTGCGGCCGGCGGCGGCAATGGTATGCTCACCCGGCTCGAGCCGCGCCAGCGCAGCCTCGATCGCCCCTTGCACCGAGGGCAGATCCTTCTGCCTTTGCCAGCCGGCAAAAGGCTTTCCGTGGTATTCGACTTTCAAAGCAAAACGCGGCATGGGCGGCCAAGTAGCAATGCAACAGCGGCGGGGCAAGTCCTGCGTGCGCTCTGGTAACCCGTTGGTGCGCTGCCTATCTTGCAGGCAGCAAGAACAGAGCAGGATCAGAGCCTTGGTATTTACCTCCCTCGCAGATGGGGTGATGAGCAGCGTGGAGAGCGCCGCCAGCGGTGTCTCAGCGGCGCTGTTCGACCGTCCGCTGCGGCTGGGGGTCACCGGGCTGGCCCGCTCCGGCAAGACGGTGTTCATCACCTCGCTGGTGGCCAATCTGCTGGACCGGGCGCGGATGCTGCAGCTCAATGCCGCGCGCGAGGGCCGAATCGAAGCCGCCTTCCTGCAGCCGCAGCCGGACGACACCGTGCCGCGCTTTGACTATGAAAACCACCTCGCAGCCCTGACCGGGCCGTCACCCCATTGGCCGGACAGCACACGGGCTGTCTCCGAGCTGCGTCTCAGTCTGAAGGTGCGGCCCGCCGGTCTTTTGTCAGGCTGGCAGGGGCCGCGCACCCTGCATCTGGATATCGTCGACTATCCCGGCGAGTGGCTGCTGGACCTGGCACTCTTGGATAAATCTTATGCGGAATGGTCGCAGGATGTGCTTGCCCGCATTGCGAACCGTCCGCAGGCCCAGGCCTTCCTGGCGGCCAATACGCAAGCTGTCCCGGTGGGGACACATGACGAGCCGCAGGCCCAGGCCCTGGCCGCAGCCTTCACTGAATATCTGAATGCGGCCCGCGCGGCCGGTTTTTACGATTGCACCCCGGGACGCTTTCTGCTGCCAGGTGACCTGGCAGGTTCCCCGGCGCTGACCTTTGCCCCTTTGCCCCCGGAGCCGGGCGCCCCGCGCGGCAGCTTGTGGCGCGAGATGGAGCGGCGTTTTGAGGCCTATAAGGCCAAGGTTGTGAAACCTTTCTTCCGCGACCACTTCGCCCGCATCGACCGCCAGGTGGTGCTGGTCGATGCGCTCTCGGCAATCCATTCCGGCCCGCAGGCGATGGAGGATCTGCGCCACGCGATGGCGGATATTCTCAGCGCCTTCAAACCGGGGCGCAACCACTTCCTGACCCGGCTTCTGGGCGGCAAGCGGGTGGAAAAGATCCTCTTTGCCGCCACCAAGGCCGACCACCTGCATCACGCCCAGCACGAGGCGATGACTGCGATCATCGAAGCCCTCACCCGCGAAGCACAGGACCGGGCCCGCTTTGCCGGGGCGGAGACCGAAGCGCTGGCCATGGCGTCTCTGCGCACCACTACCGAGGAAATGCGCCCGCACAACGGCAGCGAGCTTCCTTGCGTGCGCGGCACTCTGCTGGAAAGCGGCAAGCAGGCGGCTTTCTACCCGGGCGCCCTGCCGGAGGATCCGGCACAGCTGCTCACCCCGGCGCGGCAAGGGGCGGAAAGCTGGCTGGAGGGCGACTATCAGGCCATGGCCTTTGCCCCGGCGCCGCTTACCTTGAAACACGGCAGCGGCCCGCCGCATATCCGGCTCGACCGCGCTGCCGAATTCCTGATCGGAGATGCCCTGTGACCCTCCCGTCTGCGACTTTCTTCCTGCGTGCCGCAGCCCCGCTTGATGCCGGGGCGACCGGGGAAATCCTCTACGGTTTCCAGCAGGACACCGGCTGGATGCCCAAGCTCTATACTGCTGCTGAGGTGATCTTTTTCTGCGGCATGATGATTGACCGCGGCTGGGTCACCGTTGCCGAGCGGGAGGGGCGCATCCAAGGCTTCCTAGCGCGCAAGGAGGAAGAGGTCTGCTCGCTCTACCTGGCGCCTGAGGCCCGCGGGCAGGGGGCGGGTAGGGCGCTTTTGGATGCGGCTAAGGCGGCCTCGCCGCGGCTCACCCTCAATACCTTCGTGGCCAATACCCGCGCCCAGCGGTTCTACCGGCGCGAAGGCTTTGCCGAGACCAGCCGCGGTGATGGGTCAAACAACGAGGAAGGCCTGCCGGATATCACCTATGAGTGGCGGGCAGCACAGGAGGCGGCCGCGTGAGCAAGAAGCCTGTCCTGTTTGACCTGGAAGAGGAGGCGCCGCCGCCGCCGGTGGCCGAGGCGCCACCGGTGCCTGAGGCGTCCTCCTTGTCAGAACGCCCCCCTGCGATGGAGCAGGCAGCCCGGCTGGCCACCCGCAGGCCGTCGCGGCTGACCCGCTGGTTCTGGGCGCTGCTGGCGGCTGTTGCCGGCGCCATGGCGTCCGTGGCGGCCTGGGATTTTGCAACAGGGCTGATCGCCCGGTTTCCGGTTCTGGGCTGGACGGTGAGTGCAGGTCTTGCGGCTTTGGCGCTAATGGCGCTGCTGATGGCCGTGCGCGAACTGGCAGCGCTGGCACGGCTGCGCCGGGTTGATGCGCTGCGCCATGCAGCCGGCGAGTGCAGGGATCTGCCGGCGGCCCGCCGCTTCACCGCCCGGCTGGAGAGCTACTACGCCGGCCGCGAGGATCTCACCTGGAACCAGGCCCGGCTGGCGGAACTGAAATCTGAAGTGATGGATGGCGACGCTCTGCTGCGGCTGGCAGAGGATGAGCTGCTGGTGCCGCTTGACACCCTGGCCTTGCGCGAGGTGGAGGCCGCTGCCCGCCAGGTGGCCACGGTGACAGCGCTGGTGCCAATGGCGCTGGCGGATGTGCTGACGGCGCTGCTCTCCAGCCTGCGCATGATCCGCCGGGTGGCAGGCATCTATGGCGGCCGCCCCGGTTTCTTCAGCTCCTGGCGGCTCACCCGCGCGGTGCTGGCGCATCTGGCCGCCACCGGCGCCGTGGCCGCAGGCGATGACCTGCTGGAGCCGGTACTAGGCGGTTCGGTGCTATCCAAACTGTCGCGCCGTTTCGGCGAAGGGCTGGTCAACGGCGCCCTGTCGGCGCGGGTGGGGATTGCCGCCATGGAGGTCTGCCGCCCGATGCCGTTCTGGGAAGGGCGCAAACCCAGCACCCGCAAGGTGGTGCAGCGGGCACTCACCGGGCTGTTTTCGAAAGAGCCCTGAAGCGCGCGCCAGGCTCATGCGCAGCATGAGCCCTGCCCAAGGCTGCTGCGGTGGGCCGGCACTGCCGGACAGCCGCCAGGCGCGGGAGCGCCCCGGTGCAGATCTCAGAACAGCTTCGGCGGCTGGTCCTTGGGCTGGCGCATCGCGACGACACCTGTGCGAAACCCCTCACCGATGCGGTCGGCCAGCGCGCCCCATTGCAGCGCGGTCTTTTCTGGCAGCTCGGCGCGCAAAACCTCGTGGAACAGCCCCAGCCACAGCGGGAAATGCTCCGCTTTCACATCCGGCCGGCTCACATGCACCCGCATCGGATTGCCGTTGTAGCTCCTCTCCCGCAGGATCGCATTGCGCCAGAAGCCGGCGATCTTTTCCTCATGCTCGGGCCAGTCCGTGACATGGGCAGCAAAAACCGGCCCCAGCACGTCATCGGCGCGTACCTGCATGTAAAACACGGCAACCACACGCGAGATGTCCTCTGGGGTGATCTCAAACCGCGCCAGCGGGTTTGCGGTTTCTGTTCCACTCATTGGCTGCTCCGGTCGCTCTTTCCAGGGATTAGATAGGCGGAAGCTGTACCGGAAGGAAGTGGTCGGGTTCATCTGCCGCAGAACCGGTACAGCCGCGGCCTCTGGTTCCCGCGGGCTTTCCCGTTATGGTGGGTTTTGAATTTGTCAAAAGGTATTGATTTATGGCGGGGAAAGACGGGCGGGTTCTGGTGCTGGGCGCTTACGGGTTCATCGGCGCCGAAGTGCTCCGCAACCTGCTCGGAGAAGGGTTCGAGGTTGCCGGTCTAGGCCGGAATCCGCAGCACGCATCACGGGTGCTGTCCGGTGTGCCGTTTGTGAAAGGCGATCTGCTGCAGCTGCTGGCACCGGAAGACTGGGCGCCGCTGCTGCGCGGCGTGGAGGCTGTTGTCAATTGCGCAGGCGTGCTGCAGGACATGGCGCCGGGGGAACTGGAGGCGGTGCATCACACGGCCATTGCCGCACTGGGCGAAGCCTGCGCTGCAGCTGGTGTCCGGGTGATTCAGGTCTCGGCGGCTGGTGCGGGGCCAGAAGCCAAGACGGAATTCATGCGCAGCAAGGCACGCGGAGATGCGGCACTGCTTGCCTCGGGCGCGCAAGTGCATGTGCTGCGGCCCGGGCTGGTAATCGGGCAGGGTGCCTTTGGCGGCACCCGGCTCTTGCGGATGCTGGCGGCGGTGCCGCTGGTCCAGCCGGTCGCGCTGGCGGATGCGCCGGTGCAATGCGTTGGCATGGGTGATGTCGCCAGTGCGGTGGCGGTTGCGGTCCGGCAGGAATTGCCGCCGGGAATCTATGATCTGGTGGAGGACCAACCGCAAACGCTGGAGAAGGTTCTGGCAGCTACACGCAGATGGCTGGGCTTTGCGCCTGCCCGGATGGCGGTGCGGTTTCCGGCGAAGCTGCTGCCGCCGGTCGCTGCTTGCGCAGACGCGCTGGCGCGGTTGGGCTGGCGCTCTCCGATGCGTACAACTGCAATTGCCGAGATCCGCGCTGGCGTGCGCGGCGATCCAGCCCCGTTTCGCGCGGCCATGGGCCGGGGTATGCCCCCCCTTAAGGCGATCTATGCGTCGCTGCCTTCCGGGCGGGAACAGAGGTTGGACGCGCGGATGGCCCTGTTGATGCCTGTCGCGGTGGCCGTTCTGAGCCTGTTCTGGCTGGCATCCGGCTTGATCGGCCTGTGGCAGTTGGAGGCGGCAGCTGACGTGCTGCGGTCTAAAGGCTGGGGAAGTTTTCTGGCAGGGGCCAGCGTGGTGTTCTGGTCTTTCGTCGACATTGCCCTGGGCCTGGCGGTTCTGTGGCGGCTTTGGGCGGCACGGGCCTGCCTGGGGATGGTGGCCGTCTCGCTGATTTATCTGCTGTTCGCGAGCGTCATCACACCAGAGATGTGGGCGGATCCGCTGGGGCCGCTAGTCAAAGTTATTCCGGGGATCCTTCTGGCGCTGATCACACTTCAATTGCTGGAGGAGCGCTGAGATGGATCCGGACCTGATCCTGCGCTGGCTGCATGTGATCGGTGCCTGCGTGCTGTTGGGCACAGGTGCAGGTATTGCTTTCTTCATGATGATGGCCCACCGCACCCGCGATGCTCGTCTAATTGCCCATACAGCGGGCGTTGTGGTGCTGGCGGATCTCTTGTTCACCACCACTGCGGTGGTTGTGCAGCCTATCACTGGCGGGCTGCTGGCTTGGCGGCTCGGCTGGCCTTTCAGTGAAGGCTGGCTGGCGCTGTCGCTGATCCTTTATGTGCTGACCGGCGCCTTCTGGCTGCCGGTGGTCTGGATCCAGCTTCGGCTGCGGGATCTGGCACGGGCTGCGGCCGAGGCGGGCGAGGCACTGCCCGCGCGCTATCACCGTCTGTTCACCGTCTGGTTTGCCTGCGGCTTTCCGGCCTTTGCGGCGGTGTTGGCGATTGTCTGGCTGATGCTGGCACGGCCCGATCTTGGGGTGTGGCTGATACGCTGACGCAGGATGGGCGGTTCCGCCTGCAACTCATCACATCAAAATGCGATGCATCTGCCGCTTTACCCTTCTGCCGCTCCGGCCTATAACGCCCCCATGTCCCATTTCGCGGCCATCATTATTCGAATTATATCCCCGGCGCTCTAAACTGTTGAGCCGCCGGGCAAAGGCGCTTGAGCCATCGCGCCGAACCGAATATCCCCATTTCCGACCTTGATCATCCGAAGGACGCAGCACATGTGCGCCGACACGCCCCAGACGCCTGACTATAAAGATACTCTCAATCTGCCCAAAACCGCTTTCCCGATGCGGGCGGGCCTGCCCAAGCGCGAGCCCGGCTGGCTGGAGCGCTGGGCGCAGATCGGCGTCTATGACAAACTGCGCGAGAAGGCGGCCGCGGCCAAGGGCGGGGACGCGGAGCGCAAGCCCTTCACCCTGCATGACGGTCCTCCCTATGCCAACGGCCACCTGCACATCGGCCACGCGCTGAACAAGACCATCAAGGACATGATCGTCCGCTCGCATCAGATGATGGGCTTTGACAGCCGTTACGTGCCGGGCTGGGACTGCCACGGCCTGCCGATCGAGTGGAAGATCGAGGAGCAGTACCGCAAGAAGGGCAAGAACAAGGATGCGGTGCCGGTTGTGGAGTTCCGCCAGGAATGCCGCGCCTTTGCCGACAACTGGGTCGATATCCAGCGCGAGGAGTTCAAGCGTCTGGGCATTACCGGCAACTGGGATGATCCCTATCTGACCATGAACTACCACGCCGAGGCGGTCATTGCGGATGAGTTCATGACCTTCCTGATGAACGGCACGCTCTATCAGGGCTCCAAGCCTGTGATGTGGTCGCCGGTCGAGAAAACCGCTCTGGCCGAGGCCGAGGTTGAGTATCACGACAAGGAAAGCTTCACCATTTGGGTGAAGTTCAAGGTGGCTGAGCCTGCGAACCACAAGCTGGCAGGCGCCAATGTGGTGATCTGGACCACCACCCCCTGGACCATGCCGTCGAACAAGGCCGTGGTGTACGGCGAAGAGATTGCCTATGGCCTCTACGAAGTCACCGGCACCCCGGATGAATGCTGGGCTGCAGTGGGCGAGAAATACATTCTGGCCGACAACCTGGCGGCGGATGTGTTCAAGCGCGCGCGCTTGGGCGAGGATCAATACACCCGCGTGGCTGACGTTCCGGCCTCTGATCTGGCTGGCATCGGCCTGACCCACCCGCTGGCAGGCGCCGAAGGCGGCAATGGCGAATGGGATGATATCCGCGACTTCCGCGCGGCGGACTTCGTGACCGACACCGAAGGCACCGGCTTTGTCCACTGCGCGCCGTCCCACGGTATGGAGGAATTCGAGCTTTACCGCGATCTCGGCATGCTGGAGCAGGTCATCACCTACAACGTGATGGATGACGGCTCCTTCCGCGCGGATCTGCCGTTCTTCGGCGGCAAGTTTATTCTGTCGCGCAAGGGCGGCGAGGGCGATGCCAACAAGGCAGTCATCGACAAGCTGGTTGAGGTTGGCGGCCTGCTGGCGCGCGGCAAGATCAAGCACAGCTACCCGCATTCCTGGCGCTCCAAGGCGCCGATCATCTATCGCAACACGCCGCAGTGGTTTGCCTCTGTCGACCGCAAGATGGACGACGGCATGGGCGAGATGGGCGATACCATCCGCGAGCGCGCGCTGAAGTCGATTGACGAGCTGGTGAAATGGTGGCCGCAAACGGGGCGCAACCGTCTGTTCTCGATGATCGAAAGCCGCCCCGACTGGGTGCTGAGCCGCCAGCGCGCCTGGGGTGTGCCGCTCACCTGCTTCACCAAGAAAGGCGCGTTGCCGACCGATGCGGACTTCCTGCTGCGCAATGAGGACGTGAACAAGCGCGTCGTGGCCGAGTTCGAAGAGCATGGCGCCGACGTCTGGTACACCGAGGGCTTCAAGGCCAAGGTGCTGGACGGCATTGTTGACCCGGAGGCCTATGACCAGGTGTTTGACGTGCTGGATGTGTGGTTCGATTCCGGTTCGACCCATGCCTTTGTGCTGCGCGACCGCGAGGACGGCACCGAGGACGGCATCGCCGATGTCTATATGGAAGGCACCGACCAGCACCGCGGCTGGTTCCACTCCTCGCTGCTGCAGGCCTGCGGCACCAAGGGCCGCGCGCCGTACCGCAACGTGGTGACCCATGGCTTCACGCTGGACGAGAAGGGCATGAAGATGTCCAAGTCGCTCGGCAACACCATCGTGCCGGAAGAAGTCGTCAAGCAGTACGGCGCCGACATCCTGCGCCTGTGGGTGGCCCAAACCGACTACACCGCCGACCAGCGGATCGGGCCGGAGATCCTGAAAGGCACCGCCGACAGCTACCGCCGTCTGCGCAACACCATGCGCTTCCTACTGGGCTCGCTTGGCGACTTCAAGGAAGAGCAGCGGGTGGAGCCGGCGGACATGCCGGAGCTGGAGCAGTGGGTGCTGCACCGTCTGGCCGAGCTGGATCACAGGGTCCGCACTGGCTACCAGTCGTTCGACTTCCAGGGCGTGTTCTCGGCGGTGTTCAACTTTGCCACCGTGGACCTGTCGGCTTTCTACTTCGACATCCGCAAAGATGCGCTCTACTGCGACGGCGACACCCTGAACGCACGCGCCGCGCGCACCGTTCTGGACATCCTGTTCCACCGCCTGACCACCTGGCTGGCGCCGATCCTGGTGTTCACCATGGAAGAGGTCTGGCTGGAGAAATACCCGGGCGAGGGCTCTTCCGTGCACCTGCAGGACATCCCGAACACGCCAGCCGATTGGCTGAACGAGCCTCTGGCCGCCAAGTGGTCGAAAATCCGCCAGGCCCGCCGGGTGGTGACCGCCGCTCTGGAAGTGCAGCGCACCGACAAGGTGATCGGCGCGTCGCTGGAAGCCGCGCCGGTGGTGCATGTGCGCGACGCAGAGGCGCTGGAGGCACTGAAGACGGTGAACTTTGCCGACGTCTGCATCACCTCGGATATCATGCTGACCGGCGATCCGGCCCCGGCCGAAGCCTTCCGCATGCCGGAGGTGGACGGTGTCTCGGTGGTGTTCGAGAAAGCCGACGGCGGCAAGTGCCAGCGCTGCTGGAAGATCCTGCCGGACGTGGGCAGCCACAACCATGAGGGCGTTTGCGGCCGCTGCGACAGCGCGCTCGGCTAACTTCCAAAACTCTCCTTTGAATTGTGTTCAGCGCCCGGCCTTGTTGCCGGGCGTTGTCGTTTTGTGCAGTTATTGCGAATTGTCTGCACTTTTTCCGGGTGCGATCTTGTGTCCTGGCATTTTAGATTCCTCTAGATGTTGACCGGTTTTCCACAATTGGTTAAAAAATTGTTAATTCCATGAAGATTTTCAGCCGTCATTTCAAAGCATGGCATGGAGCAGGGGGAGCAGATTTCAATGCTGAAGCTGAAAGCGGACGCGCAACCGGCGGATGCGCCGGGCAAGGCGCGCAGCGCGGCCGTCCGGATTGATGGGGTGTCTGCACCAAAGAACATGAAAATCGGCCTGGTCGCCAGCGGTGGCGGGCAAGGATCCGGGCCGGAGCCTGCGCCGGCCAGATCCGGAGCTGCTGCGGCAAAGACGGATCTGAAATCTGCGGCAGCAGCGGCCGCTGCTGCCAAACCTGCAGTCAAGGAAACGGCCAAGCCCAAGGCGGTCAAGCCTGCCGCGGCTGCAAAACCTGGCAAAACTGCGGTGCAGAAGCCGGAGCCGGTCCCCGAGCCGCAGCCTTTTGCGCCTGTGCAGGCGGAAAACACTGGCATGCTCCCGAAACTGGGGCTGGCTGCGGCCGGTCTGGCGGTGGCTTCGGCGATGCTGCTCTATTTCCAGTTCGGCGGTGATGCGCCGGCTGATGCAACGGTAGAGAATGCGCTGGCCGTGCAGCCTGCTGCTGCGGCTGAGCCGGCCGCCGCGGACACTGACGTGCCGGCCGGTGCCGCGGCGGCGGCAGGGCTGGAAGCAGCAGGGTCCAGCGGTGAAGACGCCCTGGTGGCGCGTATCACCGCAGGCACCCTGGCGGCGCTGCGCAGCAAGCAGGCAGAACCCGGGGCCGCGGCTGAGGCCGCGCCTGCGGTGTCCGCTGAAAGCACCGCGCTGTTCAAAATGGTGATGACGGCTGCTGCCCAAGGCCAGTCGGAGGCCTACATCGACCAGCTGGTGAACGGTGCTTATGAGCGGCAGGAGATCACTGTGCCGGCCAGTCTGATCGGTGCGGACGGCCGGGTCGACACTGCGACGCTGCTGGCGCTGTTTGTTGGCAACTGACCTTTGAAACCTGCTCCGGCGGCAGCGCCGGAGCCGCACCCGGCGCATTCAGCCACGCGCTGCCGCATGCGGAGCCGGGCAAAATCAATCAACAAGACGAACGGGCGCTGCAGGCCGGAACAGGCTGTGGTGCAAAAGACTTCCGGGGGGACTATGAAGAAGACCATTGCTGCCGCTGCTATGAGCCTGTTTGGCCTTGCAGCCACATCCGCTGCTGCCGAAACCTGCGGTGGATTCTACACCGTGCAGTCCGGCGACAGCCTGTCGGTGATTGCCGACAAATTGTACAAAGATGCAGGCAAGTGGAGCGCCATTCACAACCGCAATATCAACCAGATTGGCCCCAAGCCGAACGCAATCCGCGTGGGCATGAAACTGTCGCTGGCCTGCCTTGACGGCCTGCCCTTGGGGCTGCCGGGCGGCAAGGAGATCTCTGCCGCGGCCCCGGTTGCGGCGGTGCCGGTGAAGGTGCAGCCGGGCAATGCTGCGGTGCGCAAACGGATCAACCTGCTGACCGGTGATGACTTTGCTCCGTTCACCTCGAAGGAAGCCCACAACGGCGGCCTGCTGAACGAGGTGGTGGACGCGGCGATGGCCGAGGCGGACCCCAAGGAAGGCTACTCGATTCATTGGGTGAATGACTGGTCGGCGCATTTGGAGCCGCTGCTGTCGAACGCGCTGCTGGATCTCGGCTTCCCCTGGTACAAACCGGATTGCCAGGCCGCGCCGGACAATTTCCGCTGTGCCAACTTCCACTTCTCCGAACCGATGTTCGAGATGCTGATCCTGCTGTTCGCGGACAGCTCCAAGCCGTTCCAGTTTGCCCAGGACAGCGATATCGAAGGCAAGACCCTGTGCCGCCCGACCGGCTATTTCACCCATGACCTGGACGAAAACGGCCGCAATTGGCTGAAGGAAGGCAAAATCACTCTGAAACGGCCGCGCACGGTCAAAGAATGCTTTGACATAGTGCTGGCAGGCGAAGCCGATGCGGTGGCGCTGAATGAATTCACCGGCCGCACTGCGATCAAGGAACACGATCTGGACAGCAAGATCACCGTCCTGCCGCAGCCACTGTCGGTGGCGGGCATGCATGTGGTGGTGCACAAATCGCACCCGCAGGCGCAGCAGATGCTGACCCTGATCAACGGCGGCCTGCGCGGGATCCAGGAAAGCGGCAGCTACCAGGCGATCATTGAAGACCACATGGCCAGGATCTGGGCCGGCTTCTAAGGGAGGATAGGCCATGAAACGGTTCTTTTCACGGATCCTGCAGCTGGCGGCAGCGTTTACCTTTGCCCCAGCTGCGGCTTGGGCGATTTGCGATGTCGACTATGTGGCGCAGCCCGGCGACACGCTGTTCTCGATTGCCGAGACCCATTATGGCAACCGCGAACGCTGGACGCTGGTCTACTACCGCAATCAGAAGCTGCTGGCCGGTGCCACTGTGCTGCCGGGACGCAAGCTGTTCATTCCCTGCGTCACCGGGGCAACGGCACCGGACGCCACGCCCTTGCGCCAGGAGAAGGCGGAGCTCACGCTGCTCACCGGCAGCGGTTATGCACCGTTCACCGACCGCGGGCTGCCGGGGCAGGGCATGGTGACCGAGCTGGTCAACGCGGCACTTGAGCTGGCGCCGTCGCCGGTCAGCTATTCGGTGAGCTGGGAGGACGACTGGTCCAAGCACCTGTTCCCGATGCTGGACAAGAAGGAATTCGACATGGGCTTCCCCTGGCTGAAGCCTGATTGCGAGGCCGAGCCGGGCAATGAGCGCTGCGTCAATTTCCACTTCTCCGAGCCGGTAATGACGATGCCGATCATGCTGTTTGTGCGTTCAGACAGCGGCTTTGGCTACCAGGAGGATGCCGATGTCGAGGGCAAGACACTGTGCCGCCCGGCCGGCTATTTCACCCATGACCTGAATCGCATCGGGCGGCGCTGGCTGGATGAAGGCAAGATCACTTTGGTGCAGCCGAAAACCCCGGGCGACTGCTTCCGCATGGTGGCCGAAGGCAAGGTGGATGCCGCCGCAGTGAATCTGTTCCTGGGCGCCAACACCATCGTCCAGGAAGATCTGCGCGACACCGTTGTGCCGCTGGAGAAACCGCTGTCGGAAGAGGGGCTGCACGTGGTGATCTCCAAGCGCCATTGGCGCGGGACCACCCATCTGTACCGGATCAACGCAGGCCTGCAGAAGCTGCGCGGCAGCGGCCGGTTTGAAGAGATCATGTCCCGCCACTTGGAACTGTTCTGGGCGCAGCTGCAGTAACCCCGGTCAGGGGCGCAATCAGATCGCTTTGCGGGCGGCCAGGTAATGGGCTTCGGCCGCCAGGGCGCTGGCGGGTTTGGGCCCTGCGTGGCAGCCGTTTGCCAGATCCAGGTAAAAGGCTGCCATATCCAGGCCGTTCACCTGTTTCAGGTTCAAGGCTGCGCTGCGGGCGGCCTCGCGGGCCGGGCCGACATACTGCGGGGTCAGGGCATCCGGGCGGGCGCCGCTCAGCGCTTGCTCGCGGGCCACGCTGCGCGCCTGGCCTTGCGATGTGCCGTCGATCAGCGGTGCATCCACCGGCTGGCCGCCTGCTTCGGCGACGGCGGGCTGGCGCTGGTAGGCCGCCTGGGCCTGCTTCATGCTGTTGTAAAGGCTAGCGGTGCTGGAGACTGCAGACAGCATTTGATTACCCTTAGTTCCGTTCTTGAATTTCACTTTATTCTAATTTGATGAAATGCGGTGAGGTTTCCTTAAGACTGGTTAACGAAGTGTTAACGGCGCAAGCCCGCTTGCATCCGGCCGCTGCGCAAAGGACAGTGGCAGCCAGCCATGCGGAGGGCAGCAGCGTGATATCAGCCAGTCTTGAAACCCCGGTCGGCGCACTCAGCGTGACAGAACGCGATGGAGCCATCGTGCGGCTCGCCTGGTCTGAGGAGGCCACCGGGCAGTCGGCGCTGCTGGAGCGGGCGCTGGTGCAGCTGCGCGCCTATTTTGCAGGCGAGCTGACTGTGTTCGATCTGCCTCTGCAGGTAGAGGGTTCCGATTTCCAGCGCGCGGTCTGCGATGCGATGCTGGCGATCCCCTTTGGCGATACCCGCACCTATGGCGAGATTGCCAAAGACCTTGGCGCGCCGCCGCAGCCGGTGGGCAATGCCTGCGGCGGCAACCCGATCCCGGTGATCATCCCTTGCCACCGGGTGCTGAGCGCCACCGGCCTGGGCGGCTTTTCGGGCCAGGGCGGGGTGGAAACCAAGGTGGCACTGCTGAAGCACGAAGGCGCCGCGGGCCTGCTGATCTGAGCCAGCGGCGGGATGCGCTCTTTACGCTTCTTTCTGGTCAAAAATACTCCGGGGTGAATGCGCCCCAACGGGGCGCAGAGGGGCAGCGCCCCTGCTGTCTTACGCCGCCGAAGAAGACTTGCGCCGCCGCTCCGGCACGATCTGCTGGGCAATACCGACAAACAGCAGATAAACCGAAGTGACCACCAGTCCCCAATGGGCCCAGCTGGCCGGGTGGAAATCGACCCAGGCGGCCCAGCCCGCAAAGAAGGTCCAAGCCAGCGCCATCGGCAAGGAGACCTTGCGCCAGCGGACCGTGCGCACCGGATGGATGAACTTCAGCGGCAGGAACATGGCAATCGCCAGCAGGGTCACCAGCACCAGGCTGGTCCAATGGCTGGGTTCCAGCGCAAAGATCACCAGCACCAGCATGTTCCAGCAGCCGGGAAAGCCTGAGAAGGAATTATCCTTGGTCTTCATTCTCGTGTCGGCAAAATACATCGCGCTGCCGAAGGTGATCACGATAATGGCAAACCAGCCGGTCCAGCCCGCCATCAAGCCTGATTGGAACAGCGCAAAGGCCGGAATGAAGACATAAGTCAGGTAGTCGATGATCAGGTCCAAGAGCACCCCGTCGAATTCCGGCGAGTAGCGCTTGACGTGATAGTGCCGCGCCAGCGGTCCGTCGATGCCGTCAACGGCAAAGGCAACAACCAGCCAGACAAACATCAGGCTCCACTTGCCTTCTGCGGCGGCCAGCATTGCCAGCATGGCAAAGACGGCTCCGGTTGCGGTCAGCAGGTGGACGGTAAGGGCGCGGATCTGAGGTGTCATGCCCCCCTGATGGCGAATTTGCCCAAGGGCCGCAAGCGTTCAATGCAGGGTTGGGCGGAAATCCGTACCTGCCGCAAACTGGATGCGGGCCAGGCGCCGGCCATAAGGGGAGGGATCGGAGATGCCGGGGGCCGAGAACGGTGCACGGGCCGGGAGGTCGTCAATCCGGTCATAAGGCACGCTGCCCGGAGGCGGGGCGGGGGCAGCAGGGGCGCCATCGGCAAACAGGGCGGCAAAGCCAGGAACGGTCATAGCGGAAATCCTTTCTGGATCGGTTTCAGCCATCTGGCCTGCCCGGACTTAACAAGGCCTTTCCGGGCGCCGCCGAAATAATTTGCATTTTAAGGAAACCGGGCCCGGCAGGCAGGCCTAGCTGCAGCAGCCGCTGCCGTCCTGCACCGGCGGGCAGGGCACGCTGCCATAGGAGCAGAAGACGCAGCAATCGCCCGGCTCCGGCCGCAGCACCTTGCGGCAAGCATGGCACTCGTAGAACCACTGGCAGGCGTCTTGCGGCATTACCTCTGCCGCAGCATGGCCGCAAGCAGGGCAGGTGAGCACGCTGTTCAGGATCACTTTGGCCGCTGTCATCGCAGGTCCCTCCGTGCAGCCAGCAAAATCCGGTCAGCCTGCCAAGTCAAATCACGCTTTGGGGTGGGCCCGGTTGTAAACTTCCATCAGATGCGTGGTATCCACCGCTGTATAAGCCTGGGTGGTCGAGAGCGAGGCGTGGCCCAGAAGCTCCTGGATGGCGCGCAGGTCGCCGCCGGCCTCCAGCAGATGGGTGGCAAAGCTGTGCCGCAGCGCGTGCGGGGTTGCGGTTGCAGGCAGGCCAAGCTGGGCGCGGGTCTTGGCCATCGCGTCCT
Source organism: Leisingera sp. ANG-M1 (assembly GCF_000813745.1). Taxonomy (GTDB): domain Bacteria; phylum Pseudomonadota; class Alphaproteobacteria; order Rhodobacterales; family Rhodobacteraceae; genus Leisingera. Next base: position 23,858 of record NZ_JWLC01000011.1, on the reverse strand, counting down.
GGATCTGGCGGGGATTGAGCGCGCCGCCCCGCACGCCGCGGAACAACGGCGCATCATCTTCTTGTGCATGGGGGCAGAGCCGCAGATACCGGTCTACCGCATCGCGCGCCGCCGGCAGCACTGGAACCACCCGTTCCTTCCTGCCCTTGCCAAGGATGCGCAGCACCGGCGGCAGCGGCGCATCGCAGCCTTTCAGCCCGAGCGCTTCGGAAATCCTGAGCCCGCAGCCGTAAAGCAGTGTCACCACCGCAACATCCCGGGCCGCGGCCCAATCCTGCTGCGACTGCAGTTCCACCGTTTCCAGCACCGCTTTGGCAGCTTCCGGTGCCAGCGGCCGTGGCAGCTTTTTCTGGAACTTCGGTGCGCGGGCGGACAGGACGGCGGCGGGTTCGAAGCCTTCGCGCTCGGCCAGCCAGCGGTAGAAATTCTTCACCGCCGACAGTTTGCGCGCCAGCGAGCGGGCGCCGGTGCCGGAGTTGCGCTCGGAGGCCATCCAGGCGCGCATGTCCGCAGTGGTGATCCTGGCCAGAGCGCCCAGGCCTTGCGGGCCGCCGGCATGGGCCGTCATGAACGCGAGGAACGCGGTGACGTCGCCCTGGTAGGCAGTGAGGGTATTGGCCGAGGCATCCTCCAGCCCGCCGAGCCGCTGCAGCCAGAGCTGCAGCGCGTCACGGCAGGCCGGAGAAATCATCGTCATGACAGCCAGCAGCGCATGGAGCGCTCAAACACGCCGCCGAAGAAGGCCAGCAGGTCGGTGCCCTGCATCGGCGAGAACTGGTGCGGATCCTCCGAACCCATCACCAGCATGCCGGGCAGGCGGCCCGCGCCGAGATCCAGCATCAAACAGGCCTCGGAGCGGATCCATTCGGCTTTCTGGCCATAGACCCGCGGACTGCCGCCTTGGGTCTGGCGCAGGGTGACCGGGCGGGTGCTGCGGGGCTGGCCGGCATAGCTTTCGGCAAAGCCGGGGCCTGCAAGTTTCAGGGCGCCGGATTTCCGCTCCACGTCGGCGCCGCCGGGCTGGGAGGTTTCCAGCACCAGGGACAGGGCACTCACCCGCAGGATCTCCGGCATGTCTGTTTCCAGGCAGGCAAGGAAAGCGGTGAAGTCCTGCGGCTCCATCAGCCGCAGGACGGCGCGGTGAATGAGGTTGGTGCCGGCCAGATTGTCATAGGCGGCTGCAATGACCGAGCGGTGGGTGTCTTCCAACCGGTCGAGCCGGGCGCTCAGCCGTTCCATTGCGATGCCGCGCAGATCGACAACATTGGAGCCCATGGCGCGCTCGTTGGCGGCGACCAGCGCGTTCATCAGGTGCTGGTCTTCAAGCACGGCATCGGGTTTGGCGAGGATGGCCTCGCGCAGCTGGTTTTCCAAAGTGGCGGAACTGCTCATGTCTCGAAACTCTTGCGGATAGGGACCTCTGGCGGGTTTGCTCCGTGTATAACACGGGAATTGCACAATGCTGCGGAAAAATGCGGCGCACCGGTTTTCACGCAGGAGGGGTGCTCCCGCCCCGTCGCCGCTGCATTGCCATGCACCGCTCCCGTTGGGGATGGCGCCGGGCAGATGCCCGGCGCCGCGGCGTTTTTGAAACGCCGCCGCAGCGCGCCGGTGGCGCGCTGCTGTGCCCAAGCCGGCTGTGCGGCCCGGCGTAAGCCGGGCGGCGCGGCGGCGCGGGAGCTCTCCCTGCAAGCGGGCAGACGGCAAAAAAACAGGCGCCCGCTGTCTGGGCGCCTGTACGTGAAACGGGATCCGGGAGGCAGATCAGAGGATCTTGATCTCTGCCGCCTTGATGTCGGCCAGGAACGCGTCCAGGCCCTTGTCGGTCAGCGGGTGGTTCACCATCGCCTTGATCACGGCGGGCGGTGCGGTGATCACGTCGGCGCCGATGCGGGCCGAGTCCAGCACGTGGTTCACCGACCGGATCGAGGCGGCCAGAATCTGGGTTTCGAAGCCATAGTTGTCATAGATGGTGCGGATGTCCTCGATCAGCTCCATGCCGTCCAGGTTGATGTCGTCCAGACGTCCGATAAAGGGCGAGATGAAGGTCGCGCCCGCCTTGGCCGCCAGCAGCGCCTGGTTAGCCGAGAAGCAGAGCGTCACGTTCACCATGTGGCCGTCGTCGGTCAGGGTTTTGCAAGCCTTCAGACCGTCCCAGGTCAGCGGCACCTTCACCGCGATGTTTTCCGCGATTTCCACAAGCTTGCGGCCTTCGGCGATCATGGTGTCCGCGTCGGTTGCGGTCACTTCCGCCGACACCGGGCCGTCGACCAGATCGCAGATCTCCTTGGTCACTTCGATGATGTCGCGGCCGGACTTCTTGATCAGCGACGGGTTGGTGGTGACGCCGTCCACCATGCCCAGGTCGTTGAGCTCGGCAATGGCGCCGATCTCGGCGGTGTCTACAAAGAATTTCATGGGGCAGTCCTCTGGATGGGTTGGCCTCTGTCGCTTCTGCCTTTACCTCATGCATATACGGGCGGCAACATGGGCAGCAGCATGAGCGGGCAGGAGTTCTTTCAGGCAGGCGAGCGGGTCGGGGTGCTGACCACGCAACCCCTTGACCGGCTTCTGGATTACCGTGCGCCCGAGGGCGGATGTTTCCTCGGCGCCTATGTCGAGGTGCCGCTGGGCCCGCGAAAAGTTCTGGGCGTGGTCTGGGGTGCGGGCGCAGGCGGCTTCGATTCGGCCAAGCTGCGCTCCGTGATCCGGGTGCTGGATGTGGCGCCGATGCGCAGCGAGATGCGCCAGTTTCTGGGCAAGGCCGCTGATTACACCCTGACCCCGATGCCTGCGATGCTGCGGCTGGCGACCCGGGCGCCGGGGCTGAGTGATCCGCCCTCGATGCGCAAGATCCTGCGCCGCGGCGAGGGGGTGCCGGACCGGATGACCGACGCCCGCACCCGCGTGCTGGAGGTGCTGGAGCAATACGGCGGCCTTGCCTTCACCCCGCGCGAGCTGGCGGATATGGCAGATGTGACGCCCTCGGTGGTGAAGGGGCTGGTGAAACAGGGCGCCCTGCGCGAGGAGGAAGCGCCGCGTGATCTGCCCTACCCGCTTCTGGATCCGGAGCTGCCGGGTAAGGAATTGACCGAGGATCAGGCGGGCGCCGCCGCTGCTTTGGCGGAAGCTGTGCAAAGCGGGCGGTACGGTACCACGTTGCTGAAAGGCGTCACCGGCTCCGGCAAGACTGAGGTCTATCTGGAAGCCGTTGCCGCCTGTCTGCGCGCCGGACGCCAGGCCCTGGTGCTGCTGCCGGAGATCGCACTGACGGCGGAATTCCTGACCCGGGTTGAGGCGCGGTTTGGGGCAAAACCGGCAGAGTGGCATTCCGGCGCCACCATGACCGAGCGCCGCCGGGTCTGGAAAATGGTCGGGCAGGGCGCGGCGCAGCTGGTGATCGGAGCGCGATCCTCATTGTTCCTGCCGTTCCGCGACCTTGGCTTGATCATTGTCGATGAAGAGCACGACACCTCCTACAAGCAGGAAGACGGGGTGCTCTACAATGCCCGCGATATGGCTGTTCTGCGCGCAGCGATGTGTTCCGCGCAGGTGGTGCTGGCCTCGGCGACGCCGTCCTTGGAGACCTGGGCAAATGCAGAGGCGGGGAAATACAAGCGGCTAAACCTGACCTCGCGTTTCGGGGCTTCAGTGCTGCCTGACATGCGCAGCGTTGATATGCGGTCCGAGGATCTGCTGCCCTCGACCTGGATATCGCCGACACTGAAACAGGCAATGAAATTGCGGATGGAACGGAGCGAGCAGTCGCTTTTGTTCCTCAATCGCCGCGGCTTTGCCCCGGTCACCATTTGCCGCGCTTGCGGCGCGCAGGTGGCCTGCGATCATTGCGACGCGCGGATGGTCGAGCACCGTTTCATGAAGCGGCTGATGTGCCACCAGTGCGGCGAGACCAAACCGGTGCCTGACGCCTGCCCTTCTTGCGAAGTGGAAGGCAAGATGGCGCCGGTCGGCCCAGGTATCGAGCGGCTGGCGGAGGAGGCAACCGGCCTGTTCCCGGAGGCACGGATTGCGGTGCTGAGCTCGGATCTGTTCGGCTCGGCGCGGGCGCTGAAGGCGCGGATCGAAGAGATCGCGGCAGGGGAAGCCGATATCATCCTCGGCACCCAGCTGGTCGCCAAGGGGCATAACTTCCCGCTGCTGACACTGGTGGGCGTGATCGATGCCGACCTTGGCCTGCAGGGCTCGGACCTGCGTGCGGCCGAACGGACCTTCCAGCTGATGCGCCAGGTAGCAGGCCGGGCCGGGAGGGCCGAACGGCCGGGTGAGGCCTTGATGCAGACCTTCCAGCCCGAGCATCCGGTTATCCGGGCAATCCTGTCGGGGGATGAGGAGAGCTTCTGGAAAGCTGAAGCCGCCGAGCGCCAGGCCGCGGGCGTGCCGCCCTATGGGCGGATGGCCGGGATCATCTTGTCAGGGCCGGATCTGGCCGAGGTGTTCGATCTAGGCAATGCGATGGCCCGCAATGATGGCCCGTTGCGCCAGATAGGTGCGCAGCTGTTCGGGCCGGCGCCTGCACCGATTGCCCGCATCCGCGGCCGCCACCGGGTGCGTCTGCTGGTCAAGGCCCCCAAGGGCGTGCCGCTGCAGGACGCGATTGCCCGCTGGACTGCGCCTTTGCGGCTGAAGGGCGATCTGCGGCTGAGTGTCGACATCGACCCGCAGAGCTTTTTTTGACGGCAGAGATGGGGGCTCTGCCCCCGGCCCTTGCAGGCCTCCCCCGGAGTATTTTCGACCAGAAAGAAGCAGCTTTCCTCTTGCCTCACATATCCCGGCGCGCGAGGCAGAGCCTCGCATGACCCGTTGGCTCAGGCCGCAGCGGTTTCGGTCAGGACGCGGGTGAGGATGCTGGTGGCCATGGCGCCAATCCACATGAAAAACAATGCGGCCCAGGCTGTGCCCGCAAAGATCGAGCCGCCAGTCACCCCGGCGCCGATGGCGCAGCCGCCTGCCAGCATACCGCCAAATCCCATCAACGCGGCGCCTATCATTGCTCTGCGCATGGTGGAGGCACCGTCAAAGGCCTGCAGTTTCATTTCTCCGGACAGGGCGGCGGCGGCCATCGCACCGATGAACACGCCGGGCACCAGGCCGATGTCGAATTCCAGAACCGCATCCCTGTCCAGGAAAAACATCAAGGTATGGGCAGACGGGCCGGTGAAAGTTGCGCTTTCGATTTGCACAGGGTCGAAAGCGATTTGGCTCAGCGCATAGGTCAGCACCCATCCCAGTGCGACGGCAAAGCCTACGCCGGAGGCAAAGACCAGCCGCGCCGCGTCGATCCGGTTCCGGCGCGCCAGCCCCAGGGCCAGTGCCGCCGCGGCCAGTCCCAATCCCAGCCCGCTGGCTTGCGGCAAGCCAAGGGCGGCCAGCAGGTCCATGTTGCGGCCGCCTTCGGTGACCCACAGCCCGGCCAGCCAGCTGCGGGCCGGCGACAGCAGCCCGGAGAGGCTCATCTGTGCCACCACGGCGAAGATCAGCCCCGACACCACCGACCGCAGGTTGCCGGTGGCCGCCAGCACCAGCAGCCGCCCCGAGCAGCCGCGCGCCAGCACCATGCCGCAGCCGAACATCAGCCCGCCGAGGATGGCGCCGGACCAGCTGCCCGGCACCGCCATCATCCGGGCGTTGGCGCTGTCCATCAGCCCGATCAACTGCGCTCCCTGCACCCAGACCATCGCAGTGGAGAACGTCAGCAGCCAGACGGCAACCTTGTCCCCCAGCCGGCCGCTGGCGAACTCTACCGTTGCTGCCCGCAAGCAAAAGCGGGAGCGCTGTGCAGCAACGCCAAATACCGTGCCCGTCACCAGGCCCAGCAGGGCAGCTGCAGGAGCCTCGCCGATGCGCTCAACCAGGGGAACAAGATCCATCACATGCCTCCAAATTCACGAAACTGCATATGTGATGCGCGCGCGGATCGTCTTGATGCAGATCAGCCGGGGCGGGGTTTCTTGCGGCCGGGTCTTTGCGCGCTGATGCGAAGGTGCATGTGCGGCGGCGTCTTTGCTCTCGCCAAACGGCCTGCGGCGGCTTAGATGCTAGGCATGTTCAAACCGATGCCCCTTCTTGAGGCGCAGGGCCTCCCGTTCTGGCGCCGTCCCGTGACGCTGCTGTTCCTGATGGCGCTGGCGATGCCCATTGCCTTCAATGCCTGGAGCGCATTGCTCAACAACTTTGTGATTGAGGCGGCGCAGTTTGATGGCGCCGACATCGGCCTGCTGCATACGGTGCGGGAGATCCCGGGGTTCCTGGCCGTCGGTGTGATTGCCGTCATTCTGTTTATCCGCGAGCAGGTGCTGGGGCTGATCTCGCTGGTGCTCTTGGGGGTGGCGACGGCTGTCACCGCCTGGTTCCCAAGCTTGGGCGGGTTGCTGATGGTGACGCTGCTGAGCTCGATCGGGTTTCACTACTACGAGACGGTGAATCAGTCGCTGCAGCTGCAGTGGCTCAGCAAAGAGAAGGCGCCGCAGACGCTGGGCTGGCTGGTGGCGGCGGGGTCTGCTGCAACGCTGGTTGTCTATGGCCTGATCGTGCTGACCTGGGACCGGTTCGGCCTGGCCTATAACACTGTCTTCATGGCGGCTGGCGGGGTGACGGTGCTCATTGCGGTTTTTGCACTGTTTGCCTACCCGCAGTTTGACTCGCCGACACCGCAAACCAAGAAGCTGATCCTGCGCAAACGCTACTGGCTGTATTATGCACTGCAGTTCATGGCCGGGGCGCGGCGGCAGATCTTTGTGGTCTTTGCCGGCTTCATGATGGTCGAGAAGTTCGGTTTTGAGGTGCATGAGCTGACCGGGCTCTACCTGATCAACCTTGTAATCAACATGACCGTGGCGCCAATGCTGGGCAAGGCAGTGGCGGTGTTTGGAGAGCGGCGCACGCTGATCTTTGAATACGCGGGCCTGGCGATTGTCTTTGCGGCTTACGGCGGTATCTACTGGTTCGGCTGGGGCGTGGTGATTGCTGCGGTGCTCTATGTGGTGGACCATGTGCTGTTTGCCCTGGCGCTGGCGCTCAAGACCTATTTCCAGAAAATCGCCGATCCGGCCGATATTGCTCCGACGGCCGCCGTGGCCTTTACCATCAACCATATCGCCGCGGTGTTCCTGCCGGTGCTGCTGGGCTTGCTGTGGGTCTTCTCGCCGGGGCTGGTCTTCGCGCTGGCGGCCGGAATGGCATTGGTTTCGCTGGCCTTGTCGCTTTTGATCCCGCGCCATCCGGAACCCGGCAACGAGACCATCTTCAGCAAATACGCCTCTCCCGCGCCGGCTGAGTGACCCTGCAGCCCTGTAGCGCCAGCCGCGGGGCGTGCGCCCGCGCACACTGTGAGCGCGGGCGCTGCCTGGCCTTGGGCCAGGCTGAGGCGCTTGACGCGGGCGGCGCGGCAGCCTAGGCGCTTGCCAACAGTTTCAGGAGAGACGCCATGCCCACATATACCGCCCTCACCACTCTCACCGGAAAAGCCCAGGCCGAGGCGCTGGGCGAAGCCATGGAACGTCTGATCCCGGAACCCACCGGTGTCGGCGTTTTCGAGATGGAAGACGGCTCCGGCCTGTGGGAAGTGGGCGGCTATTTCACCGAAGCGCCGGATGAGGCGGGGCTGGCGCTGCTGGAGGCCATGCATGGTGCCAAGCCGTTTGTGGTGTCGGAAGTGCCTGAAACCGACTGGGTCGCCCATGTGCGCCGCGAGCTGGCGCCGGTCGAGGCGGGGCGCTTCTTTGTCTACGGCTCTCACGATGCGGATAAAGTGCCCGCAAACCGCATTCCGCTGCTGATCGAGGCAGCGATGGCGTTCGGCACCGGCCACCACGGCACCACGCTCGGCTGCCTAAAGGCTCTGGATCATCTGCTGGACCAGGGGTTTCGTGGCGAAAAAGTGGCGGACATCGGCTGCGGCACCGCGGTGCTGGCAATGGCTGCCGCGCGGGTCTGGGACGGCACCATTATGGCCAGCGATATTGATGAAGTGGCGGTGGAAGTGGCCGAGGCAAATCTTAAGGCCAACGGAATGGAGGGCCAGGTTGCTTGCCTGGAGGCGGCTGGCTTCGACAATCCGGAACTGCAGGCCCAGGCGCCCTTCGATCTCATCTTTGCCAATATTCTGAAGGGCCCGCTGGTTGCACTGGCCCCCGATGTGGCCGCGAATCTGCGCCCTGGCGGCTATGCGATTCTCTCGGGCATCCTGAATGAGCAGGCAGATAACGTGACCGAGGTTTATGCACAGAACGGCATCAATCTGGAGCGCCGGGACGAAATTGGTGAATGGACAACGTTACTTCTGCGTAAAGCGGGCTGATTGACTTAAGTTTGCGGCGAATTTTAGGGGTTCGCCGCATTTTCGCCGCATTTCGAGCCAACAATAGGCCATCCGCTGGTGGGGGCCAGTTCGGAGGCTCGTAATGGGCGAACATCGTGATCAGTTCCAGGCGCGTTTGAAGCACATCAACCGCAAACATGAGGCTATTTCGGGGGGCTACACCGCAAAACTGCGGCCTGACGGGCTGCTGGTGGTAAAGCCGCACAGGGTACAGTCGCGGATCTCTGGGCGTTCTGTCCTGTTTTTCGTGGCAGCCTTTCTGCTGTTCAAAGGCTTCCTGATGGCAGCTCTCGGATTCGGCAGCTATGACGAGCGGGTCAGCACCCTTGCGCAGGGCAGTGCCGTCGAGCGAGCCGGCGCCTTTGTGATGCAGGCGGATCCGGCATCTGTCTTTGTGGCACAGAAGATCGGACCCATCCTGCGGTGACGGAAAGACCAGGCTGACAGGGAACTCAGCTATGGGGGCTGAAATGGCCGCGGGCGTCCTGCCTGCGGCCTTTCTCATTCCGGACAGCTCCGCGCCGCGGCAGGGCAAAAAAAACGCCGCGGCCTGTTCAGGTCCGCGGCGTTTCCCTATGCGCCCCGAGGGAGGAGGCAGGGCGTCAATCAGGGGTCTCAGAAGACGTTCTTGCCGTTGGCAACATCTTCGATGTCGCCGCGCGACATGCCGATGTCGGCCAATTCGCGGTCGCTCAGACCGGACAGGGCGTTACGGGTTGCGCGCGCATCATTCCATGCGGCGAAAGCGCCGGTTGCAGCGGCAACCAGGGCTCCGAAACGGCCAAACAGGCCGGTGGAACCATAAGTGGTACGGGTGGTGTCAAATGCGGCCATGTCCTTGTCCTCTGATTAGGTGTTAGCATTCGTTCGCGTCGTTGCGATGAGCCGCATCTAGGGCTGAACAATTTCCGCAGCAAGGCCTGAAATTGCATGTGTCATATGCATTCTGTGCATAGCTTTGAGCCTTAAAAACAAGGGCTATCCGCCAGGTTGCCGAATTGTGGCGAAAATGTCGGTGCCGCATTTGGAAAGGGTCGGATTCAGACCTTGGCAGCGGCGTTCTGCAATTGGCGGATGAGGGAAAGCAATTGGACATGTTCGCGTTTTGTGCTAATCGTGGGCAAAATAATTTCTGATAAGCGGGCAGGGACCGGGCACAACATGCGGATTTTGGGTATCGATCCGGGGCTGCGCACCCTTGGATGGGGCGTGATCGAATCAAATGGCGCGCGGCTGAGCCATGTGGCCAACGGTCTGTGCCACTCGGACGGCGATGATCTGGGCGAGCGGCTGCTGTCGCTGCATAACCAAGTGTCGGAGATCATCGAGGCCTTTGCGCCGGACCAGGCGGCGATCGAACAGACCTTTGTGAACAAGGACGGGGCCGGCACACTGAAACTTGGCCAGGCCCGTGGGGTGGCGCTGCTGACTTTGGCCAAGGCGGGGCTGCCGGTTGGGGAATATGCGCCGAACCGGGTCAAGAAGACGGTGGTGGGCGTGGGCCACGCCGAGAAGGAGCAGGTCATTCACATGGTCAAGCTGCAGCTGCCAGGCTGTGCGCCAAAGGGCGCCGATGCCGCGGATGCGCTGGCGATTGCCATCTGCCACGCTTATTACGGCGGTACACAGCAGCGGCAGCTGAGGGAGAAGCGCGCATGATCGGCAAGCTGACAGGTCGGCTCGACTACCGGGCGCAAGATCACGTGCTGATCGACGTGCGCGGCGTCGGCTATATTGTCTATTGCTCCGACCGCACCATGGCGGCGCTGCCGGGGCCGGGCGAGGCGATTGCGCTTTATACCGAAATGGTGGTGCGCGAAGACCTGATGCAGCTTTACGGTTTCACGTCGCTGGTCGAGAAGGAATGGCACCGTCTGCTGACTTCGGTGCAGGGGGTTGGAGCCAAGGTTTCGCTGGCCATTCTCGGCGCGCTGGGGCCGGACGGGGTGAGCCGGGCCATCGCCCTGGGCGACTGGGCCTCGGTGAAGGCTGCCAAGGGTGTCGGTCCCAAGACCGCGCAGCGCATCGTGCTGGACCTCAAGGACAAGGCGCCGGGCGTGATGGCGATGGGCGGCACTGTGGTGGATGCCTTGGATGGTCCTGGGCTGGACGTGGTTGAGGATGCAGAGCCTGCACCAGCCGCCAAACCTGCCCGCAAGGCGCCGCCCAAGAAACCGTCAGGGGCTGCTGCGGCCTCTGCCGGGGCGCTGTCGGCTTTGGGTAATCTCGGTTATGGCCCGTCTGATGCGGCGGCGGCAGTGGCCGAGGCAGCGGCCACATATCCAGATGCTGACGAGCCGGAACTGATCCGCGCCGCGCTGCGTCTGCTGGCACCGAAAGGGTGACGAAATGAAATGCGAAGGGCAGCGCCCGAGCCTGGGTGGGTGCGAAGCGCCCTCCCGTGGGTGGTGGCGGGCGCTGCCCGGCCTGCAGCCGGGCGGCACAGATATGAGAGACCAGCAAAATGATTGACGCAGATCCGGCCCTCCGCCCCGACCCTTTGCCCGAGGACAATGACCGCGCCCTGCGCCCGCAGGGTCTTGGCGAATTCATCGGCCAAGCTGAAGCCCGCGCCAACCTGCGGGTCTTTATTGAGTCCGCCCGCCGCCGCGGCGAGGCAATGGATCACACGCTGTTCCACGGGCCTCCTGGCCTGGGCAAGACGACGCTGGCGCAGATCGTTGCCCGGGAGTTGGGGGTGAACTTCCGTATGACCTCCGGGCCGGTTCTGGCCAAGGCGGGTGATCTGGCGGCGATCCTCACCAACCTGGAAGCCCGCGATGTGCTGTTCATCGACGAGATCCACCGGCTGAACCCGGCGGTGGAAGAGGTGCTTTATCCGGCGATGGAGGATTTCGAGCTGGACCTGGTCATTGGCGAGGGCCCTGCCGCACGCACGGTGCGGATCGAATTGCAGCCCTTTACCCTGGTCGGCGCAACCACTCGCATGGGGCTGCTGACAACACCGCTGCGCGACCGCTTCGGCATCCCGACCCGGCTGCAGTTCTACACCATTGACGAGCTGTTCGAGATCGTCAGCCGCAACGCCCGCAAGCTGGGCGCGCCGGCGGATGACGCCGGCGCCCGCGAAATCGCGCGGCGCGCCCGCGGCACCCCAAGGATCGCGGGCCGGCTCCTGCGCCGCGTTGTGGACTTTGCGGTGGTGGAGGGCGATGGCACAATCACCCGCGAATTGGCTGACGGCGCGCTCACGCGGCTAGGGGTGGACCAGCTGGGGCTCGACGGGGCGGACAGGCGGTACCTGACACTGATCGCCGAGAACTACGGCGGCGGGCCGGTGGGGATTGAAACGATTTCGGCCGCCCTATCCGAAAGCCGCGATGCATTGGAAGAGGTGATCGAGCCGTACCTGCTGCAGCAGGGGCTGATCCAGCGCACGCCCCGGGGGCGGATGCTGGCGCAGAAGGCTTGGACACACCTCGGCCTGGCGCCGCCGCGCTCGCAGAATGATTTGTTCGGGTAATGGGCGAAGAGGGCATTGGCAGGCACCATAAGTGAAGGCGCGTGTGTTGACGAATTGACGGAACTGGCGCGGCTGGTTTCGGAGGTCTATGCGGAGCGGTTCGGTATTGACCGGGATTCTGCCTGGTATCTGGGCAAGATGACTGAGGAGTTGGGCGAAGTCGCCTCTGCTTACTTGAAACTGACGGGGCAGGGCCGCGGGGAAGCCTCACGCCGGGAGTTGGAGGATGAGGTGGCGGACCTGCTGGGCTTCCTGCTACTGTTTGCGGACTGGCAGGGGATAGATCCGGGTGCAGCTTTGCAGCGAAAATGGGGCGGTTACCTGAATGAGTAGCGGCAGGCTCCCGCCCGCCACGGCGGCATCACGGACGCCTTGCTTCCGTTGGGCCGGGCACCGCGCTGGCGCGCGGTGTGCCTCTGGCAGGGAAATTTGCGGCAAGAGGAAGGGCTGCGCGCGGCTGGAGGGGCCGCAGAGCTGATTTTGTCCTTGCCGGATGATGCGAGCCGGATTGTTGCAGTAGCTGCCGCGCCGCGTCAGCGGCGCCGGGCCCAAGGCTGCTTCCGGCGGCCTGGCTTTGCCAGGAGGCCGGGCAGGCGCGGGAGCCTCCCCCTTGCCGCCGCCTGTTGCAATGGGCATAGACAGGGCAGCATCAAGGAGACCCCCATGACCGCCCAGTTGCCAGACCTGACTCCGGAACAGATCGAAGCCCTGTTCACCCGTGCTGACGGCTCTTATGCCTTTGCCCGCTGGGGGCGCCCGGTGGCGCCTATTGTGTTCGGTGTCGAAGACGAAACGCTGAAAACCGTCAAGGGCGCGTTGGAGGCGGTGATGACCCTGGCTGGGCACCAGATGGCCGAGACCGACCCGGAATTGGGATCGAACCTGATGTTCTTTTTTTTCCGGGAGTGGGACGAGTTGTTGGCAGTGCCGGACCTGGACCGGCTGATCCCAGGCTTGCAGCCGCTGGTCGGACGCCTGAAAGAGGCTGGTGCCAGCCAGTACCGGGCCTTCCGGTTCGACGATCAGGGGGCGATCCAGGCAGCGTTCGTGTTCTTGAGGATGGAAGGGGCGATGGCGCAGATGCCAGCCGAGACCCTGGCGCTGACACAGGCCGTGCAGGTGGCGCTGATGTGGGGCGACAGCGCCTTTGCCGAGGCCTCGCCGCTAGCGGTGATCCCGGAAACGGGTGCCACAATCCTGCGCCCTGAGATCGCCGGTGTCATCGCCGCAGCCTATGACCGGATGATGCCGGTGGCTGCAGATGACAAATCCCACGCGCTGCGCCTGTTTGCGCGCCTTCAGGCTCCGGGGGCGGAGCAGGCCCAGCCCTGATGCGGGCCTTTGTGGGCTTGCCGCTGCCGGATGCTGCCCAGGATGCGCTGGAGCGGGTGCAGGAAGGGCTGACCGCCGGGCGGCAGGTGCCTGCAGAGAACATGCATCTGACGCTGGCGTTTCTGGATGACCAGCCGGAACAGGTTCTGCAGACTCTGCACCAGGAGCTTTCCGAAATCCGGGCGCCGGAGCTGCAACTCAAGTTCCAAGGCGTGGAGGCATTTGGCGGCAGGCTGCCGCGAGTGCTGGCGGCAACGGTGCAGAAAACACCTGAACTGAGCCGCCTGCGGGACCGTGTGCGCAGTGCCTGCCAGGCGGCGGGCATAGAATTGCAGCGCGAACGATTCCGGCCGCATGTGACGCTGGCGCGCTTTCCCAGGCAGTTTCAGCCGGGCCAGCTGGAGAAGATTGTGCTGTTCCTCCAGGAAAGTGCAGGTTTCAGCCTGGAGGCTGAGGGGGCGGGTTTTGCACTTTTCCAATCGACCCTGACGCCGGGCGGCGCCCGGTATGAGGTGCTGGCAGAGTACCCGTTGAGCGGACGGCTGGAGTGACGTCCGCTTGTTTTGCCCGGAGAGCGTGGGCAGATTGCCCGCCCTGCAGGCTGTTGCAGCAGCCCGGGGCGCTTATTAGGGTGCGCCAAATACGGCAGGAGGGCAGGCCATGCAGCATGAGTTCCCGGTGCGGGTCTACTATGAAGACACTGACATGGGCGGGATTGTGTATCACGCCAACTACCTGCGTTTCATCGAGCGCGCACGCAGCGACTGGGTGCGCGGCATAGGCGTTGATCAGAACGCCATGCGCGAGGCCGGACTGATTTATGTGGTGCGCCGGATCGAGGCGGACTATCTGGCGCCGGCCAAGTTCGACGAGGAACTGCTGGTCTCTACCTCGCTGCACACTGTGACGCCTGCGCGGATGGTGCTGATTCAGGAAGTCACCCGAGGCGGCCAGCCGTTGTTCCGGGCGCAGGTCACCATCGTCTGCATCACTACAGGCGGCAAACCAGCGCGGCTTCCGGCAGAGATTCGCGCATTGATGTAACAATCGGCTCATCCCCGCCTGTTTTGTTGGCCTTTGCTTTTGTTCTGCGATAGCTTTCCTGCAAATAAGGCCGGACAAACGGCCGGGACATCGTAGAGCAGGCGAATGGAAGCAGAAACTCTGGCGCTGGCGCAGGAGATTGATTTCTCCATGTGGGGCCTTTTCGCGCGGGCCACCGTAACCGTGAAACTGGTGATGCTGATGCTGGTCGGGGCCTCGGTCTGGTCCTGGGGCATTATCATTCAGAAGATGATCAACTACCGCCGCGCGCGCAGCGAGGCAGACGCCTTTGACCGCGCCTTCTGGTCCGGCAACCCGCTGGATGAGCTGTTCGACAAGCTGGGGGCGGAGCCTCCGGGGCAGGCGGCGCGGATCTTCTCGGCGGGCATGACCGAATGGCGGCGCAGCCACCGCAGCGACGGCGGGCTGATCCCGGGTGCGCAGGCGCGTATCGACCGGTCGATGGATGTGGCCATTGCCAAGGAGACCGAGGGGCTGCAAAGCGGGTTGTCGGTGCTGGCGACTGTCGGTTCGACCGCGCCGTTCATCGGCTTGTTCGGCACCGTCTGGGGCATCATGACCGCCTTTATCGAGATTGCTGAGCAGCAGAACACCAATCTGGCTGTGGTGGCGCCGGGTATTGCAGAGGCGCTGATGGCAACGGGCCTGGGCCTGCTGGCGGCGATCCCGGCAGTGGTTTTCTACAACAAGCTGAGCGCGGACAGCGACCGTATCATCGGCGGCTATGAGGCCTTTGCCGATGAGTTCGCCACCATTCTCAGCCGCCAGCTGGATTCCTGAGCCATGGGCGCCGCAGTCCAGCAGCCGCAGGGAGGCGGCGACCGCCGCCGGGGCCGCCGCCGCCGCAGCGGGCGCCCGATGTCGGAGATTAACGTGACGCCCTTTGTGGACGTGATGCTGGTGCTGCTGATTATCTTCATGGTCGCGGCACCACTGATGACCGTGGGCGTGCCAGTGGAGCTTCCCAAAACCGCCGCGGGCGCTTTGCCGGGCGATGATGAAGAGCCGCTCACTGTAACCATGACCGCGGCAGGCGGGGTGGAAATTCAGACCACGCCGGTTGCGCGGGATGAGCTGGTGCCCCGGCTGCGCGCGATTGCAGCCGAACGCAGCTCGGACCGGGTGTTCCTGCGTGCCGACGGCAAGATTGCCTATGCCGACGTGATGCAGGTGATGGGTGCGCTCAACGCCGGCGGCTTCTCGAATGTAGGCCTGGTGACGGACACGGGCGGTCCGGCATTGGACGGGCTGCCGTCTGAGGGCATTGGGCAGTAAGCGGGGACGTTCAGGTTGCAGACCGGAACCAAGATCTCTCTGGCAGGCCATGGGCTCCTGATGGGCTGGGTTGTCTTTGGCGCCTGGTTCCCTTCTGAACCGCTGCCCTTCGAAGTGCAGCAGGTAGCGCTGATTTCCGCCGAGCAATTCGAAGAGCTGAGTCAGCAGCGCCGGGCGCCGCAGGTCTCGCCGGAACCCGCGCCGCTGAATGAACCGGTTGAGGTGCCGCCCGCGCCAGAGCCTGCGCCGCAGCCGGACCCGGAACCGGAGACCGCGCAGCCTGAACCGGTTACTCCTGCGGAGCCGGACCCGCAGGTGGCAGTGCTTCCCGAGCCGCAGCCGGAACCAGAGGTGCCGCTGGAGCTGCCCTCTGCGGTGGAAGAGCCCGAGGTGCCTTCGCTGGTGCCGCAGGTTGCACCGGATGCGCAGCAGCGCCCGGCTGACCGGGTGGCGCCGGTGCCGGTGGCACAGCCGGAGCCAGACACGGCAGTGGCCGAGATCGAACAGCCCGAAATCGCGCCTGAGGAAGGTGCTGAGACGGAGCAGGAGGTGCAGGAGGCCACGGCACCCGAAGCGGCCAGCGACCGGATCGTGACCGAAGAGAACGAGGGTGAGGAACTGGCGGCCTCGGCGGCGCCTGCGGCCTCGCTGCGGCCCAGGTCCAGGCCTGAACGGCCTCAGCCTGAGCCGGAAGAGGTTGTTGAAGCCGCCCAGCCCGCCGAACAGGAACAGCCTGCTGACGAGCCGCCGGCAGACACGCCCTCGGCTGTCGAGGATGCGCTGGCCGAAGCGCTGGCGGGGGGCGCTGATGTAGAAGCGCCGGAACCTTCCGGTCCGCCGCTGACGCTGGGCGAGAAAGAAGCGCTGCGTGTCGCGGTCTCGCAATGCTGGAACGTGGGCTCTTTGTCGACGGATGCTTTGAACACCACTGTTGTTGTTGGCGTGTCGCTGAGTGAGGACGGGAAGCCTGACAGCGGATCCATCCGGTTGCTGTCCAGCACCGGCGGTACTGCGCTGGCGTCAAAGCAGGCCTACGAGGCAGCGCGGCGGGCAATTATCCGCTGCGGCAGCCGGGGTTTCAAACT
Source organism: Leisingera sp. ANG-M1 (assembly GCF_000813745.1). Taxonomy (GTDB): domain Bacteria; phylum Pseudomonadota; class Alphaproteobacteria; order Rhodobacterales; family Rhodobacteraceae; genus Leisingera. The sequence goes on along the minus strand of NZ_JWLC01000011.1, from coordinate 7,279 downwards.
TCCCCCTGAAAAATATGCCCAATGGCGCGATATTGAGATGACATTCAATCCGGAAAGGATGCGGATCAAATGAAGAATTTTCTGGCAGCTCTCCTGATCGGGGCTTCGGCACTGGGAAACGCGGGTGCAGCCGCGGCGCAGGACGGGCCGCTCCGTATCGAGATCGACCAGGGTGTGATCGAGCCGCTGCCCTATGCGGTGCCTGACTTTGTGCCGGAAACCGCGGCAGCGTCGGAATACGCTTCGCAGATTGCGCGGGTGATCGCATCCGACCTCAGCGGCACCGGGCTGTTCAGGGAAGTGCCGGCCAGCGCCCATATCTCCAAGGTGACAGGGTTCGACAACCCGGTGAAATACGCCGACTGGAAGGCGGTGAACGCGCAGGCCCTGATCACCGGCGGGGTCAGTGTCAACGGCAACCGGCTGACGGTGCGCTTCCGCGGCTATGACGTCTTTGCCGAAAACGAGCTGGGGTCCGGCTTGCAGTTCACCGGCACCACCGAGGGGTGGCGGCGGATGGCGCATAAGGTCTCGGATGCGATCTACAGCCGGATCACCGGCGAGAGCGGTTATTTCGACAGCCGGGTGGTCTATGTCTCGGAAAGCGGTCCCAAGAACGACCGGCGCAAGCGGCTGGCGATCATGGATTACGACGGCGCCAATGTGCAGTATCTGACCAACAGCGCCTCGCTTGTGCTGGCGCCGCGGTTCTCGCCCACCGGCGACCGGGTGCTTTACACCAGCTACGAGAGCGGCTTTCCGCAGATCCATGTGCTGGACGTGGGCAAGGTGCAGCGGCAGATTCTGTCCAGCGGCGATGGCATCATGAGCTTTGCACCGCGGTTTGCTCCGGATGGGCGCACCGTGGTCTACTCGCAGACCCAGGGCGGCAACACCGATCTGTTTTCGATGGATATTGCGACCGGTGCCAAGACCCGGCTGACCTCGGCACCCTCCATTGAGACTGCGCCGTCGTTTTCGCCGGACGGCTCGCAGATTGTTTTTGAAAGCGACCGCTCCGGCAGCCAGCAGCTCTATGTAATGCCCGCGGGCGGCGGCGAGGCGCGGCGGATCAGTTTCGGCAAGGGGCGTTACGGCACGCCTGTGTGGTCGCCGCGGGGCGATATGGTGGCCTTCACCAAGCAGAACAAAGGCCGGTTCCACATCGGTGTGATGCGCACTGACGGCAGCGAGGAGCGGCTGCTGACCGCTTCCTTCCTGGACGAGGGGCCGACCTGGGCGCCAAATGGCCGGGTGATCATGTTCACCCGCGAAAGCCAGGGCAGCACCGGGCGGGCGCTGCTCTATTCTGTGGACATCACCGGGCGCAACCTGAAGCCGGTGAAGACCCCGGACGGGGCCTCGGATCCGGCCTGGTCGCCGCTGCAGCAGTAAAAGGGCCGTTAAGGCGGGGATACCCGCATAGAACCAGACCCGTTCATGTGTTAACTTCGGGTTAAGAAACGCAAAGGATAGGCAGACGAGATGAGCGGTTTGAAATTGGCAATGGCGGCGGTGGCCGTGCTGGGGCTGTCGGCCTGCAGCACCAACCCGTGGAACGATGATCTGAACGGCGGTGCCGGCGCAGGTGGAGCCGGTGCGGGCGCCGGGGCCTTGGATCCGGCCAGCCCGGCCTATTTCCAGCAGACCGTCGGCGACCGGGTGCTGTTTGCTGTCGATCAGTCAAGCCTGACACCGGCTGCCCAGGCGACGCTTCAGGGGCAGGCGCAATGGCTGACCCGCAATGCTGATTACGTGGTGACCATCGAAGGCCACGCGGATGAGCAGGGCACCCGCGAATACAACCTCGGCCTGGGTGCCAAACGGGCCAATGCGGCCCGCGAATACCTGATTTCCCAAGGGGTTGCGGGCAGCCGCATCAAGGTGGTGAGCTTCGGCAAGGAGCGCCCGCTGGAGATCTGCTCGGATGAGACTTGCTATTCCAAGAACCGCCGCGCGGTCACCGTGCTGGCCGGCGGGCTGACGGGGTAGCGCCATGAAACGTCTCCGCACAGCGCTTTTGGCCTCTGTGATGCTGCTGCCGCTGCCGCTGGCCGCGCAGGACCAGCAGACATTGGCCGACATCCGCCAGGAATTGACTGTCCTGCATGTTGAGATCCAGCGCCTGAAGCGGGAGCTGTCGACCACTGGCGCGCCCTCGGCGAATGTTTCCGGCAGCACCGTGCTGGACCGGGTCGGCGCGATTGAAACGGAGCTGCAGCGGCTGACCTTGCAGACCGAGGAACTGGGCCACCGGGTGGACCGGATTGTCGCCGACGGCACCAACCGGATAGGCGATCTGGAGTTCCGGCTTGTGGAACTGGAAGGCGGCGACATTGGCGCGCTCGGAGAGACGACAACGCTGGGCGGCGGTGAGCTGCCGGCCGCAGGCGGAGACACCAGCCCGGCAGGCGGAGCGGATACCGGCGGCGGTGAGCTGGCCATCGGCGAGCAGGCGGATTTCGATGCTGCGGAAAAGCTGCTGACCGAGGGGCTGTATCAGGATGCGGCTGAGAAATTTGCCGCGTTCAACCAGTCTTACCCGGGCAGTCCGCTGGCACCGGCGGCCGAATTCAGCCGCGGCAAGGCACTTGACGGGCTGGGGGATACCCGCGAAGCGGCACGGGCCTATCTGGCGGCTTTTACCGGTAATTCCTCGGGGCCGATGGCGCCAAAGGCGCTGTTTGAGCTGGGTGCCGCTTTGGGCCGCCTAGGGCAGACCGACCAGGCCTGTGTGACCCTGTCCGAAGTCGGCGTGCGGTTTCCCGGGGCAGGCCCGGAAACGGAGGCCAGGGCCGAAATGGCCAAGCTGGGCTGTTCTTGACACCGCCTCAGCGTGATATCAAAGCCATGGTGTGCAGCCAGTTCCGCTCTGCACTCCCGGACAAGGTGGGTGTAGCGCTGTCGGGCGGCGGCGATTCGATGGCCTTGCTGCATCTCCTGCATGACTGTTTCAGCAGCGAAGTGGAGCTGCATGCCGCCACCGTGGACCACGGATTGCGGCCGGAAGCGGCGGCAGAGGCCAAGGCTGCGGGCGCGGCTGCTGAGCAACTGGGAATCAGCCACGAAGTGCTGCGCTGGGAGGTGGGCCCGCGCGAGGGCAACTTGCAGAATCAGGCACGCGAGGCCCGGTACGACCTGCTGACCAGCTGGGCGCGGAGCAAGGACATCCAGGTGCTGGCGGTAGGCCACACCGCGGATGACCAGGCCGAAACGGTGCTGATGCGGATGGCGCGGGCCTCGGGGGTGACTGGGCTGTCGGGCATGGCCGAACGGCGCGTTCACAACGGGGTGACGCTGCTGCGGCCGTTGCTGGACGTCACCCGTTCCGAGCTGCGCGGCTATCTGCAGCGCCGCGGGATTAGTTGGGCCGAGGATCCCAGCAATGAGGATGCAAGGTTTGAGCGGGTGCGGGTGCGGCGGGCGCTTGAGGGGCTGGCGGACCTTGGTCTTACTCCGGAAGTGCTGTCCAAGGTCGCCCGCAACATGACCAAGGCCCGCGAAGCGCTGGACTGGTATGTCTTCCTGGCAGCCCGCGATCAGGTCCATCTTCAGGCCGGCGCGGTGGTGCTGTGCCAGCGGAAATTCCGCACGCTGCCCAGTGAAATCAGCCACCGGCTGCTGGTGCGGGCCTTCCAATGGGTGTCCGGCGCCGCATATCCGCCGCGCCGGGTGCCGATGGAAAAAGCGGTTCTGGCGGCACGCAACGGCGGCTCGATAACCCTGGCGGGCTGCAGGCTGCTGACAACAGCTAAGCAGATCTGGGTCTGCCGTGAATACAAGGCAGTGTGCAGCGAGGCCGCTTTGCCGGGCAAGCTCTGGGATGGGCGTTGGAATTTTTTTGGCGGCGATGCAAAGGGTTGCGAGGTCCGGGCCCTGGGGCGGCATGGGCTTTTGGAGTGCCCCGACTGGCGCGATACCGCGGTGCCCGGGCCGGTTCTCGAAGGAACTCCTGCGCTGTGGCACGGCAGCGAACTCATCGCTGCGCCGCCTGCCGGGCTGGCAAATGGCTGGTCGGCGGAAACGGCTTACGGCGAAGAAGAGTTCTTTGCATCCCTTTTATCGCATTGAACCTGCCCGAATGATCCTTATTTTAGGCACAACGCAGGCGGCCGGCGCGGCACGCCTCATTGATAGGGAGAGCTTTCCTTGGGCAACGCACGCAATATCGCCTTTTGGGTTGTTCTGTTTCTGCTGATCCTGGCGCTGTTCAATCTGTTCAGCGGCTCCGGAAGCACGATGCAGAGCCGTGAAAAGGTATTTTCCGACTTCGTGAGCTCGGTCGAGGCCGGCAAGGTCAGCACCGTGACATTGGATGGTGAACAGGTCCGTTACACCACCACCGACGGTCAGAGCTATGTCACCATCAAGCCGGGCGACGCGGAAGTCACAGCGTTGCTGATCGAGAACGACATTCCGGTGCGGGCTGAAAAGCAGCAGCAGTCGGGCTTTCAGTCCTTCCTGATCACGCTGCTGCCCTTCCTGCTGCTGATTGGTGTCTGGATCTATTTCATGAACCGGATGCAGGGCGGCGGCAAAGGCGGCGCCATGGGATTCGGCAAGTCCAAGGCCAAGATGCTGACCGAGAAGCATGGCCGTGTGACCTTTGACGATGTCGCCGGCATCGACGAGGCCAAGGAAGAGCTGGAAGAAATTGTCGAATTCCTGCGCAACCCGCAGAAATTCTCGCGCCTCGGCGGCAAGATCCCCAAAGGCGCGCTGCTGGTCGGCCCTCCGGGCACCGGTAAGACACTGCTGGCCCGCGCCATCGCGGGTGAGGCAGGCGTTCCCTTCTTCACTATTTCGGGCTCCGACTTTGTCGAGATGTTTGTAGGTGTCGGTGCGTCGCGTGTCCGCGACATGTTCGAGCAGGCCAAGAAAAACGCGCCCTGTATCGTCTTTATCGACGAGATCGACGCCGTCGGCCGCCACCGCGGCGCCGGTTATGGCGGCGGCAATGACGAGCGTGAGCAGACTCTGAACCAGCTGCTGGTGGAGATGGATGGTTTTGAGGCCAACGAAGGCGTCATCATCCTGGCCGCGACCAACCGCAAGGACGTGCTGGACCCGGCGCTGCTGCGCCCGGGCCGTTTCGACCGCAACGTGACCGTTGGAAACCCCGACATCAAAGGCCGCGAGAAGATCCTGGGCGTGCATGCCCGCAAGACTCCGCTGGGCCCCGATGTGGATCTGCGCATTATTGCCCGCGGCACCCCGGGGTTCTCGGGTGCGGACCTGGCGAACCTTGTGAACGAAGCCGCTCTGATGGCCGCGCGTGTTGGCCGCCGCTTTGTCACCATGGAGGATTTCGAATCCGCCAAGGACAAGGTGATGATGGGTGCCGAGCGCCGTTCGATGGTGCTGACCCAGGACCAGAAGGAAAAGACCGCCTACCACGAAGCCGGCCACGCGGTTGTCGGCCTGGTGCTGCCGGAATGCGATCCGGTCTATAAGGCGACGATCATCCCGCGCGGCGGTGCACTGGGCATGGTGGTGTCGCTGCCGGAAATGGACCGCCTGAACTGGCACCGCGACGAGTGCCAGCAGAAGCTTGCCATGACCATGGCGGGCAAGGCTGCGGAAGTGATCAAATACGGTGAAGATCATGTCTCCAACGGCCCGGCCGGCGACATCCAGCAGGCCAGCCAGCTGGCCCGCGCCATGGTGATGCGCTGGGGCATGTCCGACAAGGTCGGCAACATCGACTATGCCGAGGCGCATGAAGGCTACTCGGGCAACACCGCCGGTTTCTCGGTTTCGGCCCATACCAAAGAGCTGATCGAGGAAGAGGTGAAAGGCTTCATCCAGGAAGGCTATGACCGCGCCCACCAGATCCTGACAGAGCATCACGAAGAGTGGGAGCGCCTGGCGCAGGGCCTGCTGGAATACGAGACCCTGACCGGCGACGAGATCAAGCGTGTCATGAACGGCGAGCCGCCGCAGGCAGGCGACGATGAGGATGGCAATGAGGATCAGGGCAACGCCTCGGTGACCGCGATTCCCAAGGCCAAGCCGAAGAAATCCCCGCCGGAAGGCGGCATGGAGCCTGAGCCGACGGCCTGAAACCATAGCTGAGACAAGTAAAACGCCCCGGATCTCCGGGGCGTTTTCTTTTGGCGGCGGGACGGCTGGCGGCTGACCGCAAAGCCTGTAAGGTCGGTGCCAGCAAGCGGATTTGAATTGAGGAGTACAGGCATGCCGGTATTGCGCGACAGCGGTTTTCAGGGCGAGGTTACGTGGCTGGGCCTTGTCCCGGCGGCCAGCGGCCTGCAGTCCGTCCCGTCAGACCGGCTGCAGCTGGGATTCGGCGGAATCTCTGGGGAACGCCATGAGGGCGAGAACCGCAGCTCCTGTGTTCGCGTTCGCAACCTTTACCCGGAAGGCACTGAAATCCGCAACGTGCGCCAGATCTCCATTTTGTCGGAAGAAGAACTGGCGCTGATCGCTGCAGACATGGAAATGGAGCGGATTGATCCGGTGCATCTGGGGGCCACCATTGTTCTCCGGGGCATTCCGGACTTCACCTTTGTGCCGCCATCCTCGCGGCTGCAGGGGCCGGATGGGGTGACGCTCACGGTGGATATGGAGAATCGCCCCTGTGTTCTGCCGGGGCGGGAGATTGAAAAGGACCACTCGGGGTTTGGCGCCCGCTTCAAACCCGCGGCGCAGAACCGGCGGGGAATCACTGCCTGGGTGGAACGGCCCGGCGCGCTGTCGCTGGGGGAAAAACTGTCTCTCTTTGTTCCGGATCAACGTTCCTGGAAGCCATGAATTCCCTTCAGCAGGGAAATGAGTTTCCTTTAAGGGGCTGGCGGGAAACACCGGAGAGGCTCTGCGCCGCTTCGGGGCAGGATAATGTCGGAAATCACGCGCGTGTTTTGCCGCAGATTGGCTAAATCTACCGCCAACCCGGCATTCTGTGCCGGCGATTGTATGCAAACTCAGCAGGAATCTTGCCATGAGCTACAAGAGTGACATTGAGATTGCGCGTGAAGCGCAGAAGAAGCCGATCCAGGAGATTGGCGCGAAGATCGGGATCTCGAACGACGATCTGCTGCCCTACGGCCACGACAAGGCGAAGGTGAGCCAGGAGTTTATCAACTCGGTTCAGGGCAAGGAAGACGGCAAGCTGATCCTGGTGACCGCGATCAACCCGACGCCTGCGGGCGAAGGCAAGACCACCACCACCGTGGGCCTGGGCGATGGCCTGAACCGGATCGGCAAGAACGCGATGATCTGTATCCGCGAAGCGAGCCTCGGCCCGAACTTCGGCATGAAG
>NZ_JWLC01000010.1:64521-192709 GCF_000813745.1 Leisingera sp. ANG-M1 | reverse complement strand
CCACGGCAACGACGCCGACGGTTATGATGACAGCAATCCCGGAAGTGGGGGGAACTTAGAAGAAGGCCCAAACTCCGCAAGTTTGCACTCAGCTGATGAAGGCGAGTTCGAACTCGAAGAAAGTACAGACTGGATGGATGCTATAGTGGAAGGAACCGATGAGAACGGGTCTGATGCGGTAGTTAATTTGTCTGATGATGGAGAGGGAGCGGAAACACTCTGTGACGATTTAGACTTCGATATGGATAGTTCAGATGCAATCAACTGGTAGAGAAGAGCGGAGAGTTTCAGAAGTCGCCTGAGCAAATGTGGTGGAAGCTGGTATGAAAACCATGTGGCTGCCCTTGTGCAAAACCGACACTGAATCAATAAGCTGGTTGTGGCTGCGGCGAGTTGCGGCAACGTCAACTGAAGTGTCGGTCGGTTTGAAATGCTGCACTTGATTACGAATGCCCGCTTCGGGGCAGCCTCACTGCAGCGACGAGACTCCCGATCAATGGCAGCCCTTGTCCGCCCTTACAATTTGCAGTTGGCCGAAATTTTCCCTTGCTGCAAGTCAGCTTGCATTCCAGCTTTCAAGCTGGCCTCGCCTATTAGCGCCGCTGATGCTTCAGCAACTTGCTGACGCTTTGCGGTAGAAAGGCCTTGTACCTATGGGCCTTCCAGGGAGCTGAATGTGGGGAGATGGCTTTCCCGTTTGTCACTTCGCTATGGGCACACCTACTTCCGTGAAAATGCCTTGAAGACACGAAGGGTCTCTTCGCTAACATGATGCTCGATACCTTCGGCATCGTGCTCGGCTACATCTTTGGAAATGCCCAGGGCGACAAGGAACTCCACCACAATCCGATGGCGTTTTCGGCAAGCCTCGGCCAATTGGCGTCCAGCATCCGTCAGACGGATTGAGCGGTAAGGCTCCTGTTCGATTAAACCCTCGCGTTTCAACCGGCTCAGGTTCTTGGAAACCGTGGGCTGGGTCACACCGAGGCGTTCGGCAATCTCCACAGGCCTTGCTGAACCGTTCTGGTGGATTAGTTCCGCGATCAGTTCGACATAGTCCTCAACAACTTCGCTTTGGCGGGCGGCGCGGGCGGCCTCGAATCCGCTGGCGTGGTCGTCCGCGCTGCGGCCGATAGGTTGTGGTTTCTGGTCTGTCATTCTGCTCACGGTAGCTATTGCGGGTGCGGAACCCTGAATTGCGCGCCTTAACGTATATGCACCAGCAACGCGGGGCTTGACAACGGTATAGGGCTTTCTACAAAATTTAGCCTAGGCTAATATTTGTAGACTGGACTATGAAATATCTGATCGCATCCGCCCTGATCGGCCTGCTTCCGCTGAACGCGGGCGCCACGGCCATTGAAGAAGCCCCCTGGGCGCCGCGGGCCGCTGCCTACCGGCTCAGCCTGTTCATGGCGAACCTGACGCCGGTTCCCTGGGACAAGATTGAAAAGAACTGGACTGCTCCGGCGCCCGGCAGCGCAGTGGCGGTGGAGGCGCTGTCGCGGGTATCGGATCGCGACGCCCGGAACATTCGCGCAGCACTGGCTGCGGAAGACCGGCAGGCCCTGTTTGCGGCCGCTACCACGGCATTGGCCAACGGCATTCTTAAGCATCTTGAGAAGGCCGAAGCGATGCTTGGCCAGCCCGAGGCCGCATTTGAGGTTGCGCAGGCCTCGGCTCTGTACCGTGCGTTCGAAGACGGCATCCTGGCAGCGGATAAACAGGCCGCGCGCGATCTGGGCCGCGCCTGGCTGGTTCTGAATTCTTCTCTGGGCAGCTCCGGTGTTCTGGGCAATGGCGCGCAAGACGCTGATCCGGTGCGGTTTGCCAAGGCACAGGCCGTCATTACGGAGTATATTGAAGCCAGCTATCTGCCAACTTCCTTTGCGGAACGCAGCAAGCTGACCCCGCTGCCGGAAACCGCGGTGCGCGCGGGCACGGCGGCGGTGCTGCCGGCCACGCTGCCGCCAGGCTCCAACATTGCTGATCAGCGCGACCTGCCGCGGCTGGTGCTGCAGTTTGAAGAGGCAGGCGAAGATGAGGCCAACCTGCCGCTGGTGGCCTATGGCGACATGCTGTTCGATAGCCCCGAGATCTTCGGTTATCCGGCACGTGACTTGGGCATTGCCTGTTCCACCTGCCACAACCGGTCCGACGTGAACCGGGATTTCTTCATTCCCGGTCTCTCAAGCCATGCCGGCGGGATGGATGTGGACAGCTCCTTCTTCAATCCGATGTTCAATGACCGCGAGGACGATCACCTGGACACGCCGTCGATGCGCGGCATCCGCTTTACCGCGCCTTACGGGCGTGATGGGCGCGAGCCGAGCCTGCGCCGATTTGTACGCAATGTGATTGTGACCGAGTTTGCCGGGGCGGAGCCAACGCCGTTTCAGCTCGATGCGATGGTCGCTTACTTGCGCGTCTTTGACTTTCTGCCCAACCCGCAGATCGACCAAGCGGGGCGGCTGACGGACATGGCCTCCGAGGCGGCAAAACGCGGCGAAGTGCTGTTCAACACCCAGTTTGCCGGGCTTGGGGACCGGTCCTGCGCCTCCTGCCACACGCCGGACCGGTTCTTCCGCGACGGGCGGGCTTACGACATCGGCTCGGCCGAGCCGCCGTTCCCGGGCGGCACCGCAACCGCCTTTGACACCCCGACCCTGCGCAACGTCAACTTTACTGCGCCATACATGCATGACGGCGCCTTGCCGACTTTGGCGAGCGTTGTGGACTGGTTCAACGAGACCAAGGGCCTGAGCTTGGATGCGGAACAGCGCGCCGATCTGACGGCCTATCTGCAGGCGGTGGGGGATGGCGAGGAGCCCTACCAGCGCTTTGAAGGCCGCGACAGCGTGTTTCGTCTGTCGTGGGAGGAGCTTACCACCTTTGCCTCGACCTTGGACACGCTGATCCCGCTGCGCGATGCGGCGAACATTGCGGTGCTGGTCGATACCGTGGCGCCGGACCTGGCGGCGGATGCCAGCGTGATGACCAATCAGAGCGCCAAGCCCGAGATCTACAAATTTGCCGCCATCCTGCGCAGCGTCGGCGATGCCAGCGCCGCGGGCGACTGGGCTGAGGCCGGCCGCCAGTGGGAGGTCTTCAAAACCATGCAGGATGAGATTGACGGGAGGATGTTCTGATGCTGTCGCGCCGTAATTTTTTGACCACCGCGGCTGCTGCTGTTGCAACCCCTGCACTGGCCTCTGCCGGGCAGGGACTGAAGCTGGCCTTTATCCCGCAGGAAAACCCGGAGAAGCTGCTAGGCGATATCGAAACGATCACCGCCTGGCTGTCGCAGGAACTTCAAGTACCGGTCACCGGTTTTGTGACTTTTGATCACGCCGCTGCGGTGGAGGCGTTGCGCAACGGCGACGCCGATATCTCCTTCATGGGGGCGCTGCCGTTTGTGCTGGCCGAGGATCAGATTGGCGCGGTGCCGCTGCTGTCCGAGGTCTATCGCGGCCAGCCCAGCTATGCGGGGCGGGTGTTTGTGCGCAAGGACAGCGGCATCGAGACGCTGGCCGACCTGCAGGGCCGCGATATCGCCTTTGCCGACCCGGTGTCGGAATCCGGCTATCTCTATCCGCTCGACCTGTTTGTGCGCGAAGGACTGGTGGCGGACGCGGGTGATGCGGACCGGTTCTTTGGCCAGAAGTTCTTTGCCGGTGGTTACCAGCAGGCAATGCAAGCTATGGCCAACGGGTTAGTGGATGCTGCGGGCGCCAGCCAGTATGCCGATCTTTATCTGACGCCCGAGCAGCAGGCCGAGATCCGGGTGCTGGGCGAAAGCGAGCAGATTCCCAGCCATGCCATCATTGCCCGGCCTGGCCTGGATGCGGCCCTGCAGGCCCGCTTCGTGGAAGCCATGCTGCGCCTGAACCAGGCTGAGAACCGGTATTTGCTGGCCTATCTCTACGGCCCAGACGGCTATGTGGCAGCGGATCCCAAGGTTTATGACGGGGTCAGGCAGATGGCGCGCCGCTACGGCTATTTAAAATGACCCAAGCGCTTAGCCTCCAAGCTGTGTCGCACTGCTTTGACAGCGCCGAGGCCCTGCAGGATGTGTCGCTGCAGGTGGCGCCGGGGGAATGTGTGGCCTTGCTGGGGCCTTCGGGCGCAGGCAAGTCGACCTTGCTGGCCTTGCTGGATGGGCGGGTCCGGGGTTGGCGCGGCCGGGCTGAGGTGCTGGGCAACCGGCTTCCAAATGATCGGGCTCCAGAACGAAAAACCCGGCTAGAGACTGGCTTCATCTTTCAGGAATTCGCCCTGGTCGACCGGCAGAGCGTTTACCAGAATGCGATAAACGGGCGGCTAGGGCGAATGCGCCTCTGGCCGTCGCTTTGGGGGCGCTACAGCGCGCAGGATCACCTCAAGACAGCCATCGCGCTGGAGGACACCGGCCTGACGGAGCTGGCACAGCGCCGTGCAGATCAGCTTTCAGGTGGTCAGCGCCAGAGAGTGGCCATCGCCCGCTGCCTGGCGCAGGAGCCACAGTTGATCCTGGCGGATGAACCGGTCAGCAACCTTGACCCGGCCCACGCCGAACGCATTCTGGAACTGATCACCAATGCAGCGCAAAATCGCGGTATCGCTGTTGTCTTCAGTTCGCATCAGCCAGAGCTTTCGCGGCGCTTTGCCGGCCGTATCGTTGGATTGCGGGCAGGCGCGGTGCTGTTTGACAAGCCCTCCGCGATGGTCGGGAACGATGACATCCGAAATTTGTACCATGGCACAGCACCTGGTGACGGATTGCGGGTGGTCGGCTGATGAGCCGGATCTTGGTTTGGATCGCACTCGGGCTTGCAGTGCTATGGGCTGCGGGAAACGCTGATATCGGCTTGGACAAACTGCCCGGAGCGGGGCCGAGGCTGACAGAATTTCTAGGCCGGATGATGCCGCCGGACTTTTCGGTCTGGCCGGAGGTCCTTACAGGCCTGGCCGAGACACTGAGGATCGCCATTCTTGGGACGCTGTTTGCGGTCGTGCTATCGGCGGGGCTGGCTGTGCTTGCGTCCGAGACCCTTGTGCCCTCAGCCATCTGGCGCCCGGTACGGGCGCTGCTGGCAGTGATCCGGTCGATCCCGCTGATCCTGGTGGCGATGCTGATGGTGGGGGCTGTCGGGCTAGGCCCCCTGCCAGGTATTCTTGCAATCACTTTTCATGCCACCGGCATGCTGGCCAAATTCTATGCTGAAGCAATCGACAATGTAGGTGCCGCACCACTTGCTGCATTGGAGAGCGCAGGTGCCAGCCGGGCGCAACTTTTGCGGTGGGCGATCTGGCCGCAGATGGCACCAGTGGTGCTCCGCGACACTGTCTTCCGCTTTGAACTGAACCTCCGCGAAAGCCTGATCTTAGGCATCGTGGGCGCCGGCGGCATCGGGCTGTACGTTCAGACCTACGTGCGTTCGTTCCAATACGACAAGGCTGCAACTGTCACGCTTGCCATCATCGCTCTGGTGCTGTTGTCCGAAGGTCTGAATGCGATCTTACAGAAACGGTTCTCATGAATGGCAAGGCCTTAGGAGGCCGGGCCATTCAAAAAGGCGAACTGGATTCGGCGTGTTTCAAGGATCGAAGTGCTCTTCACTTGGTTTACCGTTTGCATTCCAGCTAGCCGTTCATCGGATAAAGGGTCCACTGGACGGCCATCAACACGCACCTCAAAATGCAGGTTGGGCCCGGATGTCAGCCCAGTCGAGCCGACAGTACCCAGCACGCTGTCCGTATCCACAGAAACCCCGTTGCGGATTCCCTCCGCAACTCTGTCCAAATGGGCGTACCGGGTCATCAGAGTGCTGCCATGGCGCACCTCAACAACACGGCCATACCCTTTGCGCTGCCCAGCAAAGCTGACTTTACCAGAAGCCGTGGCCCGAATTTCAGTTCCGCGCGCCGCCGCGAAATCGACACCCTTATGCATACGCATCCCTCCCAGCACCGGATGGCGCCGGATTCCGAATTGTGATGAAATTCGCGCAGCGGCTACAGGCGGCGTGAAGGTCTTGAGTGCTTCGCCGTCACGAAACAGAAGCTGGCGGGGAGATTCTTCACTTGACCAAGCCACCTCATACAGGCTTCCCCCAAACGACAAGGCCGCGTAGGTGAGCACCGGCGCTCCGACCGGGATCCCATCATCACCGGTTTCTTGCTGCCACATGACCCGTAGAGTCTCGCCGCCCCGCAGGTCGCGCCAGAAATCCACTGTCGCTCCGAATACCTGAGCAAGATCAATCGCGAACTGTGCCGGCACACCGGCCCTTTGAAACGCAGCATAGACCGAACCTTCTATTGCCAATTCCTCAGCCAATGCCGACGTTTGCGTGGGCAATTCTTCGCGGATAACGCTGTCAGGGTTTCCAGCATCGAAGACAAAGCGGGTTCGGGCATCTATCTTCAATGCAAATGAGTTCGCCATGCCGTTTTTGTCCTGTTTGACCGCCAGCTCAACACCGGGACGCAGCTGGGAAAGATCATATTCTTCGGCCAGGCCTTGTGTCAGCCGGGTGCGAGAAACCGGATCCAGTCCTGCTTCCGCCAGCAAACCGTCGAGCGTTCCACCAGGTTCAAGACGGTAAATTTGACCTTGGGGTTGGTCTGATTGCGCCCGGATGGGCGCCGGGGCCAGAAACGCTGCAAGCAGTGCACTGGCCAGAAGGGGCTTGAGAGTCATGGAGTTACTTCATCGGTTCGTTGAGTGCGCGACGAACCTTTGGAAGCGCAAATTCGCGCGGTTCGTGATAATCGATGGACGTCGCATAGCTGCCATCGGAGCGAAACAGAAACACGTTGGCGGTATGGTTCATGGCGTATTCTTCGAGATCGTCTCCGACACGCTCGTAGCGTGCGCGCAGTGCTGCAACGGCGCGGTCAAGATTGCCCTTTGTTCCCGACCATCCTTCAACCCGCGGATCGAAATAGGACACATATTCGGCCATGGCCTCCGGCGTGTCCCGGCTGGGATCCACCGTGATAAACACCACACGCATATCCCGCGCGGTGTCTCCCAGCGCTTCCAGCCAGTCTGTGATGTCACTCAGCGTTGTCGGGCAGACATCAGGGCAATAGGTGTAGCCCAGGAACAGCATTGCCGGGCTGCCCAGCAGGTCTTGCGGCGTCACCCTGTTGCCGCGGTGATCTGTCATTTCAAACGCCATTTGACCCAGGCGCAAGGGCAGATCCGGCGGCGAAGTCTGCACGCTGCGCCACCATCCGACGGCCAGCATAAAGACTGCCGCCGCAACCCCTGCGCCCAGATAGCTTAGTATCCGCATCAACCCTCAGGGCCTTTGGCTGCAATACCCAATACAGGAAATTCCACTGGCTGCTCAGTACCATCTGAGAAGACCAGAGTTACATCCACGCTGGTGCCCTTCTTCAGGGGAGCGTTCATTTGCATTAGCATGCCATGCAACCCGCCCGGTTCCAGTTTGATGCTTTCGCCAGGTGCAAGGATGATCTCGCCCACTGGCGCCATGGAACTAACGCCGTTGGCATCGGTTGAAGTCCGGTGGATAGACGCATGGCCTGCAGCATCCGCCTTGAGGCCCGTCAGCGTTGCCGGTGCTTGGCTGGTGTTGGTCAGCGCCAAGTATACGGCGGCAGGGCGGCTGCCAATACTGGCGCGTGCCCAGGGTTCTGTCACGGTTACCTGACTTGCTTGCTCAGCCATCAGCGGCAGGACGCTGAACAGCCCAAGGACCGAAGCGATAAGAACAGTTTTCATATCAAGCGCCATTGGAAAGATCTGCAACGGCCTTATCGACCATCTGCATGAAAGGCTCGGCGCCGAACTCTGGCAGTGGTGCGCCGTTCACGAAAAACGTCGGCGTCTGGTCTACGCCAACCGCTTCAACGTCAGCGCGATCTTGATTGATGACGGCGATCACTTGAGGCGCGCGCATCTGATCGCGTGCCTTTTCCAGGTCCAATCCGGCCTCTGCGGCGATCAGTGGGATCAAATCCGGTTTGAGTTGTCCATGTGCAGCCCATTCTGGCTGGCGTGCAAGAAGGGCGTTCAGAACGGGTTCAAAAACCCCTTGCATCCGCGCTGCTTCAAGAGCGGCAATTGCGCGTTCCGACCCTTCACCATGGAACGGAGTATAGCGCAGGACCACGCGCACCCGGTCTGCATAGCGGGCAAGGGTTTGCTTCACCAGCGGATGAAAGGCACGGCACGCCTCGCAGGCCGGGTCAAAGAATTCGACGATTGTTACCGGAGCTTCCGGGTTGCCCAGAACCGGCGAGTAGCTGCGTATCAGCACTTCTGAGGCAGGCAGCTCAGATGGTCCTTCTGCCTTGGACTGGCTGGATTTCACATACCAGCCGGCTGCGCCGAATCCGGTAAGTCCCAGAAAGAGCGGTGCAAAGAACAATGTCCTGCGTTTCATGTCAGATCCTCCTGACGGGTTTTGAACATTAGAAGAGTGATGGCGAGGAATGCAGCCAGCGAGAGCAGCGGGATTGGCAACCCAAGCACATCCATATTTGCATCCGTGCAGGATGGTCCGCTGGCCGAGCAGGGCCGGATCTTTTCCGGGATCAGCCCGGAATACAGCGCCATATGCCACAGGGCGACAGCGCTGCCGCCACCGGCCAATGCCAAGCCGTACTTCCAGACGCCCTTGTCGTTCGCCCAGGCGGCAATTCCTAGCACCAAGGCCAGCGGGAACATGAAGGCGCGCTGAAACCAGCACAGAACGCAGGGGGTCTGACCAAGCACCTCGCCGATAAACAGCACCGCAAGCGATGCGGCCAGCGCCAGCAGCCACGCAAGGTAGAGACTGAGGCCGGGTTTCACAGCCGTTGCTCCAGATCCAGCAGGATTTCGTCGCTGGATGCGTCGAAAGCAAAAGTCCGTTCGAAATACCCGTCTGGCCGAAACAGCAGGATCGCCGAGCTATGCCCCATCGTGTAACCATCAGGCGCGTTGGGATCCTCTTGGCGCTGGTAGAACACCTTGAACGCCTTTGATGCGGCAGAGATCTGCGTTTCATTGCCGGTCAGGCCGATGACCGACGGATGAAAGTACTCAAGGTAGTCGGCAACTGTCTCAGGTGTGTCGCGGGCAGGGTCCACAGTGATGAAAAGCGGCTGCACATCTTCTGCCTTGCTTCCAAGACCGTCCATGGCTTCGCTGATAGTTGACAGTCCCGTCGGGCAGATATCCGGACAGTTGGTGAAGCCAAAGAAAACAAGCTTCCACCGCCCTTCAAACTCGGTGCTCGTGCGCACTGACCCCGTGTGATCAGTAAGCTCAAAGGCAGGGCGGAAACCGCCTTCGGCCTCTGAAACTGACCTGCCTGCTTGATACTTCGGCAGCACAAAACCCACAATTGCTGCCACTGAAACTGCCGCCAATCCCCAAAGGATAAAGAGGCCAATCTTGTATCCCGTCATGTCTGCTTGATCCCATTCCGACACCAAGCAGGCAGATAGGACCTCTAGCAGCTAGAGGGTCAATAGAGGATTTTCGGATT
Source organism: Leisingera sp. ANG-M1 (assembly GCF_000813745.1). GTDB lineage: Bacteria > Pseudomonadota > Alphaproteobacteria > Rhodobacterales > Rhodobacteraceae > Leisingera. The sequence goes on along the minus strand of NZ_JWLC01000010.1, from coordinate 183,221 downwards.
TTTTGCCGCTTGGATTAAAGGCGCAGTCTTTGCACTCTAAGCAATTTGTTTTCCTGCTCTACGGCAGGCCGGAAACATCCGCGCAAAGGGTCCTCGCGAGTTTGTGAAGATTCTTTCTGTTGAACCTATAGGGACTAGAGGCCGTACGAAACGCCGGACTTAAAACAGCACGGGCAGAACCATGGCTTCAGATTTTCACCGGCGATCCTTCATGACAGCGGCAACAGCTGCACTGAGTGCTCTGGCAGGCCCGGGAGCAGCTCAGACCTTTCCGCTCCCTGACCCGCAAGAACCAGTCAGGCGTAACATTTCGGCATTCCGCACACCTGCCTGGCAGGACCACTTTGAAACGCTGAAAAATGGCGTAATCCTCTGTGATATCAACTCACGCGCGGTTCAGTTTTGGTCAGAAGACGAGGCTACCTACAAGGTGTACCCGTCCAGCGTCCCGATGAGTGAGGAATTGACCAAACGCGGATACACACGGATTATCCGCAAGGTCGAAGGGCCAAGCTGGCGGCCGACCCCTTCTATGAAAAAGCGCAACCCGGAGTGGCCGGACTACGTTGGGCCTGGTCCGGACAATCCGCTGGGCACCCATGCCCTTTATCTTTCGTGGCAATACTACCGGGTCCACGGAACCGGAGACACACGTAAGATCGGCCGACAGTCTTCGAACGGATGCATCGGGTTATACAACGAGCATATCGCTGAATTGTTCAATCTGGCCAAGGTCGGGACACAGGTCAAAATTTTCTGATGTTTGGCAAGCAGAAGATGCCAGGGCGCCTAACCTGTCCTGGAGAGACAGTTATCTGAGACATTGTCTATCGACTGCTGAAACTTGGCAAAAAAGCATGAGTTGATGTCTTGAACCTCTAGTCTCTAGAGGTTTTATGTAGGATGGGACCTAAACGGAAGCGATTCGATATGTCCCAACTCAACTACCTTGCCGAAACCGCAATGCTGGATTTCAAAAGCCCTGCGATCCATTCACTTATCGAAGAACGCGGCTGGCACTCCCTGTCCGTCAGCGAGCGTATCGGGGCCGCCTACGATTTCGTGCGCAACGAAATCAAGTTCGGCTACAACGTGGACGACACCCGGCGGGCGTCTGATGTCCTGAAAGACGGGTTCGGCCAATGCAACACTAAGGCAACCTTGCTGATGGCGCTTTTGCGTGCGCTGGACGTGCCCTGCCGCCTGCATGGGTTCACCATCGACAAAAGCCTGCAACGGGGTGTTGTGCCCGAATTGTTCTACTGGATTGCTCCGCAGAATATCCTTCATTCCTGGGTGGAAGTGGAGTTTGAAGGGCGATGGATCGATCTGGAGGGGTTCATTCTTGACCAGCAGGTTCTTTCGGCGCTGCAAAAAGCATTTCCGGGCCGCAGTTCCCTGTGTGCATACGGAGCAGGCACCGACTGCCTCCAGTCTCCGGAAGTAGAGTGGCGGGAGGAGAACACTTACATCCAGAAAACAGGTATCAACAATGACTTGGGTGTGTTCGACGCCCCTGATGATTTCTATGCGGTTCATCAGCAAGACCTTACCGGCCTGCGCGGATTTCTGTACCGCAACCTGATCCGCCACTGGATGAACCGCCGTGTCGCTGCGATGCGCCGCGGGATCGTGCCCGTCATACCGGGAGGAGATGAAGTGCTGGTTCCGGGGTTTGCCATTCGCGGCGGCGGCAAACGCCCTTCGCTGCCGTCCTTTCCGGACTAAATGCTCCTCCTTCAACAAATGGCGGCAATGCGGAAGCTGAACCGCGGCGTCAACAGAGCGGATGGATGTCCCCTACGGGCCGGCCAAGCCTCAAGAGATGGTCACGCCATTTGTTGATTGCTCCCCGAAACAGACAGCCGCGTTTGACACGGCTGACCTCAGCCTTCCAGCACTCGAAAATTGCCGAAGGTCCACTTGTTGTAGCGCTGTTTGCCTCTGCACCCGATGACTTGGCACGGCGTTCGAAACTTGATGGCTAACCTGCAGGGGGTGATCTCGGGATTGAAAGACCGGACCTACAGAAATGCAAAGTTTGTGCAGTCGCAGCGATGAATAGCATCCATAAACCGTTGACAGTTGATCATGAGGTCTGCCCCTCGTTTGGCTGCCACGGCAAGTAACAGCCAAAAGGAATTGGCCTCGGCTCCTCATGTTCTGCAGGCAGTAATTTCGGACCGGAAGGCTGCAGCTCCGGTGCATTCATAGCAGCTTCATGCGACTAATCGGAAATGGTGAGAATCAACTTTGAACAACTTAAGACCTTTCTAAACGTGGTCCGGCTGGGTGGTGTCCGCCGGGCTGCCAATGCACTGAACTTAACCCAGCCTGCCGTGACCGCCCGGATAAAGAACCTTGAGGACTCGCTGTCCTGCGAACTGTTTGAACGGACCTCGGGCGGTATGAAGCTGACCAAACGCGGCGAGCTTCTGGTGGCGCATGCCGAGAAATTCGAACAGCTGTCGGAACTCGTGGAAAAGGATGTCGTCGACCCGGACGGCATCGAAGGGCGGCTGCGCCTCGGCGTTTCCGAGACTATTGCCCAATGCTGGCTGCCAGAGCTTGTGTCGGCGCTGCATGAGCGTTTCCCCAAGCTTGAGATCGAGTTCAACGTGGATATTTCGGTCAACTTGCGGGCAGGGCTGATGGCCCGGGAGATCGATCTGGCGGTGCTGCTAGGGCCGGTGTCGGATTACTCTGTCAATAACATAGACTTGCCAGGATTTCCGCTGGCCTGGTATGCGGCCGCCAAGGGCCGCACAGAGCAGGATCCAGCTTCCTATCTGTCGCGCCCTGTTCTGACCTATGCGCGTCACACGCGGCCGCATCGAGAGCTGAAGGAAATGCTGTTCGAGCGGGTCGGGCCTGAGGTTTCGCTGTTTCCGTCTTCCTCGCTTTCGGCCTGTTTCCGGTTGGTCGAAGCGGATCTCGGCGTTGCCGTGCTGCCCCGGGTTCTGGGCGAGGAGCTGGTTGCCGCAGGCCGGATTATCGAGTTCGACCCCGGCTGGGTGCCAAGCCCGCTGCGCTTTACTGCGTCCTACTTGGGTGAACCCAAAAGCCATGTCACCGAAACCGCCGCCCATTTGGCGCGGGACGTCGCAGAGGTCTTTTTTGCCCGATAAAAATCTCTGATCAAAACTGCAAAAAACATTCGATTTGATCTTATAGGCGTTTCTTGTGACCCTTTTGCCAAGCGGAGGGAAGCCAGTGACCATCACCTATCAGGACCTGACAACCATCAGTGCAGCCGAGGTGCGCACGGCCATCCGGACCGGGCAGTATCAGGGCCATACAGCCGGGCTGGGCAGCGGTTTTCTGCAGGCCAACTTGGCGATCATGCCGGAGAAATACGCGCTGGACTTCATGCGCTACTGCCAGCGCAACCCCAAGCCCTGCCCGCTGACGGGGGTGTCCGACACCGGCAGCCCGATGATGGCGACGCTGGGCCAGGACATCGACATCCGCACCGATGTGCCGGCCTACAACGTCTACCGCGACGGCAAGCTGGCGGAGACCGTCACGGACATCCAGGACCTGTGGCAGGGTGATTTCGTGGCTTTTGCGCTCGGCTGCTCCTTTACCTTCGAGCACGCCTTGCAGCGCGCCGGGCTGCCGCTGTGGCATGTGGAGAACAACAAGACCGTGCCGATGTTCCGGACCGGGATCGACACCACCCCCTCCGGCCCCTTCAGCGGCAAGATGGTCGTCAGCATGCGCGCCTTGCCGCGCGAGCGGGTCGGGCAGGCGGCCGAGGTTTCGCGCCGCTTCCCGCTGGCGCACGGCGCGCCGGTGCATTGGGGCGATCCGGCGGAGATCGGCATCCAGGATCTGACCCGCCCCGACTGGGGCGACGCGGCGCCGGTCGGGGCAGACGAGACCCCGGTGTTCTGGGCCTGCGGCGTCACCCCCCAGGCTGCCATCGAGACCGCGGCGCTGCCGCTGTGCATCACCCACAAACCCGGCCATATGCTGATCACCGACGTCAGCGAAAGCGCCGAAGTTCCCGATTACCGGACATGACAGCTTCAGGGAGAGAGACATGAAGACACTGACCGCATTGACCGCCGCACTGGCGCTGAGCGCAGGCGCGGCACTGGCCGACAACCCGGTTGTGCTCAAGGCTGTGGGCACCTGGTCCAGCCTCACCAACTATCAGAAACACGAAGGCCCCTTCTTCAACGAACGCCTGGCCGAAGCCTCGGGCGGACAGATTGTCGGCGAGATCCAGTCGCAGTCCGGCCTGGGCCTCAAGGGCTTTGAGATCATGCGCCTGGTCAAGAACGGCGTTTTCGACTTCGCCTTTGGCCTGCCGGGCTATGTGGCGGCTGAGAACGCCATTTTCGAAGGCGCCGACCTCAGCTCGGTCACCCAGGACATCGAGACCCAGCGCAAGGTGGCAGATGCCTATTTCCCGACGCTGGAGGAGGCTTTTGCCAAATACTACAACGCCAAGCTTTTGATGCTGTATCCGTTCCCCAGCCAGACCCTGTGGTGCAACGCCGAGGTGAACGGGATCCAGGATCTGAAGGGCAAGAAAATCCGCGTCTACGCAACCACCTTGGGCGACTTTGTCGAAGGCGCAGGGGGCACCTCGGTCACTGTGCCCTTCTCGGAAGTTATCCCGGCGCTGGAAAAGGGCGTGGTGGATTGCGGCATCACCGGCACCATGTCTGCCTATACCGCCAACTGGCAGCAGGTGGCCACCCACGCCTATACCCTGCGGGTCGGCTGGGGCCTCGCCTTTGGCGCCATGAACATGGACAAGTGGAATTCGCTGTCGCCGGATCAGCAGGCGCTGATGCAGTCCGAGATTGCCGCGCTGAACGAACGCATGTGGGCCGAGACCGCCACCGAGGACGGCATTGCGATCTCCTGCATCACCGGCGGCGACTGTGCCATCGGCGAGAAGGGCGGCATGAAGCTGGTGGAGCCCTCGGCCGAGGACCTCGCCATCCGCGACAAGATCGCCGCTGATGTGGTGCTGGCCCGCTGGGCCGAGCGTTGCGGCGAAGACTGCGCCGAGAACTGGAACAACACCGTTGGCAAGGTCCTGGGCATGACCGCCAAGGCCAACTGATCACTTACACGAAGGGCGGCCTGATCCATCTGGCCGCCCTTATTGCATCCGAAAGGCAAGACCATGCTTGAGTCCCTTTTGACCCGCACCCGGAAGCTGAGCCTGTGGCTGACCTGGGCCGGCGGAACCCTGATTGTGCTGTCCGCGTTCCTGGTGACGCTGGAAGTGCTGCTGCGCAAGATTTTCAACATCTCCCTCGGCGGCGCCGACGAGATTTCCGGCTATGCCTTTGGGGTCGCCACCGCCTTTGCCTTCAGCTTTGCCCTGTTCGAGCGCGCCCATATCCGGGTTGATGCGCTGATGGGCATCCTGCCCCGCAAACTGCACCCTCTGATCAACATGCTCGGGCTGGCGCTGCTGATCGGCTTTGCCGGCATCGTTGCGGTGATGGTCTGGAGCATGGTTGCGGATTCAGTTCAGCATGGCTCCCGCTCGATCACCCCCCTGCGGGTGCCGCTGGCATTACCGCAAATCCCCTGGCTGCTGGGCTGGCTGCTGTTTGTCGCCTCCGGCGTCCTGATCGGCCTGGTTGCGCTTAGGCGGCTGGCCAAGGGCGACCAGGCCGGCGTGCAGGACCTGATCGGGGTGAAATCCATTGATGAACAAATCGAAGACGAAAGCGTCTGACCCATGCTGCTGAAGACACTCCTTATCCTGCTGGCCCTGATCGGGCTGGCCGTGCCGATCGCCGCTTCCCTGGGCTGGCTGGGCCTGATCCTGCAGTGGACCGACAGCCCGATGCCGCTGCATCGCGCCATCTCCGACATGGCCTGGCAGACCAGCACCGACTTCCTGCTGGTGGCGATCCCGATGTTCGTCATGCTGGGCGAGATCCTGCTGCGGGCGGGCATCACCGAGAAGATGTATGACGGCATCGTCAAATGGCTGGGCTGGCTGCCCGGCGGGCTGATGCACTCCAATGTGGGCTCCTCGGCACTGTTTGCCGCAACCTCCGGCTCCTCGGTGGCGACCGCGGCGACCATTGGCACCGTGGCGATCCCGCAGATCCGGAAGCGCGGCTATAACGAGCCGCTGTTCCTGGGCACCATTGCGGCCGGCGGCACTCTGGGAATCCTAATCCCGCCGTCGATCAACCTGATCCTATATGGCCTCTTGACCAACACCTCGGTGCCCGAGCTGTATCTGGCGGGCTTCCTGCCCGGCTTCCTGCTCGCGGCGCTGTTCATCCTGACCGTGGTAGCAGCCTGCCTGCTGCGCCCCGGCTGGGGCGGCGAGAAACTCAGCTACACCTGGGGAGAACGTATGCGGGCGCTGCCGGCTCTGGTGCCGCCGCTGGGGATCTTCCTAGTGGTTGTCGGCTCGATTTATGCAGGCATTGCCACTCCAACCGAAGCCGCAGCCCTCGGCGTAGTAGCTGCAATGGCGCTGGCCGCCTTCAATGGGAAGTTCTCGATCCGAATGATGCGCGAGGCCATCGAGGGCACCATGCGCACCACTGCCATGATCATGCTGATCATCATCGCGGCGGTGTTCCTGAACTTCGTCTTGTCGATCATCGGTCTCACCCAGGCGCTGACCGACTTTGTCACCGGCCTTGGCTGGGGGCCGATGCAGACCATGCTGATGATCGTGGCCATTCTGGTTCTGATTGGCTGCTTCATGGAGACGCTGTCGATGCTCCTGACCATGGCGCCGCTGGTGACGCCCATCGTTGTGGCGCTTGGCTTTGATCCGGTGTGGTTCGGAATCCTGCTGATGGTGCTGCTGGAAACCGCCCTGATCACCCCGCCGATCGGCATCAACCTTTATGTGGTGCAGGGGCTGCGCAAGTCCGGGCCGATGATGGACGTGATGAAAGGCGCGCTGCCTTTCGTGCTGACCATGTTCGTCATGCTGGGCCTGCTGCTGGCCTTCCCCGGGCTCGCGCTGTGGCTGCCCGGCTTGTTCTACTAACCCAAAGAAGGAATTGAACGATGGCCTTCGCGACTGAATGGCCCAGGATCAGTGCGCTTGGCACTGACGGGTTCCTTGTGACCTTCGCAGACCGGTTGAGCGAACCGGCGAACCGGGCGGCGCTGGCGTTCCGCCATGCGCTGGAGCAGGAAAGCTGGCGCGGAGTGGAAGAAACTTCAACCTCGCTCGTATCCGCCTACTTGCGGTTCGATCCGCGCGGAGCCAGCCATGCAGAGATCCAGTCGAAACTGCAGCATCTCCTCGCCCGCGAAAACTGGTTTGAGGTGCCGCTGCCGCAAGGCCGCAGGCTGTGGCGGGTGCCTGCGGTGTTCGGAACGGAACTGGCACCGCAGCTGGAGGAGGCAGCCCAAGCGGCAGGGCTAACGCCTGAGGACGCCGTTGCCTCGCTGACGCAGACGAGGGTGCGGGTGCAGACCATCGGCTTCGCCCCCGGCCAGCCCTACCTGGGAGAGCTGCCGCCGGCCTGGGACATTCCGCGCCAGAGCCAGCTGACCAGCCAGGTCCCGGCGGGAGCCTTGGCGGTGGCAATCCGGCAGCTGGTGCTGTTCCCGGTGCCCGCGCCCACTGGCTGGCGGCATGTCGGCCAGACCTGTTTCCAACTGTTCCGCCCGGACTCGGATGACCCCTTCGTGCTGCGGCCCGGCGACGAGCTGCAGTTCGAGCCCGTCGGCGCGGAAACGCTTGCGAGGATGCAATCTGATCCAGGCGGCGGGGCCCGCGCGGAGGTGATCCGATGACCAGAACCCTGACGGTGAAACGCGCCGGGCCCGGTGTCACGGTGCAAGACCTTGGCCGTCCCGGCCATCTCGCCGGCGGCCTGTCCCGCGGCGGCGCCGCCGACCGGCTGGCGCTGGCAGAGGGCGCCGCCCTGCTGGGGCAGGATGCCGGAACCGCCGCGCTGGAGATGGCCGGCGCAGGCGGCGAGTTCGAGGCCTCCGAAGACATGCGTATCGCCCTCACCGGCGCGGTGATGCAGGCCAGCCTGGACGGCGCCCCGCTGGTCTGGAACGCCAGCCACCTGCTGCCGCGCGGGGCCAGGCTGAAGATCGGCGGCTGCGAGGCCGGCTGTTACGGCTACCTGCATCTGGGCGGCGGCATTGCAACCGAACCGCAGCTCGGCGCCCGTTCGGCGCATCTGGGCGCGGGCCTTGGCGGCGCGCTGCAGCCGGGGGCCTGCCTGCCGATCGGCGCGGACGAAGGCCTGCGCGGCACCGGTCAGCGCCTGGATCCGGCGCCAAGGTTCGATGGCGGCACCCTGCGGGCGGTGGCGGGGCCGCAAACCGGCCTGTTCAGCCCGGCGCAGATAGCGGCCTTTGAAAACAGCAGCTTCCGCCGCGACCTGCGGGGCAACCGGATGGGGGTGCGCCTGACCTCAGATACCGCTGCGCTGAAACCCGGTGACGGGCTGAAGGTGGTGTCGGAAGTGATCGTGCCCGGCGACATCCAGATCACCGGCGACGGTGCGCCTTTTGTGCTGCTCAGCGAGTGCCAGACCATCGGCGGCTACCCCCGGATCGGTTCGGTGCTGCCCGCGGACCTGCCGCTGGTGGCGCAAGGGCGCCCCGGCACTGCGTTCCGTTTCCAGTTCGTTACGATGGAGGAGGCGGTTGAGATAGTGCACCTGGAGCAGGAGCGCCGCCTGGAAATTGGAAGATCTCTACGGCCACTACTGCGGGACCCGCGGACCATGTTTGATCTACTGTCCTACCAGTTGATCAGCGGCGCAACTTCCGGAGATGACTTGGAGAGAGAACACCAATGATCAAAACCGTCGACCTGAATGCGGATATGGGCGAGAGCTTCGGCGCCTGGCAAATGGGCAACGACTTCGCCCTGCTGGAGTCGGTGACTTCGGTTAATATCGCTTGCGGTTTCCATGCGGGCGATCCCGATGTAATGGCGCGTACCATCGCGGCGGCCCATGACAGAGGCGTCGGGATCGGAGCCCACCCGGGTTTTCCTGATCTGCAGGGCTTCGGCCGGCGCCAGATGTCCATCCCATTGGAAAGCCTCGGCAACATGGTGCGTTACCAGCTAGGCGCGGCGCAAGCGATGGCGCGGGCATGCGGGGCGGAAGTCCAGCATCTCAAGCTGCACGGCGCCTTGGCCAACCAGGCTGCCAAGGAGCGGAACGTTGCGACGGCCTGCTATGAAGCTGCCTTATCGGTTGCACCGGACATCATCGTTGTCGCTATGGCTGCCACCGAACAACAGGCTGCGGCCGAGGAACTTGGCTGCAAGAGCGCTTGCGAGGTTTTCGCCGACCGGGCCTATAATCCGGATGGGTCCTTGGTCAGCCGAAGCGAACCTGGCGCTGTTATTCACGACGCCGGTGAAATTTCGCAGTGCGTGGTCCGAATGCTCAAAGCAGGTGCAATCATCACTACGGATGGAACCAGGATAGCCACTCGTATCGACACCATTTGCCTGCACGGTGATACGGCCTCCGCTGAGGTAAGTGCCCAACGGATCCGTGAAGCCCTTAGGTCAGAAGGAATAGACGCTGCTCCATTCAGTGGCGGGGCATAGCCGCCGTTCGGCTCCGATTGTGATGCACATTCAGCGAAGGTCCGAATTGTACCGGCCGCGATCATTTGTTTGACGGAAATGCTGCAGCATGCACAAACGGCGGCTTCGACGGGCCGCACCGCGGCGATGAAGATGCTAGTCGAAAGGCAGGATTGGGCCGCCCCCTGCCCTTAGGAAAAGCGCCTGGGGCTAATCACCTGCTTCAGCCTCCGCCACTGAAGCTACCGCAAGAGTGGCACCAAGCTGCATCATAGTCTTCCTCGCCATCTGACAATACATTGCCTGGCAATCGTCTACGCAGCCCCCGAATATGCATGCACAGCAAAACGAAGAAGCCCGTTCTCTCTGTTTCCGCAATGCATTCGGCTTCCGCCACGATGCTCTAACCCAGAAATAGCAAAGGCGCCCGCTGGGCGCCCTATACGTAGATCCTGGTGAGAACTCGTGCCGAAACGGTGGGAACTCGTGGAAGATTTACAACGGACTCAGTGGGTCCAGGGGCCGCGGCGGTTGGTGGCAAAGTTCTCGCCATAGCCGCCGGCGCGGATGTTTGCCTTGCGCACCTTAGGCTCAACCACCTGGGCCTCGATGCCGTGGTCCTTGGCGTATTCCAGCGCCGCTTCCTTGCTGTCAAAACGCAGCTTGACCTGGGCCTGGGTGTCGCCGGACGAGGTCCAGCCCATCAGCGGGTCCACTTCGCGGGCTGAGGCGGGCGCGTATTCCAGAACCCATTTCCGCGTCTTCGCCATGCCAGAGGTCATGGCGTTGCGGGCTGGCCGGTAAATCCGCGCTTGCATGGGCAGTCTCCTGATGAGTCTCAAACTTGCGCATTTATGCGCCGGATGCGCCGCTGCGGCAAGGTGGCAAATGCCGCGCATTTCTTGCGTTTTGCGCTGCTGCCACAGGCATTTGCCCGCCACGGCGCCGAATGCCCCTTGAACAAGAACAAAAACAGACCAAAATCAGCGCCGTTCCAAGGAGTCGCCCAGATGCCCTATGCCCATTCAGACAAGTCCATGCCGATGATGACCCAGCGGGCACCGCAGCAGCGGCCCAAGCTGGAAGGCGGCAAGCGCTTTGTCATGAACACCACCTTTGACCCGGCCGGCGATCAGCCGGTGGCGATCGAGGAACTGTCGCAGGGCGTCCTGGACGGCGAGCGCAACCAGGTGCTCTTGGGTGCCACCGGCACCGGCAAGACCTTCACCATGGCCAAGGTGATCGAGGCGACCCAGCGCCCCGCCATCATCCTTGCCCCCAACAAGACGCTGGCAGCGCAATTGTACGGCGAATTCAAAGGGTTCTTCCCGGAGAACTCAGTCGAATACTTCGTCTCCTTCTACGACTACTACCAGCCCGAGGCCTATGTGCCGCGCTCCGACACCTATATCGAGAAGGAAAGCCAGATCAACGAGCAGATCGACCGGATGCGCCACTCGGCCACCCGCGCCTTGCTCGAACGCGACGACGTAATCATCATTGCATCTGTCTCCTGCATCTACGGCATCGGCTCGGTCGAAACCTACTCGGCGATGACCCAGGATCTGAAGGCCGGCGAAATGTACGACCAGCGCCAGATCATGGCCGATCTGGTCGCCCAGCAGTACAAGCGCAACGACCAGGCCTTCCAGCGCGGCTCCTTCCGGGTCCGCGGCGACACCCTGGAAATCTTCCCCGCCCACCTCGAAGACCGCGCCTGGAAGCTCTCCTTCTTCGGCGAGGAGCTGGAGGCGATCACCGAATTCGACCCGCTGACCGGCGAAAAGACCGGCACCTTCGAGCAGATCCGCGTCTATGCGAACTCCCACTACGTGACGCCGAAACCCACCCTCAACCAGGCCGTTGTCTCGATCAAACAGGAACTGAAACAGCGGCTCGAGGGCCTCGTCGGCGACGGCAAACTCTTGGAGGCGCAGCGGCTGGAGCAGCGCACCAACTTCGACCTCGAAATGCTTGAGGCTACCGGCCACTGCAACGGGATTGAGAACTACTCCCGCTACCTCACCGGCCGCGCCCCGGGCGAGCCGCCCCCCACCCTGTTTGAATTCATCCCCGACAACGCCATTGTCTTCGCCGATGAAAGCCACGTCTCCGTCCCCCAGATCGGCGGCATGTACCGCGGCGACCACCGGCGCAAATTCACCCTGGCCGAACACGGCTTCCGCCTGCCCTCCTGCATGGACAACCGGCCCCTCAAGTTCGAGGAATGGGACGCCATGCGCCCGCAATCGGTCTTTGTCTCCGCCACGCCTGCAGGCTGGGAGATGGAGCAATCCGGCGGCGTCTTCACCGAACAGGTGATCCGCCCCACCGGCCTCCTCGACCCCGAGGTCGAAATCCGCCCCGTCGACATGCAGGTGGACGATCTGCTGGACGAGGTCCGCAAGGTCACCGCCAACGGCTTCCGCACCCTGGTCACCACGCTGACCAAACGCATGGCCGAGGACCTCACCGAATACCTGCACGAACAGGGCATCAAAGTCCGCTACATGCACTCCGACATCGACACGCTGGAGCGCATCGAGATCCTGCGCGACCTGCGCCTTGGCGCCTTCGACGTGCTCATTGGCATCAACCTCCTGCGCGAGGGCCTCGACATCCCCGAATGCGGCCTGGTCGCTATTCTGGACGCCGACAAGGAGGGCTTCCTGCGCTCCGAAACCTCGCTGATCCAGACCATCGGCCGCGCCGCCCGCAACGCCGACGGCCGCGTCATCATGTATGCCGACAAGATCACCGGCTCGATGGAACGCGCCCTGGGGGAAACCAACCGCCGCCGCGAAAAACAGATCGCCTACAACCTCGAACACGGCATCACGCCTGAGACGGTGAAGAAAAACGTCGAGGACGTTCTGGCCGGCCTCTACGAGGGCGACGTCGACATGAACCGCGTCACCGCCACGGTGGACAAACCGATGCACGGCGCCAACCTGGAGGCACATCTGAACGGCCTGCGCGACGAGATGCGCAAGGCGGCGGAGAACCTCGAATTCGAAGAAGCCGCCCGCCTGCGCGACGAGGTCAAACGTCTGGAGGCAGTGGATCTGGCCATATCAGACGACCCGCTGGCGCGGCAGTCTGCGGTGGAGGCGGCCTCCGAGGCTGCCGTCAAATCGCGGGGGCGGTCAACAGCCGGCAAGGCCGGGACACGGGCCTACCGGGGAAAGTCGCAGAAGAAGTTTTCGTGAAGTAGAATGGCAATTAGCATAGCCTACCTGTCTGACTAAGACTTGGCTTAGTTAGAGTTCTTCGCCTGCTTTCAGGAGAGGGCATCTTTTCCCATTTGAATATGCCCTCAAGCTGTCCCGAAATTTCTCTAGCGGTTCCGCGGAACTGTAGGTCAACTCAAAGCTCATCTCCGGGCGAGTGGCTTTGCCATATCTGGTGTACTCAACTGTCCTGTTCATAGACCAAATTTCAGGATACTCCCGTTTGAGCTCCAACTCGATCTCGGGTGTGAATTCCCCCTGAAAATGGGGAAAATCATACGGCCAGTTTGAGTTTGGGAACCGTTTCCTTATGAACCGTCTGGCCCGCTGGATCTGATCAAGTTGCGGTGAATAGGAACCGCGGAACTTCAAATCCAAAATATGGAACTTTAGGCTCTTTTGTTTTTTGAGCCTGACTGGCTCCTCAGCGATATCTTGCAAGGTTTCGATATGCAGAGTGCGTTTGTAGCCAGTGAGTTCGTTGTTTTCCTGGGTTGGCTCAGCAGTTCGGGAAAAAGTCAGCTTGCAATGATGAAGAATGATTTCAGAATACCCCATCGCGGCTAGAGCACCACGCAGCGCTATAGTTTCGTTGCTTTCCGCACTCGCAGAAGCTGCGAAAAATGAAAGTAAAACGGCAAGAATGCGCAAGCTCATTTGTTCCTTAAGGCTGCACAAGACTTGGAGGCAAATGCCTGCGCTGCTTTTTGGTCAAGAAATAGAGGGCGTTAGGTTGCCCGTTGTTGTAGGTGGGAAATCCAACTTTCTCAACAACCCAGCGCCCGATCCCGAGGGTGGGCGTTCGCGCCCGCCCTGGGGGGGGCGGGTCGGGCGCGATGCACGGCAAAGCCGTGCAATTGGCTCCGCAAAACTACCAAAAATCAAGTAACCCCCTGTTAACAAATAGTGTTTCGCAGCGAAACCCCTTTTCCTTTACACCCTACAGCACCCGCTGCCCCGCCCCTCTTGCCCGACTCACCCCTCCTGCCCCACACTGGAGGGCACCAGAAACTACGGGGCGCCCCGGCTTGCCGCTTGCTGCGCCCAGTGCTGAAGACGCCGCACCTCCAGTGACCCAAGACACATCCGCGGCGCCAAGGACCTGAGCCACCAGCGGCCGGGGGGTCCCACCCTGAACAGGAGGACCCAACGATGATCGCCTCACGCCTGAAACATCATCTCGAGGCACAGGGCCTGCCCTTCGGCACCGTCCGCCATCCCTATACCGCCACCGCGGCTGAATGCGCCGAAAGCGCCCATGTGCCGGGCGACCATCTGGCCAAATCGGTGCTTATTCACATGGAAGAAGGCCCGGTGCTGGCGGTGATCCCGTCCAACCACCATGTCGACCTGCACGCGCTGCAGTCGATGATGAACCGCCGCCTCGGGCTGGCGCCGGAATATGAGCTGAACCAGGTCTTCGACGATTGCGACCCCGGCGCGGCGCCTTGCGTCGGCGCAGCCTACCATGTGCCCACGGTGATCGACGACAGCCTGACCGGGCTCGACAAGGTCTGGTTCGAAGCCGGCGACCACAAGACCCTCATCGAGATGAAGGGCCGCCACTTCGATCAGCTGATGCAGGACGCCAAACACGGCTCCTTCTGCACGGTTCACTGACACCGGCACCAGCACCGGCCTGCCGCCCCCGTTTGACCGGGGCGGCGCCTATTGCCGGTCAGAAATCGAACAGATCTTCCAGGAAGTTCTTCTTTTTCTTCTTGTAGTACTTCTTGTCGTATTTCCGCTCGTCATGCCGGTCATACTCCCGGCTGCGCTCCTCATAGCGCTGCTGCGGCTGCGGTGCCGCCTGTGCAGGCTGTGCTGATCGCTCGATAATCTTGTCCAGCTCGCCCCGGTCCAGCCACACGCCGCGGCACTTCGGGCAATAGTCGATTTCGACCCCCGCGCGGTCGCTCATCACCAGCTGGGTTCCATCAATCGGGCACTGCATTTGCATCTCCTGTCACAACTCACGCCACTCAACTGGGCAGCCTTGGGGCAGGCTGCAAGGCAAGGCAGCCGTAAAAATGCAGGATTTGCGGGATTCCGCCCGTTTCCAGGCAGCTGACCCATGGTAAGCTTGCTGCAAACCCAAGGAGGCACATATGAGCAGCAAAACCTTGCAAGCCGGGCTTCTGGCCCTGATCCTCGCCGCCGCGCCCGCCCATGCGCGGGCCGGGGAAGGCGGTGGTGGCGGCGGCGGCGGCAGCGCCCAGGGCGGCGGCCAGAGCAACGCGCTCAGCGCTTCGGTCACCCGATCGGTTGTCAACATCCTGACCCGCGGCTTCGACCGCTGCGGACGGCTGCCCCGGAACTTCAAGTTCGACTGTTTCCGCCACACCTACAAGCTGGCCCGGCAGAAACTGGACAGCAATCAGGCCTATGCCGAGGCCTCTCAGGCGCTGACGCTGGTCGAGGATACGCTGACCAAAGCCGTCAAGAAGAACCTGGACCCGTCCCAGAAGAACGTGCGGCTGGGTCTGAACGTCTACCGCGCAGTCAAACCCGCCGCGGTGCCGCAGATCAAGCGGCAGACCGAGCAGGCAATGCGCCAGGCGGAAACCATTCTGCTGCGCTCACCGGCCGCCAAGCAAGTGCAATATGCCCGCATTGCCGAAGCGGTGAACTCCAACAAGATCCTGCTGCGCTCTGCGATGCTGCCCGGCGCCGCGATCCGGCTGGCCTGGCAGCTGCTGAAAAAGGCGGTCCCGGCCTGACGGCCCGCCGCGTCAGCGCACCACATGCACGGCACAGGCGGCGTGGCGCACCACGTGGCCTGAGGTCGACCCCCACAGCAGATCCTGCATTGATGGCCGGTGCGAGGCCAGGATGATCAGATCCGGCTGGTTCTGCTCTGCCCAATCCAGGATGGTGCGGCCGGAATGGCCTTCGACCAAAGCGCCTTCGGCATTGGGCAGGGTCTGCGCCAGCCCGTCGAGCTCGGCCTGCAGCGCGCTGCGCGTGTCCTCCATGAAATCGGCCGGAATGTAAGAGATTGCATAGGCCGGCACCTGCTCTATCACATGCAGCAGCGTCACCTTGGCGCCCGGCGCAGACAGCAGCCGTGCTACTTTGAGCGGCCCGTTAACATCCCGCTCCGGGTCAAAGGAAATTGGCACCAGAATATTGTGATACATGGCTAGTCTCCTTGGGTTACTGACGCTTCGAGAGTAGCTATGCCGCCGGAACCCCGCCTTGACCGGGGTCAAGGCAGGACAGCTTTTCAGTGCCGGTGCAGGAGGTTACGAGCCAAAAACCTCCGCCACGTCATACATCACCGGCTCGAAGCTGCGGCACAGCTCGTTGATCTTGCGGTTGCGTTCGCGCATCTCGGGGCTGCGCAGCATGGCCATGAAATCCTCGCGGCGGCGCCATTGCGAGTAATTGGCGATGCGGGTCTGGGCGTCATTCACATGCAGGCCGGCCGCAATAAAGCCGGGCTGTTTCGAAATGAAATCGGAATAGGCGTCCTGCAGCGCCTCCAGCAGATCCTGGCAGGTCCCGGGCGTCATCTCGAATGTGGTGATAACGGTCTGGATATCAGCGGTTTTTGCTATTGTTGGCATTGGCTCCTCCGTTGACTTCCCCCAGCCTACGCCCGTTTGCGCCAGAAGCGCACGACCTTTTTTCACCGCCGCACGCATTTGAACCGCCGGGACCATTTAACACAACCTTAACCATAAGCCGGGACTCTTGCCGCAGTCTGTTAGAGCCATCGGAATGAAATCTGCCTTTGCCGCCTGTCTTGCCCTGGCGCTGGCCCAGCCGGCGGCCGGCGGCGCATGGCCTGAGAAACCGGGCCGCGGGTTTGCTTCCGCAAGCGCGACCTACCGCCAAAGCGATGGCAAGGGAGCGCATGAACTGGGCTATTACGGGGCTTACGGGCTTGCACCGAAACTCACTCTCGGGGTCGATCTGAACCAGAATGCGGATGTCTCCGGCCATGCGCTGCTGTTTGCCCGCCTGCCGCTGTGGCACGCGGGGCGCAACAGGCTGGCGGCTGAGGCGGGGATCGGCGGCAATCACTTCCAAGGCAGCTGGCAGGTGATGCAGAAGACTGCTCTCTCCTTCGGGCGCAGTTTCCGCACCCGCAACGGCAGCGGCTGGCTGGCCATTGATGCCGCCTATGAGCTGCGCAACGGCGGCGAGGACGGTATCTGGAAACTCGATGCCACCCTGGGCCTGCGGCGGCCTGGCAAATTTGCCCCGATGCTGCAGATTGAAACCTCGCGGCCGGAAAGCGGTGAGCTCTCTTATGCGGTCACCCCGTCCCTGCGCTATGCGCTCAGCCCCCGGCAGGAGCTGGTCCTGGGGCTGGAGCACCGCCGGGCGCAGCAGCGCAGCCTTGGCTTGAAGCTGAGCTTGTGGCAGAGGTTCTGAACTCCGCTGCAAATACCTGAGGCATGCATGGCCGATCCGATCCGCCCCGCCGATGACGGCGCCCGCCGCCTGGCGCAAAGCCTGATGGCCGAGGCGCGCTTTGCCGCGCTTGGCGTGCTGGCCGAAGACGGCAGCCCGCTGGTCACGCGGGTCGCGTTCGGGCTGGATCCGCAAGGCGCGCCGGTCAGCCTGGTCTCGGACCTGGCGCTGCATACCCAGGCGATGCGGCAGCGCCCGGCCTGCTCGCTGCTGGTGGGGGAGCCTGGCGCCAAAGGCGATCCGCTGACCCATCCGCGCCTTAGCCTGGTCTGCCAGGCCGGCTTCCTGACGCACGGCGCCCCCGGGCATGCGGAACTGGCTGCGCATTACCTGCGCAGCCACCCCAAGGCCAAGCTCTACATTCAGTTTGCCGACTTCAGTTTTGTCCGCTTCCGCATTACGGCGGCGCATCTGAACGGCGGCTTCGGCAAAGCGTTTCACCTGGGCCCAGCGGACTTGCATCCGCAGGGCTGACCGGCTTTGGGTCAGCTGTCCATGCGCAGGATCACCTGTACCTCGCCCTTGACCGCCTCGCCCCAGCGCAGATGGATCTCATCATTGGCAGAGCCTTGCAGCACCTCGGTATACGGCGTGATGTAGCGGGTGCTGTTGCCGCTGGTCCGCAGGGGGCCCATCGGGATCACGCTGTCGACATAGCGGGCATAGCCCTGGAACGGCAGCTGCCCGTCCGCATCAACGCTCCACGATGTTGACGCCGAGTTCTGATCGTGCCGCACCCGCAGCGGGTTGGCGGCATGGGTGGTGATGTTGTGGTACATATTGCCGGTGAAAACCACGTTCTTGGAGCGGGTGAAATCCAGGTCCGCAAAACTGGTATCGACCCGCTCGGCCCGGTCGATGCTGCCGTTCAGGGAGCGGAACTTGTTGCCGGTAACCGACACCCCGTTCAGGTAATGGCCGCTGCCATAGGGCTTCACAACGATGTAGCTGAACCAGTTGGCGACATCGCCTGACAGAAACACATTGGCGTTGATGGACAGGGCGCTGAACGAAAAGCCGCCGGTGTTGTCCGGGCTGGGGTCGCGCTCGTTGGTCCATTCGATGAAGCAATTGTCGACGTAGTTGTCCGACACCGTCGAGGTGCAATTGTTGGAGGTCAGCACCAGCCCCGCGGTGCGCACCCCGCCCGGGATGCTGTCCCCCTGGAAGAAATGGTTGCCGGTCACCGTGTTGTTGCCGCCGCCCAGAATGGCGAAATGGCGGAACCTCGTGGCCCGGTTGCTGCGCAGCTTGGCGTCGTTGTTGTTGACGTTCAGCCCGATGCTGACACGGTCAGGGACATCCAGCGGGTCCTCGTTGGACAGGAACTGGCAGTTATCGATCAGGATGCCCTGGCAGCCGGTGCCGATAGAGGTGATGCCGCGGTCCAGCGGCCGCGAGATGAAGCAGCTGTCGAAACTGTTGACCGATCCCGACGGCGGCAGACGCACGGCGCTGCAGCGGCCGTTGCACTGGAACTCGATGCCTTCGAGGCCGAATTTGCTGAGCGCGCTGAAGCCGCTGAAATCGACCATGTATTTAAAATCGCGGAAGGTGAAGGTCTGGGTGCCTTCGGCATCATAGAGCGCGGTGCTGAGGGTCAGCTCGCCCGCGCCGGTGTTTTTGGACTTCACATAGACCTCGCGGCCGACGCCTGCGCCTTCGACCAGCGCGCCGACAGCAATGTTGGCGATATTGGCGACATTGGTCAGTTTTTTGGAATCCGAGGCGCTGTAGGTCGCCTGCGAGGTCACCACATCGGTGTCCCAGGCGGCGCTGGAGGCTGCCTCGATCTGGCCGTTGCGGATGACCCGGCGGGTGGCATAGGAGCTTTTGTTCGGCACCGCCGCCTGCATATCGACCGGGCCGGTTACACTGACCTTGCGCCCCTTCAGGTCCAGCGATTCATGGTCCACGTTGTTGATCAGGGCCTGGAACGCCTTTTTGAAGGCCAGCTCCTCGTTGCCGAAGGCGGCGGCGTAAGAGGGAAAGTCGAAGTTCTTGGTCAGCAGCAGCATTTCGTCATCGGGCATCGAAACAGTGCCTTCAAACACGGCCTCGCTGCCCAGCGACACGGTGCTGTTCAGGTAGAATTCGCCGGCGGGCACCAGGATGCGGCGGCCATCGGCAGCGGCATCAGCCGCTTCAAAGGCCGCGGAGCAGTCAAAGCTGCCGTTGCCCACGGCGCCATAGTCGGTCACGTCCACCAGGCTCAGCATGTCGCGCAGGAAGGCGCTGGTAATGTCGGTGATCTCGATATCGTCGATCCGCACCACGCCGCCGTTGGCGCCGGTCAGGTCAAGGCCGAAATGGCCGTAAGCCGCGGTGCGCCCCCAGGGCATGTCGACACCGCCGCGGCTGCCGCTGCCAACGATGCCGGTGACCTCGACTGCGTCGCCATAGGTTGTCAGCGCCACCTGCGGCGCCGTTTCGTCCACGCCGCTGATATGGCTGCCGTTGCTTGCCGCGGCCCAGCCTGCGATGCGCACCGAAGGCAGCGCGCCGCTGACCGCCTTGATGCGCGCCTTGATCTGCAGATAGCAGCCCGGCTGCAGCGGGGTTTCCCCCATGAAACGGAGTTTCTGGGTGTTTTCGGTCTTCTGCAGCTCCAGGCAGCCGCCAAAATCCGGATCCGCCGCGACAAAGACGGCATTCGCAGCGCCATCATAGGTGTCGGAGCCGGGGGTGCCGTCGCCGCTGGACCAGACGTTCAGGCCGTCCGCAAATGCGGGCGGCATCAGCTGCAAACCTTCGGTGATCGCCTTGTTCATGGAAAACCCTTTCCTGCTGCGCATGTCGCGTTCGGGGAAAAGGATCTACACTTGCCGCGTTAACATCGCCCGAGAGGGGCGTACGCAGGGGGCATTTCAGGTGCTCTCACCCTGCCCTGTCAGAAGCTGTACCGCGTTGATTTTCCAGCCGCTTTCCAGCTTAATCATTTGGTAATCCAAGAGGTGCACAGCGCCATTTGCATCAGTGATCATCACCCGCTGCCACAGGCTGCCAGCCACGTCGCGCAAGGCGAGATAACGCACCTCGGCCGGGCGCCAGACCATCGGATAGCCCTGCCGCACCATCTGGCCGAAGCGCTCGGGCGTTTCAAAAATCCGGCGGATCGAGGGGGAGGCATGGGTGAAGGCGGTTTCGAAATCGTCCCGCAAAAAAGCGGCGATCTGACTGTCGATCACCGCCGTAACCGGCGCCTTCTGCGCTGAGGCTGGAAGGGCCAGTACCAAAACACTCGTGACAGCAAGCAACAGCTTGCGCATCTGCCCCCTCCAACACCCAGACCTCACAGGTAGCTCACGGCAAGGTGAGGTCAATGTTTTGCTTCGGGGAGCTTTGGAGCGGAAAAACAAAAGGGAGCGCAAGCGCTCCCTTTTACAAATACCGTTAGCGTTTGGCCTGCTTACGCCAGCTCGCCCGCCAGCGCCTTTTCGATCAGCGCAATGGTGTCTTCAACGCCATACAGCGCGATAAAGCCGCCGAAGCGCGGGCCTTGGGAAGCACCCAGCAGCACTTCGTAGATCGCCGAGAACCAGGCGCGCAGCGGCTCGAACCCGTGGATCTTGCCGATGGCAAAGACCACTGACTGCAGGAATTCCTCGTCTGCGAAATCGGCCTCAGGCAGCGGGTCGGTGTTGCCTGCGATCTCGTTCTTCTTGGCAATGGCCGCCAGCGCGGCGTCCGAAGACTTCAGCGCATCCGCCAGATCCTGCAGCGCCGCGCGCTCCTGATCGGTGGGCAGGCGGAAGGTCTTGGCCGGTTTCACGAAGTCGTTGAAGTAGGCCACCGCAAAGCCCGCGGCCTGATCCATGCCCGGGTGGGTTTCCGGTGTCGCGTCAGGCGCATATTTGTTGATGAAGCCCCACATGGTGGCTTTGTCTTCGGCGCTGGAAGCGGAGGCCAGGTTCAAGAGCATCGAGAACGGCACCACCATATCCGACTGCGGCACGTCGCCTGCGTGGATGTGCCAGACCGGGTTGTTTAGCTGTGCCTTCAGGTCTTGCCCATGGTAGGCGCGCAGCTGCTGGTGATACTCATCCACCGCCTTGGGGATCACATCGAAATGCATCCGCTTGGCGGTCTTGGGCTTCTGGTACATGAAGTAGGCCAGGCTCTCGGTCGAGGCATAGGTCAGCCATTCGTCGATCGAGATGCCGTTGCCGGAAGTTTTCGAGATCTTCTGGCCGTTGGCATCCAGGAACAGCTCATAGGTGAAATGCTCCGGCGCACGGTGGCCCAGCACCCGGCAGATGCCGTCATAGATCGGCGTATTGGTGGAGTGGTCCTTGCCGTACATTTCAAAGTCCACGCCCAGCGCTGCCCAGCGGGCGCCGAAGTCCGGTTTCCACTGCAGCTTCACGTTGCCGCCGGTGACCGGCAGGGTCCATTCCTTGCCGTCTTCGTCGTCGAACGTGATGGTATAGGTCTCGGCGCAGACCTTCTTCATCGGCACGTACAGAACGCGGCCGGTTTCCGGGTGGATCGGCAGGAAGATCGAATAGGTCTGGCGGCGCTCTTCCCGCAGGGATTTCAGCATGATCGCCATCACGTCGTCATATTTTTCGACGGCGCGCTTCAGAACCTCGTCGAACTGGCCGGATTCATAGAAATCCTTGGCCGAGTAGAAATCATACTCGAAGCCGAAAGTGTCCAGGAACCGGCGCAGCATGGCATTGTTGTGGTGGCCGAAGCTTTCATGGGTGCCGAACGGATCCGGCACGCTGGTCAGCGGCTTTTGTAGATGGTCATGCAGGCTTTCCGGGTTCGGCACATTGCCCGGCACCTTGCGCATGCCGTCGAGGTCATCCGAGAAGCAGATCAGCTTGGTCGGGATGTCCGAGATCACCTCGAAGGCTTTCTTGATCATGGTGGTGCGGGCGACCTCGCCAAAGGTGCCGATGTGCGGCAGGCCGGAGGGGCCATAGCCGGTCTCAAACAGAACATAGCCCTTTTCCGGCGCGCCCTTGGCATAGCGTTTGAGCACCCGGCGGGCTTCTTCAAACGGCCAGGCTTTGCTCTTGAGAGCTTCTTCGCGCAGATCAGACATAATGTTCTCCAACGGCGTCTGTGGTTTCGGGATCACCGGAGGCGCGGGGCGCAACCGGACGTGCCTCTCTATTGTGCCGATGCAGCATGAGTCAATAATGCCACCCCTTGCGGAGCAGGGTTTTGCGGCGGGCTTTGCGCAAAATTTGCCGCGGTGCCGCAGGCTGTTGTTGAAGTGCTGCGCGGGCATACCTATCCTGATTGGGTCAATATTGAGAGCAGATAAGGATTTCGTCCATGAGTGAGCAAACCCCGCACCCGATGACCCCGCAGGACTGCCTGGTGGCGCTGATGGTGGCGGTATCGGCCTCGGACGAGAACATCCGCACCTCGGAGCTGGTCAAGATCCAGTCGGCGGTGAACATGCTGCCGGTGTTTGCAGACTACGATATCGACCGGGTCAGCCGCATTTCGCAGACTGTGCTGGACCTGTTCGAGCAGGAAGACGGGCTGGCCGCACTGTTCGGCCTTATCCGCGGCGATCTGCCGGAGCGGCTGTTTGAGACCGCCTATGCGCTGTCCTGCGACGTGGCCGCCGCCGACGGTATCCTTGGCGAGACCGAACTCGAGTTCCTGGCCGAGGTCCGTTACGAGCTGAACATCGACCGGCTGCATGCCGCCGCCATCGAGCGCGGCGCTCGCGCGCGGCATATGGTCTGAACGATAAGAAAGGATTGGGGGCTCTGCCCCCGGCCTGACGGCCTCCCCCGGGATATTTTGAGCCAGAAGAAATGGCGTGCCGGCGCGGCTGCTTGACCTAGCGGAACTTGCCTGCACAGCATAGCGGCCTTGCACAACCCGGACTTGTGCGCGGGATCGTTCCGCACCATTTCGCCGCGGTGTGATTGTGCAAGGGTTCAGGCCAATGGCGGCGTGGCAGCGGGATATTGATGAGATCCGGAAACTCCTTCTCGAAATCGAGGCGGGGCGGGGGGGCTATTGCACCCTGCCGCAAGCCGCGGCTGCGGCGATGATGCTGCCGCTGGACGGCTGCTTGCCGGAGGCCGGGGCGCGCAAACTGGCGTATCACCTGGAGCTGCTGGAAAGCGCCGGATTTGCCCGCTTCTCGCGGCTGGCCGGCGGCAATTGGGTGGTGCACGGGCTGACCTGGGCCGGGCATGAGTTTCTCGACAATATCCGCTGCGACAACGCCTGGGGCGCGGCTAAGGACCGGCGCGAGGCCCTGGGCGGCTTCAGCATGGCAATCCTGGCCGAACTGGCCCGGGACCTGATGCGCGCGCGTGCCTTTGCCGCAGGAGGCTGATACGGCGCCCAGGCGGGCTTCAGCCGTGCAGCCCGCAGTTCAGGTAGCGCAGCCCGGTGTCGATCACCACGGTCACAACCCGCTTGCCCGGGCCGAGTTCCCGGGCCCGCTGCAATGCGGCCCAGATATTGGCGCCCGAAGTGATGCCGCCCAAGAGCCCCTCCTGCTGCGCCAGCATGCGGGCGGCGGCGAAAGCGTCCTCGTCGCGGACCGGCACCACATCATCAATCAGATCGCGGCGCAGGATCTTTGGCAGGAAAGACAGGCCGATACCCTCCAGCTGGTGGGTGCCGCTGGTATCACCGCCGGAAAGGTTGCGCACGTTGTAAGGCTCGATGGCGGTGATGCGGGTATCCGGGTTGTGCTGCTTCAGAATTTCGGCATTGCCCGAAATGCAGCCGCCGCCGCCCGCGGCCATCACAAACTCATCCACCGGACCGTCCAGTTGCGCCAGGATCTCCCGGGCCATGCCGTGGTAGCCGCGCTTGTTGTCCATGTTGTTGACCTGATCGGTCCAGAACACGCCGGGTTCCGCCGCCAGCTGCTTGGCGCGGGCAATGGTGCGGTCAATGACGCTGGCGGTCAGGATGCCGCCTTCGGCGTGAATGACCTCCACCTTTGCCCCATAGGCCCGCATGGTCTGCAGCTTTTCCTCGGAAAACGCGTTTGAGGAAACGAAATGCGCCTGGTAGCCGCGCGCCGCGCATACCATCGCCAGGGAACTGCCGGTGCTGCCGCCGGTATATTCGACCACCCGCCCGCCGGGTTGCAAATCGCCGCGGCGTTCCGCCCCTTCGATCATCGACAGCGCCATGCGGTCCTTCATACTGCCAGTGGGGTTGGCGCCTTCCCACTTTACCCAAACCTCGGCGCTGTCCGGCCCGGCCAGGCAGCTGAGCCTTACCAGTGGTGTGTTTCCAATTGCTTCCATGCGGCGTCTCCTGTGCACACGACTCACTTTCAAATTGCAAGTCACTCTGCATGAGTGGCTTTCATTTTGAAAGTGTCTTATTCTGGCTGGGATGAATTTCCCTGGAGCCCCGCATGACCCAGCCGCAAACCGCCTTCCGCTCACGCTGTTCGATTGCCCGCACGCTGGACGTTCTGGGGGACAAATGGACCCTGCTGGTGGTGCGCGATCTGATGTGGCATGGCAAGCATACCTTTCAGGAGCTGCAGGCCAGCGAAGAGCACATCGCCGCCAACCTGCTGTCAGAGCGGCTGAAACGGCTGATGGGCCTGGGGCTGATCACAAAGGAGGCTTATCAGGACCGCCCGGTCCGCTACCGGTATACGCTGACGGACCAGGGCCGCAGCCTGGAGCCGGTCCTGCTGCAGATCATGGGCTGGGGGCACGTGCATCTGGGCGGCGGGCTGTATGATCCGCAGACCGGTAAAACGGTGGCAGAGGCCGGTCAGCTGCCGTAAACAGCGCCCCATCGTTCGATCAGCTGCTGCTGCAGCTGCTTGGCGCGGCGGTTCCAGCTTCGGGCGCCTTGCGGGCGCTCCCGCTGGGCACGCGGAATGCGGGCGCGGGCCTTCTGGTCGGCGGTAAAAATGGCAAAGGCCAGCTCGGTGCCGTCGGCCGCGGTCATGAAGCCGCCGAGGCCGGAGACGAAGTTCAGCGTGCCGGTCTTGGCCGCAACCTGGATCGGGTGGCCCTTGAGAATGCGGCCTTTGGCGTCGCGCATCGGGAAGCGTTTCAGCAGCGGTTTCAGATGGCCGGCCTTGTAGGCCGCCACCAGAGCCCCGGTCAGGTCGCCAGGTGTCATCCGCGAGGCATCGCCAAGGCCCGAGTGGTCCACCAGTTTTGTGCCGGACATGCCATATGTCCCGGCCGCCCAGCGGCTCATCTCTGCCGCCGAAGCTTTCAATGAAGCTGGCCGTCCGGCGCGGCGGGCAGTAGCCGCCATGCCGATCATTTCAGCCATCAGGTTGTTGGAATATTTCAGCATCGCCTTCAGCATCACATCCATCGGCGGGCTGTGGTGCTGCGCCAGCAGCTGTGCCTCGGGCAGCGATTTAGCGGTGCGCGCTTTTGGCAAGGCAATACCATTGGAGCGTGCCAGGGTGCGGAACACATCCCCCGCATATGCGCCTGGATTGCGCACCGGCAGCCAGCGCGCGCCGCCTTTGCCCAGCGCCTTGCTGGCCACGGTCCACTGATCCACCCCGCCCCTATCCGCGTAGGTGTAGACCGGCACCGCGCGGGATTCGATCTTCATCCGGGCTGTGGCGACTTCGGGGCGGTACTTCTCGGTGCGCGCATCCATGGTGATGGCCCAGCCGCCGCTGGAGGCGCGCTTCCATTCGAAATGCACCCGGTTGAAATTAAGCGCAATGCCGCTGACTGCCGGGGAGTAACCGACGTGGTCGGGCTGGCCCGGATCAATTGTCCTGATTGCAGGCAGCGCGCCCTCCCAGACCAGGAACCGCCCACGCACTTCGCGCACGCCGGCGGTCTTCAGCGCCTTGGCCAGCAGCGCCAGATGGTCGGTGTTCAGCATTGGATCGCCGCCGCCGGCCAGGATCAGGTCGCCCTTGACCACACCGCCAGCCACGCCGCCGGTGGCCAGGATGCGGGTCTCAAACCGGTGATCCGCCCCCAGCACATCCAGCGCATAAAGCGCGGTCAGCGCCTTGGCGACGCTGGCGGGCGGCAAAGCCTCTGCCCCGCCAGAGGATTCCAGCACCTGGCCGGTCTTCACATCCGCCACCGCGCAGACCGCGTGGCCGGTCAGCTTGGCCCGTGCCAGCAGCGCTTTCAGCCCGTCCGAGCCCGCGGCCAGCGAACTGACGCGGCGGGCCACCGGGCGCAGGGAAACGGCCGGAGCATTGGCCAAAGCAGAAGAGCCCGCCAATGCGGCAAGCCCGGAGAGGAGGAACATCCGGCGCGAAGTCATAGGTTCTTTTTGGCGCAGGACTTCGGCGGCTTCAATCCCCGTTTCCCGGTAATCCGCCTTTGGACCGGACGGTTGAAGATCCGGGGTTTTGCCCCGGCGGATCTCCTGCTACCGCTGGCGCCCATGTTACAGGCAGTTCTTTTGATGTTCGCGGCGATGTCGATGATCCCCGCAGGCGATCTTTGCGGCAAGCTGCTGACCGGCGGCGGGCTGGCGGCACCGGCCTTTGTTGCCTGGTCGCGGTTTGCTATCGGCACCCTGCTGATCCTGCCCTTTGTGCCGCGCCGGGCCTATACACTGCTGCGCGACCCGCGGCTGTGGCTGCGCGCCGGGCTGCTGACCGGCGGCATCTTCTCGATCCAGTTCGCGCTGCAGACCGAGCCGCTGGCCAATGTCTTTGCCGCCTTCTTCATCGGCCCCATTGTCAGCTACGTTCTGTCGGTGCTGCTGCTGCGCGAACAGGCAACGCTGTTGCGCAGCCTGCTGATGGCGCTGGGATTCCTCGGCGTGCTGATCGTGGTGCGGCCCGGGCTGGGCGGCTCCGTCAACCTCATGTGGGCACTGCTGGCCGGCTGTTTCTACGGCTGTTTCCTGACCAGTTCGCGCTGGCTGGCGCATGTGGGCTCGCCGCTGGAACTGAGCCTGACCCAGCTGCTGCTGAGCGCGGTGCTGATGCTGCCGTTGGGCCTTTCCAGCCTGCCCGAGTTCACGCCGTCAACCGCGGCGCTGACGGTGGGGAGTGCGGCATTTTCGATGACCGGCAATCTCTTGCTGCTGTTTGCCTATGCCCGCGTGCAGGCGGTGAAGCTGGCGCCGATGGTCTATTTCCAGCTGGTGGCCGCGGTGGGCCTGGGCTGGGCGGTGTTCAGCGACCTGCCCGACCTGTGGACCTGGGCCGGGCTGACGGTGGTCCTGTCGGCGGGGCTGGCCTCGGCGGCTTTACGCCGCTGACCACTCGCCGCGGGCGCGGATCTCGGTTGAGCTCGCATCCACCATCGGCACGTTGACGAAGCACCAAGCTGGGCTTTCGGACTGTGCCAGTAGATGGCTTTCGCAGCCCTTCAGCATGGCGTGACGGTAGATCGTTGCTGCAGGCGAAAACCGCGCCGAGATGCGGTCATTCGGGCGCGCCAATACGCCCACCGGCACCGTGTCGAGGATCTGCCGCCAGTCCTTCCAGCGGTGGAAATGGGTGAGATTATCCGCCCCCATCAGCCAGACAAAACGCACGCCAGGATGGCGGCGGCGCAGATGGCGCAGGGTTTGGGCGGTGTAGCGGGTGCCAAGATCTGCCTCGATGCCGCTGATATGGATGCGCGGATGCCGGATCAGTTTTTCGCAGGCCTCAATCCGCCGCCTCAGCGGAGCCGGCTGGCGGACTTTCAGCGGATTGCCTGGCGACACCAGCAGCACCAGGTGATCCAGCCCAAAGGCCGTGAGCGCTCCCTGCGCAATCGCCGCATGGCCCCGGTGCGGCGGATCAAAAGATCCTCCCAGCAGCCCGACGCTCTGCCCCGGACGGATATGCGGCAGCTTACAAACCATGAAGGCCTTGATGCGCATAATTTGCGGGCGAGATCAATCACATGTTGAGCGGCGCCTTCACGCAACAGAGGGCCGTGCCCGGCCTCGGGCGGGTGCGTAGCGCCCTCCCGTGGGGGAGGTCGGGCGCTGCCCGTGCTGCGCACGGGACGGTTTGAATTACAGCGTCTTGCCTACCACAAGCTCTTTAGCCTCATTCAGTGCAGCCCTAGCGGACTGTCTAGTTGATCCAGCAATGTTCTTCAAAGTAAGCCAGCACTTCCGGAAGCCCGTCCAGACTAATTTTTTGCTCCCCAAGCGAGGATGTCACATGGGCATTTGCCTGCGGATCGCGGGACAAGGCTGTCAACATTGCCCTTATGATTTTAGCATCATCAGTTTTCCGTTTGGGCAGCAAACGGTGTGGGCCAGGTTTCTTGTTTTGACTAAAAGCAAACGCCTTACCCCCGACACTAAGCTGGGCAGGAAACCTTCTGGGAAGATCTGACCCAAGACCAACCATCGGCGTTATTGCGTTGCGGTACTTCGACCCCCAAAGCAACAGAGACACAGACGCTTCCCGGGAATTGCAATCCGGCTGATCGCAGCGGAGTGCCTGGCAGGAAAGGCCATCCCGGTCTGTCTTTGCTTCAATAACAGACCACCCCTTGATAACCGTTTGGCTCTTAATCTCCAGCGCGCTGGCGAAGGAAGACAGCGATAAGCAAGCCAGGAATGCGCACATAGCGGCCAAGGATCTCAAATTTATTCCTTTCAATTCCAGTCGGCTCGTTTCCGAACCCTAGCGCCCGCTGAAAGGCCTGCCAAGCCAGGCACACAGCGGCGCTCGGCAAGGTAACCTTTGAATTGCCCCGCCGCCGCCCATCCGCTATCACTCCCGCCAGCGATTTCCCCCCTTAACGGAGCGAGCACATGGCCTCCTACCAGTACGTCTACCACATGCAGGGTGTCTCCAAGACCTACCCGGGTGGCAAGAAATGCTTTGAAAACATCCACCTCTCCTTCCTGCCCGGCGTGAAGATCGGTGTGGTCGGCGTCAACGGCGCCGGTAAGTCCACGCTGATGAAGATCATGGCCGGCCTTGACAAGGACTTCACCGGCGAGGCTTGGGCGGCCGAGGGCGCCAAGGTCGGCTACCTGCCGCAGGAGCCGCAGCTGGACGAGAACCTGTCTGTGCGCGAAAACGTCATGCTCGGCGTCAAGGCGAAGAAGGACAAGGTCGACCGCTTCAACCAGATCGCGGTGGAGATGGCCGAGAACTACACCGATGAGCTGATGGCCGAAATGACCGAGCTGCAGGACGCCATCGATGCGGAGAACCTGTGGGATCTGGACAGCCAGGTCGACGTCTCGATGGAGGCGCTGCGCTGCCCGCCGGATGACGCGCCGATCAAGGACCTGTCGGGTGGTGAGCGCCGCCGGGTGGCGCTGTGCAAGCTGCTGCTTGAAGCGCCCGACATGCTGCTGCTCGACGAACCGACCAACCACCTGGACGCCGAGACCATCGCCTGGCTGCAGCAGCACCTGATCGACTACAAGGGCACCATCCTCTGCGTCACCCACGACCGCTACTTCCTGGACGACATCACCGGCTGGATCCTGGAGCTCGACCGCGGCCGCGGCATTCCTTACGAGGGCAACTATTCCGCCTGGCTGGAACAGAAGGCGAAACGCCTGGCACAGGAAGCGCGCGAGGACAAGGCCAAGCAGAAGACACTGGAGCGCGAGCTGGAGTGGATGCAGCAGGGCCAGAAAGCCCGCCAGGCGAAGTCCAAGGCCCGTATCGCCGCCTATAACGAGATGGCCAGCCAGTCCGAGCGTGAAAAGGTCGGCCGCGCCCAGATCGTCATTCCGAACGGCCCGCGCCTCGGCTCCAAGGTGATCGAAGTCAACGGCCTCGCCAAGCACTTTGGCGACAAGCAGCTGATCGAAAACCTGGAATTCTCGCTGCCGCCGGGCGGCATTGTCGGCGTGATCGGCCCCAACGGCGCCGGTAAATCGACCCTGTTCAAGATGCTGACCGGCCAGGAGCAGCCCGACGAAGGCACCGTGGAATACGGCGACACCGTCAAACTGTCCTATGTCGACCAGTCGCGCGATGATCTGAAGGACAATGAAACTGTCTGGGAAGCGATCTCCGGCGGCGCCGAGATCATCGAACTGGGCGACGCGCAGGTGAACTCCCGCGCCTATTGCTCCTCGTTCAACTTCAAGGGCGGCGACCAGCAGAAACCGCTGAGCCTGCTGTCCGGCGGTGAGCGCAACCGCGTCCACATGGCGCGCCTGCTGAAAGAGGGCGGCAACGTGCTGCTGCTCGACGAACCGACCAACGACCTCGACGTGGAAACCCTGCGGGCGCTGGAAGACGCGCTGGTCGATTTCGCCGGCTGCGCCGTGGTGATCTCGCACGACCGTTTCTTCCTCGACCGGATCTGCACCCACATCCTGGCCTTTGAGGGCGACGCGCATGTGGAGTGGTTCGAGGGCAACTTCGAGGACTACGAAGAGGACAAGAAACGCCGCCTGGGCCCCGACGCGCTGGAGCCCAAGCGGTTGAAGCACAAGAAGTTTGTGCGGTAACTCATGCGATTGAGCCTGATTCACTGGCTCTTAGTGGTGACTGCCAGTTGTCTGGCGGTCGCCACTCCGGCAGCTGCTTTGGACCCCAAAAACGAGGTTCGTATATCCGGCTGGCATGTCTTTACAGCAATGACCGAGTTTCATGGCTTATCTTGTCAGGCCCATCGTTGCGACCGCCAGAATTGTCAGGATCCTAAAACTCGCGTCTTGCTCAAACTTTGGGGTTCGCAGAACCGGAATGCCGTTACGCCAGTGCTTGACTTCGGGCGGAGCATTCCGGACGATTCATCGGCATCCGCCAATATTTCAGGGATTTCTTTCGCGTTTTCCCGTTCGAAACTAAAGGGATCGGTGAAACTTGTTCCCACGAATGCGAGTGATGACAAGGCTTTCATAGCGGCTGTACAAGAGGCGGCTCTCGCAGATCGGCGTGCTAAACTGATAGTGTCTTCACCACTCGGATCTCACAAAATCAAACTGCAAGGATTACCCGAAGTGCTGGCGTACTTTGAGCAATATTGCAGCATTCGCTAGAGTTACTCTTCATTTCTAAACCAAATCCAACACTAGGCTCGCGCCTGACCTTGGGAGCGATCGGATGCGCCTTCGTCATGCTGAAAGCATGCCTCCGGCATGACGGGAAGGTCAGGCGCGGGCCGTGCAGCTGGCGCCTCACGTCCCAATAGGTACAAAACATTAGGGCTGCGGCTGCCTGGGCGGGCGCGAATGCGCCTGCCGGGGGGCAGGCAGGCGCAGCCCGGGCCTTAAGCGGCCCGGGGACGTTGGCTCCACCACCGGAATACAGCTTCTATACGTTTGGCTGAGCGGTTGGCCTCGGCCTTCCCGCCCTCTTTGCCCTTCCCGCCCTTCGCCCTACCCTCACCACAGGCGCCCCCGCGCCCATGTGCTGGTTAAAGCGTTGGAAAGGATCCCCCATGACTCTGAAACCGGAAGAGGTGAAGGCAGAAGTCGAGGCGACCAAAGGCCGGAAGGCCAAGCGCAGGAAGCTCAAGACCGCGCCGGAAGGCACCACCGAGAAGAAACTGCCCGGCGACCTGCGCAAAGGGCTGGAGGCGCATTTCGGCGGCAACCTGGGCAAGGTGCGGGTGCATATGGGCGGCAATGCCAAGGAAGTCTGCAAAGAGCTGAAGGCGCGTGCCTTTACCGTTGGCAATCATGTCTATGTGGCGAAACCCGCCTATGCCAAGGACTCTTACCTGCTTGCTCATGAGATGGCGCATGTGCTGCAGCAGGGCAAGGGCAAGATGCCCAAGGCCAAGGACGGCGTGGCGCTGATCTCGAAATAACGCCGGGCTGCTCTTTCGGGGCGACCGCCCGCATCTTTTCGCCGCAATTTAAGCCATTTTTTAACAATTTCCTGCGGAAGATAGGGTTGAGAGACGATACGGCCGCCAGGTTAGACTGGTGGCTGGAAAAGGAGGCGCCATGGCTTGGGCCGGTATCATTCTGGGCATGATTGCGGGGTTTGCGGCCGCAGTGCTGGGGTATGCGGCGGCCGGGCTGAGCGTTTGGGTGAGCCTGCTGCTTTATCCTGGCGCAGGGCTTTCCGTTGCGATGCTGGTGATTGGCGCCGCGGCCTTGCGCAGCCGGATGCAGCCGCAGCCGCGCCTCAAACCCGCCCTCGGCGGCCGGGCTTAACCCTTTACCCAACTCACGATCTGGCCCTGGCGCATCACGCCGGCCTGGCGTTTCTTTTCCTTGCCGCGTTCAAAAGCGACCAGAGTCGGGATTCCGCGGATGCGGTAGCGGGCGCCGGTGGATTGGTGCGCCTGGGTATTCAGCTTGACCAGCCGGGCCTTGGCGCCAAGCGCCTTGGCAGCCTTGGAGAACTCCGGCGCCATGGATTTGCAGGGGCCGCACCAGGGCGCCCAGAAATCGGCCACCAGCGGCAGATCGTCGTTTTGGACTGCTTTCTGCAGCGTCGCCGGATCCACATCCACCGGTTTGCCCGGCAGCAGCGCTTCACCGCAGGTGCCGCACTTCGGCCCCTTGGCGAGCTTCTCCTCCGGCACCCGGTTCAGCTGGGCACAGGTCAGGCAAGTCAGTGTCTTGGCGCCCATGGCAGCTCCTCCGGTTGCGGACATGCCCTGATACAGCCGCAGCCTGGCCCGCCGCAAGAGCGGCTGGCAGCGCATCACAAACCTGTCACCGGGGATGGCAACCGCAGCGTCCGGTTCCGATGTCGGATGCATGAAACAGATTCTCCGCCTCCTGCCGCCCCTCGCCGCCGTTCTGGTTGCCGCAGAACTGGCCCATCTCCTGAACCTCACAGCCGCTTTGGGTGCGCATCCCTGGTGGGCCGGCAAGGTAATCTGGCTGGGCGCGCTGCCCGGCCTGGCTGTTGCGCTTGCCGCCGGGCGGCTGCAGCTGCCGCGCTGGCTGACAGCCGGAGGCTTTGCCGCCTTCGGCGCTGCCGCCTTTGCGGTTGCCAGCACAGGCAAGGCGCGGTTTGCCGCTTCCTACGCCGAAGACCTGCTGGCCGGGCAGTTCTGGTACTTCGGCTGGATCGCCGTCTGCATGCTTGCAGCCGCCGCACTTGCAACAGTTGCCCGCCCAGCTGCGCAAGCCCGTTGACCGGAAGCCTCTGCCACCGGAAGATGAGAAGCAGAGACAACGGAAATTCGGAGGTTTGGCCATGCTGACACGCCGGGACATCCTGAACACTGGCACTGCAGCCGCGGCGGCGGCGCTGCTGCCGCTGCCTGCACTGGCGCGCAAAAAGGACCCGCCCCCTTTTGATCCCGTCCCCCAGGAGGTGCGCATCAAGAAAGAATTCGCCCCTGGCCAGATCCTGGTGCTGCCGCGGTCATTTTATCTCTACTACGTGACCGAACCCCGCAAGGCGATGCGCTATGGCGTTGGTGTCGGCAAGGCCGGGCTTGAGTTCACCGGCTCTGCAGTAATCCAGCGCAAGCGGGAATGGCCCAGCTGGCGTCCGACCCCGGAAATGATCGAACGCGACCCCCGCGCCTATGCGAAATTCGTCGACAATGAATATATTCAGCCGGGCGGTCCGAAAAACCCATTGGGTGCGCGGGCGCTATACCTGTACCAGAACGGTGTCGACACCTATTTCCGCATCCACGGCACCAACCAGCCGCAAACCATTGGCCACTCTGTGTCCAATGGCTGCATCCGGATGCTGAACGAGCATGTGACGGATCTGTACGAGCGGGTGCCGCTGGGCACTGTGGTGACGGTTCTTTAGGCACAGTCTTGCCGGAATCTGCGTCGAAACCCCGCGTCATTCCGCATTTTTCTTGCGCTAACAGGGTTTCATACCCAATTGTGTCATCGCGACGTTACGCGAATGCCATCACTGTAGCCTGCGCGGCACGGTCATGATCATCTGCAGACTTTGCCGGCCTGCCGCAATCCGCGGGCAGATAATTTGAGACGACTTAGGAGTACGAGACGATGGCCACTGGCACCGTCAAATGGTTCAACACCACCAAAGGCTACGGCTTTATTGCGCCCGACGAAGGCGGCAAGGACGTTTTTGTCCATATTTCCGCAGTGGAACGCTCGGGGCTGACCGGCCTGGCGGACAATCAGAAAGTGACCTACGAACTGCGCGCCGGCCGTGATGGCCGCGAGTCCGCAGTGGATATTGCGCTGGTCTCCTGATCCGGATTTCCAATCCAGAGTAAGAGAATTCAGACAGCCCTGCCATTCCGGGGCTGTTTTCAGTTGCGGATGCTCTCAACCAGCTGCAACGCAACCGGCCCCAGCGCCGCTACGTTCAGCGCCACCCCTTGGGCGTTGGGATGGATGCCGTCGTCCTGCATGTAGGCCTGCGCCGCTGCCGGGTCCCCGCCCGCTTCTGCCGCGATGCCGGCAAAGGCATCCGGGTGCAGCACCGCGCCGAAGGCCCGGGCCAGCTCCGGGTAGATGGCATCAAAACTTTCCTTGTACTCGGGCCCGTAGTTCGGCGGTGCCTTCATGCCGATGAGCATGACTGTAATCCCCTTGGCCTCAGCCGCCTGCAGGATGCGGGTCATATTGGCACGCGCCTCGTCCGGCGACAGCCCGCGCAGCAGGTCGTTTCCGCCCAGCAGCACAATCAATCCGTCGGGGTTGTCAGACAGGGTCCATTCGGCACGCTCAGCCCCGCCGGCGGTCGTGTCGCCCGAGACACCGGCGTTTTGCAGCACCACCTCAGCGCCGTTTTCGTTTAGCCAGCGTTCCAGCTGCGGCACCAGTCCCTGGCCCTGCGGCAGCCCGTAGCCCTGCACCAGGCTGTCGCCGAAGGCGGTGATCCGCAGCGGTTCAGCCCCGGCGGTGCCGGCAAAAAGCATCAAACTCAACAGCGCCAGTATCTTGTGCATCGCCGCAAACACTCCATATCCGATAGGTGGATCCAACAGGCAGGCCCGATGACCAAAGATAACAGCCCCGTTCTGCATCTCTTAGATGCGTCTTTGACCCTGAATAGCAATACCGGCCCGGTAGAGATTTTGCACGGCATCTCGCTGGACGTGCAGCAGGGCGAGACCCTGGGGCTGATCGGCCCGTCCGGCTCGGGCAAGTCCTCGCTGCTGATGCTGATGGGCGGGCTCGAGCAGGCGACCGGCGGCAGTGTTAGCGCCCTGGGCCAGGACCTGACTGCGATGGATGAGGACGCGCTGGCGCGGTTCCGCCGCAATAACATGGGCGTGGTGTTCCAGAGCTTTCACCTGATCCCCACCATGACCGCCTTGGAAAACGTGGCGACACCGCTGGAGCTGGCAGGCGTCAAAGATGCCTTTGAGCGTGCCCAGGCGGAGCTGGAGGCCGTCGGCCTTGGCCACCGGGCTGGCCATTTCCCCGCTCAGATGTCGGGCGGCGAGCAGCAGCGGGTGGCGCTGGCGCGAGCCCTGGCGCCGCGGCCTGCGATTTTGCTGGCGGATGAGCCTACCGGCAACCTGGATGAAGCCAACGGCGAAGCGGTGATGGATCTGCTGTTCGGACTGCGCGACCGCTATGGCGCAACGCTGGTGATGGTCACCCATGCGCCGGAGCTCGCCTCGCGCTGCGACCGGGTGATCCGGCTGCGCGACGGGCGCGTCGACGATGAGGCCGCGCGCGAGGCGGCGGAATGAATACTTCCGCTTTCCGCCTGGCCTGGCGCTTTGCCCTGCGCGAGCTGCGCGGCGGTCTGAAAGGGTTCCGCATCTTCCTCGCCTGCCTGGCGCTGGGGGTTGGGGTGATTGCCGCCATCGGCTCGATCCGCGCCTCGATCGAGACCGGACTGTCGCGCGAGGGCGCGACGATCCTGGGCGGCGATGCCGAGCTGAATTTCACCTACCGCTTTGCCAATGACGATGAACGCGCATGGCTGGCAGAGAACACGCTGCGCTATTCAGAGATTGCCGAGTTCCGCTCGATGGCGACGGTGGGCGAGGAGCGCGGGCTGACCCAGGTGAAGGCGGTGGACGGGCTGTACCCGCTGAAAGGCGAGATGAAGCTGGCGCCGGAGATGCCGCTGGAGACCGCTTTGGCGGGCGCCGATGGCCTGCCCGGCGGGGTGATGGACCGGGTGCTGGCAGATCGGCTGGGGCTGCAGCCAGGGGATACATTCCGGCTTGGAACCCAAGACTTCCGGCTGATGGCGATGATCGCGCTGGAGCCGGATGCGGCGGCCTCGGGGTTTGAACTGGGACCGCGGACCATTGTAGCAACCCCGGACCTGGCCGACTCCGGCCTGCTGGCGACCGGCACTCTGTTTGACACCAAATACCGGATGGAGCTGCCTGCGGGCCACGACTTGAACGCCCTGCAGTCCGAAGCCGAGGGATTGTTCGAAACCACTGGCATGCGCTGGCGCGATGCGCGGAACGGCGCGCCGGGGATTTCCGAGTTTGTCGAACGCCTGGGCGCCTTCCTGGTGCTGGTGGGGCTGTCAGGCTTGGCGGTGGGCGGTGTCGGCGTCTCTGCCGCGGTGCGGGCTTATCTGGCGACAAAGACGTCAACCATTGCGACCCTGCGCACGCTGGGAGCCGAGCGGCAGACGATCTTTCTCACCTATTTCCTGCAGATCGGCGCATTGGCGATGCTGGGTGTGGTGATCGGGCTGGGGATCGGCGGGCTGATGCCGGTGCTGCTGGGGCCGCTGATCGCAGCGCAATTGCCGTTCCCGGCGGTGTTCTCCCTTTACCCTTCGGCGCTGATCGAAGCTGCGCTGTATGGGCTGCTGACCGCCTTTGTGTTTGCCCTGTGGCCGCTGGCGCGGGCTGAACGCATCCGCGCCGCCTCGCTTTTCCGCGATGCCTTTGCCAGCCGCACCCGGCTGCCCGCGCCGCGTTACCTGGTGGCGACAGCGGCAGCCCTTAGCGCGCTGGTCGGGCTCGCAGCTTGGTTCAGCGGTTCGGCTGAGCTAACGCTGTGGACCGCGGGCGGGCTGATGGGCTCGCTGATCGTGCTGCTGATTGCGGCGCTTGGCATCGGTTTCCTGGCCCGCCGCGGCACCGGAGCGTCGCGCGGCCGGCCTGCGCTCCGCTGGGCACTCTCGTCCATCGGCAGTGCCCGCGACGGCGCGGTGCCTGCGGTGCTGGCGCTGGGCCTGGGCCTTACGGTACTGGCCGCCATCGGCCAGATCGACGGCAACATGCGCCGGGCCATTGCCGGCAACCTGCCGGACGTGGCGCCCTCCTATTTCTTCGTCGACATCCAGCGCAGCCAGATGCCCAGCTTCCTGGAGCGGGTGGAAAATGACCCGGCAGTGACCCGGGTGGAGAACGCACCGATGCTGCGCGGTGTGGTAACCCGGATCAACGGCCAGCCCGCCACCGAGGTTGCTGGCGATCACTGGGTGGTCGAAGGCGATCGCGGCGTCTCTTATGCCGCCGCCTTGCCTGAGACCACAACTGTGACCGCAGGCAAATGGTGGCCGGAGGATTACTCGGGCGACCCCCAAATCAGCTTCTCCGCCGAAGAGGCAGAGGAGATGGGGCTGCAGCTGGGCGACACGCTGACGCTCAACATCCTGGGACGCGACATCACCGGCACCATCACCAGCTTCCGCAACGTGGATTTCTCTACTGCGGGCATGGGGTTTGTTATTGTGATGAACGAGGCCGCCTTGGCAGGTGCCCCTCATAGTTTCCTTGCCACCGTCTATGCCGAGGAGCACGCCGAGGCCGCGATCCTGCGCGACCTGGCACGCGAGATGCCCAATATCACCGCCATCCGCATGCGCGACGCCATCGACCGGGTGTCGGACATCCTGCGCCAGCTGGCGGCGGCCACGGCCTACGGTGCGGCAGCGACGCTGCTGACCGGTTTCCTGGTGCTTTTGGGAACAGCTGCGGCCGGGGAGCCTGCGCGCCGCTATGAGGCCGCGCTCCTGAAAACGCTTGGCGCACCGCGCAAACAGATCCTGGCGAGCTTTGCCCTGCGCTCGGCTTTGCTGGGGGCAGCAGCCGGCGCGGTGGCGCTAGCGGCGGGCATTGCCGGGGCCTGGGCGATCAATGCCTATGTGTTCGAGACAGACTACGCGGTGATCTGGCCCAATGCCCTGCTGGTGATTTCCGGCGGTGTTTTGACCACGCTGCTGGCCGGGCTCGCCTTTGCACTGCGGCCACTGGCCGCCAAGCCCGCCCGCATCCTGCGCGCCCGGGAGTAAGACAGGCTGCGGCGTCCCGATTCAGCGGGCGCCGCAGGACACCGGCTGCAGGATCCGCAGCAGATCATGGTTGTCGCAGACCAGCGCTTCCAGAGATATGTCGTCCAGCGAGGCGTAGAAGGCCTGCGCTGCATCCGCCAGTGCCACCTTCAAACGGCACGCCTCAGACAGCGGACAGGTGTTATCGGCATCGGCAAAGCATTCCACCATCGGCAGGTTGCCCTCGACGTCGCGGAATACATCCCCGATCCGGATCTCCCCGGCAGGCTTGCCCAGGCTCATGCCGCCATTGCGGCCGCGCTGGGTGGCCAGATAGCCGAGCTGGCTCAACTGGTTGATGACTTGGGCCAGGTGGTTCTCCGAGATATTGCAGCAATCAGCAATCTCGGCCTTGGTCACCAGGCGGTCTTCGTGGGCGGCACAGTACATCAGCAGCCGCACGGCGATGTTGGTCCTTTTGGTAATACGCATGACTCGTTCCCGCAGCTTCAATGCATCGCTTATTGCATGGGAGCGGAAAAAGCGGTTTGACATACATCAATAAACGGAATTGCGGCGGAAAGGCTCTGAAGCATGGCAGCTCCCTTCTTCTTTGGCTACGGCAGCCTGGTGAACACGGCCACTCACAGCTATGGCGGCGCCCGGCCGGCGCGGCTGCGGGGCTGGCGGCGGGCCTGGGTGCACACGGGACTGCGCGATGTGGCGTTTCTGTCAGCCGTGCCCTGCGCGGACAGTGCAATCGACGGGCTGATTGCCGAGGTGCCAGGGGCGGATTGGGCGGCACTGGACGAACGGGAATTTGCTTATGAGCGGCTTCCGGCGACCGATCAGGTGCAGCATGACGCAGCGGGTGCGCCGGAGATTTCAGTATACGCCGTGGCGCCGGAGAAACAAAACGGCGTGACGGACAGGCATCCGGTGCTGCTCAGCTATCTGGATGTGGTGCTGCAGGGGTATTTGCAGGTGTTCGGCGAGGCCGGGGTGAAGGAATTCATCGCCACCACCGATGGCTGGGAGGCTTCGGTCCTGAATGACCGGGCAGCACCGCGCTACCCGCGCCACCAGGTGCTGTCTGCGCAAGAGCGGGATCTGTTCGACAGCCTGATTGCGGAGACAGGTGCCCGCTTTCTGCTGGGCTGAACCCGCGGCACCCTTCAAAAAACGTTCGGCAGGTCCGCAGGCCCTCCCGCCTGTCCCGGCGCAGGCAAGCTGCACCATGGCCAGTTGGGTATGGCACCGCACCTGCGGTGCGGTGCTGCGCCGCGCGGATGCGCGGCGCCCGGCCCAACCGCAGGGGCGGCATCTTTGATGCTGCTCCGGCGGGCGGGAGAGCCGCGCCGGCAGTCACGGACCGGAATAGAAAAGGCGGCACTTGGGAGTGCCGCCTGGTATCTTCTGCACTGTCCAGCCCGGGTCAGCCGCGGGCGCGGACCTTTTCCATCAGCGCCAGCAGCGCCCCCATGTCAGGCCCGCG
This sequence comes from Leisingera sp. ANG-M1, assembly GCF_000813745.1. GTDB lineage: Bacteria > Pseudomonadota > Alphaproteobacteria > Rhodobacterales > Rhodobacteraceae > Leisingera. The sequence continues at coordinate 143,604 of NZ_JWLC01000010.1, read as the reverse complement.
CTCCATGCCGGTGACCGCCTTGCGCAGCGGCATGAACAGCCCTTTGCCCTTGCGGCCTGTGGCCTCTTTCACTGCCGTGGTCCAGGTCTTCCAGCTATCGCCGTCATAGGGACCTTCGGGCAGCATCGCCATTGCCTCGGCGATGAACTCCTTGTCCTCATCGGCCACCAGCGGCTCGGCGCCGTCGCGGCATAGCTCCCACCAGCCGGCCAGATCCTTGAGAGTGGTGATGTTTTCCTTTGCCATATCCCAGAAGGCAGCCTGTTTCTCCGCCGGGACACCCAGCGCATCCACCTGCCCCTGCACAGCCTCCAGCGGCAGCGACTGCAGGTGGCGGGCGGTCAGCGGATAAAGGTCCTCGACATCAAACTTGGTCGGCGCCGCGCCAAAGCGGTTGATGTCGAAGCCATCGATCAGCTCGGCCATTTCGCTGCGCAGCTCGACCGGATCGGAGGAGCCCAGGCGCGCCATCAGCGACAGGAGCGCCATCGGCTGCATGCCCGCTTCGCGCAGATCGCGCAGCGCCAGCGTGCCGAGGCGCTTGGACAGCGCCTCGCCCTGCGGGCCGGTCAGCAGCGAGTGGTGGGCAAACGACGGCACGGTACCGCCCAGCGCCTCGATGATCTGGATCTGGGTCGCGGTGTTTGTCACATGGTCGGAGCCGCGCACCACATGAGTCACGCCCATTTCGGTGTCATCCACCACCGAGGCTAGGGTGTAGAGAAACTGGCCGTCGCCGCGGATCAGCACCGGGTCGGAGACCGAGGCCGCATCGATGGAGATATCGCCCAGGATGCCGTCGGCCCATTCGATGCGCTGGTGATCCAGCTTGAAACGCCAGACGCCATCCCCGCGCTCGGCACGAAGGGCGGCTTTTTCGTCGCCGGTCAAGGCCAGCGCGGCGCGGTCATAGACCGGCGGCTTGCCCATGTTGAGCTGCTTCTTGCGCTTCAGGTCCAGCTCAGTCGGAGTCTCGAAGGCCTCGTAGAACCGATCGATTTCGCGCAGCTTGTCTGCCGCAGCGACATAGCGGTCGAGCCGCTCGGACTGGCGCTCCACCTTGTCCCAGGTCAGGCCCAGCCACTCCAGGTCCTGTTTGATGGCATCGACATATTCTTCCTTGGACCGCTCCGGGTCGGTGTCGTCGATGCGCAGGATGAAGGTGCCGCCGGCCTTGCGGGCGATCAGGTAGTTCATCAGCGCGGTGCGCAGGTTGCCGACGTGGATATAGCCGGTCGGCGACGGGGCAAAACGGGTGGTGGTCATCTCGGATCTCCTGTTGCCGTTGCCTTGTCACATGGGCGGCGGATTGTCCAGTTTCAGCGGGGTTAACGCGCCTTTGGCGCGTGCCTCCGGCGGGGATATTTTGGGCAAGAGGAAAGAGCGGGTCAGTCTGGCTGCACCGGCCAGAGCGCATTCAGGTCTTTGAGGCCGGTTATGATCAGCTCGGACAGGACGTCCAGATCGATATCGGCGAGCTTATTCACATAGAGGCAGCTTTTGCCGAGCTTATGCTTGCCGAGGCGGGCGAGAATCGCGCCATAGTCCTGATACCCCGGCATGATGTAGATAGAATGGCGCGCCTTGCGCGGCGAGAAGCCGGTGGCGAGGAAATCGCCCTCGCGGCCTGTGGCATAGCGGTAGTGGTAACGCCCGTAGCCGACGATGGTCGCCCCCCACATCTGCGGTGCAAAGCCGCTGGCCTGACGGAACAGGGCATCCAGCTGCTGTGCCTCAAGCGCCTTTCGCTCCGGTTCAACAGAGGCGAGAAAGCCCTCGACGCTGACGCCGGTGGGAACGGTCTTGTTCTGGCTCATATGCGGCCCTCCTGCCCCGAGTGTGCCTCATCACAGGATTGTTTACAGCCCCCGGCGCAAGCGGCGCTAGGATGCGGCAAGTCCAATGCAACTTGGAGGATCCCCCGATGACTGTTCCCTTGTCCCGACGCGCAGCGCTGGCAGGCGCGGCAGCCCTGCCCTTTGCCAATGCTGCTACCCCGGTGCTGGCAGGTGCCCATGGCGGCCGTGCCGAGGCCCCGATTGCCCATTCCTTCAAACTGGGCGGGATGCCTGTCACCACGCTGCTTGACACGTCGATTGCGCGCGAGGGGCAGAAGGCCATGTTCGGAGCGGCTGCAAGCGATGAGGAGTTTGCCCAAATCTCTGCGGAGAACTTCATCTCATCCGATACGCTGCAGTTCTACTTCACTCCTACTCTGGTCGATACCGGCGCCGAGCTGGTGCTGTTTGACACCGGACTGGGCATGGGCGGCATTGCCAAGGCTCTGGCCGCCGCCGGGGTGACGCCGGACCAGATCGATGTGGTGGTAATAACCCATATGCACCCCGACCATATCGGCGGGCTGATGACAGATGGAGCGCCGACCTTTCCCAACGCCCGCTATGTGACGGCTGCAGCTGAGTACAACTTCTGGTCCAAGATGGAGCCCGGCAACCGGGTTGGCGATCTGGTCGCCAGCAATGTGACGCCGCTGGCCGAAAAGACCACCTTCATTGATGACGGCGGCAGCGTGGCTTCCGGGATAACCGCAGTGGCGAGCTTTGGTCATACGCCGGGGCATATGTGCTACATGCTGGAGAGCGGCGGGCGGCAGTTGCTGCTGACGGCGGATCTGGCCAACCACTATGTCTACAGTTTCGCCCGGCCGGACTGGGCTTTCAGCTTTGATGCGGATGCGGAGGCTGCCAGTGCCTCGCGCCGGAAGGTGCTGGGGATGCTGGCCGCGGACAGGGTGCCGATGATCGGTTACCACATGCCGTTCCCAGCGGCCGGTTTTGTGGAGACCCGCGGCGAGGGTTTCCGCTATGTGCCGGTGAGCTATCAGTTGATGGGGTAGCGGTCAGTACCCGGTCTGGGGCCCGTATTTGCTGCCATCCGTAAAACGGGACAGGCGGAATTCATGCGGGTCCACAACCGGCTTGTCGCCAGTGACCAGATCTGCCGCAAGCCTGCCTGCTGCCGGGCCGATGCCGAAGCCGTGGCCGGAGAAGCCAGTGGCGACAAACAGCCCCGGCAGCGCGTCGGCTTGCGAGATCACCGGGATTGCGTCCGGGGTCACGTCGATCAGCCCGCCCCAGCTTTGCACAACGTCAGCGCCCTGCAGCACCGGAAAGGCTTTTTGCGCCGCGGCCCAACCGCTTTTCAGCGCCTTTTGCGAGGGCGCCGGGTCGAGCACCCGGCAGAGTTCGAACGGGGTGGTCTGATCGGGTTTCCAGCGGCGGGCCTGGGCGGCTTCTTCAGCCCAGCGGCCCGAGACGCGGAACTGCAGGGCGCGCCATTCCTGGAGGTAGCTGGGCATGAACTTCCAGCCCAGGCGGAAGCTGTCGGGAACAATATCGACAATATTTTCATGGGCATCGGCCACGGTGTAGCCGCCATCAGCCCGCTTGCGCAGACCGAGGTTTGCGGCACGGATCGCCGTTTCCGGACCGCCCTGAACCGGTGACGTGCGCAGCACTGAGTTCAGGACTTTCAACTGCGGCAGTTTCACCTTGGCGTTGCCCAGGAACAGCCGCGACCAGGCACCGCCGGCCACGATCACGGCAGAACAGGCCACGCGGCCGCGCTCGGTCATCACACCGCTGATGCGGCCTGCCGCTGTCTCGACGCTGCGCACCGCGCATTCGGTCATAATTCTGGCGCCTGCGGCCTGAGCAGCAGAGGCGATGGCATGGGTGGCCATCTGCGGTTCGGCGCGGCCGTCCAACGGGGTCAGCAGACCGGAGCGGGTCTTGGTCTGGTGGCCCGGCATCAGCTGTTCGATCTGTTCGCCGCGGATCATACGGGCGCCCTGCCCCCAATTGTCCAGGTTGCGCAGCCAGCGTTCCAGCTGCGCCTCGCGCTTGGCCGTTTCAGCCGTATAGAGGATGCCGGAGCGGGTGAAGCCGGTCTCCCGGCCGGTACGTTCAGCCAGGCCTTCCCAAAGCCTCAGCGCCTCGGCCATCAGCGGGATCTCCCGCAGGTCGCGGCAGGAAATCCGCACCCACCCCCAGTTGCGCGAGCTTTGCTCGCCGGCGATTTGGCCCTTTTCGCACAAGAGCACGGAATGGCCGCGTTCGGCCAGCTCAAGCGCGGTGGTCGCACCAATGATGCCGCCGCCAATCACCACGGCGTCAACAGCCTTGGGCAAGGCCAGGTCGGATTGGAAATGGGGCAGCTTCGGTCCAGGCATGCGGGCATCTATGCCCGGTGCCCAATCGCGGGTCCAGCATGCAGGCGACGCCAGCCGTGCCGCTTTCTGCCATTGTGTTTTTTGCGCCGCATATCAGGGCGTTACCGCCACCGGAAACAGCCCTGAAAATAGCCGGAAAAGTACAGAAAGCCCTGCGCATTCAACCCGTTAGCGCAGGATCAAGACGGGTCGCGCCAGCGGTTCACGATCGGATAGCGGCGGTCTAGCCAGAACGCGCGAGGAGACAGGCGGGCACCGGGCGCGGACTGGAAGCGCTTGTATTCGCTGATATAAACCAGATGCTCGACACGTTTCGCCACATCCCGGTCGAAACCGGCCTCGACGCAATCTGTGATTGAACCATCTTGGTCGACCAGAATTTCCAGAATCGCGTCCAGCTCCGGGTAGTCCGGCAGGCTGTCGCTGTCTTTCTGATCCTCGCGCAATTCGGCCGACGGCGGCTTGTCGATCACATTGGGGCGGATCACTTCTCCTTCCGGCCCCTTCATCCAGGGGCGGTGGTTGGCGTTCCGCCAGCGGCAGGTCTCAAAGACGCGGGTCTTGTAGAGATCCTTGATCGGATTGTAGCCGCCGTTCATGTCGCCATAGATGGTGGCATAGCCGACTGCGACCTCAGACTTGTTGCCGGTGGTCAGAAGCATCTCGCCGAATTTGTTGGACATCGCCATAAGAAGCAGCCCGCGCAGGCGGGACTGGATGTTTTCCTCGGTCAGGTCGGCGTCGCGGCCTGCGAACAGCGGCGCGAGAGTGCTGGTGATCGCCTCGCGCCCCTCGGAAATCGGCACGTAGTCGTAATGCACGCCCAGCGCCTTGGCGACGGCCTCGGCATCCTCCAGCGACTCATCCGAAGTGTACTCAGACGGCAGCATTACGCAGCGGACGTTTTCGGCGCCGATGGCATCAACCGCGATGGCTGCAACGATGGCCGAGTCCACCCCGCCGGAGAGGCCCAGCAGCACCTTCTTGAAACCGCTCTTGCCCAGATAATCGCGCAGTGATTCCACCATCACCCGGTAGTCCTGCTCCCACTCGTCCGGCAAATGCGCTTTTTCGCCTTCAATGGCGTGCCAGCCCTCGACGGTGCGCTCCAGGTCAAGATGCGCATAGGCTTCATCAAACACCGGCATCTGCAGCGCCAGCGCGCCGCCCGGGTTCAGCACAAAGGAGCCGCCATCGAACACCTGATCGTCTTGGCCGCCGACCATGTTGAGATAGATCACCGGCAGGTGGGTCTCGACCGAGCGCGCAACCATATGGTTGAAACGCACGTCCATCTTGTTGCGGAAGTAAGGCGAGCCGTTGGGGATCAGCAGGAACTCGGCACCGGTTTCGGCCAGGGTTTCGGCGACATCCTCGTGCCAGCCGTCCTCGCAGATCGGCGATCCGATGCGGGTGTTGCCCACCGCATAGGGACCACCCAAGGGCCCCGCGTTGAAGATGCGCACCTCGTCAAAGACGGTTTCATTCGGCAGGTGGTGCTTGAGGCTGCGGGAGGCAATCTTGCCGCCCTTCAGGATCAGATAAGCGTTGTAGAGGCGGCCGCCCTCAACCCAGGGACCGCCGATGGCCAGTGCCGGGCCCTCCGCGCACTCGGCCGCCAGCCTTTCGACCTCGGCAATCGCAGCATTGTGAAAGGCCGGTTTCATCACCAGGTCCTGGGTGTTGTAGCCGGTGATGAACATTTCCGGCAGCGCCACCAGGTCGGCCCCGGCCCGGCGGCCCTCTTCCCAGGCGGCCTTGGCCTTGGCGGCATTGCCTGCCAGATCGCCCACAGTGGGGTTCAGCTGCGCCAGTGTCACGCGGAAACGGTCTGCCATGCTGCTAGGGCCCTTTGCAAATTTCCTCCTCAAGCCATTTACCAGATTGACGGCGAAGGGAAAGAGCCCGGGCCAAGGGCGGGGTAAAAGACATTGCGGCGCCGGGCGCGGTAGCTTAGTTTCCGGGCAAGCAACCCTAAATGGCAGCAACACCGTAATTCCTGGGCAGGCAGAGGTTTTGAATGACCCGTTTCGGCACCGCATTCGCACTTAGCACAATCCTGGCACTGGCCGCGCCGGCCTTGGCCCAGGAAAGCGGCGTTATCACCACGCAGGATGAGATCGGCGGCGTCTACGAGGGCACCTTCCGCAACGGGCTGCAGCATGGCACCGGCACCTACCGGCTGCCGAACGGGTATGAATACACCGGCGAATGGGTCGATGGCGAGGTCCGCGGCCAGGGTGTGGCACGGTTCCCCGACGGCTCGGTCTATGAAGGCGAGTTTGCCCAGGGCAAGCCGCATGGGCTGGGCAAGCTGACCCGCGCCGACGGCAGCACCTATGAGGGCGGCTGGATGGATGGCCAGATCCACGGCGACGGCACCTCGGTCTATGCCAGCGGCGTGCGCTACCAGGGCAGTTTTGCGGGCGGCAAGCGCGACGGCAAAGGGGTGATGACCTCACCCGACGGCTACAGCTATGATGGCGGCTGGGTTCAGGGCCGCCAGCAGGGCCACGCCAAGATCACCTATGCCGAGGGCACCATCTACGAAGGCGCCGTGGCCGATGGCCAGCTGCAGGGCCAAGGACGGCTGGAGACCTCGGACGGGCTGATCTACGACGGCGAATGGGACGCCAGCCAGATGCACGGCACCGGGCGCCTGGCTCAGCCCAACGGCGATATTTACGAGGGCGAACTGCAAAACGGCCGCCGCCACGGCACCGGCAAGCAGACCTATGCCAATGGCGACGTCTATGCCGGCGCTTTCCACGAGGATCAGCGCCACGGCACCGGCACTTTCACCGAGAAGGACGGCTACAGCTATACCGGCGAATGGGTGCAGGGACAGATCGAGGGCAAGGGCAAGGCAGTCTATCCCGATGGTTCGTTCTACGAGGGCGACTTCCGCGATGATCTGGCGGATGGTCAGGGCAAGATCACCTATCCCGACGGCTCCACCTATGAAGGCGCCTGGATTGCCGGCGTGATTGAAGGCGACGGCACCGCCACCTACCCCAACGGCATCACCTATACCGGCGGCTTCAAAAACGCCAAGAACCACGGCCAAGGGGTGATGACTTATGCCGACGGCTACCGCTATGAGGGCGGCTGGCAGGACGGGCAGCGCCATGGCGACGCCAAGGTGACCTATGCCGACGGCTCGGTCTATACCGGCCAGTTCGCCGACAGCCAGCGCCACGGCCAGGGCAAAATCGAGATGCCAGACGGCTTCATCTATGAAGGCGGCTGGCAAGAAGGCAAGATCTTTGGCGAAGGCGTGGCGACCTATGCCAATGGCGACATTTACGAAGGCAGCTTTGTCAACGGCAAGCGCCAGGGGCCGGGCACAATGAAATACGCCAGCGGCCAGCAGGCGGAAGGCACCTGGGAAAACGGCGCGCTGGTCAGCAACGGGTCGGAGTAAGCCTGCCTCGGGCACTGAGGGCAGTGTTTCACGTGTGGCAAGAGCCGGTGGCATGCCGTCACGCGGGCACCAGATTTGTCAGCTGGCGCCGTGCTGCAAGCAGCAGCACGCAGACCGACACCAGAGCTGAAACCAGCAGCATGGCGGGTGCCGCTCCCAACCGCTCTGCCGCCTGCCCCATGGCAAAGGTGCCCAAGGCCGCAAGCCCCCAGAAAGCGGTCTGATCCACCGCAATCAGCACACCGCGCGCGTCTGCCGGACTGTTGTGCAGGTACTTGCCATAGACCAGCGCTTTGCCCAGCTTGCCGCCGCCCATCAGCATAACGATGGCGCACATCGCCCAGAAGCTTCCGGCCAGCACCAGTGCAGCAAGGCCGCCCGCCCAGGCCAGCCAGACCAGCAGCGCCAGGCGTCCGGGCCGCAGCAGACGGGCCGAATGGCGTCCAGCCAGCCAGGTGATGCTGATCGCGCCGATCCAGGAACAGATGAACAGCAAGGCAATCATGCCGCCGTACTCCGGGAACCGCTCGCGCAGCAGCAGCGGCCAAAGAATATAGCCGGCCGGCACCACCAAAAGCCCCAGCATGGCGCTGGACAGGAGAATGTCGAAGTTCTCCGGGCAGGTACGGTAGTGCTGCAGAACGCCGCGAAGCGAAGAGCTGCCAGCCCGGACAGCCAGCCGCGGCGCCGGTGTCCTTCCCAGGCTGCGGAAATGCAGGCTCAGCATGGCGACGCTCATCGCCATTAGCACAGCGTTGAGGCCGAAGCCGCCCAAAGCCAGCAGCCAGGGCAGCAGCAGGCCGGTCAGCGTGCCGGACAGTTTGGCGATATTGTGGGCGGTGGCCGCCAGCAGCGCATTGGCCTGGGCGCCCTGCGGCGTGGCGCCGGGGATGAACGTGTCGATTGCCGGATTTGAGACCGCGCTGGTGATGCCCGCCAGCAGGCAATAGGCAAAGAAAGCCCAGGGCAGAAAGCCCGCGCCATGATCCGCCAGCCCATAGCCCGCCAGCACCAGGGCAAACAGCAGGGTCGACCAGGCAAAGCTTTTACGTGCCCCGATCCGGTCGGTCAGCGCGCCGCCCGCGATGGTGAAGATCAGGAACGGTGACAGCACCAAGGCCTGGTAAAAACCGATCTCGGCTGCCGTCAGCCCGGCGTGAAACGTCATGTACCAGGTGAACAGAACGGTCTGCAGCCCCTCTCCCCAGTGCCAGAAGCCATAGGCCTGAAAGAACTTTGAGCGGAACATGTAGGACGCCTTCTGCGGGTTTATCTGAATCCGGATGTCGATTATGATTCTTTATCTGAATTTCTGTATCAAAATTATGATGAGTCAAGCGTCATGAGCAAAACAGGCACCCGCGAGACCCAGCCGATTATCGGCACCCGCATGCGCGAGCTGCGTAAGGCGCGCGGCCTGACCCTGAAGCAATTGGCGGCGGAGACCGGTTTGTCGATCGGCTATCTCAGCCAATTGGAGCGGCAGGATGCAGATCCCTCGATCCGGGCGCTGAATGTGATCGGCAAGGCGCTGGGGGTCGGCATCAACTGGTTCTTTCCCGGCCCCGAGGAGGAGGACAGCCCCGAGGCAGGCCTGGTGGTGCGGGCCGGGCGGCGGCGGTCGCTGCGGTTTGCCTCCGGCCTCAGGGATGAATTGCTGAGCCCGTCGCTGGCAGGCCAGCTGGAAATGGTGCTGACCTCCTTTGAGCCTGGCGCAGGGTCGGGGGAGGAGCTGTACTCCCACAAGGGCGAAGAAGCGGGCTATGTCGCTGAGGGGCAGCTGGAGGTGACGGTGGAGGGCGAGACTTTTCTGCTGCGGCAGGGAGACACCATCCAGTTTTCCTCGGACCGCCCGCACCGCTACCACAACCCAGGGCCGGGCCGCACCGTGCTGGTCTGGGCAGTCACCCCGCCGCATTACTAAGCCGGCGCTGACTGGCTTCACATGCATCTTGAAATCCCAGCCGGCACAATATCCGCAAGAATCCCCCTTTCCATTCCGCCTCGCCTCTGTATAAATCCGTGCCATGACCATTCGCGCAGATATCACCATTGCAGACACCGCCTCCCGCGGTGCAGCTCTGCGCGCCCTACTGATCCTAGCCCGCCTCTGAGCGTGCCCTTCCGGCGCGCCCGCTCAGAGGATTGCCGCACGCGCGCCACAGAAGGCTGATGATGCCCGCAACCGGGCCTAGGACAGAGACAAGAGATACCGACATGACCAACGCATCCCCGATTTCCGGTGACAAAAACCGTGTAGTGATTTTTGACACCACCCTGCGCGACGGCGAGCAGAGCCCCGGCGCCACTATGACCCATGACGAGAAGCTGGAGATTGCCGAGCTTCTGGACGACATGGGTGTGGACATCATCGAGGCCGGCTTCCCGATTGCCTCCGAGGGCGACTTCCGGGCGGTCAGCGAGATTGCCGAACGCTCGAAGAACGCGGTGATCTGCGGGCTGGCGCGTGCCAACTTCAAGGACATCGACCGCTGCGCCGAGGCGATCCGCCACGCCGCACAGCCGCGCATCCATACTTTCATCGGCACCTCGCCGCTGCACCGCGCCATTCCCAACCTGACCAAGGACGAGATGGCCGAGCGCATTCACGACACGGTCACCCACGCGCGCAACTTGACCGATAACGTGCAGTGGTCGCCGATGGACGCCACCCGGACTGAGTGGGATTACCTCTGCCGGGTGGTCGAGATCGCCATCAAGGCCGGCGCCAGCACCATCAATATCCCCGATACCGTGGGCTATACCGCCCCGGCCGAAAGCGCCGACCTGATCAAGCGGCTGATCGAGACCGTGCCCGGCGCCGACGAGATCATTTTTGCCACCCATTGCCACAACGACCTGGGCATGGCGACCGCCAACTCGCTGGCTGCTGTTGCGGGTGGTGCGCGCCAGATTGAATGCACCATCAACGGCCTGGGCGAGCGCGCAGGCAACACCGCGCTGGAAGAGGTGGTGATGGCGCTGAAGGTGCGCAATGACATCATGCCGTTCCACACCGGCATCGACACCACCAAGATCATGCATATCTCGCGCCGGGTTTCGACGGTGTCGGGCTTTGTGGTGCAGCCCAATAAGGCCATCGTCGGCAAGAACGCCTTTGCCCATGAAAGCGGCATCCACCAGGACGGGATGCTGAAGAACCCGGAAAACTTCGAGATCATGCGGCCCGAGGATGTGGGCCTGTCCGGTACCTCCCTGCCCTTGGGCAAGCACTCGGGCCGCGCCGCGCTGCGCGACAAGCTGGAGCACCTGGGCTATGAAGTGGGCGACAACCAGCTGAAGGATGTCTTTGTCCGCTTCAAGGAACTGGCCGACCGCAAGAAAGAAGTGTTCGACGACGATCTCATCGCTCTGATGCGCACCGGCGGCGACGCCGAAAACGACCACCTCAAGATCGTCTCGATGAAAGTTGTCTGCGGCACCGGCGGCCCGGCGGAATCCACCGTTGAGATGGAGATTGACGGCAAGGACGTGACGGAAACGGCGGAAGGCGACGGGCCGGTGGATGCGACCTTCAAGGCGATCCGCAAGATCTACCCCAACACTGCCCGGCTGCAGCTTTACCAGGTGCATGCAGTGACCGAAGGCACCGACGCGCAGGCCACCGTCTCTGTACGGCTGGAGGAAGACGGCAACATCGCCACCGGCGAAAGCGCAAACACCGACACGGTAGTGGCTTCGGCCAAGGCCTATGTGAACGCGCTGAACCGCCTGATCGTGCGCCGCGGCCGGGTTGGCGAAGGCGCTGATGCCAAGGAGATTTCCTATAAGGACCTCGCCTGAGTTTTTCCGGGCCGGTTGAATTTGAGCGCCTGCAGCTGCCCACTGCAGGCGCTTTTCTTTTGCCCAGCAGAAAACACCGGAGGAAGTAACCTCGCATCAACCAATATGGGGCAAATTTTGCAGAAATTTTGCTGACTCGAAGCACTGGAGAATCTAGTGACCACAAACGCCCCGCTGCTGCCAAAGGTTGAGACTTCCAATCCCCTGGATCAGGCCGATCTGCTCATGAGAACGCGGAAGTTTTCCGAAGCTCTGGCGCTGTTGCAGCAATTGGCCGAGGCGGACCCTCAGAACCCGGCCGTGCTCCATGCGCTGTCTGACTGCTACAGTGAAATGGGTCTGGTCAGCCAAAGCCTGTTTGTGCTGGATACGCTTTGCGAAACCTGGCCCGAGGATCTGAACGCGAGGGGCAAGGCAGGAATGATCCGGCTTTCCATGGGCGACAAAAAGGCTGCAAGTGCGGCGTTCCGCAAGGTGCTGGAAGCCTCCCCCATGTCGGCGCCTGCCCTGGTTGCCCTGAACCTGGTTGAGACCTTTGCCGCCAGCAGCCCGGAGGCTGCAAGGCTCAGACAGCTGGCGGGCTCACCGGATCTGCCTCAAGGGGTAAGGGCCGCGGTCTGCAATGCTATCGGGCAAATCGAAGATGCTGCCGGCAACGCCGCCACAGCAATGCGCTTTTTCGCAGAAGCCAAGGCGGAAACACCCGGAAGCTACCCCCTGGCGGAATACGACAAAATGGTCGCGGAACAGCGGCAGGCCTTTTTCCCTGGCAGTTTCGCCGAAGCGCGCGCAGAAGGCTCAGCGCAGCGCTTTGCTTTTGTCACCGGGCTGCCGCGCTCAGGCACTACGCTGCTGGAGGCGATGCTGGGCCGGCATCCGGAGATCGGCAGTATCGGCGAGAACCCCGGCCTTGGCCAGGCGCTGATCACCGCGCGGCAGCTGGTGCAGGAGGATGCGCCGCTGACCAGCCACTGGCATTGGACCAAACACGCCACCGAGGCAGATCTGACGGCGCTGCGCAGCATGTTCCTGCAGATGAACGTGCCCGGCGCGCTGCGCAGCCGCTCCGTCATTGTCGACAAGCAGCCGCAGAACTCCTTCAACCTGGGTTTCGCCCGGATGATCCTGCCCGATGCCAAGTTTATCTTTATGATGCGGCACCCGCTGGATGTGGGGCTGTCGGCCTTCTCCAAGGATTTTGCGGAAGGCCAGGCATTTTCAAAAAGGCTGGAGTGGATCGGGCATCAGATCCGCACCGTCTATGCATCGCTGGATGACTACCTGCCCAAACTCGGCAACCGCCTGCGGCTGCAGTCCTACCGGGCCCTGGTTGAGCAGCCGGAGCAGCAGCTGCGCCAAATCCTCGATCATCTGGACCTGGAATGGAACCCGGCCTGCCTGCGCCCGGAAGATTACTCCGGCGCGGTCAATACCGCATCACTGGTGCAGATCCGTGAAGGCATCAACACCAAGGGTCTGGGCAAATGGAAACGCTACAAAACTGAACTGGCGCCGCTGGTTGACGCCCTCGGCGGCTGGGACTGGATCCGGGAATGGGAACAGCGGGATGCCGCCTTGTGCAGCACAAAGGCCTACAAGGCTTCGAGCACCTTCTCCAGCCTTGCCGCCTCGGCTTCAGCCCCGAATGGCGCATTGACCACAAACATGCCGGAGCCCACCATCCTGTGGCCGTCGCGGGCGGGCGGGAACCTGGCTTCGCTGCGCAGCGCACCTGGCAGCGCCAGCGCCTCCAGCGCGTCCAGCATCGGAGCATGAGAGCCATCCTGCAGGATCGGATACCACAGCGCAATGACGCCCACATTCCACTTCCGGTGCAGGCGGCTGATAATGCCTGGGATGCGGGTGTAATCTGATTTGATCTCATAGCTCGGATCGATCAGCATCAATCCCCGGCGCGGCGTCGGCGGCGCCAGGGACATGGCCAGTTCGAAACCGTCCTGCTTGTGCACCTGTGCTTTCCAGGGCTTCAGCGCGGCCTGAAGGGCGGCGTGCTCCTGCGGATGCAGCTCGGCAAAATGCATCGCATCGCCGGGGCGCAGCAGTGAAGCCGCAATCAGCGGCGAGCCCGGATAAGCGGCCGGCCCATGCTGCCTACGGGTCTCCGAGAGCGCCTGGTGCAGCGGGTGGCCTTCGGCCAGCAGCTGCCCGGAGAGGACCCGGGTGATGCCTTGTTCTGCTTCACCGGTCTTGACCGCCTCGGGTGCGTCCAGCTGATAAAGGCCGCGGCCCGCATGGGTCTCGATATAGCTGAGCGGCTTGTCCTTGCGGGTAAGATACGCAAGCATCCACGCAAGCAGCGCATGCTTCTGAACGTCAGCCAGATTTCCGGCGTGATAAATGTGCTGATAGGAAAGCATGGCGCCTCCTCTAGCGGTATTTGCTGTGCGGCGGAAGAGGGGGCGGCCGCGGGATAAACGGAATCTCAATCCGTACCGGTCAGACTGCCTGCGTTCCACCTTTGCAGAATGCAGGTCCCTATGCCCCTCAGAACGAGCGCCGTTGCCTTTGTCCTCACCTGCCTGGCCCTGCTGCTGTGCGCCGCGGCCGCGGTGAGCGCTCAGGGCTACTCCCTGGTCGGCAGCCAGTTTTTCCTGCATCAGGCGTCAGCCCCGCAGCCCGGACCGGCATCGGAAACCGCACCGCAGGCAATCGCCAACCTGCTGCCCGATACGCTGCCCGGGACAGACCCCGGGCGCGGCGCTGTTTCGCTCGACCCTGGCGCCGCCAGCCTGTTCCGCGGCCGCAGCGGCGGCAGTCTCTTTGCGCCGGTTCTGCGGGCACCGCCCAGCGTCAAGCAGCTGTTTGACCTGATTGCCAGCGCCGAGGCCGGCAAGGCGCAGTACGACGCCGTGCAATATGGCGCCAAGCGCAAACCGCCGAAGAAACCGACCCAGATGACCATTGCCGAGATCAATGCCTGGATTGATGCGACCCCCGGCCAGCCCCATGCCATCGGCCGCTACCAGATGATCCCCGCAACCCTTCGCCGGCTGGTCAAGCACCAGGGCGTCAAACCGCAGACCCGTTTCTCGCCAGAGCTGCAGGACCAGCTGGCGCATCAGCTGGTTGAAGAAGCAGGCTACAGCGCGTTTCTGCAAGGGGAGATGCCGCGCAAGACCTTCATGCTCAACCTGGCCAAGATCTGGGCCGGCCTGCCGACGTCCAGCGGCAAATCTTATTACGAGGGCTATGCCGGCAACAGCGCCAGCTTGACCTGGGGTCACTTCAAAGCGGAGATGCAGCGGATTTTCCCGAGCTGACAGGCCATTTCCGCGCTGCCGCGGCCCCGCGCCGCCCGCTATTGCGCAGGACGCTCCGGAACAGCGGGTGAACGTGCCACGCCGATGACCTCACGGACTGGCGGAAAGGCGCTGTTTCACCATAATACGCCCTTTCGCGGCCCCCTCCTGCCGCTTATAAGGTTTGCGACGCGGCTTCCTTGGAGTCGCCGCACAGAACTACGGCAGCTTTCACAGGATCCCTTCTATATGGCGCTTTTCGGAAACTTGGGCGGCCTGTTCTCGTCGGACATGGCCATCGACCTCGGCACAGCCAACACGCTGGTCTATGTCAAAGGCCGCGGCGTGATCCTGTCCGAGCCGTCGGTGGTTGCCTATCACGTCAAGGACGGCGTCAAGAAAGTGCTGGCGGTTGGCGAAGACGCCAAGCTGATGCTGGGCCGCACCCCCGGTTCGATCGAGGCGATCCGGCCGATGCGCGAAGGTGTGATTGCCGACTTCGATACTGCCGAAGAGATGATCAAGCACTTCATCCGCAAGGTGCACAAACGCTCGACCTTCTCGAAGCCCAAGATCATCGTCTGTGTGCCCCACGGCGCCACCCCGGTTGAAAAACGTGCCATCCGCCAGTCGGTTCTGTCTGCCGGCGCCCGACGCGCCGGGCTGATTGCCGAACCGATTGCCGCGGCCATCGGTGCAGGCATGCCGATTACCGACCCGACTGGCAACATGGTGGTCGACATCGGCGGCGGCACCACCGAGGTGGCGGTTCTGTCACTGGGCGACATCGTCTATGCCCGTTCGGTCCGGGTGGGCGGCGACCGTATGGATGAGGCGATTATCTCCTATCTGCGCCGCCAGCAAAACCTGCTGGTCGGGGAAGCCACCGCCGAGCGCATCAAGACCTCGATCGGCACCGCCCGGATGCCCGACGACGGCCGCGGCCAGTCGATGCAGATCCGCGGCCGCGACCTGCTGAACGGGGTGCCGAAGGAGATCGAGATTTCCCAGGCCCAGGTGGCTGAGGCGCTGGCCGAGCCGGTGCAGCAGATCTGCGAGGCGGTGATGACCGCGCTTGAGACCACCCCGCCGGACCTCGCTGCCGACATTGTCGACCGCGGCGTGATGCTGACCGGCGGCGGCGCCTTGCTGGGCGATCTGGATCTGGCCCTGCGCGAGCAGACCGGCCTGGCGGTTTCGATTGCCGACGAAAGCCTGAACTGCGTGGCGCTTGGCACCGGCAAGGCGCTGGAGTTCGAAAAGCAGCTGGCCCACGCCATCGACTACGACAGCTAAACCCCGGTCCGCAAAGCGGCTGAAGGGAGAGACGTGGCAAAGGACAAGTCACAGCACGACGATTACGCCACCCCGCTGCGGCGCTTGCTGACGGTGGTGCTGTGCCTGTTCCTGTTTGCTGTTTTCATCGTCTGGCGGATTGACAGCCCGCGGGTGGAGCGCTTCAGGGCGCAGGTGGTGGACCGTGTGGTGCCCAGCATGGATTGGGCGATGGTGCCGGTCACTGCCGCGATCAACCTGGTCCGCGATTTTCAAAGCTATCAGCGGCTGGCTGAGCAAAACCGAGAGCTGCGCAGCGAGCTGCGGCAGATGCGGGCCTGGAAAGAGGCTGCATTGCAGCTGGAACAGGAAAACGCCCGGCTTCTGGACCTCAACAACGTGCGGCTCGATCCGCAGCTCACCTATATCACCGGGGTGGTGATGGCCGACAGCGGCTCGCCGTTCCGGCAATCGGTGCTGCTGAATGTGGGCAGCCGCGACGGGGTGCATGACGGCTGGGCGGCAATGGACGGCATCGGCCTGGTCGGCCGGATTTCCGGTACCGGGCGCGATACCGCGCGGGTGATCCTGCTGACCGACGCTGCCAGTGCAGTGCCCGCCACCATCCAGCCCTCGGGGCAGACCGCGCTGGTCACCGGCGACAACAACGCGGCCCCTTTGCTGAGCTTTTTGGAAAACCCGGACCTGGTGCGCCCGGGCGACCGGGTGATTTCCTCCGGTGATGGCTCGGTGTTTCCCGCCGGGCTGCTGATCGGCCAAGTGGCCAAGGACCGCTCCGGCCGGATGCGGGTTCGCCTGTCGGCTGACTACGAGCGGCTGGAATTCCTGCGGGTGCTGCGCCATCACGGCACCCAAGTAATCCAGGACCCCGGCGGGCTGGTCGGCGCACTGCCCGGCGATCCGGTGCCGCAGCCGCGGCCCGAGGGGCTGGGAGCAGACAGCGCCGAGAGCCCGGCTGAGGCCGGCAATGGCTAACACGTCGCCCGCGCGGATCTGGACCATGCGCCTGGCCTTTCCAGGCCTGGCGCTGCTGATCATGTTTTTTCACCTGCTGCCGCTCGACACTGCGCCGCGGTTCTGGGCGCCGCCGGATTTCCTGCTGCTGCTGGCCATGGCCTGGTCGCTGCGGCGGCCGGACTTTGTGCCCGCCCTATCGATTGCCCTGGTGATGCTGCTGGCCGATCTGCTTTTTCTGCGTCCGCCCGGCCTGCTGGCGCTGCTCACAGTGCTCGGCTGCGGGCTCCTGAAAGCGCGCGCTGCACCGCACCGCGAAAGCACCTTTGCCAGCGAGTGGCTGACAGTGGCGCTGGTGCTCACTGGCATTGCCACGCTGAACCGGCTGGTGCTGGTGCTGTTCGGCGTGGAACAAGCACCGATCAGCCTGACTGTGATCCAGATTGTGATGACGATCCTTGCCTATCCGCTGGCGGTTTGGGTCAGCCAGACTATTCTGGGCGTGCGCAAACTGTCTCCTGCCGAGGCCGAAACCCTGGTGAGCCGCCGATGAAACGCAATTCCAAGGATACCGATGCCTCTCATGGCAGAATGACCCGGCGGGCGCTGTTCCTGGGCGGGCTGCAGCTGGCCTTTGCCGGCGGTCTGGCAGCCCGGATGCGCTATCTGCAGGTGGATCAGGCCGATGAATTCCGCCTGCTGGCCGAGGAGAACCGGATCAACATCCGCCTGTTGCCGCCCGCGCGCGGACAGATCTTTGACCGCAACGGGCTGATCATCGCGCAGAACTCGCCTTCTTACCGAATCACCGTGGTGCCCGAGGATGCCGGCGACGTGGAAGAGGTGATTGCCAAACTCTCGAACCTGCTGCCGCTGGATCCCGAGGACCTGGAGCGCGCCCGTACCGAAATGCGCCGCTCGCCGCCGTTCCTCCCGATCACACTGGCCGACCGGATCGGCTGGGAGGATATCTCCAAAGTGGCGGTGAACGCCCCTGCCCTGCCCGGCGTCACGCCCGAGGTCGGCCTCACCCGTGTCTACCCGCAGCTTGGTGATTTTGCCCATGTGGTGGGCTATGTCGGCCCGGTCTCGGACTATGACCTGAGCAAGATGGAAGACCCCGAGCCGGTGCTGCTGATCCCGCGTTTCCAGATCGGCAAGGTGGGGTTTGAGGCCAAGCGCGAGGATGTGCTGCGCGGCAAGGCCGGCGCCAAGCGGGTGGAGGTCAACGCCACCGGCCGGGTGATGCGTGAGCTGGACCGGCGCGAGGGGATCTCGGGTGCGGACATGCAGCTGACCATTGACGCCGGGCTGCAGAATTATGTGCAGGCGCGGCTGGGCCGGGAAAGCGCCGCAGCGGTCGTGATCGACTGCGAGGACGGCGACATCCGCGCGATCTGCTCCTCGCCTAGTTTCGACCCTAACCTGTTTGTGCGTGGCATCTCGGTGGCCGACTACCGGATGCTGACCGAGGACAACTACCGCCCGCTGTCCAACAAGACCGTGCAAGGCACCTACCCGCCCGGCTCCACCTTCAAGATGATCACCGCGCTGGCGGCGCTGGAGGAAGGCGTGGTCGGGCCGGAAGAAACCGTCTGGTGCCCCGGTTATCTGAAAGTCGCCGGCCGCCGCTTTCACTGCTGGAAACGGGCCGGCCACGGGCATGTGGATCTGAACGCTTCGCTGAAGAGGTCGTGCGACGTTTATTACTACGACGTGGCGATCAAAACCGGGATCGACAAGATCTCGGCAATGGCCAACAAATTCGGCCTCGGCATCAAACACGACCTGCCGATGTCGGCGGTGGCGCAGGGGATCACCCCGACCAAAGAGTGGAAAGAGCGCTCCTACGGCAAGGACTGGCTGGTCGGCGATACTGCGAACGTCTCGATCGGCCAGGGCTTTATGCTGGCCTCCCCCTTGCAGCTGGCGGTAATGACCGCCCGGATCGCCACCGGCCGCAGCGTCACCCCGCGGCTGCTGAAAACGCTTGATGGCGTCGAGCAGCCGAACGGCGCGGGCGAGCCCTTGGGCGTCAGCGAAAACAACCTGCGCATGGTGCGCAAGGGCATGTATTCGGTCAGCAACGACCGCCGCGGCACCGCCTACCGGTCGCGCATCATCGGCGACGGCATGCGGATGGCAGGCAAGACCGGTACCAGCCAGGTGCGCAACATCACCGCCGCCGAGCGCGCGGCGGGTGTGATCCGCAACGAGGACCTGCCCTGGGAACGCCGCGACCACGCGCTGTTCGTGAGCTTTGCTCCCTATGACAACCCTAAATACGCAGTGGCTGTGGTCGTCGAACACGGCGGCGGCGGCTCCAAGGCGGCCGCGCCGATTGCCCGCGACGTGATGCTGCAGGCGCTTTACGATGGCACCCCGCCGCTGGAGGCCTACCCCAAGGCCGACCGCAGCCGCATCAAGGCGCAGCAGGAGCGGCTGGAGCGCGAAAGGGTCAAGCGCCCGCTGGGCAGCCGGAGCAGCCGCGCATGAGCTATCTTGAGTATCACGCCAAATCCACGCCCTCCGGCTTCCGCAAGATCCTCTACCTGAACTGGGGCCTGCTGCTGCTGCTGATCACCGTTTCCGGCGTCGGCTTCCTGATGCTTTACTCGGTCGCGGGCGGGTCTTTCAGTCCCTGGGTTGAACCGCAGGTGAAGCGCTTTGCCCTGGGCCTCGGCGTCATGTTCGTGGTGGCGATGATCCCGATCTGGTTCTGGCGCAATGTTTCAGTGCTGGCCTATCTGGGCTCTCTCGGCCTTTTGGTCGCGGTGGAACTGTTCGGCACCGTCGGCATGGGCGCGCAGCGCTGGATCGACATTGGTTTCATGCGGCTGCAGCCCTCGGAGGTCACCAAAATCGCCCTGGTGATGCTGCTGGCTGCCTATTACGACTGGCTGCCCGCGGAGAAAACCTCGCGGCCCCTGTGGGTGCTGCTGCCGGTGGCTCTGATCCTGATCCCGACCGCGCTGGTGTTGAAGCAACCGGACCTTGGCACCTCGATCCTGCTGATGGCAGCGGGTGGCGGGGTGATGTTTCTGGCCGGTGTCCACTGGGCCTATTTCGCCGCAGTGATTGCCGCCGGCGTCGGGCTGGTCAGCGCCGTGTTCCAAAGCCGCGGTACCGAATGGCAACTGTTGAAAGACTATCAGTTCCGCCGCATCGACACGTTTCTGGACCCCTCGCAGGATCCGCTTGGCGCAGGCTACCACATCACCCAGTCCAAGATCGCACTGGGGTCAGGCGGCTGGTCCGGGCGCGGCTTCATGCAGGGGACGCAATCGCGGCTGAATTTCCTGCCGGAAAAACACACCGACTTCATCTTTACCACCCTGGCGGAGGAATTCGGCTTTATCGGCGGCTTCACCCTTCTGTTCATCTATATGCTGATCATTCTGTTCTGCATTGCCTCGGCCATTGCCACCAAAGACCGGTTCTCCTCGCTGGTGATCCTCGGCATCGCCATCACCTTCTTCCTGTTCTTTGCCGTGAACATGTCGATGGTGATGGGCCTGGCACCGGTGGTTGGCGTGCCGCTGCCGATGGTGTCCTATGGCGGTTCGGCAATGCTGGTGCTTTTGGGCGCCTTCGGCATTGTTCAAAGCGCCAACATCCACCGCCCGCGGCAATCCTCACGCTAAGAAATTCAGGGAGTTTTCATGACCGTCAATGTGCTGTTTGCAGGCCGCCCGGACGGCTGGCCAACCTATGAGCCGCTGTTGAAGGCGGAGCTGGCCCGGCTGGGCGTCGACGCAGATCTGCGCAACGAATTCGCACCAGAAGAAGTAGATTACATTGTCTACGCCCCCAGCGGGCCAGTCAGCGATTTCACCCCTTTCACCCGGTTGAAAGCAATCCTGAGCATGTGGGCCGGTGTTGAAAAAATCGTGCCTGTGGCTCCCGCCAATGTACCGCTCACCCGGATGGTCGACACCGGTCTGGAGCAAGGCATGACCGAATGGGTGGTGGGCCATACGCTGCGCTATCACCTGGGCATGGACATGCAGATCCATGGGTTGCAGGGCCGCTGGCACCGCCACATCCCGCCTCTGGCCAAGGATCGCCACGTGACGGTGCTGGGTCTGGGCGCGCTTGGAACCGCCTCAGCTAAGGCGCTGGCAGCACTTGGGTTCCAGGTTTCCGGCTGGAGCCGGACGCAAAAGGATGTCGAAGGCGTCACTTGCTTTGCCGGAGCCGAAGGTCTGCAGGCGGCGCTGGCGCGGGCGGAAATCGTGATACTGCTGCTGCCGGACACGCCCGCCACCGAGAACACGCTGAATGCGCAAACGCTGGCCATGCTGCCCAAGGGTGCCAGGATCATCAACCCGGGCCGCGGACCGCTGATTGATGACGAGGCGCTTCTGGCGGCGCTGGACAGCGGCCAGGCAGGCCACGCAACTCTGGACGTGTTCCGTGTTGAGCCGCTGCCGCCGGAGCATCCCTATTGGGCGCATCCCAATGTGACGGTGACTCCGCATATCGCCTCGGAAACCCGGGAAAGCACGGCTGCGGAAGTGATCGCCGAAAACATCCGCCGCGGCGAGGCCGGCGAGCCGCTCTTGCACTTGGTCGACCGCAGCCTCGGCTATTAGGGGCTTCGCCCCTTGCGCTTGGCAAGCGCTCACCCCAGGGTATTGCGGACCAGAAAGAAGCTAGAGTTTTCTGCTTCTTTCTGGTCCCAAATACCCATTTCCAAGACACCGCCCAGCGGGACGCCTGCTATTCTGCAGCCAGGCCGCGGCCTTTCAGCAGCGCTTCGACCCCAGGCAAGCGGCCGCGGAAAGCGGTGTAGAGCTCTGCGGGGTCCACAGAGCCGCCAGTGGAGAGGATATGCTCCTCCAGCGCTTTGGCGCGCTCTGAATCAAAGGCACCGCCTGCCTCTTCAAATGCTGCAAAAGCGTCGGCATCCATCACCTCGGACCACATGTAGCTGTAGTAGCCCGAGGAGTAGCCGTCACCGGCAAAGACATGGGCGAAATGCGGGGTGGCGTGGCGCATGATGATGGCGCGGGGCATACCGAGCTCTGCCAGCACCTCGGCCTGTTTTGCCATCGGGTCGGCCGGTGCGGCTCCGTCATGGAAAGCGAGATCGACCAGCGCGGAGGCCACATATTCCACCGTCTGGAAACCCATGTCGAAATTGGCCGCGCCCAGCACTTTCTCCAGCATCTCCTGCGGCATCGGTTCGCCTGTTTCTGCGTGGGTTGCAAACTCGTGCAGCACGTCCGGTACTTCCAGCCAGTGCTCATAAAGCTGGCTCGGAAGTTCTACGAAGTCGCGTGCCACAGAGGTGCCCGAGATGCTTTCATAGGTCACGTTGGACAGCATCTGATGCAGCGCGTGGCCAAACTCGTGGAACAGGGTGCGGGCGTCGTCCCAGGACAGAAGCGCCGGGTCTCCCTTGGCGAAATTGCAGACGTTGATCACCACCGGTGCCTGCACCTCAGGGAATTTCGCCTGCTGCCGCATCGCCGAGCACCAGGCGCCGGATCGTTTGGAGCCGCGCGCGAAATAGTCGCCGATGAAGACCGCCACATGCTGTCCGTTCCGGGTCACCTCCCAGGCGCGGCAGTCGGGGTGGTAGAGCGGCACATCCAGCGGTGCAAACTCCAGCCCGAACAGACGGTTGGCGCAGGCAAAGCTGGCCTCGATCATCCGGTCAAGCTGCAGGTAGGGTTTCAGCGCTGCTTCATCCAGGTCATGCTCGGCCTTGCGGCGTTTTTCGGCATAGTAGCGCCAGTCCCAGGGCTCCAAATCGCCGTTGATGCCATCCTCCTGCATCATGGCCGTCAGCACCTGGGCATCCGCATCGGCGCGGGTCTTGGCCGGCCCCCAGACGTCCATCAAGAGGCCGCGCACCGCCTCCGGCGTCTTAGCCATTTCGGTTTCCAGCTTGTAGGCTGCGAAATTCTTATAGCCCAGAAGCTGTGCGCGCTCCGCCCGCAAGGCCAGAATCTCAGCTGCAATAGCGCGATTGTCAGTATCCCCGCCATTGGCGCCGCGGGCAGCCCAGGCGTTGAAGGCTTTCTCGCGCAGATCGCGGCGCGGGGAGAACTGCAGAAACGGGGTAATCAGCGAGCGGGACAGGGTAACCACCGGGCCATCCTTGCCCTTCTCCTCGCCGGCCGCGCGGGCAGCACTCACCACAAATTCCGGCAGGCCTTCCAGGTCATCCTCGGTGAGTTCCAAGAACCACTCACGCTCGTCCGCCAGCAGGTTCTGAGTGAACTCAGTGCCGAGCGTCGCCAGACGCCCTTTGATCTTCTGCATCCGCGTGTCAGCTTCGCCCTCCAGCGCCGCGCCGCCGCGGACAAAGCCGCGGTGGGTGAGCATCAGAACGCGCTGCTGCTCGTCCGTGAGGTCCAGGTCTTCGCGCTGCTCCCAGACCGCCTTGACCCGGGCATAAAGCGCCTTGTTGGCAGTGATGGCGGAGAAATGCGCAGCAAGCTTGGGGGAAAATTCCCGCTGCAGTTCTTCCCGCTTAGGATTGCTGTCTGCGCCAGCCACGGTGAAAAACACGCCCAGCACCTGCTCCAGCGCGCGGCACGGGGTTTCCAGGGCTTCGATCACATTGGCAAAGCCTGGCGCCTCGGTGCTGCCGGCAATGGCGTCGATCTGCGCGTTGTGGTCCTGCAGCGCCTGCTCCAGCGCAGGTGCGAAATCGTCATCGGAAATGGATGCAAACGGGGCAATTTCAAACGGCGTGTCCCAGCGGGACAGAAGCGGATTGGACATATACGGGTCTCCTTTGCCGGGAACGCTAACGGGAAAGCCAGGGCGCTGCAATTGGGCTTGCAAAGCCCGTACAGAACTGTCCAGATTTTGCAGAACTTCAGGAGGATTCGATGGCCAAGGGCGACATCTACAAGGGCATTCAAACCACCGCGATCCATGCCGGAGAGGCACCGGATCCGGCCACCGGCGCTTCGGCACCGCCGCTGCATATGTCCTCGACCTTTGTGACAGAGAATGTTGCCGGGTTTTCGGCGCATGACCTTGGTGAAGATCCGGCTTATCTTTATGCCCGCTGGAGCAATCCGAATGTGGCCGCGCTGGAAGCAAAGATTGCTGCGCTGCAAGGGACCGAAGATTGCCTGTGCACCGCGTCGGGTATGGCGGCGGCGGCGGCGATCTTCCTGACGTTCCTGTCAGCTGGCGACCATGTGATCGTGTCGGATGTGTCTTATGCCGGCGTTGCTGAGCTGGCGCGGGACACGCTGCCGCGGATGGGGATCGAGGTTTCTGCCGTGAACCTGTCGGATCTGGAAGCTGTTTCTGCCGAAATGCGGCCCAACACCAAGCTGATCCATTCGGAAAGCCCGGTGAATCCGATCCTGCGGCTGACGGACTTGAAGGCCGTTGCAGACATCGCCCATTCCGGCGGTGCCCTGCTGAGCTGCGATGCGACCTTTGCCTCGCCGCTGGGGATGGACACGCAGGCGCTGGGGGTTGATCTGGTGATGCATTCAATCACCAAGTACATCGGCGGCCATGGCGATGCAGTGGGCGGGGCGGTCGCTGGTTCTGCCGAACTGATCGGAAAGATGCGGCTGGAGGCTGCGATCCATCACGGCGGTGTTCTGTCGCCATTCAACGCCTGGCTGATCTCCCGCGGCATGAGCACGCTGCCCCTGCGGATGAAGGCGCATGAGGCAGGCGCCCAGGCGGTGGCGGAATGGCTGGAGGCACATCCCCGGGTCACCCGGGTGATCTATCCCGGCCTTGCCTCGCATCCGCAGCGGGAACTGGTGCAGACGCAGATGTCCAATACCTCGGGCATGATTGCCTTTCAGGTAGGAGATGTGGCTGCGGGCCGGGCTGCGGCTCAGAAAATGATCGAGCAGCTGCAAGTCATTCACTATGCGGTGTCGCTGGGCCACCATCGCTCACTGGTGTTCTGGATGGAAACGGCAGGACTGATGGACACTTCCTTCCGCCTGGATCCGGCACAGGAGGCGGACTACCGCGCCTATGCGGGCGACGGCATTTTCCGCCTGTCAACCGGCCTGGAGGATGCAGAAGACCTGATTGCCGATCTCGACCGGGTTCTGTAACCGCGCAGCTCTCCCGCCCCCGGGCGCGTGCATCAAAGATGCCCGTCCCTGCGTTGGGCCCGGCCGCGCGCCTGGCGGCGCGCGGCGGATTCGCCGGACACTCCGGTCAGCCTGCGCCGCAGACCGGGCAGTCCGCGCGGGGGGACAGGCGGATTTTCCGTGTTTCGCCATAGAGCCCGTCATAGATCAGCATCTCGCCGCGCAGCACTGCGCCTGCACCGGTGATCTGCTTGACCGCTTCCACGGCCATCATCGAACCGACAACGCCGGGCAGCGGACCGATCACGCCCGCCTCGGAACAGCTGGGAGCAAGGCCCAGCGCCGGCGCTTCCGGGAAAATGCACTGGTAACAGGGGCCGCCTTTGGCCGGGTTGAAGACGCTGAGCTGGCCTTCCCACTGCGACAAGGCTCCGGAGATCAGCGGCTTCCCCAACGCCGCCGCCGTGCGGTTGGCCAGGTAGCGGGTTTCGAAATTATCCGTGCCGTCGAGGATCAGGTCATACTCCGCAAACAGCCCGGCTGCGATATCTTCGGTCAGCCGGCGGTTGTAGGGGCGGACCTCGACGTGAGGGTTCTGCGCTTCCATGGCAGCTTGAGCCGAAAACACCTTGGGCTTGCCGATATCCTCGTCGCGGTGGATCACCTGGCGCTGCAGGTTGGCATTGTCGACCACATCATCGTCGACGACGCCAATGATCCCGACTCCGGCCGCCGCCAGATATTGCAAGGCTGGCGCACCCAGCCCGCCTGCACCAATGACCAGAACCCGGGCCTTTTTCAGCTTCTTCTGCCCCGGTCCGCCCAGTTCCCGCAAAACGATATGGCGGGCATAGCGGTCAAGCTCGGTTTCGGTGAAAGTGCTGGCGGGCTGGCTCATCGGGCTGTCCTGAGGCTGGGCGCGGGATTTCAGAGACGCCACGATACGCGCATAAAACCCGGCCGCAAGCGCCAAGCCGCCCAGCAGCAGCCACGAGGACACAGAACCGCCGGTGCCTTCGCGCAGCGGGTGCCCCGCGGGCAGGGTCAATTGAACCGTGATCACCGCTGCAAAAAGCACCGCCAGTACGGCGATGCGCAGATTGCGCGGCAGGCCGAGGAAGCGCCCGCCCCACCAGACCAGCGCCGCGAGAAAGAGGATGCGCAGCATCAGGCTTTGCCGGTGGAGCCAAAACCGCCCGCGCCGCGGGCCGTGCCGGAGAGCGCACCTACCAGCTCAAACCGCGCCTGCAGCACCGGCGCCACCACCATCTGGGCGATGCGGTCGCCATGGGCGATGTCAAAGGGCTCCTGCCCCGCATTCAGCAGGATCACCCCCAGCGGGCCGCGGTAGTCGCTGTCGATAGTGCCCGGGGTGTTGGGCAGGGTAATGCCATGTTTCAGCGCCAGGCCGGACCGGGGCCGGATCTGCACCTCGTAACCTGCGGGGATTTCGATACGCAGCCCTGTCGGCACCAGCATCCTTGCACCGGGGGCCAGCGTCAGTGTCTCCCGGTCCGGGAAATTGGCCCGGATATCCGCACCCGCCGCGCCGGACGTCTCGTAAGAGGGCAGCGGCACATCCCGGTCCGCGCCCTCATCGTGGATCACACGGATGACAACCATCACTGTTCCTCTTTCATCTTTCCGGAAATACTCAAATTCAGCCGGCCAGCGCCGCAGCGATCCGCTCGGCCAGCTTGCGGGCGACTTCATCCTTGCCCATGCGCGGCCATTCCTCAGCCCCGTCTTCCGAGATCAGGGTCACCGCATTTTCGCTGCCGCCCATGATGCCGGTGCCGGGCGAAACATCATTGGCGACGATCCAGTCACAGCCCTTGCGCTTGCGTTTGGCGGTGGCGTTGTCCACCACGTCGTTGGTTTCCGCAGCAAAGCCGACCACCAGCCCCGGGCGGCCTTCTTTCATTTGCGAGACGGTTTTCAGAATGTCCGGGTTTTCGGCGAACTCCAGCACCGGCAGCCCGTCCTTGGATTTCTTCAGCTTCCGGTCCGAGGCGCTGGCCACCCGCCAATCCGCCACCGCGGCGGCAAAGACGCCAGCATCCGCTGGCAGCGCCGCCTGCACCGCGGCCTCCATTTCGCGGGCGCTTTCCACAGCCACCACCTGCACCCCTTCAGGCGGGCGCACCGCTGCCGGGCCCGTGATAAATACCACTTCAGCCCCCGCTTCGCACAGAGCACGGGCCACTGCTGCCCCCTGCGCCCCGGAGGAACGGTTTGCGATGTAGCGGACCGGGTCGATCGGCTCATGGGTCGGGCCGGAGGTGACAAGTATGCGCTTGCCCCTCAGCGGGCCGTCCGTGAGCCTGGCGGCAATGGCCGCGAGAATTTCTTCGGGTTCGGCCATCCGGCCCGGACCGAATTCGCCGCAAGCCATGCTGCCCTCGTTGGGGCCTGCAAAGGAAACACAATCCCCTTTGAGCGTCTCGGCATTGCGCCGGGTTGCAGGATGCTCCCACATGCGGACATTCATTGCAGGCGCCAGCAAGACCGGAGTATCGGTGGCGAGCAGCAAGGTCGACGCGAGGTCATTGGCGTGCCCCTGCGCCATCTTGGCCATCAGATCCGCCGTTGCCGGGGCAACAACCAGCAGATCGGCGCTGCGCGACAGCTGGATATGGCCCATGTCCGCCTCGGAGGTCAGGTCGAACAGCTCCTGATGCACCGCAGTTCCGGCCAGCGCCGAAACCGACAGCGGCGTGACAAATTCTGCACCGGCCTTTGTCAATACCGGGGTCACACGGGCGCCCTGGTCCTGCAGGCGCCGGATCAGCTCCAGCGACTTATAGGCCGCAATGCCGCCACCGATGATCAGAAGAATATGTTTGCCAGCCAGCATTTCTGCACCCCTGCCCCAGCTTGCTCCCGGATTCAGGCGACTTTACTGCGCTGCAGCGGCAGAGGGAAACGGTTTTCCCATCCTGCTCAGTCATACATCCCGGTATCAGCGGCTCCTCCCGCCCCCGCGCGGCACGGGCTAAGGCCCCTGCCCCTGGCGGCGTTGGGCCGGGCGCCGGGCTGCGCCCGGCGCGGTTGCGCGCAAAAGCAGCCCGCTTGCGGGGGTACCCAAGGCTTTCAGCCGCTGTTTCTGAAGGCCAGGCAAGGGTCCGGGCGCTCCACTGGCGCGGAGTCGAGAACACGGTCAAAGACACCTGAAATGCTGCCGCCCTCGCTTTGCCCCAGGCTCACGACCGTCAGGGACGGGCGCGCCTTGGCGAGATAGACCGGCAGCCCGCGATCGCTTCTGGCGTGCCCATTGCCGGTGATCACCGCCACCGGGCCGCCGGTGTCCTTCAGCGCCGCTTCTGCAGCCGCCACCAGCGCCGCGTCGCGCAGCCGCTGGAAATCCACCAGCACCGGCAGCATTTCCGCAGGCATGGCATTGCAATGATTGGCCAGCTGGTCTGCCTCGCGTGCTGCCTGTTCGGCTGCGGGCAGAGGCTGGTCCAGGCCGAACCGGGCCGCAGCCTTAGGGCCGAAATAGACAGCCACGCCCTGCTGCAGCGCCGAGGAAGCCTCGGCACGCGGCACCAGGGCACCATACTGGCGGGCCCCATTGGCGGCCGCGAAGACCGGTGCGTAGAGGCTGAAATCCGGCCAGCCGGACTGCGCCCAGTCCAATTGCCCGGCCACATAGGCAGGCTCATCCAGTCTGCCCGTATCAAGCCCGGCCGCCTGCGCCTGGGTGATCATCTCCCAGACCACGGCCTTGGGCTGCAGCGCCTGCAGCAGTGCGGCCTGGTTCAAGTGGTGCTGCGGGTTGTCATGCACCTCGCCGAGAACCATCACGTCCGCGCCGCGCATGGCCTGGACCGCTGCCTGCAATCCTTCAGCCCGGGCACCGGACAGGCAAAGCGCCGCCAGAACGGCGGCGCTTGCGATCATTTTCAGAGTTTGAAACCGCTTTCTCATGAAAGCAGTCTGTGCACCTCGCGCGATTGGCTTTCAAGGCATTTGCGCATTTTCTGGAAGGCACCCGCCTCCAGCTGGCGCACCCGTTCCTTGGAGAGGCCCAGCTCTGTGCCAAGGCTTTCCAGCGTGCGCGGCCGCTCGCGCAGCTTGCGCTCGGTGATGATGAAGCGCTCGCGCTCGTTCAGCGCCTGCAGCGCCGACACCAGCCATTTGCGCAGCTGGCGGCGGTCATGGCGCTCCTGCACCAGTTCCTCGGCCTGGGTGGCGTCATCCTCCAGCGCGTCGATCCATTCGCGGCCCTCCTCGTCGGTGGACTGCACCGCGTTGAGCGAGAAATCCGCCCCCGACAGACGCCCCTCCATCATCTCGACGTCGCGCAGCGGCACGCCGATTTCAGAGGCAATCTTCTGATGCAGCTGATGGCGGTCCAACCGCATCCCAGCCGTCCGCGCCTCGCGCTCCAGCTGCGCCTGCACCCGGCGCATGTTGAAGAACAACGATTTCTGCGACGAGGTCGAGCCGGTGCGCACCATCGACCAGTTGCGCATCACGTAGTCCTGGATCGACGCTTTGATCCACCAGACCGCATAGGTCGAGAACCGCACCCCGCGGTCCGGATCAAACTTGTCGGCAGCCTTCATCAGGCCAAGGCCGGCCTCCTGGATCAGGTCATTCATCGGCGCGCCGTAACGCTTGAACTTGGCCGCCATGGAAATCGCCAGGCGCATATAAGCGTTGATAAGACGGTGCAGCGACTTCACGTCGCGGTCGTCGCGCCAGGCATAGGCCAGGCGCAATTCGGTTTCTGCATCCAGCAGTTCCGCCTTCATCGCCTGTCTTGGCAATGGGTTTTCGAGTGTATGATCAAGTGCCATGTGTTTTCCCCCCGGAAACTAATTAACAAACTGCCGCCTGGGGACGCGTTTGGAACAATTGGGGGCCCGGATCTTCCGCAGGCCCGCAGCATCAGCGCAGGATATGGCTTTTGGCCCATCCTCGGGCCAAAACCGCTAAAGAAAAAATGTGTTTTGGCCCCTGCGCAGACTTTCCCGGCCTTAAAAATTGGAACCCCGGGACACTGCGGTCTCTTGTCTTCACCGGGCCCTGCGGTTACCCACAGGAACGGCTTCGGTACTTACAGGTTAGCAAAAAATGCCTGCAAATGTAACTTTTATTCTGGGGGGGGCCGCCTCGGGCAAGTCGGCCTTTGCCGAGCAGGTTTGCGTAAACACTGGAAAAGACAGAGTTTACTGGGCAACTGCACAGATTTTTGACGCTGAAATGCGCGAAAAAGTGTCCCGACATCTGCAACAAAGGGGTGCCGGCTGGGCCACTGTTGAGGAGCCAGAAACCGCTGCCAGCGTTTTGACGCCCTTGGGGCCGGGGCAAATCTGCCTGATGGACTGTGCCACCATGTGGCTGACCAATCATCTTCTGGCAGAGCATGATCTGGAGGCTGCGCAAACGGAACTGCTGTCGGCCATGGAAAGCTGCAAGGCGGATCTGGTGATTGTCTCCAACGAAACCGGCCTCGGCATCGTGCCCGAGAACAAGCTGGCACGCCGCTTCCGCGAGGCGCAGGGGCGGCTCAACATCGCACTCGCTGCGCGGGCGGACACCGTGGTGCAGGTCACCGCGGGCTTGCCGCTGGTTCTGAAGGGGGCGCTATGATCACCCGGCTGTACCTGATCCGGCACGGGCCGACCCATGCCAAATCCATGGTTGGCTGGTCCGACCTGCCTGCTGATCTGTCAGATACTGCCGCGCTGGAGCGCCTGTCGGCCTATCTGCCCGCCGACGCGCTGGTGGTCTCTTCGGACCTGTCCCGGGCGGCAGACACCGCTACCGCCATCCAAGGCAGCCGGGACCGCCTGCCACATGTGCAAGCCTTGCGCGAGATCCACTTTGGCGCCTGGGAGCTCAGGACCTGGGCCGAGGTCGATGCCGAGGATCCCGAGCGCATCCGCGCCTATTGGGAAACACCCGGCGATGTGACCCCGCCCGGCGGCGAAAGCTGGAACCAGGTTTGTGCCCGTGTGGATGCCGCCATTGACGGGCTGATTGCAGCGCACCGGGGGCGCAATCTGATCGTTGTGGGGCATTTCGGGCAGATCCTGACCCAGATCCAGCGGGCGCAGGTGCTGACGGCAGAAGAAGCCTTTGGCCATAAGATCGACAATCTTTCGGTCAGCGAAGTTGCACAGGGGCCGGATGGCTGGCAGTCCGGCGCGATCAATCACCGCCCGTGAACGCACCTATCACAAACATTCCATTTTGAAATGGAATACAAGACAGTAGCCTGCTGCCATGGCTTATGAAATCTATATTGGCGATCGCATGTTCTCCAGCTGGTCATTGCGCGGCTGGCTCATGCTCGAGAAATTTTCCCTGCCCCATTCCGTGCATATGGTGGGGCTCTATTCCGGAACCATGGCAGCGGACATGGCGCACCTGGCTCCGGCCCGTCTGGTGCCCGCCCTGCGCACCTCCGAAGGCACGGTGATCGGCGAAAGCCTCGCCATTGCCGAGACGCTGGCCGAAAACCATCCCGAGGCAGGCCTGTGGCCGGCAGACCCGGCGCTTCGGGCCACCGCCCGCTGGCTGGCGGCGGAAATGGTGGGCGGCTTTGCTGCCCTGCGCGGCGAATGCCCGATGCAGCTAGCGCATATGTACGAAGGGTTTGAGGTTTCCGCCGCGGTGAAGGCGGATCTGGAGCGGATCGAGACGCTGTTTGCGCACGCCCGTAATCTGTCCGGCCAAGCTGAGGGCTATCTGTTCGGCGCCTATTCGCTGGCGGATGTATTCTACACACCTGTGGCGGCACGCATCATGGGCTATGGACTGCCGGTTTCTGCCGCAACCCGGGCCTATTGCAAACTGCTGCTCTCAGACCCGGCGGTATTGCGCTGGCAAGAGCAGGCGCATGAGGTCAGCTATGACCCGGAGCCTTACGCACGGGACCTGCCGCGGCGCCCCTGGATGCTGGATTAAAACGCGCGCCAGCGCGAATTCTGCGTGAATTCGCTTCTGGCCGCAGCCCGCGTTAACGACTCGGAAACCACGATTGCCAAGCATTTCTCCCAGAACCGCAGGAGGCTGGGAGAAATGACAGCACGTTCCTACACCGTAGCATTCCAAGGGGTTGAGGCCCGCGTGGTCGAGGTGCAATGCGCCGTCGCCCCCGGTCTGCCTGCCTTTTCCGTGGTTGGCCTGCCGGACAAAGCCGTCTCCGAGGCGCGGGAGAGAGTACGGGCCGCCTTTGCAGCAATGTCCATAGCGCTGCCGTCGCGCCGGATCACCGTAAACCTGTCGCCCGCTGACCTGCCCAAGGAAGGCAGCCACTTCGACCTGCCCATTGCGCTCTCCCTGCTGGCAGCAATCGGCATAATCCCGGCAGAAAAGGCCGAAGAAACCATCGCTCTTGGAGAATTGTCGCTGGACGGCAAGCTGATGCCCGTCACCGGCGCCTTGCCCGCTGCGGTCACTGCAGCGGAAGAAAACCGGATGCTGCTGTGCCCGAAACTTTCAGGACCGGAGGCTGCCTGGGTTGATGCGGCTCAGGTCATTGGCGCCGCCGCGCTAACTGAAGTGGTGCAGCATTTCACCGGCCAGCGGCGCATCGAACCCTCAACCCCCGGTGTGGCGGTGTGCAGCCATGGCGGCAAGGACCTGCGGGACGTTAAGGGCCAGGAGCAGGCCAAACGGGCGCTGGAGATTGCAGCCGCCGGGCGGCACCACATTCTTATGGTCGGCCCGCCTGGCTCGGGCAAGTCGATGCTGGCGGCCCGGCTGCCCTCGATCCTGCCGCCGCTGTCACCGGCCGAGGCGCTGGAAACCTCAATGATCCATTCCTTGTGCGGGCTGATTGAGGAAGGCGGCATCAGCCGGATCCGCCCCTTCCGCGAGCCGCATCACACCGCTTCGATGGCAGCAATTGCCGGCGGCGGGCGGCGGGCGCAGCCAGGTGAAATCAGCCTCGCCCACAATGGTGTCCTGTTCCTGGACGAGCTGCCGGAATTTGGCCGTTCCGTGCTGGAAACCCTGCGTCAGCCGCTGGAAACCGGCGAGGTGATGGTGGCCCGCGCCAACGCTCACATCAAATACCCCAGCCGTTTCATGCTGGTGGCTGCAGCCAATCCCTGCAAATGCGGCTATCTGGCGGATGCGAACCGGGCCTGCTCCCGCGCCCCCGTCTGCGGTGCGGATTACCTGGGGCGGATATCCGGGCCTCTGCTCGACCGCTTTGACCTGCATCTGGACGTGCCGCAGGTGGATGTGGCGGCCCTGGAACTGCCGCCCAGCATTGGCGGCTCAGCCGAAACGGCGCAGCGGGTAGCCATTGCGCGGGAGATGCAGGCCGCGCGGTTCGCCGATCACCCGGGCCTGCGCCAGAACGCCGACGCCGAAGGCGCAGTGCTGGAACAGATCGCAGCCCCGGACAGCGAAAGCCGCGAACTGCTGATCCGTGCTGCTGAGCGCTTTGGCCTAAGCGCACGCGGCTATCACCGGGTGCTGCGGGTGGCGCGCACAATTGCTGACCTGGCCTGCGAAGACCGTGTGATGCGCCAGCATATTGCCGAAGCTCTGAGCTTCCGCCTGCCGGTCTGAGATGTGCCCCGCCGGGCCCTGACGCCCGGCACGCGCCCGCCCGCCGTGCAGCGGGCGCGTATCCCCCTTGCGGTTATGGCGTCCGGCCGGCGGCAAAAACCGAGGCCGCAAACTCCGCCGCCTCCTCCAGCGCCGCCTGCCCTTCCGGCAGATGGCCGGCCATGAATTGCCAGACATGCGGCACATTCCGCCAGATGCTGAGCCGCACCTGGCCGCCCGCCTGCTCCAGCGCTGCAGCCATGCGCTGCGAATCCGACAGCAGCACTTCGGTGCTTCCGGCCTGGATCAGCACCGGCGGCGGATCAGGGAAGGCGGCAAACAGCGGCGAGGCGCGCCCGTCCGCAGGATCGGCACCCGATAGATACTGATCAACGGCTTCCTTCATCCGCCCAGCCGGGATGATCACATCCTTATCCCGGTTGCCCTGGATACTGGTTCCGCTCAGTGTCAGATCGCACCAGGGGGAAAAGGCAACAAGGCCCGCTGGCCGCTCATTGTGTGCCAGGAGCCCGGCCAGCAAGGCCAGCGCCAAGCCGCCGCCCGCGCTGTCACCTGCCAGCAGGATATCCCCTGCCTCATAGCCAGAGCCGCGCAGGTAGTGCCAGGCCGCCATGGCGTCCTCAAAAGGCGCTGGGAAGGGCGCGTCCTGCATCAGCCGGTAATCCGGCACTGCAATCTCCAGCCCGGCGGCCAGCGACAAGCGGGACAGCATCCCCTGATAGGCACGGGCGCTGCCCGCCAGATAGGCGCCGCCATGCAGGAACAGGATGATCCGTCCCCCGCGAGGCCTGCCCGCGGAAACCAAGGTTAGCGGCAGCGGCGCGGGCCGCGGCAGCAGCCGGGTGTGGGGCAGAGCCGGGTAGAGACGCGGCGCCATCAGCTCGAACACCCGCCGCGCCAGATCCGGACTGCTGGTGTGCTGCAGCACCGGCTTCATGCCATAGCGCATCCATGCGTTTATGGCCCGGCGCTGCCAGCTCATCAGCTGATCTTGGCTTCGATCGCCTGCCAGACCTTTTCAGCGATGTTGACGCCGTCAAAGCGCTCCAGCTCCTGAATGCCGGTGGGCGAAGTCACATTGATCTCGGTCAGGTAGTCGCCGATTACGTCGATGCCGACAAAGATCTGGCCCTTTTCGCGCAGCAGCGGGCCGATGGCGGCGCAAATCTCCAGATCGCGCTCGCTCAAGCCGATCTTCTCGGGCCGCCCACCCACATGCATGTTGGAGCGGGTCTCGCCTGCCGCGGGCACCCTGTTGATCGCGCCAACCGGCTCACCGTCGACCAGGATCACCCGTTTGTCACCATTGCTGACATCGGGCAGGAACTTCTGCACGATCAGCGGCTCGCGGCTGAAGCCGGTGAACAGCTCATGCAGCGAGGTGAGGTTGCGGTCGTTGGCATCCAGCCGGAACACGCCGGCGCCGCCGTTGCCGTAAAGAGGCTTCAGGATCACATCGCCGTGCTTTTCCTTGAAGGCCTTGATGGTCTGCAAATCACGGGCGATGGTGGTCGGCGGCGTCAGCTCCGGGAAGTTCAGCACCAGCAGCTTTTCCGGATAGTTGCGCACCCAGAACGGATCATTCACCACCAGTGCCTGGCCCTTCAGCATGTCCAGAAGGTGGGTCGAAGTGATGTAGTGCATGTCAAACGGCGGGTCCTGGCGCAGCCAGACCACGTCGAAATCCGCCAGATCCGCCTCACGCTCTTCACCCAGCACTGCCGGTGTTCCGGCCACCCTCTGCACGGTCATATCCTGCCCCCGGGCGGTGATGCGGCCTTCCTGATAGGCCAGATGGTCGGGGGTGTAGAAGAACAGCTCATGGCCGCGCGCCTGAGCTTCCTCGGCCAGGCGGAAGCTGCTGTCCGCATTGATGTCCACGCCCATGATAGGGTCCATCTGAAAGGCGATTTTCATGGCAGTATCCCTTGTAAACTGCACGAATACATGGCCCAGCGCCGCCCCGGGTTCAATGGGTCAGGAGCAGATCACTCCATCCCAAAGGCGTTTTCGATAATCTCAACCGCGCCGCTGCCGTCCACCAGCGCCGCATCAAAGCGCACCGGCGTCAGCTGCCCTTGCGGTTCGTTTTCCAGATATTGCCCGGCACTGGCATAGATGCGTTCCACCTGGCGGGGTGTGATCCGCAGAGCGGCGGCGCTGCTGGTGGCGCTGTGCTTTACCTCGACAAACACCAGTTCATCGGGCCCGCGCAGGATCAAGTCGATCTCGCCTCCAGCCCCCTGCCAGCGGCGCTCGGCCACGGTATAGCCGCAGGCTTCGTAATGGCGGGCGACGATCTCTTCCGCGGCCTCACCGGACAGATGCGCGCGGGCACCGCGGTGCTGACGGGGGCCGGCCAAGCCTCAGCCGCCTTTGGCCAGCTGCAGGGCGAGCTGATAAACTTTGCGCCGCGGCAGCCCGTGCATTTCCGCGACGATGCCCGCTGCGTCCTTCACCGAATTGCTTTGCAAGGCCGCCTGCAGGTCGCTTTCCAGATCGCCCTCGCTCACCTCGGCTTCCTGCGCACGGTCGACCAGCAGCACGATCTCGCCTTTGACCGGGCTCTCTTCCAGCCCGGCAGCCAGATCGGCCAGCGGCGCGCGGCGCACCTCCTCGAATTTCTTGGTAAGCTCCCGCGCCAGCGCCGCCGGGCGGTTGCCGAGCACCGCGGCCATGTCGGCCACCGAAGCGGCAACCCGTTTGGGTGATTCATAGAAAATCAGCGTGCCGGGGATTTCGCGCAGCTCCTCCAGCCGCTTGCGCCGGGCTCCGGAAGCATTGGGCAGGAAGCCTGCAAAGAAAAACGCATCAGACGGCAGCCCCGCCAGGGTCAGAGCCGTCGCTGCAGCCGAGGCTCCGGGTGCGCAGGTGACCTTGTGGCCTGCCTCAGCCGCCGCCCGGCTAAGGTCATAGCCCGGGTCGGCAATCAGCGGCATCCCGGCCTCGGATGCATAAGCGACGGATTTGCCTTCGGTAATCGCATCCAGCAGTTTGGCCCGGGCACCGGCGCCGCTGTGATCATGGTAAGCGACGATCCGCCGCCCGCCCAGGGGCACGCCGTGAATCTCCATCAGCTTGCGCAATGAGCGTGTATCCTCGGCGGCAAGCACATCGGCCGAGGCCAGCACGTCCAGCGCACGCAGGGTAATGTCGCGGGCGGTGCCAATCGGCGTGGCAACAAAGTAAAGCCCGGGAGACAATATGACATTCTGGTGATTCAACGCTGGACCCGCCTTTTTGGTCGTTTATGATCCGCCCTTAAATCCACGCGGCGCAGCGGCGCCGGGAGAACGGAGTTTCAAGTCCATTATGTTTGCTGTTTTCAAACGCGCCCGCAAGGCGGCATTGGCAGCCGCCGCGGCGGTTTCCGCAATAGCTTTGGCTGCCTGCGACCCGGTTGCCATCGGCACCGGCCCGACCATCAACACTTCGAAGCCGGTCCCGGTGGCGCTTTTGGTGCCGCGCGGTTCGGCGCAGCAGGGCGACAGCGTACTTGCGCAAAGCCTGGAAAACGCGGCGCGGATGGCGATTGCCGATCTGGACGGCGTGCAGATCGACCTGCGGGTCTATGACACCGCGGGCAGCCCGGAAGTGGCCACCGGCGCGGCGCAGCAGGCGCTGAAGGACGGCGCCCGGGTGATCCTGGGCCCGGTCTATGCCGAAGCCGCCAATGCAGCCGGCATCGCAGCCCGGCAGCGCGGCGTCAACGTCCTGGCGTTCTCCAACAATCCCGCCATCGCAGGCGGCAATGTCTTTATCCTGGGGCCGACCTTTGACAACACCGCACGCCGTCTGGCCGGATTTGCGGCCCGCAGCGGCAAGGGCAATATCCTGGTCGTCAGCGGCAATGACGCAGCCGGAGTGGCCGGGCGCTCGGCTATCCAGCGGGCCGCCGGCCAGACCGGGGCCAATATCTCCGGCAGCGTTGGCTATGAGCTGTCGCAGCAGGGGGTGATCAATGCCATTCCCACGATCCGGAATGAAGCAGCAAAAGCGGATTCGGTCTTCCTGACCGCCACCACAGCAGGCGCCCTGCCGCTGCTGGCGCAGCTGATGCCCGAAGCCGGGGTCGATCCGGCCGAGAAGCAGTATATCGGCCTCACCCGCTGGGACATTCCCGCGCAGACCCTGGCCCTGCCCGGCGTGCAGGGCGGCTGGTTTGCCATGCCCGACCAGGGCAAGGTGCAGCAGTTCAGCGCCCGCTATCAGGCCAGCTACGGCGGAGCCCCCCACTCCATCGGCAGCCTGGCCTATGATGGTATTGCTGCCATCGGCGCCCTGGTTGCAGCCGGGAAATCCGATGCCCTGACTGCGGGCGCGCTGACCCAAGGCGCAGGCTTCCAGGGGGCCGGCGGCATTTTCCGTCTGCTGCCGGATGGCACCAACGAGCGCGGCCTGGCTGTTGCCACCGTCCAAGAACAGAAGGTCGTGATCATTGACCCAGCCCCAAGCAGCTTCGCAGGCGCCGGGTTCTGAGCCCGCCGCCGCGTCCCCGCGGCCTTCCGCCAATGGCTTTCCCGAACCGCTGGGGCCGCTGATCTGCGACCCCGGCGCCATCTTTGACGCTAAGGCGGTGCGGGCGCAGATCGAGGCCCTGGCCGAGGACATTGCCCCTTCGGCTCTGCGCGGGGAAACCGTGAAAATCCTGCGCGCGGCCAACAAGGCGGGACGCGCGGCCATTGCCGAGGCCTTTGCCGCCAAGCCGTTTGCGGCGCGCGACCTGACCCGTTCCTACACCTTCCTGACCGACGGGCTGGTGACCACGGCTCTGTATGTCGCGAGCGGCATCCTGCATCCTTTGGCCACGCCCACCCAGGGCGAGCGTATCGCAGTGATGGCGGTCGGCGGCTACGGCCGCGGCGAGATGGCCCCGGCCTCGGATGTCGATCTCTTGTTCATCACGCCTTACAAGATCACCGCCTGGGCGGAGAGCGTGATTGAATCCATGCTCTATATCCTGTGGGACCTGCGCCTGAAGGTCGGCCATGCCAGCCGCACCATCAAGGACTGCATCCGGCTCGGCGGCGAGGATTACACCATCCGCACAGCAATGCTGGAGCACCGCTTTCTGGCCGGTCACAAGCCGCTGGCGGAAGAGCTGGACAACCGGCTGAAAACCGAACTGTTCTCACAGGACACCCGCGAATTCATCGAGGCCAAGCTGGGCGAGCGCGACGCCCGCCACGTCAAGCAAGGCCAGCGTTACATGGTCGAGCCCAATGTGAAAGAGGGCAAGGGCGGGTTGCGCGACCTGCAGTCGCTCTACTGGATTGCCAAGTATCTGTACCACGTGCAGGACGCCGCGGAACTGGTGCCGCTGGGCCTGTTCCGCCCCGAAGAGCTGGAACTGTTTTCCAAGGCCGAGACTTTCATCTGGGCGGTGCGCTCGCATCTGCATCTGGCCACCGGCCGGGCCACCGAACAGCTGACCTTTGACCTGCAGGTCGAGGTCGCCAGCCGCATGGGATACGAGGACAAGGCCGGGCGCCGCGGCGTGGAAGTCTTTATGCAGGAGTATTTCCGCCACGCAACCCGTGTGGGTGACCTGACCCGGATCTTCCTGACCAAGCTGGAGGCGAGCCAGCAGAAAGGCGCGCCGCTGCTGCAGCGCATCTTCCGCCGCGGTCCGCGGATCAAACCGGACTACAAGGTGGTGCACAACCGGCTGGATGTGCTGGATCCGGACAAGTTCCTCTCCGACCGGGTGAACCTGCTGCGGCTGTTTGAGGAAGCCTTGCGCACCGGCATGCTGATCCACCCGGATGCAATGCGGCTGGTGACGGCAAACCTGCACCTGATCGACGACGATATGCGCAAGGACCCGGAAGCCCGGCAGATCTTCCTCGATTTGCTGCTGAAACACGGTAACTCGGAACGCGCGCTGCGGCGGATGAACGAACTGGGCGTACTGTCCGCCTTCCTGCCCGAGTTCGAGCCGATCGTGGCGATGATGCAGTTCAACATGTACCACTCCTACACGGTGGATGAGCATACCATCCAGGTGATCGCCAACTTTGCCGCAATCGAGCGCGGCGAGCTGGAGGATGAGCTGCCGCTGTCCTCCTCGATCCTGCGTAAAGGTTTGAACCGCAAGGTGCTGATGGTGGCGATGCTGCTGCATGACATCGGCAAGGGGCGCGAGCAGGACCACTCGATCCTGGGCGCCCAGATCGCCCGCAAAGTGGCGCCGCGGCTGGGGCTGAAGCAGTCTGAATGCGAGACCGTGGAATGGCTGGTGCGCTATCATCTGCTGATGTCGGACATGGCGCAGAAACGCGACATCGCCGATCCGCGCACGGTGCGGGATTTTGCCAAGGCGGTGCAAACGGTCAAACGGCTCGACCTGCTGCTGCTGCTGACCGTCTGCGATATCCGCGGCGTCGGCCCCGACACTTGGAACAATTGGAAGGCCGCCCTGCTGCGCGCGCTTTACAAGCACACCCGCGCCGCGCTCGAAGACGGCATGGAGGCACTGAACCGCGAGCAGCGCGGCACTGCCGCCAAGAAAGCCCTGCGCGAGGCGCTGCCGGACTGGCCGAAGGCGGACCTCAAGACCGAAACCGCCCGCCACTATCCGCCCTACTGGCACGGGCTGCATATTACCGCCCATGTGGATTTTGCCGAGATGCTGCGCGACTTCACCACCAAGGGCGACCCGGGCGAGGTGATGATCCGGCTCTATCCGGACGAGGACCGGGACGCGACGCGCGCCACCTTTGTGATGGAAGACCACCCCGGCATCTTTGCCCGCATCGCGGGCGCCCTGGCGCTGGTCGGGGCCAATGTGGTGGACGCCCGCTCCTACACCACCAAGGACGGCTACGTGACCGACGCGTTCTGGATCCAGGACGCCGACGGCCATCCCTTTGATCCGCTGCGCCTGCACCGGCTCAAGCAGATGATCGAAAAGACCCTGAAAGGCGAAGTGATCACCCGCGACGCGCTGAAATCCCGCGACAAGATCAAGAAGCGCGAGAAGGCCTTCAAGGTGCCGACCCATATCACCTTCGACAATGACGGCTCCGAGATCTACACCATCATCGAAGTCGACACTCGCGACCGGCCCGGGCTGCTTTATGATCTTGCCCGCTCGCTGGCGGCGGCCAATGTCTATATCGCCAATGCGGTGATTGCGACCTATGGCGAGCAGGTGGTGGATACCTTCTATGTGAAGGACATGTTCGGCCTGAAATACCATGCCGCGTCCAAGCAGCGGACGCTGGAGAAGAAACTGCGCGAGGCGATCGCCGAGGGCGCCAAGCGGGCGGATACATGAAGCCGATCAAACTGCTTTCGGGCTTCCTGACCGTCGGGTTCTGGACGCTGGCCAGCCGCGTGCTGGGCTTTGCCCGCGAGATCCTGATTGCCGCCTTCATCGGCCCGGGGCCGGTGCTGGATGCCTTTATCGTGGCCTTCCGCCTGCCCAATATGTTCCGCCGTTTCTTTGCCGAAGGCGCCTTTAACGCAGCCTTCGTGCCGGCCTTTGCCAAACGCTATGAGGCCGGCGAAGACGCCCGCACCTATGCCCAGCAAGCCTTCAACCTGCTGGCCGCCGCGGTGCTGGCGCTGGTGGGGCTCGGCATGGTGTTCATGCCGGGGCTGGTCTGGCTGACCGCCGGCGGCTTTGTTGGAGACGCGCGTTTCGATATTGCGGTGGGGTATGGCTACATCGTCTTCCCCTATATCCTATTCATGTCGCTGGCAGCGCTGTTCTCGGGCGTACTGAACGCCACCGGACGTTTCGCGGCAGCTGCTGCTGCGCCGGTTCTGCTCAACATCTTTGCCTGCGCAGCCATGACCGCAGGCGCGGTACTGGGCGGAGACGTCGTTCTCTGGCTGGTCTGGACCATACCGGTGGCAGGTGTGGCTCAGCTGGCCCTCGTCTGGATGGCCTCGGCCCGCGCAGGCATCACCCTGCGCCCCGGTCTGCCGCACTGGAATGCCGAGATGTCCAGCTTGGTGCGGGTCGCCGTGCCAGCTGCGCTCGCCATGGGCGTTACGCAAATCAACCTGGTGGTCGGGCAATATGTTGCCTCGGACATCGAAAAAGCTGCCAGCTGGCTGTTCATCGCCGACCGCCTGTATCAGCTGCCCTTGGGCGTGGTCGGCATCGCGGTCGGCATCGTGCTGCTCCCTGCCCTCTCCCGCCGCCTGCGGGCAGGCGATAGCGCGGGTTCGCAGGACGCCTTGTCACGCGCCGGCGAGTTTTCCCTGCTGCTGGCTGTCCCCTCCGCCGTGGCCTTCATTACTGTGCCGCTGCCGCTGGTCTCGGTGCTCTACGAACGCGGCGCCACCGGCCCCGAGGATGTGGCCGCCATCGCATTGGCCGTCGCCATCTATGGTGCCGGGCTGCCGGCCTTCATGCTGCAAAAGGTGCTGCAGCCGCTCTATTTCGCCCGGGAGGACACCAAGACCCCGTTCCGCTACGCGCTGGTGGCAATGCTGGTCAACGCGGCGCTGGCCTTTGGCCTAAAGCCGGTATTTGGCTGGATTGCCCCCGCCATCGCCGCCTCAGCGGCCGGATGGGCGATGGTCGTGCTTCTGGCCCTGGGCGCCCGCCGCATGGGCGCTGAGACCCGCTTCGACGCCCGCTTCCACAGCCGCGCCTGGCGCATCCTGGCCGCCTCTGTGGTCATGGGCGCAGTGCTCTATGCCGTGGCCGCCTGGGGCAGCTGGCTGTTCATGCTGGACTACTGGCGCTATCTTTCCCTGCTGGGCCTGGTGGTGCTTGGCGGTGCTGTCTACTTCGCCGCCGGCCAGACCTTAGGCGCTTTCCGCCTGTCGGAATTCCGCAGCGCCCTCAGCCGCCGAAAGCAGGCATGAGCCGCCTCCACTGCCCTGCCGGCACTGTGCTGTTCCAACCGGGGCAGGAGTGCCCGGGCTTCGTTCGCCTCACCTCCGGCAGCATCAAAGTCACTCTGACGGCCGCCAATGGCCGCGAAGTCGTGCTCTATCGGGTCGGGCCGGGCGATGTCTGCCTGCAGACCTTTGCCTGTCTGACAGAGGACCGCGCATACTCCGCGGAAGGGATTGCGGAAACAGCCCTCCAAGGCGAAATCCTCCCGCACGCGCAATTCCGCCAGGCAATGTCCGAAGACAGCAGTTTCCGGACCGAAGTCCTCACAGCCATCGCCCGCCGCTTTGCCGACTACGAGCAGCTGGTGGAGGATGTCGCGCTCACAGGTTTCGACGCCCGACTGGCCCGGGCGCTGCTGCGGCTTTCCCGGGATGGCGGCAGCATCCGCACCACCCATGACGCCTTGGCGGCTGAAACAGCGTCGGGACGCGCATTTGTCACCCGCCGCCTGCGCGAATTCGCCCGCATGGGATTGGTGGAGACCAGCCGCGGTAGCCTGCGCATCCTGGACCGCAGCGGGCTGGAAAAGATTGCCAGAGACAAATGCTAAGGCTTGGTGACACTGTCACCGACTGCGCGGGTACAGCGGCCTAGAACGGAA
The DNA here is from genome assembly GCF_000813745.1 of Leisingera sp. ANG-M1. Taxonomy (GTDB): domain Bacteria; phylum Pseudomonadota; class Alphaproteobacteria; order Rhodobacterales; family Rhodobacteraceae; genus Leisingera. The sequence goes on along the minus strand of NZ_JWLC01000010.1, from coordinate 100,639 downwards.
TCGCAACCCTTAACGTGAGTTCGAAAGGACAAAGCAATGCCCCGCAACGAAGGCCCCCTCGACCGCACTCTGCGCATTATTTTCGGCCTAGCCCTGCTGTCGCTGGTTTTCATCGGCCCGCAAACCCTGTGGGGGCTGATCGGCCTGGTGCCGCTGGCCACCGGCCTGATGGGGTACTGCCCGCTCTATCAGATTCTCGGCCTCAACACGTGCCCGCTGAACAAGCAGAGCTGATCCTTCCGGCCGGTCCCGGGTCAAGGGCCGCGACGGCGGCCGCGCGGCACGCGCGGTTCACCTTTGAGGCGGGACTGGCCAATCCTACAATCAGCAAGGCGCCTTCAGGGCAAACCTGCCCCTGAAGCGCTTCTCGGCAAAACTGACGCAGCGCGCGCAAGCGCGCTGCCCGGCCCAACGGCTGGAAATGCCCTTTAGGGCTTTGACAGCGGGCGGGAGCCCCCGCCGTCAGTCGTGGCGGATCCGGTTGCGGATCCGTGCCCAGCCGCCTGGCGCCAGGAAGAACGACAGGCCAAAGCCGGTGGCAAACCCCGCCAGATCCGCAACCCAATCCTTCTGGCCGCCAAACAAGAGGCCAAACAGCAGCTGTGCCCCCATCAGGAAGGCAATCAGCGAGAACGCCCGGCTTTGCTGCGCCCCAACCAGAGCCAGCGAGCGCCACAGCAGGAAAGTGAAGGCTCCGATCAGCCCGTAGACCGCCGGGAAGCCGCCGATCAAGGGCTGGCCGTCCGAAATCACCAGCGCATAGCCCAGCGCGCCGCCCGCACCGGACAAGAGAAAGATCAGAACCATTGCCAGATCCCCCATCACTTCGCCCACCATCTTGCCCATCGCCAGCACAAAGACGCAGACAAACAGCGCGTGGGTGAAGGTGCCATGCACAAAGATGTAAGAGACAAAGCGCTTCAGATGCTCGGGCAGCCAGCGGCCGCTCTCCTGCATCCACCAGAATATCTCGCTGGAGAACGCATAAGACTGGATCGCCTCCAGCCGCCATCCGATTGCCGAGGCATCGCCCAGAATGCCGCGGGCGCCAAGTGAGAACACCGCCTCTATCCCCATGATGATCAGCACCAGCGCCACCACGGCGGCGGGCAAAGGGTTCACTGCGGCGTTATGGGGCTGGCTGCTCATCCGGGCTCCTTGCGGCACGGAATCTCCCGCGCCTGTTGACCTATCCTGGCCCCATGGGTAAGCCACCGGGGTTGCTATTTCCAGACGGGAGTTCCGCCCTAATGAGCGAATCCGCCTTCACCCCGCGTGTGTTCTCGGGCATCCAGCCCACGGGCAACCTGCATCTCGGCAATTATCTCGGCGCGATGAAGCGCTTTGTCGACATGCAGGGACAGGATTTTGAGACCATCTACTGCATGGTCGACCTGCACGCGGTCACCGTCTGGCAGGACCCCAAGGACCTGATGAAATCCACCCGCGAGCTGTGCGCAGGCTTCATCGCCGCAGGTATCGACCCGGAGCAATCCATCCTGATCAACCAGTCCCAGGTGCCCGAGCACGCGCAGCTGGCCTGGATCTTCAACTGCGTCGCCCGCATGGGCTGGATGCAGCGGATGACCCAATGGAAGGACAAGGCGGGCAAGAACCAGCAGAACGCTTCGCTGGGTCTGTTTGCTTACCCGGCGCTGATGGCGGCGGACATTCTGGTCTACCACGCCACCCATGTGCCGGTGGGCGAGGACCAGAAACAGCACCTGGAGCTGACCCGCGACATCGCCATCAAGTTCAACCACGACTACGGCGTCGATTTCTTCCCGGAAACCGAGCCGGTCATCGAAGGTGCCGCCACCCGGGTTATGTCCCTGCGCGACGGTTCCAAGAAGATGTCGAAGTCGGATGTGTCCGATGCCTCCCGCATCAACCTGACCGATGACGCCGACGCCATCGCCAAGAAGATCCGCAAGGCCAAGACCGACCCGGAGGCGCTGCCGTCGGAAGCGAAAGGTCTGGAAGAGCGGCCCGAGGCCCGCAACCTGGTCAACATCTATGCCGCTCTGAACGAGCAGAGCGTCGATCAGGTGCTGGCCGATGTCGGCGGCAAGCAGTTCTCGGAGTTCAAACCGATGCTGGCCGATCTGGCAGTGTCGAAACTGGCGCCGATCTCCACCGAGATGGCCCGCCTGATGGACAACCAGGATGAAATCGACAAGATCCTGGCCCGCGGCTCGCAGCGTGCGCGCGAAATCACCGCGCCGATCCTGCGCAAGACCTATGACATCGTCGGCATGGTGCCGCCGGTCTCCCTGTAAGAAAAGCCTCGCGCCAGCGGTCCACCACGAACCCGCTGGCGCGCCCAGGCTGTGTCAGCCGCTGCTTAGCTGACGTCAGACGAAAACTTGTAGCGGGACACCAGCCCGTATTTCAGCGCAAAGCCTTTCCAGGAAAATTTGCGCTTGCCCGAGGCCACCTCGGGCATTCCGGCCTGGCGGTCGAATTCATACATATCTATTGCACGCTCGGCGCAGCCGCAGGCCTCGCCCAGGCCGACCTTGTTGAAGTAGAATTTCGAGAAACTTTCCGGTTTTGCCATCTCACCCTCCAATGAAGTTAGAAGGCTAGCGCGGGGCGCCCTTAACGCAAAACAAACTCTGCCGCGGATTCGCTTCAAGTTTTCGTGCAAGGCGCCATAAGCCGTTAAAGCCCTCTGACTCCGTTCAAAACCAGCTCGGCAGCAAGCCGCGCATAGTCCTCGCGTGCCTTTGAGCCGGCACCGGAATTCCACATGTAGTACCAGTTCAGCATGCCGAACACCGACATGGTGGCACCGCGCAGCTTGGCAGATTCGCCGTCGAAGACATCCGGGGCAACCGCCTCCAGAGCATCGCTCATGAACTGCACCATCTCGCGCTGATAGGCGCGCAAGAGCTTCTGCTCCTCCTCCGGCAGCGCCCCCATTGCACCGATCTGCACCTGGTGCTCGTGATCCGCTCCCTGATAGGCCGCCATAATCTCCCCCACGATACGGCGCAGGCGGTCCTCGGGACAAAAACCATCCAGATCCACCCCGCAAACCCGGTCACGCAGATCGCTCAGGTAAGTATCAAGGAGGCCGAAAAGCACGGCATCCTTGCTGTCGTAATAGTGGTAGATGTTCGCCTTGGAGATCCCGCACTCGCGCGCCAGCTGGGTCATCGACGCGCGGTCATAGCCTGACTCCGCAAATACTTTGGCTGCGGACTTCAGGATCTGCGCGCGCTTCTGATCGTGGTCTTTTGCAATCGTGCGGGCCAAGTCTCACTCCTTACCGCGGTTGTCGACGACGCGCTTGGCCTTGCCCTGGCTGCGCTCAACAGAACCCGGGTCGCCTACAATGATCTCGGTGGAAACGCCAACCATATCCTTGATCCGCTTGGTCAGCATCCGCGCCGCAGCGGTCCGGCTCAGCTCATCCGTTGCATCCGGATTGGCCTCCACAAACACCCGCATCGCATCCATGCGGCCGGATTTGTAGAGCTCAATCTGGTAATAGGGCGCGAGGCCGCCGGTCGCCAGCAGCTGCTCCTCGACCTGACTGGGGAAGACGTTGACACCGCGCAGAATGATCATATCGTCGCTGCGGCCGGTTATCTTCTCCATCCGCCGCATCGAGCGTGCGGTGCCCGGCAGCAGGCGGGTCAGGTCGCGGGTGCGGTAGCGCACCATCGGCAGGCCTTCTTTGGTCAGCGTGGTGAACACCAGCTCGCCCAACTCGCCATCCGGCAGCACCTCGCCGCTTTCCGGATCGATGATCTCGGGCAGGAAGTGGTCCTCCCAGATCACCGGGCCATCCTTGGTCTCGACGCATTCGTTCGCCACTCCCGGTCCCATGATTTCACTCAGGCCGTAGATATCGACCGCATGCATATCAAAGGCCTCTTCAACCTCCTTACGCATCGCATCGGTCCAGGGTTCGGCGCCAAAGATGCCGACCTTCAGCGAGCATTCCCGCGGGTCCATGCCCACCTTGTGATACTGCTCCAGGATGTTGAGCATGTAGGAGGGCGTCACCATGATGCCGTCAGGTTTGAAATCAGTGATCAGGCCGACCTGCTTTTCGGTCTGGCCGCCCGACATCGGCACCACGGTCGCGCCCAGACGTTCGATGCCATAGTGTGCACCAAGCCCCCCGGTGAACAGCCCGTAGCCATAGGCGTTATGCACCATGTCGCCCTTGCGCAGGCCCGAGGCACGCAGGGACCGCGCCACCAGGTCCGCCCAGTTGGAAATGTCATTTGCGGTATAGCCCACCACGGTCGGCTTGCCGGTGGTGCCGGAGGAGGCATGCAGGCGGATGATCTGCTCGCGCGGGACGGCAAACAGGCCAAACGGGTAATTATCCCGCAGGTCGTTCTTGTAGGTGAAGGGAAACTTGGCCAGGTCCTTCAGCTCCTGCAGGTCGTCCGGATGCACGCCGGCCTCATCGAACCGCTGCTTGTACATCGGCACGTTGTCATAGGCATGGCGCAGCGACCATTTCAGCCGCTCCAGCTGCAGGCTGCGGATTTCGTCGATCGAAGCGATCTCGATCGGGTCCAATTCACCCTTCTTGGGGCTCAGGTCTTCCATGGCGTCCTCCACACCTTATTCGTCAAACAACTGGCCTTTGACCGCCCGGGAAAAGCCCCGGAATTCGGCGATCTGCTGGCCGTTTTGATTGCTAACTGTCACGTCATAAATACCGCTGCGCCCGGTCAGGGAAATCTCGCGAGCCTTGGCAGTCAGCCGGTCGCCTAAGCGTCCAGGCGCGGTGAAGCTGATCACATTATGCTGCGCCACCGTCGACTGGTTCCGGCTGTTGCAGGCAAAAGCAAAGGCGCTGTCGGCCAGCATGAAGGTCACGCCGCCGTGGCAGATACCGTGGCCGTTGCAGTGGTGCTGGGCGATGGTCAGCTCCAGCGTGGCCTCGCCCTCGTCCACATGGGTGATCTCCATCCCCGCCCACTTGGACGCATGGTCATCCGCCCACATCGCGGCGGCGGATTTTTCGGCGCGTTCCTTTGGGGTCATGGTCACTTGCCCTTGAACTCAGGGGCGCGCTTCTCAAGGAAGCTGGCAACGCCTTCCGCGTAATCCGCGCTCTCGCCGCAGGTCTTCATCGCGTTCGCTTCGATTTCTAGCTGATCTGACAGCGTGTTGACCGCCGCTGCCTGGATGCACTTCTTGGTAAGGCCCAGACCCAGCGTCGGGCCATTCGCAAACCTCTCTGCCATGGCGCGGGCTTCAGCCATCAGTTCCTCATCCGGCAGCGCCTTCCAGATCAGGCCCCAGTCCTCAGCTTTTTTGGCAGGCAGCGGCTCGGCGGTCAGCGCCAGCCCCTTGGCGCGCGCTTCCCCCAGCAGCCGCGGCAAATGCCAACTGCCGCCGGTGTCCGGGATCAGGCCAACCTTAGAAAACGACTGAATAAACTTGGCGCTTTCGCCCGCCAGCACCATATCGCAGGCCAGTGCCAGATTGGCGCCTGCCCCGGCGGCCACGCCGTTGACTGCGCAGATCACAGGAAAGTTCAGCGATCGGATCAGCCGCACCAGAGGCGCATAAAAGGTGCGCACAGTCTGGCTCAGGTCCGGTGGCCCGTCTATCTTGCGCGGGTCGCGGTCGCCCAGGTCCTGCCCGGCGCAAAAACCGCGCCCAGAGCCGGTCAGCAGCACCGCGCGGGCACCGCCATCGCGCGCAGCCTCCAGCGCGGCCCGCAGTGCGAGGTGCATCTCCTCGTTAAAACTGTTCAGGCGGTCCGGACGATTCAGGGTGATCTCTACCCAGCCGCCGTGATCCATTACCAGAATCGTATCGCTCATCTCTCCCTCACCCTGCTGACAGCGTGTTTGACAAACTTCTTGCATAAACCGACCGGACGGTCAATATATCTTCACATCAGATTCCAGCCAGCCGGCGCGCAGCCGGCCTGACGAAAAGGACAGCATGATGAGCCTTCTAGAAATTTCCAGCTTTGCCGCCGGTCAATGGGTCGCACCCGGTGTCGGCGCCCGCGGCATCGCCAGCGCCATCACCGGCGAAGTGATCGCCAGCGCCGGCAATGATGCGCTCGACGTGCAGGCCATGCTGGACTACGCCCGCAGCGTGGGCGGCCCGGCCTTGCGCAAGCTGACCTTCCACGACCGCGCCCGCATGCTGAAGGCGCTGGCGATGCACCTAGGCCAGCACAAGCAGGCGCTCTATGACCTCAGCTTCAATACCGGGGCCACTCAGTCTGACCACATGATCGACATCGACGGCGGCATCGGCACCATGTTTGTCTTTGCCTCCAAAGGCCGCCGCGAGATGCCGGATGGCCATGTCTACCTCGACGGCGATGTGGAGCAACTCTCCCGCAACGGCACCTTCCTGGGCCAGCACATCTGCACCCCGCTGCGCGGCGTTGCGGTGCATATCAACGCCTTCAACTTCCCGGTCTGGGGCATGCTGGAGAAGCTCGCGCCCACGCTGCTGGCCGGCGTCCCGGCCATCGTGAAGCCCGCCACCAACAGCTGCTATGTGACAGAGTTGGCAGTGAAACTGATGCTCGACAGCGGCATCCTGCCTGAAGGTGCACTTCAGCTGGTCTCCGGCGGCCTCGGCGATATGCTGGACCATCTGACCATGCAGGATGTCGTCAGCTTCACCGGCTCTGCCAGTACCGCGCTGAAGCTGCGCGCCAATCCCGTAATCCTGGAAAATTCTGTGCGCTTCGTGGCTGAGCAAGACAGCCTCAACGCCTCGATCCTCGGCCCCGATGCCCTGCCCGGCACGCCGGAGTTCGATCTGTTCGTCAAAGAAGTCAGCCGCGAGATGACCACCAAGGCGGGCCAGAAATGCACCGCCATTCGCCGCATCATCGCACCGCAGGCACAAGTCGATGCGGTGATCGAAGCGCTTTCAGGCCGCCTTGCAAAGACCCAAATCGGCGACCCGCGCCTGGAGAGCACCCGCATGGGCGCGCTGGTCTCGAACAGCCAGAAACGCGACGTGCTGGAGAAGGCTGCGATCATCGGCCAGGAGGCGGAACTGGTCCATGGCGACCCGGCGAATTTCACCGTTGCGGGCGCCGATGCCGAAAAAGGCGCCTTTGTACCGCCGATGCTGTTCCATTGCGCCGACCCGGACAAGGCCCAGCGAGTGCACGACACCGAGGCCTTCGGCCCTGTCTCCACCATAATGGGCTACCGCAACCTCGACCACGCAATTGACCTCGCCAACCGCGGCCAGGGTTCGCTGGTGGCCTCGGTCATCACCCATGATCCTGCCGTCGCCCGCGAGGTTGCCATCGGCGCCGGCGCCTATCACGGCCGCCTCTATTTCAACAACCGCGACTCGATGAAGGAATCAACCGGCCACGGCTCCCCGCTGCCCCACATGGTGCACGGCGGCCCCGGCCGCGCCGGCGGCGGCGAGGAAATGGGCGGCGTGCGCGGCGTGAAACACTACATGCAGCGCACCGCCATTCAGGGCTCGCCGGACATCCTGTCAGCGATCGGCGAGAAATGGGTGCCCGGCGGCACCGAGGCGAAAGGCCCTGCCCACCCCTTCACCCGCAAATTCGGCGAACTGGCGATCGGCGAGACCCTGCACACGGCCCCGCGCATCGTCACTATGGAGGACATCGAAACCTTCGCCCATTTCACCGGCGACACCTTCTATGCCCACATGGATGACGAAGCTGCCAAGCGGAACCCGTTCTTCCCGGGCCGCGTCGCCCATGGCTACCTGATCCTGTCCTTTGCGGCAGGTCTGTTTGTGCAGCCGGACGAAGGCCCGGTTCTGGCCAATACCGGCCTCGACAGCTTGCGCTTCATGAAGCCGGTCGAAGCCGGCGACAGCATCAAGGTGCGCCTCACCGTCAAGAAAAAGACCCCGCGCAACGAGGAATACGGTGAAGTCCGCTGGCATGTGACCCTGACCAACCAGGAGAACGACCTGGTTGCGGAATACGAGCTGCTGACCATGAATGCCTTTTGAACCAGCGCAAAAGTGGTAGGCAGCGGTAACACTGCCCTTCGCCTGGACTGGTCTAACCCGTCCGGGCGAACTATGTTTATCCCTATGAACGAACAGCATAACCCCTGGTTTGACACCGCCGTACAGCAGTTGAACGACCCGCAGAACCAGCGGGTCTGGTCGGTGATCGTGTCGCTGTTCGGCGATCTGGCCCAGGAGAAGGGCGCCCAGATCAGCGGCGGCGCGCTGACCCGGATCATCACACCGATGGGAATCAAGCCCGAAGCAATTCGGGTGGCGCTGCACCGGCTGCGCAAAGACGGCTGGATCGAAAGCGCCCGCGCAGGCCGCGCCTCGGTGCATTACCTGACCGAATACGGCCGCAGCCAATCCGCCGCCGTCACGCCGCGGATCTATGAACGCCGCGCCGCTGCGCCCAGCGACTGGCATTTGCTTGTTGCCGAGGACGGCACCGGACAGGCCACTCTGGATGAGGTGCTGCTGCTGCCCAACTACGTGGCTGTGAACCGGACCACCGCCCTTGGCCACGGCCCGATGCCGCGCAGCCTGAATGACCTGATGGCCGCCGAGGTCAGCAACATCGCGGTACCCGGCTGGCTCAAGACCCGGCTGTTCCCGAAACATTTGCGCGAGGCCTGCGCCGCCCTGCAGCAGGACCTGAGCCGGATCACCCCGCCGCCGCCGGGGCTGACGCCCTCGCAGACCGGTACCCTGCGCACCCTGATCGTGCACCGCTGGCGCCGCGTGGTTCTGCGCCACCCGGACTTGCCCGCCAGCTTTCACCCGGCGGACTGGGCCGGAGAGGCCTGCCGCAGCCAAGTGTTCCAGTTGCTGGACCAGCTGCCGCTGCCCGCGCTGGCCGCCCTGGACGAACTGCCGGACTAAGCCGTCGGCCTGAGCGCTTGGCCGCTACATGCGCGCCAGCGTCTGCCTTCACGCAACTCGTTGCTTTTGCAGACATATTGCTCCCTTCCGGAAAAAAACTCCCAGAATCCGCATTTCTGCAGTTTTTCCGCTTGACCCGGCCCGCGGCATTCCGTAAATCGCCTCCACACAGCGAGCGGCGGAGTAGCTCAGTTGGTTAGAGCAGCGGAATCATAATCCGCGTGTCGGGGGTTCAAGTCCCTCCTCCGCTACCACCCCTCTCTTGAAATCAGTGAAGTGCACCTTGCGGCCGAGATTTTACCGTGGCTGCGGAGCAGTGCCAGAATTCGCACAGATTGGCATTAGCGTTGCGACGCCAAATCTGAATTCCTGACGGATTGAGGGGTCGCATCCGCCCTCCGCCAGCATGGGCCTGCTAGCGGTAAAACACCGGCTCAAAATGTCGCCGGGAAATGGAAATAGACAGGCTTAGACTCAAACCGCAAATTGCTGAGTGCAATTGCGTATCAGCCAATTGCGGAACTGGGTTGCTGCAGGTGAACCTTCTGCACGGTAGGAAGTTAGCAAGTAGTATGCATACCCGGTCTGTACTGCGAGGTCGATCGGAGCCACCAGCTGACCGCTGCGGCGCAGCTCTTCACCAAACGGCCGCCGGTCCATTGCCCACCCAAGACCGCTTGCCGCAGCCTGCAGCGCGTTGGAGCGGTTATCCATTTCCGCAACCGGCTTCCAAGGCTGATCACCCAGGCCTGCAGCGTTGAACCAGCGCCCCCATTCGTTTGCATGGTGCTGACTGCGGATCAGCGGCTCGGTCACCATATCCTCGGGCCGCAAAGGCCCGGTGCGGGACTTCAGATAGTCCGGCGAGCACACCGGCTGGATCAGTTCGTCAAACAATTTGACACAACGGGTCTCCTGCGGCGGCTTGTTAGAAAAGACAATCGCGTGGTCTACATCACTGCCGCTCAGATTGATCTCTTCGGGCATCGTGACGATCCGGAGGGTCAACCCTGGCAGGGCTTCGCGCAGCTTTGGAAGCTTGGGGATCAGCCACATGTTTGCCAGCGATTGATACATATGCACCGAAATCATCTGCTCCAGCGTTTTTCCGGTGTAGCGGGCAAAGGCCGAGTCCATAGCATCAAGCGCCTGCGTTACCGGCGCCAGAAGCGCGCGGCCCTCCTCGGTCAGCTCGGACTGCTGGCCGCTGCCGCGCTGGAACAGCGGCGTGCCAACAAAGGCCTCGAGTGCCCGCACCTGATGGCTGATCGCCGAGGCGGTGATATTCAGCTCCTGCGCCGCATCCACATTGCGGCCCAGCCTGGCGACAGCTTCAAAGGCACGGATGGCGGCAAAGGGCGGAATTTTGCGTGGCATGACAGGAAGTCCGTGAACAGAAAGGCTGGCGCAGGTGCCAATTTAGACCGGCTGGCAGCACAGGTCGAGGAGCTGCCGGAAGCGGGTCGTGTCCAGGCTGTCGAACTGCAAGGCCAGCTCTGCAAGCGCTTCAGCCCGAGCCTGCCCCAGCACCGGCGCAGCCAGCAGATGGAACTTCTGCACGATCTCCGCATCGCTCAGCGGCAGGTCAGCGTCACCGCGCGGGGTGCGCGGCACGTCCTCGATCCGGCGGCCGTCTTTCAGCACCAGAGTGACCTGTGCCCAGCGCTTGTCCGTGCTGATCCGTGTCATCTCGGCGTCGTCGATCAGCGTGACGGCACGGCTGACGCGCAGGATGTCCGGATCCCGCAGTGCCGCTTCGCTCAGCTCCTCGACCCCCACCTGGCCGCGCACGATCATCGCGGCCACCGGGAAAGCGATGGCATAAGCAAATTCATCCTGGTTCTGCGGCTCGTGCCCGGCAAGCCGGGTGGCGTAGTGGAAGGTGCGGATTTCCACGCCCTCGACCTGGTCGTGGCTGAGGCCATGAGACTGCATTATCTCTTGCACCGCATCCAGCGAGGGATGCGCCCAGCGGCAGCAGGGGTAGGCCTTGTAATGGGTGTGGTCCACCAGCCGCCAGCCGCTGCCAAGATCCGCCCAGAAGTCCGCGCCCTCCTCACCCTCGCAGGTGAGGGCCGGAGCGCCGGTGAAGCCCTCCATCGCCAGATAGGCAGCCGTGACGCCAGAGGGCGCCCCCCAGCCAACTCCGTCGCGCACCATCGACGGGTGATCGATGCAGCGCATCATCTGGCTGCGCGGTCCGTGGTATTCGCCGATGCCCGCAGCCTGGCGGATCTGTTCCGCAGAGCCGCCCAGCAGCTTGGCGCCGGCGGCTGCAACTCCAACCGCAGTCCAGGCGCCGGAGGTGTGGTAATCGGCGCAAGTTGCATGCTGCACCAGCCCGGCGCGGTAAGAGATTTCATAGGCCGCGGCCAGAATTTCGGCAAACCGCTTGCCATCCATTTCCTGCCTGCCGGCCTGAGCCATGGCAATCATCGCCGGAAAGATCGCCGAACCCGCATGGCCCTTGCAGGGCGTGGTCCCGTCATGGGCGTCAATCGAGTCGATGGTGAAGGCTCCGGCCATTGCGGCGCCGGCCGGGCTGACCGTGCACCCGTCCATCAGCATCTGCGCGGCGCCGGCACTGCCTGCGCCAAAAATCATCGGCGCCACCCGGCGGGCAATGCCCGAGAGTTCCGTAGTTGCACCAACAGCCGCCACACCCATGGTGTCCAGAAAGGACCGCCGCAGCGTCCACAGAACTTGTTCCGGCAGATCTTCATAAGCCAGCTGTTCTGCAAACCGGTCGAATTTCAGGGCCATCTGCACTGCGCCTCCTCCGCGCGTTTGCTGCATCCGGGGCCAGACGGAATCGATAACCGCTGAACCTGCCGCATCGGGCTTCGGCAAGTTCAGCCGTATCCGAAGCTGCGCGTCAATGCTGCAGGATCTGGCTCAGGAAGGTCCGGGTCCGCTCGCTTTGCGGGTTCTCGAAGAACTGTACCGGGTCGTTCTCCTCGATGATCTCGCCGGCATCCATGAAGATCACCCGGTCCGCCACCGCCTTAGCAAAGCCCATCTCGTGCGTCACACAGACCATGGTCATGCCGTCCTGCGCCAGCTCCACCATGGTATCCAGCACCTCGGAAACCATCTCCGGGTCCAGCGCCGAGGTCGGCTCGTCGAACAGCATCACCTTGGGGTTCATGCACAAGCTGCGCGCAATCGCAACCCGCTGCTGCTGGCCGCCAGACAGCTGGCCGGGAAACTTGTCCGCCTGCTCGGGAATGCGGACGCGTTCGAGGTATTTCATCGCAGTCTCCCGCGCCTCCGCCTCGGCCACGCCGCGCACCCACATGGGCGCCGCCATCAGATTTTCCAGCACCGACAGATGCGGGAACAGGTTGAAGTGCTGGAACACCATGCCCACTTCCATCCGCACCTTGTCGATGTCCTTCATCTTTTCATGCAGGCGGATGCCGTCGACGGTGATCTCGCCTTCCTGATGCGACTCAAGCCAGTTCAGGGTGCGGATCAAGGTGGATTTGCCGGAGCCCGAAGGCCCGCAGATCACGATCTTGTCACCCTTGCTGACAGTGAAGTTGACATTCCGCAGTGCGTGATAGGTGCCATACCACTTGTTCACGCCGCGCATTTCGATGACCGGTTTGTTCATGACACGGGCTCCCTCAGTGGCTCTTGGTGCGGAAATGGCGCTCGATCCGGCCCTGGATCAGCTCCAGGCACATCGACAGCATCCAATAGATCAGCGCCGCAGTGATCAGCATTTCCATGTGCTGGAAGGTCTTGTTGCCCAGGGTGCGGGCCAGGAACATCAGCTCCCAAACGCCAATCACTGAGACCAGCGAGCTGTCTTTCAGCATGGCGATGAACTGGTTGCCTGTCGGCGGGATGATCAGCGGCAGCGATTGCGGCAGGATGATGCGGCGCATTGTCAGACCGAATTTGAAGCCCAGCGAGCGCGAGGCCTCCCACTGGCCCTTGGGGATCGACTGGATGCCGGCCCGGAAGATCTCAGTCATATAGGCGCCGTAGCACAGGGTCAGCGCCAGGATGCCCGCAGGCACTGCGTCGATCACATAGCCCAGCTGCGGCAAGCCCAGATAAATCAGGTAGACCTGCATCAGCAGCGGCAGGCCGCGGAAGAAGGACGTGTAGAAGCTGGCGATGGCATAAGCAAAACCGTTGGAGGACAGTTTTGCCACCGCCCCGATGATGGCCAGAACCGAGGCCAGCGCAATCGAGATCGCAGAGACATAAAGCGTGGTGAACACGCCCTGGCTGACCATGAACCAGACCTTCTTGCGGATAAACTCGAAGTCCAGGTTGAAGCCGTAGAAGAAAGCAAGGAACAAGCACAGAAGCTGCAGCCAGACAATGACGACCTGAAGGCGGAACTTCAGGAAGCCGATCACCACCACGTTCAGGGTGAACAGCAGCGCCAGCACCACGCCGATGGCAAACTGGCCGTAATACCCGGCCTCAGCCGGTTCGCCGATGACTGGGCGCATCAGTTCGCCGAACACGGTGCCGTTGAGGTTCAGCACGGTAAAAAAAACAGCCGCGGCGGCGAGCATCGCGGCAATTACTTTGGGTTTGTGGACCAGCGGATCACTGACCACGGTATCTGCGTAAAGCATGTCCTGCCTCCAAGACCAACTGGCCCGCGCTCAGAGCGGGCCAGTCGGAAATTCCTTTATTTCGTGCTGGTGTAGTCGATGCCGTACCACTTCTCGCTGAGCGCGCTCAGCGTGCCGTCGGCGCGCATGTCTTCAACGATGGTAGTGAGCTTAGCGTTCAGTTCGGCATCGCCCTTGTCGATGGCAATCGCCAGCGGCTCGTAAAATACCGGGTCGCCCACAATCTTGATCGGATAGTTGTTTTCGATGCCGTTGAGGATCGCAGGCAGCGAGCCGACCATGCCGTCCAGGCGGGTGCCGTCGCCCAGGCGCAGGTCATCCATCACCGCAGTCGAGTCCTTGTAGGAGCGCAGCTCGCCCGGCTCGATCTGGTATTCAAACGACGGCACACCAGCCGCGTCAATAGTCAGATCGTGCTGCAGATAGAGCTCGAAAACGCTGGCGGTGGTCGCGCCCATTTTCTTGCCGCTCAGGTCCGCCAGATTGGCGGCGGGGCTGTCCTTGTGCACCGCGGCGGCGGCCGGGGTGTAGTAATAGACAGCAGGAAATTCCAATACCTCGGTGCGCGCCTTGGTCGGGGTCATCGAGCCCACCGATACATCCCAGCGGCCGTTCCAGTTGCCTGCGGTGATGATATCCCAGGCCGGAGTCACGAACTCAACCTCTACGCCCAGGCGCTTGGCCAGCTCGCGGGCCACATCGACGTCGAAGCCGTCCATTTCGTTGTTGTCGTTCAGAAAGCTTTGCGGCGCCCAGTTGGCATCGGTCGCCACTTTCAGCGTATTTTCCGATGTGATCCGGTCCAGCGCCTCGCCGGCCAGGCTGGCACCCGCGGTGAAGGCGGCGGCGGTCAGGGCTGCGGCCAGGGTGAATGCGCGTCTCGTGCAGGCCATGTGAATCTCCCATGTTGAATCTGTGCCGGGAACTTGCCCGCGGCCGCGCGATATTCGCAGGGAAAAAAATTTGTTCCGGATGAATGTTTTTCTGCGCCGATCGGCGCAGCAGTCCCAAGGGCGGCCCCTCCGGCCGGGACCAGGCTAGAAACGGGCCGGCGGCGGCCCGTTTCGCCAATGCACCGCTCACCTCCGATGCGCGGCAGTCTTCAGGTCCGCGGACAGGTCGCGCGGGTTGAGACCGATATCCTTGAGCTGATCATCGCTCAGTTCTGCCAGCGCCAGCAGCGTGCGCTCATGATCGGCCAGCCGCCTCAGGGCATTCACCGGGCGCTGCCAAAGCCCGGACAGCCAAGCTGCAGCCAGGCTGGCCTCATGTACCCCCGCACTGTTCGTTCGTGTCATCTGCATGAGCGGTCTCCTCTTGCTCATTGCGCCGAAGTCGGCACCGAAAGCCGAAGCCGAAAATCCTGAGGGAATCTTCCAGCTTCAGTTTTTCGAAGCACTACACCCGAAAAACTCTGAAAAATATTAGAATTGGGGAATGACTTGATGAGATTTCAGCATTATTTAAACAGGGATTTCAGAAGGCAAGGCCCCCTATGCGACGAAGCATCCCCTCAATCACTTCCATGCTCTGCTTCGAAGCGGCGGCAAAAACCGAAGGCTTTGCACGCGCCGCTGAGGAAATGAACGTGACCCAAAGTGCGGTCAGCCGTCAGATCCAGATCCTGGAGGCTTTTGTCGGCCAGTCGCTGTTCACCCGCTCCAAGCAACGGGTCAAGCTGACTGCAGCCGGCCGCAACCTGCTGGCTGAACTGTCACCGCTCCTGGAGGAGTTGGAGCTGACCATTCTGAAAACCAAATCGCATGACAGTGCCGAGGGCAGTCTGAACATCGGCGTCTACCCGACCCTGGGCAGCCGCTGGCTGATGCCGCTGATCATGGGGCCGGAGGCGGAAAAGATCCGCCATACGCTGAACCTTGTCACCTATCTGAAGAACTCCGAGATCGACCCCAGCCTGGTGGATCTGGCCTTTGCACAGGGCGATGTATCCTGGCCGGGCTACCGTGCCGACCGGCTGATGAGCGATGTTCTGGTGGTGGCGGGTGCGCCGGACCAGTTCCCCGAACCGCTGGAGAATCCCGAGGCCCTGCTGGAGCACCGGATCCTGCAGCATTCCACCCGGCCGCTGTCCTGGCAGATCTGGTTCAAGCTGCAGGGCGTCAAGCTGCCGCGCAAAATCATCGGCCCGATGTTCAACCAGTTCGAAATGCTGATCGATGCAACGAAGAACGGCCATGGCATCGCCATTATCCCAGAGATCCTGATCCGCAAGGAACTGCAGAATGGCAGCCTGGTGCAGGTCCACCCCTTTAAGGCCGCCGACAGCGCATACTATTTGCTGACACCGGAAGCCAAAGTCGGCGTAGTCCGGGTCGAGCGAATGCGGAACTGGTTCCTGGGGCAGATGCAGGCGGCCAGCCAGCCGGGCTAAGCAGTTCCGCAACCCGCACCAAGCCCCGGGTGAGCCGTGCTGCCCCCCCAAGAAAATTCCCGCGCAATGAAATTTATTCACGGGCGTGGCTGCGGGCGTTTTCCGGGCCTTTCCCTGTTTGGCAGGTTCGCTCCGCAGAGCATCCCGCGCGCCTTCGGCCAAATCGGAAAAAGATGTTTTGTTTTATCATGTTAAAGGCGAAGCGTACCTGGACAACCCATGCCGCCCCCCTCTGCCCGGCCCCTGTCAAATCAGACCAGGCACCAGATCTTGCCGCGACTTGATGCGTTTTGGTGATCACCTGATGAAAAAATCCAGCTTCCCAAACCGCGAAATCTGAATATGGCTTGAGGAAACAACGCGCCTTTTTTGGGAGATGCCGCAATGACCTTCATGCCACAGATCCAGGACAGTGACGTCGAGCTGATCCAGAATGCCATGTCCGAAATGCCCGATTACACATCGGTTGCGGAGTTCGTGCCCGGCCCCGGCATTGCCCGGCTGGATCTGAAATTCGACATCGAAAAGCTGCAGGAAGCTCTGGAAGAGTGCCTGAAACGCGAAGCCTTCATGGGCGGAATGCAGGACCAGGGCTTTGCCGCGCTGCCGCTGACCCAGCGCCCGGGCCAGACGGAATGGACCACCAACGACCTGTCGGGCCGCTACTGGCTGCGCGCCGATGAGCGTTATGTCGAAGAACCGCGCGAGGATCTGGTGCCGGAAATCGACTTTTCCGAGTTCAACCCGAAGTTCAAGGGCACCTATTTCGAATATGTGCACGAGGAGCTGAGCAAACGCTTCCCGATCGGCCGCACCCGGATCCTGTCCAAGGGGCTGTATAACTGCAACTCCTGGCACCGCGACCCGGAACCGCGCCTGCACATCCCGCTGATCTCGAACCCCGGCTCGCTGTTCATCGTGAATCACCACGTGACCCACCTGCCCGCCGACGGTTCGGTCTATTTCACCGACACCCGCGCCTATCACACCGCCCTGAATGGCGGCGAAAAGCACCGTGTGCATATTGTTGCAGCGCTGGCTTACGATCAGGTCACCGAATGAGCCTCTATGGTTACACCGCCGCAGATGCAGCCACCAACTGCATCTGCGATCTTCGCAGCGACACGCTGACCAAACCCAGCGCCGGCATGCGCGAAGCGATGATGGCCGCGCCGCTGGGGGATGATGTCTATGGTGAAGATCCGACGGTCACCCGCCTGGAACAGGAGCTTGCGGCACGTCTGGGCAAGGACGCTGCGGTGTTCTTCCCCACCGGCACGCAAAGCAACCTGGCTGCCGTTATGGCCCATTGCGGCCGCGGCGATGAGATGATCAGCGGCGACCGCTATCACCTTTACTGCGACGAGGCGGCAGGGGCGTCGGTTCTGGCAGGTGTCTCGATGGTGCCGGTTACAACGTCTGAGGACGGCGGCCTGGATCCTGACCGGATCGCCGCTGCGATCAAGATGGACGATCCCCATTACGCCCGCAGCCGCCTCTTGAGCCTTGAAAACAGCGTCGGCGGCCGGGTTGTGCCGCTGAAGCGGATCGAGGCAGGCGTGCATGTGGCACGTGACGCCGGGCTGGCTGTGCATCTGGACGGCGCCCGTCTGTTCAATGCAATCACTGCCTTGGGCTGCGACGCCGCCACCTTTGCCGCACCTTTCGACACCATCTCCGTCTGCCTCTCCAAAGGGCTGGGCACGCCTGCAGGGTCGGTTCTGGTTGGCCCCGATGCCCTGATGGGCCAGATCCGGCGCAACCGAAAAATCCTCGGCGGCGCGATGCGGCAGTCCGGCGTGCTGGCCGCGGCCGGCCTCTATGCGCTGGAGCATCACGTGCCGGAACTGGTCAGTGATCACGCCCGGGCGGCCCGCCTGGCTGAAGCGCTGCGCGCGACCGGGATCGGCGAGGTTTCATCGCAGACCAACATGGTGTTCCTCACGCCCAAGGCCGGAGACCACGCCCGCCTCATTGGCCACATGGCACAGGCAGGTATCAAGATCGGCGGCCAGTCGCCGGCGATCCGGATGGTTCTGCACCGGGATGTGGACGACGGCGCTTTGGACTCTGCCATCGCCGCCTTCCGGTCTTTCACCTCCAGCTAACCCGGCCCTGCCTGCTACCAAGGATACCCGCATGACCGATGCCATCAGTTTCATCCTGAACACCCGCTACGAGGACCTGCCACAAGCAGCCGTGCAGGACGCCGTGCGCGCCCTGGTGGACACCCTTGGCGTCGCCATGAGCGCGGTGCAGACGGATATGTCGCGGATCATCGGCGGCCATGCGCAAACCATGTTCGGCGGCCAGGCCGCGCAGATCTGGCCGGAAGGCAAGACCGCCAGCGCCGCCGGTGCGGCGCTGGCCAACGCCACAACCATCGACTCGCTGGATGCCCATGACGGGCACAAGCTGACCAAGGGCCATGTCGGCTGCGGTGTCATTCCCGCCGCCATTGCGCTGGCCCAGGCCGAAGGTTTGAGCGACGCGGAGGAATTCCTGACCCTCGTCACCATCGGCTATGAAATCGGCACCCGCGCCGGCATCGCGCTGCACCGCAGTGTCTGCGATTACCACACCTCTGGCGCTTGGGTGGCGCTGGCAGCTGCAGCGATGGGCGCCCGCGTCCTGGGCCTGGACGCCGCCCGCACCCGCGAAGCGCTGGGAATTGCGGAATACAACGGGCCACGCAGCCAGATGATGCGCTGCATCGACGCGCCGACCATGGTCCGGGACGGTTCCGGCTGGGGCTCGATGGCCGGTGTTTCCGCCGCCTATCTTGCCCGTGACGGGTTCACCGGAGCGCCTGCAATTTCGATGGAGGCCGAAGACCTCGCAGATATCTGGGGCGACCTGGGGCAAAACTGGTACATCCAGGACCAGTACATCAAGCTCTATCCCGTCTGCCGCT
This sequence comes from Leisingera sp. ANG-M1, assembly GCF_000813745.1. GTDB lineage: Bacteria > Pseudomonadota > Alphaproteobacteria > Rhodobacterales > Rhodobacteraceae > Leisingera. Next base: position 81,885 of record NZ_JWLC01000010.1, on the reverse strand, counting down.
GGGCCCAGCCCGCTGCCGAAGCGGTAATGGCGCTGCGCCGCGCGCATGACTTCGCCGCTGCAGACATCACCGCCATCCGGATCGAAAGCTTTCACGAAGCCAAGCGCCTGAACGCCATCCCTACCACCACCGAACAGGCCCAGTATTCTCTGCCCTTCTCGGTCGGCGCCGCGCTTGTGGCTGGCACGATCGGTGTGAGTGAAGTGATGGAACCCGGCCTCAGCAACCCGGACATTCTGCGCCTGACCCGTATGGTCGCGATCGAAGAAACCGATGCCTTTAACGAGGCCTTCCCGGCGCGCCGCTTTGCCCAGGCGCATATCTCGCTGGCCGACGGGCGCACCCTGACGTCTGACGTCACCGAAGCCCAGGGCGACCCCGAAAACCGGGTGAGCCACAGCGTGATCCGCGAAAAATTCCTGCGCCTGACGGAACCTGTCATGGGGCAGGACAAGGCTCGAACTCTCCTGGCAAGCATCGAAGCGCTGCCGGAGAGCCGGGACCTGAGCGGAATGTTCGCACAGCTCAGCTACCGAAGCTGAGCACCCGGCAACTTAGCACTGCGATCCAACGCAACCCATCCGGCAGCATCGGGGAGAAGACCTGTGCGGGACATAAAGCCCTTTTGGCAGAACTATATCGACGGCGCCTGGGCAGACGGCGGCGCTGGCCGGATCGATGTGATCAACCCAGGCACCGGCCAGAAGCTGGCAGAACATGCACTGGCGGATGCCGCAGACGTGGACCGGGCCGTACAGGCTGCGCGGCGGGTGCATCTTTCCGGAGCGCTGAGCGATCTGCGGCCGGTTGAGCGCGGACGCATGGTCAGAGCGATGGGCCGCTATCTGCTGGATCACATCGATGACATTGCCCCGGTGCTGACGCTTGAGCAGGGCAAGCCGCTGTGGGAAGCCCGGATGGAAGTCGAAGGTGCTGCACGCTATTTCGAATACTATGGCAACCAGGCAGAAACGGTCGAAGGCCGCTCAATCCCGCTGGGGGCTGGCTATTTCGACTTCACCACCCATGAGCCCTATGGCGTCTCGGCCCAGATCATCCCCTGGAACTACCCGCTGGAAATGACCGCCCGCTCACTGTCGGCGGCGCTGGCCACCGGCAACGCAGCTGTGATCAAAACTCCAGAGCTGACACCGCTGGTAAATGCTTGGTTTGCCCATGCAGCCGAAGCCGCAGGGCTACCGGCAGGTGCCGTGAACATACTGTGCGGGTTGGGGCATCAGGCCGGAGCGGCCCTGTCTTCGCACCCGCAGATCAACCAGCTGGTCTTTACCGGCTCGGTCGCCACCGGCATCGCAATTGCAACGGCGGCGGCGCAGAACGTGGTGCCCTGCGTGCTGGAACTCGGCGGAAAATCCGCCGCCATCGTGCATGAAGATGCCGACCTAGAGGCGTTTGAGAGCGACGTGCGCTGGGGGATCTATTTCAACGCAGGCCAAGTCTGCTCGGCCATGAGCCGTGTCATCGTGCATGAAAGCCGCCATGATGAATTGGTGGAGCGCATTTCGGTTCTGGCCCGGTCGCTGTCCGTCGGCCCCGGAATCGACCGAGCAGCATTTGGTCCGAACATGGGGGCTCTGGTATCGGAGTCTCAGCGCGACCGGGCGGCGCGCATGGTGGCACAGGCAACAGAAGAAGGCGCCCGCCTCGCCGCCGGCGGCCGCAAGCTCAATCTGCCGGGTGCCTTCATGGAGCCGACGCTCCTGTGCGATGTCACCCCCGGCATGTCCATCGCCCGCGAAGAAGTGTTCGGCCCGGTGCTGTCGGTTCTGAAATTCCGCACCGCCGCCGAGGCGGTCGAAATCGCCAACAGTACCCCCTTCGGTCTGGCCAGCGGCGTCTTCACCCGCGACCTTGACCGCGCCACGCAGGCAGCCCGCCAATTGCGCGCCGGACAAGTCTATGTGAACGAGTGGTACGCAGGCGGTGTTGAAACCCCGTTTGGCGGCTACGGCCAGTCCGGCTATGGACGTGAAAAGGGCCGAGAGGCGTTATTGAACTATGTTCAAACAAAAAATGTAGCAATTCGCTTGCGCAGTTAGGGGTTTCGGCCCCTGACAGTTTCAGTACAGAACAACCCTGCCGCAGCGGATCTGCATACGCGGCCAGCAAAATCTTCGTAAGAACATCGCCGCAATTTCAAATCGCCCTCTCTTGTTTAATATGAACCGGCAAAAGGCTCACAAGGTGGGGTTTGCGCCCAAAACACACCTCCGCTACCACCCTTCCTGAAAATGAAGACAGAGGTTCCGACGGCAATCCTGCCTGACGGTTCTGGTGACAGCTATCTGATTGCCAGGTCGATCAAGGCCAGCGCCGCTTGGCGCCCGTCTCCGGCCGGAGCCGGGCTGTGGTTCATCGCTGCCAGCACAATGGCGCCTTCCTTCAGGATCATAAGCTGCCGGGCCAGCGCCGCGGGTTCCTGCGCCCCGGCCTTAGCAGCCAGGCCTGCGAAATGCTCCTGCAGCAATCGCTTGTGCCCGGCCGACTGCATGTTGATCGGATCCTCGCCGGCCTGATATTCGGCGCTGGCCTTGATGAACATGCAGCCCTGGAACCCCGGCTGTTCGAACCACTCCCCTAGCGCATCGAACAACGCTTCCAGCTGTCCGCGGGGCGTATCCGCCAGCTCCTCCAGCCGCTGAAACAGCCAGCCACGGAAATCCTCGTCCCGCAGTTGCAGCACCGCCAGGATCAGCTCCTCCTTGGAGCGGAAATGCTTGTAGATTGAGGTTTTCGACACCCCGGTTTCAGCCGCCACCAAGTCCATGCCGGTGGCGTGAAAGCCGTTCCGGTAGAATAGATCCAACGATTTTCGAATCAGCTCGGCACGTTTGTTGGGCCGCATGAACGCTCCAGTGGGACAGTTTCCGTCCCAGCCAGTGAATATTATCTGCGCCGGGCGGGTCAAGATAACCCCCTTGTTTTCAGCCATTTCCCGTCTCCGACCCCAACAGCCGCGCTTCTGTCCTGCGAGTTTTCGCGCTGACACTCTTGAAATCATTTACCGATCTGTACACCTTTGCATCGAAAGTTAACAGATCGGTACACAAACATGACAGAAGCCCCCCGCCCGCCGCTGCCGCCATTCACCCGCGAAACTGCAATTGCCAAAGTCCGCGCCGCTGAGGATGGATGGAACAGCCGAAACCCCGAGGCCGTCGCACTGGCCTATACTCCGGACACCAAATGGCGGAACCGCACCGATTTTCCCCAGGGCCGCGATGCGGTGCAGGCCTTCCTGGCTGGCAAATGGGACCGTGAGCTGGAATACCGGCTGATCAAGGAGCTTTGGGCCTTTGATGGCAACCGCATTGCCGTCCGTTATGCCTACGAGTGGCACGATGCCTCCGGCCAGTGGTACCGGTCCTATGGCAATGAGAACTGGGAATTTGCCGTAGACGGCCGCATGGCGCACCGGTTTGCCTCGATCAACGATCTGAAGATCGCCGAGGCGGACCGCCTGTTCCACTGGCCGCAAGGCCCCCGCCCGGCAGACCACCCGGGCCTCAGCGACCTGGGCCTCTGACCGCTAAGGTTTGCAAAGCGCCGGGCTGACCGTCAGCCCAGCGCAGCGGCCCTCAGAACGGCCGTTCCTGATGCGGCGACTTGCCGAAATAGCGGCGGTAGACCTTGGCGAAATGGGTCTGGCTGTTGAAGCCGGACGCCAGCGCCACGTCGATGATCCGCATGTTGGTCTGCAAGAGCAGGCTGCGCGCATAGTCCAGCCGCAGCCTTGTGTAATAGACCTTGGGCGTGGTCTGCAGGTATTTCGAGAACAGCCGTTCAAGCTGGCGCACCGAAAGGCCGACCAGATCGGCGATGCCGCCCGGGGTCAAAGGCTCCTCCAGGTTGCTGCGCATCAGGCTGAGCGCAGCGGCAAGCTTTTCGTGCCGCACGCCTGCGCGGCCGTACTCGGAAATGGTCTGGTCCTGACTGCCCTTGCGGGCGGAGGAGCAGACCATCAGATCTGCAGCCCCGGTTGCCACCTCCGGGCCGCAGTGATCCGAGATCAGGTTCAGCATCATGTCGACGGTGGCGGTGCCGCCGGCGCAGGTGATCAGCTTGCTTTCCATGGTGAACAGCGAGCTTCTAACCTCCACGTCCGGATGGGCTTCGGAGAGGATTGCCCGCAGCGCCCAATGGGCCGACACCTGGCGCCCGGCCAGCAGGCCAGAGCGCGCCAGCGCCAGCACCCCGCCGCCCAGCGCACCGAGGGTCACCCCCATGCGCTGCGCCTTGCGCAGCCAGCCCAGCACCTTCAGTGAGACGCCCGGCTCGGACCCCTGGCCGCCGCAGACAAAGACCATGTCGCCACGGGTCAGATCCGGCAAGCCGCCGTCCACTGCCACGCTCAGCCCGTTAGGCGCAGTGACCGATAAGCCGTCCTCACTGACCACGCGCCAGTCATAGCGCGCGGTCCCGTCATGGCTGTTCGCAGCCTCCAGCGCTGCTACCGCGCTGGACAGGTCCAGCGGCGAGAAGGTGGGCAGCAGCAGGAAGACGCAGCGGCAGGCCGGCACGGCCTCGGCCGCTTCGGGGAGCTTCCGCATGGGTTTGGTCATGGTTTCCGCTCCCCTGCTCGGATCAGGCACGCATGTTGGCGCCGTTGGCGTCATAGATCGGCGCGCCCAGCACTTCAGCGTCATACATCTCGCCCAGGATCTCGACCTGCAGCTTGGTGCCCGCACCGGTGTGCTCCGCCGAAACATAGCCCATCGCCATCGAGGTCTGCGCGTGATGCGCATAACCGCCGGAGGAGATGTAGCCCACTGCCTCGCCATCCTTCAGGATCGCCTCGTCGTTGGAGACATCGATGCCGTCCACGTCGATGGTCATGGTGACCAGCTTGCGGCTCGGACCGGCTTCCTTGGCAGCAAGTGCGGCCTCCTTGCCAACAAAATCCTTCTTCCAATTGATGAAGACATCCATGCCGCTTTCCACCGCGTCAAAGTCAGGACGGAAATCCAGGGTCCACACACCCCAGCCCTTCTCCAGGCGCATCGACATCAGCGCCCGCGCGCCATACCAACGGTAGCCCAGATCACCCCCGGCATCTTCGATCGCTTCCGCCAGGCGCAGCAGGTACTGCGGCTTGCAGTAGATCTCATAGCCCAGCTCGCCCGAGAAGCTGATCCGGTTCAGGATCACCGGCACGCCGCCAACAAAGGTCTGGCGCAGGTCGCGGAACTTGAACGCCTCGCCCGAGACATCCTCGCGGGTGATCCGCTGCAGCAGCTCCCGCGATTTCGGACCCGAAAGCGCAATACCATGCCAATCGTCCGAGACGTTCTGGTAGGCCACGTCTGCGGGCAGGTCCTTTTCAAACCAGCGGCGGTGCGCCTCCTGCATGGTGCCGGAGCCGAACAGCATGAAATGATCCTCAGCCAGGCAGGCCACGGTCAGATCGCCATAGAGCTTGCCCTTGGGCGTCAGCATCGGTGTCAGGGTCAGGCGGCCGGGTTTGGGCACATAGCCCGCCAGCACCCGGTCCAGATAGGCCCGTGCGCCTGCGCCCTTGAACTCATGCTTGGCAAAGTTGGCAACTTCAATGCCGCCCACGGCCTCGCGCACGGCTTTGACCTCGCGCGCCACATAGTCGTGCGAGCGGTTGCGCTGGAAAGTAGGCTCTTCATGCGCATCCTCCGGCCCATCGGCAAACCACAGCGCGTTCTCCAGGCCAAAGCCCTGCCCCATCCGCGCGCCCTTGGCGACCAGCCGGTCATAAAGCGCGGTGGTTTTCTGCATCCGGCCCTTCGGCAGCGTCTCGTTCGGGAAGGTCATCACAAAGCGGCGCTCGTAATTCTCGGTCGACTTCACGGTGCCCCAGTCGGGGGTCGCAAAGTCGCCGAACCGCGCCACATCCATCGCCCAGACGTCGATCGAAGGCTCACCGTCGATCATCCACTCGGCCATGGTCAGGCCGACACCGCCGCCCTGGCAGAAGCCCGCCATCACGCCCACAGCGCACCAGTAGTTCTTCATGCCCGGAACCGGGCCGATCATCGGGTTGCCATCGGGACCGAAGGTGAACGGCCCGTTGATCATATCCTTGATGCCCGCCTCGCCGATCGCCGGGATACGTTCAAACGACATTTCCAGACGGTCGGCAATCCGGTCCAAATCAGGCTGCAGAAGCTCGTGGCCAAAGTCCCAGGGGGTGCCGTCCACTTTCCAGGGTGTACCTTTCGGCTCATAGGTACCCAGCAGCATGCCCTGACGTTCCTGCCGGAAGTAGATGTTCGCCTCATAGTCGATACCGGCCGGCAGGCGGGTCGGGTGGTTGGCCACCGCGTCGATCTTGTCGGTGATCAGATAGTGGTGCTCCATCGGCTGCACCGGCAGGTTGATGCCCTGCATATGGCCAACCTCACGTGCCCACAGGCCGCCGCAGTTCACGATATGCTCGGCATTGATGACGCCCCGCGGGGTCACCACATCCCAGCTGCCATCCGGGCGCTGGGTGGTACCGGTCACCGGAGTATGGGTGAAATACTGCGCGCCATGCACCCGGGCGGATTTCGCGAATGCATAGGTCGCGCCCGATGGGTCCAGATCGCCGTCCTGATCATCCCACAGCGCCGCGTGGTAATGTTTCGGGTCAATCAGCGGATGGCGCTCGGCCACCTCCTTGGGGCTGATGAATTCTTGGTTCAGGCCCATGTAGCGCGCCTTGGAGCGTTCCCGCTTCAGGTAATCGTACCAGGTCTTGTTCGAGGCCAAGTAGAAACCGCCGGTGATGTGCAGGCCAACGCTGTGGCCGGATGTTTCCTCGATCTCCTTGTACAGATCGATGGTATAGCTCTGCAGGCGCGAGATGTTGGGATCGGACGAAATCGTATGGATCTGCCCCGCAGCGTGCCAGGAGGAGCCGGAGGTCAGCTCGTCACGCTCCAGCAGCACCACGTCCTTCCAGCCGAATTTGGCCAGGTGGAACAGGATCGAGCAGCCAACAACGCCGCCGCCGATGATCACCGCCTTGGCGTGGCTCGGCAGCTTCTTGTCGCCTGTGCTCTCCTCCTTGTGGATGTTGAGCGTCGATTGGGCAAAATTGTCTGACATGGGTTTTGTCCTCAGTTCAGGGGCAAACGGCGGAAACGGCCGGGTTTTGCAGGGTCATAAAAGTGGTCGAGCGGTCCGTTCTCGACCAGATGGCTGTGCCAGTGCTGCAGGGCGCCGCGGTCCAGGGTCACCCCCAGGCCCGGCCCTTCGGGCACGGCAATCACGTTGTTTTTCTGGCGGAACGGGCCGCCTTCGATCACATCGCCGATCTGCCAGCGGAACAGCGACTGGCTTGGCTCGGTGATCCAGGGCATCGCAGCCGACATATGCAGATAGCCCGCTGTGGCAATGCCCGCATCGCCCGAGTAGCACCAGAAGCCGACGCCCATCGCCTCGCAGGCGCCGATGAAGCGCACAGCCCGGGCAATCCCGCCCAGCACCGCGAAATTGGTGACGATGTAGTCAGGCGCACCCAGCGCCACCGCGCGGCGGATGTCCGGCACATGGGTTGAAATCGGAATGGTGAAGTGGCGGCGCAGCTCCGCCATTTCCTCAAACGTCGCAACCGGGTCTTCGTAGTTGCGGATGTTATAAGGCTCGATCTCGCGGAACAGGCGCATCGCGGTGGGCAGCGAGTACTGCATATTGCTGTCCAGCCGCAGCATCGCCTTGCGCCCCAGGGTCTCGCGCAGCGCCTTGACCGTATCGATCTCCAGCTCAGGATCGCCCAGGATCAGCTTGCCCTCGAACATGGTCGATCCATGCTCTTCCTGCATCCTCAGACAGTAGTCGGCCACCGCTTGCGGCTCCATCTCGCCGCCATCGCGGTAGCCGAAATATTCGGTGAACGGGATCTCCTTGCGCACGGCCCCGCCCAAAAGCCGGTAGAGCGGCTCATCAGCCACCTTGCCGCGCAGATCCCACAGGGCGATTTCGATTGCACCGAAGGCCTTCACGACCGAGCTGTCGTCGGTGTTCTGCACGATCTGCCAGGGCGGCACGCACAGGGCTTCACAGCCTGCGATATCCAGCGCGTCGGCCCCGATCAGCCGCTCGCCCATCGCGTGGATGCTGTCCACCACATCGACAGACGGCGCCTCGCCCAGGCCTAGCAGACCCTGGTCGGTTTCCACCTCAATGATGGTTTTTGAAGTGCCGGGATAATGTCCGCCAGTCCACCACATTGGCTTTTCCAACGGGATGTTGACGGGGGTTGCCCGCAGCCCGGTGATACGCAGCCTGGTCATACGCGCGGCCTCCACCGCCCGGAAAGGCCGTCAAAATCGCCTTGCCGGTGCACAGGGGGTGTACAGGGGGTGCACAGGGGGTGCCGGGGCAACTGTCTGTCCCCTGCATCACCTGTGCATATGCGTGAAGAAATGGTTGCCTCAGTACCACGCATCCGGGATCTCTTCCTTGCGGCGGGCGACGTAGGCGGCCAGCTCTTCCTTCACCGCGTCATCCATCGGCGGCGCTTCATACTGGTTCAGCATCTCGTTCCAGCGTTCATAGGCGCGGCGGCGCATGTCCTTGGAACCGCCGTCTTCCCAGCTTTCGACGTTCTCACTGTCGCTGAGTTTCGGCTCATAGAACGCAGTCTGATAGTTGCGCATGGTGTGGGCTGAGCCCAGGAAGTGCCCGCCCGGCTCCACCTCGCCATAGGCATCGCGGGCAAAGGCCTCGTCGCTGGTGTCCAGGCCCTGGCTCAGCACTTTCTGGTAGGAGCCCAGACGGTCCGCATCCATGATCAGCTTCTCGAACCCGGTGCACAGGCCGCCTTCCATCCAGCCAGCCGCGTGCAGCACAAAGTTGGCGCCGGCCAGCATTGTGGAATGCATCGAGTCAGCGCTTTCATAGGCCGCCTGCGCATCCTCGATCTTGGAGGCAGTCAGCGAGCCACCGCAGCGCAGCGGCAGGCCTGCACGGCGGGCCAGCTGGCCAATTGCATAGTTCGACACCACCGGCTCGGGCATGCCAAAGGTCGGCGCGCCGGACTTCAGCGACATGGAACTGAGGAAGTTTCCCAGCACAAACGGCGCGCCCGGGCGCACCAGCTGGCTGAAGGCGCAGACCATCATCGCTTCGGCCATCGCCTGCGCCACGGATGCAGCAGTGGAAACCGGCCCCATCGCACCAGTCAGGATGAAGGGCACAACGACGATCCCCTGCCCGCGTGCGGAATAGACCCGGATCGCCTCGGTCACCACCTTGTCGACCAGCAGCGGCGAGTTGGTGTTCACATTGCCCATGATCACGCAGTTCTCATCCATGACATCCTTGCCAAAGACGATCTCGGCCATGTCGACACTGTTCTGCGCGCGGGACATTTCGGTGATGGCGCCCAGATGCGGTTTGTCGCTCAGCGTCATATGGGCATAAAGCATGTCGAAATGGCGCTTGCTCACCGGCACGTCGCAGGGTTCGCAGATCACAAAGCCGCCGTGATGCAGGTTCGGATGCATATAGGTGAGCTTCACCAGTTTCTCGAAACTCTCCATGTCGCCATAGCGGCGGCCGCCTTCCAGATCACGTACAAACGGCGCACCGTAGATCGGTGCAAACACCTGGTTGTTGCCGCCAATGGTGACCGAGCGCGCGCGGTTGCGGGCCAGCTGGGTGAACTCCCGCGGCGCCTTGGCGCAAAGCGACCGGATCCACTGGGCATCTGCCCGCACGGTATCCTCTTCGATCCGCGCGCCGGCCTCTTTCCAGATCCTGAGCGCTTCGGGATCGTCGCGGAAGGCAATGCCGACCTCTTCGAAGATCCAGTCGACCTGGGCTTCGATCTTGACCAGCTTCTCCTCGTCCAGCACGTCAAAGAACGGCAGTGTCCGCTGGATCCAGGGGGATGCGGGGGCACCGGCGGGGGCAGTGGTTCTGTCGCGCGAGGCGCGGGCGCGTCGGGCCATGGGGCTCTCCAAAATCTCAAGTGATGAATCAAACTATCTCTGCCGTCCCAATTTGTGACGGTTGAAAAATCTGATCGTTTGGATAATTGAGAATTATGCAAGAACTGTGGAAACTCCTCACCAGCCCCCGCCACCTGATCGTCTTCGAAGCCGCCGCCCGGCACGGCTCCTTTACCCGTGCGTCGGAAGAACTGAACGTGCAGCAGCCTGCCGTCAGTGCGGCAATCAAGCAGATGGAAGCGTCATTGGGCGTGGTTCTGTTCCGCCGCAGCCACCGCAAGGTGGAGCTGACCGGTGCGGGTATGCGGCTTTACACTGACGTTTCAAAGGCTCTGGAAGACGTGCTGGCGTCCGCCAAGGCGGTGCGGCAATTCGGGCGGAATGACCATGTCACGCTCAACTGCTCCTCGGCTTTTGCATACTACTGGGTGATGCCAAAGCTGACCCGGCTGCACGAGGCGCATCCCGGTATCGACCTGCGGCTGCAGAGCTCGGACCGGGAACCGGACATTAATACCGAAGGCATCTCGCTGGCGGTACGGCGGGGGGATGGCAATTGGCCGGACTGCCACTCGGCTCTGATTGCGCCCGAGGTGATCTATCCGGTGGCGAGTCCGCGGGTGATGGCCTCGGCCGTCAATCTGGCCACCGTGCCGAACCTGCTGCACGAGCGGTTGATCCATCTGGAGGAGCCGATCCGCGAACGCCCCAGCTGGAAACAGTGGTTTGCACACTTTGGGGTGACAGGCGGACCGCCGGCCGCGGGCATGCGGCTCAACGACTATGCCCTGGTGCTGCAGGCGGCCATTGCCGGCGAGGGCTTTGCCTTTGGCTGGCAGCATGTGACTGAGCCGCTGATCAAACAGGGGCTTCTGGCGGCGCGCAAGGAATGGTCCTGGACCACCGGGGCAGGCTTCTACCTGGTGTGGTCCAAGAGCCAGGATCTGGTGCCCAACGCGGAACTTGTGCGGCAATGGCTTTTGGAGATGGTTGCTTCGAGAACCGCGTGATTCACGCGATCCCAGAGGGGTCCTTGGTCCGGTGCATCGACGTTCGATGGGTCAGATACAGCCTGCGCACAAAAGCCAGAATGAACAGCACAGTCAGGATCAGCACGATGGTCGGCGCCGGAGCACTGTCAAGGAAGAAGCTCGCATAGGTGCCCGCCAGCATCGAGAACATGCAGATCAGGACCGAGACCCACAGCATGGTGCTGAACTTGCGCACCACCAGGAAGGCCACAGCGCCCGGTGCGATCAGCAGCCCGATCGCCAGGATCAGCCCCGCCGCCTTGAGTGTTGCCACGATGGTCAGCGACAGCGCTGCCAGCAGTCCGTAATGCAGCACCGTCACCGGCAGGCCCGAGGCTTGCGCCTGCGCCGGGTCAAAGCTGTGCAGCAGCAGGTCTTTCCACTTCAGCACCAGCGCCGCGCCAACCACCAGCGAGATGATGCCCGCGGTCCACAGCTCGTCCGGCTCCACCCCCAGCATGTTGCCGAACAGGATGTGGTCCAGATGCGCGTTTGTCTCAAGGCCAACATAAAGCACGATGCCCAACCCGAACATGCCCGAGAACACCACCCCCATCACTGTGTCCTGCTTGACCCGGCTGTTGCCGGCCAGGAAGCCGGTGGCCACCGCGCAGAGCATGCCGGCCGCAAAGGCGCCGATCAGCAGCGGGAAGCCCAGCACATAGGCCAGCACGATGCCCGGCAGCACCGCATGGCTGACGGCATCGCCCATCAGAGCCCAGCCCTTCATCACCAGGAAGCAAGAGAGCAGTGCTGTGGGCACCGAGACGATCAGCGAGATCAGAAACGCGTTCTGCATGAACGCAAATTGGAACGGCATCAGCAGTGTATCGAGGTCCATCACGCAGCCCCTTCTTGTGCAACGGGGCCGCGTTTCAGCGCCTCGCGCGCCTTGCGCTTGGCGGCCAGCAACCCGTGTTTCGGCGCAAAGATGAAGACGCCCAGGAAGATCAGCGTTTGCAGCGTCACGATGATGCCGCCGGTGGCACCGTCCAGGAAGTAGCTGGCATAGGCGCCGAAGAAACTTGTTGCAGCGCCGATCAGCACCGACACCATGATCAACCGGGGGAAGCGGTCGCATAGCAGATAGGCTGTGGCTCCGGGGGTGACCACCATGGCAATCACCAGAAACGCACCCACAGTCTGCATTGCCGCCACGACAGAGGCCGACAGCAGCACAAAGAACACCGCCTTCAACAGCCCGGGCTGCAGGCCGATTGTGCGGGCGTGGTTTTCGTCAAAGAAGGTGACCATCAGGTCTTTCCATTTCGCCAGCAGCACTGCCAGCGAGACAAAGCCGATGATCGCCAGCTGCAGCGTGTCTTCGGGCGTGATCGCCAGGATGTTGCCCATGGTGATGGTTTGCACCGAGACCGACATCGGGCTGATCGAGACGATGAACAGGCCAAGCCCGAAGAAAGAGGTGAAGATCAGGCCGATGATCACGTCCACCTTGAGGCCGGAGCGTTCCGATAAGAAGAGCATCGCCCCGGCCGCCAGCCCCCCGGCAATGAAGGCGCCCAGCGCGAAAGGCAGACCCAGAATGTAGGCACCGGCCACGCCCGGCACCACCGAGTGCGAGAGCGCGTCGCCGATCAGCGACCAGCCCTTGAGCATCAGATAGGCCGACAGAAAGGCGCAGACGCCGCCGACCAGGGCCGAAACCCACATCGCATTGGTCATATAGCCGTAGGAGAACGGCTCCAGCAGGTATTCCATCACGGCTTGCCGCCCTCGCTGGTCTGGGTCTTTTCGCCGTATTGGACAAAGGGGCGTTCGTCGTCGGTCAGGATGGTGACCTCACGGGTATCGCCATCGTCATGCAGCGCATCGCCGCCCAGGGTGAAATGGCGCAGCACGCCGCCAAAAGCGTGTTCCAGATTGGTCCGGGTAAAGGTGGTCTCGGTCGGCCCGAAGCCCAGAACGGTACCTTTGACCAGCACGGTCCGGTCGCAGAACTCGGGCACGCTGCCCAGATTGTGGGTCGAGACCAGCATCACCCGGCCCTCGGCGCGCAATTCCCGCAGCAGGGCGATGATCTGCTCCTCGGTCTTCACATCGACGCCGGTGAACGGCTCGTCCAGCAGGATCACCTGCCCGTTCTGGGCCAGAGCGCGGGCCAGGAACACCCGCTTGCGCTGACCGCCGGACAGCTCGCCGATCTGACGGTGGCGGAAGTCCTGCATATTGACCCGGCGCAGCGCCTGGTCGACGGCTTCATGGTCGGCAGCTTTGGGGCGGCGCAGGAAACCCATATGGCCATAGCGGCCCATCATCACCACGTCCTCGACCAGCACGGGGAAGGCCCAGTCGACCTCCTCGGACTGCGGCACATAGGCGACCAGATTCTTGCGCAGCGCCTGTTTGACGGACATGCCGAGGATGCTGATTTCGCCCTGCGCAGCCGGGACAAAGCCCATGATTGCCTTGAAGAGAGTCGACTTGCCTGCGCCGTTCACCCCGACCAGCGCGGTCACCGTGCCGCGGGGAATTGCAAAACTGGCGTTCCACAGCGCCGTGTGGCCGTTGCGGTAGGTCACCGTGACATTTTCGGCGGCGATACCGCCCTCGGCGGTCATGGCGCTGGTGTTCATAATGTGGGTCTCGCTGGCATCAAGCATGAGGCTGTCCTGCAGAGTTACACACAGAAATTGTGCTTTGTGAAATGAAACGCCCCGCAACTTGCGCTGCGGGGCAAAAGGATATGAGAACCTAAGGGCTTAATTAGTCACCGAGGTCAGGCCGCGGGCCACGGCCTGCGAGGTGACCCTAAGCAGATCCAGGTAGGTCGGCACCGGGCCGTCCGCTTCGCTGAGCGAGTCGACATAGAGCTCGCCGCCATAGGCCACGCCGGTTTCACGAGCGACCTGCTCGGCCGGGGCGGTGTTGACGGTGCTTTCGCAGAACACCACCGGGATGTTATTGGCACGCACACCATCAATCACGCCGCGCACCTGCTGCGGAGTCCCGACCTGGTCGGCGTTCATCGGCCACAGATACAGTTCCTTCATCGCGAAATCGCGGGCCAGGTAGCTAAAGGCGCCTTCGCAGGTTACCAGCCAGCGCTTGTCTTCAGGGATCTCGGCAATCGCCTGGCGCAGCGGCTCGATGGTGGCGCGCAGCTTGTCCTTATATTCACCTGCATTCTTGACGTAGATCGCAGCGTTTTCCGGATCGTGCTCGGCAAAGGCCTCGACGATGTTATCAATGTAGATCAGCGCGTTATCCAGGCCCATCCAAGCGTGCGGGTTGGGTTTGCCTTCATAGGAGCCCTCGGCAATCGGGATCGGGCTGATACCATCGGTCAGCGTCACCGACGGCACACCATCCAGGTTGGTCAGGAACTGCTCGAACCACAGCTCCAGATTCATGCCGTTCCACAGGATCAGGTCGGCATCCGAAGCCCGCACGATGTCGCGCGGGGTCGGCTCGTAGCCGTGAATTTCGGCGCCCGGCTTGGTGACCGAAACCACCTCGGCCGCGTCCCCCGCCACATTGGCCGCCATATCGGCGATCACGGTGAAGGTGGTGACAACTTTCATCTTGTCCTCGGCCATTGCGGCGCTGGCAGCAACGGCTGCAAAGGCGGCTGCAGAGACCGTCTTGAGCAGGTTGGGGAACATCCGATTCTCCATATCAAACTGTTGTTGATGCATCGTTATTGCAAATCATTCTCAACTGTCAATGAAATTGAGAATGATTTGCAAAAGCTCTCATTGACGCAGGCCGCCCATACCTCCGGACTGCCAATCCTTATCAATTGGTTAACGAGGGTTAACGCCGTCTAAATGTTGCCCGCTTCTTAACCGCCATTTCGCCTGATTCCGCATCTAGACCTGAGTCTGTGCAGCCAGAACGGCGCAGGACTGAACCTGATCCTTTTCACCGTCTGAGCGAGCACCCCCTCTATGATGCCACCTGGAAAACTCTCCAGCTGTTCCGCAGCAATCTGGCTGCTGGTCAGCGGCTCCGCTGTCCTTGCCAGCCCGGAGCAGACCATTCAGCTGCAGTGCGGCGCCCCCCTGCAACAGCCCCTGTGCGCGGCGCTGGCCGGTGAATTGAACAGCCGCTTCCCGGGCAGTGAAGTTACCAGTGCCGATGAGCCCGCAAGCTCCCCTGGCCTGACCCTGCGCTATGTCGGGCAGAACCAGTCCCCCGACTGGATCTCCGGCTATCTGGCCTGGCAGCACCGGGATGGCCGCAACGGCCAGGGCCCGGTGATCGAACATTCGGTCATGGACGGGAAATTGACCCCGGACAGCCTCGCGGACTTCGCCGTTCAACTGGTTCGGCACACTGAATTTCCCTTGTAAATTAACGATCTAGGATGGAACACCCCCATGTGTGAATATTGCGGCCAAGCCCAGCACAGAATACCTGAAATCACCGACGGCAGCGGATCAGGATCCAGCGGCGGCGGTGATTCCGCCGGCAAGCCAACCTATACCGTCGACCAGATCGCCCAATACCTCTACCAGGGCTACTGGGAGGACACTGGCCGGACCCAGCGCTCCTTCGATGTCCAGGCCGGCGGCGAGCTGACCGTCAACCTCAGCGGCTTGAACGCAACCGGCAAGGATGCGGCCCGCAAAGCCTTGGAAAGCTGGACCGCGCTGAGCGGGATCACCTTTACCGAAACCACTGGCAGCGCCAAAATCACCTTTGATGACAATCAATCCGGCGCCTGGGCCAGCTCCTCGGTCAGCAATGGCACCATCCTGAGCTCGCACATCAATGTGAACACCAACTGGTCCAGCAGCAACAGCAACTACTATTACCAGACATTCGTGCACGAGATCGGCCATGCTCTGGGCCTGGGCCATACCGGCAACTACAATGGCAGCGCCAGCTATGGTGCGGATGCAGAATTTGCCAACGACAGCTGGCAAATGTCGGTGATGTCCTATTTCCACCAAAGCGAAAACACCGCCGTTGATGCAAGTTTCGCATATCTCGCGACCGCGCAGCTGGCCGACATCGCGGCGATTCACCACCTCTATGGCACCCCCGCGAACGTGGAAACCGGCAACACCACCTACGGCGACAACGAAACCACCGGCCGCTTTGGCATGGACCTGTCGGGCACCTGGGCCGCGTCACTGGTCGATAGCGGCGGCACCGACACCATTGACCTCGGTTCGCGCAGCTCTGACCAGATGCTGAACCTGAATGCAGAGACCTTTTCCAACCTCAACGGCCTGACCGGCAACTTCTCCATCGCCCGCGGCACCGTGATCGAGAATGCCGTGACCGGTTCCGGCAATGACCACCTGATCGGCAACTCCGCCAACAACCGGCTGGAAAGCGGCAGCGGCAATGACATCATCGATGCGCGTGAAGGCAACGACATTCTGATCGGCGGTGCCGGCGCGGACACTCTCAGCGGCGGCACCGGTGCCGACCGGTTTGTCTACACCGCGCTGAGCGAGGCCGGTGATACCATCACGGATTTTGATCTCGCAGCCGGCGACCGGGTCGACATCACTGCCGCGCTTGAGGCAATCGGATATTCCGGCAGCGATGCTGCCGGCGATGGCATCGTCTCGCTGCAGGCAGGCAGCGGCGGCTCGTGGCTGGTGGTATCCCACAATGGCTCGGACACCCAGCTGGCGTTCCTGGCAGGTGTCGCCGCCAATGCGGATCTGGCGGAAATCATCGACAGCGGCGACACCCCGCCGCCGCCGCCGCCGCCCTCGCCCGACAATACCTATGTCTTCACCGACAGCTTTGTGCCGGGCTGGACCAACGTGCTTGGCACTGTCACGGACACAAACGGCGGCGTTGATACGCTGGACCTGAGCCAGGTCACCCTGAGAGCCACAATTACCTTGGAAAGCGGTGTGTCCGGCAAAATCGGCTCCAAGACGCTGACCGTCAGCGAAGGTTCGGTGATCGAAAACATCATTCTCGGTGCCGCGGCAGACAAAGGCTATGGCAACGGCGAAGACAACCAGATCGAAGGGCGCAACGGCAATGACCAGTTGTATGGTTACGATGGCGATGACACGCTGACCGGCGGCCGCGGCAATGACCGTCTGTACGGCGGCCTGGGCGATGACAGCCTGGATGGCGGCGACGGCAGCGACAAACTCTACGGCGGCGACGGCAATGACGTGATCCTGGGCGGCGACGGTAAAAACCAGCTGACCGGCGGGACCGGCAATGACACGATCACCGCAGGGGCCGATGCTGACAAGATCCTCGGCGGCGGCGGCGACGACAGCATCACAGCCGGCGACGGCAGGAACAAAGTGGACGGCGGTGACGGAAACGATGCGATCACCACGGGCCTTGACGGAGACCAGTTGTTTGGCCGCGACGGAAACGACACCCTGAACGCCGGCGACGGTGACAACAAGCTGGACGGCGGCACTGGTAACGACGCGATGACCAGCGGCAGCGGC
>NZ_JWLC01000010.1:0-63967 GCF_000813745.1 Leisingera sp. ANG-M1 | reverse complement strand
GGCGGCGACGGCAACGACACCATGAACGCCGGCGACGGCGACAACAAGCTGGAAGGCGGCACTGGCGACGACGTAATGACCAGCGGCAGCGGTAAGGACCAGCTCAAAGGCGGCGATGGCGACGACACCATGAATGCCGGCGATGGCGACAACAGAGTCTTTGGCGGCAACGGGAATGACGTTCTCATCACCGGCAGCGGCAAGGACCAGCTCAAGTCAGGCGACGGGCATGACACTCTGGACGCTGGCGATGGCAACAACAAGATCGACAGCGGCCACGGCAACGACCTGGTCACCAGCGGCAGCGGCGATGACAACATCAAAGCTCAGAAAGGCGATGACACAGTGGATGCCGGCAACGGCAACAACAGGCTGGATGGCGGCGACGGCAACGACGAGCTGACCGCCGGCAGCGGGACCGACCAGATCAAGGGCGGCAACGGTGAGGATACACTGTCCGGCGGGGCCGGTGACGACAAGCTTGACGGCGGCAACGACAATGACCTGGTGGACGGCGGCGCCGGAAACGACCAGGTGAAAGGCGGCAATGGCGCTGACACTGTGGATGGCGGCTCCGGCAATGACACCATCAAGGGGGACAACGACGACGACATCCTCTCGGGCGGCGACGGCAATGACTCTGTCGACGGCGGCGGCGGCCAGGACCGGATCGTAGGTGGGGATGGCGCCGACATACTCAAGGGCGGCCGCGATGCAGATGTCTTTGTCTTCAACTCGGCGTCAGAGGCCGGCGACACGATCCTCGACTTCAAGCTGCAATACGGAGACAAGATTGACATCGACGGGCTGCTGCTGGACCTGGGCACCAATCTGGACGATGCCCTGTCCAGCGGCCAGCTGGCCCTGAGCGGCGACCGCCAGAACTGGCTGGAGTTCGATGCCGATGGCGAAGGCGGTGAAGACGCGCTGCAAATCGCCTATCTCAAAGGTGTCAAGGCAGACGCCGAGCTCACTGCAGACTGGTTCATGTAACGCTTGCAAAACCGAAAAAGAGCCCGGTTCCCGCTCAAGGAGCCGGGCTCTTTTCGTTTGCCCTCCGCAACCGGCTTCAGCAGTCCTTAAGAGCGCTGCCCTGCAAACCGGGACAGGCCGCGCGCGCCTTCAGGGGTGATCGAGGTCAGCGACAGCGTGTGGTCCATATTCCTCATCCGGTGCCGCAGCATCATCCGGGTCAGCCGGTTGAGGTCGGCGGCATATTCCGGTTTTCCTGCCACATTTTCCAGCTCGCCCTGCCCTTGTGCATCAAACAGCATCGGCGACAGGTCGGCGGCAAACTCCACCAAGGTGAAACGTTCATCGCGCAGGATGCCCAAACAGCTGTCGCTTGGCGATGTGCCGAGCGCCTCCTGCCACAGCGTTGGCTTTAGCGGTTCCGCAAAGTCCAGCTCCGAGAAGGAATACTGCCGCCAATCCTGCGGCACATCCCCCCGAAGCAGCGGCAAAAGCGAGCGCCCGTCCATCGAGTTCGGGATCTCCTGCCCGACCCAGTCCAGAATGGTCGGCGTCACGTCGATCGACTCGGTGATCTCCGTCAGGCAGGCGCCTGCATTCGCTTCATTGCCTGGCATCCGGATGATCAGCGGCGTGTGATAGGCGGCGTCATAGACCGTCATCTTGCCCCAGGAGTGCCGGTCGCCCAGCATCTCGCCATGATCGGCGGTGATCACCACCATGGTGTCGTCATACTGGCCCGTATCTTTCAGGAACTGCACCACCCGCCCGATGTGGTGATCGACCTCGGTGGCCAGGCCCAGGTAGACCGAGCACAGGATACGGATGTTTTCGTCCGTCGGCTCCAGATCCGGGAAACCTTCCACAAACCCTGCAATCGTGCTTTTGCGCAGCACCGGGTCAAAGAACGGATGCTGTTCACACTCTGCTTCCGGCGAGCCCAGCCGCTCCGGAAGCGGCAGCGAAGCCGGATCATACATGGTGTTGTACGGCGCCGGCGCCACCAGCGGCGGATGCGGCCGGATATAGGTCAGATGCGCAAACCAGCTTTCCTTGTGATAGGCAGTCATCTTGCCCAGAAAGGAATTGGTCAGGAAGGCGGTGTCGCTATCCTCGGCGGCATAAAGCGCCGGATCGTTCAGCTTGGGCGCGCCGCCATCGGGCGAGACCGGCTTGTAGACGTCCCAATAGTTTTCGAATTCATAGCCCTGGTTCATCAGATGCGACTGCCACGGATAGGACATCTCCATCCGCATCTCGGTCATCTCGTGAAACCCGTTCATCGGGAATTCATAGGTTCTGAGCGCCGGGTCGTTGGCATCAAAGGCCCGCGGGTCCTGCGAGGTATCGGTATAGCCGAACAGCATCGGCATATAGCCGGCCTTGCGCATTTCAGTGGCAATGTTGGGCGTATCATGGCGCAGCGGCGCGCCGTTGCGGACCGAGCGGTGGTTCATCGCGTATTGCCCGGTCAGGATCGAGGCACGCGAGGGCCCGCAGGGGTTGGTCACCGAAAAATGCCGCTTGAACGACACCGCCTCCTTCATGAAGGCGCGGACGTTGGGCAGCTCCACATGTTCGGCCATGGCGCCGAACACGCAGTCGGCGCGCAGTTGGTCGATGATGATGAACAGGACGTTGCGGGTTGCGGGGCGGGTCGCGGAACGGGTGGCGGGCATCCGGGCATCCTTGCAGGCTCGAATCAAACTCTGACAGGCAATCTGTCGTGATCCGCGAGAGAATTACAAGCGCGCTTTAGACCCGGCCATAAACCCGCCGCGACCTGCTTCCGAGGTCCATTTCAATTGCTCAAGGCATGGCTGAACAGCTTGCCGAATTGAGGCATGGCGCCCTCAACCCCCGCCAGCCGCAGCATGTGCCAGGCCAGCGCCTGGTTGCTGGAAATCACAGGCACACCTGTCGCCTCCTCGATTACCGGGATTACACGCAGGCAACGCAGATTGGTGCAGGAGATCACAATGGCGTCGCAATCCTCCTGCTGGGCCACCTGTTTGGCGGCCTCCGATATGGACGCTTCCGAGATGCGGGCGACCACCCGGTCGTCCATTTCCTCAAACGAGCCGAAACCCGCAATCGAGAACCCCGCCTCCTCCAGCTTGCCGCGCATCTGCGCCGACACCTCGGGCAGATAGGGCGTGACAAATCCTAGCCGCGCCGCGCCCAGCACCTTGCCTGCGGCGATGATCGCCGCCAGCGGGTCGGTCACTTTGACATCAGGAAGAACGGTTCGCACCGCTTTCGCCACCTTATCCGAACCAATCACTGTCGACGCCGAAGTGCAGCCGTACCCGATCACATCGAAGTCCAGAGATGACGGGAACAGCCGGGCCGACGCGGGCAGATCCGCCTGCATCAGCGCCAGCGTCTCCGGGCGGATATCCGGCACCATCGGGATGCGGCTGTGATAAAGCGCCACCCCTTCCTGCGCTGTCATCCGGGAGAACTCCGCCTCCAGCGTCTCGTCGGTTTCCAGCACAATCACGCCCAAAGTGGCGCGGGTGCCGATGCCTGCATCTGTGTCAAAAGGGAGCTTCATGGATCAAGTTCTCCTCCAGATCACCGGCAGCTCAGAGGCGGCGCGCGTTGTCAGCAATTCAGCGCCACCTGCGCGGACCACGATGTTTTCCTCATGCACCATGATATGGCCGTCACCATAGCCGAGCGAGGGCTCAAGCGTCAGCACCATGTTCTCCTCGATCACTGTCTGGTCGAATGCCGCATGCGAGGGCCACTCGGTCAGCTGCATCCCCAACCCGTGGCCCAGCCGCCCCACGTCGCCGCCCTGATCGTCCATTTCCGCAATCACCGCCTGCATCGCCTGGAACAGCTCCCGGCAGGTGGCACCCGGTTTGGCCGCGGCAATCCCGGCCTCCGTCGCCCGCCACAACACATCATAGGCCCGGCGCGACAAGTCATCGGCCCGGCCAATGGCAAAATTGCGGTCGAAGTCGCAGAAATATCCGTCCCAGGTGGCGCCGGTATCCAGCATCACGATGTCCCCCGCCTCCAGTGGGCGGCTCGTCGGCGGAGAAATTACATCGCTGTAGCCGCCCTGATCAGCACCCCCGACCAGATAAGGCACATCATCCGCCCCCTGCGCCAGCGCTTCGCGGCGGAAGGCGCGGAACAGGTCCTCGAACGGCTGGCCTTCGTGGGCGAATTCCGGCACCCGCGCAAAGGTCCGCGAGCCGATGTCGCAGATATGGTGCAATTTTTCGATCTCGGCTGCGGACTTTACCATCCGCAGGCTGCGCACCAGCGGGGTTGCGTCTGCCACCTTCAGCCCCGGCAGACCGGCCATCAGCCGTTCATAGTCGCCCAGGGGCATCCTGAGTGCGGTCTCATGGCCCTTCATCACCCCGATCGAGCCGCCTCGCCCGGCAATCGACGAAAGCAGCTCTGTCAGCAAGCTGAGGCCATCGTTCTCGGGCGCAGGTGCGCTCCAGGTGCGGATGTCCTCGATCCAGGTGCGGCGCATCAGGTCGGCGCCGATCTCCGGGATGATCGCAATTGGTTTGCCCTCAGGCGGCACAAACAGGAACCAGGGCCGGGTCGGGCTTTGCCAGAACAACGTGTGGAAACCGCTGAAATAGCGCACCTCCGGCTCGGTCAGCAGCAGCAACCCATCGAGCCCCTGCTGCGCCATCAGTGCCTGTGCCTTTTCGGTCCGGGCGGCGAACTCCGCCTCCGGAAACCCGCGCACAGGCGCCTCAGACATGGTCTTTGCCTTCCATGATCGCGGCAAAGATTGCCGGGTCGGTCACGCCTTCGGATCCGATCAGCAGCACGCGAGACTCTGCATCCAGTCCCAGGGTGCCCTTCATCTCTGCCGACTGACAAGCCGCTATGACAGCAGCCAGCCCTGCCACCGCGCTTTCGCCGGCTTCAACCACGGGATCGCCGGTCTCAGAATTGGCCAGCAGCCGCACGGTTGGGGCCACGATGCTGTCCGGGATGGTCAGGAAGTCCGAAGACTCCTCGGCCAGGATCTCCCAAGCCATTTCCGACGGTTCGCCACAGGAAAGGCCCGCCATGATGGTCTCCTCCTGAATGGCAAAGTTGGTCGCCTTGCCGTTGCGGGCACTGTCGAACAGGCAAGCGGCCAGCTCTGGCTCTACGATCACCACCTGCGGGGAATTTTCCCCATAGTACTGGCGCAGACCGGCCGCGACCGAGGCCGCCAGGCCGCCAACACCGCCCTGCAGGAACACATGTGTGGGCGCCTGCTCGAGAGATTCACAGGCCTCACGGGTCATTACGCTGTAGCCGGCCATCACGTCGCGCGGCGGCTCGGTGTAGCCCTCCCAGGAGGTATCGGAGACCACGAACCAGCCGTTCTCCTCCGCTTCCTTCTTGGCCAGCAGCACCGACTCGTCATAATCTCCGGTGATCCGGATCACCTCGGCGCCCAGTTCGCGCATCGCCACGGCACGGCCTTCGCTGACTTCGGCGTGGATGTAGATACGGCAGGGCGCGCCGAACCGCTGGCAGCCCCAGGCCAGCGAACGGCCGTGGTTTCCATCGGTGGCAGACACCAGTGTGATCCCGGCGCAGGCTTCCCTATGCTCGCCCTTGCGGATGGATTCCAGGCTGACGTCCCGGCCCAGCTGCGCGCTCAGTTCCCGCTGCAGCACCCTCAACGCCGCATAAGATCCGCCCAATGCCTTGAAGCTGCCCAAGCCGAACCGCGGGCCCTCATGTTTGTAATCGATACGGCCAATGCCGACCTTACCCGCCAGTCCGGCCAGCGAAACCAGCGGCGTTGCTTCATAGCCCTCCCACGCGGTGATCTCCGCCTGAGCGTTTCCGAAATCCTGTTCGGACAGCACGGTATAGGCCGCTTCGCCGGCCTTGGGGCTTCCTGCCGCATGGCTCATCGCCACTGCAAATTTCTCAAACATAGTCAGTCCTTTCCCGCTGGCAGCCGGTCACGGACCAGCTGCACCCAGAACTCGGCGCCGATCGGCAGCAGAGCGTCGTTGAAATCATAATCCGCTGAATGCAGCGGCTGGCCGTTGGGGCCCTCTTCGCCGTTGCCCAACAGCAGGAAGCAGCCCGGCACCGCTTCCGCGAAATAGGCGAAGTCCTCGGAGAAACTCATCGGAGGCCGGTTGCGGATCACCTCAAAGCCCGCGGCTTCACCCGCGCGGTAGACGGCCTCAGCCGGGCCTTCTGCGTTGATGGCTTCCACAAATTCGGTATTGAAGGTCACCTCAGTCTCCACCCCATGGGTGGCAGCAACCCCGGCGGCAATCTGGCGCATAAACCGCTCAACCGCCTTGCGGTCTTCAGGCACCCGCGCCCGCACATCGCCCTTCAGCACCGCATGGCCCGGCAGCACATTTCGCTGGCCGTTGGTCAGGAATTCGGTGACCGAAACCACGGCCCCCGCCCCCGGCGCCAGCTTGCGCGAGACGATGGTCTGCAGCGCCAGAACCATCTCTGCCCCGACAGTGATCGCATCCACGCCCGTCTGCGGCATCGAGGCATGGCCGCCCTGCCCCTTGATCGAGATTTCAAACAGGCTTTCGCTGTTGCAGATCTGGCCTGCCCGGGTCGAGACCTGCCCCACCGGCGCACCTGGCAGGTTATGGATGGCATAGACCTCTTCGATCGGGAATTTTTCCAGCACGCCCTCGGCGATCATCGCCTGCGCGCCCAGCCCGTGCTCCTCGTTTGGCTGGAAGAGGAAGACCACGGTGCCGTCAAAGCCCTGCTCCTGTGCCAGCCGTTCCGCAGCGCCCAGCAGCATCGCCATATGGCCATCATGACCGCAGGCGTGCATTTTGCCCGGTGTTTCCGAGACATAGTTGTGAGTGGAGATCTCATCGATCGGCAGCGCGTCCATATCGGCCCGCAGCCCGATTGCCCGGTTGCCCTGGCCGCAGCGCAGCAGGCCAACCACGCCTGCACCTTCATGCACCTCCAGCCCGAGGCCGCGCAGATGCGCCGCCACCTTGGCCATGGTGCGGTGTTCCTCGAAACCAAGCTCCGGGTGGCGGTGGAAATCGCGGCGCAGCGCGGTCAGGCGGTCCTCGAATGTGGTCATATGCGCTCTCCAAGCCGTTTGCAGCGACTTTAGGCTGCCTCTCGCGACTTGACGCATATTATTCTGCTGTTCAGACGACGAAATTTATCACCTTGCCGAGCAGCCAGGATGATTTTCGTACCCTTGAATGAAGTCTCCCGTTTGCGCGTGGAAGCTAGATTTCCTCCCCTTTTTCCAACAGTTCCTCAATCAGCTGCCGCTGGATGCCCGGGCTGTCGCCCCCTCCGAATTGCAGCGCTCCGCCAGTGTAAAGCGTGCCATATGTGCGGGCGATATTGACGGTCTGGCCCAGCGAGGAGATCAGCTGGTCTTTCTCCAGCGGCGACAGCGGGTGGATGAAAACGGCCCACAGCTGCCCGCGGGCCACAGCATAGCGCGCATCCAGCGCAGTGTCGAAATTGGCCTGCATCATCCGCATCAGCTCTTCCGCAGTCAGCCCTTCGGCCGGGCGCAAGGGAACCATCGCCCGCATCCGGTCCGCAGCCGGGTCGGTGACCACAAGCATCGGCACGCCGGAGATGCTTAGTTGAAAGCCGGTGCCCATCGGCTGCGCGTTCTCGTCCAGCGCAAAGATGATCCGCCCTAGCCGCTCATAAGTCATCGGCGGCTCGGGGGCGTCCGGCACCTCAGGCGCCTCCTGCGCCCAGGCAGGCGCCGCCAATACACAGGCAGTCACAAATGTCCGCAGCCAGGCCATGTCGGCACCTCCTCTTCGGCAAAGCACTCTCAGGCTACTGCCGCGCGGACCCAGGCTCCATGCACAGATCGGTGAGCACGCGTGAAAACAGGCACGCCAGAGTTCCGGACGATCTGCAAAATCACCCGAACGATCAGAGATTAAACGTCCAGCCTTGCGGACTTAGCTTCAGATCACCGGGCCGCACAGCCCGCCCTGAACAAACCGTAACAGCAACCGAACCTGATGAGGATCAACATGAAAACGCTTCTGACAACCGCTCTGATTTCGCTCTCCGCCGCACTGGCTGCTCCGGCCTTTGCCGCCGATGAGGTCAACGTCTCCAACGGCATCTCGGCCGGCGGCGCGCCGCTGGCGGCCCATGGCGTCGACCTGGTTGCCCTGTTCGACAGCCGCAACCCGGTGGAAGGCGTGGCCAACTACTCGGCCACCGTGGACGGCGCGTCGTATTACTTCGCCTCTGAGGAAAACAAGACCGCCTTTGAAGCCAACCCGGCGAAATACCTGCCGCAGCACGGCGGTTTCTGCTCCTACGGCGTGTCGGTCGGCAAGAAGTTCGACGGCGACCCGGACCAGTACCTGGTGCACGACGGCAAGCTGTTCCTGTTCCTGAACGCCGCCACCCGCGCCGCCTTCCTGGAAGACGTGGCCGGCACCGCCAAGACCGCGGACAGCCAGTGGGGCAAGATCAAGCACACCGCCGTCGGCGAGCTCTGATCCCAAGCGCTTCCGTGTCCCAGAGGGGCGGCAGCACTGCTCCGTCCTGCAGTCCCTCCGCCCGCAGCTGCTGCATCAGCTGCGGGTGTTTATCTTTCCACCACCCAGCGCTCTTCGATTACCGAAAGGGCGGCCGCCAGCGCGTCTTCGATGCTAAGGTCGCTGGTGTCGATCAGCACCGCATCCTCGGCCGGCTTCAAAGGCGCCTCGGCACGGTTCATATCGCGGTCATCGCGGGCCTTTACGTCGGCCAGCACCTCTTCCAGCGAGATCACCTTGCCTGCTGCAGTCAGCTCCAGGAACCGTCGGCGCGCCCGCACTTCAGCGCTTGCGGTGACAAACAGCTTCACTTGCGCATAGGGGCAGATCACAGTGCCAATGTCGCGCCCGTCCAGCACCGCGCCGCCTGCCCGGCGGGCAAAGGCACGCTGAAAGTCCACCAGCGCCGCACGCACTTCGGCAATCACTGCCACCTTGGAAGCTGCCTGCGCGACTTCCGGCCCGCGCAAATCGCCGCGTGCCAGATCTTCCGGCGTCAGGTTCTGCGCCGCTTCAATCGGGGCCACGCCCTCCAGCATCTTGGCACCAACGGCCCGGTACAAAAGGCCGGTGTCCAAATGGCCAATGCCGTAATGCGCCGCGACGGCCTTCGAGATCGTCCCCTTGCCTGCGGCCGCTGGCCCGTCGATTGCGATCGTAAAGCTCTCGCTCATGTGCGCTCCAGCTTGGCGCCCAGGTTGCCCATCAGGCTTTCGAAGATCGGAAAGGATGTTGCGATCGGGCTGCCGTCATCGACAGAGACCGGGTTCTGCGCCCCCATGCCCATCACCATGAAGGACATAGCGATGCGGTGATCCAGGAAGCTCTCGCAGGTGCCGCCGCCGGGCACGCCATCAATGCCCAGGCCAGAGACTTCCCACCAGTCCTCGCCTTCCTCGACGGTGACGCCATTGGCGCGCAGGCCTTTGGCCATCGCATCGATCCGGTCGCTTTCCTTGACGCGCAGTTCCTTGACGCCCCCCATCATGGTCTTGCCTTCCGCGAAGGAAGCCACCACCGACAGCACCGGGTATTCGTCGATCATCGAGGCTGCGCGCTCCGGCGGTACTTCGATGCCCTTCATATTGGGCGAGAACTTGGCTCGCAGATCGGCAACCGGCTCGCCGCCCTCCTCGCGCATGTTCTCGAACGTCAGATCCGCACCCATGTCCTGCAGCGTGTAGTACAGGCCCGCGCGGGTGGGGTTCAGACCGATGTTGGGCACCAGCACGTCGGAGCCGGGGGTGATCAGCGCCGCGCAGACCGGGAAAGCCGCGGAAGACGGATCGCGCGGCACGGCGATGACTTGCGGCTTCAGCTCAGGACGGCCGGTCAGGGTGATGACGCGGCCCTCTTCAGTTTCTTCGGTGGTGATCTCGGCACCGAATCCGGCCAGCATGCGCTCGGTATGGTCACGCGTGGCTTCCTTTTCGATCACCACGGTCTTGCCAGGCGCGTTGAGGCCGGCAAACAGCACCGCGGATTTCACCTGCGCAGACGGCACCGGCACCTCATACCGCACCGGCACCGGGTCGGCGGCACCGACGATGGTCATCGGCAGGCGGCCGCCGGAACGGCCCACGGACTGGGTGCCGAACAGCGCCAGCGGGTCGGTCACGCGCGCCATCGGGCGTTTGTTCAGAGAGGCATCGCCGGTGAAGGTCGCAGTGATCGGAGAGGATGCCATCACCCCCATGATCAGCCGCACCCCGGTGCCGGAGTTGCCGCAGTCGATGACATTGTCAGGCTCTGCAAAGCCGCCGACACCAATGCCGAATACCGACCAGTTGCCGCCGCCATGGTTCACCACCTCGGCGCCAAAGGCCTGCATCGCCTTGGCGGTGTCCAGCACATCCTCGCCCTCCAGAAGGCCGGAGATCTTGGTTTCCCCAACCGACAACGCGCCCAGGATCAGCGAGCGGTGCGAGATCGACTTGTCGCCGGGCACCTCTGCCACGCCCTTGAGCGGGTCAGCACGGTGGGAGGTCATCGGGATGGGCGTGCCGTGTCCGGACATGGGGCTTCCTTCGTCTGTCGGTCGTTCGTCTGTTCGTTTGCGCTATCGGTAACGGATTGGGTCTGGCCGGTCCAGCGCTATCGGCTTCAGCCCAGGCGGCGGAAGGTCAGGTAATGCGGGGTGCGGCCTTCGCGCAGAGCCTTCTGCTCGTAGCGGGTGGAGATCCAATCATCCCACGGCTGGCGCCAATCGGCCGGACCTTCGGCCAGCCATTCGAAACCGGCCTTCGGCACCTCTTCCAGGGTCTGGCGCACGTAGTCGGGAATATCTGTCGCAACACGGAAGATCGCGCCGGGCTTCAGGCAGCGGGCCAGCGGCTCCAGATGTTCCTGCGTCACGAAGCGGCGGCGGTGATGGCGTGCCTTGGGCCAGGGATCCGGATAGAGCAGAAAGGCACGCGAGATCGATGCCTCGGGCAGCACATCCATCAGATCACGGGCGTCCCCTGGATGAACGGCGATGTTGTCAGTGCCTGCATTGCGGATTTTGCCCAGCAGCATCGCCACACCGTTGATGAACGGTTCCGCACCGATGATACCTACTTCCGGGTTGCTTACCGCCTGGTGCACCAGATGCTCGCCGCCACCGAAGCCGACCTCCAGCCAGACATCCTTGCCGCCGAAGAGCGCTTGCAGATCCAGCAGCGTGCGGTCAGGATTGTCTTCCCAGCTCACCGGTCCAGGACTGAGGCCTGCCAGGTCTTCGTCCAGATAGCGCTTTTGGCTGTCCTTCAGCGTCTTGCCCTTGAAGCGGCCGTAGAAATTGCGCCACGGCGCTCCGCTGGCGTGTTTGTCAGCCGCATTGGCTGCTTCGGGCTGTGTCGCCGCGGAGCGGTCTTCGCGAGGTTTCTGGTCGCCGGACATGCGTCTGGCCTCCTGTACAGAGCAATAATGAAAGGCTGGCCGCTCCTCTGCCGCAAGCGGCGGCCCGGGTCAACCCGGCTAGGGCTGCCGGTTCTGCAGCGTTTCCCGCAGCACACCCGCAGCGATCAGCCGCAAGCGGCTTGGGAACCACTCGCTGCCCGGTTCTGTACGCAGGGTTTCAATGGCAAAACCAGGATCGACACCCCGCGCCACCATGTAGCTCAGATGGTTATGAATCTCGCGCTGAGTATCCACATAGATCCAGGAGCCGAATTCAAACGGGGTTGCCCAGCGCTGCGCTTTGCGCTCGCTGCGGTAGTATTTATGCACCGCGGGCGCAGGCCAGCTGCGCTGGTGGAAGCCGATGCGCGACCCGATTGTCATCCGCCGCCGGTTGCCCGCCAGAAACACATCGACACAGGCGCTGATGCAGGCCCCGTCAATCGACGTATCGAGCCCGTATTCCAGCACCAGCCCGGCAATCTCTTCCCCGGCGTAAACGCTGCCGCCAGTACTGTTGAGCTGCAGCTCCGAAATGCCCGGTGTCTTCTTCAGAATTTCCCGCAGCTTAGCGATATCGTCATTGGAGATTTCGGCGGCTTCGCCCTGCACATCCGTTTCGGTGTCATAGACCAGCGTCTTCCCCTGCAGACTGAACTTTTGCGGCAGCGCATCCTTTGCCGCTGCAGCCAGGGGAAACGTCAGGCACATGCAGGCAAGTATCAATCGCAGCATTACAGGTCCGGCAGAAATCAGCGTTACCCCTGTACTATGACGCAGCCCTTCTGTCCGCTCCAGAGCAAAGAGGCCGAAGACATTGGCCCCATGCTCCCAGCGCGAAACAGCCGGGCAGTTTTGCTGACCGGCCCGCCCCAGAAGCAAAAGGAGCGGAGCTTGCAGCCCGCTCCCTTCATTCTTTCCTTCGTGGCCCGGTTCAGACCGCGTTTTTCAGTGCCTCGGCCAGGTCGGTGCGTTCCCAGCTGAACCCGCCGTCGACTTCCGGGTCGCGGCCGAAATGGCCATAGGCGGCAGTGCGCTGATAAATCGGCTTGTTCAGCCCCAGGTGCTGGCGGATGCCGCGCGGGGTCAGGTCCATCACCTGGTCGATTGCCTTTTCAATAGCTGCCGGCGCAACTTCGCCAGTGCCATGGGTGTCAGCATAGATCGACAGCGGCTTGGAAACGCCGATGGCATAGGACAGCTGGATGGTGCATTTCTCTGCCATGCCTGCGGCCACCACGTTCTTGGCCAGGTAGCGCGCAGCATAGGCCGCCGAGCGGTCCACCTTGGTCGGATCCTTGCCCGAGAACGCGCCGCCGCCATGCGGGGCTGCACCGCCATAGGTGTCGACGATGATCTTGCGGCCGGTCAGGCCGGCGTCGCCGTCCGGGCCGCCGATCACGAACTTGCCGGTGGGGTTCACGTGCCATTCGGTGGCATCGGTCAGCCAGCCCTCAGGCAGGGTTTCGCGAATGTAAGGCTCTACAATGGCGCGGATGTCGGCCGAGGTCAGGCTTTCGTCCAGGTGCTGGGTCGACAGCACCAGCGAGCTCACACCCACCGGCTTGCCGCCTTCATAAACCACTGACAGCTGCGATTTCGCGTCCGGGCCAAGCGCCGGCTCGGTGCCGTTCTTGCGAACTTCCGCCAGGCGGCGCAGGATTGCGTGGGAATACTGGATCGGCGCCGGCATCAGCGCCGGGGTTTCAGTGGTGGCATAGCCGAACATAATGCCCTGGTCGCCGGCGCCTTCATCCTTGTCCGCCGCCGCGTCAACGCCCTGCGCGATATGCGCCGACTGCTCGTGCAGCAGGTTGGTCACTTCCACGGTCTCGTGGTGGAACTTGTCCTGCTCGTAGCCGATGTCCTTGATGCAGGCGCGGGCGATCTCGTCGATCTTGCCCATGTAGCTGTGCAGCTTGTCCTGGTCGGACAGGCCCACCTCACCGCCGATGACGACACGGTTTGTGGTGGCAAAAGTTTCGGCTGCCACGCGCGCTTCGGGCTCTTCTGCCAGGAAGGCATCCAGCACCGCGTCGGAAATACGGTCGCAGACCTTGTCCGGGTGGCCCTCGGAAACCGATTCCGAAGTGAAAGTGTAGTTCAAACGGGTCATGTGAGATGTGCTCCATTACAGGTTTGCCTTGCCACGCCAGGAAGCCGTTGTGGTAGGTATCAAGCCGCATTACGCGGCGCGGCGGCGCCGGTCAATCTTTATTCCGATAAAGTTTATCAGCTATGACCGCCGTGCAAGTGTCCAATGGCGGGATGCTGCCACGGCAGCAGTGAAAAGACACAGCAGGAACACCGGCCAATCACCGGTGCGGCTGTAGAGCGTCGGCGGCAGCGGCGCAGGCAGGCCGGCGTCGATGTAACCCGCCTCGCCCAAGGCCAGGCTGTCCAGCAAGCGCCCGTCCGGCGCGATCATCGCCGAGACCCCGGTATTGGCCGCCCGGATCATGGGCAGGCCCTGCTCTATCGCCCGCATCTGCGCTTGCACCAAATGCTGGTACGGTCCGGACCGGGTGCCGAACCAAGCGTCGTTGGTGATCTGCACCAGCAACTGCGGCCGCCGGGCGGCCGAGTTCACATCCTGAGGAAAAACAGCTTCATAGCAGATCAGCGGCAGCGCTGAACCAACCGGCAGATCCATGATTTCAGCACCCGGTCCGGCTGCGTACCCCGCCCCTGTCTGCGAGGCGAACCCGTGGATTCCAATCCGGGCCATCACATCGCCAAAGGGCACGTATTCCCCAAAAGGCACCAGATGCGCCTTGTCATAGGTTGCGGCCGGCTCCCCGTTCCCATCCAACAGCACCGCGGAATTATAGTAAGCGCCAGCCTCTTCCCGCTGGATGCCGAGCAGCACCGGCACCCCGCCGCCTCGCTCCGCAATGGCCTGCAAAGTATCCCCGGCATAGTTCATCAGCTGAGGCACCGCCGTTTCGGGCCATACTATCAGGTCCGGCGGCGGCGTTTGCTCTGAGAAGGCAACCGCCCGGCGGACAAACTCCCATCGGTGGTCCGGATGCCATTTCAGGTCCTGCGGCGCATTCGGCTGAACGATTCGCACGGTTTTGCCTGTCATCTCTGCTTGCTGCGGCGGCGGCACGAGAAACACAGTGGCCATGACCAACCCCAGCGGCGCCAGCGCAGCCACCGGAGTCTGACGCAGCCTCGCCAGCGGCAGAAAGGCCGTCAGCGTCAGCAGCGCCAGCCCGTGCGGGCCGGTCCAAGGCAAAAGGTTTGCAGCAGGCGTGCCGATCCAGAACTGGCCGAAAGCCGCCCAGGGGAAGCCGGTGAGCACATAGGCCCGGGCGAACTCGGCCAATGACCAGACTGTGATCAGCGCCGGAAGCCGCCAAGCGCCGGTACTGATACGCGCTGCCAGGCCAAAGGCAGCCCCCCAGAACAGGGACAGCCCCGCCGTAAGGAAGATCAGCGCAAAGGGCGCCATCCAGGCGTGGCGCTCTGGATCGATCTGAAACGGTTCGATGATCCAGGACAGGCCAAAGGCAAAATACCCCAGCCCGAACAGCCAGCCTGCCAGCGCCGCTGAACGCGCCGAAGATGCCTGCAGGATTAGCCAGCCTGCGGCACCAAGCGCAACGGGCAGGCCGGGGAGGATGTGCCAGGGCGCAAGAGCCAGTGACAAGAGCGCGCCGCCGCCAAAGGCCAGCGCTGCCGGGGCCAGCCGGAGCTGGCGCGCGGCCTGCCGCAGCCCCAGTGAGATCATGCGGCGGCGTCCGGCAGCCGTACCCGCAGCCGTTTGATCCGGCGCGGGTCGGCGTCCATGATTTCAAACTCGGCACCCTCGGGGTGCTCGATCACCTCGCCACGGGCAGGCACCCGGCCCGACAGCATGAAAACCAGGCCGCCGAGGGTATCGATTTCCTCCTCATCCACATCGTCGTGGCTGGTGAGCGAATGGCCGGTCTCGGCCTCGAAATCCGGCAGCGAGGTACGGGCCAGTGCAACATAGCAGCCTGGCTTTTCCTCGAACCAGGTCTGCAGCTCGTCGGCGTCGTGTTCGTCTTCGATCTCACCCACCACCTGCTCGATCAGGTCCTCGATGGTCACGAGACCGTCGACACCGCCGTATTCATCGATCACCAGAGCCATGTGGCGGCGCTCCGCCTGCATCTTGGTCAAGAGCACGCCGATCGGCATGGACGGCGGCACAAACAGCAATGGCCGCAGCATGCGGGAGAGGTCAAACTCAGCGCCATCGCCGTTGAAGCCATGGGTAAGGGAGAAATCCTTGAGGTGGACAAATCCCAGCGGCGTGTCCAGTGTTCCCTCGTAGACCGGAATCCGGGTGAAGCCGCTTTTGCGGAAGATACCGACAAGGTCCTCCTTGGCGACCGTGACCGGTACTGCAGAAATTTCAGCCGAGGGGATGGCGACGTCCTCAACCCGCATCCGGCGCAGGTTGATCATGCCATGCGGCTGGGACCCCGCCGCAGGCTGTTCGCTGCCGGTCTCTTCTTCGGCTTGCGCCTCAGCAGTGAACGCACCGAACAGCCGCGCCCAAAAACCGGATCTCTCACTGGCCGGCGCTTCTGCACCTGTGCCGTTCACGTTCTGCAGCGCGCCCTGCGCCGCGTTAGAACTGCCTTCTATGTCGCCCATCGGTCCTATCCAAAAGCCCCGCTCAGGGGGCGTCCTCATTCATATATGGGTTCGCGATACCCATTTTGCCAAGTACCAGGACCTCAATCCCTTCCATCAATGCGGCATCGCGGTCACGAATGTGATCGTAGCCCAAGAGATGCAACAATCCGTGAACGATCAGATGGCGGGTATGATCGGCCAAAGGCTTGCCTGCTTCGGATGCTTCGCGGGTGCAGGTATCATAGGAAATTGCGATGTCGCCCAGCGGGATTTCACCTGTAAAATCAGCCTCTGGTGCCTCGGGCATGCCGCCGTCGTCTTCTGCGGCCAGCTCTTCTGCGGGCCAGCTGAGGACATTGGTCGCCTTATCCTTTTCGCGGAATTCGGCGTTGAGTTCCGAGATACGCGCATCATCGCAGGCCAGCAGCGAGATCTCGCAGACCTCCGGATCAAGCGAAAAATGCGCCAGCACAGCCGCGGCCGCCTGTTCGGCCAGCGCTGCAAGCCCGGCGTCCTGCCAGCGGCTGTCTTCGATGGTGATGTCGAGCGTCATGGAGCGCCTGTCAAAGCGGGGGCCGGCCCCCCACCTCCGGAGTATTTCCGGCAAGATGAAAGGAGCGCGGCGGATTCGGGCCTCAGGCCGGTTTGGCGTCCGCGTCATAAGCCTCGATGATCGCCGCCACAAGGGGGTGGCGGACCACGTCTCGGGCAGTGAAATAGTTGAAGCTGATCTTGGGGATCGTCTTGAGAAGACGTTCGGCATCCGCCAGGCCAGACTGCACCCCGCGCGGCAGGTCGACCTGCGAGCGGTCGCCGGTGATCACCATGCGCGAGCCCTCGCCGAGGCGGGTCAGGAACATCTTCATCTGCATGGTGGTGGCGTTCTGCGCCTCGTCCAGCACCACAAAAGCGTTGGAAAGAGTGCGGCCGCGCATGAAGGCCAGCGGCGCAATCTCAATGCGCTTTTCCTCCAATAGCTTGGCCAGCTGCTTGCCCGGCAGAAAGTCGTTCAGCGCGTCATAGAGCGGCTGCATGTAAGGGTCGACCTTGTCCTTCATATCGCCAGGCAGGTAACCGAGCTTTTCGCCCGCCTCCACCGCGGGCCGCGACAGGATGATGCGGTCGACATGGCCGGTGATGAACATCGAAACGCCGACAGCGACTGCAAGGTAGGTCTTGCCGGTACCAGCCGGGCCGATGCCGAAGGCCAGCTCGTTTTCGAAAAGCGAATGCACATAGGCTTTCTGCGCTTCGGTGCGCGGCTCCACCAGTTTCTTGCGGGTCTTGATTTCCACCCGGCCGCCGCGGAACATCTGCAGCTGGCCGTCTGGCTCTGCCTCGTCGTTTTCGGGGCTCATCCGCAGCTCGCGGTCAATGTCGCCGCTTTCGACACTGCGGCCGGTCTCCAGCCGGTCGTAGAGTGCCGCAAGCACCCCTGCCGCCTGTTCGCGCGCCGAATCTTCGCCCATCACCGACAGCTGGTTGCCGCGGCGGACGATCTGAACGCCCAGTTTCTGTTCGATGTCAGCCAGGTTGCGGTCGTATTCGCCGCACAGGTCGATCAGCAAGCGGTTGTCGGGAAATTCCAGCAGCACTTCATGGGTGGCATTCTGGTCTTGCGCGTCGTTCAGGGCACCGATGGCCAAGCTGATCTCCTCTGGTCCTGGGTTGCCGTTTCAGTTTGCCCGGGCAGCACCGTTTGCGCAAGCAGGAGCGGCGGAAATTCACTCAATTGAAACAAAACAGCCGCCCACGAGGGCGGCTGCGCGTCACATGAATCCGGACCGGTCAAATCGGGTCGGCGAAGGTGGATCCTTCCTTGAACGGACCGGTGGCGACGTTGCGCGGCAGGTCGCTGTTGCAGACCGGCTTGCCATCCGGAGTGCGGCGCAAGTCGGCATAGCCTTCCAGGCCATCGTCGATGATCCAATGCTCGCAGCCTTGCGGATCAACCCAGATACCGGCGGTCAGGTTCGACAGGTCCAGAGAACGGCCGTCACCGATGTGCTGGTCGGTGGTTTTGTCCAAAGTCTCGGAACAAGCGGAAACTGCGGCAACCGCGGCGAGAAGTACAAGTGTTTTACGCAT
Organism: Leisingera sp. ANG-M1; assembly: GCF_000813745.1. Classification (GTDB taxonomy): domain Bacteria; phylum Pseudomonadota; class Alphaproteobacteria; order Rhodobacterales; family Rhodobacteraceae; genus Leisingera. Next base: position 45,890 of record NZ_JWLC01000010.1, on the reverse strand, counting down.
CATCATGGTCGCTTCCCCCTCAGCGCAGGCAGTAGATTTCGACGCGGCGGTTCTGCGCCATGTTGGCGGCGCTGGTGTTGGGCACCCGCGGGTCGCGCTCCCCATAGGCACGGATATCGTTGATCCGGGCGCCAACCGAGCGGGCCACCTGCGCCACCGCATTGGCGCGGCGCTCGGACAGGCGGATGTTGTATTCGTCCGAGGCACGGCTGTCGGTGTGGCCGGCAATCACAAAGGACCGCGTTCCGTTGGCCTTTGCCTGCTGGAAGAACTCACCCAGGCGCTTGCGGCCGGCGGCATTGATGAAATGCTTGTCGGTGGCGAAGAACTGGTCGGTCGGCATCACCCCGCAGATGTTGCCCTGCCGGCAAACCGGCTTGCCATCGGGAGTAACATGCGGGGTCATGAACCCCTCGGCCCCGTCGTCCATCACCCAATGCTCGCAGCCATCCGGGTCAACCCAGATCGTCGGAATATACCGCTCGCCCTTGATGGTCCGCTGCTGGGTTTGCGCGCTGGCAGGCGCGGCGGCGATGCTGAGCGCGGCCGCGGCCGCGGCGGCCAGCGCAAGCGCCTTATTCAATTCGAGTTTCAACACAACCAGATTTCCTTCACCTAAGTTCCCCCAGGGTGTTTGCCGCATAGGTGCCCACCGCTCAGGCCATAAGGACAAAACTACCTGAAATTGATGCAATATACCTGCTAAATTGAGCGGTATTCCGCGCAGATTAGGCGCAATTGCCGAACACTCAAAGCACCCGGGGAAAATTGTCCCCGGAACCGATGCAATCAAGACTCACCTGGCAAACGCCCACCAACGGCCGTTGGCCGCTTGGAACCAAACGGCCTGAGAGATTCGCATTGCTGCGAAAGTGCTAGCCGATCAATTCGCCGGCCAGCGAGTTTGCGCCGGACGAGACGATGCGGACCCGTGCCAGGTCGCCAACCTCGCGGCTGCAGTCAGCCACATGCACAGCGTGGAGATAGTCGGATTTGCCAACCATCTGACCCGGCAGGCGGCCGGTCTTTTCGAACAGAACGCCAACCTCGCGGCCGACCATGCTGTCCTGCACTTCGCGCTGCTGTTTGGTCAACAGAGCCTGCAGGCGCTGCAAACGGTCGTCTGCAGCAGCGGGATCGACCTGCGGCCGCTCCGCAGCAGGAGTGCCTGGACGCGTAGAATATTTAAAGGAATAGGCGGTGCCGTATTTAACCTCTTCCACCAGATCCATTGTGGCCTGGAAGTCTTCCTCAGTCTCTTCCGGGAAGCCGACAATAAAGTCGCCGGAGATCAGGATGTCGGGGCGCGCGGCGCGGATGCGCTCGATCAGCCGGATATAGCTTTCGGCGGTGTGCGACCGGTTCATCCGCTTCAGGATCTTGTCGGAGCCCGCCTGCACCGGCAGGTGCAGATAAGGCATCAGCTTGGCACAGGTGCCGTGGGCCTCGATCAGGTCGTCCTGCATGTCGTTGGGGTGGCTGGTGGTAAAGCGGATACGCTCCAGCCCGTCGATCTTGTCGAGCTCCCAGATCAGCTGCGCCAGGGTCAGATCGCCATTGGCACCGGCACCGTGATAGGCATTCACGTTCTGACCCAGCAGGGTGATTTCACGCACGCCGCGCTCCACCAGTTCCTGGGCTTCGCGCAGGATGCGATCCGCCGGGCGCGAGACTTCGGCGCCGCGGGTATAGGGCACCACGCAGAAGGCGCAGAACTTGTCGCAGCCTTCCTGCACGGTCAGAAACGCCGTCGGGCCGCGCTTGGCCTTGGGGCGGCTTTTCAGTTTCTCGAATTTGTCTTCCTCGGGGAAATCAGTGTCGAGCACCTTCTCCCCTTCCCGCGCCTTGGCCTCCATCTCGGGCAGGCGGTGATAGCTTTGCGGGCCGACCACCAGGTCGACCAGCGGCTGGCGGCGCATGATCTCTTCGCCCTCGGCCTGGGCGACGCAGCCCGCAACGCCGATTTTCAGGTCCGGCTTTTCCGCCTTCAGCCCTTTGAAACGGCCCAGCTCGGAATAGACCTTCTCGGCCGCCTTTTCCCGGATGTGGCAGGTGTTCAGCAGGATCATGTCGGCGTCATCCGCCGATTTGGTCTCCACATAGCCCTCGCCGCCCAGCGCCTCGGCCATGCGTTCGCTGTCATAGACATTCATCTGACAGCCATAGGTCTTGATAAACAGCTTCTTGGGCGCGGTCATGCGGGTCAGCCTTCCAGCCAGGGTGGGTAAACAGCGGCCTGCCATACAGGCAAACGCCGCCGCTTGCAATGAGGCCGCATTTACCCGATTTTGAGCCCAAAGGCCAGAAAGGCAAAGGGCAGACGGGCATGATGTATTCTTCGTTGGAAGATTTCCTGAAACAGGGCAAGGCGCTGCTGATCAAAGGTCCGGTGGCGCTGGTCTTTATCGAGGATGAAGCAGAAATCGCCACCACCCTGCGCCATCACCTGCAAAGCGGCTTCAAGGCAGTAGTTGCAATGATGCCGGATGCCTTCGACCTGCCGCAGGACGTGCGCGCAAAGGTGCACCGGGTGCCGTTCGACTGTGGCCCCGAAGGCGCGGTGCCCGGCGCGGTCAACGCGGTGATTGCCGCTGCGCAGCCCGGATGCTGGCTCTACTACTGCTACAACGCAGAATATCTGTTTTTCCCGTTTTGCGAGACCCGCAGCGTCGGCGAGATGCTGGCCTATCACACCGAGGAGCGGCGCGATGCCATGCTCAGCTATGTGATCGACCTATACGCAGGCGATTTGGAGGCCTCCCCCACTGCGGTGTCGCTTGAGGATGCCTATCTCGACAAGTCCGGCTATTATGCCCAGTCGCGAAAAGATCCGGAAACTGGCCACCCGCGCGAGCGGCAGCTGGACTTCTTTGGCGGCGTGCGCTGGCGCTTCGAGGAACACATCCCGGCCCCCAGCCGCAAAATCGACCGGATTTCACTGTTCAAGGCCAAGCCGGGGCTGAAGCTGCAGCCGGACCACACTTTCAATGACCAGGAATACAACACCTACGCTTGCCCCTGGCACCACAACCTGACCGCGGCGGTCTGCTCGTTCCGCACCGCCAAGGCGCTGAAACGCAATCCTGGCTCGACCTTCGACATCGAGACTTTCCGCTGGCACAACTCCGCGCCGTTCGAGTGGCACTCCCGCCAGCTGCTGGACCTGGGGCTGATGGAGCCGGGGCAGTGGTTCTGAAGCGGGGTTGAGCGTGGGGGAAGTTATCTGGATGTTCATAGCCCTTTGCACGGGGCTGGTCTGGTGGGGCGTTGTTCTGCTTGGTTTCGGGTGGTCGTTCTGGAAGAAAGCCGCCAAGCCTGGTTGGCTGCGGATGATGGTACAGATCAGCGCCGCCAGTGCACTCGCCAGCCTGTTTTTCTGGTTCCCCATCAATCTGGGGCTCTTCATAGCACCGCCGTTGTGGCCATATATTTTGTCCTGGGGCATAAAGACGCTCGCCAGCCACGCGGACCTGTTGGCCCTGTCTTTGGCAACAGCCGGTGTTGCATTCATCGCTGCCTCAACATGCCTCCAGCGTGTCGGCAAGCACTATTCAGCTGTATTGCCTTGGGTCACTCTATTCATTCCTCTGGCCACCGCTTGGTTGGCGGCGCTGACCGCTGCTAGTGCGGTCGCAGAACTCAAGATCCGCCGCCAGGCCCAAGAGCTGGGCGCAACCTGTCTGTCAACTCGTTCTTTTGCATCCTCACTGAGCATTGCCGGGCAGGAATTTGGAGCGGGCACACATGCCTATGCAAATGCCGAAGGCCAGCTATTGCAGTGGAGCTACAGAATGAACCGCTTCTACCCCAGCAGTTCATACTCCATTTCACCGGGTAAGGAAGGGAACTGCCTCTCCCCTTAGGACATGCGTCGGCAACGCCCCCTTCCTTCCCCAGCCGGACTATGCTGCCTCAAGCACAAGTCCGGCAGCCTGGATTTCCAGGCATCGCTGCGGCAAGGCCGCGTAGCTCTTGCAGGCAAAGCCAAGCGCAATCAAGGCGGAGAGAAGAAGGAGGCGTGCCACCGCCAGCATCCCCTTTTCTGGAGGTGGAAGGAGCGGCGGCGTCAGAACCGGTAGATGCCGAACAGGCCAACCGATGTGCCACTGGTGTCGCGCACGATGGTGCTGTCCTTGGCGTCGCCGGTCAGCTGCGAATAGGTGACCATGCCGCCAACGCTGAAGCGCTCGGTGACCGGCACCTGGATACCAATGTCTAAGTTGATCGCGTGAAAGCCGCTGGTGGCGGTGTACTGGCCCAGGCCGGAGGCTGCGGACTGAGCGGCAGTGACGCCGTAATAAGTGCCGTTGAAATCATCATTGCCCCAGTCGGCAGAAATGCCTGCTGTCAGCACCGGGCCCATTTCAAGCGGCGAGCTATCTTCGTCCAAGCTCGCAAAGGAAGCGCGGCCGGTCAGGGCGCGCAGCGGCATCATGCCCTCGACCCCGATGGTTGCGCTCAGCCCTTCGGAGCCCTTGCCGTATTTTGTCACCTCCAGATACGGCGTGACCGGGCCGAACTCGTATTCAAGGCCGAGATTATAGGTGATGCCGCCGTCGATATCGCCAAGCCCGCGCAGGAAGGTGCTGTCATTTTCCTTGCGCCCCTCATCATAGCCAATCGCGGCGGAGAGCTTGAAGTCGTCGCTGTTGAAGACATAGCCGCCAATGCCACCCGGGCCGATGAACAGCCGGTCGCGCCAGGTCAGCTCGAACATAGGGAAACCGGAGGTCGTGCTTTCGCTGGAGCCCAGGTATTCCGGCTCCCAGAAGACGCCGGCGCCGATACTGCCCTCCCAATCGCCTTCGGCCTGCACCTGGGTTGCGGCCAATATCGTGATCGCCGACAGCCCGGCCCCAATCATCTGTTTTTGAACAGGTTTCATTTTTCTGCGTGATCCTCTTTGGGGGTTTCCTGCGAAGGTGTAGAAGCCGGGTGTACCGCAATGATCCCGGGATGCGGCGAAAGTGTATAAAAGTGTCACGGTGCTGTTTGCGCCCCAGCCTGCCCGGTGCTCCTGCGGCCCAGGAGGGCGGGCAAACGCGTGCTCAGACTCAGCAGGACCGGGATAAGGATCAGCGTTATCAAGGTGGCAAACAGCACCCCGAAAGCCAGCGAGACCGCCATCGGGATCAGGAACTGAGCCTGCTCCGAGGTCTCCAGCACCAGCGGGATCAGCCCCGCAAAAGTGGTGACCGAGGTCAGCATCACCGCGCGGAAGCGGGAGGCGCCGGCATCAAGCAAAGCCTCATAGGCCGGCAGGCCCTCATCCCGGGCCGCGCGGTAGCGGCTGACCAGCACCAGCGAGTCATTCACCACCACACCGCTCAGCGCCAGGATGCCGAAGAAGGACAATAGCGAAACCGGAATTCCAATGGCCAGATGCCCCAGCACCGCACCAACAATGCCAAAGGGGATCGCCAGCATGATGATGAATGGCTGAGTGTAAGATTTCAGCGGGATCGCCAGCAGCGCATAGATCAGCATCAGCCCCAGCACAAAACCGCTGCTGAGCTGGCTGGTGGCCTCCTCCTCTTCGGCCGCTTCGCCGGAAACAGTGACCGACAGCCCGCTGTATTCGGCGCGCAGACGGGCAAAAGCGGTGGCCTCCAGCCGTTCGACAACCTCGGTGACCGAGGCCAGGTCCTTGTCGACCCTGGCGGAGATTTCCAGCGTGCGGGTACCGTTGATGCGCTTCAGCTCCAGCAGCGTTTCGCGCTGGTTCAGCCGCACCACCGTGTCCAGAGGCACGGTGCCGCCTGCCGGGGTGCGCAGGCGGATGCGGTTCAGATCGCTCAGGCTGTCGCGCTCGTTCTCAGGATAGCGAACACGGACCTGCACCTCCTCGCTGCCGCGCTGGATCCGCTGCGCCTCGTAGCCGAACACGGCGTTGCGGATCTGGGTGATCACCTCGCGGTTGGTCAGGCCCAGCGCCTCGCCTTCGGGCAGCAGCTCAAACGACATCTCCAGCGTTTCATTGTCGAGATCGGTGAGAATGTCATAGAGCCCGGGTGTCTCCTGCAGGACCTGCTGCAGGCTGGCCAGCGCGGCCGCGGTTTCGGCAGGGTCTTCCGAGCTGAGGCCAAAGCGCAGGTCCTCGACACCGTCGTCATCCGAAAACAGCTCCATCTGGCGCACACCGGGCGGCATTCCGGCCGCGGCCCGCCAGCGCTCCACCAGTTCGTCCGAGCCGAACGACCGTTTGGTGCTGTCGAGCAGGCCAACCGAGATGACCAGCTTCTCGGCCCGGCTGGAGGAGACATAGTAGCTGGTCACCAGCGGCTCCTGCAGGCCGTGCTCCGCTTCGAGATCCGCAACTGTTTCCAGCAGGCTGGCCTCAAACAGCCGGGCGATCTCGCGGGTCCGGGCGGGCGGCGCGCCGCTGTCCAGGGTTACGTCCATATGCACCTGGGTCGAGTCCCGGTCGGGGAAGAAATTGGTCTCGACGATGCCCTGCGCCATCAGGCCGAACGCAAACAGAAAGCTTGCCGCAAAGACCATCACCGCCTGCAGCTGATGCGCCAGGGCGGTATGCAGAAGCGGCAGGTAAAGGCGCTGGATTGTCCAGCCCATGGCGTGTTCCACACCCGTTTGCAGCCGCTGCCAGGCTCGGGCCAGCGGGTGCTTCTTGGGTTTCTGTGACACATCCATATGGGCCAGATGCGCGGGCAGGATGAACTTGGATTCCACCAGCGAGAACAGCAGGCAGAGGATCACCACAACAGCAATGATCTTGAACGAGCCGCCAAAGTCGCCTGAGATCGTCGTCAGCGGATAGAAAGCCGCCACTGTGGTCAGCACCCCGAAGGTGGCCGGGGTGGCCACTTCCAGCGCGCCGCGGATAGCGGTGTCCACGCCGCCGCCATGCTTGCGCTTATGGGCATAGATGTTCTCGCCGGTGACGATGGCGTCATCGACCACAATGCCCAGCGTGATGATGAAGCCGAAGGTCGACAGCGCGTTGAGCGAGTAGTCGAACCAATCCGGCCCCATCATGTAGAGCGCACCGGCAAAGGAGACCGGGATGCCGAGCGCCACCCAGAAGGCGACGCGGATGTCGAGGAACAGCGCCAGCATTACAAACACCAGCGCCATGCCGGTCAGCGCGTTCTTGGACATCAGCGCCAGCCGGTCGCGGATCGACTGGGCCTCGTCCAGCCAGCTTTCGAGTGTGATATCCTCCGGCATCCAGGGGGCGGCGCGCAGCTCGTCCAGTTTCTGCTGCACCGTGTCCGAGGTCTCGGTGATCGAGTCCTTGCCGATCAGCTGCACGTCCAGCCGGATCGAAGGCTGCCCGTTGTAGACCGACAGCACCTGGCCGTCTGCAAAACCGTCCACCACGCGGGCGACATCCGCAAGGCGGACCACACCCCCATCCGGCGACACCCGGATGCGGGTCTGCAGCAGGTCGCGTCCGAAATAGGCCTGGTTGCGGCTTTGCAGGCTGAGGGTGCCGTTTGCCGCCTCCAAGGTTCCGCCCGACAGGCTGACCGACTGCCCCTGCACCGCCTGCGCGACTTCCTCGAAGCTGAGGCCGTAGGCGCGGAGTTTCTCCTCCTGCAGTTCAACAGTGATTTCAGAGGTGCGGGCGCCTTCGGTGGTGACCTTGCTGACCGTGGGCAGGTCCAGCAGGATCTCGCGGGTGCGGCGGGCGGCCTCTTTCAGCGTGACATGATCCTGGCCGCCCAGCAGCTGCACATAGATCACATGGCGCTCTTCCTGCTCCAGCGCGATTGTGGTGCTGTCCACCTGCGCCGGGAATGTGGTGATCGCGTCAACCCGGTCCTTAACGTCGGACTTGAGCCGCTCCATCGGGTAGTCCGGCAGGCCCTTCACCACGATCTCAGCGGAGTCGGCAGTGATGGTGGAGGTGATCTCTTCGATCCCCTGCAGCCCGTTCAGTGCCTGCTCCACTTTGACTGCGGCACCTTCCTCGGCGTCTTCGGGGGAGGCACCGTTGAAGTTTACCGTGACAGTGACATTGCGCGGGGGATCGGCAGGGAAACCTTCGGTGCGCATGCCAATCCCGGTGACCAGCCCCATCGCCAGAATGATCAGCATCAAGAGGTTGGCGGCGACGCTGTTCCGGGCGAACCAGCCGATCCAGCCCTCGGCGCGGGCAGGCGCGCTCATTGCGCCGCCCCTTCTGCGGCATTGGCAGCGCGCAAGGCAGCACCGGGCCGCGGTTCGGCAACGATGCGGGGCTGAACCTTGGCACCCCGCAAATAGCCGCTGCGGGGAAGGACCAGGCGCAGGTCTTCGGCGCTGCCGTCCGGCGGGGCGATGTAAGAGATGCCCCCAGCCGTAAAGACGGGCTCGGCTTGGATTGTCTGCAGGTGGTCTTGCGGGTCCAGGTACCAGACCTGCCCCTGGCGCGAAATCAGCGCTTCGGGCACCGCATAAAGCGCGTCATGGCGGCGGCCCTGCAGCTCAACAGTCAGGAACTGGCCCGGCATCGCACTGGCGCCCGCCTGCATTTGGATGACCGCATTGATCCAGCGGTTTTCTGTATCGACAGAAGGGTCGATCCGGACCACCTCGCCCTGCCAGACGGCGCCTTCTGCGCTGGTCAGCACCGCCTGGGCACCCGCTGCCACGCCCAGCTGGACAAACTGGCTGGCGCTGAGCGGGGCGGGCACCTCAAACACGCTGGTGTCAAAGACTTCGGCAATCTGGGTTCCAGCCTGCACCACCTCGCCCGGGTTCAGGCTGCGGCTGGCTACCACGCCATCGAAAGGCGCGGTGATGCGGGTCTGCTGCAGCTCGTATTCGGCCTGGGCCAGCGCGGCGCGGGCGGCGTCCATCGCAGCGCGGGCCTCGGCCAGCTGCGGCTGGCGCAATGTCAGTCCGGAGGCCTCGCCGCCGAGCCCCGAGGCTTTCCAGTTCTCCAGCGCCAGCTTGCCGCGCTGCTCCTCTTCCAGCAGCACCCGTTCCGCGGTGGCCAGCGCTGAACGCGCCGTAGCGGCGGCGCTGCGGTAGGCGCTGTCTTCGATTTGGGCCAGCAGCTCGCCCTGTTGGAAGCGGGCACCGGTCAGCAGTCTGCTACTGATGGATACGACCCTGCCGCCAACCTCGGCCGACAGGCGGCTTTGCCAGCGGGGGCGGACCTGGCCGTGAGTGGTGACCGTGACGTGCCGGGCCTCAGGTTTCAGGATGTGCACATCTGCCAGCATCCGCTGCGGGGCCTCAGTTTCCTCGGCGGGCGGAGCCTCGTCGGCGGGGTAGGCCACAAAGGCAGCTGCAGCGGTCAGCACGGCGGCGCCAATCCAGTTCTTGAGCATCGCATTACACTCCTTTTCCCAGCGCCAGGCCCAGGGCGACGCGGTTCTTCAGCCGTTCATTGCGCACCGCCAGCAGCTGGCTTTGAATGTCGAACACCGCGTTTTGGGCGCTCAGCAGGTCAAGAATGGTGGAGAGTCCCGAACGGTAGCGGGTCTCAAACGTCGCCTCGGTGGCGCGGGCATGGGTGACAGCCGCGGCCAGTCGGGCCTCGCGGCGAGCCAGGATCCGTTCCTGATCCAGCCCCCGCTCAACCTCCGAAAACGTGGTCAGCGCGGTTTGCAGATAGGTGATTAGAGCCTGATCTGCGCGGTTCCTGGAGGCCTCGATATTGGCCTTGCGCCGCCCGGCCTCGAAAATGGGGGCCGTCAGGGCCGCCGCCAATGACCAGACCGTTGCGCCATGGCTGAGCGCTCCGAAGTCATCGCTGGTGCTTCCGAATTGCCCGGTCAGCGAAATCTGCGGCAACAGCTCCTTCTGGCTAACGACGATGCGGCGGTTGGCAGCCACCGCATCCTGCCAGGCGGCCTGCATGTCGGGACGCTCTGCGAGGACGGCAAGCGGCACACCCGGCGCAGGCGCCGCCTTCAGGCGCGGCAGGCGGGAAGGGATAGCCAGATCGTTGTCCGGATACTGGCCCAGCAGCAGCTCCACCGTGCGCACGGCATCGTGCGTCTGGCCTTCGTTCAAGGCCAAGGCAGCCTGGGACAGTGCAACATCCCGCTCGATCGCAGAGAGGTCATCCAGGGTGCCGATGCCTGCGCGGTAATTGGCGCGGGTGTTTTCGGCGCTAGCACGCAAGACTTTCAGCCGCCGCGCCTCCAGGCCTTGCTGCTGTTTAGCCGCCACCGCATCGAACCAGGCCTGCATCAGCTGCGCTGCGACCGAGTCCTGCAGCGCCTGATGGCGGGCTGCCTCGGCGGCACGGTCCGCCCGCGAGGCGCGGCGGCGGTCCGCCTGGAGCCCCCAGAGGTCAACTTCCCATTGCACGTCCAGCGTGGGCGAGAGGCTCTCCCCTGCCCCGCTGCCGTGGCTGGCATTCACATTGGCCGAGAGCTGCGGCCAGGCATCAGCGGCGGTAGTGGTGAGGTCGATGCCTGCCAGCTCCAGCCGTTTAGCTGATTGCCGGATATCCAGGTTGCCGCTTTGCGATTGGGCAACCGCTGCGCGCAGCACCGGGTCGTCGAAAAGATCCAGCAGGCTGTCCGTGACCTGCCCGCCCGCAGGCGCCGGGGCAGAGAATTGCGCCGGTGCATTCAGCACCTCCTTGGAAGGCGGGAGCGCAACCGGCTCCAATGCGCTGCAGGCCGTCAGGCTGGCTGTGGCCAGCACGGCACAAATGGAGCGGGGTTTTCTGGTCTTGGGGCTGCCGCCCATGGTCTGTCCTTTGCCTGCCCGGGCGCTCTGCGCCATCGTTGGACCGGCAGGTAGGCAGCCAATGTCGCGGCTTTGTGCCAGCGGCAGGGGAATTTGTAAAAAAGTATGTCAGCCGGCCTGCCTGGCACAGCTGGTGACAATTGAGCAATTCTTTTTACTGCCCATTAGCGCTAGTCTCTGCCGCGGACGAACAGCAAAGACTTAGGGCAGATGGCCGTGCAGGAGCCGCATATTCTGGTCGTTGACGACCACAAGAACATCCGCGAGCCGCTGGCTGATTACCTCAAGCGCAACGGCTTCCGCGCGACCACCGCGGGCAATGGCACCCAGGCCTATGCGGCGCTGAAGACGGCGCAGATCGACCTGGTGGTGCTGGATATCCTGATGCCTGGCGAAAGCGGTTTGGATATCTGCCGCCGCATCCGCGAAACCCGCGACATCCCGGTGATCCTGCTGACCGCGGTGACGGATGAAACCGACCGCATCGTCGGGCTGGAACTGGGTGCGGACGACTATGTCACCAAACCCTTCAACCCGCGCGAGCTGCTGGCCCGGATCCGCGGCGTGCTGCGGCGGGTGAATAGCCTGCCCAAGCAGTATTCGGGCCTGTCCGACGGTTATATGCAGTTCGGCCCCTGGCAGCTGAACATGAGCCAGCGGCAGCTGACCCGGACCAGCGAAGAAGGTGAGCCGGTCGAACTTAGCAGCGTTGAATTTAAACTACTGGCCACCTTCCTGCAGCACCCGCGCATCGTGCTGTCGCGCGATCAGCTGCTGGATCAGGTGCGCGGCCGCACCGGCACGGTGTTCGACCGCAGCATTGACAACCAGGTCAGCCGTCTGCGTAAGAAGATCGAAGCCGATCCCAAAAAGCCCGAGTTCATCAAGACGGTCTGGGGCGGCGGATACACCTTTGCCTGCGATGTGGTGAAGCTATGAGACTGCTGCCGCGCAGCCTGGCGGGCTATCTGATTGCCGCCACTGTAATTGCAACCGTGCTGACACAAACCCTGATCACCGGCGCCCTGCTGATCTATCAGGACGAAAAGTTCGACAAGCACGAGGACCAGTTTTTCTACCAGAAGATCGTCAGCACCGCAGACTACCTGAACAGCTCTCCCGCCGCAGCGCATACCCGCATTCTGGAAACAGCAAGCAACGACGAAACCACCTACAGAGTGGCAGACTCTCCGCAGGGAGAAGTGTCTTTGGCAGACTCCCCGGATGCGCATGTGCTGCGGGAATACTTCGGAGAACACAATATTCTGACTGATGTCCGGACAATCAATATCACCGACCTGTGGTGGATCCTCTTTGGCGATGCCGCGGATGTGTGCGTGGTGCCGCTGTATGACACACCGGCCGCGGCGGAATGCCCGTTCTGGACCATTTCAGTACAGCTGGCAGACGGCAGCTGGCTGAACGTGCGCACCTTCGCCAATGCCGATTTCAGCATCTACCTGGCGCCTTTTGCCCTGTCAGTGCTGACTTCGCTTCTGGGAATCGGCGGCAGCGTCACTATCCTGGCCCGCAAGATTACCCGGCCGCTGCGCGACCTCTCGAGCGCCGCCGAGCAGCTGGGCCGCGGGGAAACCGCCCGCCCGATCGCAGTATCCGGACCTGCCGAAGTGGCCCGGACCGCTGAAGCCTTCAACCGGATGCAAGAGCGGCTGACCCGCTTTGTCCGCGACCGGACCGCGATGCTCGCAGCTATCAACCACGACCTGCGCACCCCGATCACCTCGCTGAGGCTGCGGGCCGAGTTCATCGAGGATGATGAGCTGCGCGAGAACATGATCGAAACCGCCGAGGAGATGCGGACCATGGTCGACAGCTACCTGGCCTTCTCACGCCAGGAAGCAGTTGAGGAGGACCCGCAGCCGGTCGATCTGGCGGAAATGCTGCGGGATCTGGCTGAAGAGTCGGCTGAGGCTGAATTGGTGCAGGCCGTGCCCTCGGTAGCGCTCTGCCGCAAAGTCTCGATCAAACGGGTGTTCCGCAACCTGATCGGCAACGGCATCAAATACGGCAGCCGGGTGCGGATAGTGCTGACGCAGGGTCCCGAGCATGTCACGGTGGAGTTCCTCGACGACGGTCCCGGCATCCCAGCCGGCATGTATGAGGAGGTTTTCGTGCCCTTCACCAGGCTGGATACTTCCCGGGATGTGACCGACGGCAGCGTCGGCCTGGGCCTGTCGATTGCCCGCAGCATCGTTCGCAAGCATGGCGGCGACATCATCCCGTTCAAGGAAGCCGGCGGGTTCGGCATGCGGGTGGTGCTGCCCAACAGCCCGGCAGCCGCACCGGCCTGAGCTGGCAGCGCCGGAACTCTGCAAAAATTCCGGCGCCTTTACCGCAAACGGGTGTTCCTTTGCCGCAGCCCTTAAGCCGCGGCGCTTTGCATATGCGCCGTTGTCAAAGCGGCGGCCAGCACCAGTTCGATCACCAGCGGCGGCACGACCTGGCTGTCAAAACCATCAAAAGCCATGCTGATCAGCCGGCCAAAGGCAATGGCAGCCATCACCACGGCCACCGGGACGAACCACAAGGTCACGCCGGTCAGCTGGCCCGCTGCCAGCATCGCGACGCAGGACAGGAACATGCCGCCCATCGCCGAGCGGATGGTGCTGAGCCCCACGACCCCGGTGGTCTCGACACCGAAATTGCCGGCCATCTTGCCGGGGTTCAGCATCGACATGAGCCCCAGCCCGGCCAGCATCAGCGTCCCCAGCCCGATCACGATTTGAAGTGCCAATTCCATTTCTGTTCTCCTTTTTTCGTCTGGCTCAGATGAACCGGCGCACCGCCAAGTTTGCGTTGTCCTGGAATTCGGGATTGCCATAGCCAGCGGTCTGGCCTTCCTGGTCCACCACCGGGCCGGTCGGAAACTTGCCTGCGCTGGCATAGAAACGGCCGGTCTTGAATTTCGCGTCCAGCAGGCCGTCGACATAGCGCCTGGCGCCGGTCTCGATCTTGTGCATCATCCCCAGCCTGGGCATCAGCACCCCGCCGATATGCTTGAAGAACAGCCGCTTGAGGAACGGCAGATCGTCAAAGCCTGCGGTGCCCGTGGTGCCGCCCGGGCTCATGGTGACAAAGCGGATATGCGGGTGCTGGCGCGCCATCGAGGCCATCCACATCGCCGCCTGCAGCTTGACATAGCCATAAGCCACCATCGGGTCGGGCTTGCTGCCGAATTTGCTGCCGTCAATGACAGCCGCGTATTCGGCCACCGATGAGGTTTTCATCTCCGGCACCGGCATCCCCATCTTCGGGATACCCCGTGCCGCCTCGGAACCGGCATAGAGCACGGTGGAGGTCAGCAGCTGACGCTCCAGAAGCTCATCCACCAGCACCACATGCCCCAGCACGTTAACGGCAAAGATATGGCTGACCCCGTCCTTGGTCTTGGCAAAGGGGGTGGAACCGCCGCTGCCGCCGGCGTTCAGGACCACTGCATCAACCGGCGTTTGCAGCATGGCCACTGCTGCACGGACCGTTTCCGGTTTCACCACGTCCATCAGGACAATCTCAAAGATCTTGCGGCCGGTCTCGACCTCCAGCTGCGCCTTGGCTGCCTTGGCCTTGGCCTTGCTGCGGCAGGCCAGATAGATCTTCCGGATGCTATCCTGCAGGGCCAGCTGGCGGGCGCTTTCGCGGCCCAGGCCGGCATTGGCGCCGGTGATGAGAACGGATTGAATGGTGCTCATGGCAGTCTTCCCTTTCTGGCTGCGGCACCATCTCCGGCGCCCTTGCAGCTACAGCTAGGATGGTTTAGATCTGGCCTGTAGAGGGGTAAAATTGGACACCGTGTTTCAAAAATGAACCACCCGGAGGAGGCGGGAATGAACCTGCAGGAAAGTCATTCGCTGAATTGGGACGACCTGAAGTATTTCCTGGCGGTGGCGCGCAGCGGCACGCTGCGGGGCGGCGCCGACCGGATCCAGGTGAATCACACCACCCTGGCCCGCCGCCTTGCGGTAATGGAGGAAAACGTCGGCTCGCGCCTGTTCGACCGCTCCAAGGCGGGACTGGTGCTGACTCAGCTAGGCGAAGACCTGATGCCCTATGCAGAGCGGGTCGAAGAGGAGATGACCGCAGCTTCGCGGATCATCGTTGGCCGCGACGCTTTGCCCAGCGGCACAATCTACTTAACCTTGCCGCACGGGTTGGCCATGACCTCCCTCATGGACGACTTGGCGTTGTTTGCCGAGCAATACCCCGACATCAGCCTTAACATGCGGTTCAGCAACGAAGTGGCGGACCTGACCCGCAGAGAGGCGGATGTGTCCCTTCGGATTGCTGACGAAGTCACCCAAGATGTGGTCGGGCGCAGACTGGTGCAGCTCTCGCAGGCCGCCTATTGCACCAAGGACTATGCCCAGCGCATCCGCGACAACGGCGGCGAGGGTCTGTCACTGATCGGCTGGCACGAACCCGAAGGCGACACAACAGCGAAGTGGGTGCAGGAAAGCTGTTACCCGAAGGCACTGCTGCGCCACCGGGTCTCGGACATCGTTCCGCTGATCACCCTGGCCGCCTCGGGGCTGGGCATGGCCTATCTGGCGTGCTGCTTGGGCGACCGCCATCCCGGCCTGATCCGCGCACCGTTCCAGAAGCCCAAACCCTACCGCAGTCTGTGGCTGCTGCTGCACAAGGATCTGCGCAACACGGCCAGGGTCCGCCTTTTCGTTGATTTTCTGGCCGGGCGGGTGCAATCCAGACGCAACGAGTTCTGGGTGGCCGGCACCACCGGCTGAGCTAGCGGCAGAACAGGCCTGCACGGGCCTCAGCCTGTTCAGCCGGTACCGGGAAACAGACTCTGCCATTCTGCCAAAAGCGCGGCCGCCGCGGCCGCCGGCACAGCAATGATCAATGACGCCCCGCCGCTAGACGCGGCGATTACGCTGACCTGCCCGGAAACCGGCAGCAGAAAACAGTCCGGTTTCTGCTCGGGCAGCCTGAGTGAGGCCTTGTGCCCGGCAGCGCCAGCAGCCGCGGTCCGGACCGCGTCCAGCTGGCTCAGCAAGTCTTCCGGGCCCCAAGTTTCCAACGGCTGGCCTGTTGCGCCGCAGTAGCTCCAAGCCAAAGCTTTCGCCTCCGCCATATTCCGGAAAGCCTCCAGCGGCCCGTGTTGTGAAAGCCCGGCCAGCGCCGCGTTCAATTGCTGCACTGTGCAACTGCCTGCACCCTCAGGCGCCTTGCAAGGCCGCCGGCGGATCCGGAACCCGCCCCCGCCCGCTGCGTTCTGCAGCGTTTGCAGCCTCCTGGCAAAGATCCGTGCAGCCGCCGCCGGATCGTCCGGATCCGGCCCGGTATTCTCAGTGCTGCCGAGGGTAATCCCGGCAAGCCTGCGCTGAGCGGCAAACAGCACCGCCACAGGTTTCCCGCCGCAAAGAACTGTCAATTCCCGGGGCAGCACCGTTTCGGCAATTTCCTGCAGCAGCGCAGCGGTCAGCGGCACTTGCCCTGCCGCGGTGCTGTTTGCCCGTTGCAAGTCCGCCTCAGGCGCAGCTGCCAGACGGGCAAGTGCCGAGTGCAACCCCTGCCCGGTTCCGTTTGGTATCCGCAGTTCCCTGGCTGCCGCGTCTCCCATCATGCCTCCCCCGCCAGCACCGCCAGCAACTCCCGCGCCGGAGTTACCAGCCGCTGCGCTGCTTCAACGCTGCTGCAGACGCATAGCAATGCGTCACCGGAGCCATCCGGCGCGCGGACATAAACCCGCGCCTCGCCCGGTGTCAAAACAAGCACGTCGTCGGCTCCGGCCTGCACTTCCCCAGCCGCTGCGTCCAGCAAGCCAAAGCCGCGCCGGGCCTGATGGCAAAGCTCATCCAGATATTCCTGCGGGTGATCCGCGTCACTGCTCTTGCGCAGCACAATGCACGCGCCAATGTCTCCGAAGGCGGCAAGGCGGCAATCCCGCTCTTGCCCGCGCAAGCGCGCAAGATGGCTACTCAGAGTCATCGGCAGGCTTCCTGACTGCAAACCGCGCGCACAGTACTTATAACGGGGTTATTCTTCATGACACGACCTCTTTCCAAACCGGCTCAGATCTCCGGCCGGTCTCTCTCTGGCCGCGGGCTGCGCTTCTTGGCCACCACCCGGCGCGGGATCACCTGGGTGCTGCCCGCGGAACAAGACGGCGGCTCCTGCGGTGCGGATGCTGCCGCGGTTTCGCGGACTGCACCAAACTCCAGCACCTCGCCGCCTGCCTCTCGGGCAGACCGGACACGAGGTTCCGGTTCCGCAGCCGGCACCTGTTCAGGCTGCGGCCGGCGCTCAGGCTGACCCCAGTTCAGCAGGATCTCCACCAAATATTCGACAAAACCATCGGCGCCGCTGCTCTGCCACTGCTCCATATCCTCGCCCGCCGCCAAAGCCTGGCTCAGAGACAGCGGGAAGATGGCACCAAAGGCCTCCCCGGTTTCCTTTCTCACCCGCTTGACCACCCGGTCCCGGTCCCGGTCATTGCGCAGCTTGTCGAAATGCGTGATCAGCAGTGTCCCCGGCCCCTTGACCTGTTTCGAGATTTCCTCCCAAGCCGCGGCCTCGGACTGACGCCAGGCCTGAGTTGCATGGGTGCACCAGATCACGCCGTCCACCTCCGGCAGGAGCTGCTGCCAGACGCTGGCAGGCATGTTCGGGTCCGAAATCCCAGGCATGTCAATCAGATCGCACAGCTCCAGCGCCTCTGCCGGCAGGCTCAAGCGGATCAATGCCGTGTTCTCCATCGGCACACTGGCGAGATCTTCCAGCGGCACCGGTGTCTCGCTGCCATCGGTACCAATGATGCTGGCTGCCTCGGCCCCGTAGGAGATCCACACCGGTGGAAGCCGCGTGGCCGTAACCCGGACCGGCAGCGGCTGGCGGCCCACCAGCAGGTTGGTCAGTGTGCTCTTGCCCGCGCTGAATTCCCCCATCAGCGCCAGTCGAGGTTTGCGGGGCGCGGGGTTTGTGCCTGTCCCGGTCATCGGCGTTTCCTGTGTCATACAATGAAGCTCCTGAGGGTTTCCAGGGCGGCGCCCGCCTGCCGGCGGCGGATGCTGTCATCCTGATCGGTGAACAATTCCTGCATGTCGCCGCCTGCGCGGCTGCAATCCGCTAACTCCAGAAGGATGTCGCGCTGGCCCTCAAAGAACTCCTGCAGGCGTCCCAGAATGGCAGCGCGCGCATCAGCTGTCTGCACGGTTTTCAACTGGGTCATGAAATCTTCGGTTTCGCCCTCAATCAGGCTTCGGAAGCGCTTGGCAAAGGCCTTGTACCCCCGGGTACGGCGCCACCAGGCAGCCCACCAGCTGTCGTTGAAATCAAGCGCAATTGCCTGCCCCAGCACCACCGGAGAGCCCGGCGGCGGCACATCAGGCACCGAGAGCTGGATCCCCTCCACCGCCGTGCCAAAGCCGTCATACAGCACGCCCGCAATATCCTGCACCGCTGCCTCATAGCGCATGTGCGCCGCCGCCTGCAGCCGCTTGGACATCACCGAATAGGCGGTGCGCAGCAGCATCCGCAGCCCGGCAGGGTCATACTCCCAATGCGCCTCTTCTCCCCATTTCTCGAGATGTTCTATCAGCGCATGGGTCGCCCGGTCTGTGAAGGTCGCATGCGCCCGGTCGGCGCGCGCCCGGTAAGCTTCCAAGACCGCATCGATTTCCGATTCCAGCGCCCGCAAATGGGACTGTGCGATCTCTTCAAACGCTGCCCGGGTATCATGGAGGCTGCCATGAGCCGCACCGCCAGCGCCCTGGACCCGGATGGCATTTGCCGCCTCCTGGCCGGTGGCTGCGGTGACGGCCGCGCTGGCAATGCGGGCCAGCTGCGGCTCGCCCAGGTCGGAAACGATCCGCTCGGAAATCGCCCGGTTCAATGCGGGCAGCCCGGACAGCTCCCACACCATATTCTGGGCAGAGTGCTTTGCATTCGAAGCATTGACCGTGGCCTGAGCCCAATCCAGCAGTGCTGCGGAGCTGGCCTTCTCCATATCTTCCAGCTCGCCGGTCAGCACCTTGTTGGCCCAGTAGGCGCTGCCAAAGATGATGGTTGCATCTTTGGGACCGTGGTGGGTTTCCAGCGTCTGGCGGATGCTGGCTTCGATCTCGGCGGCCTGGGTCGCGGGCTCAGCCAGCTCGTCGATCCGGTTGACGAAAATCACCACCTCGCGCGACTGCAGGTTCGAGATCATCCGGATCAGCCCCATGTCGACCGAAGTCAGCGCCTGCCCCGCTGACAGCACCACCACGCAGATACGGCTGTCGCGGATCGCCTGAATGGTAATCTGCTCGCGCATCATGAAGGTGTCGTTGACCCCCGGCGTGTCGCGCAGGCACAGCCGGTGCGGCACCGTCCGGCAGTTCAGATACAGATCCGCCGCCCGGGTGATATCGGCAAACCGGCCCTGCTCATCAAGACCGCTCTCCTCCGGCTCGTCAAAGTCGTCGCCCAGGCAGATGTAGCGTTCAATCAGGTTCTTGTCGAAATATCCGTATTCATGCTTCTGCCCCATCAGCAGCTCAAACTTGCGGCCCAGCCGCTGCCGTGAGCGCGCGCGCATCTCCTCGATCTGGGCACGGATCTTCTGCAGCTCGCTGCCAGCCCCGGCCCGGCCTGCCATCTCGCCGATCCGGCCGCCTTTGGTCAGCAAGCGGTCCCATTCCTCTTCGGTCATGAACTGGAAGCAGGCCTTGCCCTCCTGCCGCCGCTCGCCAGGCTGCAGATGCAGCGAGGTCACCACCGAGGTCCAGGGGTTCACATCCGATGGCAGCAGATCAGCCCAGCCCGCCATCGCATTGACCAAAGAGGTTTTGCCGGACTTCACCTGCCCCAGCAGGGTCACGCTGGGCTCAAAGGCCTCCAGTTCCGCCTTGAGCCGGGCCAGGCTTTGCGACACCCGCCCGCCGGAAATGCCCGACAATGCGCCGAGCGCCGCCGCCAGTTCCTGCGCCTTGGCGGCGAACTCCGCCAGCGGCTCCAGGCCGGCATTCAAATTGGTCGGGCGCGCCGAAGCCCGGATATCCGTGGCACTCTCGATCTGGGGCTGAACGTTCATTGTGAACCTTGCTTTGGTCTGCTGTGGCTTAGGTTTGCGGCGGGTATGCGGAAAGCAGTCATGAGGGGCCCATATCCCCGGCAAGCTCCTTTTTCAGCTGCACCAGCAGCGTCACCGCATCGATGGCCGCATCCTCGCCCTGCTCCAATTGGCACAGCATCAGAAGTTCGCTGCCGTCCTGCACCGCCTCCCTGGCCATCTGTGCCGCCGGGCTGTCTGGCGCTTTGTCCAGTTCCCTGGACAGCTCTCCGATAATCTCCAGACAAGCGCTCAGCACCGCATCCGCACGGGGCCCTCCGCCCGCCTCGGCGTCTGTCAGCATCTGCTCTGCGCGATCCTGCAGCAGTTCAAGCGCTTCGCTGAATCCATTGCCCCCGCCAATTTTCTGCTCTGCCGTCTGCCCGGGTGCCGTGGTCTGACGCGGAGAGGGCGCCGGGCGTTCCGTGCCACCGCCGAACTTCCGCACCAGCATTTCAGCCTGGTCCAGATCCGAGGTCCGGCCCAGCTCCACCTGATGCAGAATGTCATCAAACAACTGCTTGCCGCCGCTGGAGCGCCAAAGACTTGCGTCTTGAGCTCCGCCTGAGACCCTGGCTTGCAGCCCCTGGATCGCGGCCACCGGGTAGGCACCCAGGAATTCGACCGCGGCCACCGGTTCCAGCGCGGCGATCCTGTCCGCCAGAACACCCCGCATGATCTGCCGGTCAGCCATGGTCAGAACCAGAAAGCTGTGATCCTTGGAGCTGTCTGGCACGGCCGCCCAAAGAGCTTGCTCGGCGGTTGTGAACTCCTGGCTGCACCACAGGATAACATCCACTGCAGCCGATGCCTTCTGCAGCAGATCCCGCTGGCGGTTTACAGGCCCGGCCAGCGGCAGTTCGGTGTAGCTGTGCCAGCGCAACTGCGGGTCCGGCAGGTACTGGCGCACCAGCACCGTGCCTTGCGGCACATCACCATCTGCGAGCAGGCCCGGCTGCTGCAGGCACTCGCCAGAGGCCGTTTCAAACACAACCTGTTCGCTGCGGCCATAGCAAACCTCGACCATATGGCCGCCGGCTTTTCTGCCGATCACAACCTTGCCCAGCAGCATGTCGATCAAAGCCGATTTCCCGGCGCCGCTGCCGCCGGTCACGGCAACGCGGACCGGTTGATGCAAGCGTTGAAGCAAACGGCTGCCCCAATCGGAGTACTCCACCGGAAGCCGCCCTGCACTCAGCGCCTGCTCCAGTTGATGCGCCACCGGGTCTATCTCTGTTTCAGCCAAATTCACGCCGGCACATCTCTCACATTACAGGTTGAAGAGGCACCGCCGCGCCGTGAGACAGACGCAACCAGCGTTATCTTGCGGCGCCCGGCCGGACGGGCCGCCGGGGCAGATTCCGCAGCGGCCGGCTGCGTATCCGGCCGCGGGTCGAACGGCTTGATCACGCAAATGGCGGCATTGTCCTGTTCCGGCGCATTCAGCTGCTCCAGCTGCTGCATCAGCACCGCGCCGATGCGGGCGCTGGTGCTGTGCCGCTCGGCGGCCAACACACCGGCAATCTCTGCTTCGGCCAGAAACTGCAGGCCATCGCTGGCGGCCAGCAAGATATCGCCGGGGTGCAGCCGCACCGGCGCACTGCGGCAGTCGACCCTGCGGATTTCAGCGCCGTTCAGCACCGACGTGACGCAATGGCGGTCCGGATGCCCAGCGGCCTCTGCCGCCGCCATCCGGCCCTGTGCCACCAAATCCGCAAACTCAGCAGCCATGGAGTGATCGGCATTCAGCCTCAGCAGTGACTCATTACGGAACAGGTAAAGCGGTGAGTCGCCGACCGAAATCCAATACAGCCGGTCCTGAAACAAAACCGGCGCCAGCAGGGTTGTGCCCATACCGCGGCTTTCGGGCCTGCCGCCCGCATATTCGCCCAGGCAGGCATTGGCCCCGTCCGCGGCCGCCTGCAGCACTTTGCCAATCCGCGCTTCCATCGCTGCTGGTTCGCCTGCCCGCAGCTTCAGGTCGCTGAAGACCTCGGTGACTGCAATCTTGCTGGCGATGTCGCCGGCAGCATGTCCGCCCATGCCGTCGGCCAGCACCGCAAAGCCAATCCCGGCTCCGGCAAGGAAATCGGCCGCAACCGCATCTTCCTGCCGTTCGCGGCGGCCCTGGCTGATTGCCGTCGCAGCATCATAGGCAACCTCAGCGGAACGCAGCATGCCCGGCACCGTCTTGCTGCGGCTGATCCCAGCCAAAGTCTTCCCCGCACAGCGGCACAAAGCGCAGCGTGGTTTCACCGACCCGGATTTCATCCCCGGCCGAAAGCGCCTCGGTGCTCAGCACCGGGCGGCCATTACGGCGCACCAGGTTTGCCTTGCCGCCATGTCCGATAAAGAACGACTTCTGCTCAGGATCATAGGCAATCGCCGCATGGTTATCGCGCGAGATGCTGTTGTCGCCAAAGTCCAGCCGCACCGTCTGATCCTCGCCGCGGCCGATCACGGTGACGCCGCTGAACAGGGTGAACGCCGCACCGCGCCCCGGCCCTTTTACGACGGCCAGCCAGCCAACCGGAAATTCAGTGTACCCCGGCGCGCTTCCTTTGGCGCTGCGGGCAAAGGGATCGCGATCCGCGCCCTGATCAGGGCTGAACCCCAAGAGCCGCGTCTTGACCCGCCCCGCCCTGCTTGCACCCCGGCCCATCGAGGGCGCGGGCACGTCAATCGGCTCAGACGCTACGGCCGGGCGCGGTTCGGCTGCAGCCTGCGGCAAGTCAGCAGCTCTTTGCATAGGTGCCAGAGCGGCGGCACGTTCCGGTTCGGTCACAGCATTCTCTTCCGGTGCTGCTTCCAGGCCCGCCTCCGGCTCTGGCAGCTCTTCCGGTGCGGGGTCTGCAAAGACCGCCGCGGCAGGGTCCGCGCTATGGTCCGCTCCAGGCTTCAGCCGCCGGGTAAAGACACGGTACGGCCTGCGCTCCGCGCCACCTTGCTCCTGTGCTTCCGGCTGCATCAAGCGCGAGAAATCCGCGCCGTCTCTTAGCTCTAGCGTTGTCTCCGGCTCATTGGCCTCGGGACCATCCTCCTGCAACGTGCCAGAAGCCTCCGCGTCATCGGCAAAGAATGCTTCAGCAGCATCTTCAGAGCGCGCCTGCTCACGGGCGAAAAAGGCGGCGATTGCCTGTTCATCCAATGCCGCCGGCGGCTGCTCCTCCGGCGCCGCCTGCGCAGCGTCGCCGTCAGCCTCTGCAGCCGCTGCCGCGGGCAGGTCTTCCCCGGTTCCAGTCATGCGGAATCCAGCATCCAAACGCAGCGGCGCAGGCGCTTCAGCAACCTCGCCGCTATCGGCAAAGAAGGCCGCCATCGCATCTTCTTCTGGCGGCTGCACGGGCTGAGCAGCAGCTGGATCCGGTGCAAACCCGCCATGCTGCACACGTTCACGCCTTTCGCCGATGATGTCCTTGATGAATTTCATATCCGTTCCCCTCAATTCCTAACCGGAGCCAGGCTGCCCGGCCGCCGCCCCAGGATCTTGCGCAGCCGCCCTGCAAAGCTCTGCTGCTGCTCTGTGCTGCCGTCTGCTGCTGCAGGCGGATGCTCGGCCGCTGGAGCATTTTTCCGGCGCCGGGCAATGGCATCCTCTTCTTGCAGCCAAGCTTCGAGGTCTGTGACCGGCTCGCCAAATATATTGACCAGCGGCTGCGCCTGTGGCTCCAGACAGGACGCAGGCGGCGCCTGCACGGTTCGGGCTGCCCGCGGCTGCCCCGGTGTCAGGCTGCCGTTAGTTCGGGCAACCAGATCGGCAATCGCCGCAACCAATCCGCCGTCGGGTTCGGCTGCCTGGCTGCAGGCCTGCACCGGCTCCGGACTGGCCGCATCTTCTGTTTCTGCACACTCCGCCAGCGCCTCAGCCCAATCCTGTGCGGATTGAAACCGCTCGGCTGGCAGAACCGACAAAGCCACGTCCACCGTCGCCAGCAGCGCCGGATCCACGTCCCAGGCCCTACCCAAGAGCGGCTTGCAGGGGTCCGGATCGCCCGCCATCACCGCCTGCAGCCGCAGCTGGCTGTGCGGCGGCGCCTCACCGGTAATCAGGTAGTAAAAGGTGGCCCCCAGTGCATAGAGATCGCAGACCGGCCGGTGCGGCAGTTCCGGCTGGTACAGCTCATGCGCCGAGTAGCCGTCCTTCACCGCCATCACCGCCGAAGCCCCGCTGCTGTCCTTGCCCCGGCTTCCGCAAGCGGCTCCGAAGTCGATCAGTGTCAGCTTGCCCTGCTTGTCCAGCAGGAAGTTGTCCGGTGAGATGTCGCGGTGCAGGATGCCCAGCTTGTGAATACACCCCAGCACGTCCAGCGCCTGATCCAGGATCTGCTTCAGCACCGCCCCGGTCAGCCGCTCCGGCTGCTCTTCGCGCACGGTCAGCAGATCCAGCCCGTCGATGCATTCCATCGCGATATAGGCGGTCTGGTTTTCCTTGAAGACCTGATGCACCTGGGCAATGCCCGGGTGCTGCGACTTGGCCAGCCATTGGGCCTCGCGAAGAAACGCCCGCAGGATGGTGCGGTAGGCTTTGGCCTGCCCCATCGCTTCGGGTTTCACATCGGTGCCATCGCGGCGGCACAGGCCGGCCGGAAAGCATTCCTTGATCACCACCCGGCGCTCCAGGCTGTCGCGGGCCAGATAGGTGATCCCGAAGCCGCCGCTAATCAGCGGCCGCTCGATCTGGTACTGCCCCTGCAGCAGCTTGAAGCCGCTGGGCAGCTCACAGCCCGGCTCCTGGCCTGCAGAAAGGTTGTCTTGAGGCACAGCGTGATTTCCCCATGGCAGCATAGTCCGCAACCGGCGCTAATGCGGCGGTGCAGCTCCAAGGCTGGAAGCGAAATGTGAACTGTTCACGGCTGAATTGCGGCAATTAAGGCAGCTGCGCCCGAATTGCGCCTCAATTTGCCGGATAGGCTAGTAAATATTGGGTTTATTCGCTCTCTGCTTCTTATGTCGAAGTTAGTTAAACTGAATTCTTTCCCAGGAAGATCATCTTTGCCTCCCTTCGAGGCCAAGGGCAGCCTGAAATTTCTTGAGTTTCGCTCCCGACAGCCCGCCCTCTGCAGGCCGAAGAAAAGTGTGAAGGGCGAAATGGAATATCTTGGCGCGGTGACCTGTGAAGGTCAGCATCCTGCGCCCTGATACGGCACCAGAGTTCGTCCCGCCCAACGGCGGCACTGGCCGCTTTTGCTCGGTTCTGGACCCATTGAATTTGTTGCTGCTCTCTCGGTTGCGTGTTTCAGGCCCCGGAGTTTCAGAGGGGTATCATGAGCAATCTGGCCTGGCTGACTGACGAACAGATGAAGCATCTCCGACCCTGCCAGCCGCATGCCCGTATCGGCAACCAGCGCCACCAGCCAGCGCATTTCATCGTCCATCTGGTAGCACTGCAGTTGCACGGCACGGACAACCTCTACCGGGATGGGGCTGCGGACGGCTACGCCTGCATTCCGATCATAATAGACATTGGCAAATGGGGAGGAGATGGAAACTCCTTCCTCCGCCACAGCAAAGTTGAACACGGCGCGGACGGTGCCAAAGATCCGGGTAATGCTGCTCCCGGCAAGCCCCTTCTTGATCAGCGCATCACGGAAGGCATTGGCGTCTGCCTTGGTGTAGTCCGGCAGTGGCTTATCTCCGCAGACGTCAATAACGTAGCCGCAGGACCGATGTGCAGCCCGGTGGAAGGTCTCCGGCCTGCCAAGACCTTTAGGCGCAGGTATGTCAACACAGCCTCAGAGAGCATCAGAGCATCAGTGGTGACATCCTGCCCACGGTCCGGTGTCGGCATGGGACGGGAGAGGCCATGGCGCAGAAGATGCTTGCCGGGAAGGTCCGCGTCTTGGTTCGCAGGTGGTACCAATATTCGTCCAGTTTAAAGGCGGCACTGGCCGCTCTTGCCAAGGCCACGGGATGCGATCTGGCCCTCAACGATTAGGAGATCTTAGTGGAAGAATAATGTTTCCAAAGATCCGCAGGGACACGCCGGATGAAGTAGTAGATGCCTTCTTTCACGAAGACATGCCGGGAACGAATGTACTCCAAAATGTACTACGCCTCGCCTTGCACGTTGCAAAAGCTGATGCGGCACAATGGCTTAGGTCTGGGAAGTGGTGCCCGGGGGCGGAATCGAACCACCGACACGAGGATTTTCAATCCACTGCTCTACCCCTGAGCTACCCGGGCACGGGAAGGCTGTTTGCCTTGGGTGGGGGCCTTCTATGCTGTGGGCGCGGCAGTGTCCAGAGGGTTTTTCAAAGAAAATCACTAATGGCGGGTTTGACGCTGATTTTCTTCCGCTGCCAAAGCACGCTCGGCTTCTTCCAAAGCGTTTTCAAAGTCTTCCGGGTCCTGGCTGGGCACCGAATAGGCGCCGTTCAGCCATTTCCCAAGATCAATATCGGCGCAGCGTTTGGAACAGAACGGCCGATAGCTCTGTTGCGATTCTCCACCGCAGATCGGACAGCTCATTTCAAAACCTCCCGCAGAGGGATACGGCCCCGTTTGCGCTGCAATTCGTAATGGCCGAGGTTGGTCCAGCCCGCCAGAACGGTTTCTTCAGAATCAGTCCGCAACGCGGCGCGCAAAGCGGTTTCAAACCCGCGGCGGTCTTTTTTCGGCATCGGCGCCAGATCCAGCACGATCTGCCCGCCCAGGCCGCGGACACGCAAGGCACGCGGCAAGATTTTGGCAGCGGCCATATTGGCCTTGACACCCGCTGCCAGTGATGTGTCGGCTCCTGTATTCACATCCACCGCCACCAGCGCACGGGTCGGCTCAATGAACAGGAACCCGCCTCCCGGCAGCGGTTCGCGGATGCCTTGCGCCGTGTCGAGCGCATCCAGCACCCCCAGCCGTTCGAACCCGCCGGGCTCGCGCTCCACATCCGCTGGTTCCACCCAGTCACGCCAGGCGAGCAAATGCGGGCCATCGCCCTCCGCCAGCACCTCGGCTTCCCCCCCCTCATCCTGCATCACCTGCGCAGCCAGAGATGCCATCGCCGCCACATCCTCGGCGATCTCCTCGCTGTCGGCTCCAGCACAGGCTGAGCGCAGGATCAGACCGTAGCCAGATTCTCCCATTTCCTCATGGGCGATCTCCAGCAACCGGTCGCGCTCGTCCTCGTCGCGGATGCTGCGCGAGATATTCAACCCCGGCGCCTCAGGCGTCACAATGGCATAGCGGCTCTTGAACAGGAGCTTCTGGGTCACCGGAATGGCCTTGCCCGGTTCGGCATAACCGGAGACCTGCACCAGGATCATCTGCCCGGGCGCCAGGCCCTTGACCTGGCGCAGAAAGGCCGGGCCGTCGGGCGTGGTCAGGAACATCCCCCCCTGCCCCTTCACCGGCCGGTCGGCGCGGGCGCGGTAGATGGTGCCCAGCGCGGGCGCGTCGCTCTCGACCAGAAAATCTTCCAGCTTGCCGTCCACCATCAAGGCAGAAGCTTCACGGTTCTGGATATGGTCAAGGATAATGGTGCGGCCCTTCATGCGGCGGCCTCCTGATAGAGCGGCAGCCCGGCTGCGCGCAAAAGATTGGCGGTCTCAGAAAGCGGCAGCCCGACAATCCCGGTAAACGAGCCGCTGATCCAGGGAATGAACGCGCCCGCCGGCCCCTGGATGGCATAGGCGCCTGCCTTGCCTTCCCAGTCCCCTGACGCGAGATAGGCATTCAATTCCTGGTCCGAGAGGTTCTTCATCTTCACCTGGCTGACCACGTCCTTCTCCCAAACCCGGTCCCCGCGGCGCACGGCTACAGCCGTAATCACCCGGTGGCGGCGGCCGGACAGCGCCAGCAGGAACTCAGCAGCTTCGGCGGCATCGCGCGGCTTGCCCAGAATGCGGCGCCCCAAAGCAACAGTGGTGTCAGCGCAGAGAACAACATCTTCTGTCCCCGCGGGGACAGCCTGCGTTTTTTCCCGCGTCACCCGGGCGCAATAGGCCCGCGGCAGCTCGCCTTTCAGCGGTGTTTCATCGATTTCCGGCGGGCGCACCTCGTCGGGATGCACCCCAAGCTGCGCCAGAAGCTGCAGCCGCCGCGGACTGCCCGATCCCAGAATGAATGCCATGCCTTGGCCCTCTTCCCTTTTTACGCCTTGCTCAAAGTGCCTGCCGCCCGCGCGGAAGCACCCCAAGGCTTTTCCTCTTGCCCCAAATATCCCCGCCGGAGGCAGCGGCCGCAAGGCCGCTTCAAAAACAAAAGCCCGGCACGCTGCCGGGCTTTGTTTATTCAGTCAGATCAACGGCTTACTTAAAGCGGTAGTTGATCCGGCCCTTGGTCAGGTCATAGGGGGTCATTTCCACCTGGACCCGGTCGCCAGCCAGAACACGGATGCGGTTCTTGCGCATCTTGCCTGCCGTATGTGCGATGATTTCATGGCCGTTTTCCAGCTCGACCCGAAACGTCGCATTAGGCAGGAGTTCCTTCACGACACCGGGAAATTCGAGCGTATCTTCCTTGGCCATGTTGTCTCCATCATTACGTTTCCCCGCAAACTGCGGGACGTGCGCTTAAATGGGGGCATTTTCCCAATATTTCAAGGGCTCAATCAGGATAACACGGCTTTTGTGACGGATTTCACCCGCGGCATTTGCTCCTCCCAATGCAGCCGGTTCAGCACCCCGCCATCAGTCCGCACATGGGCAATTCTGTCCAGTTCCGCCTCGGCATAGGTCCAGCCCCGCTGGTTCAACTGCCCTTCAGCGAGCACCCCGGTTCCTGGGAACCCCTTGTCAGGCGGGCCGAAAATACCGCCCATGCCGGTGTTCATGTCCACTGCCTCCGACCATTCATTGCCCCCCACGATCGAGGCCATCGCGGTGACGCACTGGTTTTCCAGCGCCCGCGACATAGCGCCGATGCGTACGCGCCAATAGCCCGCCAGCGCCTCGGTGCAGGAAGGGACAAGAATCACATCCGCTTCGGCCAATGCCCGGCCCAAAAGCGGGAACTCGCTGTCATAACAGATCAGCACCCCGATTCTGCCCAGGGCTGTGTCAAATATCTTAAGCGGGCCGCCGCCCGCGATATCCCACTCCTCGCGTTCGAAGCGGGTCATGATCTGTTTGTCCTGATGATCCCGGATGCCGCTGGGCGTATAGAACTCCGCCCGGTTGACCGGCCGCGCCAGCCCGCTGTTGACCGGCGCCGAAGCACCCAGGATATGCACGCCGTACTCGGCTGCCAGCTTCAGATGCAAGGCGGCAGCATCTTCCATTTTCTCCGACACCGAATGGATCGATTGCTCCAGATCGCCGGCAACCGCGGCGCCATCCAGGGTCGACAGCTCCATCGCGCCGTATTCCGGGAACACCAGCAGATCTGCCCCGTTGCCCGCAGCCTCCCCGACCCAGGCAGCAAGCTTGTCTTCATACTGCGCCCAGCTTTCAAGCCAGTCGAGCGGATATGCAGCGGTGGCGATTTTCATGTTCGCGTTCCTCCAATTCTGCAGGCAGCAGCAGCTTTGCCCTGCAACGCGCCCCTGCGCAAGACGGCTGCAGATCTTTATCAGCCGGCAGTTTCACCCCCGGCTTAACCGCCCCTACATCGGATCGCATTTTTGCAACGGAATTTCCTGTGCACCGCGTTTCATCTTGGTGAAACCCGGCTCCTTGGCCATTCTCCAAAGCATCCACTCAGTTCATTTTCTCAAAGAGGACCACTCCCTTGGCGACCAAACTTGACGACAAGAACCTGAAGGGCGTTATTGCCGACCTCCCCAAGAAAGGCTTCCGCACCAAATTCTGGCGGGAATACCGGGCCGGCGCTTGCAAGGGCAGCGGCGTGGGCAAGTACATGGATCTGCTGGAGAAACTGGGAGTACCGCCGTCCGGTGATCCGGCCAAGGCGGATTTGGACAAGATGCCAGAGATCGTCCAGGCCTTCAGCATGCTCGCCAATGCGATGCTGAAGGCACGCGGCAAATGCGGCAAGCTGCAGTCGCACAGCAAGGAGCTGTGCCTCGCCTATGGCAAACTGATCGAGAAACGCGAGAATGCCGCCGCCGAACTGGCCCGCAATGCGGACAAGATCAAACAAAAGCAGATGGCACAGCAGCTGAAGGTCGAAAAAGAAAACGAAGAAACGGACAAACACCTGGCCAAGCTCAAGAAAGAGCATGAGGCCACCCGCAAGCTGATCCTCAAGGAGATCAAGGCAGCCGAGGTGCGCGCCAGGAAGATCGAGGCCGCCTGCCTCGACATCTCCAAGGATGTGAACGCCGCGCTGGACAAGCTGGAGGCAATCCAGAAAGCCTGGAAGACCGCTTACAACAAGGAAGGCTCGGACCAATCCAAGATCGAAGCGCAGGCCGACAAGGGCATCCGCGACCTGACCAAATCATTCAAGATCGACGCGCACGCAAAGAACGTGAAAGCCGCCCTGCCCAAGCTGTTCAAGGAGCTGGCCGAGAACTACAAGCAGTTCAAACAGGAAGACTACAACAAGAAGGAATATGTTGCTGCCGGCCGGGCAGTGACAGCGGCCAAGCGCACCTTTGACGATGCCCGGGATTCCGTGAAGCTCTACGCCACCCAGCAGAAAATCGCGCTGGAAGAGCTGCAGACCGCCCGCCCCGAAGGCGTGTGACGCTCATAGAAACAGGCGCTTGCTTGAGCGCCTGTTTGCCTTACAGATCGCGGATCCAGAACTGCAGCGGCTTCTGCGTCTCTTCCACCTGATCCACATCTTTCCAGGAGAAATGGGCAATGGCGCCTTCCAGCGGTTCATAGCCGCGCTTGCGCCAGAAGGGATCCAGCGGCGCGTAGGTGTCCGGCCGCAGCGGATGGTCCGCCGGGCGCTGCACACCGCAAAAGGCGGTTTTTGCAAACCCGTGCTGGCGGGCGTGGGCTTCGCGGGCATCGAAGAAGCCGTGCCCGACGCCATGGCCGCGGTATTCCGGCAGCAGCACGGATTCGGCGCAGTAGAATACCTGCGTCAGATCAATGCCCGTCCCGTCGAACGCAGCCGCGAAGTCATCGGCGTGATCCGCCAGAGGCGCACCGGTGGAGGCGCCAACCAGCGTCTCGCCGTCAAACGCACCAACGACGACTGCCCGTTCGCTGTCACGGTAGCTTTGCAGGTATTCCCGCTCATACTCCAGGTCGCCGTCATAAAGATACGGCCAGGACCGGAACACCGCGATGCGCAGGCGCGCCACATCGTCCAGCGCGGCTTCCAGCGCCGCGCCAGTCATGGCCTCAACCCGGATTGCCATTACTTGGAGACCTGGGCGATCCAGTCCGCCAGGTTGTAATAGGTGGTCACGCGGGAAATCTTGCCGTCCTTCAGCTCAAAGAACGACCCGCCCGGCAGGCGGTAGGTCTGGCCATTGGCGTCCGGCAGGCCTTCATCGGTCTGCAGGTAGGTGCCGTTCACGATGAACTCGGCCGCGGCACGGGTGCCGTTCTCTGCCGAGAAAATCACCATATCGGTCAGCTCTTCTTTGTAGCAGCGGCTCATATGGGCGCAGAAATCGGCAAAATTCTCTTTGCCCACGCGGATCTGCCCCTCGTTCACGTGGTGGGCAATCTGCTCGTCCAGGCAGTCCAGCATGGCATCGGTGTCGCCTGCATTGAAGGCTGCGAAATAACGCTGAATGGTCTCGGTCATGATCTCTCCGTCGGTTCGCCCCAGCGCTTGATCAGGTGCTGGATGATTTGGTCACGGCTTTGCCTGTAGCTGTCTAGCTTGGCATCGCGCGTCTCGCCGAGCCCGGTTGGGTCCATAATCGGCCAATATTCGACATCCAGGTGGAAAAACCGGGTGAGTTCCAGCGCCCGCC
The DNA here is from genome assembly GCF_000813745.1 of Leisingera sp. ANG-M1. Classification (GTDB taxonomy): domain Bacteria; phylum Pseudomonadota; class Alphaproteobacteria; order Rhodobacterales; family Rhodobacteraceae; genus Leisingera. The sequence goes on along the minus strand of NZ_JWLC01000010.1, from coordinate 14,391 downwards.
GCTGGCTGGCGGGCGACAGGGCCACCACCAAGTCAAAGGACGACAGGTCATCGCCCCAGCGCTCCATCTCGTCGAACGAGCGCGAACGGTGGCGTGACAGCTCCACCCCGATCTCCTGGCAGACCGAGATCGAAAAGCCGTCGATCTCCATGTCGTTCTTGACACCGGCGGACTGCACATAGGTGCCGGTGCCATAGAATTTTTTCATGATGCCCTCGGCCATGGGCGAACGGACCGAATTGTGGTCGCAACAGAACAGGATGGACTGCGGCAGCTCCTCCACGCGTCAGCCTCCGAAATGCAATACGCAGATCAGGGTGAACAGACGGCGGGCTGTGTCGGTGTCGACCTCAGCCTTGCCTTCCAGCCGCTCCTGCAGCACCCGGCTGCCCTCGTTGTGGATGCCGCGGCGGGCCATATCTATGGTCTCAATCTGGCTGGGCGGCATGGTCTTCACCGCAGTAAAATAGCTCTCGCAAATCTGGTAGTAGTCCTTGACCACCTGCCGGAAGGGCGACAGCGACAGGTGGAATTCTGCCGCCTTCTCGCCGCCTTCGGTGCTGATATCAAAGACCAGCCGTTTGTCGCGGATCGCCAGCCCCAGATGGTACGGGCCAGCAGGCAGCTCGCGCCCATCACGGGACGGCAGCGTAAAACTGTTCTCTTCGATCAGATCATAAATCGCCACCTTGCGCTCCTGCTCGATTTCCGGCGTCGGCGGCGGCAGGTTGCGGTCGTCCAATTCGATCTGGCTGATGCGGCTCATGGGTCTTTGTCTCTGATCTGCGCGAAAGGCGTCCGGCCATGAGTATCGCACCGCCGCGCCCGGGGCAATGCAGCAAGGGGCGTCAAAGCAAAGGCCATTTGCGGCAGTGGTTGACAGGCCGCCGCTGCAGGCCCAGCCTGCCCGCAGCAGGAGACACACGGATGACAGGGTTAGAAAAGTTTTCCCTCGCAGGTCAGCGGGCGCTGGTGACCGGTTCAACCGACGGGCTCGGCTTCGCCGCCGCCCATCTGCTGGCCGGGGCCGGGGCCGAGGTCTGGGTCAACGGGCGCAGCCAGGACCGGGTGGAGCAGGCCCTCGCCCGGATGCCCGGCACCGCCCATCCGCTGGTGCTGGATGTGGCTGACGAAGAGGCCGCTGCCGCTGCCTTTGCAGGCATCGCCGCGGCCGGCGGGCTCAACATCCTGGTCAACAACGTTGGCCAGCGCGACCGCCGCAGCCTGCAGGAATTCACCCGCGCGGACCTGCAATCACTGTGGGAGGTTGACTTGGTCTCCCCCTTCCGCCTGTCACAGCTGGCCGCCGCACAGATGGAGGCAAAGGGCTGCGGCCGCATAATCAACATCTCGTCCATTGCCGGCCTTATCGCCCAGGCCGGCGACGCAGCCTATACAACCGCCAAGGCTGGCATCAACGGCATGACCAAGGCGCTGGCCGCAGAGCTTGGTCCCAAGGGCATAACTGTGAACGCCATCGCGCCCGGCTTCTTCAAGACCGCCCCCAACCTGGCCGCGGCGGCAGACCCGGCCATTTTGGAAAAGCTGCAAAACGCAACCTGTCTGGGCCGCTGGGGCGAACCGGAAGAGCTGGCCCCCGCCATCCTATTCCTGGCCTCACCAGCCGCGTCCTACATCACCGGGCAAGTCTTGGCCGTGGATGGCGGCTATACCGCCCACTACTGAACGGCCCCCTGCTTCTTTCTGGTCCCAAATACCCCGGGGTGAATGCGCGGCACGCGCAGAGGGGCAGCGCCCCTTGCTGCCTCAGCCGTTCAGCGCATCCAGCCGGGCCGTGACCGACAGCCCATGCGCCTCCAGGCTCTCGCTGTTTGCCAGCACCTCCGCCGCCGGGCCAATTGCCTGAAGCGCCGCCGGGGTCATCTGGCTCAGCGTCGTGCGCTTGAGGAAATCCATCACCGAAAGACCGGAGGAGAACCGCGCCGAACGCGCCGTCGGCAGCACGTGGTTGGGGCCGCCGACGTAATCGCCAATGGCCTCTGGAGTATACTGGCCCAGGAAGATGGCACCGGCGTGGACGGTCTTTTCGCTCAAAGCAACCGGGTCCGCAACACAGAGCTCCAAGTGCTCAGGCGCCACCCGGTTGGACAGTGCGGCTGCCTCATCCAGATCGCGCACGGTAATCACCGCACCGAAGTCGCGCCAGGAGGCACCGGCAATGGCGCGGCGTTCCAGCGTTTCCAGCCGCTTGTCCACGGCTTCAGCAACCGCGCGGCCGAATCCTTCATCATCGGTGATCAGGATCGACTGAGCGCTTTCGTCATGCTCGGCCTGGCTCATCAGGTCGAGCGCGATCCAGTCCGGGTTGTTGTCCTTGCCGGCAATCACCAGGATTTCCGAAGGGCCTGCAATCATGTCGATGCCGACCTTGCCGAACACCCGGCGCTTGGCGGCAGCCACAAAGGCATTGCCCGGGCCGGTGATCTTGTCCACCGGCGCGATGCTTTCGGTGCCATAGGCCAGCGCCGCCACTGCCTGGGCGCCGCCGACGCGGTAGATTTCATCAACGCCGGACAGCCTTGCCGCCAGCAGCACCAGCGGGTTGATCTGCCCGTCCGGGGTTGGCACGGTGATCGCCAGCCGTTCGACACCTGCCACCTTTGCCGGAATGGCATTCATCAGCACCGAAGAGGGATAAGACGCCAGCCCGCCCGGCACATACAGGCCCGCGGCGGAAACCGCCGACCAGCGCCAGCCCAGCGTGGCGCCGCTCTCGTCGGTCCATTGCGCATCTTCCGGCATTTGGCGCGTGTGATAAGCGCGGATGCGTTCCGCCGCCAACTCCAGCGCTGCGCGTTCTTCGGCGGAGACTGTGGCGATGGCCGCATCCACCTCGGCATCGGTGAACCGGAGCTGGGTGGCGTCCAGTTCCAGCCGGTCGAACTTCGCGGTCAGCTCCACCAGCGCTGCATCGCCGCGGCTGCGCACGTCGTCGATGATCCCGGCAACAATGGCATCCACATCCGGGCTGTCCTCGCGCTTGGCGCCCAAGAGCGTGGTGAAGGCCTGCTCAAAATCAGAATCGGCGGTGTTCAGAAACTGCGGCATCGGGATCTCCTTTGGCCTCCGCATAGCCCTATGGGCGCAGAGCCTCAAGAATTATGGCAGCAAGCGGTGCAATTGGACGCAAGGCAGGGACGCTGCCCCTCTTGGCCTGGCGGCCAATGCACCCCGGATTATTTCGGCCAGAAAGAAGCGGCAGGCAGGATTTTCAATCGAGGTGTTTGTGCATCGGCAAGCAGGGAGTGCCACAAAAGTTCACGGGTGCCCCGTCCCGCTGCCAGCCATTGGCCTGGTAGAATTCCAAAGCGGTGCCGGTCGCGTTCAGGCGCCCTTCACTGCAGCCGCTTTTCAGAAGCTCCGATTCGAGATGCGCCAGCAAAGCAGTCCCGGCGCCTTGCCCGGCCACTTCAGGCGCAACGTACAGCAAGGAGATTGCCCCCTTGGAATTCAGCCCGCCGACACCTGCCACGGCCCCGCCGAGCTCTGCCAGCCAGTAGCGCCCAGGGCCTTCGATCCAGGTGCGGATCCGCTCCGGGCTCTTATCTGCAGTCCATTCGGCGATCCGGGCCGCATCCCCATCATGATCGGCTTTGCAGAGATCACGGATTGACGAGATAAGGACGCGGCTCATGTCAAAGACGTCAAAGACAGTGGCTGGACGGATCTGCAGCTGCGGCACGGCAACAGGGGCAAAGGCCTGAGAAATGCCGCGCTTGTTCTGCACCGGTCAGGCTCCGTGGTCCGGGGCCTGGCCCGAGGGCGCGCGGTAGGGACGGGTCACGTCACGCACCGAAACCTCCAGCGCCTCGACCGACAGCCGCAGGGCGCCATCGCCGGCCAGGGTGAGCAGCACATGGCCGGCGCCGTCTTCGCCCGGCTCGAAGCTGACCGAAAGCAGCGACAGAATCAGATCAGTGTCCTTGCGGTCCACCCCCTGCGAGGCGACGCCCAGCACATTGTTCACCACCAGAAGCGACTGCACCCGCTCATAAGCGCGGCCGCGGCGCTCGGCAGCGTCGCGGTCCTCCCAGCGGAACCGGTTCAGCAGCAGGGCAAAGCGGCGCTCGGAGGCGCGCCAGCTCATTTCAGTCACCGGGAACACCGCATCTTGCAGAAGAGAAGACAGCACCTCGAGGTCATTTGCCTCCAGTGCGCCCAGATTCAGCGGAACCTCGCGGCCGTCATCAAAGCTTGCATCTGCCATCACTGTTCCCTGATCCGTTCGATTTTGGCGCCGACACCGGACAGCTTGCGCACCACATGCTCATAGCCGCGGTCCAGGTGATAGACCCGGCTCACCATGGTTTCGCCTTCCGCCGCGAGCCCTGCCAGAATCAGCGAGACCGAGGCGCGCAGATCGGTGGCCATCACCGGAGCGCCTTTGAGTTTTTCAACGCCGGTCACCGTGGCGGTGCCGCCGTGCACCTCGATCTGGGCGCCCATGCGCGTCAGCTCCGGCGCATGCATGAAGCGGTTCTCAAAGATTTTCTCTTCCAGCACTGAGGTGCCCTCGGCGGTGCACATCAGCGCCATCATCTGCGCCTGCAGGTCGGTGGGGAAGCCGGGGAAAGGCTCGGTTATCACGTCCACCGCCGATACCCGGCCGTTCTTGCGGGCCACTTTCAGGCCCTTTTCGGTTTCGGTCACTTGGATGCCCGCCGCATCCAATTTCTCGCAGAAGGAGCCAACCAGAGACATGCGGCCGCCGAGGCATTCCACCTCACCGCCGCAGATCGCCGGGGCCAGCATGTAGGTGCCCAGTTCGATCCGGTCGGTCACCACCTGGTGGGTTGCACCGTGCAGCCGGTCTACGCCCTGAATGGTGATATCGGGGGAGCCGTCGCCCTCGATCTGGGCACCCATCTTGCGCAGGCAGTCCGCCAGGTCGACGATCTCTGGCTCGCGGGCGGCGTTCTTAATCACCGTGGTGCCCTTGGCCAGCGTCGCCGCCATCATAATGTTCTCGGTGGCGCCCACGGAGGCAAAGCTGAGTTCGATCACCGCGCCCTTGAGGCCGTTCGGCGCCTTGGCATGCAGGTAACCGTCTTTCAGCTCGATCTCAGCGCCCAGCGCTTCGAGCCCGTGAATATGCAGATCCATCGGCCGCGCGCCAATGGCACACCCCCCGGGCAGCGAGACCACCGCCTGGCCCAGCCGCGCCAGCATCGGGCCTAGCACAAGATTGGATGCGCGCATCTTACGCACGATGTCATAATCGGCAACATGGCTGGTGAGGTCGTGACTCGACATCGCCAGTACCTGGCCATCCTGCAGGCTGGACACCTCGGCGCCCAGCGATTGCAAGAGCAGCGTCATGGTCTTGATGTCGCTCAGCCGCGGCGCATTGGTCAGCGTCAGCGGTTCTTCGCTGAGGAGCGTGGCCGGCATTAGCGTGAGGCAGGCGTTTTTGGCCCCTGCGATTGGAATCTGCCCATTCAGCGGGCCGTTGCCAGTTACCAGAATCGAATCCATCTGCCGTTATTCTCCGCTTTTGCCTGTATCCTGGTCCTGCTTGTCCGCCCGCGCCTTGGCTTGGGCCTTGCGCCGGGCCATATTTGCCTTGAGCGCCGCCTTCAACCGGTCTTCGCGGGAGGCCGCTGAGCCTTCGTTTTTCGGTGTTTTCTTCTCTGCCATAGAACTTCTGTAACTTAGTGCGAAAAAACCGTCCAGAATGCTCTTGCGCCCCTCCGCGTTTATGCCTAAAAGCCCCCTCACCGGCGCTGCTGTAGCTCAGAGGTAGAGCACTCCCTTGGTAAGGGAGAGGTCGAGAGTTCAATTCTCTCCAGCAGCACCAGTTTCCAAAACATGAGTGATTTCAAGCGCCTGCAAAGGGACGGCTGCCAGTGCCGAAGTCTTTTCCGTGCTTAAACACGCCCCTGGGACATCAAAATCTCAGGTAAATAGGGGCGTTTGACTGTCGCTGGCCAGCCACCTGCCTAGCCGCAGGGGCAAAGCGTCTGCCCGCACGGCGGGAATGCAATGGTCCTGGGTCTCCTGCTGGGCCGGTTGGCCCCTTCCGCCGCAGCCTGGCGCAGGAGAATCACACCGGGTCCGGACGATTCGCCCCCCTGCCGTAACGCCACAGAAAAAAGTGAAACAGCCAAAATGCGGCTTTCTGGCCCGCCAAATGACGCGAATCCACGGGTCCGGCATCAATTTTAACGCGGCTGAAATGAATCCGCCTGACTGTCGTCTCCCATCAAGCGCCACCCAGCTGGCACCGCCGACGGCCGTTCGCAGGCTGCCGGGCAGACTGAAATGTTGATGGGAACTACGCTGCAATGACTCGACTGTTTAAATTCTGGGGCAATATGCGACTCGGCCGCAAGCTGCCGCTGTCCATCGCCGCGCCAACGATTCTTCTGACTCTCGCTTCAGGCTTTTTCTTTGCCTGGGAGGCCGGCCAGGCATTGAAAGCCAACCGGGAAGCGGCCTATGCGACGCTTCTGGAAGAGCGTAAAGACGCGCTGGAAAACTGGGTTGCCACCCTGCGCTCGCAAACCCGGACCCTGGTTGCAAGCAAGGCGGTCGAAACGGCGCTGCGCGACTTCTCCAACGGGTTCTATTCGCTGGGCGACGATCCCGCATCGCATCTGCGCGCCACATACGGCGAGGGCAATCCGAATCCTGCGGGCGAGCGCTACAAGTTGCTGGATGCCAAGGACAAGTCCGCTTGGTCGATCCGCCATAAGATGAACCATGCGGGCTTTGTCACTTTCCTGGAAGAACAGGGGTTCCTGGACGCTTACCTTTTGGATGTGCAGGGCAACATGGTCTACTCGGTGCACAAGAACGAAGATTTTGCGCTGAACTACCTGACCGGGCCTTTTAAGGACAGCGGGCTGGGCCAGGCTTTCCAAGCGGCGCTGGAGCTGGAACAGGGGAATGTCTTCCTGTCGCCAATGGCCGCCTACGAGGCGGACGGCGGCGCGGCAGCCATGTTCGCCGCTTCGCCGATCTACAAACGCGGTGCCATCATGGGGGCGCTGGTTCTGCGGGTGCCGGTAGGCGATATTGCAGGCATCCTGTCCCGCTCCGCCCTGCTGGGGGAGACCGGCCAGGCCTATCTGGTGCGCGGCGACGGTGTTGCCCTGACCGCATCGGACCGCGAAGGCGGCCATCAGATCCTGTCGCAACTGCCGGACCTGCAGCAGATCTCCGCGGCCATCAGCGGCGGCGAAAGCAGCTTTTCAGGCACTCTGGGCCTATCCGGCCAGCCGGTTGAAGCAATGGCTGCGGGTATCGGCCTGGAAGACCGGACCTGGGGCATCGTGCTGGAGGTAGACAGTGCCGAAGCCCTTGCCGCACAGCGCAGCCTGACCAATGCGTCCATGCTGCAAGCGGTCGGTGTGGCGCTTGCAGTGGCGCTGCTGTCCTGGATTGCGGCCCGCAGCATTGCCCGCAAGGTTTCGGCCTTGTCCGACAGCGTCGAACACATTGCCGCCAAGGATTACGATCATCCCGTTGCAGGCAACGGCACCGGGGACGAGTTCGGCAATATTGCCGGCATCCTCGAGGGATTCAAAACCGATCTGCAGAATGCCCAAATTGCCGAACAGGAGCGGGCAGAAGCTCAGCGCGAGCAGGACCTTGTGGTCAATGAGCTGCGTAACGGCCTGACTCATCTGGCGAAAGGGGATTTCTCCAGCACCATCGACACGCCGTTCCCCGATGCCTACAGGGGCCTGCGCATGGACTTCAACCAAACCGTGGACACGCTGAACGCCACTGTGCGCGAAGTGGTGGAGGCTACCACCAGTATCCGCAACGGCACCCATGAGATCAGCCAGGCTTCGGATGATCTGTCGCAGCGCACCGAAAGTCAGGCAGCCACGCTGGAGGAAACCGCGGCGGCCCTGGATCAGATGACTGCCAGCGTCAAAGCGGCCGCCGACGGCGCCCGCCGGGTGGAAACCGCCATGAACGAAGCCCGCGACGAGGCAAAGACCAGCGGCGAAGTCGTGGAAAACGCGGTGGCCGCAATGAACGGCATCGAAGAATCTGCCACTCATATCTCGCAGATCATCGGGGTGATCGACGACATCGCCTTCCAGACCAACCTGCTGGCACTGAACGCCGGCGTCGAAGCTGCACGTGCGGGTGACGCCGGGCGCGGTTTTGCAGTGGTCGCCTCGGAAGTGCGGGCGCTGGCGCAACGTTCTTCGGATGCGGCGATGGAGATCAAAGCGCTGATCTCCAATTCAGGCGAACAGGTCGCCAAGGGCGTGGATCTGGTCGGCAAGGCCGGCGACGCGCTGAACAGCATCGTCTCTCAGGTCACGCATATCTCGGGGCTGGTTTCGGGCATCGCGGAAGGTGCTGCCGAGCAGTCCACCGGCATTGGTGAAATTAACACCGGGGTGATGCAGCTTGATCAGGTGACCCAGCAGAACGCCGCGATGGTGGAACAGATGACTGCCGCAGGCCAGCTGCTGAACGGCGATGCATCCAAACTGGCAGGGCTGGTGGCGCAGTTCAACGTCGGCGAGGAGATGGCCCCGCCGCCGCAGGCGGCCGAACCGGAACTGCCGTCTGCACATGGCACGGGATGGGAGGATCTGCCGCAAGAGCCTGCTGCTATGCCGGTCGCGGATGGCTCTGCCGCTTTGGCTAAGTGGCAGGACTTCTGATCCCGGGCCTTGCAGGTTCTCAGCCCGGGGCAAGGTGCTGGCACTTGAAACAGGGCTGGCGCCTGGCCGCCGGGCCGGCTGGCGCACGGGAATGAGTTGAGAAATCCCGCCATTCGGACTTTATAGGGACTGCGAGGCCGACGAGCGGGCCTCGCACGCGGGCCGCTCCGGCCTGACGGCGGTGTTTCGCTTGAATTCAAAGGTGGCTGCATGGCCGTGTTCAAACTTCCCGGATCCTGGCTGCGGGCGCTTGGCAACCTGGGCTATCTTCCTGCTCTGCTCACCCTGGCGGTTGTTTGCACCGCCGGCTTCTTTGCCGAAAGGCAAAATGCCACCATCCACCATCAGTCCGAGCGCGCGGCCGTTCAGCAAACCGCGGGCCTGATCAAATCCCGCCTGGAGGGCCAGCTGAACGGGGATTACCAAAGGCTGCGCGGCCTGGCGGCGATGCTCAGCACCGAACCAGGCATGCCGCAGGACCGGTTCAGCTTGCTTGCGGGTCAGGTTTTGGAGGGGCAGACGGCCATCCGCCATATTGCCGCCGCCCCTGGCCTGGTGGTTTCGCTGATCTACCCGATGCAAGGCAACGAACCCGCGATCGGGCTGGACTACAACGAGAACGCCGCACAGCGCGATGCCGCCTTCCGGGTGCGTGACAGCGGTGAAATGGTGCTGGCCGGACCGGTGAACCTGGTTCAAGGCGGCACCGGATTCATCTACCGCTTGCCCGTCTTCACTGGATCAGGGCCTAACCGGCAGTTCTGGGGCATCCTGTCAGCCGTCGTGGAAACCGGAACCCTTTATGCCGCCACCGGTCTGGACGGCAGTATGAGCGGACTTGATCTTGCCCTGACCGGACACGACGGCACCGGCGCTGCAGGCCGCCAGTTCTTCGGCAGCCCAGGCATTCTGGCCGGAGACCCGGTGCTGCTGGACATCCACCTGCCGGCTGGCTCCTGGCAGCTGGCTGCGCGGCCTGCGGGCGGCTGGCAGCCGTACCCCGAAAATCAATGGCAGCTGCGCCTGGCGCTGCTGGCCGCCGGGATGCTGATTGTCTTTCCAACCTTCCTGGCCGGCAGACTCTCGGCGGCCCGGCAGCTCGTGATCGGCAAGCTGCGGCGCCGCGAGGCAGAGCTGGAAGCGGTGTCGCGGCGGCTGGAAATCGCGGTCAAGACTTCACGGGTCGGCATTTGGGAATGCGATTCGGCAAACCAGCGGGTGAGCTGGGACAGCCGGATGCATGAACTGTACGGCGTGCCGGCGGAAAACGGCCCGCTGGCGGGCAGCAGCTGGATCGCCATGCTGCACCCCGAGGACCGGGACCGGGTCGCAGAAGCCCTAAGCGCAGCGGAGAGGGACAAGTCGAATTTCGCCTCGGAGTTCCGGATCGTGCTGGACGGCGGCACGGTCAAGCACATCCGCGCTTTGGCCAGCCCGTTCAAAGACGCACTCGGCCGCGACTGGATGATCGGGGTCAATTGGAATGTCTCTGAAGACATCCATCTTCGCGAGGAACTGATACGTGCAAACCAGGCACTGTCGGAACGCAACAGCGAATTGAACCGAGGCAAGCAAGCGCTCGAGGAGGCCCATGCCGAACTGCAAAAGCAGCAGGAGGAGCTTCACCGCCTGTCGCTGGTGGCCAAACATGCCTCCGACAGTATCATCCTGACTGATGCGGAGCTGCGGATTCTTTGGGTCAATGACGCCTTTACCCGTGCCACCGGCTATGCCGGAAGCGAAGCAATCGGACGCACCCCTTCGGACCTTTTGGACGGGCCCAACACCGATCTTGGCGTGATCAGGGAGATGAACCGCCACAAGGAAAGCGGCACCCGCTACCACAACGAGGTGCTCAATTACACCAAGTCAGGGGATGAGGTCTGGTTCGACACCAATATTGTGCCGGTTGCCGGCAAGGATGGCAAAGTCGACCTGATCATCGGCATCGAGCGCGACATCACCCGCAGCAAGCAGCGCGAACGCGAGCTGGCCGAGGCCAAGCAGGCGGCGGAGATGGCGGACCGGGCCAAATCGGAGTTCCTGGCCAACATGAGCCATGAAATCCGCACACCGATGAACGGCATCATCGGCATGGCCGATCTGCTGGCAGAAGCGGAGCTGTCTCCGGATGATCAGCAGAATGTGGACACGATCCGCAATTCCGCGCAGGCGCTTCTGAAGATCATCAACGACATCCTGGATCTATCGCGGCTGGAGGCCGGGAAATTTTCTATCTCCGAAGAAGACTTCGATCTGCGCGAGTGCATCAGCGCCGCCGCAGGGCTGTTCCGGCCCAAAGCTCTTGAGAAGGGGCTGCCTCTGCAGGTCCGCTTTGCCGAGGGTTTGCCGGAACGGCTGCACGGCGACGACGGGCGGTTGCGGCAGATCCTCGTCAATCTGATCGGCAATGCCGTGAAATTCACGGCCCAAGGGGAAATATCGGTGCGGGTTTCCAGCACGGCTGCAGATCCCTGCCGCCTGGTGATTGAGGTTGAGGACAGCGGCATCGGGATCTCCGAGGCCCAAAGCCGCTACATCTTCGACCGCTTCACCCAGGCCGACACAGCCACCACCAAGGCGTTTGGCGGCACCGGGCTGGGGCTTACGATTTCCAGCATGCTGGCCAAGCGGATGGGCGGCGGCATTTCTGTCAGGTCAGAGCCGGGTCAGGGGTCGTGCTTCCGGCTGGAAGTGCAGATGGCCCCCGCAAGCCCGGCTCTGGACAAGCTGGCCGTTCTGCCGCTGGAAGCCGCACAAGAGCTGAAACCGTGCAAGATCCTGCTGGCCGAGGACAATCAGACCAACCGTTTGCTGATCCGCAAATACCTGCGCGGCCAGCCGGTTGAGCTGGCCGAAGCGCCAAACGGCCGGGCCGCAGTCGACATGTGCCGGGAGCTGCGACCGGATATCATCCTTATGGACATGTCTATGCCAGAGCTGGACGGTATTGCCGCAACCCGGGAAATCCGCAGTTTGCCGATTGACCAACCTGTCATTCTCGCGCTGACCGCAAATGCCTTTTCCAGCGACCGGCAAGCCTGCCTGGATGCGGGCATGGATCACTTCCTGGCAAAGCCGGTGAAAAAGTCGGTTCTTCTAAGCACGCTGACGGCAATTCAGACCGATACTGTGCGCCCTGAGCAGAGAGCCAGCGCCTGAGGGCCGAAGCCTGAAAGACGCTGGCGGATGCTGCAGAGTCAGACCGCCATGCCGATCAAAGCTACGCCGCCGGCCATCATGACTGCCGAGCCGAGACGGCGCACCCAATAACCTTCCTTGAGGAAGACAAATCCGATCAGCGCCGCAAAGATCACCGACGTCTCGCGCAGCGCCGAGACCGCCCCCAGCGGCGCAAAGTTCTTGGCATAAAGCACCAGCCCATAGGCCGTCATCGACACCAGCCCGCCCGCCAGGCCCAGGGCCCAGGTCCGCTTGGGCAGGGCGGCCAGGGTTTCGCGCTTGCGGATGGCAATGAAGATGGCGATGAAGATATGCAGGAACGCGCCCCAGGCCCAATAGCTGAGCGTATTGCCAGACAAGCGCACTCCTACCCCGTCGATCAGGGAATAGATCGAGATGAAGATCCCTGTCCCGACAGCAAAGCCCAAGGCCGTCCGCCCCACACCGGAGCGCAGCGCCTTCCAGCTGCTGAGCTGGATGCCAAGCGCAATCACTGCGATCCCAACCCAGGCCTGCAGCGGCAGCACCTCGCCTGCAAAGATCATCGCCCAAATGCCCACAAGCGCCGGAACAATGCCGCGGGCAATCGGGTATACGACGCTGAAGTCGCCATGCTGATAGGCCCGCCCAAGCATGTAGTAATAGCCGAAATGCACCACGGTCGAGAGCAGGATGTAGATAAAGCTCTCGGCATTGGGCAGCGGCAGCAGCGCCACCATCACCGCACTGGGGATCACATGGCCAAAGGCCACCAGTCCCAGCGTAGTGGTGCGGTCGGCGGCGGTTTTCACAATTGCGTTCCAGACGGCGTGCAGCAGCGCTGCCGACAGGATGATGGCAATAACAAAGAGGGTCATTTCAGGGACAGATCTTTACTGCAACGGCCCGGGACTCAGCCTTACTCGGCTTGCTCCGGCCGCATTTCGTTGATCAGCCGGGTCTCCAGCAGCTGGCCGTTCTGGTACAGAACCGGATAGGCCACCGCAGCGATATGGCTGTTGAATTCACGGAGCGCCCGCAGCGTCTCCAGATGGATATCCGAGGTTTCAAAGCTATCCTGGGCACCGTTCTGCAACCGCTTCAGGTGGCGTTTGCGGCTGTCATGCTCCATCCGTTTCAGTTCGGTCTTTTCCAGGCTCAGCAGCCGGGCGCTCTCCAGGTCATCCGAGATCAGCACGTTCGAGGCCAGCTGCAGGTTGGCCAGGGTGGCCTCATGCATCCGGGTGATCTCCATCCAGCCATCCTTGGAGAAGCGCAGGTTCTTCTTGTTCAGATCACCGGCCAGCACCGTCAGGCGGCGGGCCACCACATCTCCGGCAGTTTCCAGCCTGATGGCATATTCCATTAAGCCGCGCGCAGTCTTCACCTGCGCCTTGCTGAACTCCTCTTCGGGGATGGCGGCCACATATTTGCGGATGCCGGAGAGGCAGGCATTGACCTCCTCATCCATCACCTGCACTGCCTTGATCTGCTCCTTGGTGCTGGACTGGTAGAGCTCCAGAACCGGGCGGTACATGGCATGCACCAGATCGCTCATCCGCAGCAACTCGCGCTTGAGATTGGACACCGCCTGGGTAGCAGAACCATAGCTGCCCTGCTCCAGTGCGCTGACCGGCCTCCCCGGCTGAGTGGTTTCTGCCGTCGCAGGCTCCGGGAACAGCCGCTCAAAGAGCCCTTGCAGCCGGCCGCAGAACGGCAGCGCCAGCACCAGCAGGGACGCATTGAACGCCAGATGCGCGTTGACCAGCATCTGGCCGCCCTGGGGGTCTCCCAGCAGCCCTTGGCGCAGCGCCAGATTGGCGCCGAACAGCGCCACCACCGCCCAGGCACCGCGCAGGGCGAGGTTGGCGTAGGGAATGCGCCGCGCCTGCAGATCCATGCCGCGGCTGAGCCACACCGGAATGAAGGCAGAGCCGAAATTCGCCCCCAAGACCAAGGACATGCCGGCCGCAAAAGGGATCGCGCCGATTTGCACCAGGGTCACGCACATCAGGATCGCCGCAACGCTGGAATGCATCACAAAGGCCAGCGCGCCGCCGACCAGAAATGCAGTGATATAGTCGCGCGCCAGATAGCCGGCGATGGCGGGCAGAAAGGCGCTGTCGCGGATCGGATCCATCGCCTCGCGCAGAAACCTGAGCGAAATCAGGATGAAAGCCACCCCCATCAGGATGCGGCCGAGCTGGCGCGCTTTCTTGGCCTCGGTCTTCACAAACAGGTAGCCGCCGATCGCCAAGAGCACCGGCACCAGCCAGTCGAGCTTGAACGACAGGATCTGGATGATCAGCGCCGAGCCCAGGTCGCCGCCCAAGACAATCGCGAGGCCTGCCGGGAACGCCAGCATGCCGGAGGCGGCAAAGCCGGATGTGAGCAGCGCCACCGCCGCCGAAGACTGCAGCACGATGGCCATGGCGACGCCGGTGGCGGCGGAGGAGGCATAGCTGCGCTGGCCGGTCATCAGCCGCTGGAACGAGGCCCCATAGCTGCGCTCGATGCCGGTGCGCACCATCCGCACCGCAAACAGCAGCAGCATTGTGGCGCCCGCAAGGCTGAT
>NZ_JWLC01000001.1 GCF_000813745.1 Leisingera sp. ANG-M1 | reverse complement strand
TTCGGACCAGAAAGAAGCAAACGTGCTGCCTTCGAGGGTGGCGCGTTTTTTCGTGTATTCAGGCTTTTACCTGTTCCTGCGGTTTCGGAGAGCGAGTTTGCCGCGACGATCCTTGAAGCTGGAATTGAAGTTGTTCAGGCAGCAGCAGAGGGGTTTAAGTCGGGCCTATTTTGAAATGGCTAAAAATACTTTTAAGAACTGACCGTTGAACAAATTCACCCGCAGCCAGGCGCGCCCTCAGCTTGTGATCAAATCCGACAACCCTTTTTTTGATCTTCTTCCAAGTTGAGCCGTCCTTGCTGGGAGATCCGCCTTTGTACATCACATATGGTCCCGGAGCGTTCAACGCCATGAGCTCACAAAACAGCCGTGTCATTTCTTGCTGTTCCTGCCAGCTCCTGAATTTGCGCGCAGACGGTATAGTGAGTGCCCGTCCTTCTTGTTCGCCGGTGTGCTCAAACCACTTTGCGTCTCGGCCTATCCATTTGATGGCAAAATCGACATCCGGATTTTCTTCCTTGAGCCTGTCATGTACATCGCAGTGCCTGCGAAGAGCTGGGGCAGGATTCGAGAAGATCATTGATGTCCCATTGAATTGCATCAAATAGGCGTCGTCATCGTCACCGGTATTCGGGACAAAAACGATGCTGACTTCTGGGTTGCTGGTCCGAATTGTTGGGGCCACCAGCGGTGCTCCTGGCTTCTCGTTGTCCATCCAAAACTCCAGCCCGTCGATGGTTTTGTAGGTCACTGCATCCTGAGGTGGTGTCAGCCAGTTCATTTTAGTTTCCCGGTTAGCGATGACTGCACCTTAAGCAGTTGAGTTGCGTCAATGTAAGGTTCAACCGTGCCAGTCGCCGACAATTCCCGCCTTGCGCCCCGCCGCTGTCCCGCTAGTCTCTGCCCGCAAACTGGGGAGGATGCTTATGATACTCGATCATCTGGCGGTGGCAGGCGGAACGCTGGAAGAGGCTGTCGCCCATACCGAGGACGCGCTGGGCATTGCCCTCGGCCCCGGCGGCTCCCATGCCCGCTATGGTACCCATAACCGCCTCATCGGGCTGGAGGACGGGCTGTATCTTGAAGCCATTGCCATCGACCCCGGGGCCCAGCCGCAAGAGCAGCCGCGCTGGTTCAACCTCGACCGCTTCGAAGGGCCCGCAAAACTCAACAACTGGATCCTGCGCAGCGAGGATCTGGAGGCGGAGAAAGCACTGCTTCCAACCCACGCGCAGCGGCATGTGCAGATGCAGCGCGGGGATCTCAGCTGGCTGATGACGGTGCCCGCAGACGGCCTGCTGCCTTTTGACAACATCTTTCCCGCCGTTCTGCAGTGGCAGGGCGATCCGCCTGCGGCCCGCCTGCCGCAATCCGGTTGCCGGCTCAGCCGCCTGGTGGTCAGCCACCCGGAGGCGCGGAGCTTGCAAGCCGCGCTGGACCGGATCATTGACGACCCGCGTATCGCGGTGGAGCCAGGTGCTCCCGGCCTGATGGCGGAGTTCGAAACTCCGCACGGGCGGAGGGTGCTCGAATGATCATCCGCCCCGCGGCATCAGCAGATGCCGATGCCGTCTGCGCCATCGCCAACCAAGTGATCCGGGACACGCTGGCAACTTTCAACACCGTTGAAAAAACACCGGCGCAGGTGCGGGAACAGATCGCCGCCCGCCCAGGTGCCTACTTGGTGGCCGAACAGGACGGAGACATCCTCGGGCACGCGTATTTCTTCCCGTTCCGTTTCGGTCCCGGCTACCGTTTTACGGCTGAGCACACCATCCACTTGCTGCCGGCAGCACAAGGGGGGGGCATTGGCCGCAAGCTGCTGCAGGCCCTGGAGGAAAAGGCAAAGCAGGCGGGCATTCACGTGCTGATCGCCAGCGTCAGCAGCGCCAACCCCGGTGCCATCGCTTTTCACGCCGCTTTGGGCTACGCGGAAACGGCAAGGATGCCGGAACTGGGCTGCAAATGGGGGCAGTGGCTGGATACCATCTTCATGCAGAAAATCCTGACGCCCGGAATTCCCGCCCCTGACAGCCCCGGCAAAGACCGTTAGGCTTGGGGCATGTCACTCTGGACCCGCATCTCCGACGCGCTGGCTGCGCTTGCCAAGGGCGAAAGCCTGACCGATGTCTTTGACAAGCTGCGCGCGCCGCCCGAAAAGACGGTGGCCTTTGCCATCGCCGTGATTGCGCTTGGCGCCAAGATGGCCAAGGCGGACGGCCAGGTGACGCGGGACGAGGTCACCGCCTTCCGCGAGGTGTTCCAGATCGCCCGCGATGACGAGACCGGCGCGGCGCGGGTTTTTGACATGGCGCGCACCGATGTCGCGGGCTACCAGGAATACGCCCGCCGCATCCAGCGCATGTTCGCCGAGGATCCGACCACGCTCTGCGACCTGATGGAGGGGCTCTTTCATATCGCCATGGCGGATGGGTTCTATCACCCGGGCGAGAATGAGTTTCTGGAGGAAGTCAGCCGCATCTTCGGCCAGACTCCGCAGCAGTTCCAGGCGCTTAGGGCACGTTTTGTGCCCGATGCCCCCAAGGATCCCTTTACCGTGCTCGGCGTCAGCCCGGAAATGACCAAGGAGGAGATCCGCAAGCACTGGCGCAAACTGGTGCGCGAAACCCACCCGGATGCGATGATTGCGCGCGGGGTACCCGAAGAAGCTGTCAGGCTGGCAGAAAAGCGGATGATCGACATCAACCGCGCCTGGGACGAGATCAACGGATGCTGCGGCAATGCGGCTGGCCACCTATAACATCGAATGGTTCGCCAATCTGTTTGATGGCGAAGACAACCTGCTGCTGGATGGCGAACCCTCCGCTCGCCATGGTGTGGACCGTTATACCCAGGGCCGCGCTATTGCCCATGTGCTGCGCCGCATTGATGCCGATGCGGTGATGGTGGTCGAGGCCCCCAACACGGGGCGCAGCCAGCGCACCACCCGCGCGCTGGAACGCTTTGCCGCCGAGGCGGGCCTGAGGGCGCGCGAGGCGGTCAGCGGCTTTCCGAACGACACCCAGCAGGAGATTGCGCTTCTGTACGATCCGGACGTGCTGGACGCGGTGCATGATGCCCGCTCCTCTCTGCAAGCGCCGCAATTCGACGGGGTGTTCCGCATCGATTTGGATGTCGACGCGCAGGAGGACGAGGTGCGCTTCTCCAAACCGCCGCTGGAGCTGGCGGTCAGCACCAAGGACGGCGCGAAACTGCGGATGATCGGTGCGCATCTGAAATCCAAGGCGCCGCACGGGGCCAGGACGCGGGACGAGATCACCGCTGTTTCCATCGCCAACCGGCGCAAGCAGCTGGCGCAGGCGATCTGGCTGCACCGGCGGGTGGCGGAGCACACCGCAGCGGGCGAGCATGTGGTTGTCCTGGGCGACCTGAACGATGGCCCGGGGCTGGATCAGTACGAAAAGCTCTTCGGCCAGTCCTCGGTCGAGATTGTCATGGGCGATCTCCTGAACGATCCCAATGCGCAAAGCCTGACCCGGCCCAGGGCGACGTCTCTGCCGAGCACTTCCAGGTTCTACAACCCGGAAACCAAACGCTATTTCCGGGCGCTTCTGGACTATGTGATGATCTCGCACAGCCTGATGGGATACCGCCCGCACTGGCGGATCTGGCATCCGTTCGAGGACGGCGCGTGCTACCAGGACGCAGAGATGCGCGAGGCGCTGTTGAATGCGTCGGACCATTTCCCGGTGACGCTGGATATTGAGATCGGCTGAGGCCGGCCGGCATGCGCGCCGGGAGGCAACGCACAGCCTACTTTTCCAGCGTAAAGCGGCTCGGGTCCGGATTCATCTTGTTGACCAGTTTCTTTGCCCGCTTTTCCAGATCCGCGTCCAGCTTTTTCGTGGCTTCTTCTGTTTTGGCTTTCTTGACCTTGGGATCGGCCTTCTTGTCCTTTGCTTCGGCCTTGGCCGCTTTTTCGGCCTCTTCCACAGCCTTCTTGCGTTCGGCATCGACTTTTGCCTTGGCCGCCTTGAATTTCTTGTCGAACAGGGACTTGTAGTTGGTCTCGATTTTCTTGTTCCGCTTAAGCTTCCGGCCCTTGGGCAGACCATCGGTCAGGGCAACATATTCAGCGTAGTTCTCCACACAGGCTTTTACTTCGCTGTCGCTGCGCCCGGGCCGCGTTTTCTTCACGACATCTTCTTTGTCAACGCCGCCCTTCACGGCCTTGCGGGGAAGCTCCACATGCCAGGGGTCCTCCGGCGCAAGATCCGGCTTCGTCCCGGCCCAGTTCGCCAGTTTTGCACCTTTGACGGCGCTCGCCCATTCCTTGGCAAAGTCCGCATACGACATAATGCTCCAGACCTCTTTCTTCTCGTCAAGATGGTCGGCGTGGGAGTATTTCGCGGGAAAGAACTTCAGCAGGTTCGTCTTCTTGTGAAGGATGGTTTTTGTCTTGCCGCTGCGGGTGGCCGTTACCGGAACATGGATTGCCGCACGCCGCATATGCGCAGATGAGCAGGTGCTGGACCAGCCTTTGATCGCATAATAGGCCTGCTCCGTCGCAGCCCGCAGCCCGCTGCTTTCGACGTTGTCGCTGATCGCGGCTTTGAAGCTTGGTATCCGTTTTTCCAGGTCGGTCTTTTTCTTGGCCAGTTCCTTGGAATCAGGTTTGCCGCCCTTGGCTTCCTTTTTCGCCTTCTTTTCCAGCTCGGCCTTGGCCTGTTTGACCGCGTCAGCCCTGGCTTTGGTGAGGGCTGCATTTATCTTGGTGACAAGCGTACCGGCACGCGTGCGCACTTCCTTGGCAAGCTGGTCAGTCAGTTTCTTGCTGTCGTCTTTCTTTCCGGATGACGCAGCTTTTTCTTTGGTCTTCGGAGCAGCCATAGCGGTTAGCCTCCTGATCTGACGATCCCCGGCAGGGGGTGGAAATTGGCGGGCTCGTTGTCTCGCCAGCGTCCGGGCAACAATCCTGTTATCTAGCGGTAAACCTGCAGAAGCCAAGCTGGCCAGGCCGGGCCGTTCCATGCCGCCCCTTGTTCCCGCACCGCAGACGACCCTATATAGACCTCATGAAACAGATCCTTCTGCCCGCCGCCCTGATTGCCCTGATGTCCAGCCCGCTTGCCGCTCAGGAAGCCGGGGAGGAAGACAGCGGTTCCAGCCTGATGGAACGCGGGGCTGAGCTGCTGTGGGAGGGCCTGCGCCAGGAGATGGCGCCGGCACTGGAAGATCTGCAGGGTTTGATGGATGAAATCGGCCCGTCTCTGGGGGCTTTCCTCAGCGAGATGGGTCCCGCCTTGGCCGATATCGCCAATGAGGTCGAGGACTGGAGCGCATATGAGCTGCCCGAGATCCTGCCCAACGGCGACATCATCATCCGCAAGAAGCAGAAAGACAACGCGCCCGCGGACAAGCAGGACAGCGCCGAGGAAGAAGGCGTCACCGAAATCTGACGCCTTCAGCCCGGATCAGGCGTCCGGAGCAGTGCCCGGTTTGCGGAAGGTCAGATGCACTACCGCTTCCAGCGCCTTGCCCAGCGACTGCAGGCGGGACTCTGCCACCTCGCCATAAAGCGCCCGTGCCGCTTCCGGCAGCTCGGCATGCAGCACCCGCTTGCGCGGCTGCCAGCGCAAGGCGCCGATGTCGCCCTTGCCAGTCACCATCAGCATCGCACCAAACCGCATCGCCTTGCCCAGCACCTCGGCCTCGTGCTGGCTCTTTTCGTCCAGCAGGCCGTAGAGGTGCTCAAAAGCACTGCCCTGGCGCTTGTTGCTGTAGCGGTGCAGAAGCGCCAGGCCCAGGAACACCCGTTCCGAATGCTTCAGCCCGCCCAGGTTGGCGCGGGTCGCATTGTCGAAACAGACCTCGGCACGGTAATCGGGATGCGCCCGCCAGCTCACGTCATGCAGCAGGCAGGCCGCCTTGATCAGCCGCCGCTTGCTGTGCCGTGCACCGTTGAACAGCGGGCTCACAAAATCATACAGCGTCTTGCCGAAGCCTGGGATGCGGGCGTCCTTGGATTCCGCAAACCGCGACGCCTCGATCAGCGGATCCCGCTCGCGCAGCCGCTGCGGCATCTGCTCGTACAAAAGCCCTTCGCGGATACCGTAGCTGGAGACCGCGATGTCCTTCGGCTTGAAGGTCTTGACCAGCCGGGTCAGCACGTCGATCGCATAAGGCACCAGGCCTGCACGGCTGGAGGAAATCCCGCAGGCGCTGCGCAATTCGTCCATGTCATTCTCGGCGATGTACTTGGCAGTGGCGCGCACATCGGCCGCCGTCATCCGGTACTCGTGCAGCACTTTCAGCGGATAACCGCGCCGGTGCATGTCGATGCGGGCAATCGCCCGCCAGCTGCCGCCGACCAGGAACAGACGGTCGCGCTGCGGCCCCATCTCGGCCTTCAGCTGTTCGATCACTTCCTTGATGTGTTCCTTGCGCCCGCGGCGCCCGCCCTGGATGTCGCGCAGTTTCAGCGGACCCAGCGACGAGGTCACCCGGTTGCCGACCGTATTGTCCTGAATCTCCGCCAGCTCCATTGATGAGCCGCCGATATCGCAAACCAGCCCATAAGCGCCGGGCCAGCCCAAGAGCACGCCCTGGGCCGACAGCCGCGCCTCTTCTCGGCCGTCGATCACATGGATCCTCAGGCCGGTCTCGCGCAGCACTTCCTCGCAGAACTCCGGCCCGTCCGTCGCGTCGCGCACCGCAGCGGTGGCGACGGCCGACAAGGGCGGCAGCCCCATGCCTGTCGCGAGCTGCTGGAACCGGCGCAGCGCCGACAGCGCCCGCTTGCGGCCCTCCGGGTTCAGCCGGCCGCTTTCCGACAGGCCGGCGCCAAGCGCGCACATGATCTTTTCGTTGTAGAAATAGGCCGGGCTGCGGGCCGCGCCGTCAAACACCACCAGGCGCACCGAGTTGGAGCCGACATCGACCACACCGACGCGGGACAGCGCCCGGGCGCCCGGGTCGTCAAAGATCGGACGGCCGAACGGGCCCCACTCGGCGATGCTTGCGTCCGAGACATCCTGAATCATGTCCATGAGGGCTCCGTCTTGCGATCCGGCAACAGGATGGGCGATGGGCGGGCAGGGGTCAACCGCTTGCGGCTGCGTCATTTTCCGGTCCTGCTTCGCGGATTTCGGTCAGTCCGCGCACCGCCAGCGGCCGCGTTAGGTTGCGTTTTTCGGCCAGCGACAAATGATCCAGCCGCCGCACCACCCGCGCGGCAGTGGCATAGGAGCGGTCCATATGCGCCACCAGATAGGGGATCACATCCGGCTTCGGTGTGATCTGGCGGTCATTGAACAGCTTGGCCAGCACCACCGCCAGCAGCTGGTCATCCGGCGCCTGCAGTTCGGCATGGGTGGCCGCCTGCACCCGGCTTTGCAGATCCGGCAGGCTAAGCCCCCAAAGGTTCGGTGCCTGCTGGCCGGTCATGATCAGTGCGTGGCCATTGGCCAGCACCAGGTTGTGCAGGTGGAACAGCGCCTTTTGCCGCGTGGTGTCGTCAGCGACCACCGGCACGTCCTCAACCGCAATAGGCCCCTGGGCCAGGCCGGGCACGGCGTCCTCGGTCAGCCCGGTGGCATTGACGATCCGCCCGCCCGACTGATCCGCCCAGACATGCACCAGATGGGTCTTGCCCGCTCCCTTGGGCCCGGTCAGCACCAGCTTGCCGCTTGGCCAGGCAAAACCGGATTCCAGCAGCGACACGGCCATCGCATTGGACGCGGTGACAAAGAAATCCTCCCGCCCCAGCGCGGGTTTTGCAGGAAGTTTGAAGCTTAGCTGCTGCGTCATCGTTCTATTCCGTGTCACAGTTATTCGGCATCCGGGTGGCTTTGGCCCTGGTACAGGCGGCTGTCCAGGTATTGCTCGGTCAGGAAGCGCGCCAGCACGCCAAGGGCTGCCGCCACCGGCACCGCCACCAGCATGCCGACAAAGCCGAACAGAGCACCAAACACCGACAGCGCCAAGAGCAGCCAGACCGGGTGCAGGCCGACCGAACCGCCCACCAGCTTGGGCGTCAGGAAATTGCCCTCGGCCACCTGGCCAATGGCAAAGATACCGGCTACCAACCCGATCGACACCCAGTCGCCCCAGAACTGGAACAGTGCCAGGCCAATCGCCAGCGCACCGCCGATCAGGGCGCCGAGGTAGGGAATAAAGGTGATCAGCCCGGCGATGAAGCCCACGGCGAGGCCAAAGTTCAGTCCCACCAGCATCAGCGCCACCGCATAATAGGTGCCGAGGATCAGGCAGACGGTGCCCATGCCGTGGATGAAGGAATGCAGCACCGCGTCGATCTCAGAGGCGATGCGGCGGATCACCGGCTGATGATCGCGCGGCAGAAGATCGTCGATGCGTTCGATCATCCGGTCCCAGTCCAAGAGCAGATAGACCGCTACCACCGGCACGATCACCAGCAGCACCACAACATTCAGCAGCGAAACGGCCGAGCCTGCCACCGATTGCAGCAGCTCCACCGCGCGCGACTGCAGCGTCTGGGCAATCGCGGTGATCGCCTGATGCATCCGGCTGTCCTGTTCAAAGACCGCGGGGAAATGCTCATTGGCAAAGGCGCGGGCATCCCGGAACAGCTGCGGCAGGACATTGACCAGGTCAATCATCTGGTAGATCAGCGTCGGCACCACCACCAGCAGCATCAAGAGGAACACCAGCAGCGCCCCAACCGTAATGGCAGCGGTGGCGCCGGTGCGGCTCATCCCCCAGGCCTCCAGCCGGTCGGCGATCGGGTCGATCATATAGGCAATCGCCGCGCCCAGCACGAAGGGCAGCAGCACATTGCCAAGCGCCCACATCACAACGGCAAAGACCAGGGCGGCGAGGCCCCAGTATTTGAACTGCTTCTTTGCTGGTAGCGCCATGTCTGTCTGCCCGTCCTTGGTCCGTCTGGTTCAGGATCTTGGCCCCAGTCTTTCCCGATGGGGCAGGGGCATGCAAGGGGGGCGTGCAATTCCCCTGTGGGCAAGGCGGGGATAAGCCGCAAAAGCCCGGGGGCAACCGGGGGGCAAGTTAAGGAAATCTTTCACCCTGCCGCAAGGCAGGGCAGCGCCCGCCCTCACAGTGTGGGCGGGGCGCTCCCTCAGCTGTGTATGGTGCCCAGTTCCGGGGTGTCTTCTGCGGCGTCTTCATCCGGCCAGTTTGTGCGCCAGACCTCGGCCGACCAATGGCCGCAATGCACCGCAGGCCGCGCAAAGCCCGCAACCGGCGGCAGCAGCGGTTCCACCACGACGTCATGGCGCGGCACCGCGAAATACGGGAAGGAGTAGCGTTCCTTGCCGGTCTTGTTCACCACCCGGTGCGGGGTCGAGACCAGCCGCCCGCCGGACCACAGCTCCAGCATGTCGCCGATATTGACGACAAAGCCGCCGGGCGGGCAGTCCGGGGTGATCCAGCCGCCGTCCCGCGTCTGCACTTCCAGCCCGCCGACCGGGTCCGGCGCGATGATGGTCAGCGCGTCGGTGTCCTTGTGCGGATGGATGCCATAACCTTCTTCCTCCGGCGCCTGCGGCGGGTAGTGCAGCAGGGTCATATTGGTGAGCGGTGTCTCAAACGGCTGCTGGAACTGCGCCGGGTCCAGTCCCAGCCCCTCGGCCAATGCGCCCAAGAGCAGGTGGAACACCCCGTCAAGCTGGTTCCAGTAGCCCAGGATCACCTCCCGCGCTTCCGGCACCTCCACCGGCCATCGGTTGGGACCGTAGAGCGCACAGTCCCCGCGGACAGGATCATCCGCCGCCACCTCGTGGTGCAGCTTGTAGCCTTCGTATTTATCCGCTTTGCCGGAACCGTCGTTCGGAGTGAAGAACCCCATCGGGATGAAGCCGCGGTAATTGTCGCGGGTAATCGCTTGATCCCATTTTGATTTTTCCTCCACGGCAAAAATCGCCCGGACTGCAGCGCGGACATCTTCCACGGTGTCCTGCGCCACTCCTGTGCCGGTGATTGACAGGAACCCGATATCCTCCGCCGCCGCCAGAATAGCGCGGATCGTGCCGCTGCGCTGCGGATGGGCTGCATCGCGCAAGGGGGAAATGTCGATAGTGGGAATGCTTTGCATCAATGGACCCTCACACCCTGGCGCTTCAGCTCGCTCTGCACGTCGGTGATATTCACCGCGTCAAACCCGCAATCCGCCTTAACCGACAGCGCCGCAGCAATGCCAGCGCCCTGGCCGGCTACGGCGCAGCAGGCCATGTTGCGGGTCGCGGCATGAGCGATCTTGTCGCCGCCTATCGCCCGCCCGGTGACCAGCAGGTTCTCAACCCCTTTGGGCAGCATCGAGCGGTAGGGGATCTGCATATAGCGCCCGGTGGTCGGCAGGATCAGCACCCCGTAGCCGTCGATGAACTCCGGGTAGATGCCAATGGTGTCCTCGAAGCGGCCCTGATTGCGGGTCTCGTCCTCGGTGATGTTGTGATGCGCGTCGATCTTGCGGGTGTCGCGGATGCCGATGGTCATGCCAAAGTTGCGCAGCCGTGCCCCTTCGCAGCCTGGCGTATAGGCGCGCAAAGCATCAATCGCATGCATCGCCTGTTTGCGCCCCTCGATCTCGCCGCGGGTCATGCTGTCGGGGTCAGTGCCGTCGATCCCTGCCAGATGCACCAGATTCATATAGGTCATCTCGCCCGAGTCATGCACGGCGCCCCAGGTGCCGCCAATGGTGTTCAGATGTGCCGGAATCACCCCGTCGCGGATTGCCTGGGAAAACGGCTTGGCCAGGAAGGGCGAGAACATCTCATCCTCTTTGCCTGATGTCTCCACCACCCATTCGCCGGTTGACCAATTGGCATAGGTCTGCGGATCTGCCTTCACGCCCTCCATGAACTTCTGCTTGTCGACGCCGGCAATGTGGAACATGACGCTGGCTGCCTGCATCTCCTCCACCGGGGTTTTGAGGGTCGGCGCCCCCATCATATGGGCGATGTCGGCGTCCCCCGTGGCATCGATCACCCGTTTCGCCAGAACCGCCTCGCGGCCCGCTTTGGACTCAACAATCACCCCGGTGATCCGGCTGCCTTTGTGGATCGGCGCCACAAACACCCGGTGCAGCATCGGATGGATGCCCGCTTCTTCAACCAGCTTGTCGGCCACCAGCTTGAAGCCCTCGCTGTCCAGCTCATAAGACAGCGACTGGCTCTCCGGCACCGCCGCCCCCATGGCCTTGGCGCGTTCCTCGAACTCCCAGCCGATGCCATGGGCCTCAACCGTTTCCTCATGCCGGTACCAGGCAAATCCCTCGACCCCGACGGTGGTGATATTGCCGCCAAAGCAGCCGAAGCGGTCCAGCAGGGTGACTTCCACGCCCGCCCGTGCCGCCGCCAAGGCCGCCGCCAGCCCGCCGGGACCAGACCCCACAACCAGCACCTCGGTTTCGTGAATGACCGGAATCTCGCGTGCCGGTTCTGTAATGGTCTTTGTCACGTCTCTCTCCCAAAGACTTGCTGCCGCCCGCTTGCGTCCCGGGCGTTTCCGCTAACAGATCAGATTCTTGAACAGCTGTTCAAGTTCTTTTGCGACGCGGTGTCGCAAACACGGCATCCGCCGTCCGGGCGTCCAAAGCAGGCGGTTTGCGCGGCCACCGGAGCGGCCGGGCGGGCTGTGCTGATTAGGAGAGGGGTAGGTATTGGCCGCAAGGCCTGCGGCCGCCTGCGCGCCCGGCCTATCCTTTGCCGGAAATCCTGATGTTGCCTTGCAGCTGCGCGCCGCTTTCGGTGGCCATGGTCTTGGCCGAGACATCCGCCTGCACCTGCGAGCTGGCCGCCAGCCTCAGGTCGTCGCATTGGATCTTGCCGCTGTAGGTACCTTCGACAGCAACCGACTGTGCGCTGAGTGCCCCGTCCACGGTGCCGCCGGCGTGCACGGTCACCGACTGCGCCGACAGATCGCCGACAACCCGGCCGCGGACTTCGACGCTGCCCTTGCTGGAGGTGATATTGCCTTCAACGGTCACATCTTTTTCGATAACGGAATTCACCACGTCTCAGCCCTTTCTGCGGATCTTCCGCCAGCCTAGCCCGGCTGGCGCCAATTTGCCACCTGATAGCAAGCGCCTGCGCCGGGCCAAAGCCCGCCCGGAAAACCCGGCAGAGTTCCGCTCAGCCGCCGCAGGCCGGGCCATCAGCGTCCCGGGCAGCGGCGGCTGACGGCCTTACGCTGCCACGGCAGAGACCTGCTGCTCGGCATAGGCCTTCAGTTCCTGCATGATGGTTGCGAAATTCTTTGCCAGGCCGCGCTTCAGCAGCGGATAGATCAGATACCCCAGCGCGGTCAGCGCAACATCGGACTCCCAGGTGACCTGCGACCGCTCCGGACCCAGCGCCTTCACCGTCAGCGTCACCACATTGACCCGCACCGGGAACACCACCGGCGTGTCGACCGGCACCACGTCGAACACCAGCCGTTTGTTTTCAGCCGAATAAGACAGGATCTTCTCGCGCGCCTTCAGCCCGTTCGGCTTGTCGGTGAATTCGCAGACCCGGCCCTCCATGGGCGCGCCCTGGACCGGCTCGCCGCCTTCGGTGCGGTAGGATTTATGCACAAATCCCATCCACTTGTAGGCCTGGTCAAACTCATCCGCTGCAATCTTCCACATCAGATCCGCGCTGCGGTTCACGATGACAGACTTGGTAATTTTCATAGATTTCTCCATTGCGTTCGCACATTGTGAGCAGGACAGAACGAATGCCCCACTTGGTGAATCATTCGATACACACCATGTAACGATTGTTACAATCCGTGCAAGTGGCAGCGGGCGGTTTTTTAAGAGGTCCGGTTTGAGCGAAGAAAAAACGACGGAAACAGACGCAGCTGAGGCAAGCGTGCGCACCCGGCTGCTGCAGGCAGGCACCGAGATGTTTGCCGAAAAGGGATTCAAGGGCGCTTCAGTGCGGCAGATCTGCGCGCAAGCCGGCACCAGCATGAACATGATCCATCACTATTTCGGCAGCAAGGACGGGCTGTTCGATGCCATCGTGCAGCAGTTCTCGGCACAGGTGTTTGAAATCCCCAGCCAGCTGATCGCCCGGCCGCCCAAGTCGCAGGAGGACTTTGCTGTCCGCTTCGAGCTGTTCGTCG
Organism: Leisingera sp. ANG-M1; assembly: GCF_000813745.1. Lineage (GTDB taxonomy): Bacteria > Pseudomonadota > Alphaproteobacteria > Rhodobacterales > Rhodobacteraceae > Leisingera. The sequence continues at coordinate 156,377 of NZ_JWLC01000001.1, read as the reverse complement.
AGCAGACCCTGAACGCGCTGCTGGCGCACCGGCTGGTCTATGCGATTATCTCGCAGCAGCCGGAAACCCCGCCGGCGCTGGCCAAATGCACCGATGGGTTCGGCGGCTTCCTGGCCGCGGCGGCGGAACAGGGGTACCTGAACCCCCGGCTGGACTGGGAAATGGTCACTGGCTTCGTGATGGACCGGCTGACGACGCAGGCGATGCTGGCCAACGGCGCCCGCAGCCGCGGGGAGCCTGCGCAGATAGATGATCCGGACTACCGCGCCAGATGGCTGGCCGCCAATACCGAGCTGTTCCTGAACGGGCTGACCAGCTGACCGCCGCCAGGACCGGATTGCGGGGGGCACGCTTTCATCTTTCGAAAAATACTCTCGTCCCGCTGCCCGGCAGGCGGCTTTGCCGCCGGAAGGGGGAGGCTCTGCGCCCTTTGGGCGCAGAACTCCTACACCGGAACCAGCAGCCCGTTCTCCAGCTTGACCTGCCGGTCCATCCGCGCCGCCAGCTCCAGGTTGTGGGTGGCAATCAGCGCCGACATTCCGGTGCCGCGAACCAGCTCCATCAGCGCCGCAAACACCTGGTCCGAGGTGCCGGGGTCCAGGTTGCCGGTCGGCTCATCGGCCAGCAGCACCCGCGGCGCATTGGCCAGCGCCCGGCAAAAGGCGACCCGCTGCTGCTCGCCGCCCGACAGCGCCGCCGGGCGGTGGTCCGCGCGGGCCGCCAGTCCGACAGTGCCCAAGAGATCAGCCGCCCGCGCCGCGGCAGCCTTTTGGGAGGCGCCGTTGGCCAGCTGCGGCAGCACGATGTTCTCCAGCGCGGTGAACTCGGGCAGCAGGTGGTGGAACTGATAGACAAACCCCACTTCCTGGCGCCGCACCCTTGTGCGGCGGCGGTCGCCCTTGCGGGTGATATCTTCGCCCGCAACCCGCACTTCACCACCGTCCGGCGTGTCCAGGAGGCCCGCAATGTGCAGCAATGTCGACTTGCCCGCGCCCGAGGGGGCGACCAGCGCAACAACCTCACCCGCCTGCAAGGTCAGATCGGCGCCGCGCAGCACGTCGACCTGTCCAGGGGTGCCTTGCAGATAGGACTTTGTGATCCCCTTCAGTTCCAGTGTGATCTCACTCATAGCGCAGCGCCTCCACCGGATTGAGCCGCGCCGCGCGGCGGGCCGGGAAAATAGTTACGAAGAAGGACAGGCCCAGCGACAGGGCAATGGCCGACAGCACATCCGCCAGCTTCAGCTCGGCCGGCAGCGCATAGATGCCGCGGATCGACGGGTCCCAGACGCCGCCGCCCATCAGATAGTTCACGAAGGAAAAGATCGGATCGATGTACAGCGCAAACAGGCAGCCCAGCACCACGCCGAAAATGGTGCCGATGACACCGGTGAAGGCGCCGCAGATGAAGAACACCCGCATGACGGATCCTTCGCTGAGGCCGATGGTGCGCAGGATGCCAATGTCGCGCCCCTTGTTCTTGACCAGCATGATCAGCCCCGAGACGATGTTCATCGCGGCAATCAGAACCAGGATCGACAGAATGATGAACATCACATTGTCCTCGACCTCCAAGGCCCGCAGGAAGCCGCCCGAGGCATCGCGCCAGGTCCAGACGCCGGCGGTGCCGCCCACGGTCTGCAGGATCGCCAAAGACACCGGATCGACATTTTCCGGGTCCTCCACCATCACCTCGATCTCATCCGCCACGCCTTCGCGGTTGAAGAAGCTCTGCGCCTCTCCAAACGGCAGATAGACCCGGGTGCGGTCGATGTCCCAGCGGCCCGCTGTGAAGATATAGACCACCTCATAGGCGTTGACCCGCGGGCTGGTGCCAAAGGCTGTTTTGACGCCGTTGGGCGAAATCAGCTTGATCTTGTCCCCGACTGAGACACCCAATTCCCGTGCCACGCCGGATCCGATGGCGACGCCATCCTCGAAGCGGGACAGGTCGCCGATGGCCTCGGCGCTTAGGGCCACCCCGGGAATGCCCTGGATGTCTTCAGCCGAGATCCCGAAAACCTCGACCCCGGCATTGCGCTGGCGGCGGTTGGCCATCACCTGGCCTTTGACCAGCGGCGCCGCACGGGTGACGCCGGGCACCGTTGCCACCTGGTCTGCCAGTGCCTGGTAATCCTTCAGTGTCCGGTCCACTGCGCCCGCGTCGTTCACCTGGCCATAGGAATAGACGGTGACATGGGCGTTGGCGCCGAGGATGGTGCCGACGAACTCCGAGCGGAAACCCGAACGCACCGCCAGAGTGGCGATCAGAGCAAAAACGGCCAATGTGATGCCGATCAGGCTGATCCAGGTCATGACCGAAACGCCGCCTTCGGCTTTGCGGGCGCGCAAGTAGCGCCAGGCGATGATCCATTCAAAACGTGAAAACGGCGGAGGTGTCGTGGCCATTACTGCGGTCCTGCCCGGGAATTTTGCGCACAACCTGTGCTGCCGCGCGCCCGGGGTCAAGGCAAGGCTGCGCCAGGGGCCGAATTTCCGCCAACCGCTTGCGCCGGGGCGCAGATTTTTCCTGCAAGGAAGCCGGGACGGAAATATTAGCAAAAGCGGGGTTCGCCCGAACCGCACCGTCCCGGCCGGTTCAGCCCGTACTCATTAACCCTAATGACCTTCGCGTGACCTCGCGGTGAGCTCGCAGCCACTTGAGCTCTTGTGACCGGCGGCCAGCTATGCGAACGGGGTTTTCCGCCCCAGGGTGCCCTCACGTCATTTCAAATTGAGGACACCCCATGACCGATATCCGCATTGTTGCCACCAACACTTCTGCCCAGGGCGGCACGTTTCTGACGCCCTTCTGGTTTGCCGCCCATGACGGCAGCTTTGATCTCTACAACCGCGGCGAGGCAGCCTCGGCCGGGCTGGAGGCGCTGGCCGAAGACGGCAACTTCGCGCCGATCAATGCGGAAGTGGCGGCCCTGGACAGCGATGCGCAGACCGGCGCGGTCCTGGGGGGCGGCGGTCCGCTGGCCACGGGCGAGACCGGGGTGGCAAAGCTTGATGTGGACGGCGCCTCCAACGGTTTCATTTCGCTCGCCGCCATGCTGCTGCCGTCCAATGATGCCTTTGTCGGCACCGGCCAGGCGGTTCAGCTGTTCGACGAGGAGGGAAACTTCCTTGGCGCCCAGAACCTGGAATTTGAAGGCAGCGACGTGCTGGATGCAGGCACCGAGGAAAACACCGAAGAAGACGCCGCCTTCCTGAACCAAACGGCGCCGGACACCGGTGTGGATGAGAACGGTGTGGTGACCCTGCACGAAGGCTTCCTGCCGGAAGGCGAGGGCAATATCCTGGGCGGCACCAATGCTGCGGGCGCCTTCATTGATCCGGAAGCCGCTGATTTCACCCGGCCCGGGGCGCAGATCGCGCAGATTCATATCAATGAGTACACCGAAACCGAAGGCACCGATGGGTTCGACTTTATCCGCGGCTCGCGGGCGGATGATCTGGTCGAGGCCGGCGGCGGCCGCGATATCGTGCTGGGCCGCGGCGGCTGGGATGAACTGAGCGGCGGCGCCGGGCGCGACCTGCTGAACGGCGGCAGCGGCAATGACACGCTGGACGGGGGCAGCGGCCGGGACCTTCTGAAGGGCGGCAGCGGCAGCGACGTGCTGGAAGGCGGCGATGGCCGGGATGTGCTGCTTGGCGGCAGCGGCAACGACACGCTGGACGGCGGCAGCGGCCGGGATCTTCTGAAGGGCGGCGGCGGCGCCGACACCTTTGTCTTTGAGGACGGCGACGGCCGCGACCGCCTGCTGCAGTTTGATGCGGATGAGGATGTGATTGCGCTGAATGTCGAAGGGGCGGACAGTTTCCAGGATCTGGAAGGCTTTGCACGCGAACACGGCAACCGCACTGTTCTGAACTTTGGAGACGGCGATGCCCTGGTGTTTCTGGGCGTGGAATTCGACGAGCTGAGCGCCGCGAATTTCGATTTCCTCTGATCGCCACCGGTGCAACCGGAACCCGGCACGCCGAATGCCAGCGCCCGCCGTCAGGCGGGCGCAAATCTTTGCGGAAACTCTTGAGCCTGGCGTTCAGCCTGCGAGATGCGCCGCGGCCGGCGCGGCCAAGGCCTCTCCCAATGCCCGCGAATGGGCCGCTTCCAGGTGAAACCCGTCTGCCGCCGAAGCTCGCGCCACTTGGGCTGCATCGAAGAAGCCGCAGCCAAGGCGCGCGGCCAGGGGGGCGATGAAACCGGCAAGGGCTTCGGATTGCGCCACTTTCTCTGCTGAGACATCAGGGTCGTCGCACAGGCTCATCGGCGGCGGTGAGACCAGCAGCACTTGCGGTGCCGCCGCATCCGGCATCCGCCAGGGGTGGTGGCGGATGATCTCCACCAGCCGCTCGAGCCCGTCGCGGATCAGATGGCTGGCATAGCCTTCATAAATGTCATTGGTGCCCAGCATGATCACTGCCAGGTCCAGCGGCGCGTGGCTGTGCAGCAGCATGGGCAGCACCGCGTCGCCGCGCATCTCGGCGCAGGCTGAGTTGCGGGCATGAACGGTGGTGCGCCCGCGCAGGCCTTCAGCAAACACAACGGCATCCTGCAGCCCTTCGGCCATCGCCACCGGCCAGCGGTCGCGGTACGCGTGCCGCCCGCCGGTGTGCGGATCGCTGCCCCAGGTAAGGCTGTCGCCAAAGGCCAGAATCTGTTTCATGCGGTGTTCCTCCCTTGTCCGTACCCTGTTGCCGCGGTCTGCGGCGGGCAAGAAAAAAGGGAGCGTCTCCGCTCCCTTTTCTGCATTTTTTCAACCCGTTCGGCGCGGGTCTTCAGAAACCGCGGCCGGTCTGGTGCTGGGCATAGATGGCCACGACCTTCTTCACCGCCTCTTCCGGGCTCAGCTCTTCGCTCTCGCCGGTGCGGCGCGAGGTCAGCTCGACCACGCCATTCTTCAGGCCGCGCGGGCCGACGGTGATGCGCCAGGGCAGGCCGATCAGATCCATGGTGGCAAACTTGCCGCCTGCACGCTCGTTGCGGTCGTCGTACAGCGGATCCAGACCGGCAGCGGTCAGTGCCGCGTAAAGCTGGTTGCAGGCCGCGTCGGCCTCGTCGTCGCCCTGCTTGAGGTTGACGATGCCGCAGTGGAACGGAGTCACGCCCTCGGGCCAGATGATGCCCTTGTCGTCGTGGCTGGCCTCGATGATCGCGCCCAGCAGGCGCGACACGCCGATGCCGTGCGAGCCCATGTGCACCGGCACGTTCTGGCCGTCTGCGGTCTGCACGGTGGCGCCAAGCGCGTCAGAATACTTGGTGCCGAAGTAGAAGATCTGCCCCACCTCGATGCCGCGGGCAAAGCGGCGGCGCTCTTCCGGAACCTGTTCCTGGAACACCACTTCGTCGTGGGTCTCGTCGGTGCGGGCGTATTTCGAGGTGAACTCCTCCAGCACGCCCTGGCACTGTTCGACATTGTCATAGTCGATGTCGCGGTCGCCGAAGGTGAGGTCGGTGACGGCGGAGTCATAGAACACCTCGGACTCGCCGGTTTCGGCCAGCACCAGGAATTCATGGGTGTAGTCGCCGCCGATCGGGCCGCCGTCGGCGCGCATCGGGATTGCCTGCAGGCCCATGCGCTCGTAGGTGCGCAGGTAGCTGACCAGGTGGCGGTTGTAGGCGTGCAGCGCGTCCTCTTTGGAGAGGTCGAAGTTGTAGCCGTCTTTCATGTAGAACTCGCGGCCGCGCATCACGCCGAAGCGCGGGCGGATCTCGTCGCGGAATTTCCACTGCACGTGGTAGAGGGTCAGCGGCAGGTCTTTGTACGACGACACATGTGCCCGGAAGATGTCGGTGATCATCTCTTCGTTGGTGGGGCCAAACAGCATGTCGCGGTCGTGGCGGTCCTTAATGCGCAGCATTTCCTGGCCGTAATCGTCATAGCGGCCGGACTCGCGCCACAGGTCGGCGGGCTGCAGGGTCGGCATCAGCATCGGCACATGGCCCGCGCGGATCTGCTCGTCATGGACGATGCTTTCGATCTTCTTCAGCACCTTGAAGCCCAGCGGCAGCCAGGAATAGATCCCGGCGGAGGATTGCTTGATCATCCCGGCGCGCAGCATCAGCCGGTGGCTGACGATCTGGGCTTCCGAGGGGTTCTCTTTCAGAACCGGCAGAAAATAGCGGGACAGGCGCATCTTGGCTCCATGAAGGCTTGAGAGGTCACGTTCCCGCCCGGTTTAGTGGGTGTAAGGGGTGCGGGCAAGAGGAGAGGCGGGCGGCGGCGCCGGTTTCAGGGCAGCGGCCCGGAGGCAGGCATGGCTTGCCGGCGCGGGGGAGCAACAGCCCTCCAGGCGGCTCAAGCCATTTGTGTGATCCAGACGCCAAGCGCCATCACCGAGATTCCGGCGGCGCGGGTCAGGGTCAGCGGGCTGACCTGGGCGCCGAACAGGCCGAAATGGTCAATGGCAGCGGCTGAGATCAGCTGGCCGATCAGCACAAAGAACACGGCATTGCCGACACCGAAATGCGGCGCAACATGGGTGATCGACAGGACGTAGAAGGCGACCAGCACGCCGGCCAGCAAAAGGTGTTTCGGTGCAGCGGGGATCTTGGCCAGCGCCTGCGGGCCTGCGATCAGCGCATAGGCAACGGCTGACATCAGCGCGATCAGGAACAGCACCACTGCGGCCGAAGCCGGGGACCCGATCAGCTTGCCAAGTGCGGCGTTCAGCGCCGCCAGCACCGGAATGCCAAGCCCTGCGGCCAGCATGATGAGGGCGTATTGGGTCATTGGGCGCTCTCCTGGAATTGCCTTCGCGCCTTTGTGGCCCAGGCGGCAGGCATGCGGCAAGGGCAACGTTGCGGCGTGGCTGGGGCGGGGTCACCTGATTGTGTGTAGCGGGGCGGCGGCCGGGCGCGCTAGACCGGGGAAACATGTGGGGCATCAGGGGTATCATGCTGAACAACTCTATTGCCGGTGCCGCAGCCGGGGCGCTTGCTGTGCTGGCCGCCGGCATCTGGATTGCGCCCGCTGCAGCGCAAGAGCAGGTCTTCAAGGATTGTCCGCAATGTCCTGAAATGGTGCCTCTTCCGGGGGGCTCGTTTCTGATGGGCTCGCCTGTGCAGGAGCCTGGGCGGGGGGAAGACGAAGGGCCGCAGCATTGGGTGGCCATCCCGGATGGTCTCGCTGCCGGGCGGTTCGAGGTGACCTTTGACGACTGGCAGGCCTGCTATGAGGCCGGCGGCTGCAGCTATCTGCCCGGTGATGCGGGCTGGGGACGGGGCCGGAACCCGGTGATCCATGTGAGCTGGCACGACACCCGGCAGTATCTCGGCTGGCTGACTGAAACCACAGGTAAGCACTACCGCCTGCCGACCGAGGCGGAGTGGGAGTATTTTGCCCGGGCCGGAACCGCAACGGCTTATCACAGCGGCGATGTGCTGGAGGCCGCGGACGCGAATTTCGACACGCGGAGCGCCAGCGACTTGCAGGCGCTTATGAGTGCAAAGGCCGTGGCAGCCGGCCAGTATCCGGAGAACGCTTTCGGGCTGTTGGACATCCATGGCAATGTCTCGGAATGGGTGCAGGATTGCTATGATCCGCAGGCCTATCAGTTGCATGCCGACTACCCGGCTGCAGCCCAAGGCCATGCGGGCTGCCGCCGGGTCGCGCGGGGGGGAACGTCCCACTACAGCGCGGCTTATGCCCGTTCCGCCAACCGCAGCGCCTTTGCGCCGGATACCAGATCGCTGGACATCGGCTTCCGCGTTGTGCGGGCTGCGCCTGAATAGGAGCGAGCCGGACTTCAGCGCCTGAAAACGGCGGGTCAATCACAGATGCCGTTCAATTCCGCATCTTTCCAGGGCAGGTAGACATCATGCCGGCGGCTTTGCGGCAGATCGCTGACCGGCATCGCAGCCGCCAGCATCCTGTGCAGGCGCTGCGTGCGCGCGGCCTGCGGGGCAAGAGCGCGGCAGCAAACATATTCCTCGATAATCGCGCCTTGCTGTTCAAAGCCGTAGGTTAGGAAATCCGGCTCGCCTTCCAGGTCGAACAGATAGGGGTCGCGCTTATTGCCATGCTCGGCTGCTGCCCGCAGCGGCGTGTAGCCGGTGCGCTTGCGGTTCTGCCATTGCCAGACATGGGTTGCTTCATGCGCCAGCAGCATCGCCTCGACCAGATGCAGCTTGTCCGGATACTCAGGCAGGTAGTTTTCCGTGTACCAGTCACGGACAAAGAAGATCCGGTTGAACAGCGCCACCGCGGCGGGCTTGGAGGTGACGATCTCCTCTTTCACCGGCGGCAGGATGCGCTCGCGGCAGGTAACCCGGGGGCGGGGCATGCGGCGGAAGGTGATGGCGGCAACCGGCGCGCCTTCGATCAGGCGGACCTTGTCCGCGTCCAGCTCGGTTCCGTGGATCCCGGCCAGATAGCTGCGCTCGGTCTCCGTCAGCGGGCGGCCGCAGGCGGCGAGGACCAGACAGGCAAGGAGCAGGAGGCGGATCATCTGCGGCGCGGATCCTCTCAGCAGCTCATCGCCAGCACGCGGCTGATTTCGGTGAGCGAGCGGCCGGATTGATCCATCCAGTCATTGAAGGCGGCCTGCACGGCTTTCATTGCCGTTTTGGAACTGGCGGGTTTGTCGATCACCCCTTCGGCTATCAGCCGCACGGTCACGTCCTGGCTGAGGATGAAACTGTCACGCCCGGCAAAGCGCATGGCGTACTGCCCGGTATTGCCGCCAAGGCGCGCGCCGCGTTTCTTGAGCATGTCCAGCAGCGTGATGTAATCGGATGACGGCCAGCCGCCCAGCACCTCTCCGGCGCCGCCCTGATCGCGCAGCTCCATCAGTAGGGCGGCGTTGGCGCGCACGGTGGCAAGTTTGGCGCCGTTCCTGACCACGCGTGTATCGCCAAGGATACTGTCAAACTCGCGGTCATCCATAAAGGCGCAAGGACCCAGTTCGAAGCCGTGAAACAGCTCTTCGAACCCGTCCCATTTCGCCTCGATGACCTTCCAGCTGAAGCCCGCCTGGAAGATGCATTTGGTCATCACCGACAGCCAGCGGTCCTCGGGCAGCTTGGTGATCTCCGGGTCGGGTTTGCCGAGTTTTTCTTCCAGCGCGTCCGCTCCGCCGTGGCGGTCTGCGGCGATGGCGTAGATCTCGTCGAAGGAGCGCATGGGAAACCTCTGCTGGGGGCCGGATCAGGTTAGCGGCGGGCGCGCAGCTCGACAATGGATTTACCGAGGCGGAAGGGCGCGGCGAAGCTCACCAGGCACAGGGCGATGATCTGCAAGACCAGAATATGGGCGTTGTCCTGCAGGAACTCCCATTCCTCTTTCAGCGTGGCGACATGGCCGATCAGGTCGTCATAGGCGCGCGCGATGATCAGGTAGTCGCCGGCAATCGCAGGCACCTTGCGGCGCATGTTGTCGACCGCGGCCTGGGCGGGGGCGTCGAGCGAGGTGAAGACCAGGAAGGCTTCGGGGTCAAAGGCGCTGGCCTTGGCCTCCATTTCCTCCATCCCGTCTTTCTCCTCGCTGCCGCCGAACAGGAAGCTGAGGCCCCGCAAGGGGGCGACCTCATCCGTGACCGCGATGAACAGCGGCAGCTCGGCGTTGCCTGCCGTGGAGGCGGAAAGGAATTCGACCTTTTCGCAAAGCACCGCGATGTCGGCGTCATAGGCGGGGTCGCAGAACCGCAGGCGGAAGCGGGCGGCGTCGCGGTCGAAGGCTGCGGTGGCGGCATAGGCGATGTCGATCTGGCGTTCCAGGCGGGAGGAGTCGGCGGCGTAGATGCCAGAGATCACCGCCACCAGCGCGCCGAAACCGCCGAGCAGCACCCAGACCAGATCCGCGAGCTTCCACGCGCGGTGGCCTGCGGGCTTGCGGAACAGGAAGGCGGTGGCGGCGAGGCCTGCGAAGAAGAACAGCAGGAGCAGCGGCAGCTGGTTGTCTGCGATGAAGGCCATGCCTGTGTCTCATGGTTGTGATTGGCTGGCCTAACCATAAGAAGGGAAAGGGGTTTCAGGCAACAGGCTTCACGAAGCTGTCACCGGGGGAATAGGTTTTATGCCGGGCGGAGAGGGGCTCTGTCCGGGGCGGCTGCTGCCTGGGGCTGTTGGGCCTGTTGGATTTACTAGGCCGGTAAGAGGTGGCGGCGCCGCCATGACCCAATCGGGCCTGTGGCGGAGGGCCGGATGGGGCGGGAGGCCCCATGTCCGCTCGAAAGCTTCTTTTGCGGAGAACCCCTGCACCCGATGAAGAGGTGGTCTTGGGGGTCCCCGTATCTCCTGATGGTACGGGATGTCAGTCCGCACCGGATTGCCGCGACAGATGGGAGTATGGCAGAGCGGGGTTAAGGCGGGGAAAGCGGGGCGTGCGGTGCTGGAGAGGTTCGCGCAACGCTCTTGACCGGGTCGCTTGCGGCCCGGTCTGCGCCTGCCGGGTGAAACGAGGTCAGCTTTGCGAGGCGCGCCGGAAGGTTACCGCCTGCGCGCCTTCTTCTTGACAGACGTCTTCAACTATGTAGCCGGCTTCAATCCATGAGTGTGCCTGCACGTGCCGCCCATTTTGTTCATTGGACCACCAAGCACGGTGGAGGGTCGCGGACTCGGGTAGGGGAGCCGAGATGATTTCCTCAATTTGAGCAAAGCTTAAGGTGACGTTGGTTTGCCTGTTAATGGACTTGCCGAGAAAGGATTTTAGAGGATCGTATTTCTTCATGACTGAATTACTCCAAGAATGCGGACGGCATTGAAGAACATTGCGCAGCTAAGTCAAGAAACTTGAAGTTGGGTTCCCCTTGGGACGTGGCGAGGAGCCGCACGGTCCGAGCAGCGGCAAACGCTCCGGGGGAGCGTTTGAGGTTCGGACGGGCGGAGCCCCTCGCACCCAACCGTGCAACTCAAGGTGTGGCGTTGGCAGGATGTCCCCTGGGACGTGGCGCGTAGCGGCACGGCCCGCGCCTGACCTTTCCCCCGGGAAGGCGCTTCACGCCTCCCCAAGGTCAGGCGCGGGCCTTGTGTTGCCGCGAAAATAGAAACAAGTAATGCTTCAAAATGGGATCTCATCACTATCTGCGATTTTACTTTCTACTTCAGCTAGGAAGGTAGTTACTTCATCCATTCTTCGCGAAACAGTTGACTCAGGGATTTGCAGGGTCGATATGAAGTAATCTGCGATTTCGACAAGCTCGCGAGCAGGGCTGAGTAGATCGTAGTCTTTGTGATTCATGGCTTCTTTGCCAACTGAAAAAGATACGGATAACAAGTGATCAATGGCCCCCGGTGAAACGTGATGACCTCTGCTCTTGGAGCTAGGGTTTCTCGCGGAAATTCTGGTTAGCGACAAAATTTCTTCTAAGATTTCTCTATCGCTGCGCAAATCCTCCTTCTTTTCAACATCTTTGGATTCAAAGATCTTTTTTATGGATTTTTCCAGATGTGGCCACCACATATCAAAGACGTTGTCAAAAGTGTCTTTATCAAGTTTGTTTTCACCGCCTTCGTCATTAATGCTGGACATTAATTTCTTGAAGTCGGATCGCTCGAAACTTGTAGTCTGGAATGTCGTTAGCGGGCCAGAGAGATCAGTCGGTTCCATCCCAAAGAGAACCGAACATACTTTGGATTTTCCAAGGTCTTTTGATAGAGCTCCTGCCTCGAACAGAATCCAAGGGCGTTCAAAGTTTTCTCTGGTAAGGCATACAATTCCAACGTTGGTTTCCGAAAGTTTTTGAGAAATTTCGGCGCTCCACTTTGTACCTTTTTCGATATCGTTGGGGGTGAAGTATGGTTTTGCGAACTGGAGTACAGAAGGAATCCATTTCCGCAGCTCCTCAGCAAATTGCTTGCTAAGTTCGCCGCTCCAGCTAATAAAAACGTTAGTCATGTCTGTCCAAGCAATGTTTCATTCTAGGGTTGAATGAAACACTCTTGCTTAGACGTCAAGCAACACTTGAAAGCCTCAAACATCCAGCTCCTCCACGAACTTCGCGTTCTCCTGGATATACTGGAAGCGGAGCTCGGGTTTTTTGCCCATCAGGCGCTCGACCAGGTCGCCGGTCTCGCCGGGCTCGTCCTCGTCGATGGTGACGCGGATCAGCTTGCGGGTGGCCGGGTCCATCGTGGTCTCTTTCAGGTCCTTGGCGTCCATTTCGCCAAGACCCTTGAAGCGGGAGACGTCGATCTTGCCCTTGCCGCCGAGGCCCTTTTCCAGCCAGGTGTCGCGCTCGGCCTCGTCCAGGCAATAGACGCGCTTGGCGCCCTGGGTCAGGCGGAACAGCGGCGGGCAGGCGAGGTAGAGGTGGCCGCCGTCGATCAGCGGGCGCATCTGGGTGAAGAAGAAGGTCATCAGCAGCGAGGCGATATGGGCGCCGTCGACGTCCGCATCGGTCATGATGATGATCTTGTCATAGCGCAGATCGTCAAGGTTGAACTTGGTGCCAAGGCCGACGCCAAGCGCCTCGCAGAGGTCGTTGATCTCAGCGTTTGAGCCCAGTTTGTTCGACGCGGCGCCAAGGACGTTCAGGATCTTGCCTTTGAGCGGCAGCAGCGCCTGGTTGGTCCGGTTGCGGGCGCCCTTGCCGGAGCCGCCCGCCGAGTCGCCCTCGACGATGAACAGTTCGGTGCCGGAGCGGTCTTTGGAGGTGCAGTCGGTCAGCTTGCCGGGCAACCGCAGTTTCTTGGTGGCGGATTTGCGCTGGGTCTCTTTCTCTTGCTTGCGGCGCAGGCGTTCCTCGGCGCGCAGGATCAGGAAGTCGAGGATGGCGCCGGCCGATTTGGTGTCGGCGGCCAGCCAGTTGTCGAAATGGTCGCGGACCGAGTTTTCCACCATCTTGTTGGCGGCTTCCGTGGAGAGGCGGTCCTTGGTCTGGCCGACGAAGGCCGGGTCGGCGATGAAGCAGGAGACCAGGGCGCAGCCGCCGGTCATCAGATCGTCACGGGTGATCTGGCCGGCCTTCTTGTTGCCGACCAGCTCGCCATAGGCCTTGATGCCCTTGAGGATGGCGGACCAGAAGCCGGTGACATGGGTACCGCCCTCAGGCGTGGGGACGGTGTTACAGTAAGACTGGGTGAAACCGTCGCGCGACGGCGTCCAGTTGATCGCCCATTCCACATAGCCCGGTTCGCCGAATTTCTCGTGGAACTCGACTTTTCCGGCAAAGGGCACGTCTGCGTAGACCGAGGATTTGCCGAGGACTTCGGTCAGGTAGTCCTTGAGGCCGCCGGGGAAGTGGAAGGTGGCCTCCTGCGGGGTTTCGCCGTCGTCGATCTCGGATTTCCAGCGGATTTCGACGCCGGAGAACAGGTAGGCCTTGGAGCGCACCAGGGTGAAGAGGCGCTTGGGCTTGAAGCGGTGGGAGCCGAAGATCTGCTCGTCGGCGTGGAAGGTGACGAAAGTGCCGCGCTTGTTGGGGGCGGCGCCGATTTTTTCGACCGGGCCGAGGGGCAGGCCGCGGGAGAAGCGCTGCTCGAACAGCTCTTTGTTCTTGGCGACCTGGACCACCATGGAATCGGACAGCGCGTTCACCACCGAGGAGCCGACGCCGTGCAGGCCGCCGGAGGTCTGATAGGCTTTGCCGGAGAATTTGCCGCCTGCGTGCAGGGTGCAGAGGATGACCTCAAGCGCGGATTTGTCCGGGAACTTGGGGTGCGGGTCGATCGGGATGCCGCGGCCGTTGTCCGAGATGGTGACGGCGTAGTCGGAATGCAGCGTCACCTCGATCCGGTTGGCGTGGCCCGCGACCGCCTCGTCCATGGAGTTGTCGAGGATCTCGGCCACCATGTGGTGCAGCGCGCGCTCATCGGTGCCGCCGATATACATGCCGGGGCGCTGGCGGACCGGTTCGAGGCCTTCCAGGACCTCGATCGAGGAGGCGTCGTAAGTTTCGGCTGCAGGCGTGCTGAGGAGGTCGTCGGCCATGTGCGGGAGCTGCTCTTCCTTGGTGTTGGTTAGCGGCCATTATGGCAGGTGTTGTGGCCGGGTGGAAGAGGGCCGCTAGGGGCTGTGGATAAGCTGGCGGGAGCGCTGTCTGCCAGGCGTGAGAGTGCAGCTGCCGCAGACGGTTAGCCTGTGCAGTTGCAGCGGTGCGGCTGCTGGTCAGGCGCGAAGGGAAGCTGCAAGGCGCGGCAGGGCGGCGGCGAAGTCTGCTTCGGCAAGCTGCGGCCCCTGAAGGCGCAGCGGCGTTTGGCCCGGGTGTTTCAAGGGGGTGCCCGTGCGCATCTCGTAGGCCAGTAGCGGGGCGTCGCGCAATGCGTTGCCTGCCGGGGATCCGGTGCCGCTGTGCGCGAGGCCGAAGGCGTCCGGATCGGTCAAGGCGGCCTTGAAGGCGGCTTGGCCCTGAAGGATCAGCCAGCAGCGGAAGGCATCGAAGTCATCGTCCGAACAACCGTGGTTCAGCAGATAGGCCATGGCCCAGACATCGGTGCGGCAGGCGCGCGCGTCGATATCATGCAAGAGCTTGTCAAAAGCTTTGATGGCCGTTGCATTGAAACGGGCAAGCCGGGTGGTGATGGCTTCGGTCTGCTCTGCCGGCGTGTCAGTGCCGGGGCAGGCAATGATTTCCCAAAACAGGTCTTCGTCCATTTTGCGCGGATCGGGTTTGCCGGGGCGGCGGCGTTTTTCGGCCAGGATCTCTTCCCGGTCGGCGGCGAGCCGGGCAAGTTGGCTGGGGCTTGCGCCGGCCTGTTCAAAGCAGGCGCGGGCGATGTCCAGCATGGCGAGCAGCCCGCCTTTGTATTCGGGGATGCGCGCGATCAGATCCTCGTGCGACTGGCGCTGAACCGCTTCGCTTTCCAGCCAATGGGGCGACGGTTTGAAACCGCTGTTCCTGGTCTGGATCCTGGGCCAGTAGTGCGCCTTTTGCAGCGCCAGGTAGTTGCGCCAGATGCGGATGGCCCGCGGGCCCTGGCTGGCAGCGACGAGCCGTTCCAGAGCCTGGTGGAAGCCGTCATGGGGCGGGCCGAAAGCGATCTCGAAGGCGTAGCTGTAGTGACGTTCGATTTCGGCATACAGCCCGCGGCCGAAGTAGGCATCCTCCAGCGCAGAATAGGCCGGTTCCAGATAGGCCTTGGGCCTGCGGTTGGCGTGGTCCAGCTTCCCCGCGTGGTACAGCTCGGACACATGTTCGATCAGCCGGTCCTGATCCTTGGACAGATCATCGAAGCGGGGCGTGAAGCTTTGGGTTTCGGTGAGGACTATTCCGTCAGACATGACCAAGCCGATGGGAGGAAATCAAGGGGCGGTTCCGGTGGCGGCAGTTGAACGCAGAAACATGGCAGCACGATGGCGCGCATCCGGAGATTAGTTTTGAAAGCGTCGAAGCTAAGTTCCGGTTATCCGGGTGCGTCGATATTCTCCGTGCGGTTCGGGGGGCTGCGGGGTACATCTGCGGCCAGCGAATGGCAGAGGGAGGGCGCGCAGGTGGCTGAGAAGGGGATCAGGACGCAGGATTGGGCGGCGTTCCGGGCAGAGGCGCAGCGGATGCTGGATGCGGCCTTGGATCAGATGCAGGAAGCCTCGGAGCGTCCCTGGCAGCCGGTGCCCGAGGATATCGATGCGCGCTATGCCGTGACGGCAGAGGCACGGGGGCCGCAGGAAACCGTGGACCGGATCATCTCGGACGTGCTGCCTTATCATGGCGGCAACACCCACCCGCGGTTCTGGGGCTGGGTGCAGGGGTCAGGGCTGGCCTCGGATCTGATCAGCTCTTTGGCGGCGGCAGCCGTCAACGCCAATATGGGCGGGCGCGACCATGGGGCGAACTACATGGAGCGCGCAGTGGTCGATTGGACCCGCCGCAAGATGGGGATGCCGGAAGGTGCCAGCGGGCTGCTGGTGACCGGCACGTCGCAGGCCACGGTGATTGCCTTTCAGGCGGCGCGGCTGCGGGTTCTGAAGGGCCTGCGCAAGCAGGGGCAGGGCGATGTGCGGCTGACGGCCTATGCCGGCGAGGGCGTGCATAATGCGACGCTGAAGGCAGTGGAGCTGCTGGGCATCGGCTCGGACAACCTGCGCAAGGTGCCTTTGGCGGATGGGCAGTTGGATTGCGCCGTGCTGGCGGCGATGGTGGCTGAGGACAAGGCCGCGGGCGCACTGCCGTTCCTGGTGGTGGGCACCGCCGGGTCGGTGGATCTGGGGCTTTATGATGACCTGAACGCCCTGGCGGATGCGGCGGCGGAGCTGGGGCTGTGGCTGCATGTGGACGGGGCCTTTGGCGCCTGGACGCGGATTGCGGCGGAGCCTTACCAGTCTTTGTCCGATGGGATCGGCCGGGCGGACAGCATTGCGTTGGATTTCCACAAGTGGATGTATGTGGGCTATGACTGCGGCATGGCCTTGCTGCGCAACGAGGATGAGCACCGGGCGGCCTTTGCGGCGCGCCCCTCGTATCTGGAAGGTGCCGAGCGCGGGCTGGCGGGCGGCGAGCCGTGGTTCTGCGACTACGGGATTGATCTGTCCCGCGGCAACCGCGCGCTGAAGATCTGGACGGCGCTGGAAACCTATGGCGAGGCAGCGTTCTCAGAGGCGATTACCGGGAACTGCGAGCTGGCGGCGTTTATGGCGGCGGAAGTTAACGCGCAGCCCTTGATGGCGCTGGGGGCGCCGGTGGTTTCGAACGTCTGCGTGTTCACTGCGCGCAGCGATCTCCCGGCGGAGGCGCAGTCGGAGCTGAATGCGCATATTGCCCAGACCCTGCAGGAAGGCGGCGAAGCGGTGTTTTCGACTACGCGGTCGCAAGGCCGGGTGATGCTGCGGGCCGCCATCGTCAACCACCGCAGCCGCGAGGCGGATGTAACGGCGGCGATTTCCGCGGTGGCGCGGGAGGCTGCCGGTGCAAGATGAGCCCCGCGCCTGCCTGGGCGGGCGCAGTGCGTGACAGGGGAGCGTGGCACCCGGCGGGATGGTGAGGCAGCGTCTCCCCAAGCGGAACCGTTGAACGCGCCTGCCGGGGGGGCAGGCAGGCGCGGGGCGGCGGGGCCGCCCTGGCGGAACAATTGTGACGTTCGGTTTTGTCTTTCGGAGCCGCAGGAACCCGCTACTCTCCCCGCCAAACAGTCAGGGAGAGGCGCATGGCCTGGATCAAAACCGTTCCGTTTGAGGAAGCTACCGGCAAGCTGAAGAAGCTCTATGAGCGGGTGACCGGGCCGGGGAACAATGTCGACAACATCATGATGGTGCACAGCTTGCGGCCGCATTCGATGGAGGGCCATATGGCGATCTACAAGAATGTGCTGCACCACACCGGCAACAAGATCCCCAAGTGGTTCCTGGAGGTGCTGGGGGTGTGGGTCTCAAGCCTCAATGACTGTGCCTATTGCGTCGAGCATCACTTTGCCGGGCTGCAGCGTCTGCTGGGGGACGAGGCACGCGGGCTGGCGATCCGGGCGGCGATCGAGGCGCGCGATCCCGGCGCGGCGCCCTTGGAGCCTGCGCAGAGGGCGGCGATGGCTTACGCGCGCAAGCTGACGGAAGCTCCGTCCAGCGTCAGCGAAGCGGATGTGGCGGCGTTGCGCGAGGCCGGGTTTGATGATGGCGAAGTCCTGGAGATCAACCAGGTCACCGCCTATTTCTCCTATGCCAACCGGACCGTGCTGGGGCTGGGGTGCTCTACCAAAGGGGACGTACTGGGGCTGAGCCCGAACAACTCGGACGATCCGCAGGATTGGGGGCATACCTGAGGGGCGCTGCCCCTCGCGCGCTGGGCGCGCTCACCCCGGGGTATTTTTCACCAGAAAGAAGCAGGCGGCCTGAAGGGGCCGCTTTTTTCGTGCCGGGGCTGCATCTTTTGATGCAGGTCAGCGCGGGGTGCGGGTGCGGGCGGTAAGGTTGCGGCGTGATTGAAAGAAGGAGATTTTCATGGATGGCGCAGCAGTGAAACCCGGCAAGGCTGAGGCACGCAAACCACGGGAGGCGGCTGTGCCGCCACCGGCCGTAGAAAGGCCTGAAAGCGATGTAAAAGCGCCAAGTGCCGAAGAGATCCGGCGGGCATTTGAGAGCGGTGCCTATCCCTATCCGAAGAAAATGGCGCGCAAGGCCTATGAGGCGGAAAAGGCGCGGCTGCAGGCGGAGCTTTTGAAGGCGCAGCTTTGGGCGCAGGAGACCGGGCAGAAATTCGTGATGCTGTTCGAGGGCCGGGATGCGGCCGGCAAGGGCGGCACCATCAAGCGGTTCACCGAGCATCTGAACCCGCGCTCGGCCCGGGTGGTGGCCTTGAACAAACCTTCGGACGAGGAGCGCGGGCAATGGTATTTCCAGCGCTACATCCGGCACCTGCCGACCAGCGGAGAGATCGTGCTGTATGACCGCTCCTGGTACAACCGGGCCGGAGTCGAGCGGGTGATGGGATTTTGCGAACCCAATGAATATCTTGAGTTCATGCGCCAGGCGCCGGAGTTCGAACGGATGCTGGTGCGCTCGGGCATCCGGCTTTATAAATACTGGTTCTCGGTGACCCAGGGCGAGCAGAAACGGCGGTTTGATGCGCGCGAGACCGATCCGCTGAAGCAGTGGAAGCTGTCGCCGATCGACAAGGCCTCGCTGGGAAAATGGGCGGATTACACCGAGGCCAAGGAGGCGATGTTCTTTTACACCGATACTGCCGATGCGCCCTGGACGGTGATCAAGTCAAACTGCAAGAAGCGGGCGCGGCTGAATTGCATGCGGCATTTTCTGTCGGCGCTGGACTATCCCGGCAAGGACCCCGAGATTGCGCAGGCGCCGGATCCGCTGATTGTCGGGCAGGCGCATCATGTGATCCATCAGTCTGACCATATACTCGGCAAGGCGCTGCATCCGGAAACCCGGGCGCGCTGAAATCTGCTTGCACCGTGCGCCGGCTGTTGCGGGCGTGCGGTGCAGGGCGTAGACCTTTGGGTATGAAGCGTTTTGGTTCCTTTCTAGCGGTTTTGCTGCTGGCCCCTGCGGCGGCGGGATCGCATCCGCATATCTTTGTCGATACCGCGGTGAAGGCGGTTGTCTCGGACGCGGGCGAGTTGCAGGCGGTGGAGATCACCTGGGCTTATGACGAGTTCTATTCGCTTCTGATCTTCGAGGACCAGGCGCTGGACAGCGACTATGACGGGGCGCTGACGGCGGAGGAGCTGGCGAAGCTGCAGGGCTTTGACATGGCTTGGGTCGAAGGGTTTCAGGGCGACACCTATTTGACGCTGGATGGCGAAGCGCTGGTGCTGGGCGCGCCTGAGCATCTGTCCACCGAAGTCTCGGAAGGGCGGATCACAACCCGGCACCGCAGGGCGCTGGTGCAGCCGCAAGCCGCTGACGGGGTGGTGATCAAGGCATATGATCCGACCTATTACACTGCTTATACGGTGAACCGGGGGCTTGAGGTCACCGGCGGCTGCCAGGGCAGCATCACTCCGCCCAATCTGGATCAGGCCTATACCATGGTCGAGGAGCTGCTTTATGCGATGCCGACCGAGCAGGCTGAGGAGAGCTATCCGAAAGTCGGGGAAGCTTTTGCCGATACCCTGCGCTTGAGCTGCGGCGCGTAAGGTGAAGATATTCTTAACAATAGCAGCGCTGGGCGTGGCGGCTTTGGCGGTCTGGCTTTGGGGTTTTGGCGGCGCCGGGGCGGTTTCGGCCTGGGCCGCCGAAGGCCAGCGCGAGGCGCAGAACGCGATGGCGCGGGGGCTGCGGGCCTTGCGGGCCGGGGAGCCTGGCGCGCTGATGGCGCTCTTAACCTTGTGCTTTGCTTACGGGTTCTTTCACGCCGCCGGGCCGGGCCATGGCAAGCTGGTGATCGGCGGCTATGGCATGGGCAAGCCGGTTCCCTTGACGCGGCTGGCTGGACTGGCGCTGGCGTCTTCGCTGGCGCAGGCGGCCACGGCTGTGGTGCTGGTGGCGGGCGGGCTGTTGCTGCTGGACTGGGGGCGCGAGCAGCTGACCAGCGCTGCTGAGGACGTGCTGGCGCCGGTGTCTTACGGGCTGATTGCGCTTGTCGGTGTTTGGTTGCTGGTGCGGGGCGTGCGGCGGCTGCTGGCGAGCCGTGCGGGTCCTGCGGAGGCGCACGCGGGGCATCATCACCATCATCATCACGGGCATGATCCCGAAGACGGGGTCTGTGCGTCCTGTGGGCACAGGCATGGGCCGACCATGGAAGAGGCCGCGAGTGTGCATTCCCTGCGCGATGCGCTGGCGATTGTCGGCGCGGTGGCGCTGCGGCCTTGCACCGGCGCGGTGTTCCTGCTGCTGCTGACCTGGCGCATGGGCGTGCTGTGGGCCGGAATTGCCGGGGCCTTTGCCATGGGGCTGGGCACGGCGACCGTGACCGTGGCGGTTGCGGCTGCAGCAGTGACCATGCGCAAGGGGGCGCTGGCGCAGATGGAAGGCACTGGCGCGCTGAGGGCGGCGGCGCTGCTGGAGATCCTGGCCGGGACCGTTGTGGCTGTGCTGGCGAGCCAGATCATGCTGCGGGCGCTGTGAGAGAGGCGGGCCAATGCAGCAGGTGAGGGGCACACTTCTGAAACTGCTTGCCTAGCCGTTTGTTCTGGGTGCGTTTTGGGTTTGGCTTTCTATCGGTGAGCCTGGCTTTGACATTTTTACGCTGCTTCCGGTCCAGCCTTTTGGGGAAAGTGAGGCGCGTGTACTAGAGCCTGCGGTTAGTTGAGTGGTTGTTGGCATTCTTTTGGCAGCCGGGTTGACAATCTGGAGGTCTGGCCGGCAACTTTCACGTGCGGAGAGGTTAACGTCTAAGTAAGGAGTGTACCCATCCCAGGTTTAGTGAGAAACGTACTAAGGATTATCAAGAAGATCCCTTTCAAGGTATGGACTTACCTGTTCGTCTTTGCCGGGATAACATTTTTTGTATTCCCTGACGAAAATGGAGAGCTTTCAGCATCCAATTGGGGGTTTGTAACGCTCTTTGTTTGGGTCTCAGTGCAGGAAGTGGCGAAGGTGCTGAGGAAATAGAGCAGCCGGTAGCCTTTGCGTGGCTAGGGGATGCCGAGACAGGCCTGGCGAGCAACGGCTTACTAGTTGGCTGGATCGAGCATAAAAGGGAGTATTTTATGACCATGAAATTTCAAGGCATTCCAGTCCTCTTTCTGAATTGAACAGACTATACAGGCTATGAGTTTGGCTGATGATATCTCCTTCCCCCAGTCGCAAGCACCTTATTGGGGTGACAGCCAAGTGCGACAGTGATTGAGGGCTTCCACCAAAGGAGAAAGTATGATTGGCGATAGCATCCTGTTAAACGACGAAACTCTTGGGGCAATTCATGGCAAAAGGTAACGTTTTTGAGGAATTTTTCGAAGTGACATTTGAGGTCGCGGCGCGAGTTTTTTACCCCCGTTCAGCAAATGGTTCCATTTTGCAAGAATTATCTTGGACTTGGGGAGGCGTTTTGGCTCTGCTGCTGGTCGCTTTGCACACTAGCAAACGGGTTTCAGATCTTTCTGATCTCGACGGCGATTTGAAGACTATGACGGTACTGCAACGCAACAAGTTCATCACTCGGTTAGTGCTTTGGGCGGCGGCGCTTATCGCACTTTTTATGACGCGCTTCGCCAGCTGGCTTTAGCCCATAATCTTCATTTCCTTATCCGAGAATGTCCATCAAAGGAGACTTCATTTGACTGCTAATAAGGCCAGTAGGGGTATTAGCTCATGTGTTTGGGCTGCTGGGTGGGCTGCCTCTTTTGTTTTTGTGCTTCCTTCAGGCGCGCAAGCTGAGAAGCAGTTTCAGTGCACATTCTCAACAGTATGCTTGGAAACCAATGCATGCAGTTCGCGTGATCTTGTTGTCCAGGTGTCCTACACTGAGGCTGGCGGAGCGATATCGTCTCCAGGGCAAACCTTCCCCGTTTCAATCATTCAAAATGGGGGTGACGAAGCTATCACTTTCCTCAGCGAGGAAGTGAACGGATCAACAGCTTTCCTGACGATCTTTTCCAATCTTGATGCTCGGTTAACATATCATTTTCATAGGCCAGAACCTACAGTCATGACTAATTTTGGTGTCTGCGAGTAGGTCCAACAAAGGAGCCTTACCCGGACAGCGCATCATCCAGCATCGCAAACAGAGGCGATAGGGTCAGATGGGCCGACATCAGCGCGGCCATCGGGGCGGCTTGTTCTTGCTTGGTCATCTCGTGCCAGAGGGTCAGTGACTTTCGGCGCAGCTGGGGGCCGTGGGGATGCGCTTTGCCATAGGGGGAGGGCACGCGTTTCAGCTCGGGCTCCTTGGCGGGGAAGCCGCCGAGGGCCAGCACGCCGAGGAGCGCCGAGGCCTCGTCGCCCCATTCGCCGTCCAGCGCTTCGCGCCAGCGGGTGGTTTGCTGGGGTGAAAAGCCCATGATGCCGCCGCCGGCGGTGCAGTAATCGGGGGCGATGCCGAAGAACAGCGCGCAGCCCGCGCCGTTCACCGTCCACATCATGTGCAGATGGGTGTTGTAGGGGGTCTTGTCCTTGGAAAACCGCACATCGCGCTGGGGGCGGAACAGCTTGGTTGCGACCTTGGCGCCGCTGCGCTTTGAAATGGCCTGGGCGACCTCGTCCAGCAGCAGCAGGGCCGGGGCTTTCAGCTGCGTCTCATACTGCTCCTTGTGATCGTTGAACCACTCCCGGCTGTTGTTCTGCTGAAGCCCGGCGAGATAAGCGCGGGCATCGGGGATCAGCTGGGCGAAAGCGTCTGGCATCAAGGGGGCTCCTGCGAGGTGTGGACCTTGTGCAGATTACTACCACTGACCTGTGCACTGGCAAGGGAACTCTTCCCTTGCGGGGGGCTGCGGGCCGTCATATGGCTGGCAGTATGAGTATGTTAGCGACCAAAGTTTCCGGGATGTCCGTCGGCGGCCATGCCCGTGCCATTGCCGTTCTGGGGCTGCCGCTGATCGGCGGCCATGTGGCGCAGTTTGCCATCGGCCTCACTGATACCGTCATGCTGGGCTGGTACGGGGTGGAGGAATTGGCAGCGGTGACGCTGGGCTCGACCTATTTCTTCTCGATCTTCCTCCTGGGTTCGGGCTTTGCCTTTGCGGTGATGCCGATGGTGGCCGCTGCTGCCGGAGCCGGGGAGGAACGGCAGATCCGCCGCTCGACCCGCATGGGGCTGTGGCTGTCGCTGCTTTATGGTGCGCTGGCGGTGCCCTTGCTGTGGTGGTCGGAGCCGATCCTGCTCATGCTGGGGCAGGAGGCTGCGGTGGCGCATGACGCGGCTGAGTATCTGAAGATTGCGGGCTGGGCGATTTTTCCGGCGCTTTTGTACATGGTGGCAAAGTCCTATCTGGCAGCGCTGGAGCATACCCAGGTGGTGCTGTGGATGTCGGTGCTGGCGGCGGTGCTGAATGCGCTGGTGAACTATGCGCTGATTTTCGGCAATTGGGGGGCGCCTGAGCTGGGGATCACCGGGGCGGCGATTGCCTCATTGGTGACCAATGGCGTGTCCTTTGGTCTGGTGCTGGCCTATGCGCTGAGGGTGCTGCCGGAGCATGAGTTGCTGAAGAACTTCCAGCGCCCCGACTGGGAGATGCTGGGCAAGGTGTTCCGCATGGGCGCGCCGATCGGGCTGACGACGCTGGCCGAAACCAGCCTGTTTGCGGCCTCGGCGATGATGATGGGCTGGCTGGGGACGGTGCCGCTGGCCGCCCACGGCATTGCGATCTCGCTGGCGGGGCTCACGTTCATGGTGCACCTGGGGCTGTCCAATGCGGCCACGGTGCGGGTGGGCAATGCCTTCGGCCGCCAGGACCGGGCGCATATGGCGCGCGGCGGCAAGGTGGTGACGGCGATGTCGCTGGCGGTCTCGGTGGTGGGGGTCACGTTGTTCCTGACCATCCCCGATCCGCTGATGTCGCTGTTCCTGGATCCCGGTGACCCGCGCAAGGCAGAGATCCTGCTGATCGGTGCAGGCCTGTTGGCGGCGGCGGCTCTGTTTCAGATGATGGACGGGATGCAGGCGATTGCGCTGGGGCTGTTGCGCGGAGTGCAGGACACCGGCGTGCCGATGGTGATTGCGGTGCTGAGCTATTGGGCCGTGGGCATTCCGGCATCTTACGTGATGGGTTTTGTGCTGGACTGGGGCGGCATTGGCGTTTGGGCCGGTCTGGTAGCCGGCCTGTCTGCCGCGGGTCTGTTCCTGATGCTGCGCTTCTGGCGGCGCTCGATCAAGATGGTTGGGCAGGCCGCCTGATCCGCGCGGGTTGACCGCCTGGCGGTCAGCGGGCAGGCTTTGCTGAAGAGTTTGTATTCATTCAGCCAAGAGGTGTCTCCCAATGATGACAGACGACGACAAGCGCCTGCTGCGGATTGCCTATGAGGAAGCCAAGGCGGGCTTTGACGAGGGCGGCTGCCCGATCGGCTCGGTGCTGGCGCGGGACGGCCAGGTGGTGGCGCAGGGGCGCAATCAACGGGTACAGAAGGGCGATCCGATTGCCCATGGCGAGATGGATGCGCTGCGCAAGGCCGGGCGGCAGAAAAGCTACCGGGATACGGTGCTTTATACCTCGCTGTCGCCCTGCATGATGTGCAGCGGCACTATTGTGCAATTCGGCATTCCGCGGGTGGTGATTGGCGATACGAAAAACTTTGGCGGCAACGAGGAGTTCTTGCGCTCCAAGGGCGTCGAGGTGGTGATTGCCGAGGACCCGGATTGCATCGCGCTGATGGAGCGCTTTATCCGCGAGAAACCTGAGCTGTGGGCGGAAGACATCGCTGAGTGAAGGCAAGTGCTGGCGAAACCGTTGCATTTTGCGTCGGGTTTCGGGGGTACTGGACGAGGGCGCCGCTGTAGGGTCCGCGCAGATTTGCAAATCATGCGCGGGCTGTTTTGGCGCGGCACGCGGCACCAGGAGGCTTTCCCATGTCCAAACCCGTTGTACTGATCACCTCGGCCACCGGCCGTATTGGCCGCGAGCTGGTGGCGCGTCTGGCAGAAGCTGGCGAGTTCACTGTGCGCGCCTGCTACTTCAGCGAGTCCAAAGTAGACATGCTGAAATCCCTGGGCGCCGATGAGGTGGTAAAGTTCGACCTGTCTGAACCCGCCACCTGGGAGGCGGCGCTGGACGGCGTCTCGGCGATCTACTCCGCCTCTCTGGATCCGATGCTGGAAGGGCATCTGAACTTCTGCAAGGCATTGGGTGCGCGCAAGGACCAGATCAAGCATGTTGTGCGTGTCAGCTGCATGGGCGCGGATACCAACACAGCCGACTACGATGCAGACACCCATGCCTCGCGCGCTGGCGCCGGCATTCCGCTGATGCTGCAGCATTACTGGTGGGGCGAGAAGGCGCTGATCGACGCAGGCCTGAACGTGACCGCGCTGCGCAACAACTTCTTCATGAACCACCTGCTGAAGACCGACTGCGAAACCATTGAAAACGAGGGCTGGTTCTCGAACCCGCTGGGCGATATGCGCAACTCTTTCGTGGCGACCCGCGACATTGCCGAAGCTGCAGCCGTCGTGCTGAGCGAAGGTGCGGAGCGTCATGGCAACAAGTTCTATGACATCACCGGCCCGGCGCCGCAGTCGATGGCAGAGATTGCCGCCGACCTGGGCCGCGCCATGGGCAAGGAGATCGAATACCGCGCTCAGTCCATGGAACAGTTCGAAGCCGATTTCGGCGCCACTCGCGCCGAGTTCTTCGAGTATCTGACCAATGGTTTCTACACCCGCTGCAGCCCGGATTTCTACAACATCACCGGCCACAAGCCGACCTCCTACTATGACTACCTGACCACCAAGGGGGCCAGCGGTGAGACCGGGCTGGAGGAGCTGTGGCAGGGCAACCTGTGGAAGAAGGGCGTCGACGCGATGAAGGATGCGGCAGGCGCCAAGGCATCGTGATCAAAGCAGGCGGGGCGGCAGGTGCACTGGCCGCCCCGCCGACGGAAGGGCGGCCCGGGCTGACGAAACGGTGAACAGAGACCTCCGGTGCTTGGCTCTAACCTGCAGGGGACTGTTTCAGACCGCTGCGGGAGGGGAGGCCCGTGACAGCATGGGCACTGAATTTTCTGACATCATTTATGCGGGCCGGTGCAGTGCTAGCCCTTGCGGCGCTTTGCATGCCTGCGGCGGGTCAGGCGGCTGACAGTGAAGAACAGCCGCAGCAGGCAGGGCTGATGTGGAACCGCACCGGGCTGCCAGCGGTGTTTCCGCTGCAGGTGAAATCGCCCAAGGGGGCGGATTACTTTCTGACGCTGCAGGATCATGGGTCCGGTGAGGACGCGCTGGCGGCCTATATCGAGGGCGGCGCCTTTTTCAAAGTGCTGGTGCCGCCGGGGCGCTTTGTCCTGCGTTTTGCCAGCGGTACCAAGTGGCAGGGGGAAGAGGCGCTGTTCGGCGCCGGAACGCAGTATTTCGAGATGCCGGAGCCCTTGGAATTCGCCGTCCGCGGGCTAGGGGGCAAGGCGGGCCATATCGTGACCCTGCGGCAGCCGCGTCCTGGACGCAGCTGGCTGGCCGGACTGAAGGAACAATCTATCTGCCAGACCGCCCGCCTGAAGGTGCCGGATCCTGCGCTGCTGGATCCGCAGCCCGGCCGCCGCCTGTTTGAGCTGGGCCTGGAGGCGCAAGAAAAAGCGCAGCTGCGCATCAGGCAGCAGGAGACAGGGCGCCTCAGGCAGCGGGATCTTGAGCGGACGGGTGAGGCAAGCAGCCTGCACGCGCGGTCTGTCCCGGAGCCGCCAGTTCCGTACCAGGCATTGAAAACGCAAGAAATGGTTGAGCCTTTGCCGCGGCAGAGCTTCCGGTCCTACAGGGTGCGCTCGCGGTTCTGCGGTTGAATGGGCTACTGGCCCTCGCGCGCCTGGATCAGCCGGTCGGCCTTTTTGCGTACAAGCACGCTGCGCAGGTCGTGCATCGCCAGCAGGAGCGCGTCTGTGACCTCTTCCAGCTGCGCATCCGTGGCGCGGCTGTTGGCCCAATGAGTTGTCAGGTTCAGATGATCAATGGCGCGGTGGATGTCGTCGACATCGCGGGCCGCCAAGGTGGCGGCGCGGGTTTCCATCCAGGATTTGATCTCCGCAATGTCCTGCTCGGACAGCGCGCGCTGGCCATGCGGTTTGATCTCGCCGTTGCGGATGTTCACAACGGCGATCTGATCCATCTCGATCCGCCGCTGGCGGTTCTCGGTATCGACACGGAAGACAAAAGCGCCGTTCTCACGGACGCGGAAGTAGTACTCCGGCAGTTCGGCGCTCATTACCTGTCTCCTGTTTATGTCAGCGCGGCGCAGAACTTCTGGATGCGGCTGCAGGCCGTCTCCAGCGCCTCGTCCGAGGTAGCGTAGCTGACGCGGAAGTTGGGCGACAGACCGAAGGCTGCGCCAAAGACCACGGCAACGTCGGCCTCTTCCAGAAGGGCGGTGGCGAAATCCTCGTCTGTTTCGATCACCTTGCCCGCGGGCGTGGTCTTGCCGATCAGCCCGGAGATCGACGGGTAGACGTAGAAGGCGCCTTCCGGCACTGGGCAGGAGATGCCGTCAATCTCGTTCAGCATGGAGACCACCAGGTTGCGGCGGCGCACGAATTTCTCGTTGTTGGGTGCCAGGAAGTCCTGGGTGCCGTTCAGTGCCTCAACCGCGGCCCATTGGCTGACCGAGCAGGGGTTGGAAGTGGACTGCGACTGCACCTTGCGCATGGCGCCGATTAGTTTTTCCGGGCCTGCGGCGTAGCCGATGCGCCAGCCGGTCATCGCATAGGCTTTGGACACACCGTTGCAGGTGAGGGTGCGGTCATAAAGCTGCGGCTCCACTTGCGCCGGGGTGCAGAATTCGAACCCGTCATAGGCGAGGTGCTCGTACATGTCGTCGGTCATCACCCAGACATGCGGGTGGCGCAGCAGCACGTCGGTCAGCGCCTTCAGCTCCTCCCAGCTGTAGCCCGCGCCGGTCGGGTTGGAGGGCGAGTTGAAGATGAACCATTTGGTTTTCGGGGTAATCGCGGCTTCCAGCTGGTCGGCGGTCAGCTTGAAATTGGTCTGGATCGAGGTTTCGGCAATCACCGGCGTGCCGCCTGCGAGCAGCACCATATCCGGATAGGAGACCCAATAGGGCGCGGGGATCACCACCTCGTCGCCTTCGTTCAGGGTTGCCATCAGCGCGTTATAGAGCGTCTGCTTGCCGCCGGTGCCGACCGAAACCTGTGCGGGTGTATAGTCGAGCCCGTGGTCGCGCTTCATCTTGGCGCAAACCGCCTGTTTCAGCTCCGGAATACCGTCGGGGGCAGTGTATTTTGTCTTGCCCGCGGCGATGGCGGTGACGGCCGCGTCCTTAATGTTCTGCGGCGTGTCAAAGTCCGGCTCACCGGCGGAAAGACCGATGACGTCGCGTCCCGCGGCCTTCAGTTCGGCCGCCTTTGCGGTCATGGCAATGGTCGGCGACGGTTTGACGCGGCTGAGGGTGTCCGACAGGAAAGACATATGGCTGGCCCTGGTTTGTATGTTCTGCGGAACTGTCATAGGGTGCCGCCAGACAGCGATCAAGCTGCATTGGCAACAGTATAAGGAGAACTGACGATGGAAGCGCAGGAGACTGACTGGTACGGCCCGGATGCAGCAACTTTCGGCGACCGTGTGGCTGCCGCGCGGGAGGCCGCGGGCATGACCCAGGCGCAGCTGGCGCGGCGTCTGGGGATCAAGAAGGCGACGCTGATGGCCTGGGAGCAGGACCTGTCGGAGCCGCGGGCCAACAAGCTGACGATGATGGCGGGCGTTTTGAACGTGTCGATGTCCTGGCTCTTGACCGGCGAAGGCGAAGGCATGTCGGAACCGGCCTCGGGCGACGTGGATCTGGGCGATTTTGCCGGCATTTTGAAGGAAATGCGCGAATTGCGCGGCGAGATGCGCACCAATGCGGAACGCGCCGCCCGGCTGGAAAAGAAATTGCGCAACCTGCTGCAGCAGGCCGAAGTCAGCGGAGCAGAGGCATGAGCGAGAGCCGCGAAGTCCGGCTGAAGCGGCTGCAGATGCGGTCCATGCGCCGGGGAATCAAGGAGATGGACATTCTCCTGTCGGGCTTTGCGGCGGCCAATCTGGCGCAGATGGACGACACCCGGCTGGATCTGTACGATGCGCTGCTGCACGAGAATGATCAGGATTTGTATCAATGGGTTACCGGCCAGGCGGCACCGGCGGAACGGTTCCGCGCCCTGATTGCCGACATAGCGCAAACCTACCAAAAATAATAAAATCCCGGCTTAACTGATTTTTCGGGAATTGTTGGCATCTTGCCTCAGGAGCAAATTCGAGTCGGAGATGCGAATGAGTATGGAAATGCCAATCGGCCAGACAGACCGCAAAGGGTTTATGACTGGCTATCTGGAGGCGCTGGCACTGGTCGAGCGGCTCCATCGTCTGCTGCTGGACGTCATCAAGGACGAGTTCGAACGCGTTGGCGTGCTGGAAATCAACGCGGTTCAAGCGCTCTTGCTGTTCAATATCGGCGATAATGAGGTGACCGCCGGGGAATTGAAGACCCGCGGCTATTACCAGGGCAGCAATGTCAGCTACAACCTGAAGAAGCTGGTCGAGATGGGCTATATGCACCACCAGCGCTGCGAGATCGACCGCCGCTCGGTGCGGGTCCGCCTGACCCAGCGCGGCCGCGAAATCCGCGACATCGTGTCGGCCCTGTTCGCCCGCCATGCGGAGGGACTGGAAGGCAAGAACGTGATTTCGTCCGAAGGGATCGAGGATATCACCGCCTCGCTGAAGCGTGTTGAACGCTATTGGTCGGATCAGATCCGCTACATTTACTGACACGCCGGTTGGGGAAGAGTTCCCAGCAGGCAACAGGCCGCGCAGGCCGGGGAAACACCGGCAGGCCGCAGGCAGGGCATGAGGGGAAACCGTGCTCTGAACGTATTGAAGGGTAAAGCGCCGGGACCCGGATCAGGGGCCATGGCAGATGGTTGCAGAAGCGGCCGCCCTTATTACCTGGTTCGAAGGTTGCAGGAAACCATGCGCGGTTCAGGAAACCGCACGGAACGGGCAGCACCTGAAGGGGCGCTGCGCCGGGTTTTCTGCGTGGGGCAAAGATGCGGGCTGAGATGATGGCCCGGCAGGAATTTGCCTTCAGGGCCAATGGCTGCCCGGTCCGCCGGATGTAAGTGGGCCGTTTAGGGGGCAGCCGGATCAGGGGCAGGCTGGCGCCGCGTTTGCGGCGCCCAGGGCTTTTCGGAGACGTCTTAGCCGAAGCTCAGCTGCGGCACTTACCAGTGGCCGGTGTTCTCCATGCTGGCCCAGGGCTCTGCCGGTGCCAGCGGCTCGCCGTTTTGCAGGAGTTCGATTGACACATTATCCGGCGAGCGCACAAAAGCCATGCGCCCGTCCCTCGGCGGGCGGTTGATGGTGACGCCATTGTCCATCAGGTGCTGGCAGGCGGCATAGATGTCATCCACGCCGTAAGCGAGATGGCCGAAGTGGCGGCTGTCGCTGGGCAGCCCCTCGTCGCCGTCCCAGTTCCAGGTCAGCTCCAGCGGCGTTTCCTCCTGGCCCGGCGGCGCCATGAACACCAGAGAGAAGCGGCCCGCCTCATAATCCCAGCGGCGGGTCTGCTTGAGGCCCAGAAGCTCATAGAAAGCCATGGATTTCTCCAGGTCTTTTACCCGGACCATGGTGTGCAGGTAGGTGAGGGGCATGGCAGTCTCCTGTCTGTGTTCGCAGGGACTTTAGCGGGGCAGGGCGTGAAGGCCAGCAAAAGCGCAGGTGTGCTCTCAGAATTTTGATTCAATGCCAAGGGAGACGGAGAATTCGGTGCCGGCATACAGGCTTAGGTTTGACATCCGTTTTCCGGCTCTGACCCGCATCATAGGAGCAAAGCCGGCATAGTCATAATCCTCAAAAAATAGATTCAGATCAGCATAAAGGGATTGGTCCTGGCGGCCTTTTGGCAGCAGAGCCCCCTCGATAGGGTTGAGGAAAGCAGAATATTCCGACTGCCCCAAAATCAATCCGCTGCTGACTTTGGCCGGGCCAAAGGGTTTTTCGAAGTCATAGCCGATACGGAAGGTCGCCGTCTTATACGTAGTGTTCACGAACTTTGACCTGTTGTCCCGCAGGCCCAGGGTGAAATTGAGCACATTGCCGCCAAACAATGTGCGGCTAAAGGATGCGCCGAGGCTATAAACATTTGCGTCATAGCCGGCGCTGCGCGGGTTGAGCCGGTCTTCGGCGCTGCCAAAAATGGATATCCGATTGGACTGGGAAAGCTGCCAGCTGCGGCTGGCAGAGGATTTTATCAGGTCATAGCTTTTTTCTCCGCCATACCATGATGTCGCTGCTGTTAGGGCCAGGCGGGCCGAGCCGCCGGAGCCTGGCGCGCCAGTAGCAAAGGCGTGGCTGAGCGAGAGTTCCGCGTAAGTTGAAGCAAAATCGGAATTGCGGGGCATGGGCAAGCCCGGACGGGCGGCCACAATTGCCGCGGCCTCGCTCTTGGCGCTGGGAGAAAGCGCAACCCGCTGGAGGTGGAGCCGCCCGCTGAGGCGTGTTTCGCTTGTACTGCTTTGCCTGAGGCGCCGGCCGAGGCTGGTGTCGATCGTTGATACTAGGCCGGACAGCGCAATTGAGCGGGGGTTAAGCAAGGAGCCGGTTTCCGGCACGCCGTCAATGATTGAGATTGAGGTATCAGATCCGTTGTTCACATTGCTGGAGGGCTTAACCCCGCCGCTGAGCCGGAACGCCCAGGGGTTGATGCGCCGCAAAGTCTCGTAGTCTTTGGCGATCAGCTTCTCAGCCTTGTCATCCGGCGCATAGATGGCGGTTCTGCGCAGCCAGTATTGCGACAGTGTCGGGCTGCCGCCCTGAAATGCCAGGCGGGAGGCAAGCTGCGCCATCTGGTATTTTGACCCATCATCTTGTGCAAAGCGAAAGGCGCGGGCTGCGGATTTTCGGCCTTGGCCAGGGTTGCCGGTTTGGGCGTGGGCTGCCGCTTGAAGATGCCAAGCGGAGTGATTTTTGCGATCTGCTTGCAGCAAAGCGTTTGTGATCCGCAACGCCAGCTGCGGGTTGCCGGAGTTCAGCGCATGCGCAGCCATAACCTGCCCCTGCTGGAGGGACAGATGCAGTTGCTGCCTGGCTGGTTCCTGTGCGTGAGGCTGGGCCGTTGCCAGGCCCAGCAACAAGAGTGCCGCTGCGGCCTTGCGCATGAGTTACGGATCGGGTTGGCTGCAGACCGGGTCAGGGCTGGCGCCGTCGCAAGAGCCGAGCACGAAAATGCCGAATTCCTCGATTGGAGGCGTGTTGCCGGAGAAAGCCTCGATATGGTTTTCAGCATGAACGGAGCCGGCTACCGAGGCTGCATCCGCTCCCGAGAACACGCCGCCGTATTCACCGACATTGGCGTTGTCTGCTACTACACTCCCGGTGAAAGAGCCGTCAGAAGCAATTGTGGTGTTTGTGAGTGTCAGGTCCTCAACTGCAACAGCCGGCATGTCGGTTATTTGCCGGTTGTAGATCCGGCCTTTGACTTCGCCGTCGCCAGTGAAGTCAGCGTTGAGAAAGGCGTCGCCGGTGATCTCGGCAGCCTGGCCTGGCAAAATAGAAGGATCAGTACCGGGGGTGGGTGTGAGCAAGTCACCTGAATCGCCGTCGATGTTCAGCAAACCGACATAAGTGCCGGCATAACTGACAATGCCGCCGGGAGTGGAGGTGTCTGGAGCGGAATAGCTGCCGTCGCGCCCATAGGTTGTGCCGCCTTGAAAAGTTCCGAACTGGCCGCCGGTCATAACAACCGCAGCATACCCGCCTTCGGCCTGACGCACATAGGCTGTGGAATGCTCGGTGAGCGCGTTATCTTGAACTGTATAAGCTTCGTAGCCGTTCCGGTCGAGCGCGGGCTTGCGAATATAGGTCGCGGTGAAAGGGGTTTCATCCAGGCCTACACCGGTAACGGTCAGTGTCTGGTCGGTAGCATTGTAGCTCACGCTGTCAACATCACCCGCTAGGGCTTCTGGAATCGTCGCTGACGTGCCCGTATCCGGGTCGGTGGGGTCTGGTGTTGCAAAGGGATTGCCCCCGCCGCACGCGGACAGCGCGGACGCCGCCGCGAGCCCTAGCCAATAGCGCCTCATCTGCCTGTACCTCAATATGTTTTATCGTTTTGCGCTACCTTCGGCCGGAGGGGCGCTATTGTCAATTGAACTGAAAGCATTTGGGCGCAACCGTGGCGGATGCGCTACCTGCATGTAGTTTGCGGTGGTGCAGGTGTTGGCACATGTAGTATTCTGGTGCGGTGTGAAGGCGATATTTGCGCTTGGCGCCCGGCGGTGCAGCGGGTATGCCAGAGCGTGAAAATCCGGTGCAGGACAGGGGAGACTCCATGCAGCAGTATCTGGATCAGCTACAGTATATTCTGGATCATGGCGAGCCTTCGGGCGACCGGACCGGCACTGGAACGCTCAGCTGTTTCGGGATGCAGGCGCGCTATTGCCTGGCCGATGGCTTTCCGCTGGTGACTACCAAGAAGCTGCATCTGCGCTCGATTATCCACGAGCTGCTGTGGTTCCTGTCGGGCGATACCAATATTCGCTACCTGAAGGAGAACGGCGTCTCGATCTGGGACGAGTGGGCGGATGAAAATGGGGATCTGGGGCCGGTTTACGGGCATCAGTGGCGCAGATTCCCGCGGCTTGAGCTGGCAGAAGGCACCACCGGGGATGAGCCGCTGTACCGCGCCGGTTCCGTTGATCAGATCGCGGATCTGGTGGACATGATCCGCAAGAGCCCGGACAGCCGCCGCCTGCTGGTGTCGGCCTGGAACCCGGGGGATGTGCCGGACATGGCGCTGCCGCCGTGCCATACGCTGTGGCAGGTGCGGGTGGTGAACGGCAAGATGCATCTGCAGCTCTATCAGCGCTCGGCAGACATGTTCCTGGGCGTGCCGTTCAACATCGCGTCTTATTCGCTGCTGCTGGCGATGCTGGCGCATGTGACCGGCTATGAGGCGGGCGATTTTGTGCATACGATGGGGGATGCGCATATCTACTCGAACCATGTGGAACAGGTGAAGCTGCAGCTGTCGCGCGAACCGAAACCGCTGCCGCAATTGCGGATCAAGCGGCAGGTGAGCTCGATCTTCGATTTCAAATTCGAGGACTTCGAGATCCTCAACTACGATCCGGATCCGGTGATCAAGGCGCCGGTCGCGGTCTGATTCTAAAGGAAAAACCAATGATTACCCTGATCGCTGCGCGGGCGCGCAACGGTGCTATCGGCAAGGATAACGATATCCCCTGGCATGCGCCGGAGGACCTGAAGGCCTTTCAGCGCGAGACTTTGGGCGGGGCCATCATCATGGGCCGCAACACTTGGGACAGCCTGCCATTCAAGCCGCTGAAGAACCGGTTGAACCTGGTTGTGTCGTCAAATCCGCAGGCGGCGGAGACGGTGCTGCCGTCGATCGAGGCCGCGGTCGAAGAGGCCTATGCCCAGGGATACCGCCGTGTGTACGGGATCGGCGGGGAGGGGATCTACCGCGGGATGCTGGCAATGGCTGACCGGCTGCTGGTCACCGAAGTGGACCTGACCATTGAGGCTGCGGATGCGTTTTTTCCGGAGTTTCAAGCAGACGAATGGACGAGGGCCGGAGAGATGGTGCTTCGTGAAAACGATCCGGCCTGCGTCATGGTTGAATATCTGCGGCGGGCCTGACCGCGCCCGCAATAGCCTGCGCCCAGCAATCTTCCGGGCGCAGTGCTGACTTAATCAATCAAAGTTCCTTGAGGTCCGCCGCCATTTTGCGGCCATCACGGCCCTCGGTCAGCTCGTAGCCGATCTTCATATTGTCGGCGAGGCCGGTCATGCCTGACCGCTCCACCGCTGAAATGTGCACAAACACATCCTTGCCGCCTTCATCAGGTTCAATAAACCCATACCCTTTGGTGGTGTTAAACCACTTCACGGTGCCGCTTGGCATTTCCCGTGTCTCCTTCTACTTTACACTTTGCCTTGGGGAGCGCCCAGGGCATCCGGCCCGTCCCTTTGCAGTAGCGAGCAAGGCAAGACCAGACAACTTGGAGTTTTGCACGGGCTGGATGAAAATCAAGCAAAAGTGATGAATTCTACCATAAATTGTGTGAATTTCGTTACGACACTTTGGGGGTAGCATGAAAATCTACGGGCTAAAGAACTGTGACACCTGCCGTAAAGCTTTGAAAAGCATGGAAGGTTCTCTTATGGTCGATATCCGCACGGATGGGATGCCCGAGGGGCTTCTGGAGCAGGCGTATGCCCAATTTGGCAGCAAGCTGCTGAATACGCGCTCAACCACTTGGCGGGGGCTCAGCGAAGAGGAGCGCGGCGGGGAGCCGCTGGCTCTGCTGCGGGCGCATCCGGCGCTGATGAAACGGCCGCTGATCGAGCGGGACGGGGAATTATTCCTGGGGTGGGATCAGAACACGCGCGCGGCACTTGGCGTCTCGTAGCCTGCTGCCTAAGTCAGACCGGCAGATGACGGGAGACGCATGATGCGCAATGCAGCGCTTGTTCTGGGAATTATCGCCGGGATTTTCGGCATGGTGGTCGGGTTCTTCGGCTATGGCTACACCGCAGCGGTGGAACATTTCGGCGAGGTCGAAGGCCTGGCCGAACAGGTCGATAATGTGGGCCAGCTGAGGCTGCTGGCGGTTTTGTCGCCTCTGCTGGCGATTGCCGGCGGTGCGATGGCACGGGCGCGGGCCTTGTGGGGCGGCATTCTGCTGCTGGGTTCAGCCGCGGGGATGTATGCTGGCTTTGGCTTCAACGTCTTCACGGTGTTCCCGCTGAGCTTTGCTGCCCTGGCCGGGCTGCTGGCACTGGCCGCCGGCAAGCCGGATGAGCCCAAGGCGCATTTCTGATCCGCGCCTCAAGACATGAAAAAGGCGCCGCTGCCGGGGCAGGGCGCCTTTTGCGTTCGCAATGGAAAGATCAGGCTTCGGCCGGTGCTGCGACCTTGCGGACCAGGGCGTCAACCGACAGGGCGCCGGCGCCTTTGAAGACCAGAACCAGCAGCAGGAAGCTCCACATCACGCGCTGGTCGACCAGTTCGATGGCGTTGTTGAACAGGCTGCCCAGTTTCACGCCGTGGCCGGTGACGTCGACGATGGTCTGCACCCAGATGAAGCCGATGGTGCCAAGCGCGGCAAGGCGGGTCATCAGGCCGACAAGGATCAGCGCAGGCAGGACGTATTCGGCGACGGTGCCGGCAAAGATGACCAGGCGCTGGAAGATGTTCAGCTGGGTGACGTCATAGAGCACCGCCTCAGCCGCGTGGGGGAAGATCTGGCCGAAAGCGCCGGCCGAGGGCGAGAAGATCGAACCGTCAGTCTTCAATCCGGCGGAGTTCCAGTAATAGACCAGCAGGACGGCGGCAAACACCAGCCGTGCCAGGGTGGGGACGATGAAGTCCGACATCCGGTCGGCCTTGCCGATGAGGGAAGTGTACGTGGTGACAAGTGCGTGCATGGCCTTACCCTTTGCTGTCCAATGCAGTTATTGCGCCGCCCTGCAACAGCAGGGCCAGCGTGGCACCCAGGTCGAAGCTCTCGTCTTCGGCGGCGGCCTGTTCCAAGGCCTCGCCGATGGTGGCGCCCCCCATCAGGGCGCGGATCCAGACGGCGCCGGCGGGCGGCAGAACCTGGGGAATGGGGTCGAATTCGGGGCGGGTGATCAGCACGTCCTGTGCCTGGGGCTCAGGCTTGGGCGCGCCGTCTTCAGTGTTGTAGCGCCAGAGGCCGTGGATCGGCCAGGGCGAGCGCAGCACCTCTACTGCAGGCGCCAGCGCCAGGCGCGTGTTCATCAGTGCGTCCGGTGTCAGGGCGCCAAGCGCCTCGGGGGCAATCGGAGTGGCATCTGCGGCGTGGTAGGCGCGGCGCAAGGCGAGCTCCAGCCGGGCGGTGTCGCCGAGATAACCCAGGTGCTTGAGCTGCTCCATGCCTTCCAGGAACTTCGGGAAATGCTCGCCGTAGAACATCATCAAGGGCGAGGAGGGCGGGTGCTGGCGCAGGTAGATGCCGGCCAGCCCGTCCATGTTCTGCTTGCCCAAGAGTTTGGCAATTACCGGGAAGGCGCTGTGCATCGCTTCAGTGAGCGAGACGGCGACGTTATTGCGGTAGACGCTGAAGCGGCGGCCTGCGGGCTGGGCGTTTTGGTCTTGCAGGCCCTCCGGCGCCGGCTGGCCCGCATCCATCATCGCGCGGGTGAACTCTGCCTGGCTGACAGTGGCGGTGATGCTCATGCCGGGACGCGCTCCAGCGCGGTTGCGGCGCGGGCGGCCTCAGCTTCCAGAACCGGCCAATCAGGGACGTCGTTGTCCCATTCGATCAGCACCGGCTTGGGGCCGGATTGGGCCAATGTGTAGTCCAGGAGCGCCCAGACCGGGTCCACCACTTCGCGCCCGTGGCTGTCGATCAGCAGCGGGCGGCCGTGGTCGTCTTCATCCTCGTCATGGCCGCCGAGGTGGATCTCCCCCACCTTGTCCAGCGGGAAGGCGTCGATATAGCCCTGCGGCGAGAACTCCAGATTAGTGGCCGAGACAAAGACGTTGTTCACGTCCAAAAGCAGCCCGCAGCCGGTGCGGCGGGAGATTTCAGCCAGGAACTCAGGCTCGGACCAGGTGCTCTCGGCAAAGGCGAGGTAGCTGGAGGGGTTCTCCAGCAGCATCCGGCGTCCGATGGTGTCCTGCAGCTGGTCGATATGGGTGCAAATGCGCTGCAGGCTGGCATCCGTATAGGGCAGCGGCAGCAGGTCATTGTAGAAATGGCTGTCGTGGGTGGACCAGGCCAGATGCTCGGAGAAGCTGGCGGGGTTCAGCCAGGAAACCAGGTGCTTGAGCCGGGCCAGGTGGTCTGCGTCCAGCGGCCCTTCGCCGCCGATGGAGAGGCCGACTCCATGCACCGACATGGCAAAATTTTCGGAAAGATGGCGCAGCTGCGCGATTGGGCGGCCGCCGTCCCCCATGTAGTTTTCCGCGTGGATTTCCAGCCATTTGACGCTGCCCGCATCCTCGGTGATCTGGGCAAAATGCTGCGGCTTGTAGCCAACGCCGGGGGCGGCGGGCAGTTTGTCATGTGCAGCGGCGTCAAGCATGGCAGGTCCTGTGGTCAGGGTGCAAAAGGGGCGGGAATTCACACTCCCGCCCCGGTATTTTAGCGGCAATTATGCCGGCAGGTCACGCTCCAGCGGCTCCAGCGAGCCGTTGCGTGCGGAACCGTCTGCCTGTGCGGGCAGTTCCAGGCCTTCGCAGGTGCCTGCGTCAACCAGGGTCCAGGCGTTGCCCTGGTAGTCAACGGTCGAGGTGCCCGCGCAGGTGGTGCCGGGGCCCGCAGCACAGTCGTTCTGGCCAGCCAGCGACACGCCGTAGCACTTTTCTTTGGTGGCGGCGGCGGCGGGGATGGTGGATGCTGCGGTCAGAGCGGCGGCAACGGCACCAGCAACGGCCAGGGATTTTGCGGTGTTCGACATCTCGTAAAGTCCTTTCGGTTTTAGCATGCGGTGTCGTGATGACATGGAAACACTAACCTGAGGTTTTCAGGAGGTTAAGTCACGAGGCCGTGTCTCACAGCTGCGTCAGCAGGGGTTGCGCAGAACTTTGGGTTAAGATGTTGTTTTTATGTGTTTTACTGGCGCTGCAAGCAAAAACGGCCCCCGATTGGGAGCCGTTTGTGTTGCAAATGGTGCGAAATGTTACAGAAGGTCCGGCGGGGTGGCTTCAAGGGCCAGCGCCTTTGTAACATTTTCCAGGCTCTCAACCTTGGTCTGCTTTTCGCCGAGGCGGCGGACCGAGACGGTGCGCTCCTCTACCTCGCGGTGGCCGACGGCGAGGATGACCGGAACCTTGCCCACCGAGTGCTCGCGGACCTTGTAGTTGATCTTCTCGTTGCGGATGTCGGCCTCGGCGCGGACGCCGGCCTTTTGCAGCTCGGCGACGACTTCCTGCACATAGCCGTCCGCGTCCGAGGTGATCGAGGCGACCACCACCTGGCGCGGCGCCAGCCAGAACGGCAGCTTGCCTGCGTGCTCTTCGATCAGGATGCCGATGAAGCGTTCAAACGAACCCAGGGTGGCGCGATGCAGCATCACCGGACGGTGTTTGTTGCCGTCGGCGCCGATAAAGCTCGCCTCCAGCCGTTCCGGCAGGTTGGGGTCAACCTGCAGGGTGCCGCACTGCCAGGTCCGGCCGATGGCGTCGGTCAGGGTGAACTCGAGCTTTGGCCCGTAGAAAGCGCCTTCGCCTTCAAGCAGTTCATAGTCATAGCCGGCCGCCTTGCAGGCATCGCCAAGCGCCTTTTCCACCAGATCCCAGCTTTCGTCGCTGCCGATACGCTTTTCGGGGCGGGTCGAGAGCTTGATGGTCCAGTTGTGGAAGCCGAGGTCGGCATAGACCTTGGACAGGAAGGCGATGAATTTTGCGGTCTCGGATTCGATCTGATCCTCGGCGCAGAAGATATGGCCGTCATCCTGGGTAAAGCCGCGCACCCGCATGATGCCGTGCAGCGCGCCCGAGGGCTCGTAGCGGGCGCAGGAGCCGAATTCGGCCATGCGCAGCGGCAGGTCGCGGTAGGATTTGAGGCCCTGGTTGAACACCTGCACGTGGCAGGGGCAGTTCATCGGCTTCAGCGCGTTGATTGCCTTTTCGCGGGCATGATCCTCGTCCACTTCGACGATGAACATGTTCTCCTGGTATTTGTCCCAGTGGCCCGAGGCCTCCCACAGCTTGCGGTCGACGACCTGCGGGGTGTTCACTTCGACATAGCCGTCACGCTCCTGCATGCGGCGCATGTAGTCCTGCAGGGTGGTGTAAATCTTCCAGCCGTTGGGATGCCAGAACACCTGGCCAGGCGCCTCTTCCTGCATGTGGTAGAGGTTCATTTCCTTGCCCAGCTTGCGGTGGTCGCGCTTGGCGGCCTCCTCCAGCATGGTCAGGTGGGCCTTCAGCTTTTCTTTGCCGGTGAAGGCAACGCCGTAGATGCGCTGCAGCATGGCGCGGTCGCTGTCGCCGCGCCAGTAGGCGCCGGCAATGGACATCAGCTTGAAGGCATCGCCCGGCAGCTGGCCGGTGTGCTGCAGGTGCGGGCCGCGGCAAAGGTCCTGCCAGTCGCCGTGCCAGTACATCCGCAGCGGCTCATCGCCGGGG
This sequence comes from Leisingera sp. ANG-M1, assembly GCF_000813745.1. Taxonomy (GTDB): domain Bacteria; phylum Pseudomonadota; class Alphaproteobacteria; order Rhodobacterales; family Rhodobacteraceae; genus Leisingera. The sequence continues at coordinate 116,351 of NZ_JWLC01000001.1, read as the reverse complement.
ATGCTTTCGATCAGTTCGACCTTATAGGGTTCATTATTGTCGGTGTAATGCTGGATCGCGCGGCCGCGCTCCCAGACTTCGGTCCGGACCTCATCACGCTTGTTGATGATTTCCTTCATCTTTTTCTCGATGGTGCCGAGATCTTCGGGGGTGAAGGGCTCTGCGCGGTCGAAGTCGTAGTACCAGCCGTTTTCGATCACCGGGCCGATGGTGACCTTGGTGTCGGGCCAGATTTCCTGCACCGCACGGGCCATGACATGGGCCAGGTCGTGGCGGATCAGCTCATTTGCCTGAGCCTCGTCCTTCATGGTGTGGATAGCGATAGTGGCATCCGCATCGATCGGCCACTGCAGGTCCCAATGCTGATCGTTGACGGTGGCGGAGATGGCCTTCTTGGCCAGCGAGGTGGAAATGCTGGAGGCCACCTGCGCAGGGGTTACGCCTGCGTCAAAGGATCGTGCATTGCCATCGGGAAAGGTGAGAGAGATTTCGGCCATCTAAAGGCTCTCCTCGTCGGTTTGGCGCCCACTGAACGCCCGGTTGCGGGTTATGTCGTCCGGCTGATTTCGCAGTTGCAGCGGCAGCTGTCAAGCGGGCGAGGGGCCGGCCCCTCGCGCTCCCCGGGATATTTTAGGCCAGAAGAATGAAGGCGCCTGACTCAGGGGGCGGGGACGCCGTCGCGGATCACGGCGGAGAAATCCGCGGTGACGCCATGGGCCTGGGCAATCGGGGTGATGCTGCCAAGCGCGCGCAGCTCTTCGATGCTGCGGGACTGGTCCAGAACGCCTTGCTCCCAGGCGTAGTCCGGCAGGTAGCCATTAGCCACGACCCGCCAGTCCAGCGGCACGTCGTCGGCAAAGCTGCGGATCAGGTCCATCACTACGGTGGTGCAGTTGGTGGTCAGCGAGTTGTACCATTGCGGCCGGGCGGCAAGGCTGTTGGCGGCCTCAGCATACTGCAGCAGCAGGGCGCGGGCGCTGTCAGGGCTGACACCGATGCGGAACAGCTGCACGTTCTCGCCGCGGGCATTGGTGCGGGTGCCGATCAGGTCGCGCTCGTCTGCAGCGATGATCGACAGCGTGTTGGATTTGAACAGATCGGCTATGGCGGAAAAGCCGCCGCCGCGTTTGCGGCGGACTTCGACGGACCAGGCGATCTGGTCTCCGCCTTCAAACCCGAAGCTGACGATCATATGCGCCATCTGCGGTCCGGCCCAGTAGGACATGAACAGATCAACTGTCCGGAGCCGGGTCAGGTCGTAGCTGCGGATCTCCCAGCTTTCCTCGAAATCCTCGGGAGTCCGCCAGGAGAAATTGCGCACATCGGTCAGAGTAAGGATGTCGCCGTCAAGCTGGCCGGTCACTTGACGGGCAACGTCGGGCGACCAGTCGCCATTGGCGGGCGGCGCGAGTGTGGACCACCACAAAATCACCGCGGCCAGCGCCAGGGTGAAGGTGGTGAGCCCGCGCAGGGCGCGGCGGCGGAACAGGCCTGCGATGACGATCAGGCCAAGCAGGGCAAAACCCGCGGCCAGGGCGGTGCGCGGCAGAGGCTCGAACGGCAGCCGGTTCCAAAGCGCCAGCGCCGCCCAGGCGGTGGCCAGCGCCACCGCAACGGCGACGGCGGCAAGTATTATGCCTTTGAGAAGTTTGAACATGCCCCGCGGTCCTTGCGAAATTCCGGTGACCATAAGGAAGCAGGCCGGTCGCTGGCAAGGGGGCGCTGGCAAGGGGGAGCGCTGCCGCTTGCGGGGCAGGCGCTGCCGTGCCACATCTTGGGAAAAGGACAGGAGACCAAAGACATGCCCGCCACATCTTACCTGGAAACTGCACAAGGCCGCCGCATCGCCTATCACAAGAGCGACGGGCAGGGGCCGTGCGTGGTGTTCCTGGGCGGGCTGAAGTCCGACATGGAGGGCACCAAGGCGGTGCATCTGGAGGCCTGGGCCAAGGCGCGCGGCCAGGCGTTTCTGCGGTTTGACTACTCCGGCCATGGCGAGAGCTCGGAGGCGTTTGAGGACGGCTGCATCGGCGATTGGCACGAGGACACGCTGGAAGCGGTCGACAAGCTGACCGAAGGCGGAATCGTGCCGGTGGGCTCTTCCATGGGCGGCTGGCAGGCGCTGCTGCTGGCGCGCGCGCGGCCGCAGCGGATCAAGGGAATGGTGACCATCGCCGCGGCGCCGGATTTCACCGAGGATGGCTGGTGGGCGCATTTTTCGGAGGCACAGAAGGCGGAACTGGAGGCGCAAGGCTATGTAGAGCTGCCCAGTGACTATATGGAGCCCTATTACGTCTCCAAGCGGATGGTTGAGGACGGGCGCAGGAACCTGGTGCTGCGGTCTGCCCTGGATTTGCCGTTCAAAGTGCGCTGCCTGCAAGGAACTGCGGATACCGCGGTGACAACTGAGACGGCGCTGCGGCTGCTGGAGCACGCATCCTGCCCGGATATGCGGCTGAACCTGGTCAAGGATGCGGATCACCGCTTTTCGGATGAGGCCTGCCTTACGATGATTGAAGACGCTGTTCAGGATGTGCTGGGCGCGGGCTGAGGCCTGTCTCAGCCGCCGGAGGTGCTCTTCTGCAGAGAGCGCTGCGGAATAATGTGTTCCTGTATTGTTCCTGGTGGGGCAAGCAGCTAGCCTGGCCCCGTCCGGCAGGGACGTCCTGCCAAGGTTTTGCAACAAGGAATTGATCTGATGGAACAAAGGGTGAGCCTGATTACACTGGGCGTGCCGGATATGGAAAGGGCCGCCGCCTTTTACGAGGCTTTGGGCTGGCAGCGGGCGGAGAGCCCGGACGGGGTGATTGCCTTTGATCTGATCTCGCAAACGCTGGGGCTCTATCCGCTGGCGGCGCTGGCGGCGGAGATCGGTGTGCCAGAGCGCGGCCTTGGCACTGGTGCGATGACGCTGAGCCATAACACCCGCACAAAGGAAGACGTCGCGGAACTGCTGGCGGCAGCCGAGGCGGCCGGTGCCGAAGTGCTGAAGCCTGCGCAGGATGTGTTCTGGGGCGGCCATCACGGCTATTTCCGCAGCCCGGACGGGCATATTTGGGAAATCGCCTTCAATCCGTTTTCCAAGCTGGCGGCGGACGGGGCGTTCCGCTGGAACGGGCACTAGGCGTGGCACTGCGGCGGCAGCGGGCTTGCAAATCTGCGCTGCCGTGAGGTTTTTCTTGATCCCGGAGGGGGTTCTCCGCACTGTGAAATCAAGGGTGGAAGGCAAAACCGCGAGGGCAGGACATGCCTTATGACCAGCAACCGTGCCGCGAACCTTTGGTTCTGCTGCCGGGCATGATGTGCGACGGCCGGATTTTTGAAGCTCAGATCAGGACATTTTCCGGCAGCATGCCGGTAATGGTGCTGCCGCTGGCGGGCGGCGACACCGTGGAGAAGATCGCTGCCCGGATGCTGAGCCATCTGCCGCCGCGGTTCTCGCTGGCGGGGCTGTCGATGGGCGGCATTCTGGCGATGGAACTGGTGCGCCGGGCACCGGAACGGATCAGCCGCCTGTGTATCATTGGCGCAAGCCCTTTGGCGGAGACACCGGAGAAGGCGGCGGACCGGGAGCCGCAGATTATCGCTGCGCGCACCGGGCGGCTGGAGGATGTGCTGCGCGAGTCGCTGCCGATGGAGTGCCTTGCGCCGGGGCCATCGCGGCTGGAGGTGCATAACCTGTTCTGCCACATGGGAATGGAACTGGGGCCGGAGCTGTATGTGGCACAGTCACGGGCGCTGCAGCGGCGCCCAGATCAGCAGGCAACGATGCGGCGGGTGCATGTGCCCACGCTGGTGCTGGGCGGAGCGCATGACACGCTGGTGCCGCCTGCCAGGCACGAGTTGCTGGCGCAGCTGATCCCGGACGCCAAGGTGGAAATTCTGCCTGACGCCGGGCATTTCCCGGTTCTGGAGGACCCGGATTCGGTCAACCGTGCACTGCTGCACTGGCTGGCGGTCCCCGCTCCGGCGTCTGAAGCGGTGTCTTGAAATCAGAAATAGAGCTTTGAGCGCTGTTCTTTTCCGAGCACTTCGGGCTCGGAAACCGGTTTGCCGCTGTCTGTGTCAAAGAACGGCGTCTCTTTCCAGCGGCTGGACAGGCGGCCCGTGATCATCCGGCTGATAATGCCCCAGGCCATGACACCGCCGCCTTTGGTGCGGGACTGTTTGCCCGGCGCCGGGATGAAGGCCTTGGCGCGGATCTTGCCGAGCGCATCCTTGTCTTCGAACAGGTCGGAGCGCATTCCGGCAAAGGGCAAGCCGGGTTTGGCCAGAGTGTTGGCAAAGGGCGTGCCGCAGCAGGAGGCATACCAGCGCAGAGGGCCGCGCGGGCCGAGGCGGATGGCCTGCAGGTGCCCGGCGCCCTGGGTGATGGTGATGCTGTCCGGCGACAGCTGGAACAGGTCTACCGGATCCGGCGCCGGATCCGGCTGGCCGTGGTACAGCTCATTGGCGCGGCAGTCGGGGCAGTAGCACACCACGCGGGTGCCGCCCTTGACGCCTTCTGCGGAAACTTCACCGCACAAGGCCCCGCAATTGCAGGAAAACTTCTGCGCCTCGGACACTGGGTCAGGCCGCGGTGTTCTTGTTCGCGGGTTTGCGGCGGGCCGGTTGCTTGCGGCTGTTGGCGTTCATGAAGTCAATCACCAGCGGCCGGATGTTGTTGCGCCAGCTGCGGCCTGCGAAGATGCCGTAATGGCCGGCGTCCGGCTCCACATGGCTGGCTTTCTTGCTTTCCGGCAGACCGGTGCAGAGGTCCAGCGCGGCAATACATTGACCAGGGGCGGAGATGTCGTCCTTGGCGCCTTCGACGGTTTTCACCGCCACATCGGTGATCTTGGAGAAATCCACCTTGTGGCCCTTCACGACGAAGTCGTTGCGGGCAATCTCGCGGTTCTTGAAGATGCGCTCGACCGTCGATAGGTAGAATTCGGCGGTCATGTCCATCACCGCCAGGTATTCGTCGTAGAAACGGTTGTGGGCGTCGTGGTCCGAGGCCTCGCCCTTGGAGACACGCTGGATCTGGTCGACAAAAGCCTTGGTGTGGCGCTCTCCGTTCATCGACATGAAGGAGGCGAGCTGCAGCAGGCCCGGATAGACCTTGCGGCCGACGCCTTTGTATTTGAAGCCGACCTGCTGGATCATGGTTTCTTCGAGCTGGCCCATGGTGACGCGGCGGCCAAAGTCGGTGACTTCGGTCGGGGTGGCGTCCGGGTCCACCGGGCCGCCGATCAGGGTCAGCGAGGAGGGCTGCGCCTTGGGGTCGCGCTCGGCCAGATAGGCGGTGGCGGCAAGGGTCAGCGGCACCGGCTGGCAGACTGCGATCACATGGGTGTCGGGACCCAGTTCGCGCATGAAGTCGACGAGGTAGAGGGTATAATCCTCGACATCGAATTTTCCTGCAGAAACAGGGATATCGCGGGCGTTGTGCCAGTCCGTCACATAGACTTCACAATTTCTGATCAGACTTTGCACGGTGGAGCGCAGGAGGGTGGCGTAATGGCCGGACATCGGGGCAACCAGCAGCACCTTGCGGGGCTGTTCCTCGCGTCCGCTGACCTTGAAATGGATGAGGTCGCCAAAGGGGCGCTCCATCACATTGGTGATTTCAACCACGTGGTCCTTGCCGTCTTCGCAGGTGAAGGAGGGGATGCCCCAATCGGGCTTGACTACCATGCGCTGGTAGGTGCGTTCCGTCACTTCGCCCCAGGCCGCCATCCAGCTGAGGGCAGGGTTTGGCAATGCCGAAAAGACCGGATAAGATGCCATGGAAAGGGCCGTTGCCCCCAGCCATTGGTTGGTGTTCCGGACGGTCTCCATCAGATCGTAGGTCATCATGTACCGCATGCCTGCCTCCTTCGCGCTCCCAACCGGCGTAACGTCACCGGCAAATCCGGACTATCGGACCAATCGTCGCTTTGCCCTTAATTTTGCAGAACGTTATTCTGCATAGCAGAAAGCCTATGAGGGATTCCTTTCTATGACAACAAGTGAAGAATTATCCGCTTCGGCAAACCCTGAGAGTATTGAAAAGCTTAAGGAAAACATGGGCCGGGTGGAGCAGTTGAGTAAACGCCTGGCGGATGTATTGTCCCAGAAGGTCCCGCATAACCCGGCGCTGGACGGCCCGAATCAAGAACTTTATGCGCGTGCAGCAACGGCCTATTGGGCGGAGGCAATGCAAAATCCCGCCAAGCTGCTGGAGCACCAGCTGGAGTACTGGAGCAAGTCGGTTCTGAATTTCGCCGAAGCGCAGAAAGCCTTTGCTGGACAGATGGAACCTATGGATGACGGCGGGCCCAAGGACCGCCGTTTTTCAAATCCGCTGTGGGAGACCAGCCCGTATTTTCATTACGTGAAGCAGCAGTACCTGACCAATGCCGATGCGATCCGCAAGGCGGTGCAGGATGCCGGCGAGATGGAAGGCAAGGACAAGCAGCGGCTGACCTATTTTGCCGACCAGATCATCGAGATGATGTCGCCGACCAATTTCCTGCCGACCAACCCGGATGCGCTGGAGAAGGCGGTGAAGACTGAAGGCCAGTCGCTGATCGACGGGCTGGAGAACCTGGTCACCGATCTGGAAGCCAACAATGGCGAGCTGGTGGTGCGGCTGGCGGATGAGAGCGCGTTTGAGCTGGGCAGCAATATTGCGACCACGCGGGGCGATGTGGTGTTCCGCAACCGGATGATGGAGCTGATCCAGTACAAGCCGGCCACGGAAACCGTGCATGAAACGCCGATCGTGCTGTTTCCGCCATGGATCAACAAGTTCTACATCCTCGACCTGAAGGCGCAGAACAGCCTGATCAAATGGGTGACCGAGCAGGGCTATACTCTGTTTGTGGTCTCTTGGGTCAATGCCGATGCCAGCCATGCAGAAGTGGGCATGGAGGATTACATCCAGGAAGGCTTCCTGACCGCGATTGAGACCGTCAAGGAGATCTGCAAGGTCAAACAGGTCAACGCGGTGGGCTATTGCATTGCTGGCACCACGCTGAGCCTGACCCTGTCTCTGCTGAAACAGCGCGGCGACAAATCGGTGAAATCGGCAACTTTCTTTACCACGCTCACCGATTTCGGCGACCAGGGCGAGTTCACTCCGTTCCTGCAGAACGACTTTGTCGACGGGATCGAGGCGCAGGTGGAAGAGGAGGGGCTGCTGCGCTCCTGGGTGATTGCGCGGACGATGTCCTTCCTGCGCTCCAAGGACCTGATCTATGGCCCCGCCGTCAAAAGCTATATGATGGGCGAGACGCCGCCGGCGTTTGATCTGCTTTACTGGAACGGCGACGGTGCAAACCTGCCGGGCCGGATGGCGGTGCAGTATCTGCGCGGCCTCTGCCAGAATAATGAGTTTGTCGGCGATGGCTTTGAGCTGATGGGCCACACGCTGCATGTGCGCGATGTGGATGTGCCGCTGATGGCGATCACCTGCGAGACCGATCACATTGCCCGCTGGAAGGACTGCTATGCCGGCGTGCAGAAGATGGGCTCGCGCAGCAAGAGCTTTATTGTGTCGGAGTCCGGCCATATTGCGGGCATCGTCAACCCGCCCAGCAAGAAGAAATACGGCCATTACACGAATACTGATCTTAAGGGCGATAGCACCGCCTGGATGGAGCAGGCGGAGTTCCACGAGGGCTCCTGGTGGCCGCGCTGGCAGGAGTGGCTGAAGAAGCGTTCGGGCAAGCAGGTTCCCGCCCGCGAGGTCGGGGATTCGGGCTATCCCTCTTTGGCTCCAGCGCCGGGCACCTATGTAAGGGTCAAGGCAAACCGTTGATTTTGCGGGTTTTGCGGAATTTTTCTGCACTGCAGCAAGAAAAAACTTGAAATGCTGCGGTGCAGAAACGATATTCACCTCATGCTGAAGAGCGCAGGATGGTCCTGCCGCAGCTTTCTGAGGAATTAGAACTATGGCAAAGACCCAAGACTTCACCGCGATGATGAAAGACTTCATGGGCGCCTTCCCGGTTGACACCAAAGCCATGGAAGACGCGTTCAAGACCACCGCTGCCCTGAACGAAAAGCTGTCCGCTGTTGCTCTGGACGCTGCTGAGAAATCCGCTGAGATCTCCAGCAAGTGGACCAAAGAAACCCTGGCCAAGCTGGGCACCGTGTCCAAGGTCCAGGAAGATCCGGCAGACTATGCCAAAGCGGCAACCGATTTCGCTTCCGCTTCTGCTGAAGTGGCTGCCGAAAACCTGGCTGCCTTTGCTGAAGTTGCCAAGAAGGTCCAGATGGACACCGTGGAACTGATGATGGCTGCCGGCAAGGAAGCCTCGGAAGAAGCCACCGCCGCTGTGAAGAAGGCCACCGCTGACGTGACCACCGCCGCCAAGAAAGCGGCTGCGAAGTAAGAACGTCCACGGACCGGCCCCGGCTCTCCTCCCTGATAGGTGCCGGACCGTGAAGAAGGGCAGGCCGTGAGGCCTGCCCTTTTGCGTTGCGGGGGTCAGGCCGGAAGGCCGGCCCGCTGCAAGCCCTTGCAGTAGTGCTCCAGATCCTCAGCCCGGACAAAGGGCAGCGTCTTGCAGATACTGGCAATGGAAAACCCCGGTTCCATATCCAGAATGCGCCCGCATTCCCGCGCGGCCGCGGTCTTGTCGCCCGCCTGGGCATAACAGGCCGCAAGATGGCGGTGCGGGGACGGGAAGCCGGGAAACAGCGCAACCGCCTTGTTCACTTCGGCAATGCCTGGCTGGTATTCCCGGCACATGTAAAGCGCGAGCCCCCGGAACCAGTGGAAATAGGTCGGGTGGAACGGGTTCCGCGCCGAGGCCCTGTCGAGCTCGGCTATCGCTTTGTCCGGCTGGCCCTGAAACACGTAGGACAGGCCGCGGAATGCCATGGTATCGGTGTCATTCGGGTTCAAACTCAAAGCACGCTGGAAGTGATCTTCGGCCAAGGCGAATTCGCCCTTGCACAGATGCATCACGGCCAGCCGGCGCTGTGCGACACTGTCCAAGGGGTCGATGCGGGCAGAGCGGCGCAGCAGCGGGAAGGCAAGGTCCAAGGTGTCCTCGGGGGATGTGCTCCAGCCGCTCATCCACTCCACCAAGTAGGTGAGCGCCAGGCCGGAGTGGGCCGCGGCGCTTCCCGGATCGCTGTGGCAGGCCTGTCGGTACAGCTCTCTGCACTGGGCCAGAGTGTCACGCGAATCCAGTATAAGAGCCTTGGCCCGCAGAACCATTTCCCGGGGCGTCTCCTGCCCGGCGCTGGCGGCCAGTTGCTGCGACTTCCGTTTCGCTTCTGCCTGAAGCTGTCCTGCCAGGGTCTGGGTGATTTCCGCTGCCAGCGCATCCTGGGCGCTGAAGCCCGCGGCCTCTTCCTGAACATACTGCTGGCTCAGCAGCGCCGAGCCGCTGCTGCCCTCTGTCAGTGTCACGGTAACCCGCAGCTTGCCAGGCAGCTTCCGCACGCTGCCTTCCACCAGGTAACGGACGCCAAGCTCGACCGCCGCGGGGGCCGTGTTGCCGGCTTCCGCGGCATAGCGGAGCGCGGTGGTGCAGGAGACCATGCGCAGGTCCCGGAACCGGGAGAGGCCGATTGTGACATCTTCGGTCAGGCACTCTGCCAGGGCTGCGGCGGCCGGAGCATCCGGCGTGCGGCTCACGAAGGGAAGCACCGCGGCTGAAATTTCGGCGGCTGGGCCCTCGGCCTCGGGTGCGGGCAGTGAATTTCCGGAAACGCGGAACAGGCGGACGGGTTCGGAAATGTTGCGCACCAATTGCAGGCCCAGGTCCTCGAAGGAAGCCTCAACTTTGCCGCGGGCCTGGCGCTGGACGGTGCCGGAGACGCAGATTTCACCTGGTGCCGCGAGGGATTCCAGGCGGGCGGCGATGTTGACGGCGTTGCCGTAGAGGTCGCCCCCGGCTGCGAGAACAGCGCCTGCGTGAATGCCGATCCTGAGGGCCAGGGCCTTGCCCTGCGCTGGGGCCGCGGATTTTCTGGAAATCAGCAGCGCCGCCCTGACGGCCTGCGCCGCAGTGGGGAAGGCCAGCAGAAAGCCGTCCCCTTGTGTTTTGACAAGCTCGCCGGAGTACCGTTGCGCGGCAGGCGCAACGATGTTTTCCGCCAGATGCCGGATTGCGGCCACAGCATCAGGCTCCCCGGCCTCGACCAGCGCGGAGAAGCCCGCCACGTCAGCAATCAGAATGGCAGCCTGTCTTTGTCTGTCCCTTTGGTCAGCCATATTCCTTGCCACCACAGACTCAAAAGACCTGCCCCGAATTATATCACATTGAGAATCTTTTTCTGTGACTTTTGCCACAAAACTCCGGATTGCCGTTCAGGGGGCGCGCCTTGCCTGTCAAAACTGGGCGTCGCGGAAACTGGTGAACTGCGGCTGCCAGCCGGTCAGGCGGCGCAGCTTGTCCGAGCCCATCTGCTGGTCCAGCGTCGGGCCTTCGGCCCAGTCGCCGTATTTGATCAGCGCGTGTTTCAGCGAGCGCACCACGTAGCTTCCGTCATGGCCGTGGCGGCGGGCAATTTCGCCGGTGATCTCGGAGACCTGTACGCCGTCCTGGGCACTGGCATTGAAATGGCCGGTGAGTTGCGGGTTTTCCAGCAGCAGGCAGTAGGCACGGGCAAGATCGTCGCGCTGCACCAGCGGCCAGCGGGTGGCGATGCTGCCCCAAATCTCAAATGGCATCCTCTGGCGGGCGGCTTCGAGGTAGCGGGAGAACACGCCGCCCTCCTGGTGATAGACCATGGCGGGGTGGATTACCGCGGCGGAGACGGCCGGGGAGGCCAGTACCTTGGCGGCGTTCCTGTGCATCCAGGCGAAAGGCTTGATCGGGCGCATCGGAGAGGATTCGCTGGCCACCCGGGGGCCGGTGGCGCCGTACAGCCAGCAGCCGCCGGTGTAGATCAGCCGCAGCGGTTCCGGGCACAGGGCGGCCTGGCGCAAAATGGCGGTGATGGCGGCGGTGTCGGCTGCACCCATGTCTTCGTCAAATGTCGCGGCCAGCTGGATCAGCCCGTCCATGGCGGAAATCTCCCGCGACCAATCGCCGGGAAACCGCAGATCGCCGCGCAGGGGGCGGGCGCCGAGGGCGGCGAGTCTTTCATCCGAGGCTTGCGAGCGGCTGAGCCCGGCGACCTGATGGCCGCGGCGGATCAGTTCTTGGGTGACGGCGGTGCCGATGGATCCGGTGCCGCCTAGGATCAGGACTTTCATGCGTGCGCTCTCCTGCAGATTCTGGTGCAGGTACGATCTGTAAAAGCTGAAGCCAGGTTGAGGTCAAGCGGTTTGGATGCAGGTGCAGCAATGTTCGCAAGCTGGAGGTTCGGAGAACAAATATTGCTGAAATGACGCTGAGGCTTCCATTTTGTTCTGCGCTGGCATAGTCTTCGCTGCGATGCATCATCGCCGGGGAGGGAACGGATGGCGGAACAGGACAAGCCCTTGCTGATCAAACGGTATGCGAGCCGCAGGCTCTATAACACCGAGACCAGTGATTACGTGACGCTGGAAGATATCGCGGGGTTCATCCGGGACGGGCGCGAAGTGCAGATCGTTGATCTGAAAACCGGCGACGACCTGACCCGCCAGTACCTGCTGCAGATCATTGCGGAGCATGAAAGCCGCGGCGAGAACGTGCTGCCGGTCAATGTGCTGAACGACCTGGTGCGCAGCTATATGGTGCCGGGCGGCGGGGTGATGCCGCAGTTCCTGCAGGCCTCTTTCGACATGCTGCGCGACAGCCAGTCGAAGATGATGGAGAACATGAACGCGATGAACCCGATGGCGCAGATTCCTGGGTTCGAGGCAATGAAGGCGCAGCAGGAGGCGTTCCTGAAGGCGATGACCGGCGGTTTCGGCACTGCGGGCTGGACCGGCGGCGCGCAGCCGGAAGAGAAATCCGAAGGCGGCGAGGATCTGGACGACATCAAAAAGCAGCTGGCCGAGCTGCAGGAAAAACTGTCGAAGATGAAGTGAGCCTTGGGCGGGCCTCCTCCTGCAAGGGGGCGCTCCCGCCTGCTCACGCGCATTCAAAGAATGCGGTTCACAGTTGGGCATGGCACCGCTGGCGCGGTGCCTTTTCATTTTTGGCGGGAAGATTGGCGGCAGCGGCTGTAGTGCGCCTGGAGACTGCCCGGATTACGCCTTGATTTTCAGGATGTTGTGCAGCCGGTGATAGGGGGCGTTCTGAACGATGTCGTCAAGTTCCTTGGCCTCGGGCTGCGGTTTGGCGCGGTAGAACAGGTAGACGCTCGCAGCAAAGGACAGGGTGCAGGCCCCTGCGATTGCGCTGACGATGACAGTGTCCAGTCCCATATTCAGTCCCAACGCCTCAAACATGCGGTTCTCCGGTTTCGGGACCAATATAGGGGGAGAAGGGTGAAAATTCCATATCAGTCTTCGCCTCCTGCAGATTTGGCGGCTTCGAGAACATGGCGGGCCAGGGTTTCCGCTGCCTCGCGCTCCTGCGCCTTGACGCGCATGCGGCTGCGGCTGCCGAGGCGGGCGGCGGTGGAGAAGATGAAGCCCGAGAAGGACAGGAGCGTGAGGCCGAATGCGGCTCCGCCGGTGACGGTGCCTGCGATGGCGGCGCCGAAGCTCGCGAGCAGGGCGCCGGCCGCCAACCGCTGCGCCCATTGGCCGAGGACCTGATCGCTGTCGCGCTCCCGGGCTTCGCCTTCACCTGCCTCGGCGGCATAGGCGGTCAGCAGGTCGGCCACGGTCAGGCCGCTGTCAGGATCATTGGCGGCGCGGACGGCGGCCAGCAGTGCAGCGCGCTCAGCGCGGCTGGAGACTACTGCCTGGATGATCCGGGTCAGATCCCGATCAGGAATTGCGTCGCCCATGCTGAGCGCATTGGCCATTGCCACCAGCGCCGTGGCCGGGCGCCGTTCGAATTCAGGAAGCGGAGTCATGGCGACAAGGTGGAACGCACAAGCCAGGATTGCAATCACGAAAAAGCCCCGGCGCGAGGGCCGGGGCTGTGATGTCTTAAGGCAAGGGCTGGTCAGGCGGCGGCCTTGCCCATGGTCTCTTCCACAGCAGCCAGAAGGATATCCGCAATCACGTCCAGCTCAGCCCGGGTGAGGCGTACCGGCAGGCGCACGTCGCAGGCCTTCATCAGCATGGCGCGGGTCTGCGGCAGGTCGGGCTGATCGCGCAGGAACTGCCAGTTCCAGAAGGCGCGGGCGTTGTCGGTGGAGAGGCCGAAAACCTGCACCTTGACGCCTTTGTCTGCCGCGGCAATGGCAAAGGCGCGGGTCTGCTCCTCGCTGAGGCCTGCCAGGTTGAACTGGATCGAATCCGGAGCGCGGCTTTCCGGCGCCAGCGGCTCCGGCACCTGGAAGAAGGGGGAGGTGTTCAGCCGCTCTGCCACGTAGTTGTGGTTGGCAAGGCCCAGGCGCACCCGGCGTTCCAGCTCCGGCAGCTGCGGGCGGATCACGGCGGCGGACAGGTTGCTCATCCGCAGGTTATAGAGCGGCAGCTGGTTCTGCCATTTGGCAAAGGCCTGCTGCAGATCCGGGGTGTTTTCGCCGTGCGGGCCCTTGTGCTTTTTCCAGTTGTGCTCGTAGGCGCCGGACATGATGGCGGCGCGGGCAATCAGGTCCGCGTCGTCGGTGATCAGGATGCCGCCTTCGCCGGCGTTGACCATCTTGTAGGACTGGAAGGAGAAGCAGCCGACCTTGCCGATGGTGCCGATGTTGCGGCCGTTCCAGGTAGTGCCGAGCGAATGGGCAGCGTCCTCGACAACCGGGATGCCGCGCGCATCGCAAAGCGCCATGATGGCGTCCATGTCGGAGGTATGGCCGCGCATGTGGCTGATGATCACCGCCTGTACACTGTCCAGCTTGGCCTCGAAATCCGCCATATCGATGCGGTAGTTGTCTGCGACTTCGCAGAGAACCGGCACACAGTCGGCGTGCACAACCGAAGAAGGCACCGCGGCAAAGGTGAAGGCGGGGATCAGCACCCGGGCGTCGCGGGGCAGGCCAAGCGCCTTCAGGGACAGGAACAGCGCCGCCGAGCAGGAGGACACCGCCAGCGCGTATTTGCTGCCCAGGAGTTCGGCATATTCCTGTTCCAGCAGCGTGACCGGGGCGTCTTCCGCAGCGGTATAGCGGAACAGGTCGCCGGATTGCATCAAGGCGTCGATGGCGTCGCGGGCGGCTGCGGGAATGGGTTCAGCGTCATGAACGTTGGGCGGCAGGGCCATATTTCAAAATCCTGAATTGTTGCTTCGGGAAATGTAAAACTATGACGGGGCCGTGCCAAGAGGCGGCGCGGCGGAAATTGCCGCCGCAGGCAAGATTTCACAGAACTGTTGCGGAGTTCGCGCGGATTCCGGCCGGGATCAGATCCCCAGCCGGTCGCGCAAGGCAAACCAGGTCATTGCCAGCACCAGAAGCGGCGAGCGCATCCGCGGGCCGCCGGGGAATCGCGGTGCAGGAACGCGGGCTATGGTGTCGAAGCCTTCGGCCTGTCCTTGTATGGCTTGTGCCATCAGCTGGCCTGCATGGGTGGCGGTGCCGACGCCGTGGCCGGAGTATCCGGAAGCCGTCAGGATGTTCGGCGCCAAGCGGGCCAGATAGGGCATCCGCTTCATGGTGATTGCCAGGGTTCCGCCCCAGGCGTAATCGATCTTCACGTCCTTCAGATGCGGGAAGATCTCGGTCATGGGCTTGCGCACGGTGGCAGAAATATCGGCCGGGAAACGGTAGCCGTAGCTTTCGCCGCCGCCAAACAGCAGCCGCTTGTCGTGGCTGAGGCGGAAGTAGTTCACCACGAACTTGGTATCCGCCACGGCGACGTCGCGGGCCAGCACCCGGGCGGCTTCATCGCCGAGCGGCTCGGTTGCGGCCACGAAGTTGTTGATCGGCATGACCCGCGCCGCCACCTGGCCATTGAGCCCGCCCAGATAGCCGTTGCAGGCAAGGATCAGGTGATCGGCGGTGACACTGCCGCCTGCGGTGCGGATGCGCACCTTGGCGCCTTCCTGGATATCCAGAACTTCACTGCCTTCATGAATGCGGGTGCCTACAGCCGAGGCGGCGCGGGCCAGGCTTAGGGCATAGTTCAGGGGATGCAGATGGGCGGCCCCGTGATCCAGGATGCCGCCCTTATAGGCTGGCGAGGGGCACATGGCCCAGCAGGCGTCCTTGTCCAGGAATTCGATGCCGCTATAGCCGTAGCGGTCCTGCAGGTGGCGGCCGTATTCATGCAGCTCTGCGGATTCCTTTTCCGAGAACGCGGTCCAGGCGACGCCGGGTTTCAGATGGCAGTCTTCGCCGTGCTTGGCGATCAGCGATTTCACCAGATCCTTGGAGTCCTCGCCCAGCTGCCAGAGCTTCTGCGCCTCGGGTTCCCCCATCAGCGCTTCCAGCCCTTCCTGGTCAATCCGCTGTCCGCTGCCCAGCTGGCCGCCGTTGCGCCCCGAGGCACCAAAGCCCACCCGCTGCGCTTCCAGCAGCACCACATCCATCCCGGCCTCAGCCAGATGCAGCGCGGCGGACAGCCCGGTATAACCGCCGCCAACAATGCAGACGTCAGCCTTTACCTCGCCGGCAAGCGCCGGAAACGGCTGCATCGGGATGGCCGTCGCCGCATACCAGCTGTTTGGATATTCGCCTTTGCGATCATTGGAATAGAGCAGATTCATCCCCATTCCGCACCTCACCTGTTGGCGGGAAGCCGATAAGAGCGTCCCGCTGTTCTTCTTTGTCCAAATAATCAATTGCGCTGCCGCCGGCTGGGGGCGGCAGCGCCAGAGGATTACACGTTCATCAGCAGATGCTCGCGCTCCCAGGGCGAGATCACCTGCAGGAACTCCTCGTACTCCGCGCGCTTCACGATAGAGTAGACGCGGGCGAACTCCGGCCCCAGCACTTCGTGCAGCTCGGTTGCCTGTTCGAACAGATCCAGCGCTTGGCCCATCACCTGCGGGATATCGCCTTCGCCTTCATAGGCATCGCCCTTGAACTGCTTGCGCGGGCGCTCTTCCTTGATCAGGCCGAGGTAACCGCAGGCAAGCGACAGCGCAATGCCCAGGTAGGGGTTGCAATCCATGCCGGCGATGCGGTTTTCCACCCGCCGCGCTTCCGGCCCTGACAGGGGGATGCGGATACCGGTGGTGCGGTTGTCGCGCGCCCATTCCAGATTGATCGGCGCAGCGTGGTCCTTCACATAGCGGCGGTAGGAGTTCACATAAGGCGCCATCACCGCAAGCCCGGCCGGCAGATGGTTCTGCAGCCCGGCAATAAAGTGGTAGAAGGCATCCGTCTCGCCGCCCTGGGGGCCGGAGAAGATGTTCTCACCCGTCTCGATGTCCAGGATCGAGTGGTGGATGTGCATGGCCGATCCCGGCTCATCCTCGATCGGCTTGGCCATGAAGGTGGCAAAGCAGTCGTGACGCAGCGCGGCCTCGCGGATCAACCGTTTGAAATAGAAGACTTCATCCGCCAGCTTCACCGGGTTTCCGTGGCGGAGGTTGATCTCCAGCTGGCCTGCGCCGCCTTCCTGGGTGATGCCGTCGATCTCGAACCCCTGCGCTTCGGCAAAGTCGTAGATGTCGTCGATGACGGGGCCGAATTCATCCACTGCAGTCATCGAATAGGCCTGACGCGCCGCCGCCGGGCGGCCGGAGCGGCCCATCATCGGCTCGATTTCCTTGGCCGGGTCGATGTTGCGGGCGACCAGGAAAAACTCCATTTCCGGTGCCACAACCGGCTTCCAGCCCTTGTCGTGGTAGAGCTGCACCACGCGCTTCAGCACGTTGCGCGGAGAGAAGGGGATCGGCCTGTCATCCCGGTCATAGGCGTCATGGATCACCTGCAGGGTCCAGTCGCCGGTCCAGGGCGCTGCCGTGGCCGTGGACATGTCCGGCTTCAACGTCATGTCCTTTTCGATCCAGCCGTCATCGTCCGCGGCATCCGCCCAGTCTCCGGTGATGGTCTGGTAGAAGATGCTGTCGGGCAGATGAAAATAGTCGGTCTTTGCGAATTTCGATGCCGGTACCGCCTTGCCACGGGCGATACCGGGAAGGTCCGAGATAACGCATTCGACTTCGTCGAGACGACGCCCCTCCAGATAGGCTTGTGCTGCTTCGGGAAGGGTGTCGAGCCAGGCTGACATTAGGTCCTCTCTTTCCTGTAAAACTCTGCGAGGAAGGTTGCGATTTCAGGGTTGTCCACGGGGGCGTCCAGCTCGGCGGCTGCACGGTCCAGAAGGTCGTCCGGCACCACGCCGCGGCCGCGTTTTTCGATCAGGCCGCCGACAAAGGCGCTGGGAAACTCAGGATGCGGCTGCCAGGAGATAATGTGGTCGCCATAGGCCAGGATGCCGTTTTCACAGAAGTCGTTGCCGCCCAGCACACGGGCGCCAGCGGGCAATTCCACCACCTGGTCCTGATGCCAGGCATTCAGAGTCAGGTCCTTGCCGTCCACCTGATAGGTGACCCGGCCGACGGCCCAGCCACCTGCGTATTTTTCGACCTTGCCGCCAAGCGCCTGGGCGATGATCTGGTGGCCAAAGCAGATGCCGGCCAGCGGCTGTTTCCTGGCGTTGATCTCGCGGATCAGCGCTTCCAGCGGCGGGATCCAGGCGTGGTCTTCATAGGCGCCATGCTTGGAGCCGGTGATCAGCCAGGCGTCGGCGTCATCGGCGCTGTTGGGCAGCACGCCGTCCACCACCGCCCAGGTCTGGAATTCAAAGCCGTTGCCATCCAGCATGTCGCGGAACATGCCGTCGTAATCGCCGAAGGGGCCGAACAGGTCTTCGGGGGAGTGGCCGGTTTGCAGGATGCCGATTTTCATGAGTCACCAAATTTGATCAAATTGAGCCTAGCTGAGGGGGCAAAAGCAGGCAAGAGCCCGGATATGCCCCGCAATCAACAGGGCTCTATACCGCCTCGAGCCAGGACAGCCAATGGCTCTCCCTGGGGCGGTCTGCGAACTGTTGCAGCTCTTGGCGCTTGGTCATCACCAGGTTGCGGATCGCGTCCTTGGGCAGGATGCGGGCGATCAGCGGGTCGCTTTCGAACCAGGTGATTGCGGTTTCCCAGTCTGCTGCCAGCTGCGGCAGGCCGTCGATTTCGTAGATGTTGCCATCCGAGGGGGCAGGCGGTTCCATCTGGTCCTCGATGCCCAGCAGGGCTGCACCGAGGACGGTGGCCAGCATCAGATAGGGGTTGATGTCGCCGCCTGCGGTGCGGTGTTCGATGCGGCGCGCCTTGGGGCTGCCGCCGGGAATGCGGATGGCGGCGGTGCGGTTTTCATAGGCCCAGGCGGCGCCGGTGGGGGCGTGGGCGCCGGGCACCAGACGCTCATAGGAGTTGCCGTGCGGGGCAAAGATCAGGGTGCTGGCAGGCATCGCTGCCAGGCAGCCGGCCACCGCCTGTCGCAGGAGGTCCGATCCCTGTTCGGTGCCATCGTCAAAGACGTTGCGGCCGTCCTGGTCCACGATGGAGAAATGCACGTGCATGCCGTTGCCGGCTTCTTCGGCATAGGGTTTGGCCATAAAGGTTGCAGCAAAGCCGTGTTTGCGCGCCATGCCTTTGACCAAAGCCTTGAACAGCCACGCATCATCGGCAGCGCGCAGGGCAGTCTGGTGGTTCAGGTTGATCTCGAACTGGCCCATGCCGGCCTCGCAGATCGCCGATTGAGCGGGGATTCCCATCGCCTCAGCGCCGTCGTAGAGGTCGGTAAAGAAGGCATCAAAGGCGTCAAGCTCGCTGATCGACAGCACCGACTGCTGGTCCAGCGGGCGGCCGGTCTGCGGGTTGACGGCGGGACGGGGGGTGTCGCCGCTGTCGTCGATCAGGCAAAACTCCATTTCAGTTGCGGCCAGTACCGACCAGCCGCGTGCCTTGTAGCGATCCAGCACATGCGCCAGCACCTGGCGCGGGTCGCCCATGAAAGGGGAGCCGTCTTCCCAGTACATCATCATCGGCACCAGGGCAGAGGGGTTTGCCAGCCAGGGCATCGGCACTGCGCCGCGGTCGGCGGGCAGCATGATGCCGTCGGCGTCGCCGGTCTCGAACACCAGCGGGCTGTTGTCGATGTCCTGGCCCCAGAGGTCCACGTTCAAGGTGGAGATCGGCATCCGTGCGGCGCCCGTGTCCAGCTTGTCGGCCATATCGGCAGGCAGGCGCTTGCCGCGCATCTGGCCGTTCATGTCACAGGCGGCGACGCGGATGGTCTTGAGGGCGGACAGGTCCATAGGGGGCTCCACGGTTTTGTTGCGCCAACCCTAGCGCAAGGAAGTCCATTCGCCAAGATAATTTGATCAAAAGTTCGAGGCGGTGCTGTTTGACGTGGATTTCTCAGGAGAATTTGGCGTTTCCGACGGTTCCAATCTGTGTGGATTCCTACCGCTGAGGCGGAGGGGGCAAAAAAATGGCTCCCGGAGGAGCCATTTTGCGTTAGCGGATCAGGTTGAGCTTCAGCTTGGTCTTGCTGCGCCGCTCTTGCGGCAGGTGCTTGTTCAGGCGCCGGTTCACGAATCCGAAGATCGAGATGATCACCAGCGTCAGCAGGATGAAGTAGAAGGCCAGGATCGGGTAGGGGACAAAGGGGTTGAAGGTCTTGTCCGCAAAATAGCTGGCGTAATAAAGCGCATCGCCCTTCTGCCGCCAGGCCGGGAAGCCCGAGAAGAACACCAGCGTGGTAGCGTGGAACAGGAAGATCGCCTCGTTGGTATAGGCGGGCCAGGCGAGCCGCATCATGGTCGGGAAGGTGATCCGGCGGAAGCGGGTCCAGCCGGTCATGCCATAGGCATCGGCGGCCTCGATGTCGCCCTTGGGAATCGACAAAAGCGCGCCATAGAAGATCTCGCCCGAGTAGGCCGCGGTGTTGCAGAACAGCACGATCAGCGCACCCAGCCAGGCCGAGGTGAAGGGGTCGAAGAAGCCGGAGACGCCTTTCAGGCTGAGAAAGCAGGCGTAGGCAAAGAAGAACTGGATGAACAGCGGGCTGCCGCGGAACACGAAGATGAACCACTCCGCGGGCTTGCGCCACATCGGGTTGGCGCTGGACTTGCCGACGGCCAGCGCAACCGCCAGGAAAAAGCCGGTCAGCAGGGCCAGAACGCCGAAGTAGACGTTCCAGATCATGCCGGAGCCGATCAGGGTGAAGTGCTCACACAGGGTGTACTCGCCTTTGGGCAGCAGGCGCTCGCCAAAGCCCAGGGAGCGGAAGGCATAGGCCTGGATGGTTTCAACGCAACTCATGCCGCTGCCTTTCTTTGTGCTTCGCCGCCTGCGGTGGCCTGGCCTTTGGTCAGGCGCTTCATGATGCGGTCCAGGGCGACCTCGGACACTTTGGTGAAGCAGAGGTAGAAGACCAGCAGCGCAGCGAAGTACCAGACATGCCAGTTGGGGTGCGGGTAGTCGGTGAACCTGGCGGTCTTGGTGCCGCCCAGTTCGCGCGCCCAATAGACGATGTCTTCAACCCCCAGCAGGAACAGCAGCGGAGTGGCCTTTATCAGCACCATCCAGAGGTTTGACAGGCCGGGCAGCGCATAGACCCACATCTGCGGCACCAGGATGCGCCAGAAGGCCTGGCGGGACGTCATGCCATAGGCCTCGGCGGTTTCGATCTGGGCGCGGGGAACAGCGCGCATAGCGCCGTAAAGCACGTTGGCTGCAAAGGCGCCGAAGACGATGGAAAAGGTCAGCACGGCCAGGAAGAAGCCGTAGGTTTCATGCACCCATTGCGGAGCGGTGGACAGCGGCAGTTTGGCCGCGTCGCAGACCACGAAATCGATGCCCTGGCGGACCGGCTGATCCCAGTCAGGGCATTTCACCTTGTGGCGCATCCACTCAAACGCCTGGTCGAGCGCGATGACGAAGAACAGGAAGAAGGCAATGTCCGGCACGCCGCGCACGATGCTGGTGTAGCCCATCCCGAACCAGCGCAGCGGCAGGAATTTGGAGCGGGCGGCGCTGGCGGCACCAAAGCCGAACAACAGCGCAACCGGGGCGGTGATGGCCAGCAGCACCAGCACCACAAAGACCGAGATATAGAGGTTCATATGCTTGCCTGTGGTCAGGTAGCAGCTGAGCCAGCTCAGCCCCTCAAGCGTGGATGGGTCCGTGCAATAGGAAAACATGTATGAGCCTGTCTTTCTCGGGCCGCGCCCGGCCGCGTTACGGCCGGAAGAGAATGAATGAGGCCCGCGTGCTACGGCGCGCGGGCCTGCAGATCCGATCAGCGGATCAGATTACCACTGGGAAGCCACTTCCCACTTGGCGATCAGGGTGTTCAGCGTGCCGTCGTCCTTCATCGACTGGATCGCCGCGTCGAACTTGCCGCGCAGGTCCGCGTCGGATTCACGGAAGCCCATGCCAACGCCGCCGCCGATGGATTCAGTGCGCTCAAGCTTGACCAGGCCGTCGCCGACCATGGTGTCGATGAAGCTGTTGTCGGCCAGAACCGCATCCGCTTCGCCGCTGCGCACGGCGGCAACGGTTTCTTCCGGGGTTGCGAATTCAACCAGGGTCCAGCCCTGCTCGGCGATGAAAGCAGCCTGAATGGTGGTGGCCTGGGCTGCGATCACGCCGCCGGCCAGGTCAACATCGGCGGACTGGGCCAGGTATGCGGACGGATCCGGCGGGGTGTAGGCCTGGGTGAAGTCGATGACTTCGTCACGCTCGTCGGTGATCGACATGCCGGCGATGATGGTGTCGTAGTTGCCGGACACCAGGTTCGGAATGATCGAATCCCAGTCGTTCTTGACCCATTCGCAGGTCAGTTCGGCGCGCTTGCACAGCTCATCGCCCAGCTCGCGCTCAAAGCCGTCGATCTCGCCGGCGTCATTCACGAAGTTCCACGGCGCATAGGCGCCTTCGGTGCCCAGGCGTACGGTGTCCGCCAGGCCCATGCCTGCGGTCAGCGCCAGGGCGGCGGTGCCGAGAATCAGAGATTTCATATGTTTACTCCCGTTCTGATTGGTTATTGGAATTTGTTGTTATGGTCAGTGTGCGTGGCGGGTCGAGGACAGGAAGGCGCGCAGCCGTTCCGAGCGGGTGCCGCCAAAGACTTCGTCCGGAGAGCCTTCTTCTTCGATCAGCCCCTGATGCAGGAACACCACGTGGCTGGAGACATCCGCCGCCATTTTCATGTCGTGGGTTACGATCAGCATGGTGCGGCCCTCGGAAGCGAGGTCCTTGATCACCTTGATGACCTCCTGCTCAAGTTCGGGGTCGAGCGCAGAGGTGGGTTCATCGAACAGCAGTGCTTCGGGCTCCATGCACAACCCGCGGGCAATCGCCGCGCGCTGCTGCTGGCCGCCAGAGAGCTGTGCGGGATAAACATCGCATTTGTCGCCGATGCCGACCTGGGCCAGGTAGTGGCGGGCTTTTTCCTCAACCTCTGCCTTGTCGCGGCCCAGCACGGTGACCGGGGCCTCCATCACGTTCTGCAGAATGGTCATATGGGCCCACAGGTTGAACTGCTGGAACACCATGGAAAGATTGGTGCGGATGCGCAGGACCTGCTTGGCGTCGGCGGGGCGGCGGTGGAGGCCCTGGCCGGCCCAGGTGATCGGCTCGCCCTTGAACAGGATTTCGCCCTGCTGGCTGTCCTCCAGAAGATTGCAGCAGCGCAGGAGGGTGGACTTGCCCGATCCCGAAGACCCGATCAGCGAGACCACGTCGCCCTTGCGGGCAGTGATGTCGACGCCTTTGATCACTTCCAGCTCGCCATAGGATTTATGCAGGCCGCGGATTTGCAGAACGGGCGGTGTATCGGTCAAGGTGTGTCTGTCCCTGTGAGTGGAAATTCGTTCTTATTGGACCGAAAAAAAGACCGAATGCAACGTTCAAACCGCACAAGTCGGCATGGCAGGCGTCAAAATGGCGGGGGTAACCGCCATTTTGGAAGGGGGCGTTACGTCAGCTCGGCGGCACGGATGCGCTGTTCGGTCAGCACCGGGCCGGGCGGTGTTGGCACCGCCAGGTAGTCGCTGGGCGCAATTTTCACCAGGCCTTTCAGATGCAGCAGGCTGCGGGTCTCTTCGTCCAACCCGCGAATGGCGGATTCAATGGCGGCAAACAGCGCTTCGGCATCGCCGCCAAGGGCGGTGATATAGGGCAGGGTGGGGGTCGGCTCGGTGCGCTCAACCTCGGTCAGCCCGGCGGCGAAGGCATCGTATTCCTTGACCAGTTCCCACGTCAGCGCATCCAATGCGGCAAAATCGGCGCGGCCCTCTGCCACCGCCTCGGCCGAGGCTTTGTGGCCGCCGGTTTCCACCAGTGCGCCAGGCAGGATGCTGCGGTCGTTCAAATGCACCATCGGCGCGGCCCAGCCGGACTGCGACAGCCCCTCGTTATAGGCCATGCGGCGGCCTGCAAAGCTGCTGAGCGGCTTGCCCGCGTCTTCGCTGCGGGCGACGAAGACGCTGTTGTAATAGCCGGGAGGACAGCCGGGCAGGCCATAATCCGGAGTGCCGACCAGTTCGACTTCGCCGTACAGGCGGGTGCGGTAGGGGCAGCCGCAGGTCTGCGACAGCAGCAGATCAGGCGACTTCCACACTTCCCAGAAATCGGCGCCGCGGGTCAGGGCCTCGGGGCCGCCGCCCAGGTGTTCGCGGACCGAAGCCCAGAACCGGTCATTTGCCTCGGCCGTCTCGGGCCGGTCGTACATTCCTAGGTGAGCAATCATAAAGCAGCCTCTGCCCGTTTGCGCGCCTGAGCGCTGTCCATATCCGACACTCCCAGCAGGCTGGCGGACAGCCGCAGGAGCGCGTCTTCATTTGCATCGCGCCGGCCATCGGCCAGCGCCACTTGCCACAGCGCCTCGATCACGCCGGTGCGGTCCTCATAGGCGACGGCGTCCTTGATGGCGCGGGTGAAGCGCACGGTGTCCGGCGCTTCGGCCTCCATCGCCTCGGCCTGTTCGCGCAGGATCAGCGCGCCGCCGGTATCCAGCCCGTAGCGGGCGCCCAGGATGCGGTCGATGCGGTCCTTCTCCACCTCCGAGTAGTTGTTGTCGGAGCGGGCAATGCGCACCAAGAGCGCGGTCAGCGCCATCCGGGCGCCTTCGTCATCCAGCTGCGCAGGCGCAGGCTCCAGCAGCTTGTGCAGGAGTTCCTTGAACATCAGCTATCCTCCTGCACGTCGGCTGCCTTGCCGGTGAATTTCTCGGTCGCGCGGGCGCGGGCCTTCTGGCTGTCGGCATAGGACAGGCCCATCGCCTTGCGGGCGTCCTCGACAATGGTGATTTCGCCCGGGTGCTCATTGCCGTCGGCCAGCACCACCTCCCACAGCGCGTCCAGCGCCGCCAGGCGTTCCTCAAGGCCCGTGGTCTCGCGGATCAGCCGTCCGAAGGTGTCGGTCTCGGGGGCTGCCATGTGCAGCTTTTCGCAGGTGGCGCGCACCTTGGCGGCCTCGATGGCGTTGTGCTGGTAAAGCCGCGCCAGGATCCGGTCGATCAGGCTGATCTCCTCCAGCTGGTAATCGCGGTCCGACTGCGCCACACGCACCAGCAGTGCCCCCAAAGCCAGTTCCGCGTCCGGGTCCGGCAGAGCCGGCGGCTCGGACGGGCGGAAGGCTTGGAAGAATTTCTTGAGCAGTGGCATTAGCGGACCCCGGGCAGAAGTGCAGGCAGCATCAGCCGCCGTAGCCTTCGATGATTTCCATATCACCAGCGGACACCGGATCGCGCAAGGCCTTGGCGTCCTGGTAGGCCACGGAATCATAGCAGGCTTTTGCGGTTTCGAAATCCTTGAATTCGATCACTACGGTGCGGGCGCGCATTTGGCCTTCGCGGACTTCCTTCTGGCCTCCGCGCACCAGAAAACGGGCGCCGTATTGCGCAAAAGGCGCAGCATTGGCGGCAACATAGTCCTTGTAGCGCTCGGCATCGTCCACATCGATGTGGGCTACCCAGTATCCCTTGGGCATGGCGTTTGTGTCCCTGCATTTTATGGTTGAGCGCAGGCTGATACAAAACCGCGTCAAAGACAATGGGGCGGATGTTAAGAATTTCCCCGTTTCCCAGGATTTTTCGGTTGTTTCAAAGGCCTGCGTGAAAAATGAAAACGCCCGCCGGAAGGGCGGGCGCTCCAATCTCTGTGTTTGGCGGGATCAGCCGATCTCGGCCAGGCGGGCAAGCGCCTCCTTGACCTTGGCTTCCTCCTCCTCGCGCGCGGCGAGGTTGGCCTTGGCTTCCGCAACAACATCTTCCGGCGCGGAGGCCGCGAATTTCGGGTTGTTCAGCCGCCCGCGCAGGCCCCCCAGCTCCTTGGCCAGCTTGCCCAGGGTTTTCTCCAGGCGCGCCTTTTCAGCGTCCACGTCGATCACATCCGCCAGCGGCAGGCCGAAGGAAGCACCGGGGGCAGCCACTGAAGCGCAGCCCTTCGGGAAGCTCTCCACCTGCTCTAGAGATGTGATGCGGGCCAGTTTCTGGATCATCGCCTCGTTCTTCTCCCACGCGCTGCGCGCCTGAGCGGAGAACTCGGTCACCACCATCGGGATCTTTGCGCCCGCAGGCACATGCATCTGCGCGCGGGTGGAGCGGATGTTTTCAATCGCGGTGATCACCCAGTTCATTTCGGCATCCGCGTCCGCATTGACCAGCTCAGTGCCGTAGGCCGGCCAGTCTTCATGCACCAGCATGTTGTCGCGCTTCGCGGTGTTGCCCCACAGCTCCTCGGTGATGAAGGGCATGATCGGGTGCAGCAGGATCATGCACTGATCCAGGACCCAGCCCAGCGTCTGGCGGGTCTCGGTGATCACCGCCTCGTCGTCCGAATTGAACAGCGGTTTTGAAAGTTCGATGTACCAGTCGCAGACCTTGCCCCAGACAAAGGCATACAGCGCATTGGCCGCGTCGTTGAAGCGGTAGGCCTCCAGCGCTGCGTCCACTTCCACCCGCACCTTGGCGGTCTCGCCGATGATCCACTGGTTCACCGCGGCCTGTGCATCGGGGCAGGCATAGGCCGGGACGTTCTCGTCATAGACGTTGTTGAAATGGGCAAAGTTCACCGCATTCCACAGCTTGGTGCCAAAGTTCCGGTAGCCTTTGAGGCGTTCCATATCCAGCTTCAGCACGCCGCCCAGTGCCGCCATTGCAGCGGAGGAGAAGCGCAGCGCGTCGGCGCCGAATTCGTCGATGATCTCCAGCGGGTCCACCACGTTGCCGGTGGATTTCGACATCTTCTTGCCCTTGGCGTCACGCACAAGGCCATGCAGGTAGACGGTGTCAAAGGGGATCTGATCCACGACCGCCAGCTGCATCATCATCATCCGGGCAACCCAGAAGAACAGGATGTCCTGACCGGTGACCAAGGTCGAGGTCGGGAAGTATTTCTGCATCTCGGCGGTGTCTTCCGGCCAGCCCAGGGTGCCGATCGGCCAGAGACCGGAGGAGAACCAGGTGTCCAGCACATCGGGGTCGCGATGAACAAAGAGTTTCCCTGTGCCTTCTTTGATGGTTTTCAAGTTGGACAGGTACACATCCATTGGATTTGCATAGTTTTCGCGCCCGCTGTCATCCGGCTTGACTGTGACCTCAACGACGTCACTACAGCCAAACCGAGCGATCAGTATTGAGCGAAGCTCTTCGAAAGAGGCCGCACAAAGTGTTTCGGTGCCGGTAGGATTGTCTTCAGACTGATTGAAGCCTTCACCATACCAAACCGGGATCTGATGGCCCCACCACAGCTGGCGCGAAATGCACCAGGGCTCGATGTTTTCCAGCCAATGGTAATAGGTCTTCTCGCCGCTTTCCGGCAGGATCTTCACATCGCCGTTCTTCACTGCATCCAGCGCCGGGCCGACAACCTTTTCCGCGTCCACGAACCACTGGTCAGTCAGCATCGGCTCGATCACCACTTTGGAGCGGTCGCCGAAGGGCTGCATGATCGGCTTGTTCTCGACGTAAGGCACGGTCTCGGTGACTTGCGTCTCCTCGCCGTCCTCGCCTTTGACAGTTTTGGTCTCGCTGACCATCACCGCCAGGCCCTCGCTGGTGATTTGCTCCACCACCAGTTTGCGGGCCTCAAACCGGTCCAGACCGCGCAAGTTCTCCGGCACCAGGTTGACGGCGTCGGCTTCATTCTCGGTCAGGGTCTTCTCGCCCTTGGCCACAGCCATGGCCAGGGTGGCAGCGGTCTCATAACTGTCGCCGTCCGCCCGCATCTGGCCGCGCATGTCCATCAGGCGGTACATCGGAATGCCGCCGCGCTTGGCAACCTGATAGTCGTTGAAGTCATGCGCGCCGGTGATCTTCACCGCACCGGAGCCGAAGTCCTTGTCCGGGTACTCATCCGTGATGATCGGGATCAGGCGGCGGTGCTCCTTGGGGCCAACCGGGATTTCGCACAGCTTGCCGACGATGGGCGCATAGCGTTCGTCCGAGGGGTGCACAGCCACCGCGCCGTCGCCTAGCATGGTCTCGGGGCGGGTGGTGGCGATGGAGATATAGTCGCGCTCTTCCTCAAGGATGACGTTGCCGTCTTCGTCCTTCTCCACATAGGTATAGGTGGCTCCGCCTGCGAGCGGGTATTTGAAGTGCCACATGTGGCCGGCGACTTCGATGTTTTCGACCTCAAGGTCGGAGATTGCGGTTTCGAAATGCGGGTCCCAGTTCACCAGCCGCTTGCCGCGGTAGATCAGCCCTTTGTTGTACATCTCCACAAAGACCTTGATCACGGCGTCGTGGAAGTTGGGGGAGTTCTCGTGGCCGGTGCGGGTGTCGCCCTGCGCGCCTGCCATTGTGAAGGCGGTGCGGGAGAAATCGCAGGAGGCGCCAAGGCGTTTCAGCTGCTCGACAATGGTGCCGCCGGATTTTTCCTTCCATTCCCAGACCTTCTCCAGGAACTTCTCGCGGCCCAGTTCCCGGCGGGAGGGCTGCTGGGTTTTGGCCAGCTCGCGCTCCACGACCATCTGGGTGGCGATGCCGGCATGGTCGGTGCCCGGCTGCCACAGGGTGTCGAACCCCTGCATGCGCTTCCAGCGGATCAGGATGTCCTGCAGCGTGTTGTTGAAGGCATGACCCATGTGCAGCACGCCGGTCACGTTTGGCGGCGGGATCATGATGCAATAGGCGGAGGCCTCGGGTTTGGCATTTGCGCCCGACTTGAAGCAGCCGGCTTCTTCCCAGGCCTTGTACAGGCGGCTTTCGGCCTCGCCTGCGTTGAACGTCTTTTCCATCGCCATCGCTCGTGATCCCTCATGCAGTTGGGCGATCAATTACCCAATGGGGCCGGGAAGGGGAAGGCGGATTTTGCTGCAAGCGTCCCGTCTGGGGCTGCTGGAGCGCTATTGGGTATTTAAGACCAGAAAGAAGCGGCAGGATTTCGTTAACCAGAATCGGCGCACTCTCCTTGTGCGGTACAGGCTGGGGAGCCGATGACCGCACCAGGAAGAAGCTGCCCTTGCTCCTGGCATGATTATCCCTTGGCGGACGGACGGCCAGCGGGCAAGGGCGCTTCGCTTGCGTCTTCTTTCTGGTCAAAAATACCCAACTCCCGCGCCGCAGGCGCTGAAACCAGCGTGCGCCATTCGGCGCGCACTGCATTAGCGCCAGTTACAGCTTGTCCAGCGCTTCGTGCAGCTTTTCCAGTTCGCCATCGTGCATGGAAATCGCCTGTGCTTTGTAGGGGAAGTTTTTGGCGCGCACTTCCGACTGGAACTCCTGCAGCGCTTCCACACGCTCCTGGTACATCTGCTTGTGCAGCCGCCCCAGGTCTCGGAAGGCATGGGCGTGGCGCGGCGGGTTCTCCGCTTCGCCGCAGATGTCGGCCATGAACAGGAAGATCACGTCGCCTGCGTTGCCGGAACCCAGCGAGATGGTCACGATCGACGTCTGGCCGTTCAAAAGGCGCAATGTATCCTCGGCCACGCATTCGATCTCGCAGGCAAAGGCGCCGGCGTTCTCGTAGCGCTTGAAGGTGTCATGGATCTGCATCGCTTCTTCTGCGGTGCGGCCAAAGGCGCGCAAGCCGCCGCACCAGTGGCTGAGCGAGGGCACCAGCCCCATATGCACCTGCACCGGGATGCCTTCCTTGGCCAGCATCTCCACCACGTCATAGGATCGGTTGGTGAAATACATGTCAGCGCCGTTTTCCATGCAGTCGATGGCGTGGCGCATGATCTCGTCATTGGTGGCGAACTGGCCCCAGTTCATCGCCGTGCCGGCGAAATGGGTGGGGGCGATTTCGCGGGCCATGTCCAGATGCACGTCCCACAGCGTCAGCAAGTCAATGCCTGCATCGACGCAGGCCTGGATCTCGGCCTCGTTGGCGGGGTTGCACATGGTCAGGCGCTCGCCGGTTTTCTTGAGGTTGATCAGGTCCCGGACGGTATAGTTGCGCTGCGCCGGACGGCGGCCGAAGGTGTAGATGTTTTTCATCGTTTTCCCCTGTCTTTCAAATAGGAAAGCCGGGCCTCTAAAGGCCCGGCAGTGTGTGCTGTGGTGTGTGCTTACTCGGCAGCCCAGATTTTGCGGCGGCGTTCCTTGACCATTTCGTTGCCCTCGTCGGTGCCGTCGTGGAAGGTGTTGAACCACTTGTCCCAAGGTGTCTCCCAGGTGCCGTAATTGCAGTCGAAGAACCTGTGATGCAGCTGGTGGAAGAAGTCGCCGACCAGGAACTTGGCCTTGTTGCCGAACTTGATGTTCTCAAAGCCTGCGTGCGAGGTCGGGGCGCCGATGCCGTGGTGGAACAGCAGGAAGATCGCCAGGACCGGGTGCGACGGCAGCAGGAAGAAAATCATGGTGTCGAACATCAGGAAGAAGCTTTCGACCGGATGCATCGCCAGGCCGGACCAGGGGCCGGTGTTGATGTTGCGGTGATGCCAGGCGTGCACCTTGGTATAAAGCACGCCCACATGCAGCAGCCGGTGCAGCCAGTAGAAATGGAAGCCTGCCCAGATCGGAATGAAGAGGGTCATCAGGATCATGGTGACCGGGTTCTCGTCCAGCGTGATCATAGTGACCCAGCCGTTGGCATAGGCGTATAGGATGAAGCTCTCCCAGAAGGTCCAGAAGGTGAGCGCCGGGCCCAGGGTCCAGAACATGTTGTCCCAGACCTGGTTCTTGAAAGTGAAGACCTTGGCGCCTTTCATCATCGGGCGCATGTCATAGCGGTATTCGTCCTGCTGGGTGCGGAATTTCCACAGCGCCAGGTGCAGACCGCCGGCCACCACCATCAGGATGCAGAAGTTGCGGAACCAGATCTCCGCCACCCAGTCCCAGCTGAGCGTGGCGATGCGATCCAGGGATGGAGTGAAGAAACTCCAGGTGATGATGGCAAAGACCAGCAACAGCGCCCGAAGCGCCAGCGGGTTCCAGCTTTGCAGCAGGTATTTAATCGTGGCCAGCGGCTTCATCGGCCAGTCCCAATAGGGGGAGGTCTGGATCGGCAGCTGCGGGGTGAAGTTCCAAATCTTGCGCTTGGGGCGCGGCGCGTTGGCGGGACTTGTCATGTCTCGTCTCTCATCTGGCTGGTTGGGTGAGGCTGCGCGAGGCGCATCTCTGTTCGCTGGCTGTGAGGTTAGGGCGGCGGCGGAAATTCTCAGAACGGTATGTCTTGCCGGTAAGGCTAAGTTCAGCTTAGCCTGTGCGCATGGCGACACGGATTCCCTCTCTCAACTGGCTGCGCGTTTTCGAGGCGGCAGCGCGCACCGAAAGCTTTGCCCGGGCGGCGGCGCAGCTGAACATGTCGGCTGCTGCCGTCAGCCAGCAGGTGAAGGCGCTGGAGACGCAGCTGGGCACGCCGCTGTTTCACCGCCATGCCCACGCCGTGACGCTGACCGAGGCGGGGCGGGCCTATCTGCCTTCGGTGCAGCAGTCGCTGCTGATGCTGGAGACCGCCACCACCGGGCTGTTCGGCGAGAGCCGCGAGCAGCGGCTGTTTGTGCAGTCAGTGCTGCTGTTTGCCCATGGGGTGCTGGCGCGGGGGCTGCCGGACTTTCAGGCCGCGCATCCGCAGGTCAATCTTGCGCTCAGTACCGGCAATATGGCTGCGGATTTTGCCAACCGGTTTACGGACTTGCAGATCGTGTTCGGAAATCCCGCTTTGTTCGGGACTGACAGCGACGAGCTGCTGCGCGAGGCGCTCTACCCGGTCGCGCCGCCAGAGGTTGCGGCGCAAATACAAACGCCGCAAGACCTGTTTCAATTCCCGCTGATTGAAGTGTCGACGCACCGTGCCAGCTGGGTACAGCTGTTTGAGCATCTGCGGCTGCCGCACGGGCAGGCGCGCTACTTCTTTGCCGATAATTCGCTGATGGCCGCCGAACTGGCGGCGCAGGGTGTTGGTATTGCGCTGGCCCGTGCCCCTGCATCCGGTACGGCGATGAAGGCAGCCGGGCTGGTACCGTGCTTGCCTGAGGTTTCCGTGCCCGGGCAGGAGGCCTACCACCTGGTCTATCCGGACCGCAGCGCCATGCGCCCGGCAGCCCGGTTGTTCCGGGACTGGCTGCTGGATTATGTGCGGATGGTTTGAAGCCTAGCATCTGAGCGCGGCGCCTGCTGACCTTGGGGAGGCGTGTAGCGCCATTACA
The DNA here is from genome assembly GCF_000813745.1 of Leisingera sp. ANG-M1. Lineage (GTDB taxonomy): Bacteria > Pseudomonadota > Alphaproteobacteria > Rhodobacterales > Rhodobacteraceae > Leisingera. The sequence continues at coordinate 84,882 of NZ_JWLC01000001.1, read as the reverse complement.
GGGGGGAAGGTCAGGCGCTGCCCGGCGTGCCGCCGCGCGAAACTTGAGTAACCGGAAGCGTCTATTGCCCGGTCCGGTCCAGCTTAGTCGCCAGATGGATCAGGCTTTCCGACGACCGCACCCCCCGTGCCTCTGCGATATGGTCGATGGTGTCGTCCAGTTCCGCTGTGCTTTGCGCCACCACCTGGGCCAGCAAGTCGAACCGGCCCGAGGTCGTGTGAACCACCTCCACCCCCGGCAGGCTGCGCAGGCGGGCAAGTACCTCCGGCCCGGAGCGCGGCTCGATCGACATCAGCACCGTCGCCTGCAGCGGCGGCCGGGCGGCAGCGGAGGATTTAAGCGTATAGCCGGTGATCACGCCGGTGGACTCCAGCCGTTCGATCCGCGCTTGAACGGTGGTGCGGGCGAGGCCCAGATGGCGGGCGAGCTCAGCTACCGGGCGGCGGGCGTTTTCGCGCAGCAGGGTGACAAGGCGCTGATCGGTGTCGTCGGTTTGCATGTGTGGCCTGCGATATGACGAAAATTTTCGTCACTATAAGCGAAGTGCCAAGCGATATCGACGGGAAATTCCCGGAAAATATGAAAAACGAATGAGGGTTACCCGATGCAGCAGATTCCTCCGCTTTGGCTTTCGCCTGAATCCCACCTGGCCCGCAGCGCGCCGGATCACCCGATCCTGTATTTCTCTCCGCGGGTGCTGCATGAGGTGGCGCGGCGGTTCCGCAGCGGGTTTCCAGGGCTGGTTACCTATGCGGTGAAGGCCAACCCGCATCCCGCTGTATTGTCTAATCTGGTGGCCGCGGGGATCACCGCCTTTGATGTGGCCTCGCCCGCCGAGATGGAGGCCGTACGTGCCGCCAGCCCCGATGCGGTGATGCACTACAATAACCCGATGCGGTCGGAGGCAGAGATCGCTGCCGGGATCGAGCATGGTGTGGCCAGCTGGTCGGTGGATGAGCTGAGCGAGCTGGAGAAGCTGGACGCGGTGCCGCGCTCCTGCGAGCTGGCGGTGCGCTTTGCCTTGCCGGTGGCGGGGGCGGCATATGACTTTGGCAGCAAATTCGGGGCGGCACCGGAAGAGGCCGTGGAACTGCTGAAGCAAGTGGCGGCCAAGGGCTGGACCCCGGCACTGTGCTTCCACCCGGGCACCCAGTGCGAGGATGAGGCGGCTTGGGTGGAATATATCCACGCCGCAAAGAAGATTGTTGATGAAGCCGGTGTTCAGATTGCCCGCCTGAATGTCGGCGGCGGTTTTGCCGCCAACCGCGATGGCGAGGCGCCCGATCTGGAGAAGGTCTTTGCCGCGATTGAAAAAGCGGCCGACAAGGCTTTTGGCGCCGACCGTCCCATTCTGATCTGCGAGCCGGGCCGGGCGATGGTTTCCGAAAGCTTCACTCTGGCCGCGCGTATCAAGGGGATGCGCAAGGACGGCGAGGTCGTATTCCTGAACGATGGTATCTACGGCGGGCTGGTGGACATCCGCGATATGGGTCTGCCGGGCCGGGTGGAGGTGGTCTCCTCCGATGGCAAGCACCGTGCAGGCGACCGCCAGCCGCGGGTGGTGTTCGGGCCGACCTGCGACAGCCTTGACCGGCTGCCCGACGGGCTGCCGCTGCCTTGTGATGCGGCGACGGGCGATTATGTACTGTTCCCGGGGCTTGGTGCCTATTCCTCGGCCATGAGCACGCAGTTCAACGGCTACGGTCTTTCTGACGTGGCGACGGTGATCGAGCTGGCTGGACAACCGGCCAGCTAACAGTAGTCTCGCCCCGGAACACCAGCCAGCGCGGGATAGGGGGCGAGCATGGAAAAATTCGGAAAGAGCCAGCCGGTAAAACGGGTTGAGGACACCCGTTTCCTGACCGGCCAGGGACGCTACATCGAGGACGCCGCCCCCGCTGGGGCCTTGCGTACTTGGGTGCTGCGCAGCCCGGTGGCGCATGGGGTGATTACGGCGCTGAATGTGGAGGATGCCCGCGAGAGCGATGGCGTCCAATTGGTCATCACTCTCGCAGATCTGGAAGCGGCTGGCGTCGATGTCTGCATGGACGGTGTGACGGTCAAAAACCGGGACGGCTCGGACGGTGCGTCGCCGGAGCGGCTGATGCTGGCGCGCGACCGGGTGCGTTATGTGGGTGAGCCGGTGGCTGTGGTGATCGCGGACACGCTGGAGCAGGCGCGCGATGCGGGCGAACTGATCGAGCTGGATATCGATGATCTGACGGTGAAGATGGATTTGATGCCGGGCGGCGAAGCGCTGCATGATGATGTCCCGGACAACAAGGCTTTTGACTGGGGCACGGGGGATGAGGCGGCGACGGAAGAAGCCTTCCGGAGCGCTGCCCATACTATTGCGCTGCAGGTTGAGGACAACCGGATCATCGTGAACTCGATGGAACCGCGCGGCTGTTTTGCCGAATGGGAGAACGGCAGGCTGCACTTCTGCTTCGGCGGGCAGGGTGTCTGGGGGCTGAAGTCCCAGATGTCTGCCAAGCTGGGACTGGATGAGGCGGATGTGAAGGTCACCATCCCCGACGTCGGCGGCGGCTTTGGCATGAAGGCCTTTGCCTATCCGGAGTATTTCGCCGTGGCCTATGCCGCCCGCACCCTTGGCCGCCCCGTTTTCTGGATTGCAGACCGCACCGAGGCGATGCTGAGTGACAATGGCGGCCGCGATCTGACCTCGCTGGCGGAGCTGGCCTTTGACGATGATCTGCAGATCACCGCCTACCGGGTGACAACCCGCTGCAACCTTGGCGCCTATAACGCGCATTTCGGGCAGCCGATCCAAACCCAGCTGTTCAGCCGGGTGCTAGCAGGTGTCTATGACATCCAGACCGCCTGGCTGCAGGTGGAGGGGATCTATACCAACACCACCCAGGTTGACGCATACCGCGGTGCCGGACGCCCGGAGGCGATTTATGTACTGGAGCGCGTCATGGACCGGGCCGCGCGCGATTTGGGCGTGGACCCCTGGGAGCTGCGGCGGCGCAACTTCATCAAACCTGCGGCATTCCCCTATGGGACCGTGACCGGGGAGACCTATGATGTAGGGGATTTTAGCAAAGTCTTAAGCCGTGCCGCGCAAGAGGCTGATATTGCGGGATTCGCTGCCCGGCGTGCCGAAGATGGTAAACGCGGCAAGTACCGGGGCGTGGGTTTGTGTTACTATATCGAAAGCATTTTGGGCGATCCTTCAGAAGGCGCGGAAGTGGAGTTTCTGGAGGAGGGCCGGGTGAATATCTATGTCGGCACGCAAAGCAACGGGCAGGGGCATGAAACCGTCTACGCCCAGTTCCTTGCCGACCAGAGCGGTATCCCGGCGGAGAATATCCAGGTGATCCAGGGCGACAGTGACCGCATCGCCCAGGGCGGCGGCACCGGCGGTTCGCGCTCGGTCACCACCCAGGCCAATGCCACGCTGGCGGCAGTGGACGCGATGATTGCCGCCTTTACGCCCTTCCTGGCAGAAGAAATGGGGGTTGCGGAAGATGCAGTCGAGTTTGACGGCGAAACCTTCCGGGCTCCCGGGTCAAATCTGACGCCCACCATGCTGGAGGCGGCAGAGATGGCCCGCGCGCAAGGGCGGCTCGATTTGCAGCGTCACGCGGCGCGGGCCCGGCTGCCGGGGCGCTCGTTTCCGAACGGCGCCCATGTTGCCGAGGTCGTGATCGATCCGGAGACTGGGCATTCCGCCGTGGAGCGCTACACTGTAGTTGACGATTTTGGTAATCTGATCAACCCGATGCTGGCCGAGGGTCAAGTGCATGGCGGGGTTGCGCAGGGACTGGGACAGGCCATGCTGGAGCGCGTCGTCTATGACGGGGACGGCCAGCTGCTCACGGCATCGTTCATGGACTATGCCTTGCCGCGCGCAGATGGCGTCCCCATGATTGGATTTACCTCCGAGCCGGTGCCTTCGACACAGAACCCGATGGGGATGAAAGGCTGCGGCGAGGCGGGCACCGTCGGCGCTTTGGCTGCTGTGGCAAACGCGGTGCAGGACGCGGTCTGGGACCGCGGCGTACGGCAGGTGGACATGCCGTTCACCCCGCTGAGGATTTGGGAAGTGCTTAGGGATGTTTCTGACGCAGCTGAGTAAAAGGGTTTTAGGGTGGCTGGGACGGCCGCTGCGCTCGGAGCATTCCGGCGAAACCAAGCTGCGCGGGCCGCATGCCCATGTGATCATCCTGGACGGCACCATGTCGACGCTGGAGGAGGGCCACGAAACCCACGCCGGGCAAGCCTACAAGCTGTGCCGGGAGATGGGCGGGCAGGTCTCGGTTTTCTATGAATCCGGTGTGCAATGGAAAGGCTGGGGCAGCGCGCCGGATGTGATGATGGGGCGGGGCATCAACCGCCAGATCCGCCGCGCCTATGGCTATCTCGCTTCGCGCTACCGGCCCGGCGACAAGATCTATTTGCTGGGCTACTCCCGCGGCGCCTATGCGGTGCGCTCGCTGGCAGGTGTCATTGACCGCATTGGCCTGCTGACGGCAGAGCACGCCACCGTCCGCAATATCCGCACCGCTTACCGCCATTACCGGCTGAACGGGCGGTCCAAGACCGCCGGCGCCTTTACTCAGGCGCATTGCCATGACGAGGTTGAGATTGAGATGGTCGGGGTTTGGGACACCGTCAAGGCGCTGGGCCTGCGGCTGCCGCTTTTGTGGCGCTGGGCGGAGAACCGGCATAATTTCCACAACCACCACCTGGGCCACCATGTCAAAAGCGGCTTTCACGCGCTGGCGATGGATGAAACGCGCGATGTGTTCAAGCCGGTGCTGTGGGATTGCCCGGAAGGCTGGACCGGACGGATGGAGCAGGTCTGGTTCCGCGGCGCCCATGGCGATATCGGCGGCCAGCTTGGCGGCTACGAAGAGGCCCGTCCCAAGGCCAATCTTTCCCTGGTCTGGATGCTGGAAAAGGCTGAGGACCGGGGTTTGCCGCTGCCGCTGGACTGGCGGATGCGGTTCCCGGTGGATCCCAGCGCCCCGTCAGTCGGCACCTGGCGGGGCTGGGGCAAGATCTTCCTGCTGCGCAGTCGCCGCCGGGTCGGGCTGGACGGCAGCGAGCGTCTGCACAGCAGTGTCAGCGCCGCTTCGGAAAAGGGGGCGGCTGCAGCCTGGGGGGCTACGGCTTCCAAGACCTGATGGTCCGCTTCCATGCGCGGATGCAGTAAGGATTATAGAACGTCAGGCAGTTCCGGCTCGGGTGTGCTGGCGTGCGGGGTAAAGAGTGCCCGTTGTCCGCCTTTCCGCGCCGTTTCATTGAAATGCCCTATGTAGTACAGGTTTTCATAGAAATGAGACTGCGGGTATCCGTTCTTGGATGGAGGCAGCCCTGGCGTTCTAACTTCGCTTGCTTTCCGACACAGAATGGGGCTGGGCTGCTCAACACCCACACGGTTCAAGTCAAAACTGAAGCAGCCGGCCTGTCCTTCGTGGAGCACATAGAGGCCTGAGCTGTGCAGATAGAGGTTTGATCCGCGCCACCAGCCTGTGTCCCCGTCCAGGCGGACTGTTTCGCTTTTCAGTCCGTTAGAGATGCGGAGTTTCCGGTGCCAGTCGCTGTGGATCCCAAACATTGCCCTAATCGACATACTGACCCGCTTGCCTGCCCCTAAGTCGGCGCGGGCTGTGTGAGTCCTGTTGTTGCAGACCGCCAGAATGGTCAGACATGCGAGCGATGCCAGAAATACCCGCGAGAACGGCCTGAGGTTCAATTTTCTTTTCCTTGGAGGGTGGCCAGAGGGAAAGTCCACAGCCGCAATTTTAGCTGGATTCCTGATGCTGCAGACGTTTCAGTGATGCGGCCGCAATCAGCTTATGGGCCGGGCGGACTGGGATCATGTAGATGCGGCCAAACCAGTTGTGGGTCTTGACTGACGAGGTGATGGACAGCACGCCGCTGTTGACGGTGAGGCAGGTCATCACGTCCAGATGGCTGTCCCGCACGGTGAGGGTCAGGACCGTGTCCGACACCGCCTCCACCAGGAAGAAATCCAGCTTGTCTCCGGCCTGCACAGATGTGCGCGGCTGGCCGGAAAATCCGCCGATGCGTTTGACACCGAAGCAGGCCGAGACCGTGTCCCGCAGCCAGAAGGCCAGTTTCAGGCCCGGCAGCGGGCGGGCGTGCATCAGATTCCAGGCTTCCAGCGGTGTCAGCGGCTTGGGCAGGACAACGGACTGAGTGTCCAGGAAGTCCAGCTCATTGGCGGGGGCAAGGACTTGAATGCGGGCGGTGGCGGCGCGGGCGAAGCTGCTGGGCGGCATGGACAGTCCTTTTCCGGCAGGGCAGGTTGCACGCTGCAGCATAAAGGCATGCAGACGGGCAGCAAGGCCGGAGTCGGCGCTGTTACCTGGGGGCGATCTGCATCACGATACAGGTGGTGGAGCCAGTTGCATAGAGGCGGCCGTCGTCCACGCCTCGCAGCTCGCCATGGGCGATGCCGGTGGAGCGGCCCACGTGGTCAATGGTGCCGGTGCAGTCGATCTGAGTGCCCAGCGGGATCGGCCGCAGAATGTTGATCTTGTATTCCAGCGTTGTATAGACCGAGCCCTGCGGAACCTTGGTCATCACAGCGCAGGCCATGGCGCTGTCCAGAAGCGTGCCGTACCAGCCACCGTGCACGGTGCCCATCGGGTTGCAGACATGGAATTCCGGCGTGCCGCGAAAGACCACCTGGCCGTCTTCTACGCTGTGCAGATGATAGCCAAGGGTTTCGGCAATCGGCGGGCCGGGCAGGCGGCCGTCCAGAATACCTTGCATGAACTCGAGCCCGGAGATCCGGGTGATCTGCTCCATTGTCAGCAGGTCGGCAGGTTTTGTGGCGTAGTACATGGCGCGGGGGTCCTTGGCGGGGAAGTCCCCTCCATTAGAAACCGCGCAGCCATGGGTGCAACGCTTACGCCACGTTCGACAGAGCCACTTTGGGGGTGATGCCCAGGGCAAAGCAGACGTCGCGGGTCAGCTCGGGCCGGTTCAGCGTGTAGAAATGCAGCTTGTCCACACCGCCCTCCATCAGGTCCGAGCACAGCTCGGTGCAAAGTGCTGTGGCCAGCAGTTCTTCGCGGTCATCGCGCAGAGCTTTGTCAAAGGCGTTCTCGACCCAATCCGGGATGATGGTGCCGCAGCGCTTGGCAAAGTTGCGGGCGCCTTTCCAGTTTTCGATCGGCAGGATGCCGGGGGTCAGCTTGCTGCCGTCGATCCCGGCCTTCTCGCAGGCATCGCGGAAGCGGAAGAAGGTCTCGGCCTCGAAGAAGAACTGGGTCAGCGCCTCGTCCGCACCGGCATCCAGCTTGCGCTTCAGCCACTCCACATCGGCGGATTGATCGGCGGCCTCCGGGTGGCGGTCCGGGTAGGCGCCGACCTTTATGTTGAAGTTGCCGCGCGCTTTCAGCCCCTTGATCAGCTCCACCGAGTTGGAGAAGCCGTCGGGGTGCGGGGTGAACTTGCCTTCGCCCTTGGGCGGGTCGCCGCGCAGGGCCACGATCTCGGTCACCCCGGCCTCGGCGAACTGGTCGGCGATCTCCAGCGTTTCCGCCTTGGAGGCGTTTACGCAGGTCAGATGCGCCGCCACGTTCAGGCCGGAGGATTTGTGCAGCGTTGCCACCGCATCGCGGGTCAGGGTGCGGGTGGTGCCGCCTGCGCCATAGGTCACGGACACAAACCGCGGGTCCATCGGGGCGAGGACTTGCACGGTGTCCCAAAGCCGGAAGGAGGCTTCGAGATTCTGCGGCGGGAAGAATTCAAAGGAAATCTTGGGCGTCGTCATCTCAGGTCTCTCGCTAGGTTGATTTCGCCTCTTGTTGCATGCGCAGCATTGTGAGACAATTTCATAATTCTCAAGAACAACATGAGCGATCTGATAGGATGCACATCGAATTCCGCCATCTCCGCACCATCAAGGCCATTCACGAGGCCGGCGGGCTGGCAAGGGCTGCGGAGCAGCTGAACATCACCCAAAGCGCGCTGAGCCATCAGGTGAAGGGCTTGGAGGAGCAGGCGGGTGTCGAGTTGTTCATCCGCCGCTCCAAGCCGATGAAACTGTCACCGGCGGGGCTGCGCCTGCTCAGGCTGGCGGAACAGGTTTTGCCGCAAGTGGAGGCAGCGCAAGCGGAATTTTCCTCTCTGCGCGAGGGCAACACCGGCCGGATGCATATCGCCATCGAATGCCACGCCTGTTTCGAATGGCTGTTCCCGGTGCTTGAGGGGTTCCGCAAGAACTGGGGCGATGTGGATGTGGATATCCGCCCCGGCCTTGCCTTTGACGCGCTGCCCGCGCTGCAGAAAGAGGAGGTGGATCTGGTGGTCTCCTCCGACCCCGAGGACATCGCCGGCGTCGAGTTTATCGAGCTGTTTGATTACAATGCGGTGTTTGTTGCCTCGGCTCAGCATCCTTTGGCAGAGAAGCCCTATGTCGAGGCCGAGGATTTCGTCGGCCAGAACCTGATCACCTACCCGGTGGAGAAAACCCGGCTGGACGTGTTCAGCCAGTTGCTGATCCCGGCCGGGGTTGAGCCCGCCTCGATCCGGCAGGTGGAACTGACCGCAGTGATCCTGCTGCTGGTGGCTTCGAACCGCGGCGTGTCGGCACTGCCGGACTGGGTGGTGCGGGAGGTGAAATATTCCTCGGACTATGTGACCCGCCCGCTGACCAAATCAGGCATCACCCGGCGGCTGTATGCGGCGATCCGGACCGAGGACCGGGAAAAGCCTTATATGCAGGAGCTGATCCGGCTCGCCAAGGTCGAGGCGCGCAAGCTGCAGCATCAATAGGCGGGGTGCGTGGCGAAGCGCGGAGCGGCCTGGCGCCGTTCCGGCTTCCGTGCCCGCTCCGCGCGGTTGCGCAATACTGCGGCCTTGCGGCCAGGATCAGACCAGCTTGACGATCTGCTTGCCGGTATTGCCGCCCTGCATCATCGACAGGAAGGTCTTGGGCGCGTTCTCCAGGCCTTCGGCAATGTCCTCCAGGTATTTGATGTCGCCGCTGGAGATTTTGGGGGCAACGTCCTGCAGGAACTGCGGGTAGCGGTCGTAGTGGTTGAAAATGATGAAGCCGTTCACGGACAGGAATTTGGTCAGCACAGAACGCCAGATGGCCGGCGCGGTCAGATCCGTTTCGGCGCTGTTGTACCAGGCGATCATGCCGCAGACCGGGATGCGGCCGAAGTTGTTCATCAGGGGCAGGACTGCTTCCAGCACCTTGCCGCCGACGTTTTCGTAATAGATGTCGATGCCGTCCGGGCACTCCGCCGCCAGCGCCTCGCTGAGCGCTTCGGCGCTGGCATAGGCGCTGTGATCAAGGCAGGCGTCAAAGCCGAAGGTCTCAACCGCCAGCTTGCACTTGTCCGCGCCGCCCGCGACGCCGACCACGCGCAGGCCTGCTTGTTTTGCCAGTTGCCCGACCATTGAACCAACCGGGCCGGTGGCGGCCGCAACCACCAGGGTTTCACCGGCTTTGGGCTGGCCATACGCCTGCAAGCCATGCCAGGCGGTAAACCCCGGCATGCCGAGAACGCCAAGCGCGGTGGTGAGCGGTGCCATACCCGGGTCTAGCTTGCGGATCTCCGAGGCCTTGGCACTGGCATGGCTGGCCCAGCCGAACATGCCCAGGGCAAAGTCGCCGGGCTTGAAACCGGGGCTGTTGGAGGCAAGCACTTCACCCACACCGCCTGCGGTCATGACCTCTCCGATTTCGACAGGCGGAGCGTAGGATTTGCCTGCGTTCATGCGGCCGCGCATATAGGGGTCCAGCGACATATAGTGAACTTTTACAAGCACTTCGCCTTCACCGGGCTGGGGCAAGTCCAGCGCTTCAAGGCGGAAGTTCTCTTCGCTGGCCTGGGCTTCGGGGCGGCTTGCCAGCACAATGCGCTGCATCTGTCCGGTCATGGGGGGATTCCTTTGTTTGCTTGTGCCGGAGTTTGAGCGCCGCCTGCCGGGATTTCAACTGGCGGCCGGGCTTTGACGGGACGTCAATCCTGTTAGACTCCTGGCAGTATAACCCCTTGGCAAGCGGGGGCAGGGGGCGTATAGGCACGCATTGACCCGGCATCTCCCCGACCTGACAGGATTCTGCAGACATGATTGGCAGCGCAAACCTCAATGTGATGATCAAGGCCGCCCGCAAGGCAGGCCGTTCCCTGGTGAAAGACTTCCGCGAGGTGGAGAACCTGCAGGTGTCGATGAAAGGCGCGGGCGACTTTGTCTCCAAGGCCGACATCGCCGCTGAGAAGATCATCAAGGAAGAGCTGCGCAACGCCCGCCCGACCTATGGCTGGATCGCGGAAGAGGGCGGCGAGATCGAGGGCGAAGACCCGACCCGCCGCTGGATCGTCGATCCGCTGGACGGCACCACCAACTTCCTGCACGGGCTGCCGCATTGGGCGATCTCCATCGCGCTGGAGCACAAGGGCAAGATCGTCGCCGGCGTGATCTATGACGCTGCCAAGGACGAGATGTTCTTTGCCGAGAAGGGCGCGGGCGCCTGGATGAACGACACCCGCATCCGTGTCTCGGGCCGCCACCGGATGATCGAGTCCATCTTCGCCACTGGCGTTCCCTTCGGCGGCCGCTCCGACCTGCCGCTGACGCTGCAGGACCTGGCCCGTATCATGCCTGCCTGCGCCGGCGTGCGCCGCTGGGGCTCTGCCGCGCTGGACATGGCTTATGTGGCGGCTGGCCGCTATGAGGGCTTCTGGGAGCGCCGCCTGAACGCCTGGGATCTGGCCGCTGGCATCATCATCGTGAAAGAGGCCGGCGGTCTGGCCGAGGCGATCGACCCGGAAGCGGGCATCATCGACAGCGGTTCTGTGCTGTGTTCGAACGAGCCGATTTTTGAGAACTTCGCCAAGGTGATCCGCGGCTGATCTGAAGATCCTACGAGGCCGCGATCGAGCGCGCCCTGATTGGGGCGCGTTTGTTGTAACGTTAGGGTTGTTTTCGCGGGCAAGTAAACAAGTTCTGGAAGGCCGCAGTTCGGCCGCAATTGCGGTCTAAGCCTCGGGCATGTCTGATACACCCCATCCTTCTGGTGAAGCCCGGGTTGACCGGCCGTTCGGCTCCAGAACCCTGTCTCCGTGGCAGCGTCAACGGAACCCCCTGATGAATGCGCTGGCCGCGTTGCAGCTGTGCGTCTGGCGGCGTCCGGCCCAGGGCATTACCGGGCGGCCCGGCGACGTGCTGGCCGCCATCGCGCTTTACTTCGCAATCACGGTGCTGATCCAATACGGCTTCTTTGCTGCGGCCGGCAGCTACACGGTTGCGCTTGACATATACGGGGTGCAGCTCAACCTGGGGATTTCAGCAGCTTGGGTGCTAACGCTGGTGCTGGCAGCGCTTCTGTTTGGCAAAGGGGCGCAGGCCGGGCCGCTGCTGGTGGCAGCTTTTGCGGCCAGTGCCGCAGGCAATGTTCTAATCATGATGCTCTTTTTCGGCCTGGGGGCGGCGGGTGCTTCTGAAGCGTGGACCTATTGGCTGAGCGTTTCAGCCGGAAACCTGCCGGGGCTTATAGCCGTGACTTGCCTGCTGGCCGAGGGCGCATTGCGACGCGCCTTTCCAGGGTTTTGTGTTGCAGCCCTGGCGGCTGCTCAGGCGATGGCGACACCGTATATCTTTGAGACCGGCTATTTTTTAACCTATGGCGCCGGCGGTGAAGACTATGCTGGCGAAGATGGAGTGCCGGATTGGTCCTTCCCGGACCCCGAGGTGATCTATCCCATCCAAGCGGGCATGGTTGCGAAACAGGCGGAGGCGCTGCGGGCGGAGGAGCCGGGGCAGGTGGATCTCTATGCCATCGTCGGCGCCGGAACACCTTATCAGGAAGTCTTCCAGCGCGAAGTTGCGGCAATGTCCGCGCTGCTGGCCCGAAGCTATGATGCCAAGGGCCGTGTGATGCGGCTGGGGGCGCAGAAGCTGCTGCCCGCGGGGCGGCCGCTTCTCAACCGGACCAACCTCAGCCAGGCCCTGCAGGCGCTGGCCAGCCGCATGAACCCGGCAGAGGATGTGGCGCTGATCTTCCTGACCTCGCATGGGATGCCCGATACCATCTCGACCTCGTTTTACGGCCTGAGCGAGGGGGACCTCACGTCGCGGGAAGTTGCCGCAGCGCTGGACGCTTCCGGCATTCAGAACGCGGTTTTGGTGATCTCGGCCTGCTATTCCGGCTCCTTTGTGGATGAGCTGGAGGGCCCCGGCCGCCTGGTGCTGACCGCGTCCGCGGCGGACAGGAATTCCTTTGGCTGCAGGGACAGCCAGGAGTTCACCGACTGGGGCCGGGCCTTCATTGTGGAGGCGCTGGCGGAGACCCGAGATTTCCGGGCCGCTGGGGAACATGCAAGAAAGCTGGTTGCCGCGCGGGAGGCGGAGCAGGGGCTGACCCCCTCGCTGCCGCAGATCAGTGAAGGCGAAGGCATCGGTGCGGTCCTGGACCGGCTGACCCAGCGTGTGCTGGCGCTGAACTGACCCCAGCGCTACCTGTCGGACGGATGATTCACCCCGTCGTTCCAAGGAATCTCGCCATAGGTTTCCGGGTGCGTCCGCGGATTGGCGCCTTCGATACAGCCCAGGTTGACGCCGCATTCCTTGGGGTCGGAGCGGCGCTGGTGGTGGGTGTAGATGCCGCAGGTCTTGCAGAAAAAGTGTTTCGCGGTATGGGTGCCCCAGGTGTAGAGGCTGAGGTTCTCCGCCCCCTTCAGCACCTTGAGGCTGGCGGCAATGGCGGTGACGGCAGCCGCCCCGCGGCGGCGGCAGAAGGAACAGTCGCAACGCGCCGCAGAGGCGAGGCCTTCAGGAAACTCCGCCTCGATCTCAACGGCGCCGCAGTGGCAGGTGGCTTTGAGCTGCTTCAATGGTGCTTCCTTTGTTGATGTACGGCACTCCCGAGTTTGTGCACTTTCTTGGCGAATTGCCAGAAGCAAGGGCTTTCATAACGAGCCAGAGGCACGTAACTTCCTGTTCATTGAATAGAATGCGTATAGGAAACCGATGAAATCCCTTTTCTTGACCTGTTTGTCTGTGTTGGGTCTGACGGCGTGCACGAGCGTCACTACTGTGCAAAACCTTCCGATTTCAGCTGCAGAAAAGAGAGAAGTTGAAAGCGTTACCCGATCGGCTCTCATTCATCCAGAAACTGCTGAGTTTCGAGGTATTCGCAAAACCCGTCTCACCTACTCAAATGGAAAAACGGTCGAGCGTACTTGCGGTGAAGTCAAGGCCATGAATTCTGGCGGGCTCGAAGACGACTTCAGAACATTTTTGGGAGTATTGAGTGATGGCAAGTATACTCTTCAAGGAATTGCCAGCCCGAACGTTTCGATTGAAGATCGTGTTTTAGGAAGGGTTGAGCAGAGTGCAGAGGAGTTTGTACGGATCCTTTGCTACAATGAAATGCCTGACAGATGGCAGTAAGAGACGCATTAACGGTTTGAGAGATTAAAATTTCGGAAAGCTGCTGGGTTTCACTTCCCCCAGGGCCCCGGACGCGGCTTCTTACGCGGCAGCTTGGGGATGCGGCTGGCGGAGTATTCGTACTCGTTCTCCGGATGCGGCGGCTGCCCGTGGGTCTTGTTCCAAAACGCAGGACCTCCGCGGCGCAGCCATAGGGGCAGGCAGAGGACCAGCCCCACCGCAAAGCCTCCGGCATGGGCCCAATAGGCAACGCCGCCCTGGTCGGGGTCGGAACCGAGGCCTCCGAAGAACTGCATCGCCAGCCACAGGCCCAGCATGATGAATGCAGGGATGGTGAAGATGCGGAAATAGATGATCAGCACCAAGAGGATATCGACGCGGGCCTTGGGGAACATCAGGAGGTAGCCGCCCATGACGCCTGCGATGGCACCGGAGGCACCGACCGTGGGCACCCAGGAGCCGGGGGCCGAGAGCACATGGATCAGCCCGGCGCCGATGCCGCTGGCGAGGTAGAAGAGGAGGAAGGGGAGATGGCCCATCTCATCCTCCAGGTTGTCGCCGAAGATCCACAGGAACAGCATGTTGCCGCCCAGGTGCATTAGCCCTGCATGGATGAACATCGAGGTGAACAGGGTCTCGAACCCGTAACCGTGGCTGATCTCGGCCGGCACCACTGCATAGGTGTCATAGAAAACGGCCAGCGCGCGGGGCGAGGCAAAGCTGGCAGTGTAGTAAATATAGGCCAGGATATTCACTGCCATCAGCGCGTAGACGACATAGGGCGTGCGGCCGGAAGGATTGTGATCTCGGATTGGAAACATGGGGAAACGCTGGGCCGGAAATGGCCCAGCGTCAAGCACTTATCGGCTGTGCCTCAGGCGTTGCCGCCCAAGAGCTGTGCGTTGCCGCCCGAGGCGGTGGTGTCGACGCAGACGTGGCGTTCGGCCAGGACGCGGGCGCGGTCGGGCTTGCCGGGGATCAGCGGGGTGATCGGGCCGTCGCGCTTGGCCAGCGCGCGTTCGATCCCGCGGCCGGTGTCTTCGTCGCCCCACCACAGCACGCCGGAAATGCCTTCAATGGTTTCCAGCCGGTGCAGGTCGAACATGCCGTCTGCTTTCATGGCAGTGCCACCCAGGCTGATGACCTCCTGGGCTTGCGCCTCAGCCGCCTCGGCGCCCGGCCCCATGCACAGAAGCGGCGGGCGGGCGGAGAGGGTCAGGCGGTTCGACTCGCCGGTCGGGCCGGGCAGGCTGGTGGTTACCGGCTGGGCTGGCACGCCGCTGACTGCGGGCACGTGCGCGGTGGAGGTCTCCCACTGGCTGCTGCTTTGCTGCCGGTCCGGCGCGCAGAAGCGGCTGAGGTAGTCGGGGCCGCCCGCCTTGGGGCCGGTGCCCGACAGGCCCTCGCCGCCAAAGGGCTGGCTGCCGACGATGGCGCCGATCTGGTTGCGGTTAACATAAAGGTTGCCCGCATGCACCCGGTCGCAGACATGCTGCACCCGGTCGTCGATGCGGGTGTGCAGACCAAAGGTGAGCCCATAGCCGGTGGCGTTGATGTCGTCGATGATCTTATCCAGCTCCTGGGACTTGAAGCGCACCACATGCAGGACCGGGCCAAAGATCTCTTCTTCCATCCAGGCGATATCCGGGATTTCGATCAGGGTCGGGCCGACAAAAGTGCCGGCCTGCGGCGGGCGGATTTCTTTCAGCACCCGGCCTTCGGATCGGGCCTTGGCGATATGGGCCAGGATGCCGGAGCGCGCCTTGTCGTCGATCACCGGGCCGCTGTCGGTGGACAAATGCCAGGGGTCGCCCACTTGCAAGAGGTCCATGGCGCCCTGCAGCATCTCCAGCACGTTGTCGGCGATGTCGTCCTGCAGGTAGAGGCAGCGCAGGGCCGAGCAGCGCTGGCCTGCGGATTGAAATGCACTTTCGACCACTGATTGCACCGCTTGTTCCGGCAGCGCGGTGGAATCCACGATCATCGCGTTCAGCCCGCCGGTTTCTGCCACCAGCGGTGCGCCAGGGCGCATGGTCTCGGCCATGGTGGCGCGGATGCGCATGGCGGTGGCGGTGGAGCCGGTGAAGCTGACGCCTGCAACCCGCGCGTCGCCGGTGATGGCGGCGCCGACCTTGGAGCCGCGGCCCGGCAGCAACTGCAGCGCATGGCGCGGTACACCGGCCTCATGCAGCAGCTGCACCGCGCGGTGGGCCACCAGCGGGGTCGGGTCGGCAGGCTTGGCCAGAACGCCGTTGCCGGTGGCCAGCGGCGCCGAGATCAGGCCGGTGAAGATGGCCAGAGGAAAGTTCCAAGGGGAAATGCTGGAGATCACGCCTGCCGGTTCCGCATCGGGGATGCGGGCGGCGTAGTAGCGCAGGAAGTCCACCGCCTCGCGCAGCTCGGCCACCGCGTCGGGGATGGTCTTGCCGGCTTCGCGGGCGAGGATGGCAAACAGCTCGCCAAAATGTTCCTCGTAGAGGTCCGCGGCCTTGTTTAGGATGGCCGCGCGTTCGCTGGCCGGGGCAGCCCAGGGCGCAGCAGCGGCCAGTGCGGTTTCCAGATCGGCGCTGGAGCAATAGCGCACCTTGCCTACCGCGCTAAGGTCGGCGGGGTTGGTCACATCCAGCGGCGCCTCGGGCTGGGCCTCGCCCGCGATCAGCGGCCCTGCCTCCCAGGTGTGGGTCCGCCAGGGCGCGCGGGCCTCTTCGATGCGCGCCAGCGTCGGAGCATGGCCAAGGTCGAAACCCTTGGAATTGGGGCGTTCCGGCGCGTAAAGCTCTGGCCCGGTCGGGATCTTGCGGGTGATGTCGGCAACTTCCAGGAAAGGATCAGCGGCGACCTCTTCCGGGGCGACGTTCTCATCCACGATCTGGTTCACAAAGGAAGAGTTGGCGCCGTTCTCCAGCAGACGGCGCACCAGATAGGCCAGGAGATCGCGGTGGGCGCCCACCGGCGCATAGATCCGGCAGTTGGTCTTGTTCTGCTCCAGCACCATCTGGTGCAGCGTTTCGCCCATGCCATGCAGGCGCTGGAATTCGTACCGCTCATTGCCGATGCCTTCGGCCATATGCAGGATAGCGGAGACGGTATGCGCGTTGTGGGTGGCGAACTGCGGGTAGATCCGGTCCGTCAGCCCCAACAGCTTGCGGGCGTTGGAGATATAGGACACATCGGTCAGCGCCTTGGAGGTGAAAACCGGGAAGCCGTCGACGCCCTCGACCTGGGCGCGTTTGATTTCAGTGTCCCAATAGGCGCCTTTCACCAGCCGCACCATGAAGCGGCGGTCGTATTTTTCTGCCATCTCATGCAGTGCGTCGATCGCCAGCCCGGTGCGCGGGCCATAGGCCTGTACCACAACGCCAAAGCCGTCCCAGCCCGCCAGCGCGGGATCCGAGACCACCGCGTCGATCACTTCCAGAGACAGTGACAGGCGGTCGGCTTCCTCGGCGTCGACGTTGAGACCCATCTTGGCCGCCTTGGCCAAGAGCGCCAGCGCTTTCAGGCGCGGCACCAGATGCTCCATCACACTCTCTTCCTGCGCCAGTTCATAGCGCGGGTGCAAGGCGGAGAGTTTCACCGAAATACCGGGGTTCTTGCGGATGTCGTCGCTGTTGCAGGCGGCGGCAATGGCAGAGATCGCCTTGGAATAGGCCAGGTGATACCGGGCCGCGTCGGCCTCGGTGCGAGCGGCCTCGCCCAGCATGTCGTAGGAATAGGTATAGCCTTTGGCCTCCATGCCCGCCGCGCGGTCCATGGCGCTTTCGATGCTCTCGCCCAGCACGAACTGGCGGCCCATTTCCTTCATCGCGCGGCTGACGGCGGTGCGGATCACCGGCTCGCCCAGGCGCTTGATGGCGCCGCGCAGGGCACCGATGGGGCTGCGCTCCTCATCCAGCACTTTGCCGGTCAGCATCAAGGCCCAGGTTGAAGCATTGACCAGCGAGGAGGTGGATTTGCCCAGATGCTTGCCCCAGTCGGAGGGTGCGATCTTGTCCTCGATCAGCGCGTCGATGGTGTCGGCATCCGGCACCCGCAGTAGCGCCTCGGCCAGGCACATCAGCGCCACACCCTCGTCGGTCGACAGCCCGTATTCGGCCAGGAACACCTCCATCAGGCCCGGCGCCGAATGGCCGCGGATATCGCGCACCAGGGCGGCGGCGTTGGAGCAGATGCGGGCGCGGTCTGACTCGGTGAGGGCAGCCTGGGAAATCAGCTGGTCGCGGACCGCGGTCTGGTCGGCATAGGTTCCGGCATCAATCCGGTAGCGCAGTTTGGCTTGGGTGGTCATGCAGGTAACTCCACAGAAGGTGTGCAGGGCTTTTGCTTAGGATACACCCTTTCTGGCAGGACAATTGCCTAAAGGTGCGGTATACGTAGTTCGTGATCATAAAAATTCCAGCAAATGGCAGTCCAAATGAACTCTGCAGATCTTGACCGGTTCGACCGCGCGATTCTGAATGTCCTGGCTGAGGACGGCCGGATCTCCATTGCCGATCTCGCCCGCAGGATCGGCCTGTCCAAGACCCCGACCCAGACCCGGCTCCGGCGGCTGGAGTCGGATGGCATCATTACAGGCTACCGGGCATTGGTGGATCCGATCCGGCTGGGGCTGGACCATGTGGCTTTTGTCGAGGTGAAACTGAACGACACCCGCGAGGCCGCGCTGGCCAAGTTCAACGCTGCAGTGGCCAGGCTGCCGGAAATCGAACAGGCCCATATGATGGCCTCGCATTTCGACTACCTGCTGAAAGTGCGCACAGGATCGATGACCGATTACCGCGCGGTGCTGGGCGAGAAGATTTCTTCGCTGCCGCATGTGGCCTCGACCTCCACCTATGTGGCGATGGAAGCAGTGAAGGAAGACGGGGCAATGGGGCCGCTTTGACGCTGCGCACGGCCAGTTGACTTGATCGCTGCTGCAAATGTGCCAGCATAGGAGAATGCTGTTATCTGTAATCCAAGCTCCGTTCCGGTCCGCGTCTGCTGTCGCAGCCGCGGTCTGCCTTTTTGCGGGTGCGTCAGCCGCCGCAGCGGACTGCCCCGCCGCACCTGACCACAGCACACCGCTGGATGCACTTCTGAGTGAGGTTCAGCAGGCCGAAACTGAAGGCCAGGCGCGCGAGATCGCCGGCAGAATGTGGGAGCTTTGGGCCGATGCCCCGGATGAGCAGGCGCAGGAAATACTGAACCGGGGCATGACCCGGAGGTCGTCATTCGACTTCCTCGGGGCGCTGGCGGACTTCAATCAGCTGATCGCCTATTGCCCGGACTATGCAGAGGGCTACAATCAGCGCGCTTTTGTCCACTACCTGCGCCGGGATTTTGCCTCTGCCCTGATAGATCTGGACAAGGCGCTGGAACTGTCGCCCCGGCACATCGCGGCCATGAGCGGCCGCGCGCTCTCGCTCTATGGGCTGTCACGGCTGGACGAGGCGCGTGTCGCCCTGGCTGAAGCGCTGGCGCTGAACCCCTGGCTGCCGGAGCGTCATCTCGCCGATCCGGGCGGCCCGCTTGCACTGCCGGGGGCCGGGGATGTGGAACTGTAGCTTTGCCCGCACCGCGGGAAAATTTTTCCGCAAACTTCGAAAACCGATTGTCCGCGCCAAAACAGGAGGCTAGACCTGCCCTAAGGCGCCGTGCTCCGGCGCTTTGTGCGGACGTGGTGGAATGGTAGACACCGGAGACTTAAAATCTCCTGGCTTTATGGCCGTGCGGGTTCGAGTCCCGCCGTCCGCACCATTGATTTCAAAGGGAAAATCGCGATCTTGGTAAGGGCGGAGATTGGCTCCATTTTGCCTTACTCCCACAAGCGACTCCCACATCCCGTTTTGTTTTCCTTCTGTTCTGCAGTCATTTCCGGCGCTGCTGAGCCGCGCGAGAAAGGGCCTTTCGGCTCGCCTTCTTGCGGTAATAGGCGACCATCTCAGGGCTTTGATTGGTGACTGCCTGGATTTCGGCGTCGCTGCAGCCAGCCTCTGCAAGCCGGATGATTGCCAGCTTCCTCAACCCGTGCAGCACATACTTTTTGGCCTTAGGGCCTAGCTTCCCGCGCCAATTGCGGAAGGCTGAGGACACCGCATAATACCCGCGGGGCTGGGTCAGGTTCTTTGCGAGCACGTGGGCTCCCTGGCGCGGGGCATCTGCAATGAACTGGCGCAGAGCAGCAGGGCAGAATACCTCGATCCGCTCATCGCTCTTCTCGTCCAGAACACTCATCCAGTCGCCGTCGAAGTCGGAGAACTTCATGGTGATTGCAGCATTCGGGCGCTGGCCGGTGTTCAGGATCAGAAAGGCAGCGGTGCGCACTGTCTCAGGCGCTTCTTCCAACTTGTTGACCATCCATTCCGGCCAGGGCTCATATTCGCTTTGCTTGCCGAAATGATCGATACCTTTGGCCGGATTCGGTCCTAGAGGCCAATCCAGTTTGTTCGCACCGTAATTCCACAAGAGGCTGACCACTTGCAGATAGCGATCGGCCATGCGCGGTGTCTCTCCGAGTTTGGTGTGCGCAGCGCGAATTGCTTGCCGGGTTGTGTTGCGCACATCTTTACCCGCATTCTTCTCAAGAATGCGCTCCATGTCGCGGCGGTACTTTTGCTTTGTGCCTTCCGCTAGCTTGCCCTGAATGCGCGGATCGTTTCTCCAGGCGTCAATCAGCGCCCGCCATGTGTACTTTGCCGGTTTGGCCTGCTTCACATGCTTCCCGGACCGGCATTCCCAATAGAGCGCGTCCAGGCGCTCCGCGTCGCCTCGCCAGTCCAGTTTGACGGTCTTCTCTTTTCGCTTGCCGCCCTCAGTCCAAGTGACACGGTGGTACGGCTCCCAGGCATCCTGGCGCCTGTTCAGCTTCCAAGTCAGGTTTGGCTTTGTGATCCGTGGCTTGGCGGGCTTTCTCAAAGCTCAAAGTCCTCGGCTGGTCGGGCGGCCTCACCGCTCAGAATGGCCCGTAGATCGTCGGTGCGCCAGCGCTCCACGCCATCGGCCAAACGCACGGGCCGCGGCAGCGCGCCGCAGCTCACCAGCTTGCGGAAGCGCGACACGGACAGATCAAGATAGGCCGCAGCATTGGCTTCCTTGAACGCTGCCGGCTCATGCTTTCCCATCTATTTCATCTCCTGTAGTGCGGCGCGGGGGCAAGTGTGCGGTCTAACGGTCATACTGCCTTCTCCGTGGTGTCGACTTAGGTGACCTAGGCGGACAGCGCCGGTTCGAACTCAACCGGCATGAAAACCTCGTGGACAACCGGATGCTCAAGGAACGTCTCTTTCACCACGCAGCGATATCCCCGCCCAAGGGTTCCGAAGAGGCCGTAGGCTTTCCAGTTGCAGGGCGAGCTATCGCGGATGACCCCGCTGTCGCATTCGTAAGGGTCGGTCGAAATGCCGTGACAGGAAGGGCAGCGAAATTTCCTGCTCGGAATGAGGGCTTTGAAATCGGCAAGGGTAGCGTGAACCGGGATTTCGCTGATCGGCGGCAGCTTTGCGTCCTGATAGTAGTTGATGGCACTGTAACTCCGGTTGCGCTCCAGCGCGGCCAGAACCTCGTCCTGGCTAAGATCGAGGGCTGCGGCATATTCGGGGAGGACACGGGTCAGCAGCTTTTCCATGCTTTCCGCCCGGCGCTCTCCGGTTTCACCATCCCAGCTATCGCGACCCATCTGCTTGATCGCTTCAAGCGTGGCGCGGGATTCCTCGTTCAAGCAAAGTTCCATGATAATCTCCAAAGGGTCAAACTGCGTCTTGAAAGCAACCGGGCGGGTATTGCGGCAAAGAGAGTGAACCTGGCGGGCAGGTTTCATGCAGGACGCGGTGTGCGGCTGCTTCATGCTGGTTCGGGTGCCCGGTTGCTGTCATGGCGCAGTGCGGATGCGGTCCTGGGTGGCAGCGATCCAGTCCCGGTCGGAGCCGTACCATTCGACCCAGAGCGCGCGGTCGCGGTGGATGGCGGTTTTGGACGTGTCGAAATCGCCCTGGTGGTGGCCGTCGCAGAGGGGGATTGCCTCGTGGTCCGGAACGCGCTCGCCGCCGTGGCGCTCGCAGATCGGGTGGTGCGCCGTGGTCGGGGAAAGCTGGGTGTAGCCGAAAGCCTCGCAAATACAGCAGGGTAGGGCGCGGACTTTACGCAGGTACTCCGGGTTCGGCTTGGCCTTGGGCTGCTTGAGGCCAAGCGGCGGCTTGTTCATGATGTTCATTTCGCCACCTGTAGCCAGGGGTCAAAGCCCATCTCCGAAATGAAGCGCAGCTGCGCCTTGCGGAAGTACTGGGCGAACTGGCTTTCGTTCATCTTGCTGAAAGCCGTGGACTGCACGCGGATCTCCCATTGCCCGGTCAGAGGGCTGAAATACTCGTCGACATAGCCGCAGTATTTCTTGAGGTCGGCGTGCAGACGCTCGGTGGTGGGCCAGACGTCGCAATGCTCGATGGCGGTGTGCAGGCCCGCCCAATAGGCGGAGTTCCGGGGCAGGCCGCGGCCCTTGCGGGGCTTGGCGGTCAAAACCTGGCCGGGCACCAGATCCTCTAGCATCGGCGCGCTGTGCCGGCCGTAGGGTTCAAGGCCGCCCGGCGTCTTGATCAGCAGGATATCGGGAGCCTTGTCCATTACGCGGCCTGCTCACTGGTGTTGAACGGATCATCCTCGGTCACCGCGTCGTCATCCTCGGTGGCGGCCAGGTCGGCCTGCACTGCCATCTTCTGCAGCGCGTCGAGCTTGATCTCGGTGCCGGGCAGCAGACCGTTGACGACTTTGCGCGCCCAGTTGTCGTTGGCTTTGACCTTCTCGCTGTTCCACCAGGCGGTGAAAGCAGCCTTGCCGCGTTTCGCAGCTTTTTCAGCGTCATGCAGGACGGCGTTGATTTCCTCGGCAGTCGGTTCGGCGGGCATCTGCTGCCCCTGGGGTGCTGCCAGCGGCGTGACCGTGTGCTGCTTCTTCTTGCCCCGCGTTTCAGCGAGAAAGAACGACTGCGGCGCCTCCATGTGGGAAAGGTGCGAGATGCGGATGCCGCCGACCTTCATGCCGCCGTACTTCACATCGGGATCGAGATAGAGCGTCATGGAGCGGCCGACGTAAGCGGCGCTGTCATCACCCCAGACGCGGATCAGCAGCCGGCGCATGGTCTTGCAGGGCTTGAACGGCTTGCCGTTGTCGCCTTCGAACTGGATCCAGACGGGCTGTTCTTCGGAGGTGTTCACCCTAACGCCAGTCACGCGGATGGTGCGGTCGCCGCCAATCAGGTCATCGGCGTTCAGCTGGTCGGACTTGGCGGCGATGGTGTGCAGAATAGAGGTCACAGGATCATCCCTTCATAGTCGATACGTTCAGTGGGGGTGTAGACAGCGTCGTTGGCAGTGGCCGTGCGGTAGTCGGCGATGATGCCCTGCACGGTTTGCTCGAAGGCGCGGGCCGCCTCGCCAATGGCCGCCTGATAGTCAGGATCCGGCAAAACCCGGTGCACCATCATCGGCAGGCCGTGCGAGAAGCTGATGAAGTCGCACCAGTCGCGGCCGGACAGCAGGAGGCCGGCCTGTACCTGGGCCATGTAATCCTTGGGGATGCCTTCGCCGCGCTCGCGGGCGGTGATGCTGGCGATGTGCAGATGCGGGTCGCGGCTCTTTACCTCGATCAGCCCATCAGCGCCCACCAGGCCGTCAGGCGAGTAGCCGAAGTGCGGGAAGCGGTCGTTGGTGATGAAACCCACCTCGATCACCCTGGCGTATTTCCTGGCATAGAGCTCCCGGGCAACTTCCTCGTCGATATGGCCGCGCAGCATCTTCTCGGAGGTGAACAGATCTTCCTCCGGGATGCCGGTGATGCGCTGCACTGCGATCTTGTTGGCCAGGGCGCGGGTGTTGTCGTTTGCTGCCAGCTTGAGGGTCGGCGTCACGATCTCTTTGACTGCGCTGGCGGTCAGCACACCGCAGCGCAGCTGGTGCCATTCATCGCTGCCTTGCTCTGCGTTGTGCAGCTTGACGGGTGAAAACTGGTTCATGTCTCGCTCCTTTGGAAAAGACCCCCGGCGGCGCAGAGTTGCGGCAATGCAGCCGCCGGGGGTGAGTAGGGCGCCAGGACGTAGGACAGGAGGCGCCCGACTGGGGAGGTTCAGGGTGTCTGGTGCCACATGGTGCGCAGCGTCTCGGCGTGGCCGGTCAGCTGGGCACCGATGGAGAGGGCGCCGATAGCCATGCAGGACCAGAAGACGAGGCGGACAGCTGCGGGGCTGGACAGCCAGGGCTGAGGGCGCGGTGCGGGGTGCTTCCACGGCCCCTTGTGCCACTTGTGATCAACTCCCCGGCGGCGGCTGCCGTGAGTGGTGGTCTTTGCCGCCGGGGTGGAGGCGGCCAGTCGGCGCGCCTCGGAAATCATGGATGCGTCTTGTTTCATGCTCAGAACCAGCTCCGGCGCTCTGCAGCGGCGGCCTTGTCCAGAGTTTCCAGCAGGTCGATGGCCAGCGGGATGAAGCGGTCGGCGTTATCCCATGCGCAATACCAGTCGATAAGGTGGCAAAGGGCGTCTGCGCCTTCCAGGGCCACGCGCTGGGTCAGCGCTGCAATCGTCTCTTCCGGCTGCTCCTGATCAATCAGCACGTCGGCCAGATCGGTCAGGGCGCGCAGCGGGCTGTCGCCATAGCCGGTGATTGGCGAGCCGGGCTCAAGAAAGGCCGCGTGCGTGTCCAGGCAGGCCGGGTTGGGCGGGGTGAATGGGATCACAACGACGGTGAGGGCAGGGGCGCTGTCCAGCATCGGTTACGCCTCCTCTGCCAGGAGGTCATAAGCCTCATCCGGGTTGACGTATTCGCCGGTTTTAGCCGGCTCGAAGTCGTCGGCGCAGGCGTGGCAGACGTTGAAGCCGAAGGCGGCACGGACAGCGCGGGTGTGCTCTGCAGAGAAGTCGTCGCCCATGTGGTCGTCAAAGTCGGTGACGTCTTTGCAGCAGCCGCAGGTGAAAACCGGAGCGGCAACTTGGCCGGTTGCGATGCGGAACTTTTCAGTCAGTGCGTTCATCTCGGTTCTCCCTTTGCTTGAGAACTAAGATAATCCACAAAAGGTGGATGTGCAATGATAGAAACCACAAAAGGTGGATTTTTGTGCTGCTCTCGGCGGCCACCTAACCCGAGCGAAGGAAAATACTTAGTGCCTGGAAGGCGCGCGCATCAGGGAGGGACTGTGCATGGATCGTGGTGGGTCGGAGCGGGACGAAGCTGCCATTCGCCGCACATGCAGCCTGAGCGCCCCTCCCCCCAGGTGTCTGCTATGCGCAAGTAGACGACATTGAAGCTCTATGCAGCGGAAGACAGGGGCGAGCCCAATTTACCGGCTACTGCGCTTTACCCCTATGAAAAGTACGTCAGATCCTGCTAGTCTCATACCATAAAAAAAGACCAAATTGATAACTTAGATTCTAGATTGCTTCGAGGCTAGATTATGAGAGCTATATTTTTAGTTGTGCCGGCGCTATTGATTGCTGCCGCCGTTTTTTTTATTTATCCGTCAAGGGATGAGGTTCGCTCGATACTCGTTGGTGTAAGTGAGCTAGATCGTAGACATGAATCCATGACACGTTCGTATGCTGCTTACGTCAAAATGAACGACCCGAATTTAGTGGTTCAAGTGGATAGGGAAACCTTTCAGGATTTCCTTGTTCCGTACATTTCATCTGAATTAAGAAAAATTCGCCTTCCAGAAGGTGGTGATTTAGAGTTCAAGGATCCAAACTTCACCTTTGTCGAGCAAGGAATTATTTCTGAAGTTAGTTTCAGCGTGGCCTCTGATGAGTATCAAGTTAGCTTGTCGGGAACGTTGAATCTAATGGTAACTCCGTACGTAAAGGAAGGCAGTGTTTTTGTCATTCCTGCGGTTGTCGGGGGCGAGGTTAGCGCCGGAAGGCAATGGCCTTGGAGAAGTAAATTTGCTAAAGGTCTTGTTAATGCTGTAGTGAAGGAATTTGAGGATCAAATCAACGCAACGCATTACCTAAATCCTGTCGAGGTTAAAGTCGATCTTCGGGATATTAAATTGTTAAAAATGGATGATCTCTCGCCTGATAATGACTTGAAAGTTTCAGAAGGCCTGAGCTCAATGAGCTTCCATATTGAACATGCTGCCGTCCTCATTGCCCCAGAAGGCTTGCAGATAATGGCTCACATCGATGATGACGGTGTCGTTAACTACCTTAGTGAGGACGTCAAGTTGGATGTTCCTGCACCTGAAAGCGATTTTGAATCTGATTTTGAAAACTACAGACTTTCATTTTTGGAAACTAGAGAGAATTACTTCCCTGGCTTCGGGAGTTCTAGTGGAGCATCAGTTTCTCGTGAGTTCATTGCCAGGAAGATGAACAAAGCCTTTTCATCCGTGGATGGGAGTATTTTCGAGTTTGGAAAGACTATACATGATGTAACTGAGAACTTTAGCGCTCATCCTATGATTTATAAGAAAAGTCATGTTCATTGCGGCAGCGTGAAGCAAGATTGCGAAGCTAAAAGAAAAAGTTGTCAAAGCACTAGAAGTTGCGCGAATACAAGCAGTTGCGCTGGTCGAAGCTGTGCGAGAGACTGCAGTAAGTTCGATCTTTTTTGTAAGGCGAAGGCAGAAGCTTGTCGCAACGAAGAACGGATCAAATCTGAAGCCTGTCGGGTTGCAGCACGAGTGAAAGCAGAGACTTGTCGCAATGAAGAACGTGTCAAGGCTGAGCTTTGCCGAGCAGGGCAAGATCTAGAGGTCAAAAACTGTAAGCTGAATAATGAGACTAAAGTAGCCGCTTGCAAGACAGAGCTAGAGATATTGAGAGTTGTCGAAGATTTCTTAGACATAGGAGAGATTGACGGAACAGTGAAAGTATCTAATATATCGGCGTCTGCGCAGGTTGATGAGATTATTTTTGATAGCAAAC
This sequence comes from Leisingera sp. ANG-M1, assembly GCF_000813745.1. Taxonomy (GTDB): domain Bacteria; phylum Pseudomonadota; class Alphaproteobacteria; order Rhodobacterales; family Rhodobacteraceae; genus Leisingera. The sequence continues at coordinate 58,584 of NZ_JWLC01000001.1, read as the reverse complement.
TACAGGAGGCAGTCATTGTTTCCGATATTGGCGTCGATGGATTTATTAATGTCGACATTAACCTTAATCCAGAAGGCATCGGCCATCTAGCTTGTCTGTGGAAAGAAAAGCCTTCTATCAGCTCCCACATTTCGGCCAAACATTCTGGGTACGAAATGTCTTCAAGAATTGAATTTTCCAAAGGAGATTCCGAAGGTGTACTGATCGGCAGAGTTAATGTCGTTGGGGAGCCAATCAGGGTAGAAATAGAACCTTCCCCTTGGGAGAGTTTGACTCAGGACACGGGTTTTGCTTTGTCGTGTTCTGTTGCTGATGTTCTCCTTAAGGCTGCAAGCATTCTTGACCTTATTGATATAGTTAATCTTCCGGAAGAGGTTCGCGGGTTAATGATTGGAAGCTACACTCACTCAGATGTTAGTTTTGACTTTGACTTTTCTCTTGGGCGAATGGACTTTACTGTCGGAGACACAAGCATTGGTTTCTTCCCTAGTGTAGATGAACAGGCAATAAATTTTCTCTCTTCAGAATATGCGAATTAGAGATTTAGCAGAGTAGGAAAAATGCTCGCCACTAGCGTGACGTTTGCTCTGCGGCCCAGATCTGGCCGAGCGTCTATTGAATACTCGGTGTGAGGACGCGTGATCTCGTTCTAGGAGCTGCATGTTCGAGCCGAATTTCCGGTTCGCAGCTGCGGCGGCTTCCCCAGACTGGGCCTTGACTCATCAACATTGAAAGCCCGCTACGTCCCGCACTGACGTCTTTCCTTAGCGAACCTGTCAATGGTCGCTTAGCGCCGTTCGCGGCTTTCTGCACGCACGAGGAGCCACAAGTTGACCAATGACTGGTGAGGGTTCAAGCTCGCCCGCTCCCAGTTGCAATCCGTACCAAGCCGTAGCCCATTGGCCAGGTTCCAGGTAGGGCATAATGGGTCGGAAAGTGCATTGCGAATTACTTTGCGATTCTACAAATTTCTAGCGTGCATCACGGTAATGTTGGATACAGCGCACGCAATTGCGCCTCCATATCATCTGGAACATACGGCAACAGCGAGAAAATACAGGTGTGCTCGAGGTCGTCCATAGTGTCCCCTAGCTCAAAAGACCTTCCGAGAACTCGCGACAGGGCGGCAATAGTCATGCTCACCGCAAAGAAAAGTGCCTCGTGATGGGCAGAGAGGTTTTCTACCGTTTCACGTTTGCCGTTCTGAAGCGAGTTGAATAGAGCGAACCCATGAAATGACCCATGGATTATCTCGGAGCTGACATCATGTATCATCCCTTCGACACCGCCGAAGAACAGGCCTGCTCTGGCGTCGAAAGACGTTACCTCCTCTAGCATTTCCGCTCGGCTCTCTACAAAGCAAGGCCGTATGTTGGAACTTCCTCCAAACATCTCCAACGCGGCGGCAACTTGCGGGTCTTTTCTTGACAGGCGGGGCTCCCGAGATACACGAAGAACGATGCCTCCAGCTTCATGTGCCTGTGTTTGGGTTCTAAACGTTTTGTAGACTGAATATAACTCTGCTTTCTTCGCACGTTCAGGACCACCGACACACGTGAACGCCGCGACCAATAAGGTCTCATAAAACACCCGTGAGAGAGCGATTCCCTCTTTCAGCTTAAGACTTAGCTTCTCAGTCAGGGATAAGATGGATACCAGGGAATTTACCCCAGAGAGAAGATGTGTGGATGCTACGCGCACCACCTGCTTTTGCTCTTCAGTAACTTCAGTCGCACCACATACGATCAACTCGACGTTGGCTCTGTGGAGCGAGAGGGCAAGTTTTTGGAGAGCCGCATGCTCCTCAGCATGCTTAGGTGTTTCGAACTCCTCCACAAATACTTGACTGCTCATTGAAAATCCTATTTTGGGCGATACCGACAATGTCAACTGTTGCCTAAAGTCGCTACAGCTTCCAGCCTTCCTTCTATGACCGCTTTTTGTGGAACCGGCATGCTGCAGCTGCAGCGCAAGCTGTTCTGGGCAATGGCAGAATTGGGCTCCTCCTGACCACCTTTCCGTTCCACGGAGGATGGTCGGATCGAGCTCGTTGTGCCATCTAACCTGTACGATACACTGCAGTGCCTATGTATGGAGTTTCGAGAAATGAAGAGCCTGAGTAAAGCACTTGCAGTTGCTCTGGCCTATCTTGAGACCAGAAGTGAGAATTGCACTGAAGATGATGACTTGCGGGCAATGGAAGATGCAGCAGCATACTTAAACTCAGCCACCCAAGAGGAGAGAGCAGCAATGGCCGAGGCGTTTCGCGAGCTTAGTAAACCTGAGCTCATTGAGGGCTTTGGACTCGATGTGCTGCGGAACTGAACGTCCATTTTGGTATCAATGCGCTTGCCTTAGCGGGCTGCAGCGGATGGTTGGAAGGCCCTGGGCCTTCTATCTTACTGTGTTAAGGGAGGGACTTCAGTCAGCCTACAGGGCACGCTTTTGCATCAATATTGAGTTCAGGTTCGTTGTCGATCAGAATTTCAGCCGCGATCTCTTGCGGTAACTTGACGGAAAGCAGGGCGAGATAGCATCTTCAGTCTGGAGACACGTCCGGTCCGGCGTCGCGGCCTCTTGCTGATGGTCCTGAGTAGATGCCGAAAAACAGTAAAAACAGCGGGCTGCGGGTCAATCGTGCGTGATGTACAAGCACTCGTTTGACCAATCAGGAGAACTGAAGTTGGCCAAGCTATCTAATGACCTCGAGCTGCTTTCATCCAGAACCGGCCAAGAATTCCTGCAGACTTTTGTTGATCTCTTACAGGAGGTTGCGCAGGTGGATTTTATTGCAGTCAGTGAGTTAAGAGTAACTGATAGAGAGCGCTTTCAAGTTCAGGCCGGCTGGATGGATGACGAGTCGCTTGAGAAGTTTGAATATGACGCTTGTTTCACTCCTTGCCTTGAAGCGATCAAGAGCGCGAAACTAGTATTGGTCCACAAGGATGTGCAAACCGCATTTCCAAAGGATGACTTGCTCCAGCAAAAAGGCCTGGAGAGCTTCATAGGTTATCCGGTCTCAAATATAGATGGAGAAGTGATCGGCCTTATACAGCTTGGCTGGCGGCGTCAGACCTCCTCTGAAGAGTGCGATCAAATCCTTGACACAATCAGTGATTTTGCCGACCGGATAGCGGCCGAGCTAGAGAATTTGCGCATGATGCGGATCCTAAAGGCTTTGGCTCGCGGGCCGGACATGCATTCTTCAGGGGGAGTGTTCCACCTGATTACACAGCAGGTTCAGGCGCTATTAGGCGTTAATGCCGTGTTTGCGGCAGAGTGCTCGCCAGCTGACAAAAGGCTTTTCAACATTCTGGCTTATTGCGAAGGTGGGGAGTGGCTGCGAGAGATGGAAGGTAGATCTCTCACATATGAGGGCAGACCATGTGAACACCTAGAAACACTTGAAGAGTTTCGTATCCAGAGCGGGCTGGCGGATGCCTACCCAAATCAAGAAAGATACCGCACCGCTCCGTTTGACGCATACCTTGGTGTTCGGGTGGACGATGCCTTAGGAAACACGGTTGGGCATTTTGTCGCCTTCCACAACGCGCCCATCACCACGCACAAGCTAGAAACAGAGCTGCTTGCCATCTTACGGGACAGGTTAGGCTTCGAGATCCTGAGGCGCCGTTCGACTCTTCGCGAGTGTGCTTGAGATAGTGCTTAAATCTAGTTCGCTTTCTTTCCCGATCTATCCGTACGATCTGCCACCGCAAAGTGTTCAGATCACTTATCCTCAGGGATCATCCCTTGCTGATCTCATGTGAATGTCGCGTGTGGACTCGGCGAAAGCGGTGGTGATTCCACTAAATCTAGCGCCCGCATTGCGCTAATTGCGCACTTCATGCTCTGCGCCAGTGCTATATCTAGTGGCTTGCAATGTTCTCCGTTTGTTCCTATCTGGGGGCTGTAAAGTGAAGGATGAGCCTCGGTCCCAGACCTCGCAGTGCCCCTTGCTTCCCCATACCGCGTTGGCGGGAAATTTGGCGGCATATCCGCTGCGCCAAGAAAAGTCTGAATGAATGGGGGAAGTATGAGGCGACCGATTGAATACTCTGTTGTGGACGCAAGGCTAGATGCTCTGATCGAGCTGGCGGATCGCACAGGCTATTCGCTTGATGAGCTTGTACCGGCAATAGGTCGGTTGGATCAGAAGACCTTTAAGGCCTGCTGTGAGATGCCGTCCATCCTGCCGCGGTATATCGCGTCCAGGGTCAGTCCGTAGCGGTCACAAAGAACCTCGGCGGCTTCGACTGGGATGCGGCGCACTCCCTTTTCCCAGTTGTTGTATTGCGTTTGGCGAAAGCCGTGCTTCTCCGCCCAGGCTGCTTGCTTGAGATCTGAGAAGCCGCACCTGATAGCTTTCAGGCGAGCACCAATTTCTGCGTATTCAGGTTCATCTGCGGTCATACTTGCTTTTCACAAAATGTGGATTTTTTCTCAATCTCCGAATTGTGGTATGGACAGAATCCACAATAGGTGGATAAAATGCATCCATGAGCTACACTTCAGAGCAACTGATCAACAAAATTGGTAGGGAGAACATCTCCCTTCGGATTGGCGTCGGACTGACGGCGATCAGCAATGCTGTTGTTCGGGGTAAAATGCCTTCCAGCTGGTATGAGGGAGTGAAAAAGGAATGTGATCTTCAGGGCATTGAATGCCCAACGACGCTATTCTCCTTCAAACGGCCGCCTAAGCCAAAACCCCGGAAGCAGGTACGCCGCCAATGACCTGTTCCCTGGCGGCCAGTCCCCTTCCTTCCTCCGCACGTTCCCAACCTAGCGCACCACTTCCCACACCCCCAAAACAACGAGGTTGCTGAGCATGGCTGATCAAAGAGCCTACCTCCACACATTGGTGCGCGGCACCGTCGCCAAGCACTTCCCCGGCAAGCAGAACTGCGCGGCCCGGGAGATAGCCGAGTTCTGGGCGGGCAGGGAGCTAGAGGACCACGAGGTCGACTACGGCGGCTTCTCCCGCAAGATGAAGGGGTCCCGCGAGTTCACACTGAACGACGTGGTTGCCTTGATGTCGATCACCGGCAGCCGGCGCATCATCACGGTTCTGCAGCAGATGCAGGATCAGATGCAGACGCCCCTGGAGCCACGGGAAGCCCTGGCGGCCGCAGCTGCCAAGGAGGCGGGGGAAGCTGTCGCCGCGGCTATCGGCACGCACAATCACGCGACAGTGGCGAAGGAGGCCGGGGACGCTGAGCAGGCTTTCCGGCGGATCCGCGAGCAGGCGGAAGCTGAGCTTGGTGCGAAGGGGCAGGGGTGATGTCAGTTTCTAGTGAGAGGCTTGTCGCTGGGTTCTTTGTTGGCCATTTCCAATGCGCTTTGCAGGGCAGCGATCAGTTGCATTGCTGCGGCATTGCTGCACCTGAGGCGGCCCGTGACCGCCCGCCTTACCTCAACACTGCCGTCAGGCCTGGGGTCGAGCATGTTTGCCTCGAGTTCAATTTGGATGGATCCGGCGGCTTTGCCGAACGTGGTGCATCCGTCGAAGTACACAATATTGTCGCTCATTCTCCAGTTCCCCAAAAGCAAAACTGGCGGATCGTAAGCCAGAACCCCTTAACACCGCGACAACAGCCCCATCGCGCACTCGAAGCGCAGGGTGTTCGCAGGGGGCGGGCTGAGCCTCCCTGAGCCAGCCCCCGAGCCCCCAACAGAGGCAGTGGTCAGTCGAGCAGACCCAATCCCGACATTTTCAACGAGTGAACCCGACCTTGAGCACAGGAGGAATGCCTATGCCTATGAAAGATCCAACTCACCAGAACCTTGACGGTGGCGACCTGACAGCGCGCATCGCGGCGACAAAGACCGGCCAATGCACATGGGCGCGGCCGGATCTGAACAAGCGTTGCACAGCCTGCGCCCACTATCGCGACGGTGAGGTGACCAAGGGTAAGAACCAGGGTTTCGGCTTCTGCGCTCTGGTTCAGGTCCACACCAAGAAGAGGGGCAAGCTGTTCGATGGGGTCACTGCCTGGGCCTGCGGTCAGTTCGCGAGCAAGCACTGATGGCCGACGAACACCTGAAAGCAATCCCCAGCTCGGAAAGCGGCCTGCTTACCTTCCAGATGGACAGGGCAGGGTATGAGCTCTTTGAGCGTCTGCTGAAGCGTGCCGTGCCCGGCAAAGCTGACAACGCCGGGGTTTTCAAGCAGGCCAAAGACCGTGTTGACGGCGCCTTCTTTGCTGGCGCCTCTCAGATGGGGTGGCTGCGCAAATGACTGCCCTGATCCGCCCAGCCTCGTTTCAATCCGCCGGCGCCTGTACAGCGGGGCGCACTGTACAGGGGGCCGCTGCCGGCGACCCTCTGATGGAGCTCTTCGAGCATCTGAAACGGCAGGAGGCAGCCAAAGACCGGGAGGCCGAGCGCCTTGCAGCCATGATCGGTGACAACGGCGGCCCGCCACTGGTTGAGCCTTTCGGCATCAGCGCGCCCTGGTTCCAATTCGCAAATGCAGAAGAGGTTGAACGCTTGGCCAAGCTGCATGTGCGGATCGAACGCCGCCAGCTGATCCTCTCCGACGATATCGGCGAGCGCACCAAGATCATGAACCGCTGTATCCGCCGGATGCGCCGGGCAGCTGGGAAGAGCTGATGAGCAACCATGTGACCTCTCTCTTGCGCAGAAAGCGCCTAGGCGTCGGGTTTTCGGCCAAGTCCATCATCCTGTTGATGGGCGACCTGGCGAGCGATGACGGCTCCGGTATCTGGGCATCGAAGCCGACCATGGCGAAGGAACTGGAAACCTCGGACAGGACGGTCCAGCGCAATATCCATGCGCTTATTGAAGCCGGTCTCGTGAGCGAGGTCGGCAAGCGAAAGCACAAGAACGGGGAGACAATCGAGTACCGTATTGAGGTCGAAGCGGTGGAAATGTGCCCGGATTGCAAGGATGCACCCCCGACACAGCGTCACCGGTACACACAAGATGTAGAGCGCGAGGCACAAGATATAGCCCCCGACAGAGTGTCACCCCTGACAGAGCGTCACCCCACCCCCGACAGAGTGTCGGGGGTACCCCCGACAGAGTGTCACCCAAACCAAAAGAAACCAAATAGAACCTATTGCGCGGCTGACGCCTCGCACCACGGCGAGTTTGATTTTGGATCCTTCTTTGATCGGGTTTGGCGGGCCTGTCCGAACAAGGACCACTGGGCGGCTACCGAGGAGGCGGTCAAAGCACTGATCGATGCCGGCGAGCAGCCAGGCGATGTGCTTGCAGCGACCGAGGCCTACCGGAAGCGGGTTGCCGGCTACGATCCGCAGCGGATCAAACTCAGCCAGAATTTCTTCGCCGGTGATTTCTGGAGGGCGCATGTGCCGGCGGCTGAGAAGCGGGCGGATCCGCAGAAGGTTCTGGAGGCGCGGGCGGCCGACATCCGGGCCCGAAAGCCCTGGGCTCGCACAATCCTCCCCAGCCAGGCCGGGGAGTGCATCCAGGAAAACCTAATCACATTGGCAGAATGCCGAGCGGCGGGGATCAACGTTTGAGCAAGATCGACAGCAAGTACGAAGCCGAGCGCTTCGCCATCGAGACCCAGGACGAGCGCGACGCAGAGTACATCCTGGAGGTCATCATGCAGCGCCGGCGTTTTGCGCCCAAGACGCGCGATGAGCTGGCCATTGCAATTTCACGGGTCAGGGCAGGGCACCCGCTCCGCCATAAGCGAACAACCGGGCAGAAAAGGAACCGCGCATGACCTGGTACCTGGGCATCACAACCACCAAGAAAGTCACCCTCCCGCGCCACCTGCATTTCGAGGTGGAGACGGGACGGGGGGCAGAAACCGTGAGCCAGGAGCGCGGGGAGTTCGCCGTAGAGCGCCAGCTGCGGGCTCTCGGGATTGAGGCGTTCGCCCCGCGTAAGATCGAGTTCAAGCGCCAGGGGAAGAAACGCTACGCCGAGCCGGTGACCAGCGCCTACCTGCCGGGCTACATCTTTGCGGATATCCCGCCGGAGCTGTTTGCGCAGGCTGTGCAGTGCCGTGGACTGAATGCGTCGCTGATGACGGTGAGCGGGCAGGAGGTCCGCAGGCACGTGCAGCCATTCCTGAGCAAGGTCAGCGAGGAGAACGCAGAGGCGCAGCGGATCATCGATAGCCGGGACCGGGCGGCAATGTGCCAGTTTGAGCCGGGTGCTGCGCTGGAGGTGCTTGCAGGGCCGTTCATGGGGCGGATTGTGAGGTTCTCTGACATGGTTCAGGCGGCTCATGATGTGCATCCCGTGATCGAGGCGCGGGCGGAGATGTTCGGCCAGTCGGTGCGGGTCCAGATTGATCCATTGGATGTGAAGGGGGCTGCGTGAGGAAAAAGCGGGACTGTGTCGACATTCACTGCAAGTGCGAAATCCTGTTCCCTAGCAGTCACAACCTATCCCGGGCAATGTCCGCTTTCCGAGCTGCGCGACGTCAGCAACTGCTGAGCTACGTAGGGTGATGAATTCCATTAATTGAAAAGAAGTACCTGATAAGTTACCTGCTGGAACGAATTGGTTTCGTAGGAGCATGTCATGCCTCACACCGTTGACGTCCATGTTGGAAAGAGAATTCGCCACCGGCGTTGGCTAGTTGGGAAGACTCAGCAAGAATTGGCGTCCGCAGTAGGCGTGAAGTTTCAGCAAATCCAGAAGTACGAAACTGGGGCAAATCGCGTCAGTGCTTCTCGTCTGTGGGAGATCGCAGTAGCGCTCGACGTTGATGTTACCCACTTTTTCCAAGGCTTGGAAAAGACCAGGGAAGACGCAGCTGAAGGCCACCTTTCAGCAGAAACTCTGCAGTCCAAGGAAGCCGTTGATCTTGTCAGAGCTTTCTACAGTATTCCGGAAAAACAACGCGTTCAGCTCTCCGGTTTAGCCAAGGTGCTTACCGCCTAAGCTACGTCCATCAAAGGAGCGAGCGGCCCGCCGGGCATTCGCACCTGTGGAAGCTGGTACAGCGGACCGCTCTATCCCACCCCGGTTAGATTGGGACGTTAACAGTATAGAGCGACGGCTGCGGCTGTCCAATTAAGGAGAATTGCCGCGCCGCTTCGGGGATGGAGAAGTGCGGCGGCGGGCTGGGGATCAGGTGATCACCGGGCTGCAGGGTTCAATGGAAAAGCGGTCGTTCGGAGCCAACAATGGACCTTGATCGCTTGTTTGACCTTCGCTTGTGGAGCGCGACGAAATCGGCGCTGAGCGGCCTTCAGCAATAAGGCGGCATCGGCCACGAGACCGCCCTGTAGCAAATGGATTTGCTTATGGAATCCCTGTTCTCCAACAGCCTCGGACGTTGGCTGCCAAGGCCCGTGAAGATGAGATCCAGTCGTTCCTGAACCCAGGCTGAATCCGTTTGCTGGCAAACTCCCCCGTTTGGGATCTTTGGAGCGGGAGCCGCCACCTTGTCAATTTGCGCAGTGACCCATTGCAGTTTCTACCTACAATGTTGGGGATCATAGTTCGCTGACCCGTTCGAACTGATGTTGCTCTAGGACGTTTTGGGGAATGTGATGCAAATACCCAGTCCGGCTTCAGAAGCAATTTTCTTCGCTACAACACTCGTACAAATTGTTGACATCGTGAGGAAATGTCTTTCTGATGATTGAAGTTAGATGTTTACCAGAGCATCTAATCTCACCGACCCCCCAAGGGTCAGCGGCTCTGTTCGAATATGCAACTAAGTTGCAGTTTTTCGATCATCCGCACTCCCTATCTTCTACGCTTGGAAAGGTGAAAAGCATTCTAGTTGAATGCTCTATAACCGATTGAATTCGAAGCTTTCCATCAAGCGTGTCGGCATCTCTTTCAGGTTTGTTAGATTTCTCCGCGACAGACGGTATGCCGCCATAGTTTTTGAGAATGCTAAAATTTTCCCTTTTAATTTAGTGGTTTGTTTCCCCTTTGCATTCATTCTGCATTGGACGGCGGCTGCGATATCCAAGTTTTTGCGGCTTCCTGAGTACCCAGTTAATCAGGATGGTAATATGGCTTACAAAGTAACCAGACTTACGCTCATGTTTGGAGCATTGCTTACTGCAGCAGCTTGCAGTGTTACAGAAAGGGCAAGCGGCGGCCGCGTCGGGGTTCTTAGTACTCGGCTCGCAGTTGACGAAGGGTTTGCCGGTGAAATCGGTTCAAACTCCGGATATTTGGAAGAACAAAACATGAACGTATTTCTCACTGGCTATAGCTACTGGGACAATACTCCGCGCGGCTCAGCCCAAATTGCCAGGCCAGTGATCCACCGACAGGCGGGAGGAATAGGGACTTACGAGGATCCGGTTACACTCGCTGTAGGGCACGTAAGGCGAAATGGCCGTAGCTACATGGATTATCCAGCAGGTACCAAATTCTACATTAGAAACCTGCAAAGATACGCGATTGTCGAGGATCTGTGCGGGGATGGGCCGAAACCTCAGGCAGGTCCGTGCCATAGCGGCTATCAGGGGCATGACTGGCTGGACATCTATGTGGGCGGCAAAGGGATTGACGAAAGCTGGGTCGACAGCTGCATGAACCAAATCACCGGAATCCAGACAGTCATTCTGAACCCCCGGCCGGGTTACCCGGTTTCCCCAGGGGAAATTGCAGCAAGTGGATGCCGCACTTTCTAGGGCTATCGCGTAGTCTAGCTGTACAGCGCCTTGTCTGTTCAGAGCTTCCCGCCTGAGCTGACAAGGCGGTGGGCAATCGCCTGTAGAATCACACCATTTGTGTTCAAATCGGTATAGGCCTCGGTTGGCCGCCCGTTCTTCAAATAGATACTTGAGGCAAAACCATTTTTGGTTCTAGCGACACTTCTGGTGAAGCTTGTGAGTTTTTCTGAGTACTCATGAGGTTGATAAGCGGACCAAAGAAAGGCGGCCTTACTACTGATAGCAAGGTTCTCCTCGCGGAATTCAGGAGTTCGGTACTCCGGCTCTTGTCCGACGGTGTCAAACGCCCAAGTGCGCTTGGGAGCATCGAGCTGCAGACCCTGATAGAGAAACCAGGGAGATTTATCGATCGGACCTTCGGATACGCAGATCAGCCGACCTGTCTCCTGGAATTCTTCCAATTGCGCAGAGAACAGCACATCGGCAAGAAAGGCGCTTTCCCTCGACATCCCTAGCTCCATGGCTTCGAGCAAAAGCGGTTCAGCCCCAAATGGTCCGATCCTGGACGCAGCTTCAAGCAGTGCCATGCGGCCGTCGGCTGGAGTTCGGTCGGAAAGCACTTCATAAGGAGAATTGGCTGCCAGCCCCCACCGTCGGAAGGCCAAGGCGGAGTAGTGGGCGCTATGCGATACATAGGATGATTTCAGCTCGCCGTTTACCACTGAGTGGACTTCGCCGTCGATGATCACCTTTTGAAGGTCCCAGGAGGCAACAAGTTCCTCCAGCTGATCGCCGAAATTGCTGTGCCGGCGCAGATTGTCTAAGGCAGCGAGCAAACGGCCTGCATCGGAGCCGTCGAAGTTCTTGTTGCCCCACTTGCGGCGGTCAGTGCGTATCCACCCCTGTGGCAGGTGGCGGTTTTGGGACGTCCGGCCTGCGATATTGGGCAGGATTTTGCGGATTGCGGCTTCAAAACTTTGTTGACTTATCAAGCCGATCTGCCGTGCTGCCACCAAGCCGTTGATGTGGCTGCCGACATCCCACATGGTGACGGCCTTGTGGTATTGTCCTCCCGGTGCAAAATTTACTGTTGCCGGACAAAGTCCGGTTGCGGGATCCGAGAACTTTTCAATGTACTGCCAGGCCACTCGGGCATCTTCAAGCAACTCTTCCTGATCAAGGCCAGCAGGATGGCGGCGTTTCTCAAGCAGTTCTGGAGCAGCTGCGGAGGTTTTCCTCTGACGGGAGGGCAGGGGGCCGGCGGGAACGAGAGCGCGAACAAACTGTTCCAGATACAAGAACTGGGTCCCCTCGTCAGTGTGCAAGCCGCGCAGCCGGTCCTGCAAAGCTCGCCGATCTGGCGGAAAGGTGAAAGCGTCTGGATGCAAGAAAATGACTGCATCTGCGGTACCGGCGATCGCTTCATTAAATGACTGAACCGCGTCACCGCCGCTCACAACATGTTTTGGAAACTGCAAAATTCCCGTGCTGGCTAATCCCTGTCTTTCGGCGTCAGTGCCAGGGAAAGTAACGCCAATGCCTGGAATAGCCTGTTGAATCGTACGAAGTGCTGCGTCGCTTGTGCTTCCGGCTCTGATAGGCGACATACCGGGCAGGCTGTCGCCGGAACCGGTTCTTTTCAGAGGCAGTTCCGTTGGAACCCAAAACCCGGCTTCGCGCCCTTTTTCCGAAGGTCTTCCGGTGGAATGGGGAATCCCGGTTTCTCGGAGAAAGGCAGTAAATGCGGAATAGGCTGAAACTTGCAGTTGGTTTTGCTTTTGCGGATGCAGCACATGCAGGCAAATCGTTTTCTTGAACCGGTAGTTGTCGCGCAGCTGAATATCCGGAACCGGTAGCAGACTCAGATCCCCATCGAGCTCCCGCTCTGCAAGTGCGCGGGTAAATTGACCGGCGGTTTTCTTTAGCCGGTTCAGTGGCTGTCGCGCGAATTCTTTAGCGGACAGGTAAAGTAGATTTTGGCCTGAACCCTGTTCTGTGAATTTTGCCGGACCTGCGGTCTCCTGAAGAGTTTGCAGGCTGCCACCGAACAGCCTCACAACACCATTATCCCAGGTTTCTGAGCGGACCGGGCCGGGCTCGGCAGGCAGGGTTAAAACGTTGAGAATACCTGCAGAGCGCACACCGCGGGGTGGGTTCGGGTTTGCATGTTCGGCACATGCAATGCTTTGTACGGGCAATCCGGATTTTCGAACCAAAAGAGCAGGGCGGAGCATGCTCTTTATCGCGGATACCGCTTCAAAAACTGCGCGGGCCTGAAAATGCTCGGATAGCAGCGATAGATCATGGACGTAAGGCACGATATCGAGACCGCTGTTACCCAGCAGGTAGCCGTTCAAAACTTGTGCCAGTTTGCTTTCTGGGGACAGCGGGTGTCCATCTTTTCCGAAAGGGTCGACCACACATGCAAGAGGAATGTTGCGGTCGACAAAGGCATCGAGGACCGCAATGAGATGCGGTATGGAGAGGTCTTCGTTGAGGATTGAGGCAACCTGAAACGCCTGTGCAGGAGACCCCCGCAGCGATGAGGCCGTTCCGGGTACTGGGAAAAAGGCCGTGCTTGCGGCTGCAAATTTCAGGAAGGTTCTGCGTTTCATGTGCTTCCAGCTGCCAAACTATAACTCCGGCCTTGCCGTTTTTGTATACCCCAGCTGGCTAAGCGCCCGGTTACGGCACGCAGGATAGAGCGGATCACCGAAAAATACAGCAGGGGGCGGTAAACCAGCCGTTGCAGCGGGAAGAGGCACAGAGACCACATGCTTTCATCCTCATCTGACGAGATTGCAATCGCGGCAATCAGCAGCTCCATTGCCGGCAGGGTCAGATAGGCCCAGAGATACAGCGTTGATTGCACCGTCTGCGAGTCGCCAACTTCCGCAGCCCATCCGCCTGCAGCGAGATTGTAGAGCATTATGACTACAAAGAGATCAGCAATGGGAGCCAGAAGAGGAAAAATATAGCCGAACACAAACATGTCGGTAATGGAGACCAATCCAACCGACCGGCCATCAATGATTGCCCCTTTGTGCTTCCAGGCGCTTTGGAACATGCCGAAGGACCAGCGCAGTCGCTGTTTCAGAAGCTGACCCACCTTCTCGGGGACCTCTGTATAGGCCTTTGCCTTGGGTTCAAAGACCACGGTGTAGCCCGTGCGGTTCACCTGGATCGTTAGATCGGTATCCTCGGTCAGAGTCTCATCACTGAACAGTCCCGCCTTTCTGAGAGCCTCAACCCGCCATGCGCCGATAGCTCCGGGTACAACCAAAATGCCGTTGATAAGGTCAAACGCCTTTCTTTCGATATTCTGGGCGGTTGCATATTCAAGAGCTTGCAGGCGGGTAAGGATATTCACCCGGTTGCCCGCAATGATCTTGCCCGCCACGGCGCCGACTTTCGGGTCCATGAAGTGCTTCACCAGATGGGTTATCGCGTTCCTACGGATCTGCGTATCTGCATCGATGCACACAACAAATTCAGCGTCGCAGCTGAGGATCGCGCGGTTCAGGGCGCTCCATTTTCCTTGGTTCGGCTGCGAGATGAGACGCACTTCGCTTTTGTGTCCAAACTTGAGAACTTCAATGAGCGTGTCATCAGTCGATCCGTCGTCCACGACGATGACCTCAAGGTTTTTGTATCCGGATGCACGGACGCTTTCGACGCTCTGGGCAATCACTTTTGCTTCGTTGTGTGCCGGGATGATCACAGCGACTTTGGGCTGCCGCTGCAACGGTGTGAATCTTTCACGGCGGTTCATGAGTGCGAGAATCAGAATGCCTGCGGAGCGGAGGATGCCGATTGCGAGCACCGTCCAGAACACAAAGACCAGTGATTTCTGCGCAAACCACACCATTGAAAACGACACACGGTCAAAGGCGGGTGAACCGCCCTCGGCCACCGGCATCAATGCCGCTGGGGTGGTTCCCAAAAGATCGGCCAGTGTGGTGAATTCATAGCCCTTTTCCTTCAAGGATTGGATAATTGGGCGGACCGCGTTGACAGAGGCTGTGCGGTCCTGTCCGCCATCATGCAGAAGAATGACATTGCCATTTCCCTGTTCGACTTGGTCGATCACGAAATTTGCAATTTGACTGCTGTCCCACCCTTCCCAGTCCTTTGGTACGATTTCCATGCCGGCAATAACGAAACCGCGGTCTTCGGCTGCTTCCAGAGAGGCGACCCGCTCTGCGCTGATCGGACCGCCGCTGCGCTGAAAAGGTTCCCGATACAGCATTGTTTTCCGCCCGGAGGCCCCGGCCAGGATCTTATCCAGCAGAGCAAACTCCAAATCGACACGGGTTTGGGAAATCAGATCCATTCTGGGATGAGAGAAACTGTGGGCTCCGATTTCATGGCCTTCATCCAACATCCGGGCAACTAGATCGGGAGAATCCATGATGCTTGTGCCAACGACGAAGAAGGAACCTGGAACATCTTCCTGCTGTAGTATGTCCAGAATGTCCTTTGTGTATTTTTCGTGCGGTCCATCATCGAAAGTCAGTACCAGCTTTCGGGTGTCGGGCTTGCCGTATCGCTCGATGGAGTAGGGTTTGGGCAACAGGCTGTAGGTCTGGTTGCTGATCCGGCCAGTCCCGGCCTCGAATGCAAGCTGGCGCACGCCGCCCGATGCCCGCTGATCAATGCGGATCAATGCGCCCTGGCCTTGGTAGTTCACGTAGTTGTTGAGCTCTACAATTTTCAGAGCTGTGTCCAGAACTTCTTCGCCGTCATTCTGATGCCGTAGAATTTTCCAAATTCCGGGGTCTTCCATGCCAAGAGACCAGACTGCAACATTGGCGATGCCAAGCTCTTTCAGGCGGATCAGCTGATTATATGCGGACGCGGCATCCTGCATCCAGATCTTGCGCTGGTGCCCTTGTGCGTCGCGGTAGCGGCTCATGCTGTTCGAGACTTTGGCGCCGAAGTGCAATTCCGCACCGGCCGTTCCGATTCTGTGCATAGCTTCGGCATAGGAGAGGGTTTCCGGATTACTTACTCCGGAAGTCCATTCAACTGAAAAACTGCCAATGGCGACAACTAGCTTGTCCACTCCAATGAATTTTGCGGCTTGCGCAGCAGTGTCTTCAAACCAGCCATAGGGAGAGATCGGTCCCGGGACGGATTCTGCCCAAGGCTGATGAAAGAGTTTCAGGATTACCTGGTCAAAAAGCGCCGTCAGCTCCGTGTCCTTCCAGACAGTTTGGCTGCCGTCGAAAACGGTGCAGGCCGTCAGCTCGCGGGCACGGAATACCCCGGTTACACGCGACATTAATGGTTCAAGACGTCGGAATTTTTCAGGCTTCAGGCCGGTGAAGTCGAGGCAGGCGCCCTGCGCGTTCAAAGCCGTCACCGCGCTTGCCAGCCCTTCCGCGAGCGCCTCGGCCTGTTCCGGGGAGGAAACCCTTTCAAAGAAATCATCGTTCTGACCGCCGCCAACGAGCCGCACAGCGGGCAGCAGCTGTGGACGGGAAGCCGCGCCTGCAATGTATTCCTCAACGGCAATCCGGGTGTCTTTGCTGATCAGAGAGACTGCGGGGCGGCCCTGGTCTTCAACAATGCTGATCCATTCAGGAACGATGACCCCGGCCTGGCCGCAGCTATCATCCAGGGACAAAAAAGCCCATTCCGCGGACACAGGCACATGTGCGTATACCCGGGGTACGGATGTATCTGCCATTGCCGAGAAAAAAGGCTGTTTACGGCCCGCACTGCAGTCAGTGTTTGCCTTGGGGGAGGGCGCCGTGGATGTCAGATGTGTCAGGTTGCGGTAGTCGTATCCGTCTACGGAGGCAGGCTGTTGGCTGCTGCCGCTGAGAAACGGGTTCAGCTCACGGATGGCCGACTGCAAAGAGAACGATCCATTCAGAAAAAGGATGGTCCAGCAGAGGATGACTGTGCCTATAGCGATCAGAACGGCTCTTACGCGGCGGATTCTGATCCGCTTGGGATCATCGAATACCCGTGCAGAAGACGCGTGGAGTTCCAACTTATCCTGATGAAAGGCAAAACGCTTCAACGTCCGCCCCCCCGAGAGTAGCCGGACTGTTTATTAATGGCGGGCAGGCACACACCTGCTAAGCGCCTAAAGACACTGTTGTAAGCCACGGTCCCCCGACCCCCAAGCAAGCCAACACCGCCGTCAAAGGTGCGCGGGACCTGTCCCCACAATTCCCCAGCGCACATCAAGCAGATCAGGCAATAATGAAGACAATTTCAGGAGTGCTGACTTGCTTGTCAAAATTTTCTCAAATTTTTGTCGAATTTCCCGCATTCGGTCCAAATAGGGGTGACAATTCCCCGTGCTTCGGCGGATTGTTGAGTGGAATGCATAATGATTAGGCGAGCTCTGGTATTCTAACTGAGTCCTGACTGCCGTCAGAGCGTCTGCAAACCCAGGTCTGAGACCGCAGCGCGTTCGCGTTCTCACCGGTTGTCAGGCCACGCGAATCCTGCCCGCAGGCAGCGCGGGGTGAGTGTAGTTCAGGGATTGGAAACATTGCGCGCCCCGCGGCGGCTTTAATCAGGAATCTGGAATAATAAACTCAGTTATTGCGGAATTTATTAAAAATTAGTTGTTTCTCCGATCAAGAACCCTATCGATTTGGGCAAATAAAGTTCATCCAGATGAAAGACCCATGCCATGGCAAACGCGTATATCGGCGGCTTGAACGGAGCGTCATCACTGATCAGGCTCCTGGCTTTTGAGGACTTCGTCGAGCCAGTAAGTAGTGAGCAGGATAGCTCCAGAATCGAGATGACTGCGCTTGACGGGTCCATTCTGTCTTTGACTGGCAATTTTGCTAGCTCAAATCAGGATGACTGGGAGATCTTTTCCATATCTTATGTTCACAACGAGGTGTCGCTCATCTCGATTTCAGGGTTCTCGCTGCCGTTTTCGGATTTCGAGGCCATGACCGGACGGCAGCTCGCGCAAAATCTGTTTTCCGGGGACGATAATATCTCAGTGAATATGAGTACTGGGTTGGCGATCAAAACATTTGCCGGAGATGACGTTGTGAGCCTAGGCGCAGGTAACGACATCGCACGCGGTGGCGCTGGCAGTGATACGCTGCAAGGACGCAGCGGAGACGATGAACTGCGGGGCGGTGCCGGGCGGGACTTGCTGACCGGCGACGACGGCCAGGATGCCCTGTACGGTCAACGAGGAAATGATACGCTAAAAGGCGGCTCTGAGGATGACATCTTGTCGGGAGGTAAGGGAAACGACAAGCTATTCGGCGGGGCTGGCAATGATAACTTGATTGGCGGCAGTGGCAAAGACATCCTTAGGGGCGGGCAAGGCGATGATGTTTTTACCGGGGGCGGTGGCGATGACATCTTTGTTTTTCGAGCGAACGACCACACTGATGTCATTACAGACTTCGAAGTTGGCGCTGATAAGATCAGGGTGATAAGCGGAGCGACAAGCATGGATGAAGTGGATTTTGATCAGCAAGGTGATCACGTGCTCGTCTATTTCGGAAATGTCACGGTCACTGTGCAAAACATGACTGTGGAGCAGTTGGACGACGGAGCCAACTTTCTTTTCTGAGGGTAGGTATCCCTGTTACTGAGCGAGCCTGGGCAACAACGAGGGATGTGTGTCAACAGGCAAACAACGCACAAAGGGTCTAGGTGGTACTCCACATCCGTCTTACCTTAGGAGGTTTTACATGAAGCTAGCTGCGAAATTAACGGTCGCTGCCCTTCTGGGCGCAATCCCGTCACTTGTTTTGGCAGATCCAAAACCTCGTAGTGCCAAGCCCGTAGACCCGCAAAAGATAGCGGAAATCTACGCTGGAAACACGGACATTTGGGCCAACAACTGCTCTGGAGGCATATATTACGCTCCCAATCAACAAGCCCGCGCTTGGTGTGGTGAGAACAGTGAAAGTTTAGGGGCAGGTCAGTGGAAAATCGACTCTAATGGAAGAATGTGCCATCAGCTTTCCTGGTATTGGCCTGATGGAGACGGTGCGGGGGAAAGTCCGGGAGATGAAACGTGCATTTCTCATGTAGTCGATCGCTGGGGCACAATTTGGCGCAGCTGGCCTGATGACCCGGAATGGTGGCAATTGGCAGGAAAATTCTCCGGATTAAAGCCGTATTCTGGGATGAAGGAAGGGTACAAGTTCCACAAAAAAGTGGTGGAAACTCGGTCCAAACTGGGGCTGTAGGTACTACTTCAATTCCCGATTGGGGTGAATTCACTATTCTCTAGTGAGCTTTCGGCAAAAACCGCGCTGAAGAATGACTCTGCTTTCATTTCTTTTGGAAGCAAGCGTATTGGGCCAGTGCATGGCAAGCAGTACTTTCTGTTTGGCTAACTGTAGGTAGCGAATACGGATCTAAGGAATGTCTCGGAAATTCTCTAAAACTGCATTTATTGCTCTTCATCCACAGCTGCCCAGCAGTGTCGATCAACTGTCAGTTGCCCATGAGTGGTGTCTGCGTGAAACAAAGGAAAGTGGTGAGCCCGTTGATCAGCTAGACGTTTGGTTTGATGACTTTCGACCCGGCGCCTCCTTCTCTAGGCGCAGTGCAGGAAAGCAGCGCTCGATCGCATGCTCAATCGATCAGCGTGAGTTGAACCCAAGTAGTGAAGTTTTTTTTATCAATCCGCTGTGCCTCGGGTTGTCAAAAGAGAAGGCAAGAGAAGTTCTACAGGTGATCCATGGTGTCGGCGCGTTAGTCTATGTAAGCGATATGGGTCGTGCATTTGGGCCTAACGATGACTTGGGCGCCTTCTGGGCTGCGCATGAAAGCCAGCTTGAGGATGCTTTGGTAGCATAGTTACGGGTTTTGAAGATGCTTCGTGCCCGTAACCCCAATGAACACACGCCATGTTCTTAGGGTGGACTTGGTTCGGCGAAGCCAATCTGCTGCTCCCTCAGTCAAAACTCTCACTCGATTACAATGCATTAAGCTCCGCAATCCGGGCGCGCTTGTCTTCATAGGGTTCGAATTTCCCGGCCGTTGACGTCAGTTCCCTGAGTTGAATGAACGAAGTCTATGAAACTCTGGGCAAGCTCAGAGTTACTGCCAGGAGTTGCTTAAGGGGCATTAAGTTTGCAGGTAGTCCCAGAAGCAGAAATCTCTGCACCCGCCTTCTTGAATTTGCAAAGGTCGCCGTCCTGCACAAAACGGATACTCGACATTGTTCTGGCTGCGCCCGCAGCGAATGGCTGCAAGGTTGCAGTAATGACGTGCTCTTCATGTGAGAGATTGCCAGACGTGGGATGGCCGTAGAGGGCTCGACTTGCTCGCGAATCTTACAGCTGTTCGCATGCAAGTACTTGATGAAGGCACAAGATATGGTAGAATGTGCCCGTTACCGAATTGCGCGTGTATCGCATGGCTCCGGGCCGGCCGCGTGGCGTACCTGACGGGATAATCAGGAACAGGCGGAGCTAAAGGGCTTCGTCGCTGACACTTCCATTGCATCCAGAGCTTGAACACCTGTGTTGCCCGGGCACGGGTCGTTGCGCTTTCCCCATACCGAGGTGACACTATGCCTGACATGATCCAGAGCTATCTGGCCGATATCGCACGCCGCGGCGGCAAACAGCCGGCAGGCTGGCGGGATGACCCGAGCCCCATGCAAATCGCCAAGTTGAGCGATGCCGCACGCAAAGCGGCGCGGAAATAGCACAAAGGCAACATCGCTCACCGGCGGGATACCGGGATCGGGGCGGATCAGTTGCCGAAAACTGACAATACCGGGCGGGAAGCCCATCAATCTCCACAACAGACGGGAAGTCGAACATGGCGCTCACTGCAAAGCAGGAGTGCTTCGTTGAGGAATATCTCATCGACCTGAACGCCACGCAGGCGGCCGTCAGGGCGGGTTACAGTGCTAAAACCGCACATTCGGTCGGGCACGAAAACCTGAGAAAACCTGAAATCGCGCAAGCGATCCAAGAGGCCCAGGCGAAGCGCTCAGAGAAGACAGGAATTACCCAGGAGCGGGTGCTGCTGGAACTGGCGCGGATCGGGTTTGCCGACATCCGCAAGACCGTTGCCTGGGGGCGCAGTCCGATTGACACGGAGGCGGAGGAAGCGGATCCGAACGGCCTTGGGGTTTACCCGGTGGAGCTGAAGCCAAGCAGCGAGGTTGACGACGGTACCGCCGCGGCCATTTCGGAGGTGTCGCTGACTGCCCAGGGCGTGAAGCTGAAGATGCACGACAAGCTCAGCGCGCTGGACAAGATCGCCCGCCACCTTGGCATGCTGAATGGATCCGGGGCAGGGGAAGACGATGCCCCCGCGCTGAACATCAACATCAAAACAGCCGCTCCGGTCGGTGACGTCCGTGTCACACGATCTGACAGTTAGCGCGCCGCAGGGGATCTTTCTCTCCGGGCTGAATACCAAGTTCCGCGCTTATGTCGGCGGGTTCGGATCGGGCAAAACCTATGTCGGCTGCCTGGATCTCGGCCTCTTCGCTGGCAGGCATCCGAAGACGGTTCAGGGCTACTTCGCACCGACCTACCGGGACATCAGGGATACCTTCTGGCCGACCATGGACGAGGCCGCGTTCACGCTTGGGTTCTCCACCAGGATCAAAACGAGCGACAAGGAGGTCGAACTCTACCGCGGCCGGGCATATTACGGCACCACCATCTGCCGGTCGATGGATGATCCTGGGGGCATCGTCGGGTTTAAGATCGCCCGCGCGCTGGTGGATGAGATCGATATCCTCTCCAAGGATAAGGCTCAGGCCGCTTGGCGCAAAATCATCGCCCGGATGCGCCTGGTCATTCCCGGCGTGGTCAATGGTATTGGTGTAACGACGACACCTGAGGGCTTCCGCTTTGTCTACGACAGCTTCAAGCGGGATCCGAAGAGCAATTATTCCATGGTGCAGGCCAGCACCCACGAAAATGCGGATTTCCTGCCGCCGGACTACATATCAACCCTGCTGGAAGACTATCCTGAGGAGCTGATCAAAGCCTATCTGATGGGCGACTTCGTCAACCTGACGAGCGGCACGGTCTACCGCAGTTATGACCGGCAGCGGCACCAGTCGACGGAGAACATCCAGCCGCGGGAGCCGCTGCATATCGGGCAGGACTTCAATGTGGGCAACATGGCGTCGGTGATCTTCGTTCAGCGCGGCGACAACTGGCACGCGGTTGATGAGCTGCAGGGGCTGCAGGACACGCCGCACCTGATCCAGGTTCTCACTGATCGGTACGAGGGCCATCACATCACGGTTTACCCCGATGCTAGCGGCGGCAGCCGGAAAACGGTGAACGCCAGCACGTCGGATATCGAGCTGCTGCGGCAGGCCGGGTTCTCCATCCGGGCGCCGGAAGCCAACCCGCCGGTGAAAGACCGGATCCTTGCGGTCAACACGGCCTTCGAGAAAGGTCGGCTGTTTGTGAACGCGCTGCGCTGCAAGGCCTATGCCGAAGCGCTGGAGCAGCAGGCTTACGACAACAATGGCGAGCCCGACAAATCCGGCGGGCATGACCACCACCCGGATGCGGGCGGCTATTTCGTCCATCAAAGAATGCCGGTTGTGAAACCAACCTTCAAAGTGCAGGAGCTCAGGCTTTGACCGATACCGTTGCCCAACGCACAGAGGCTGTCTCAGCGATGGTCCAGGCAGCTGCCAAAGGCCGTGCTCTGATGGGCGGCACGGATGCCATGCGATCGAAGGGCGAGACCTACCTTCCTAAGTTCCCAAGCGAGAGTGACGAGGCCTACAAGGCGCGCAAGAACAGCACCTTCCTGTTCAACGGCTACAAGAAGACCGTGCGGGACATGACCGGCAAAGTGTTCGACAAGCCGGTGGAACTGACAGAAGGCGCGCCGGAGAAGCTCAAGGCCTGGTGCGAAAATGCGGACTTGCAGGGCCGCGATCTGAGTGCTTTCGCCAAGGATGTTTTCAAGAAGGGGTATGATGCCGGTATCAGCTACATCATGGTCGATGCCCCGCGCCGCGAAGGCGAGGTAACACAGGCCCAGGCGGAGCGGCAAAACCTGCGGCCCTACCTGGTCCACCTGACCGTCGAAGATGTTCTGGGCTGGAAGACGGCAGTCATCGGCAACGTGACCGTGCTGTCCCAGCTGCGGATCATGGAAACGGTGCAGAAGGACGACCCGGAAGACGAATTCAAGAGTGTCTCTCTGCAGCAGGTACGGGTGCTGGACCGCGCGCCCGATGGCGTCACCGTCCGCCTTTTCCGGCAGAACGAGAAAAAAGAATGGGCGGAGGCCGAAAGATACAAAAGCGCCGCCAAAGAGATCACGGTCATTCCTTTCTACGCCGAGCGCACCGGCTTCTTCATTGGAGAGCCGGTGCTGGAAGATCTGGCCGATGTGAATATCGCGCATTGGCAGAGCCAGAGCGATCAGCGGAACATCCTGCACTCTGCCCGGGTTCCGATCCTGTTTGCCGCAGGCCGGGATGATGAGGCGCCGCTGGTCATCAGTGCCGGCAGCGCCACCACATCCCGTAACCCCAACGCAAAGCTTGAGTGGGTTGAGCACAGCGGCGCGGCCATCGAGTCCGGACGCCAGGATCTTAAAGACCTCGAATTCCAGATGGAGGCCCTCGGTCTGCAGCTCCTCGTCGCCCGGGCGCAGTCGGCCACCGGTGAGGCGCTGGATGCAGCCAAGGAAACCAGCCAGCTCTCCATGATGGCGGACAGCCTGAAGGATGCCCTGGAGCAGGCCATGGTCTGGATGGGCTTCTACGGCGGGCTTGGCGATACCGGCGCCGCGGTCAGCGTGAACAAGGATTTCGGGGTTTCCTTGCTGACAGCGCAGGAGCTCACGGCGATGATTGCAGCAGTGAACAACGGTCACATGTCGCGGGAGACCTTCCTTGAGGAAATGAAGCGCCGCGGATTTGTGCGCGCTGACCTGGATACCGAGGCAGAGCTCGACCGGTTGTCCGAAACCGCGCCGGACCTGCAAGGCAGCAAGCTGAGCCTGGGCGATGCCACCTGACGGCGGCGGGATTAACACGCGGATCCTGGACCTGATCACGGACCGGGCGCTGGATCTGCAACGCTTCACCGCAGGCCAGCGCCGGGACGCAGCCCGGTTCCTGAAAGAGCTGGAAGCAGAGATCGCAGCGCAGCTGGCCAGGATCGACCCCACCGGGGTTGCGCGCGCCAGCTACCGGGCAAAGCGTCTGGCAGCGCTGCTGAAGCAGGTCAGGGAGACGATCCGGGCCGGATACCGGTCCCACGGCGCGGAGCTGATCGGGGAGTTGCGGGAGCTGGCTGAACTGGAGGCGGCTTTTGCCGCGTCTTCAGTCAACACTGCGGCCGGGGTGCACCTCATGACGGATGGAATGACCCGCGGCCAGCTGTCGGCGCTCCTGAACGGGGTTCTGGTGCAGGGGGCGCCGGTGACGGAATGGTGGGAGCGCCAGGCGGGCGATACGCTGCAGCGCTTCACTGATCAGATGCGCCTTGGCTTGGCGCAGGGCGAAACCATCGGCCAGCTGATCCGCCGTGTCCGCGGCGGCACTCTAAACGGGGAGCCGGTGCGCGGGCTGATGGCGACCAGCCGCCATCACGCGGAAACCCTGGTGCGCTCGGCAACGCAGGCCGTCTCACAACGGGCCCGGCAGGCAACTTATGAGGCCAACGCGGAGGTTCTCAAGGGCGTCATGTGGGCCAGCACGCTGGATCTGCGGACTACACTGGGATGCGCGGTGCGGGACAAGAAGCTGTATTCGCTGCCAGACCGCAAACCGATCAATCACGATCTGCCCTGGGATAACGGACCGGGGCAGCGCCATTGGGGCTGCCGCAGCACGTCGGCACCGGTGGTGAAGAGCTGGCAGGAACTGGGCTTCGGCATCGGTGAGCTGCCAGAAGGCACGCGGGCGGCGATGGACGGCCAGGTGCCGGCGGATACCTCTTTCGAGGCCTGGCTCAGCAAGAAATCCAAGGCAGCCCAGGATGAGGCACTTGGGCCTGGCCGCGCAGACCTCTGGCGTGCTGGCCGGATTTCCTTCCGTGATCTGGTTGACGGCCGGGGGCGGGAACTGACGCTCGAGCAGCTGCGCGGGCGTATTTGACCGGGGCGGGAGGCCCCACCAACCTAGCGGGAAGCTAAACCATGACATTGAAAGCAGTACTGGACACGCTCGAGGGCGTGAACGAAGCCTTGCAGCCCTTTTACGCGGAGAAGGACGGGAAGTTCATTCTACAAGTGGAGGGCATGCAGCACGACGCAGACGTGAACGGCCTGAAATCGGCCCTGGTGAAAGAGCGCGAAAACGCCGGCAAATACGCCAAGCTGGGGACGCCGGAAGAAATTGCGGAGAAATTCGCGGGCCATGACGAGGCCCTGAAAGAGGCGTCGCGCGGCAACGACAAGACCGAGCAATTCCAGGCCAAGATCAAGCAGATGGAAGAGGCTCACGCGAGCGAGCTGACCGAGCGCGATCTGAAATTCAGCAAACTGCAGAGCGGCATCGCGATCTCCGAGCTGAAGGCTGAATTGGCCAAGGCCGGTGTCATCCCCGACGGCATCGACATGGTGGCCGGGTACTCTGCCGCGCGGATCAAGTTCCATGACGATGGCTCGCCGAAAATCATGACGAAAGACGGCTCCAGCCCGATGATCGGGAATGGCGCCGATGGCGGGGCGACCCTCGCCGACCTGGCCAAAGAGCTGGCTGAAGCAAACCCCTACCTCGTCGCCGACGAAGGCAAGGGCGGCGGCGGGAAGCCTCCGGAAAGCGCGGGCGGGAAGCCTGCTCATGACAACCCATTGGCGGCAAAGGTTCCGGGTTTCGCGGACCTGCCCGAAAAGTAAAGGAGAGCAGCTATGTCGCTGTCGCACATGCAGGTATTCAATGACTACATCATGCCTGCCACCATCATTTCGCTTGATCAGATGATCGGCAAATTCAACGCGGGTTCGGCGGGAACCATCATCCTCTCCAGCGAGGGCATGACGGGCGACTTTCTGCGTGAAACCTTCTTCGCCTCGCTGGCGGCCGCCCAACGGCGCGTTGACCGCAGGGCTGCAAACGGCGCCGCAGCCGCGACCGATCTGACCGAGCTGACTGGTTCCAAAGTGAAGATCGCCGGGGGCTTTGGCCCGGTCCGCTACGAGCCCTCGCAGATGACCTGGCTGCAGCGCCCGACCCAGCAGGGCGTTACGGCGGCCTCTACGGCTTTTGCAGAGCTGCTGCTGCAGGATCAGCTGAACACCGCAATTGCGGGACTGGTGGCGGCTCTCGAAAACAACGTCAATGTTGTGAATGACATCTCCGGTGCGGCTGGCATGACCTATGGCGCGATCAATTCTGCGCACGCCAAGTTCGGCGACGCCTCCGGCCAGATCGCCGCGGACGTCATGACCGGCACCGTTGCCCACAAGCTGATCGGCGACAACCTGGCCAACGGTGAGCGCCTGTTCCAGGCTGGCAATGTCAATGTGATCGACATCCTCGGCAAGGCCGTCATCATCACCGATGCACCGGCACTGTATGAGGCTGGCTCGCCGAACAAATCGAAGGTGCTGGGCCTTGTTCCGGGCGCCGCGACGGTCGGCAACACCTCGGACATCATCACCAACGTTGAAACCTCGAACGGCAAAGAGCGGATCGAAACCACTTTCCAGGCGGATTACTCGTTCTCGCTCGGCTTGAAGGGCTACGGCTGGGATGAGGCCAATGGCGGCGCATCGCCCTCCGATGCGGAGATTGCCACCGGCTCGAACTGGGACAAGGTGGCCGAGTTCGACAAGATGACCGCGGGCGTGCTCGCTGTCGCCGACGCTGACGCGTGAGCCAGCGGGGCGGGGCCTTGGCCTCGCCCGCAATTCGAGGTGAGAGCATGAGCCGAATTCAAAACACTGGCCGCAGGTTCGCCGCGGTAACTCCCTCTGACAGCAGCAACCTGCCAGGCGGCGCTGCGGATTGCTTCTGGATCGGCGTTGCCGGTGACGTGGAGCTGCGCAGTGAGGACGGCGCAAGCACCGTGTTCAAGGACGTTCAGGGGCTGCTTCCCTGCGGCTCCTTGCGAGTCCTCGCCGCCAAGACCACCGCGACGGATATTGTCGCCATTTACGGAGCACCCTGATGAAGATCGCATACGAGAAACACCCCGTGTCCAAGGAGCGCAAGGTCGAGTTGCGCGGCCAGGGCTTCAAGATCATTGACGCCCGGTTCGACCCGGATCGGAAAGACGGGGTGGCAGAGCAAGAGCCTCAGTCGCGCGAAGAGATCGCCAAGCTGCCGAAACCTGCGGTGGTGAAATGGCTGAAGGCGCGCGGCGTGGAAAAGCCCGAGGGCAGTGTGGCCGAGCTGCGCGACCAGCTGGCTGAACTGATGTTCCCGAATGCTTGACGGGCACTTCCTTTCCACGGTTGAGGTGGAAGTTTTTCGGATGCTCTGCGGTGATCGGATTGCCGCAGGCTCCTCGCGGGCAGTGTATCAATGCGCCTATGACGACGGTCTCGTGGTGAAGATTGAGAACGGCGCGCAATCCTTTCAGAACATTGCCGAATGGCAGGTATGGCAGGACGCGCAGTTCATGCCGCACGCGCTGGATTGGCTGGCGCCCTGCGTCAGTATTTCGCCCTGCGGCTTGGTGCTGATCCAGAAGAAGACAGAACCTGCGAAGCGTTTTCCCGAAAAGCTCCCGGTCTGGCTGACCGACACCAAACGCGCCAACTACGGAATGATCGGCCGCCGTTTCGTGTGCCACGATTACGGCACCCATCTGATGTGCAACTCCGGGCTCTCGAAGAGGCTTCGCAAAGTGGAGTGGTGGGACGAATGACCTTGAACCTGGAAGATGGCACTGGCGTTGCTGACGCCGACAGCTATGTAGCGCTGGCCGGCTACCAAGTCTATGGCGCCGCCCGGGGCTGGGTTCTGGAAACGGATGATGCCGCGAATGAGGTCAATCTTCGCCGCGCCTTCGACGCGCTGAACCGCAATTGGATGTACCTCGGGAAGCCAGTGCAGGTGGATCAGGCAGGAGCATTCCCGCGCTTTCTGTGGGAAGGCATTCCGAAGGCAATCATTAGTGCCCAATGTGAATTGGCCTTTCTGATCCAGGGCGGCCTGGATCCCTTTGCCACCGGCGACGGCAGCACATCGGAAATCATCAAGATTGGCCCTATCACCATCGGCGGCGACACCCTGCCGACGGATGCCGGCCGTATCAAAGCCGTTGAGGGGCTGCTGCGCCCGTTCCTGGGTTCTGGCCCGGGTTTTGTGAGGATGATCCGCGGATGAGCACGATCCGGCAGAAAGTCACTGCGGTATTTGACAAGATTGCTGCCCAGCAGCCGGACGCGATCCAAACCGGAACCATCCAGCGTCCTGCGCCAGTTGCTGGAGGCGGCCCGTCTGATGCGTCCGGCGGATCGCCCGGACCGGCGCCGGCGCCCATTCCAGCGCGGATGGCGGTGTTTGAGATCGGCCCCGGCAGGATTGACGGAACCAATATCCTAGCGGGTGACCTGCAGGTGATCATTGAACCCGTCAGCATTGAGATTACAGCGTCGGACAAGGTTGTCTGCGACCGCGGCACGCTGACAATCGAGAAGCTGGGCCGGGTGGCTCCGGGCGGTGAAACTGTGCTTTACGACATGATCTGCCGGGGTTCGCGCTGATGAGATTCGGAGATCAGATCGCTGCCTTTGCGGAGAAGACGGAGCACAAGATGGATCTGGCCTTCCGCAAGATCGCCTTGGGGATGTTCAGCCAGGTTATCATGAACACGCCCGTTGATAGCGGCCGGGCCCGGGCAAACTGGCAGGTTGCAATTGGCAGCGTTCCAGACGGCGTGCTGACGCTGGAAGACAAGAGCGGGTCCGCCACGATCAGCGCAGCGGATGCCTCGGCAGCAGGATTGAAAGCTGGCGATGTGATCTATCTCGCCAATAATCTGCCATATATCCAGCGGCTTGAGGACGGCTACTCCGGCCAGGCGCCAGCGGGCATGGTCGGCCTCACCGTTCAGCAATTCCAGCAGATCGCCGCGCAGGTTAGCTTTGAATTGGTGCAGGTATGAGCAATCCAGAGAGCGATATTCACGCCGCCCTGATGGCGCGGGCGCAGGTTGTTGAGGCGGCTTTGCCGTACCCCTTCCTCTGGCCGCAGAATGGCGGAGATCTGCCTGAAGCCGAGCACATCCGCGTCTCTTATGTGCCGAATGACAATGTGCCTCTGGACCTGTGCTCTGACGTGATGGACCGGAAGGGCTTTCTTTACCTGACGCTTGTTTCCCACCTCGGCCAGTATGAAGTGGTGACCAGGCGCAAAGCGGGTGAGATTGCCGCCTATTTCCGGCGCGGCCAGCGGCTTCAGCAAAACTCGACCAAAGTTACTATCACCGGCCACACTGTGAGGCCGGGGCGGCAGGAGGGCGGCCGTTGGGAAACGCCCATTCGCATCAGCTATTGGAGCATGGCATGACAACCAGAAAAACACCCTCGCAAAGCTCTTCGGCGTCCCAAAAACAGCCGCTCGTGCAGAAAGTGACCTTAGTGAACGGTCACCGCCGGAATGGCGCCATTGGCGCAACGGCGACAGTGCCCGAAAACGAAACGGGCCCCTGGCTTGAAAAGGGCTGGAAACACTCTGGCGGTACCTCGAGCCGCAACGGCTAACCCCCACCCGCTCGCGGGGTAAAGCGGGCAATCCCGACAATCTGAACTGAAACAGCCCCGTCAGCGGGGTCTTTATGCATGGAGAATTGCTATGCCTCGTAACCATCTGAACACACTGCTCTATGTTTCGAGCTCAATTCCGGCAACGAATGACGCCGCCGGTTTTAGTGCCATCGACGGCACCTTTGTTCTTGTCAAAGGCCTGCAGGGCTTCCCGACCTTCGGCGTCGCCCACAGCAAGGACAAGATCTCGGATATTTCCAAAGGGGTGAAGGAAACCGTCAAGGGCATCGCAGAATTCAAGGACAGCACCTTTGCAGTGGTTGAACCTGATGCAGGGACTGATCCCGGACAGGTCCTGCTGGAGCAAATCGCCCGCGATCCCCGCGGCCTTTGCTCGTTCAAGATCATTGATGCGAGCGGCGCCAAGGGGGCGGATGGCTATCCGACCGCGGAATCCGGCGACGTTGTTGAATACGCCCAGGGTGTCCTGAGCGATTTCGACAAGAATGAAGCGACGGACAGCAGCCATGCCGGTGCCAAGGTGATGTTCTCGCAGAACCAAATCGAGGTCACGACCGCCGTCGCCTAATCCCGGCCGGGATAGGGGCGGGCAGCGTTCGTGGTCGCGCCCGCCCCGCACCATGCAACCACGATTACACCACATCAGAACCACGGAGACTGAACCATGACTGCATTTGCACGCATCAACACACGCCGCGACGCTGAGCAGGGGGCAACCTGGCACGTTGAATTCGACGGCGAGCCGCTGTTTCACAACGAAGAGGCAATCGAGATGGATTTCCTGGGCCTCGAAAGCGATGCTGGCCGCCGCGCTGCCGCGGCGATGGTCCGCAAGCTCGACAAAAAGAGCAAAGGCAAGCGCAAGAGCGCAACCATGAGCGTTCAGGAAATGATCGACGCTGCCGGGGACAGCGAACTGGCCCGCGCCGAGTTCTATTCGAAGCTCTGCACGGGCTGGCGCCGAGTGACCTATATCGAGGATGCCGACATCGACAATCCCGGCGTGCAGCCTGAGCTGATGGAATTCTCGAAAGAGAACGCTCTGAAGCTGTTCAGCACCCGCATCTGGCTGCTGGAAGGGATCGATGGTTTTTTGGCCGACAAGAGCAACTTCACGCGCGAAATCGTGACCAGCTGATCCTGGCCGCTCAGCAGCTGGGGTTTCTGCATAGCGTTGTCGAAGTGCAAAAGTCCGACGGCAGCGTCGATCACGCGGAACCCCTGCGGATCAAGGCTTATCTGGATGCTGGCGAAGAGCCCCCGTTCCCAGAGCTGAGCGAGTACCAGGACCTGATCTGGCGGGCCTTCCTTGAGGTTGGCCCGGCGATGACTGGGGCGATGGGTGAAGTGCCGCTGTCCTGGTCAGAGGCGGATGCATACGCCCGCAACAGCCCCGAAATCACCGGTGCCTGGGAAGTGCAGGCGCTGGTGAAGATGAGCCATGAATACCTCTCCGAGAGACGCAGGGGCGCAGAGGCGCTGACCAAAGCGCCGATGGAGAGGTTGTGAAAAAAGGAAGCAGGCGCCCGGATACCGGTAACGCCTGCTGAGAATATGGGCTCACTACAGAAAGGGGTTAACCTTTAACGGTGGTGTAATCGTTAATGGTTAACGGTGTCCTAACGGTGCTGGGCGTTGATCGAAGAACCCGGCCGGATGAAAGAGCTGATCTGCGCCACGCCAGCGGCCACGATGGGAGGCTGCGCTGGATCAGTTCAAGATCGCGATGCTGGAAACGCTTCAAGCCGTGGCTAGCTGGGGCACTGACACCTCTGTCACGGAACTCATTCAGCAAAACTCCATTTTGTCCTGCAACCTGTGAGGTGGCTGGGCTGTCCGCAATCATGAGGTGGTCATGACCGATTTCGCACGCCTTGGTATTGCTGTCGACTCCGGGCAGGTAGTCCGCGCCCGGGATGAGCTCGGCCGCTTTGTGCAGGCCGGACGCACCGCAACGGTTGCGAATGATAACTTCGCCACTTCCGCGGCACGCAGTGCGGCGGCGGCAGCTGGTGTGACTTCTGCTTTGCGGAGCGCTGTGCGTCAGATGGCTGCCTTTGCCGGGGTAACGGCCAGTGTTCGAGCAGTTGGCGGCGCCGCGGAGTCCTACACCAAGATGACGAACAGCCTGCGCGCTATGGGCATTGAGGCCGGGCAGGCCGCGGGCGTTCTCCAATCCATCGCTGATGTGGCGAACCGGACCCGGGCGCCCTTGGATGCGACTGCTCAGCTTTATCAGCGCATTAGTATCGCGGGCCGGGATCTCGGCGCATCGCAGGCCGATGTGTTGCGTTTCACCGAGAACGTCGGCCTCGCGCTTGCGCAGACGGGAACCTCTTCACAGGAAGCCTCGGGTGCGCTCCTACAGCTGTCACAGGCGATGGCTGGCGGTACGGTGCGGGCGGAAGAATTCAATTCGATCCTGGAGGGGGCATTCCCGATTGCGCAGGCGGCGGCGAATGCAATTGACGGCGCCTCCGGTTCGGTGGGCCGTCTTCGGCAGATGGTAGTAGACGGTGAGATCTCCAGCCGGGAATTCTTCGAGGCCATTCTGAGCCAGACGGACGCGCTTGAGATGGCATTCGAGCAAACCGTTCCTACGGTCTCGCAGGCCTTCGGGGTGCTTGGGAACAACTTCACCATGTTCATCGGCGAGATGGATGCGGCGGCCGGTGTCAGCGGGGCAGTGGCCGAGGCCGTGCTGCTGGTGGCGAACAACCTCAACACCGTGGCCGGCTTTGCGGTTTCGGCCGGGGTTGCTGTTGCGGCGGCCTATGCGCCTGCAATCTATGGCGCTGTGACTGCGACCGGCGCTTGGGTCGCATCGCTGATCACGCTGCGCGGTGCGCTGATCGCGACCGGCGTCGGTGCGCTGGTGGTCGGTGCAGGGTTGCTGATCGGATACTTCCTTGATCTGGTCGAGGCGACGGGCGGCTGGGGGGCCGCAATGCGGGTGCTTGGAACCTTGGCGGATGGTGTGTTCCAAGGCATCACCGAGGCAGCAAAGGCAATCGAGCCAGCATTGGATGCCGTCTGGAGTTACGTCGCCGCTGGATTTCTCAAAATGGTCCGGTCCATTGCCCGCACTTGGACGGATTTTCTGCGCTCCATTGTGCAAGGGGCAAAGAACCTGGATTTTCTGCCAGGTATGGATGCTACGATCCTTGCTCTTAACAATGCGGCCATTGCTGCCGGGAGCGGGGTAAATTCCCTGACCAGCCGTATCGATGGCTACCAGGATGCGGCAGGCGGTGCCTTGAACCGCTCCCGCGCGCTGATCAAAAACGGGTTCAACAAGGCCTCGGCCGCGCTTGCGACCCTTAACCTGGTCATTGAGAAGCATGGCAAGGGGAGCCGGGAGGCCTCTGATGCCGCAGCCACCCTGAATGACGCGCTCAAGGATCTCGAAAAGGGCAGCAAGAAGTCTGGCAAGGGCCTGGATAAGGTCAAGTCGGAGGCCGAGGCATTCGCGGAAGCGATGGAAGAGGCCGCCTACAACACTGAGGATCTGGGTAAGGCGAAAGCCGATATCCTGATCAGCGGCATTGACAGCGTATCGAACGCTTGGGGTGATTTTGTCGCGCGCGGCTTCAGCGACTTCAAGGGCTTCGTGGACAACATCCTAGGAAGCTTTCAGGGCCTGCTGGCGCAGATGATCGCGATGGCGGCCCGGAACCAGATCATGATCGGGCTTGGTTTCGGCGGTGTGACGGGCGGTGCCGTACAAGCGGCAGGCGCCGCGGTTGGCAGAGGCGGCGGCCTCCTGAATCTCGCGGGCGGCGCAGCGAACCTGGTTGGCGGCGGCGGGCTGCTCAGCGGCTTTGCTTCTGGCCTGGGCGGCATTCTCAGCGGCGGCGGCCTTGGCGCCTCCTTCGCAACTCTTGGCGGGTTGGCTGGCGGCAGTGTCGGGCTTTCGGCCGGGGCGTTAGGCGCGGCTCTGCCTGCTCTTGGCATCATCGTTGGCGCAGCCTCACTCCTGAAAAGCGCCTTCTCCCGCAAGTACAAGGGTTCCGGCATCGACGGCACGTTCAGCGGGGACGGCTTCTACGGAGGCGAGTTTGACTACTACAAGGGCGGCCTGTTCCGTTCGGACCGGTGGAACACTCGGGCCATTTCGCCGGAAATGGATGCCGCCCTTGATGCGGCCATGGCGGAGCAGATCGCGAACCTGGAACAGATGGCGGGGGCGCTGGGGCTCAGCTCTGACGGCATCCGGGATGTAACCGGCCAGGAGTTCAAGATCTGGACCAATGGCAAAGATCAGGAGGAGATCCAGGAGGAACTGGAAGCGCAGCTCGGGCTTGTCACCGACCAGATGGCAGAGCTGATCCTGTCTGGGCAGGAAGTGGTTGAAACCGGGGAAACTGCTTCCGAAACCCTGTCGCGCCTGGCGGGCGGGCTGATGGCCGTCAACGACATCATGGATCTGCTCGGCGCAACAGCCTTTCAGACCAGTGTTGCTGGCGGCCAGGTGGCAGCGGATCTGGTTGACGAGTTCGGCGGCGCAGAGCAGATGCAAGCGGCGGCCAATGCCTATTTCTCGGCCTTCTACGCCGAAGCGGAAAAGGCGGAAACACTGCAGCGCCGGGCCATGGAGCAGGTGGAAAGCCAGTTCAACGAGCTGGGCATTGTCATGCCCAAGAGCCGCGCCGAATTCCGGCGGGTGGTTGAGGGCCTCGATCTGACTAGTGAATCGGGCCGGGCGCTTTATGCCGACCTGCTCAACCTGTCCGCTGGCCTGGCGCAGGTTCTGCCGGATGTGCAGCAGTTCACCGCCGCGATGCAGTCCATGGTGAATGACATTGGTGGGGAGCTCGGCCTGCAGATTGATGCTGCGCGTGAGAGGGAGAGGCTCGCGGAGCAGTCGGCCAACCTGTGGTACCGGACGGCAAACACCTTGCGCGACTTCCTGTCCGACCTGCTGAACACCGATCTGACCTCGGCCAGCGCAAGCCAGGCCCTGCGGGTAAACCAGGGCCGGTTTGAGACGGCCTTTGACCTGGCACGCGGCGGGGACGTTGAAGCGGCCCGGGACATTCCGGCGCTGGCAAAGGCCTATCTGGAAAGCGCCCGGTCGAACGCTTCCACCTCGCTTGAGTACCGCAGGATTGCTGCGCAGGTGCAGGGGCAGGTGGGTTTCCTGGCCGGTATCGCCGACCTGGAGGGCGCCAATGATGATGTGTTGCGCGGCCTTTACGAGCAGCAGATCGATGTGCTGACAAACCTGGGCAAGTTCCTGCAGCTGGAGGGGCTGACCGGTGATCAGGTGGCCGAGCTCGGCGATGGCGTGCAGGCTCTCACAGAAAACTGGGACGGCACCGTGGAGGCGTTCCAAACCTCCCTGGGGGCGCTGGAAGATGCCATCAAGAATGCTGAGGCCTTCAGCTATGACGACCTGGTGGGCCGCCTCGATGTGGCCGTGTCTTTGGCGGATGATGCCCCGCGCTGGGTGCAACGGCTGGTCGATAGCGCGGACGCTGGTCTGCGGACCACGCTGGATTTTGTCATCCGCAATGATGAGCTGAGCCCGGCCGACAAGTGGATCGCCACCAATGCCGCCTCTGAACATGTGGCAACGCTGGATTTTGTGCTGCGAAATGACCTTGATAAGCGCACAAAGAAGCTGGCGCTTCAAACCTCCGCCGACTTGCAGCGTAATCTGAATCTGAACCTGATCAGGGATCTGGATGCAGATACCCGCTCCATGGTGCTGACGCGGAACGCAACCCTCACCCGCCGGGTGAACGTGGCTCTCAAAGGGGACAGCGGCAAGACCATCAACAAGCTGAACCGCATCCAAGATCTGATCGGGACCAATGGGTCCGGCAAGCTCACATTTGACGGCGGTATCTCCCTGACCACGGACCAGGCGTTCAAAGGCCTGTCGGACGGGGTGCAGGATCTGGTCAGCCCGATGAACCGTCTGCACGAAATGCTGGGCGAACTGCGGGATGCGGTTGATGCCGACCGCCAGCAGCGCGCTGATGCGATCACGGTTGCGAACGCTCAGGTCCGCGGCCAGGAGCTGGCCGGGGTGCTTGCCGGGCACCAGGGCGATGCTGCAGCGCTTCAGGATCAGCTTGAAGCGATCTACGCCCGCCACTCCATCAAGTACCTGGGCTCCGGGTTTACTCTTGATGACCTCGGGCGCATTGCCGGTCCGCAAGGCGGCATTGAGGCATCAGGCGCGGCAGGGTTCGGCCCGCTGATGGATGACCTCAGGAAGACCTTTGGCGTCAAAGGCGGCACGGTTCGGGAGCTGATCGGCCAGATCATTACCCCGCAAAACGCACTGATCGATAACGGTCTCACCAGCATTGATGATCTGCGGCAGCTAGTCATCGATCACGGCGGAATTCCTGCGTTCGCAAATGGTGGCACCCACCGCGGCGGCTTTGCCCGCGTGGGTGAAAACGACATTGAGCTGGTTGCACCCTCCCGGATCTACAACCCGGCTGACACCAAGGCGATGCTCGACAACCGGGAGGTTGTGAAGGAGCTGGCTGAACTCAGGAAAGAGGTGGCGGCCCTTCGGAAAGACAAGCAGCGCGCCGATTTCCAGAAGCTTCGGGAAGCCCAGGAGATCAAGCGGCTTGCGCAGAAGCAGGATGTTGTTGGCGTCAAAATCCAGGAGGAGCAGGCGTAATGCTGAGGGCAATTGTTCCGGTCACCGTGACGGAGGCCTTGCTGATCAGCACCAATGTGCCGGAAGATGATGGCCCGGAATGGGATGCGGGCACGCCCTACAATCTCGGGGATCGGGTCATCATTTCGGCTGAGCACAAGGTGTTTGAATCCGCCGTTGCCAGCAACTCCGGGGCGGACCCGCTGACGAGCCCGGCGAGCTGGCTTGAGGTCGGCGCAACTAACGGATGGCGGGCCTTTGACCGCCGCCTGTCGGCTCCGACCACCAAGGCGGGCCAGATCAAGTTCGTGGTGGAGCCGGCGTCTCTGGTCCGGGCTGTGGGGCTTGTTGGCGCAAAGGCGGCCTCGGCCACCGTCAAGGTGAGGAACCAGGAAGGCGATACCCTGGTAGAGCGTACCCAGATGCTCGCGGATTACGGCGAGATGATCGATGCGCTGACCATGGTGCTTGTCCCTCCGGACACCCGGGAATTCGCCATCTTCGAGGATATCATCTGCCAGCCGGGCAATCAGATCGAGATCCTGATCGGCGATGGCTCCGGCCAGGCTGAGGTTTCCGAGGTGGTGCTCGGCGATGTGCTCCAGATCGGGACCGCGCTCTATGATACCGAAGTCGGAACCGAGGATTTCAGCGACTTCAACGAGGACCAGTTCGGCAACGTTGACATTGTGGAACGGGGATACCGGGATATCACTGATTTTCCTGTGGCGGTTCAAACCTCCGATGCCGGCCGCATCAAGCGGCGGCTGAACTCCATCCGCGCCCAGTTTGCCCTCTACTATTTCACCACCGGCGGGAATGACTACGGCACCACCGTCTATGGCCGCTATGAAAGGCTTTCCACCGTCCTTTCCGGCCCTTCCACCTCCGATATGAACCTCAAAATTCTGGGAGCTACCTATGGGGCTTGATTTCCCTGTCACTCCGGCCGCGCCGGATCTGAACCAGCCGGACAGTTTCAATCAGCGGGTGCTTGATGCGTTCACATGGTGCTTCCTCACCATGCCGAACTACCTGCAAGGGCTGAGTGCTGCGGATTTCTTCTCCGTCCTCGGGACCGTTTCGCAGAGCGGCGGCAACCCTACCGGCGATTTACTCGAGCGGGGCAGCAACGCAAACGGCGAGTATGTCCGGCTTGCGGACGGCACGCAGATCTGCACGCATCGCCTGGCGGCCGGCACCGGCGGCGACACACGCTGGACGTTTCCCGCCAGCTTCGCCGCGGCACCGCAAGCCTTCGTCACACCGATTTCCGGGCTGGTGCGGATCGGGGTGGTTGCGCCGCCCGCCAGCACCACAAGCTACGTTGACTTCAACTGCCTTGATGGCAGCGGCGCCCGTCAATCCAACAACTGTGCGCTGCTGGCCGCAGGCCGCTGGTTCTAAAGGAGCCCCTCCATGTTCAAGATCAACTGGACCCCGGTTCGCCGGGACGCGGCGCTGGCCGTGGCCAAGCAGGGCAGTGCCCTGGTCATCAATGGCGAGGTGTTTGACTTCACAGCGCTACCGGACGGCGCCTCTCTGCCGCAGGCTGCGGTGGGCTGCGAATGGCTGGCGTCGGATGTGGAGAACGCCGGCGGAGCCGTTTGCCTGACGCTCTGCCTGCCGCACGGCTCTGATGCACCTGAAGAGACGCGGTTCCCGCAGCCGGTTGAGACGGCAGAGGACGGCCCGCTGGCAGGCTTTGAGGGCGAGGAAGTGGAAGCACCGCAGGAGGGCGCCATTGACTGGGCACAGGTTGTCACAGCTGAAGCCAATGCAGCGGCTGCGGCTGCTGTTCTGGCAGCTGAGCGCAAGGCGGAGTGCCGTGCCCGGATCTTCGCGGTGGTGGACCAAACGGCCCAAATGAACCTGGCTGCCGCTGCAGGCGCCGGCGTTCTGGATGATGCACAGATGGCCACTTACCGCGCCGGGCTTGCCTGGATCCACGCCATGCGTGCGGCCAAGACGGACGGAAACTGGCCGGACGTGCCGCCCGGCGTGGCTGAGCTGGCCGGGGAATTCTGAGGACAGGTGATCTCATGAAATTCGAAAGCTTCGGCTCCGCGCTGGCGGGGTTCTTTGGCGTGGCTGGCGGCTGGCTGGCTCAGTACGGAACCAACTGGGCGGTGGTGGTCGTGGCGTTCCTCGGCGTGACGCTGGCGCTGCTGGAGGGGGAAGAACTGCGCTTCCGGCCCGCGGTGGCGGTGGCGGTGTTTAACCTTCTGATCGGCGTTCTGGGCGGCCCCATGGTGGCCCATTGGCTAGAGGCTCGGTTCGAGGTTCAATACCCGGCGCTGACGCTGATCATCGCCTTCCTGGCCGCCTATGTGGCGCATGATGCGTTCAGCCGGTTCCGCGGCCCTGTCATCCTCCTGTTGAGGCGCTTGATGGGGGCGGGCTCATGAACCGCTTCTTCCGAACAAAGACTTGGCGCCGCTTTCGTGTGGCGCTCTCACTGCTGGTTTGGCTCGGCATCCTTGGGGCCGTTCTGGCGCAGCTCTAGCTTCCGAAAGGAAATCCCATGAAATTGCATAGCTATGACGTGCGCTGGCTGCAGCGCGCGCTGAAGACGCTCGGCCTTTACACCGGTGCGATCGATGGCATCGCCGGGCCGAAAACGCAGGCTGCGGTGATCGAATTCAAGCGAGGGCAGGGGCTTCGCGCCCGGTTCTATGTTGGTCCGATCACACTGGAGCGGCTGGCCGCCGCCGCGGAAGAGCTGGCACCGCGCCGGTTCGGCCCGGATACCGCGCCGGAACCACCCTGGCTGGTGGAAATTGGCAAGGTGATGGGCCTGCATGAAGACCGGGACAATGCTGCCCTGCGCGAATGGTTGGCCTCGGATGGCTCCACCCTGGGCGATCCGGCAGTTTATCCATGGTGCGGTGACGCCGCAATCACCGCTCTTGAGCTGGCGCTTCCGGGCGAGCCGCTGCCGGATGGCCTGGAGAGCAATCCGTACTGGGCGCGCAACTTCGCTCATTTCGGGATCGAATGCGGCAAGGTCTATGGCGCCGTGGCCAGCTTTACCCGTGGCAAGGGCGGACACGTCGGCTTCGCGGTTGGCTATGACCCGGTCCGCAACCGGTACCTGATCCGCGGCGGCAATCAGTCCGATTCCGTCCGAGATAGCTGGATAGCCGCAAGCCGCCTGCTGGCCCTGCGCTGGCCCAAGGCGTGGCCGGCTGCCTACCAGCGCCCGCTGCCGCTGCTTGATGCCAGTGGCGCAATTCTCTCCACCAATGAAGCCTGATGAAAGGAAAGAACCATGAACTGGAATGATCTTCTGCCGCTATTCATGCCGTACCTGCTGGAGGCAGTCGGCCTTGTCCTGGCAAGCCTTATCGGCGCAGCTGCCATGGCTGCGAAAAAGCGGTTCGGCATCGAGATCGAGGCCAAGCACCGCGAGGCCCTTCACAGCGCGCTTATGACCGGTTTGCAGGCCGCGCTCAGACACAAGGCGAGCGCCGGAAGAGAGGCGATAATCGAGGCGGCAATCAGCTATGCCGGCAACTCTGTGCCAGACGCCTTGAATGCGCTCAGGCCCGAGAACGCGGTTCTCAGGAACATCGCCAGGGCCAAGCTGGAGCAGATCTTGCCGGAGCCTCAATCCTAACCTGGAACGCCCCAGCGGGCGCCAAAGGTGCCCGCACCACACCTCCCATCAAAAGGATAGACCCATGCCCCCAGCAAATCCCCTTGCCGGGCGCGTCAGCGGCTTTGAGAGCCCGGCAAGACGCCAATTTACAATCACTCCCCAGGACGGTCAGGATTTGTCCACCCGGCCGCGGGTTCTGCGCGTGCTGACGGACGGGGATCTTTCGATCCGCGACGAGGCCGGCACCATCATCACTTACCCTGTCACCGCTGGCGAAACCTTCGGGTTCTCGGCTGTGGGCATCGAGGCAACCGGCACCACGGCAACCGTTGTGGGCTGGTTCTAATGCTGGGGGTCGGCCTTTCTGTGACGGGCGCGGCGATGCGCGGGCGCCGCCGTGCCTTCAGCCCGGCCGCATTGTTTGCTGGTGGTGGCATGGGTAGTTTGCTGGACCTTTCCACGCTGGCCGGTTTGTTTCGGGACATTCACGGCCAACAATTCGTTTCCGGAGCGGGTGACCCTGTGGCGCTGGTGCTGGACGGCAGCCAGGGCATTCGAGTTGCAGAAGGTGTTGTCCCCCTCAGCCAGCGCATCAGCGGCCTAGAAGCTGAGATGGTGGCTAACGGCGTTTTCGATACTTCGGCAAGCTGGACCATGAACAATGGTGCCAGTATCTCCGGTGGCGTCCTGAACCTGTCCGCCGCGAACGACGCGGGAAAACAGAACCTCGCAGGCTCACAGGGCAAGTTCTGCCTGGTCACCTTCGATACCGTGAAGGCTGGCGGAGCGAACCTGAGGATCTACCTCGGTGGTGCCATCGTCTGGGAGGCCAGTTCGCCAACAGGTTTCTATGAGCTAATCCTGCAGGCGGGCACTGTTTCCGATGAGCTGCAGTTCCGCTCTAACGGGTTCTTGGGCTCGGTGGACAACGTATCTGCACGCGTCATCCCGGGCCATCATGCCCTGCAGCCGGTGGATGACGATCACCGGCCCTTGCTAGCACAAGAAGCGGGCGGGGCTTGGTATCTGGTTGATGATCAGGTTGGGGGCTATCTGCAGGTGGAACTTCCGGATCTGGGTAGCGATGCCACCGAATGGTGGGCGGATGAAACCGGCGTCACCATCAACTCCGGCCAAACCATCAATACAGGTGCACGGCTGCTGCCAGGTAGTCCAAAGCTCTATGCGTATGGCGTTATCAATCGGGCGCTCACGGTGGCGGAAACGTCCAGCCTGACCGCCTTTTTGAATACCTAACGGCATTTGGCTTTGAAACTTTTGGTAAAAATTGCGCAAAATTCACTTCATTGTGAGGCGTTAGGTTAATGCGATGAAGTCATGTCGAACTAGATGCTTACATTTAGTGGTGTGGGCTAAAGGACACGCGAATTGTTGAGGTGGCTTCAACTACTAGATTAGTAGTTTCTTTACGACCGGCTCATAGCGTGAGAACAGTCATCGAACATCGAAATCAGTCTGCCGTGTAGTTTTAATAACGTCGGGGCGCGGCAGTTAGGGACTTGAAGAAGTGCGGAGAACTTATTTGGCCGGCTTCTGTCCCACTGTGGCCGCTATGCTCGATGGGGGTTTGCGCTGATCTTCAGGTAGAAACCCAAATGCTATCGTATCGCCCCCTTCAGAAAGTGCCAGGGGGTAAAGTGCTTGCGCGATGGAACTTGGGAGCCATGCGGCTGCAGTTTTCTTCGCGAGGCATGGAAACGCATTGTGTGCGGTGGTTGATTGTTTGCTGGTCTTTAGCTCCGACCCCAAGAAAAGACGCCGAGGAAAATCGAGCTCTATGATCTAGGAGGTCACCCCTCCATTCATCAAAAGCAGCGCAATTGATCCGGGCTTGCGACCGGCAGTGCTCTGCAACTGTAGGAGCTTAGTCATGTGTCCAATAATTCGTTACTACATCGGACCCAACTCTTTGGGGGTAACAACCAAGACGCCAGATCCAGATTTTGTGGACAAGTGGAAACAGGTCAAGGCACGCATTCCTTTTGAAGACCAGCCTGAGGATGAAGAGGACCCCTCTTTCGACGAACCTGCCGACGAGAAGCAAATAGAGGCCTTTTTCGAGAGCCTGGACAACGATATGTTCGCTGGAGTTATGAAATTTCTGACGGACGAGGGGTATGTCGTTGTTCAGCCGGAGGACGCTGAGGTCAGAAACTTCCTCGAAGAAAACGGGTGTAAAACTACTCCCCTCAAGGACTTGGAATGCGAAGTGGTCGACTTCCCAACAGCGGGCACATCTGCTGAAGACGACTAATTGACGCTAGCAGAAAATTGATACCTGAACTCGGTGATCGAGTCTTCTAAAGGCAGCGTCCCGCTAGGCGGCGCTGCTTCTTCGGCGAGACATACAGGAGCGGAGGTAGTGGGTCCTGAGTGGCTGGCTGAAGGACATCAGAGTTTTCGAAAACCGGCCCCCTTTGTTGATCAAGCGTGAAAATGTTGACGGGAGTGGCCTGCGGCTGTGAAGCATCAAGTCTGGAAGGCTGCAATTTGGTAGCCCTCTGCTATTATGCAAAAACTCGATGATTTGTGGAAGGCGCTAGTGGATGAATGTCTGTCTTGTAGCCCAGTCAACTCCTGGAAGCCCATTTTGACTACCTGTAAGGATCTGCCAAAATCCATGAGCTTGCTCGGAAATTTCGGGCGCGTATTCTATAAACCCTAATGCGGTTAAGACGTCATTCGTAGAGATGACTTCTTCAAACTCCGTCTCGTTCGGGGCATGGTTCTCTCTTAAAATGCCGGATTTGTCGAGTGCATCCACTGATGCAATTGATAAAAGCTGCCTAGAGTAGGGCGGCTCTTTTTGCGGGGGAACTGCAAAATACAAATGGGCGGCCAAAATGTCCAAATCAGAATGAAATAGCAAAAGCTGCGGTTCCAAGTAGCCCGCTGTAAAGTTGCATCCTGCAATGTTCCTCGCGACAAGATCGTGCAAGACAGAGCTGGAAACCTTCAAGAGGCATTGGACTTCTTGAAAGCTGTATGACCTTCCACCGGGGCTGAACCTTGGGTGCACTGAATAGCCCATTGCATTCTCCTGAAGGTATTTTCTGCGGGAGTATGGATCTGATGGTGCAGAAAGGCTGGTTAACAAAGTGTCAACGGAATGGAAGGGTGACTGTATGAACCAACTACCCCTTGTGTCTCGTCAAAAGTAGCCGCGAAATATAGGTTGGGTGTGTGAGTTTTATCAAGATTTAATGGCCATGAGGTGAGTTTGAACGTGAACAAAACAAGGGGATCTTAGAACCCCTTGTCCATAGTATCGAGCGCCTCGTCCTTTGAGGCTTGTACAGCTCCGAAGGTCCGTAATGATGGCAGACCCTCGGAGTTGTGGCCCTAGATCAAAAGAGTGCCGTTTTGGAGCACCTCGACCAACTGGGCTTCGGTCACATCGTCTATGATTAGGTGGTCACCTTCATATTCGATAGAGACCGTTACTTTCCCGCCCGATGTAGATTCCGAGAAGATCAAGTCGCTAGCCTGATCAACCTGCCACTTCCGGAGATCCAGAAGGTCAATGCCCACTTCAAAATCAAGAATTCGGTCAGTCTCCTGATCCTTCACGAAGACAAAGTGATCGGCACCGACACCGCCTTTCAGCACGTCCTGACCACCGCCATCTTGGATGTAGTCGGACCCCTCGCCTCCATAAATAGTGTCGTCGCCATAGCCGCCTTTAACGGTGTCGTTAGAATCCCCACCATAGATGCGGTCGTTGCCATTCCCGCCGAAGACTTTATCCCGGCCGTCGCCTCCATAGAGCCTGTCCCGGCCGGAACCACCCCAGATAGTGTCGTTCCACGTCCCGCCGAAAACGGTGTCATTGGAACTCCCGCCATAGATCTCATCGCGCCCTGAATCGCCGAAGATCTTATCGCGGCCACTCGATCCAGAAAGTGTATCGTGCCAGGCGCCCCCCTTGATTGTGTCGTTGCCACTGTCTCCGGAAATTTCGTCTCGACCGTAGCCCCCGAGCAGCCGATCGTTGCCGGTTCCGCCTTCAAGGTAATCATGGCCTTGCCCGCCGTAGAGCGTATCATTGCCCCCGTCGCCGTAAAGCCTGTCACTTTCCGAGTGACCTTGAAAGAGGTCATCTCCATTGAGACCGTGGATCACGTCCTTGTTTCCGCTTCCGTCGACGGTGTCATTGCCGTCTCCGATTTTTGTGAACTCAATGAAAGCCAAGCTCCAAGGATCAAGATCAAGCATGATGGTGCCATCATCCATGGTTTTGCTTTCCTCATGACTCACAACTGGAGAGGCCCTATGGTCTGCGCCGCCTTTCCCACCGTCGGACAAAGTTGTGGTTTTGACGAAATAGAGATCGTCACCGACAAACTGCGATAAATTGAGCCCTGTGTCGCTTTGCGAGAAACCGCTTCTCTCGGAAGCGATGAAAACGAAATTCTCATCGTCCGTGAACCCGTGGATGTCCACTTTCCCTTCATACGACCAGTCGAGAATGGGTTTCGTGCCGACAAGATGCTCACGCATCAGAGAATATGTCTCGCCGGCAATGGTCAATTCCTCCATCTTTAAGTCAGACAGAGTGATAACTTGCGTCCTGTCGAATGTCAGAGGCCAAATTTGAGAAGTATCTATTCCATGGGTGACCTGTTCGTAGAACATTTCAACCATCATTGCCGCGTGCTCCAGCCCGCGGGCATTTTCACCGTAGACGTTCGCGTTCCATTCGGTGACGTGAAAGTCTAGGGCGGGCAGGTCTGAGGACCTATCCAGATAGCTCTCAAAACGATTGTACTGGCTGAACATAAAGGCGTTCGCATCATCAACGGCCGACAATCCCTCTCTGACGTAATGGTGGTGCACGATTCCGGAGACCAGATCAGCTGAACCTGGAACGTCGTTTATCTGGGACACAAGATCGCGCACCTGATGGTAGGCCGGACCTTGGCCAGGGATCTCCACCTTAATCCAGTTGCTGGGGGGAACCCCGTTGAACTCGTTCTCGATCTGCCCTTGAGAGTGAATTGGGAAAAGCTCCTCGTCCGGGTCAATGTACGCAACTGTGTCTTGGTTTGGGGAGAAAACCACAGATGCTGCAGAGGTTCCTTGAACGATCAGGTCTGGAGTACTCAAACCGGCATCCTCAAAGAAGCTGTTGATGTGAGGAAGAAGTTTGGCGACCAAGAGCCCATACTCGATGGCGGTCATCTCCCCTGAGCCCCAAAACTCGTTGCCTAGTTCAATCGCGGAGAGGCGCACACCATGACTTTGAGCTTCCCGAACAGCGTCACTCAGGTAGGAATTCAAGTCCCTAAGATAGTCGGCGCTGATTTC
Source organism: Leisingera sp. ANG-M1 (assembly GCF_000813745.1). Lineage (GTDB taxonomy): Bacteria > Pseudomonadota > Alphaproteobacteria > Rhodobacterales > Rhodobacteraceae > Leisingera. Next base: position 13,797 of record NZ_JWLC01000001.1, on the reverse strand, counting down.
ACTTCTGGAGCCGTAATCCCCTGAAATCATAGCCTCTTTTGCCCCTTGGGAAAAAGCAGTTCTCGTAGGTACGACTATCGAGACCGACACGCCGAGGTTGCCAGCTTGTTCGAACATCTTGTCCATTGGCAACAAGGTTTGCTCTGGGTTGAAATGAGACCGCTCTGCATTGGGGTTGGTCATGTCGAAGTAATACTCGGTCGCGGCACCACCAGGAAAACGGAGGTTTGTGACGCCAAGTTCCCCGACGAGATCAGGTAGGCCCGAGGATGGGTCCCCGAACTCTTCGTCATAGATTGTGACCATGTTGACGCCAAAATGGTCTTCAGTAACCGTTTCAGGTACGCTAGCACCTGTTTGATCGTAGACTTTGAAGATTGCCATGATAACTACCCACCGAAAATGTTCATGATATGTTCTGTTTTTGATCCTGGGGGTATTCTGTTAAAAAAGTATACCGCATAAGGAGAGTTTGCGGTGGTAAATGTGGATTGAATTGTGGGGGTATTAAGTGAGTATTTTAACTGTCTTATCGTCGTTTTTTAGTTGTGGGTGGAAAACCTTAGACCGGCTTGGGAACGTTTCTTTGGTTCGCTGTCTTTTGCGTTTTAAAGTTGGAGTTGCCGACGTTTTAGGGAGTGCTTGAATTCCAGCGTTGAATGGAATGGGACAGCCAGAAAGTGTGCGATTGTGTTTGAAGGGGGGGGTGACGGCCAGGTGAGTATTCGCAAACAGCCGCCTGAGCTAAACCCCGGATCTTAACTTGCCGGATTTATCCTGACCCTATGATACGAACAGCTCTCTCTATTCGATCTCTCTTTGCACTGGTTGGGCTGGCGTTACACAGTTGTGTGCCAGCTGAACAGGTCGACGCCGACCTTTACGGCGCCGTCAGCCACGTAAGGGACGGTGATACAATCGAGGTGAGCGGCGTTCCTGTGCGCCTACAGGGGCTCACCTGCGATGAGCGCGGGACTGAGTTAGGGGAGAGCGCCAAACGCGCCGTCTCTGCCCTTGTGCGCGGAAAAGCTGTCGCCTGCGATTTGACAGGGGAGAAGACCTATGACCGGGAGGTCGGCCGCTGCCGGCTGCCGGATGGGCGCGATATTGGCGCAGTGCTGATTGAGCAACGGCAATGCGGACGGTGCGCACGATATGACCAGGCCGGCGCCTATTCAGAAGTTCAGCAGGCTTCTGGGCCATTCAAGGGGCGCATGCCGGGCTACTGCAAAACTTAGCTTTCCTCCGGCCGTCCCTTTGTTCTACGTATGTTCTCATGATGAGAGAATGGCCTTTCACGATCCCCGAAGACCTCCGGCAGGCGATTGAAGCCGCCAATCAAGACGCCTGGGCTGCGCCGTTTCGCGCCTGGGCCAAAAGCCATGGACTGCGCCTCAAGCTTGGGTGGTGGCAGGGACTGGAGCGCAGCATGTCTGAGCAGGATCAATGGCGCTGGCCACCAAAGCCGCAAGACAGATGGCTGGGCATGAAGGAGTGGCTGGAGAGGCACGATGTGCCGGCGCCCGAAAAGCTGCCGACAAGGCCGGAAAAGACCCGGGCAGGGTTGGGGCACTAACTGCAACTCGGCTCGGAAAACCTGCTCCCACCTTCACCCTTTGTTCCTGCTTTGTCTGTGGGAGTAAAATCTTGCAAGACGCTGAAACTAAAGGTTTCAACTATAACTTAAAATCTCCTGGCCTTATGGCCGTGCGGGTTCGAGTCCCGCCGTCCGCACCATTGATTTCAAAGAGAAATCTCCAGAGTGTCCCATTCCAGTTTTTCGGGGAGTGGTACTCATTGGGCAGCTGTGTGCCTGCTGGTCAGATTGACGCCGGCCTTTACCGCGCCGTTTGCCACGTTAGAGACGGGGAAATCAGCAGCCCGGCCTGCATCTGGAGCACGGAGGAACAGGGCTTGTGCGGATTTCCTCCGCAAGGAGGTCAGTTTTTGGCAGGGCTTGAACCGGAACCAGGGTCTTCTGCCATGGCGACGGCGCGTTGCAAGGCTTCGATCAATTGCCGGGCCGCAGCGCTGCTGCATCTGAGGCGGGCCGTCACTTCGCTTCTGACTTCGACGCCGCCGCTGGGCACCGGATCGAGCATGTTTGCCTGCAGTTCAACTTGAACGGTCCCGGCGGCATTGCCGAATGTCGTGCATCCGTCGAAATAGATGATGGTGTCGCTCAAAGTCAAATCTCCCGGGCAATGCCTGGCAAGCCTAGGGCGGCAGCCTCTGCTGCGGCAACAGAAACTTGCCTGTATGCTTAAGGTGTTGCAGCCAGGCGTCCTATTGGCCTGGACAGGCCAGCCGTATTACTTGTTTCCAATCTAGCAATATCACGCAAGGATTGCATTGCTGTTGCGGTAATTTTGTGCAAGATGTTTTGCAGATTGTGAAAGATCCTTGAGGTATGGCGCTTATTCACGAAAAGATTTCCGCTTTGCTGGCGGATATGAACCTGTCCCACCGGCAGGCGGCGCTGAAATGCGGCATTCCCTACGGCACTTTCAACAGCGCATTGAAACACCAGCGCGAGATTGGCTGGACCACACTGGATGCGCTGGCGCGCGGGCTCGGGGTGTCGTTTCATTATTTCTCGTCAGACACTGCCGGTTTAGGGCTTCTTCCGGACCAGCGCGCGGAGGAGGAAGAGCGCAAAGCCTTCGAGATCCTGAACGCTCGGATGCAGGCCGCGGCGCGGACGCGGCAGTACCGGGGCTGCGATGTCTCGCTGCAGGATTTCCTGGACTGGTGGTTTGCCAACAGCGGCCGCTTGGAGGGCTTCGACAGGCTGCAGCAGCATGTGGATACGTTTGAGCCGCCGGACCCGGAGAAGAACCGCATTCAGCCGATCCGGTCCGGACCGGCGAGCCTTGCTTCGATTTGCTTTGAAGTTTCGGACAGCGGCCAGTTGCGGGATACTCTGAACGGATTCAGCGAGAAACTGAATGCCGACCTGGTGATGGCCCACAGCGAGGCGATCAGCCGGGGCGAGCCGGTTATCACCCATCCCTCAATCGACGTGAAGCTCTTGAACGGGCGCCGCTTCACCCGCCAGTACCGGAGGGTTCTGGCGCCGGTCTACCTGCCGGGCGGAAAGCTCCTGGTGGTCAATTTCTCACAGGATATCAAATTTGGCTAAATCGCTCTGCAGCATGTGCTCCATCTCCAGCCGGGAGGAGCCGACAAACCATTCGCTGCTGCTGCGCACTTCCGGCTCCGGGTCGCGCCATTTCTGCGCCCGCGGAATGGCGCGGCTGAAGCCGTAGACCAGGTCCAGGCGCGCCTGCATGTGGCGGTCGGGGATAAAAGCGTAGATCCAGTCCACATCCCATTTCTGGATCGCCAGGACCTGGAAGATCCGCATAAAGGGCTCCAGCCGCTCGGCCCGCTTGCCGCGGTAGCCGGGCAGGAAATTCAGCTCCCCGATATAGGCCAGGCGTCCGCTGACTTCGCGCGCCAAAGGCTCGGCCACGCTCTCCACGCCGCCTCCGGCGCCATTCGGGAAGTGATGGCGGGAGGTGCGCAGCAGATAGTCGGCCAAAGTCTCGCGCCCAAGGTCCTGCAGCATCGCCGCGGCGCCGCCGATATAACTGCCATCGTCCTTTAGAAACAGCCAGAAGGCAGAGTTGCGGGTGTGGTCAGCACGTTCAATGGCAAAACCGGGCATCTGGAACTGGCGGCCGGTTTGGGCAGCGGTCTCGGGCACCTTCTCGAAATCTGTGAACATTTCAACCTGGAGGCCGGCTTGCGAAAGCGTTTGCAGATGCCCCGCAAGTGTTTTTCCCAAATCCAGAAAGTTCATTCAGATCCCCCGTCGCATTAGTCCCACTTCCGGATAGCCGGAAATTCTTACCGGTGCCGCCAAAGAGTGTGATTTATCTAAAATCTTAACTACTTTTGCGGTATGCTGGTTGAGTTTCAAACATTTTCGGTTGTTTGCACAGTGAGTGCAAATCGGGATAACAGGCTGTTCTGAAATGAAAACACCCCGGCAGGTGGGCTGCCAGGGTGCTGATTTCTAAGGCCGGGAGCGTATTCCGTCAGCCGCGGCCGCGGTAAGGCGGCACGCCTTGGTCAGGGATCCAGACGCCCTCGGGCATCGGGCCGGTCTGCCAGAACACGTCAATCGGAATGCCGCCGCGCGGGTACCAGTAGCCGCCGATGCGCAGCCATTGCGGTTCCAGGAAGTCCGCCAAGCGGCGGGCAATGGAGACGGTGCAATCCTCGTGGAAGGCGCCGTGGTTGCGGAAGGAAGTGAAGAACAGCTTCAGCGATTTGCTTTCGACCAACCATTCACCCGGCACATAGTCGATCACCAGATGCGCAAAGTCCGGCTGTCCGGTCATCGGGCAGAGCGAAGTGAACTCAGGCGCGGTGAAGCGCACGTTATAAGCCACGTCGGCTTGCGGGTTCTGGACCCGCTCCAGTTCCGCCTGTTCCGGGCTTTGCGGGACGATGGTGTCGCCGCCCAGCTGCTTCAGGTTGCTGTAGATGCTGTCAGACATGTCAGGTTCCTATCTTCAGACGCCGCGTTTGTTGCCCCAGACCAGCACATGCAGCTGGGGCAGGACGCGGGGGGTGAACCAGCCGTCGCCGGTTACTTTTTCGATGAGCCACAGCAGCCGGTCAGTGGCTTGGTTGAGGTCGACGGGCAAATCCGGGTCCACTTCCGGGTTGCCCGGCTGCAGGTACAGCGGCAATTCTGGGTGGCGTTCGGCGGCGGCCTTGGCCCAGGCGTAATCCTTGTCGTCAAAGATGACGATCTTCATCACCGCCTGGCCGCAGCCCTTGGCGGCCTCAAGGCACTGGTCGAAGGCTTTCCAGTCCACCTTCTCGCCGCTGGAGGGCGGTTTCGGGCTCAGCACCAGCGTGTCGAGATCCGCAAACCACGGCTTGCTGACCGAGCCCTGGGTCTCGCAGGCAAAGCGGTAGCCCTCGGCCTTGCCGTAGGCAATCACCGGGGCAAAGTCCTGGATTGCCGGGTTGCCGCCGGAGATCGACACCGTCAGTGGTTTGCCGCCCGAAAGACGCCGTACCTCGCCAATGACCTCCTCGGGCGCCATTACTGCCCAGTCGTGGCGGTAGGCGCTGTCGACCGCATGCATGCTGTCGCACCAGGAGCAGCGGTAATCGCAGCCGCCCGCGCGCACAAACACCGTAGGCTCTCCGATCAGGGCGCCTTCGCCCTGGATCGTGGGGCCGAAGATTTCCGCGATGCGCAAGCTCATGGCCCGAAACCCGGTCTGTATTCCGCCCAGGTTTTGGGTGTCTCCGAGACTTTCACAGCCGTTACTTCCGGCCAGCGCGCATGGCACCAGTCGTAGAAATGCTTGGCCATGTTTTCGGCGGTCGAGTGGCAGTCCAGCACGTCGTTCAGGTGCCGGTGGTCAAAGGTGCCGTCGATGTAGTCTTTCAGCGGCTTTAGCTCGTGATAGTCGCGCACAAAACCGTCGCTGTTCAGTTCCTTGGCCGCCAGTTCCACAACCACGATGTAGTTGTGCCCGTGCATCCGGGCGCATTGGTGGTCGGACGGCAGGTGCGTCAGCTGATGCGAGGCCGAGAAATGGAACTCCTTGGTAATCCGGAACATCAGGCGCCGTCCTTGCCTGCTATGGCGGCTTTCCAAAAATCCGGGTCGGCGTAGTCGGTCGGATCCTCTACGCCTGCCAGATGGAAGGCCTCTCGCCGCTCGACGCAGGTGCCGCAGCGGCCGCAATGCTTGTCGCCGCCCTTGTAGCAGGACCAAGTCTCGGCAAAGGGGGTGTTGTGCTTGGCGCCCGCGGTGACGATGTCGCCCTTGGTGCGGTGCACAAAGGGCGTATAGAGCCGAACGTCCGCATAGCCGTCCAGCGCTGCCCGCTGCATGGCGTCAAAGGCCTCGGTGAAGGCCGGGCGGCAGTCCGGATAGATGAAGTGGTCGCCGCCATGCACCGCAGTGGCCACGGCCTCATCCCCGTTGGCAGCGGCGATGCCATAAGCAATGGTGAGCATGATCGCGTTGCGGTTCGGCACTACAGTGACCTTCATGGTCTCTTCTTCATAGTGGCCGTCCGGCACGTCGATGTCATCGGTCAGGGCTGAGCCGGAAAGGGCGGCGCCGATCCCGCGCATGTCGATGATGTCATGCGGCACGCCCAGCCGTTTGGCCGCGGCGGTGGCATAGTCGAGCTCTTTGCGGTGGCGCTGGCCATAGTCGAAAGAGACAAGACGGGTCAGCTGATGCTCCTCAGCGACCATATGGGCAAGCGAAACGGAATCCAGCCCGCCCGAGCAGATAACGATAGTCTTCATGTTTGAACCCTTGTTTTGGTGACCGGGTAGGCTGCGACCGGTGCCGCGCGTTTAACAGCAAGCGCGAAATGGCGCAAGGCGCGGGCGTATTGCGAACATTCGGCAGGACTTGTTGGAGAATTTTGAAAATGGCTGATTTACGCTGAGGGCGGGGCCCGGCCGCAGGCGGAAGCGTAGCGCCCGCCCATGGGGGCGGTCGGGCGCTGCCCGGCCTTCAGCCGGGCGGGACTTTCTAAACAGGCGGCAGTTCTCCCTCAAGCCAATCCAGAAACGCCCGCGACGCTGGCGTGCTAGAATGGCTTGGTGGCGGTAGCAGGAAGTAGTTCTCCAACAATTCTGCCGAGTGTTCGCTGGCCTTGACCAGCTGACCGCTCTCCAGCAGCCCGCCCGCCAAGGTGTCATGCGACATGGAAATGCCGGCGCCATTCACCGCAGCGGTCATGGCAATCACGTAAGTGGAGGCCAGCTGGATCTCGTGATTGCGTTCAAACGGCAGTTCCTGCGACTTGAACCATGCGCCCCAAGAGCCTGTTACCCCCGCACAATCCAGCAGGTTTGCAGTGGCGAAATCGACTTCACCGCCCTGGTAGCCCGGCGCGCAGACCGGGTAGAACCTGTCCCGGGTCAGCCGGATCGCGGCGGCCGACATGTCATTCGGCCGGCCAAAGCGTATCTCGGTTCCGGCCGAGCTGGCATGACGCTCCGGGTCCCAGATCGGGGTTACGATGTTCAGCACCAGCCAGGGGAATTTCTCGTACAGTCGTGGAAGGCGCGGCGACAGCCAGAACACCGAAAAGGCCATATTACACTGCAGCACCAAGTGCCGCCCTTGGTCGCCGCCGGTAAAGGCCTGGGTGCCGGCCGCAATCAGGTCAAAGGCCTCGCGCACGATGGGCATGTAATTGGCTCCGGCCTCGCTGAGTTCCAGCGCCCGGGTTTTGCGGATGAACAGCTCGCGGCCCAGAAAGTTCTCCAGGCTGCGCACATGCTGGCTGATTGCCGATTGCGTCAGGTTCAGCTCGCCGGCGGCGCGGGTGAATGAGAGGTGCCGCGCACTGGCCTCAAAGGCACGCAGCCAGGTGAGCGGGGGCAGGGAAGGAGAGGGCGAGCCTGGGGAAGACATTGACGCATGACCTATGCATTAGTTCAATTAATGCATTACGCGTGAATCAATCGTTTGTCAGCAGCGATTGCGGCTGGCACCAATGATGCAGCAACTTTTGGGAGGCGCCAGAATGAACAAGCAAGCGGATTTGAGCCCGAACCTCACCCATTGGCAGGAGCGCGTCGATATGGCCGCGGCGTTCCGCTGGACTGAACGGCTGAACATGCATGAGGCGGTGGCGAACCATTTCAGCCTGGCGGTGAACGAGGACGGCAGCCAGTTTCTGATGAACCCGAACCAGGTGCACTTCAGCCGCGTCAAGGCCTCGGATCTTTTGTTCCTGGACGCCAACGACCCCAAGACCATGGAGCGCCCCGAAGCGCCGGACCCGACCGCCTGGGGCCTGCACGGCTCGATCCACCGGCTGTGCCCGCATGCGCGCTGCGTAATGCATGTGCACTCGATCCACGCCACCGTCCTGGCCTGCCTCGCCGACAGCACCCTGCCGCCGATCGACCAGAACACCGCCACCTTCTACAACCGCCATGTGGTTGATGGTGAATTCGGCGGGCTGGCCTTCGACAGTGAGGGCGAGCGCTGCGCCTCGATGCTGAGCGACCCCAAGGTCAAAACCATGATCATGGGCAACCACGGGGTGCTGGTGATTGGCGATACCGTCGCGGATACCTTCAACCGCCTTTATTATTTCGAGCGCGCTGCCGAGACCTATATCCGGGCGCTGCAAACCGGCCAGAAGCTGCGGGTGCTGAGCGACGAGATCGCCGAGAAGACCGCGCAAGAGCTGGAGGATTACCCGGATCAGGCGGAGCGCCACCTGGCCGAGCTGAAGGCGATCCTCGACGACGAAGGCTCCAACTACGCCAGCTAAGGCAGGCACTCCACGCAGGCAATGAGGCCACGGGCAGGACAACGTTCTGCCCGGCGGCTTGCTGCATCCAATCGAAACACCTCTTCAGCCATCCAGAAGGTTCCAGATGCCTGATTACGTCCCTACAAATGCCGCGTCCTCGGGTGTGAAACTCGACAAGAAGACGCTGAAATCCATCGCCGCCCGCAGCGACAGGCCTGGTCTGATCTACATAGCGCAGTGGATTGCCTTCCTGGCCGCCACTGGCACCCTGGTCTGGGCCACGCTCGGAACGATCTGGGTGTGGCCTGCAATGCTGCTGCACGGAATCTTCCTGACCGTGCCGGCCTATTCCTTCAGCCATGAAACCGCGCATGGCACCGCCTTCCGCACCCGCTGGCTGAACGAAGCCGTGCTGTGGGTGACCTCGCTCCTCTACATGGAGGAGCCGCTGCACCGCCGCTATACCCACACCAATCACCACACCCATACCTGGTGGGTCGGCAAGGACAGCCAGATGCCCTTCGATACCCCAATGGGCTTTGGCGGCTGGCTGGCTGAGATCACCGGTTTTGCGCTGTTGCGCTTCCACATGCAGGTCTTTGTGCAACTGGCGGTGGGCCATTACACCGACACAATGAAGATGGTCACGCCGGAGGGCGAGTTTGCCAAGATGACCCGCAATGCGCGTATCATGCTGGCCATCTATGCGCTGATCGCTGCGGCCCCCTTCTTTGGCATCTGGTGGCCGGTCTGGCTGATCGTCGTTCCGCGGGTTTTGGGCGCGCCTGTCATGCTGCTGTTCACCCTGATCCAGCATGTGGAACTGCAGGAGAACTCTCCTTCGATCCTGGAAAGCACCCGCTCGTTCCGCAGCAACTGGCTGGCTGAATTCCTCTATATGAAGATGAACAACCACGTCGAACATCACCTCTACCCGCAGGTGCCGTTCCACGCGCTGCCCAAGTTGGCCGAGGCGGTGCAGGAGCAATTGCCGGAGCCGGATCCGGGCTTCTTCAAGACCAACCTTGAAGTGATGTCGGTGGTGCTGCGCCGCTCGCTGGGCCGCCCGACCAAGGCCGCCACCATCCGCCAGGCGCCGCATATGATCACCGAGGGCGGCCCGGTGGAGCGCGTCGCGCAGCGGACCATGTGAGGCAGCGATGAAAAACGTCTACACCTATGGCGGGCAGCCGGCCCGCCGCAACCTGACCGTCTCCTGCATCCAGGCCAACAAGGCGGCAGGCGTGAAGATGACCCAGGTCGATGCCCAGACGGAGGAAGAAGCCGCCACACTTGAGGCACTGGGGATCGATCTGATCACCATTGCGGACGTGGATATCGAAGCCATCCGCCGCGGCGCGCCGAACACCTTTGTCACCGGCTCGCAGACCATGGTGCAATACGCCACCGAAGACGAAGCCCTGCGCGCCGCCATCCGGGTGGCCGAGCGCGGTGCTGATGCGATCTACACTCCGCGGGGCTTGAAGACTGTGGAGCGTCTGACGGCCGAGGGGCTCTGCGTGCAGGGCCACCTCGGCTTGGTGCCTCGGCTGTCGACCCGGGTGGGCGGCCTGCGCACCATCGGCAAGACCGCGGAAGAGGCGATGCGCCTGTTTCAGGACTTCAAACGGCTGGAGGATGCCGGCGCCTATGCGGCAGAGGTCGAATGCGTCGCGGTTGAGGCATTGCAGGAGATCAACAAACGGACTTCTCTGGTGACCCATTCCATCGGCGCGGGCTCGGGCGGCGACATCATCTTCTCTTTCATGATGGATATCTGCGGTGACGTGGAAAACCCGCCGCGCCATGCCAAGGCCTGGGCCGACATGCTGTCGGTGCGCAAAGCCCTGGCAGCCGAGCGCGAGAAAGGCCTCACCGGTTTCCGCGACGAGGTGAAGGCCGGAACCTTCCCCGACGCTGCCCATACCGTTGCCATGAGCGGCGGCGAGCACGAGAAACTGCGCGAAGCGCTGGACAAATGGACGCCGGTTCACGCCTGAACCCGCCAACACAAGATACACGATATTCAGGAGCCAAAAAGCATGAGCCAATGGATAGACGCCTGCGCCACCGATGACATCGACGAAGAAGACCTGATCTCCTGGGAGCACGGGGGCAAGTCCTACGCAATCTACAACACCGAAAAGGGGTTCTTCGCCTCTGACCTGATGTGCACCCATGAGGAGCAGAGCCTGGAGGACGGGCTAGTGATCGATTGCGTCATCGAATGCCCGCTGCACGGCGGCCGCTTTGACATCTGCACCGGCAAGGCGCTGTCGGCGCCGGTTCATGAGGACCTCAAGACCTACCCGGTCAAGGTCGAAGGCGGCCGGGTTTTCGTGGAAATCGGCTGACCAGTTCCTCCCCGGATAGTCAGCTGCCGGCGGCCCTTCGGGGCCGCCTTTTTTGATTGGTGTGCCATCTGATCCTGATCAAGGCGGCAGCCCTCCACTCTCCCTATGCCTGAAGCCAGAGAGACTCGGCAGTTATAGGAGAGACCCCATGTTGCGCCTTGCATCCGTTCTTTACTCGCTGATCGGCAGCAGCCTGGCAGGCGTTGGTGTTATCGTGGTCCTGGTCGCAGGCATGTCCACGGTTCCGGCCATCCTGGCCTCGGCTGCCATTGGCGCGGTTCTGGGTATGCCGGTGGCCTGGCTGGTGGCCAAGCAGCTTTACGCCCGCGGCGCCTAGGCGTTCAAGAAGACCCGCGCCGCAGCCTCGAATTCCCGCGGCTTCTCGGCGTGCAGCCAATGGCCAGCGCCAGGCAGTTTGGCAAACCGGGCAGCAGGGAAGCGGGCGCGGATCAGATCGCGGTGTTCGGGCAGCACATAGTCCGACTCGGCGCCTGACAAAAACAGGGCAGGTCCGTTCCAGGAGGCGTCCATCTCAGGAAAGGACATGATGTTCGGCATCTGATTTGCCAGCGTGTCCAGGTTCAGCTTCCAGCGCCTGTTCGGGATATCCAGCGACTGGGTGAAAAAACTCTGCAGTGCCGGTTCCACCCCGGCCTCTGCCAGCTGCACCGCAGCCTCGGGGCGGCGCTGCACGGTGTCCAGATCCACCGAGCGCATCGCGTGGATATACTGGATTTGCGTGTGCCCATAGGCCACCGGTGCAATGTCGGCGACCACCAGGCGGCGCACCGCCTTCGGGTGGTTCAAAGCCAGCGTCATCGCGGCCTTGCCGCCCATAGAATGGCCGATCACATCCATCCGGCCGCCATGGGCCGCGATGACTTCGGCCAGATCCGCAGCCAGCTCCGGATAGGTATGGCTATCGGTGCGCGGACTGTCGCCGTGGTTGCGCATGTCTGCAGCCACCACCAGCCGTTCATCCGACAGGCGCTTGGCAATAACACCCCAATTGCGGGCGGAGCCGTAAAGCCCATGGGCAATCAGAAGCGGGGTTTTGTCGGTGGCAGAGCCGTGTGTGATCGTGTTCAGCATGCGATCTTGATAGCCGTGCAGGCAAAGGCTTGCCACCCCCATTGAGACCCGGCCCGGCGCACGCTAGGGTAGGGCCGCACCGCAGCAAGGGAGAGAGCCGGAATGGCCGCCAGCCTGGAACAGGACATCGAAGAGATCCGCACCCTGCTGAAAGAGCGTGAGCATGCCTCGGGCGATCTGGCCGCAGCGCTGAAGCGCGCCCGCCGCCGCATTCCCCGCCGCATCTACAAACAAGGTATGAAAATCGCCGATGCCTTGCCGCTGCTGGATCATCCCAAACTGCGGCTGACCGTCGATGAAAAACCGCTGCGCGGCGCCGTGCGCGAAGTGAAGGCGTATCTGGAAAAGATTGATCTCGCCGACCGGCGCAAAGGGTTCTGGCTGGGCGTGCTGGGCAGTATGGCTTTTTCCGTCCTTGCCGTTCTGGCACTGCTGATCCTCGTGCTGCGCTGGCGCGGGCTGATCTGAAGCCCGGCGCGGTGCAGCTGGCTGCGGCTGCATTGATGGGGCGTCAGCCGGTATCGTGATCCGCCAAATCGGAGGAGCACACTCAACCGCCCGGCCGCTGCGGTTCATTCCGCTGCGGGCGCGGGCTGACGGCGGCTTGCCATCTGCCGGGCGGAGACTGGCGAAGGGGACAATGCCTCCCGGAACACCAGCGTAACGGTGACAAAGCTGACATAAAGCAGCAGGTACCAGGATCCCATCTTGGCCAGGCTTACCCAGTCATGGCTGCTCTGGCCTTTGTAAAGCCAGGTCCTGGTGCCGGTGCCGACGTTCTCAGCCAGCCAGAGGAAAAAGCTCGACAGAAAGGCGGCTGCAGGCAGCGGCATCCAATAGACGCGCTCGCCTATGCGGAACCAGATGCGGGTGCGGGCAAAAAGCAGCAGCGTTGCGGCAAACAGCCCAAGCCGGATGTCCGGGAGGAAGTGGTGGGCAAAGAAGTTGGCGTAGATGGCAGCTGCCAGCAGAACGGTTGCCCAAAAGGGCGGGTAGGGCGCGAACCGCATGCCGAACAGCCGGATCACCCGCGCCATGTAAGAGCCGACAGAGGCGTACATGAACCCGGAAAACAGTGGCACATCCCACAGTTTGATCAGGCCGCCGCCGGGATAGGCCCAGCTACCTGCTTGGACTTTGAAAATTTCCATAGCGGTTCCGGTCAGATGGAACAGCAGAATGACCCGCACCTCGCGCCAGCTTTCCATGCCGGTTGCCAGCAGCACCGCCTGCAGCAGCAGGGCATAGGCCAGCAGCGCGTCATAGCGCGCCAGCGGCCAGTCCTCCTGCCAGATCCGGTCGGTCACGATCAGTCCGCCCAGAAGCAAAATGCCGAAAATTGCGGCCCAGCCCTGCTTCAGGGTGAACATGATGAACTCGGAGACTGCCACCGGCAGGCGGGCGCGCATCCCGTCGCCTAGGCGGCGCTCCAGCTTGCGGGTGCGGTTTGAAGGAGCGGGTTTCACTGCCGCAAGTACCGGGCCGGTACTGACAGGCAAAGCCAGACACCGTTTGCTGAAAGGAAGAACGCATGACCCTCTGCCTGCATCCGAGCGGCATCCACCTGCAGGACAACTGGTTTGCCATGCCGGGAGCCGACAGCGCGGGCAGTTTCCTGATCCAAGGACAGATGAACATGCTGGCGTTCCATCGGCTGCAGCCCCTCCGCCAGTATCACCGCAAGATTCTTCTTGGCGGTGCCGTGGTAGAGAATGTCCGGCGGCGCGATGGCCTCCAGCCCGAGGTCGACAGGAAAGGAGTGTCCCTGGTTGGCGCGGATGCGGGCGCCATCGGCGGACAGGGAAAACCGCTGCTTGCTGCTGGTCCGGACCGTTTCTTCAATCTGCTGCCGGGTCAGCGGCTGATCCGCCTTGGCAAGGATATCTTCGACATGCACCCAGCCATGCCGGTCCATCTCCAGGCCAAGGTCGCCAGGATTATGCCGCAGGAGGTAGCTGAGAAATTTGCTGATCTGTTTCAAATCGTTTGTTGGCATGAAAGGACTATCTGCCATCCCCACCGCCCCGTCCAGCCGGGATGCGCTGGTGGGGTGCGGGAGCCGCTGCCTTGCGGCAAAGAAA